>NZ_SRLB01000016.1 GCF_004745635.1 Methylobacterium nonmethylotrophicum | reverse complement strand
CCGACCTGCTGCTGGATGGCCTTCTCGCCCGGATGCCAGGGCGAGGACTTCGTGATGGTCGGACCGTCGCTCATGATACTCTCCCGTCCGGTTCGGTCGGGCGCGCGCACCGGCGCGCCCGAACAAGCGGGGTCACGCCGCGGCCGTGAGGCCGGCCGGCGTCTGGACGAAGGGGACGAAGCCCGGCAAGGCCTCGATGCGGCGGAGGAAGGCGTTGACGTTGACGTAGCTTGAGAGGTCGACGTTGCCCTCGGGTGCACGCGCCAGGTAGCTGTAGAGCGCCACGTCCGCGACGGTGGGCCGCTCGCCAACCAGCCATTCCCGGCCCGTCAGATGCGCCTCCAGGCGGCCCAGCAGCGTGTGCGCCCGCCCGATCACCTCCTCGGGCCGGAAATTGGCACCGAAAACGGTGACGAGGCGCGCGGCGGCCGGGCCGTAGGCCAGTTCGCCGGCCGCCACCGACAGCCAACGCTGCACGGCGGCCTCACCCTCGGCATTCTCCGGCAGCCAATCGGTCCGCCCCAGCTTGCGCGCCACGTAGACGAGGATGGCGTTCGAGTCGGAGACGACGGTTCCGTCGTCGTCGAGGACCGGCACCTGGCCGAACGGATTGAGGGCAAGGAACTCGGGCCGCTTGTGGGCGCCTGCCTTGAGGTCGACCTCAATCGCCTCGTGCGGCACGCCGAGCAACGAGAGGAACAGGCGGGCCCGATGCGCGTGGCCCGAGAGGGGATGATGGTAGAGCTTCATGACCGCGTTCCCTGCTTTCTGTCCGGGTGAAGCCCGAACCACATTGGCAAGGTGACGCGATCAGGGGGTCGGGAGAATGCTCGACCTCCGCAGTTCATTGTTGTCGCGAGCGGAACAATCCATCCTGACTGGCCCGGCCGGTGCGGGATGCACGGCCGGGTCCCTCGAAACGGGTCACGCCTGACCTTTGGCGGCCAGAAAGCTCGCGTAGATGTTGCCGGCGAAGGGCAGGTGGTCGCCCATCAGCCTGGCGTGCGCCTCGCCGGTGGCCGATTGCCAGTGGCCAAGAAGCTCGGCGCCGACCGCGACCCAGGTGATCGGCACGACGCCTGCCTGCACCATGCGGGCGACGGCCGCTTCCTCGACGAGCTTGCTCCAGGTGCCCGATGCATCCAGCACCGCGTAGACGTCGTAGCCCGCCTCGCGGGCCGCGAGCGCGGCGAAGGCCACGCAAACCTCCGTCGAAATGCCGGCGATCAGGAGCTTCTTCCGACCGGTCGCCTTCACGGCGGCGGCGAAGTCGGCGTTGTCGAAGGCGTTGATCTCGCCCGGCCGGTGCACGACGGTCGCGTCGGGCAGGCCCTGGGCGACGACCGGCAAGACCGGCCCGTTCGGGCCGTCGGCCGCGCTGGTGGTGACGATGGCCGGCAGCTTGTAGATCTGGGCGATGGTGACGAGCGCCTTCACGTTGTTCAGGAAGTCCGCGGGCGTCTGGGTCTGCACGCCGTTGGCAAGACCGGTCTGGTGGTCGACGAACAGGACGGCGGCGTTCTCGGCGGTCAATCTCTCGTAGGACATGGTGCTCTCCTTCGGTGGGGATGGTCCCGCTTCGGAGCCACCCGGCACGATGAAGATGCCGTTCCATGAGAAGGGCCACTAGCCGCCACTTCCGGCACTCTGCGTCCCTGAAACCGGAACGCCGCCGGAACGCTTGCCAGGGCGGCACCTGTCGCTGCAAGGGGGCCTTATCGGCCGAACCGCTCGATCAGCAGGTCGGTGAGCGCCTGAACCTTGCGCGAGGAGTGCTGCCCCGGTGGGCGCACGACGAACATCCCGATGGAGGGAAGCGCATAGCGCGGCATGACCGGTATCAGGGTCCCGGCTGCGACGTAGGGTTCCGCGATGACATCGGGCAGCGCGGCGATACCCGCACCCGCGGCCGTCGCCTCCGCGATGGCCACCGCGCTGTCGGCCCGGAAGCGGCCCGTCGGGCGGACCGGGAACGGCTTGCCCCCGGCGCTGAACGTCCAGGTTTCCGTCGCGATCATCACGGCGGGATGGCCGGGCACGTCCTCGGGCGTCTCGGGGGCGCCGTACGTGGCGACATAGTCCGGGCTTGCGAACAGCCGCACGGAGAAGGATCCGATGCGGCGCGCGACCAGGTTCGAATCCGCCAGGTAGCCGACCCGGATGCCGCAATCGAAGCCCTCGGTGACGAGATCGACGTAGCGGTCGCTGTAGCGGCAGTTGATATGCAGTTGGGGATGGCGACGGGTCAGCTCCGCGATGGCCGGCGCGAAGTGCGTCGGGCCGAACGTGGAGGGTACGGCAACCCGCAGGAGGCCGCGGAGCTCGCCGCCAACCGCGACCGCCTCCAGCGCGGCGTCTACCTCCGTGCAGATCCGTGCCGCATGTTCCCGGAACGTCGTGCCCGCCTCGGTCAGGGCCGCGCCCCGGGTAGTACGGGCGAGGAGTTGGGTGCCGAGCTCGGCCTCCAGCCGCAGAAGCCGCCGGCTGACAATCGACTTCGCCAAGTTGAGGCGGCGTGAGGCGGCCGAGACCCCTCCCGCGTCGGCGACTTCCACGAAGGTCCTCAGGTCGTCCACGTCCATCGCGTTCCGCTTCCCGGGACGGAGCTTACCCGGATCGGACGATACCGTCCCTGGTACGACGACGCTACGTTCCATGGAGGAGATGCCCACCGAGAAAGGACGACGACCATGGACGTGACCAAGCTCAGACGCGGCGACCGCATGGGTGACCCAACCCGTGGCTTCGCCGTCGAGATCATCCGTCCCGGGCTGAGCCTCGGCGGCGGAGATAGCGGCCTAGGCGCCATCGGCCGGATCGACCGCGCCACCGTGGCGCCCGGGCACGTCATCGGGATGCACCCGCACCGCGACGACGAAATCCTGACCTACGTCCGGGCCGGACGGATGCTCCACCGGGACACGGTCGGAAACGCGGAGGAGATCACGGCGACGCGCCTGATGATGATGAACGCCGGCCACACCTTCCAGCACGAGGAGCGCATGCTGGACCACGGCCCGGTCGAGGCACTGCAGATCTTCCTGCGGCCGCGGGCGGCCGACCTCGGACCCAAGGTCCAGTTCCACGACTTCGGGGAGGTGTTGAGCCACGGCAAGTGGCGCCTCATCGCCGGGCCCGAGGGCGCGCCGCTGGAGGTCCGAGCCCAGGCATGGGTCTCCGACGCGCATGTTGCGGCCAGGGCAGCGTTGTCCCTGCCGCCGCTTCCGGCGCCCGATGCGGTTCGCCTGCTCCACGTCTTCGGCGGCGACGTCGAGGTCGGCGGCTTGACGCTGCGGGCGGGTGATACGGCGTACCTCAAGGGGGACGGCGGGAGGGTGCTGGCCGGCTCCGACGTCGACCTCGTCCTCTTCGTGACCGATCAGGGCGCACCGGTTTTCCGCGGTGGCATGTTCAGCGGGAACGTACTCGCTGATTAATCGCGCGTTCCGCGCGCCGGTCGTGTCCCTCGATGGAATTATCGAACTCGACCGGGGCGCGCAGCGGAAGGTGCAACGGTGGAGGTCGGTTGCGAGGCCGGTGCGCGTCGAGAGCCGGACCCATAGTCTTCCACCACGTAGTGAACCGCACTGACATGCCTGCTACCCGTCGGTCGCTAATATGCCCGTAGCTGCTGATGTCGTGGCCGCCGCTCATAGGTCCGCTTCTTCCCACCAAGCGGAGTTCTGGGCTCGCAGGCTTGAAGGTCTGCAAGGGGTCATTTTGAGCCGTTCGGGATCAGTCCAGCCGATGGCGGAGCCCAAGGGGCGTCTTGTCGCCGGCGTGATATGCTCAGCTGTCTGGTAGTGATGCAGCGAGGCCAATGGCCGCCGGCGCATATCCCGAGTAGCTCGGCAACCGTCTCGCTCGCGCGCTTTGATCTCCTCTGAGTTATTTATCAAGCAGTCGGAGGTGCACTCGTCAGTCTGCCGAAGCTCGGATCTCGACCTACCGTTGCGGCCTCCCAAGCCTCTCTATGGCGGCCATGCTCGCGGCCAGCACCGGCCGATGTGCCTCCTCGATCATAGTGACGTGCCGGTCATAGGTCCGCCAGCGCATCCATTTCGGCTTTGGTGGGATCGGCGCCAATATGTTGTCGCCCCCACCGATACGCTTCTGCAGCTTGCGTACTCGTTCAATTCCTTTGTCACGTGGGCTCATCCGCTGGCTCGCATAGCCGAGCTGATACGCCTGCCGGGCACCGAACTTCCGAGCCCCGTAAGGTAGGAACAGGCGGCGGCAGCGCCGCTGTGACACGGGGCACACGAACCACCACCGTAGCCCTCCGAGCGGCTGCGGCGTGGCCTCCAACTCGATCCCATAGGGCTCGACCGCATCGACGCCGCCCCAAGGTAGCGGCAGGCTATGCCGGACCACGAGCCGACCAATCCGCTTCTCGGGATCGAGCCGGATGGCGTACTCGACGCGGCCTGTTGAGCCGTAGCTGCGCGAGTACTCCAGGCAGCCGCCCCATTCGTGACGATCCCGCCGGCCCGTAAGCAGTGTGCTCATGGTGAGGTGAAGCGAACTTTCGACCGTTGGTCTGCCGCCCGATCGGCCGCTACCGAGACCGCCCATTTTGATTTCTCCGCGCGTATTCCGAAATTTCGTGATTAACCGTCCAAAAAGTTGTCGCCCGCTGTGTGGTTGCAACCTCACGCGAGACCCCGGACCAAATTGCGCCTCGCGCTCGACCAAGTCCCGCTGGGCACGCAGCACGAGCACTTGTGACAGGTTGATGTAGCCACCTAAAGACCGGATAGGGCCTCCTGGATTGATCGGGCGATGAACTCGCGCGGCGAGCGGTAGCCCAGCGCGCGATGAGGGTGAAGGTCATTGTAGTGCGCCAGCCAACCGGGAAGCTGGCGCAGGCTTGATCCATGCCGGAGTGCGCCCGCTGCGCGCGGGTTCGTGGATGTGCGCTCCATCACCGATCGATTGGGGTATAACATGTACTTGTAGCAAGGCCCCTTGCATGCGCTGGAACGACTTGCAGGCGCAGCCGAACTCGGCAGGAGGAGCGGATGAGCTTCTACGAGCGGCACATCGGTCCCCGCCTCGTGCGCTGCCTCTGTGCGATGGCCGACATCAGCGCCGAGCGCGAGAAGATCGTGCCGCGCGCCTCGGGCACGGTCCTGGAGATCGGCTTCGGTCCAGGCCTGAACCTGCCCTTCTACGATCCTGCCCAGGTCTCGCGCGTGATCGGCGTCGACCCTAACGAGTCGTTCCTCAAGCTCGGCGAGGCGCAACGGCGCGCGGCTACGTTCCCAGTCGAGATCCGGTGCACGCCGGCGGAGAGCCTGCCGCTGGAGAACGGCTGTGTCGATACCGCGGTGATTACCTACGCACTCTGCTCCGTCCACGATCCGATGCTATGCCTGTCGGAAGTGCGTCGTGTCCTCCGTCCCGGTGGCCGGGCGCTGTTCCTGGAGCACGGGCTATCGACCGAGGCGAGGGTCGCCCGCTGGCAGCACAGGCTAAACCCGCTCTGGCGCCCGTTGGCAGTCGGTTGCAACCTCATCCGTCCGGTGGCCGCCTCGTTTCGAGCCGCCGGCTTCACGCTTGCCGAACTGGAGGAGTACTACCTGTCTCGTGCGCCCAAACCGGTGGGCTTCCTGAGCCGCGGGGTCGCTTACGCTATCTGACGCTACCACCGTATGTCGTCGTTCAACTGAGGTCATGACGTGTCCCGTCCGATGCGGACAGCACAGACGGATGCACGCCACGAGGCGATGGTCTGCTCAAGGTTTTCGCGCGCCGGATCTCCGGATCCCGGCGAGCATTCACGGAAGCGCGCGGGGGATAGCGGCAGGGAACGGGAGCATGTTGTCTCGCGATGCAGTAGCCGCGGTGCGTGCCCAGGGTCGTTGCCTGCGGGGTGCGGGCGGCCTCGGGCGGGCGCCGCCGGATTGCTTCACTGGCCCTGCGTTTGATCCGGAGGCCGGTCGGATGCCAATCGGCGTGTTAAGCGCCCGATCCAAAATGGAGTGAGTGGGTCCCTTTTGAGGCTGATGGCAGCGTCAGGGTGGTGCACCTAATTCGAGCGCATTCGCCAGCGTTCGCCGCAAACCGCGTTCAGAGTTGGGGTAAAAGTTGGGGCAGCAGTCGCGACTCAGAAAATTTCGCTTGCCGCTTCAATAGCTTATTAGGGCTGGATGGCGGAGACGGAGGGATTCGAACCCTCGAAGCCCCTTTCGGGGCTTGCTCATTTAGCAAACGAGTGCCTTCAGCCGCTCGGCCACGTCTCCGGCTGGCCAACGCTCTAGGGAATTGGCAGGGTCCGGTCAACCGGTTTCGTCGGGTGGGCGGGTGCCTGGCGGGAGCGTGACCGACGCTTGACCCCGGGGTTTGGCCGGTTGTCAGATGGCGCATCGGGCAGGCGGGGAGGCGGATCGTGGCGAAAGAGATCTTCGTGTCCTACGGCGTCGACGTCGACGCGGTGGCGGGCTGGCTCGGGTCGTATGGCGGCGAGGACAGTCCCTGCGACATCTCCCGAGGCGTCTTCGCCGGCAAGGTCGGGGCGCCGCGGCTTCTGCGGATGTTTTCCCGATGGGGCATCCAGACGACCTGGTTCATCCCCGGCCACTCGATCGAGACCTTTCCCGAGGAGATGAAGGCCGTGGCGGCGGAGGGCCACGAGATCGGGATGCACGGCTACAGCCACGAGAACCCGATCGCGATGACGCCCGAGCAGGAGGAGGCGATCTTCGACAAGTGCGTCGCGCTCATCGGCGACCTCGCCGGCAAGCCGCCGCGGGGCTACGTCGCGCCCTGGTGGGAGTTCGGGCCCAAGACCAACGAGCTCCTGCAGAAGAAGGGCATCCGCTACGACCATTCGCTGATGCACAACGATCATCACCCCTACTACGTGCGGGTGGGGGAGTCCTGGACCAAGATCGACTACGCGCAGCACCCCTCGGCCTGGATGCGCCCGTTCGAGCACGGCACCGAGACCCGGCTGATCGAGATCCCCGCCTCCTGGACCCTCGACGACCTGCCCCCGATGATGTTCGTCAAGGCGGCGCCCAACAGCCACGGCTTCGTCAACCCGCGCGACATCGAGCAGATGTGGCGCGACCAGTTCGACTGGGTCTATGCAAATTACGACTACGCCGTCTTCCCGATCACCATCCATCCGGACGTATCGGGCAAGCCGCACGTGCTGCAGATGCACGAGCGCCTGTTCCAGCACTTCAAGGCCCATGACGGCGTGCGCTTCGTGACGATGGAGGCGATCGCCGAGGATTTTTCCCGCCGCTTCCCGTTCGAGGGGACGGCGCGGCCGGAATCCTGATCCCGGGATCCCGATCCAATGTGCGGCCTCTGCGGCGCCTTCGGGGCGCCGGATCACTGGAGCGACGGCGTCGTCCGGTCGGCCCCGCCTCAGGCGCAGCGGCGGGCCCGGGCCGAGGCCGCCAACCGGGTGCTCGGTCTCTACGGGTTGCGCCTCGCGCCCTGGGCCGATCGCTACACCCTGTCGGGCCGCACCGGGCGGAGCGCGGTGGTCGACCATCTCGGCGCGCTGTGGCCGGCGGCGGAGCGCCTCGCCGGGCGGCCCTGCGACCCCCTCGACCCGGCGGTGATCGCCGCCCTGGAGGCGCGGTGACCCCCGGCGCGGGAACGCCCGTCACCCTGCTCACCGGCTTCCTCGGTGCCGGCAAGACCGCGCTCCTCGCCCGCCTGCTCCGATGGCCGCCCCTGCGCGACACGGCGGTGCTGATCAACGAGTTCGGCGAGGTCGGGCTCGACCACCTCCTGATCGAGCCGCTGCAGGGCGAGGTGGCGCTGCTGCGCGGCGGCTGCGTCTGCTGCAGCATGAGGGGCGACCTGAAGGCGGCACTGGTCGACCTGCACGACCGCCGCGGCCGCGGCCTGGTGCCGGGTTTCCGCCGGGTGGTGATCGAGACCACCGGCCTCGCCGATCCGGGGCCCGCCATCGCCACCCTGGTGGCCGACCCGGTCCTGCGCCACGCCTTCCGGGTGGCCGGCATCGTCACGGTGGTCGACGCGGTCAACGGCGCCCGCACCCTCGACGCGCACGAGGAGGCGGTGCGCCAAGTGGCCTGCGCCGACCGGCTCATCCTGTCGAAGACCGACCTCGCGACGCCCGAGGCCGCCGCCGAGCTGCGGGCGCGGCTCTCCGCCCTCAACCCGGTGGCGCCGGTCACCGACCTCACCCTCGACGACGCGCCGGAGGCCGCGCTCCTCACCGACGATCCGACGGGGGAGCCCGCCGCCCGGCGCTGGCTCTGCGCCGACGTGCCTGCGGCGCCGCACGGCCCGGTCGGGGCGGTGCTGATCGAGAGCGGGCCGGTGGACTGGACCCGGTTCGGGCTCTGGCTCGGCATGCTGCTCAACCGGCACGGCGCGCGGATCCTGCGCCTCAAAGGCCTGGTGGCGATCGAGGGTATTGCCACCCCGGTGGTGATCCAGGGCGTGCAGCACCTCGTCCACCCGCCGCGCCACCTCGCCGCCTGGCCCGAGGGCGAGGCCCGCACCCGCCTAGTGCTGATCGGCCGCGACCTCGACGGCGCCCTGCTGCGCCGCTCCTACGCCGCCTTCACGGGCGCGGCCGCGAGCGTGGCAGCCGATCGTTAACCCTGCCGGTCCTAGATCTCCGCTCTGTCCGGCCGACGGGAGGGTGAGGCGTGAACGCACTGGTGCCGAAGGAACTCGCCGCGAAGCTGAGCGCCCTGCCGCGCCGTCCCTGTGCGTTGGGCGAGGCCGGGCACGAGCCGCACCGGCCGGTCTTCGCCGAGATCCTCGACCGGTCGGGCCATGGCACCGGCCACTTCGTCCGCCTGCCGCAGAGCATGGTGGAGATGATCACCCGCGAGGCGAAGGCGCCCGAGGCGGAGCCTGCGCCCGAGCCCGCGGCAGTGGAGCCGGCGATCAAGCCCCGCCGCAAGCCCGCACCGAAGCGCGCGCCCCGCGAGGCTTGAGCGAACCGAGCCGGTCGGCACAAGGCCTCGGCCGGGATCGCCGCGCGGGCTTCCCTCGCGCGGGGAGGCGCGGCTACGATCCGCGCATGACGACGACGGCCCGCGCGGCGACGGCTTCTCCCGGTCCCATCATCCTCTTCGATGCCGAGTGCGTGCTGTGCTCGGCCAATGCCCGGTTCGTGCTGGAGCGGGATCACGCAGCGAGGTTTCGTCTCGCCGCGATGCAGGGCGAGGTCGGGCGCTCCCTCTACCGTCGCCACGGCATGGACCCGAGCGATCCCGCGACCCTGCTCGTCGTCGAAGGCGACCGGATGCGCCGGGACAGCGATGCAATCCTGCACATCTACGCGACGCTCGGGTTTCCCTGGAGCCTGGCGCGGGTCTTCCGGATCGTGCCGGCCGCCTTGCGCGATCCCGTCTACCGGTTCGTCGCGAGGAACCGCTACCGCCTGTTCGGCCGGCGGGCGACCTGCTGGATCGCTCCCGAGCGCTTCCGGGACCGCATCCTGTAGGAGCCGCTCCGGGATCCGCACGCCAGCCGGGAAGACCCGTCAATGAGAGTTCTGATCCTCGGCGGGTACGGCGTCTTCGGCGGCAGGCTGGTCCGGCTCCTGCAGGACGTGTCCGTCCTCGACCTGATCATCTGCGGCCGAAGCCTCGCGCGGGCGCAGGCCTTCTGCGCCGCGCATCGCGGGGCGGCGCGGGTCGAGCCCCTCGTCCTCGACCGGGCCGACATCGCCGAGACTTGTCGCACCCGGAAGCCGGACCTGGTGGTGGATGCCTCGGGCCCGTTCCAGGAGTACGGAGCCGACCCGTACCGCGTGATCGAAGCCTGCATCGCGGCGGGCGTCGACTACCTCGACTTCGCCGACGGGGCGGATTTCGTCGCCGGCGTATCCCGGTTCGACGAGGAGGCGAGGGCGGCCGGCGTCGCGATCCTCTCCGGCGTCAGCAGCTTTCCGGTGCTCACCGCGGCCGTCCTGCGCAAGGTAGCGGCGGACATGGAGATCCGGACCGTCGAGGGCGGCGTCGCCCCCTCGCCCCATGCCGGGATCGGTCTCAACGTCATGCGCGCCGTGGCGGGCTGTGCCGGCGGTCCCGTGCGGCTTCTGCGCGGCGGCCGGCCGGTCGAGGCCCGGGGCCTGACGGAGAGCCGCCGCTTCACGGTCGCGGTGCCTGGATATCTGCCGCTGAGGAACCTGCGCTTCTCCCTCGTCGACGTGCCGGACCTGCAGGTGCTTCCGCCCGAGCATCCCGCGATGACCGACATCTGGATGGGGGCCGGGCCGGTGCCGGACGCGTTGCACCGGGTGCTCAACCTCCTGGCCAGGGCGCGGGCGCGGTTCGGGCTGCCGGCCTTCACGCCCTTCGCGCCGCTTTTTCACGCGGTGCTGAACCGGTTGCGGTTCGGCGAGCATCGCGGCGGCATGGTCGTGTCGGTGCGCGGGCGCTTGGGCGGGCGCGACGTCGTGCGCAGCTGGCATCTCCTGGCCGAGGGAGACGACGGCCCGCTGATCCCCTCGATGGCGATCGAGGCGCTGATCCGGAAGCGGCTGCGGGGGGAGCGGCCCGCACCCGGTGCCCGCTCGGCGGTCCGTGCCCTGGAACTGGAGGATTACGAGGCGTCGTTCGCGCGCCGCGCGATCGTCTTCGGGTTCCGGGACGACACTGGCGGCGGCTCGCTCTATCGCGGCATTCTCGGGCCCGCCCTCGATACGCTGCCCACCCCGGTCAGCGCGTTCCACGAGGGATCCGGATCCCGTCGCTGGACCGGCTCGGCGGGCGTCCGGCGGGGAACCGGCCTGGTCGCCCGCCTCCTCTGCGCGACGATCGGGTTCCCGGATACGGCACGCAACGCCCCAGTCACGGTTATCGTCTCGCCGGAGCACGGGGGCGAGCGGTGGACGCGGACCATCGGCGAAAAGACCTTCGCGTCGGTGCAGTCGGCCGGAACGGGACGGGACCGGTACCTGCTGGTCGAGCGGTTCGGCGTCGTCGCCGTGGCGATCGCCCTCGTCCGCGACGGGAAGCGGCTCGTTTTCGTCACCCGGCGATGGTCGATCCTCGGGATTCCGATGCCGCGCTCCCTGTTGCCGACGGGCGAGACCTTCGAGACGGAGATCGACGGGCGGTTCGCCTTCGACGTCACGATCCGGGCGCCGCTCGTCGGACTGATCGTCGCCTACCGGGGCACGCTGGAACCGGCGGTGGCGTGCCCGACGGACCGCGCCCGACCCGTTCACGGTCCGTGAGATCCCGCCACCCCGATAAGCCCTGCCGCGGGCCGATGTGACCCGTCACCGACCGCCGCGCCCGCCCTCCGGAGCGCCGAGGCTCCAGCGCTCGAGCAAGGCCTCCGCCACGAAGGCCAGCACCGTCGCGGAGGTCCGCACCGCGCGGCTCATCGTCAGGATGCCGTGGGTCTGGTCGGAGAGGTGGAGCGCGGTGACCGGCACGCCCTCGCGCTCGAGGCGGTGGGCGTAGGCCCGGCCCTCCTCGCAGAGCGGGTCGTGGCCGCAGGTCAGCACCAGGGCCGGCGCCGTGCCGGCGAGGCTGGCGGCCCGGGCCGGCGAGGCGCGCCAGTCGGCGCGGTCGCGCGGGTCGGGGGCGTAATGGTCGACGAAGTAGCGCATCGTCGCGGCGGTGAGGGGCTGGCCCTCGGTGATGCGCTCGAAGCCCTCGCTGGTCAGGCCGAGATCGAGGGACGGATAGAGCAGCACCTGCATGGCGGTCCGCGGCAGGGTGCCGTCGCGGCCCATCAGCGCCAGCACCGCCGCGAGGTTGCCGCCGGCGCTGTCGCCGCCGACCGCCAGCCGCGCCGGGTCGACGCCGAGCCCATCGGCCCGCTCGACCACGAAGGCCAAGGCCGCGGCCGCGTCCTCGACCGCCGCCGGGAACGGGTGCTCGGGGGCCAGCCGGTAATCGACCGCGATCACGCAGGCGCGGGTCAGGTTGGCGAGGCGCCGGCAGACCCAGTCATGCGACTCGATGTTGCCGAGCACCCAGCCGCCGCCATGCAGGTAGAGGAGGCAGGGCAGGATTTGTCCGGCCTCGGTGCCCTCGCCGCGGTAGAGCCGGAGGGGCACCGGTCCGGCGGGGGAGGGCGCCGCGAGGTCGCGCATCTCCGCGACCGGGTCCGCCGGCGGCTGCAGCGCCCGGCGCCCGGCGAGGTAGCTGCGCCGGGCCGCCTCGGGCGGCAGCGCCTCGAGGGGCTGCGCGTTGGCGGCGCGCAGCATCACGAGCAGCGCCTGGACGTCGGGATGGAGAGCGGGCATCGGCGACTCGGGGGCGAGGGTAGCGGGAGGGGAGTGCCCTACCACAACCTCGCCCGGACGGCGCCGCTCAGGAATGCGCCGTCGGCCATGCGAAGAAGCCGCGTCCTTCCGATTCCAGGTGGCGGTTCAGCACCATGCGGTGGACCTCGTCGGCGCCGTCGACGAGACGCGCCTGGCGGGCGTAGCGGTAGATCCACTCCAGCACCGTGTCCTTGGAGTAGCCGCGGGCGCCGTTGATCTGGATGCCGATATCGGCCGCCCGGTGCAGGGTGTTGGCGACGTGGACCTTCGCCATCGAAACCTCTTTCCGCGCGAAGCGGCCCTGGTCGAGCTCCCAGGCCGCGCGCATCACCAGGAGGCGGCCGATCTCGATGTCCATGGCCAGCCCGCCGAGCATCAGCTGCACGCTCTCGCGGTCGGCCAGCCGCACGCCGAAGCCCTCGCGCTTGGCTGCATACTCCTGCGCGATCTCGACGCAGCGGCCGGCAAGCCCGAGCCAGCGCATGCAGTGGGTGAGCCGGGCCGGCCCGAGGCGGACCTGGGTCACCTTCAGGCCCTTGCCCTCGCCGCCGAGCACGTCCTCGGGCTTGATCGTGAGCCCGTCGAAGGCGAGCTCGCAATGGCCGCCATGCTCCTCCGGACCCATGATCGGGATGCGCCGGACGATCTCCCAGCCCGGCTGGTCGCGGTGGAACAGGAAGGCGGTGAGCCCGTAGCGCGGATCGTCCGAGGTGCGGGCGATCAGGATGAAGTGGGCCGCGTCCTCGGCGCCGGTGATGTACCATTTGCGCCCGGTGATCCGCCACGACCCGTCCGGCTGGCGCTCGGCCCTCGTGCGGATCATCGAGGGATCGGAGCCGCCGCCGGGATGCGGCTCGGTCATCGCGAAGGCCGAGCGCACCGCGCCCGAGACGATCGGCGCGAGCCAGCGCGCCTTCTGCTCGGGCGTGCCGAGAGCCTCCAGCACCATCATGTTGCCGTCGTCGGGGGCGGCTGAGTTGAACACCACGGGCCCGAAGATCGAGCGGTTCATCTCGGTGTAGCAGGCCGCCATGCCGACCTTGCCGAGGCCCTGGCCGCCGGTCTCGGGCTTGAGCTGCAGGCACCACAGCCCGGCGGCCTTGGCCTTGGCGCGCAGGGAGGCAAGCGCCTCCGGGCCGATATTCTCGTGCTCGTCCCAGGTGCTGCGGTCGGCCTCGACGGGGAGGATCTCGCTCTCGACGAAAGCCGCGATGCGGGCGCGGAACTCCTCGATGCGCGGGGAGAGCGTGAAATCCATGGGGCGAATCCTCGGGGCGGTGGAATTATAATTCCGAACGCTTGCGCCACCCGGGGCCCGCGGTCAAGCGCGGACCGACCTCTCCTCGCTGCCTCGGTCACTTGCCCCGATCACTTGCCCTTTGGTGGCCCGGTCGGGACCAGCAGGGCGATGCGGTAGGTGCCGCCCTCGCGGCCGATCAGGAAGACGCTGGTGGGGGGAGCGTCGCCCTCGACCGGTTGCTCGTCGAACGTCACCCGCAGCCGGTCGGTCACCGGCATGTTGGCCTTCAGGCTCCCGCGGGAGGTCGCCTCGGCGAGGCCGTCCTCCGGCATCGGCTCGAGCGCCGCCGCCTTGATCGCCCGGCCGAAGCCGGAGCGGATCTGGTAGAGGGTCAGCCGCTTCCTCTGTGCCCGCGTGCCGGTCCAGTTCACCAGCCGCTCGAAGGCGGAGAGATCGTGCTCGCGCAGGGCCGTCGTCACGTAGGCGACGAGCGCGTCGGGCTGGGAGGGGAGGGCGGCGGTGGCCGCCCCGTCCTGTGCGGGTTGCGCGCCCGCCGGTCCCCCGAGGAGACCGGCGGCGAGCGCCAGGGCGGCGAGACGCAGCCCCGGCTTCACTATCGAACGACGGACCGTCACTTGGCCGATCACTTGGCCGATCACTTGGCCGCCGCCTCCTCGCCCATGACCCGGAACACCCAGATCACCCCGCCCTGCGGCAGGACGCTGACCCGGCGCTCCTCGGGAAGCACCGCGTTGATGCCGGCCAGCATGCGCTCGGCGTCGACGCCCCAGCCGGCCTGGACCGCGACGTACTGGATGCCGTCGATCATGTAGCTCGAGGGCACGCCGGTGACGCCGGAATTGAGCCGGGTCTCCCACAGCACCTTGCCGGTGGTGCCGTCCAGCGCCCGGAACTTGCGGTCGCTGGTGCCGCCGGCGAAGATCAGCCCGCTGCCGGTGGTGAGCAGCGGCCCCCAGTTTGCCGAATCCGGGAAGTCGTGCTGCCACACGCGCTTGCCGGTCTTCGGATCCCAGGCCTGGATCGCCCCGATGGCGAAGGGCTTCGACTTGTCGACGCCGTCGCGCAGGCGCAGCGAGTTCAGCACCTCGTCGATCGGGATGCCGATATAGAGCTCACCGGGCTTGCGCGTGCCGGCCTGGGCGCCGGCCAGCTCCGAGCACAGGTTGTCGTTGGAGGGGATGTAGAACAGGCCGGTCTTCGGGTTGTAGGCCTCCGGCGGCCAGTCCTTGCCGCCCCACAGGCCGGGGCAGAAGGCGGCGCGGCGGTTGATGCCCGGGATCTTGTCCTGGTTGTAAGCAGGCCGGCCGGTCTTCAGGTCGAGGGACGAGAAGACGTTCTGGTAGACGAACGGCTTGCCGTCGACGAAGCTCAGGGGCCCGTCCTTGCTGCGCTCCAGGGTCCAGAGGTAGCCGTTGCGGCCGGCATGGATCGCGGCCGGGATCTTCTTGCCGTCGCGCTCGATGTCGACCAGCACCGGCGCCGAGACCTCGTCCCAGTCCCAGGCGTCGTTCCAGTGGTACTGGTGGTGGCCCTTGATCTTGCCGCTGTCGAGGTCGAGGGCGACGACCGACGAGGTGTAGAGGTTGTCGCCGGGCCGCGAATCCGGCGTCCAGGGGCCGCCGTTGCCGGTGCCGAAATACGCGAGGTTGGCCGCCGGGTCGTAGCTGCCCTGGATCCAGACCGAGCCGCCGCCCGTCTTCCAGGTGTCGCCCTTCCAGGTCTCGGCCGCCGGGTCGCCGGGGCCCGCCACCGTGTAGGTCTTCCAGGCCTCGTTGCCGGTCTCCGAGTCGAGGGCCGTGATGAAGCCGCGCACGCCGTACTCGCCGCCCGAGACGCCGACCACGATCTTGCCCTTCGCCACCAGCGGCGACAGCGTCATGTAGTAGCCGTCCTGCCAGGGGGCGACGCACTTCTCCCACTTCACCTTGCCGGTGGTGGCGCCGAGGGCCACCACGCAGGCGTCGGTGGTCGTCACGTAGACGTTGTCGCCGTAGAGGCCGACGCCGCGGTTGGTCGGGTGGAGCTGGGAGAGTTCCGGCGGCAGCTCCTTCTGGTAGCGCCACAGGATCTCGCCGGTGCGGGCGTTGATCGCCATCACCTGGGCCTGCGGGGTGGAGACGAACATCACCCCGTTATTGACGATCGGCGGGGCCTGATGGCCCTCGCTCACGCCGGTCGACAGGCTCCAGGCCGGGACGAGCTTGGTGACGTTCTTCGCGGTGATCTGGTCGAGGGGGGAGTAGCCCCAGCTCTGGTAGTTGCCCCGGTACTGCAGCCAGTTCTCGGGCTCGGGGTTGGCGAGGCGCTGGTCGGTGACCGGCTTGTAGTCGACGGGACCGGCCTGGACCGGGCCGACGGCGAGCGCCAGCGCGACGGCGCAGGGCGCGACGGCGGCCAGCCAGCCCCTGGCTCGAACGAGACGTGACATGCTGCTCTCCTCACGGCGGGGGCAGGCGCGGGCCGGCCCGGCATTTCCTCAAACCCTGGTGACCTCGTTGTCCGGACCCGCGTCGTTGCTGCGCGGGGCTCGGTCGTCGTCGGCGGCACGGGGGCGCCGCCGTCCTGGGCCCCGCCGAGGCGGAGCCAAATCCCGCTCAGGCAGGCCAAGCCCCGCTCAGGCGGGCCAAGCCCCGCTCAGGCGGGGCCGGGTCCCGGCTTGGCCGTGAAGCCGCCGGCCACCATCAGCGTTCCGCCCTCGCCCTTGGCGAGCGGCAGCACCGGCAGGCGCTTGCGCGCCGGCCCCTTGGCGACCCGGCCGCCCTCGGCCGGCAGGAACTCGGAATGGTGGCAGAAGCAGCTCAGGCGCTTCGTCTCGTGGCTCCAGCCGGAGATGGTGCAGCCCTGGTGGGTGCAGATGGCCGAGAGCGCCAGGACGCCGTCGACCGCGTGCGCGCGCTGGCTCTCGGCGACCTCGTCGGGCGCGACGCGGACCAGGATGATCTTGGCGAAGCGCGAACCCTCGCGCTTGACCCCCTGCGCATCGACCGCCACCGCTTCGACGAGCTCGCCGCCGACCGGCAGGCCCTCGAGGGTGACCGGCTGGCCCGCCTTCGCGCCGTCGCCGATCACCAGCCGGTCGCCCTTCTGCGGCAGCGCATCCTCCGGTCCCGCATAGGCGGCATTCCCCACCGCGCAGCAGGCAACAGCCCCCATCATCACGCTGCGCCGGTCGAGACCCTGCGCGCGTTCTCCTGCTCGAGCCATTTCACCTCCCGGTGGAAACGTTCTTTGTTCTTACGATTTTCTCTATGAGTAGCCGAGCTGCCGGTCGCGTCAACCCCGGGCGGTGCGGCGGTTGCACCGCATCATCAGATCTCGACATTGTGACTGCTTGCTGCGCCGCAAAGAATGCTTTGCGATGCAGCAGAGCGTCAGCGTTCCAGGGCGACCTTCAGCGCCCCGGCGAGCGCCTCCGGCGTCGTCGTCGCGGAAGGCAGCCGCTCCAGGAGGTCGCCCGCCGGCCCGACGAGGAAGAAGTCGCCCGGGTGGTCGACGATCCCGTCGTGCCGCCGGATCGGCGCGACGTAGGCGGCCGCGAGGGCGTCGATGGCCGCGATCGGCCCGGTGACCGCCACGATGGCGGGGTGGAAGGTGTCGAGGTAGCGGGCGAGCACCGCCGGGCCGTCCCGCTCCGGATCGGCCGCCACCATCACCGGCACCAGCCGCACCAGCAGGGCGGGCGGCAGGTCGTCGAGGGCCTGGGTCAGCGTCATCAGGGCGGTGGGGCAGAGGTCCGGGCAGCGGGTGTAGCCGAAATAGATCAGGCGCAGCCGGCCCGCGAAGCGGGCCTCGTCCACGGCGGCGCCGGTCTGGTCGACCAGGTCGCGCCCGGCGGGCCAGGCCAGGGGGCCGGCCGTGGCCGCCGCGGCGGCTCCCGACAGGGCCGCGGCGAGGGCCAGGCCCTGGCCCAGGCGCCGCAACCAGGACGAGACAGCAGCCATGGCGTCGACCTCACACCGCATCCGCGATGTAAGCCCGCCCGGGCGCGGCCGCCAACGGCCCCGATGTTTCTATTCCCAGAACTCGCAGGCTTGTGTGCGAGCGGCCGCGCGTCGGAGAGGCCCGATCCCGACGTCGCGCGAAGGGCTGCTTAACCGTTCCGACGGCCGAAGCCGGGTTGCCGCGCATCCGAGCATCCGGCTCAGCTTTCCCTTAAGCGCGATGGCGTTTCGTGTCCCCATCGATGCAGGGGCCATCGCGGCCCGCGAATGCCAGCTCGGGGGACGTCATGGGGATCATCAAGCAACTCGTCACGATGTCGGGGCCGATGCTGGCCTACTTGAGCGTCGTGCCGGTGCTGCGCGCGTTTCCCTTCGTGCAGCGCTCGGCGCCGCGCCTCCTCGACGGGCCAGTCCAGACGAACAGCGACTTCCCAAAGGTGCAGCCGCCGGCCGAGGCCTACCTGCCGCCGCGCTCGCACATCCTCTCGGGCAACCCGGTCCAGACCGCGACCTACGTCTATACCAGCCCGGACGGCCTGTTCGCCGCCGGCATCTGGACCTGCCAGCCGGGCAAGTTCCGCATCGATTTCGGCCGGGCGGAGTTCATCCAGCTCCTCGAGGGCGTCGTCGTGGTCACCGACGCGGAGGGCTCTGCCCGGACCTACCGGGCGGGCGACGCCTTCGTAACGCCGAAGGGCTTCTCGGGCACGTGGGAGGTGATCGAGCCGGTGAAGAAGCACTTCACCTGGTACGGCTCCGGCGAGTAGACGCTCCGGGCCTGCCGGAGCGGCGGCGTCACCGGAAGGTCTTCCGCGGGTCGAACGCGTCCCGCACCGCCTCGCCGGCGAAGATCAGGAGGCTCAACGTCACGGCGATCACCGCGAAGCCGGTCAGGCCCAGCCAGGGCGCCTGCAGGTTGGCCTTGCCCTGGGCCAGCATCTCGCCGAGGGAGGGCGAGCCCGGCGGCAGGCCGAACCCGAGGAAGTCCAGCGAGGTGAGCGTCGTGATCGAGCCGTTCAGCACGAACGGCAGGAAGGTCAGCGTCGCCACCATGGCGTTGGGAAGGAGGTGGCGGAACATGATGCGGGCGTTCGAGAGCCCGAGCGCCCGGGCCGCGCGCACGTACTCGAAGTTGCGCGCGCGCAGGAATTCCGCCCGCACCACCCCGACCAGCGACACCCAGGAGAACAGCAGCAGGATGCCGAGCAGCACGAAGAAGCTCGGCGTGATGATCGACGAGATGATGATGAGCAGGTAGAGCGAGGGGATCGCGGTCCAGATCTCGATCACCCGCTGGAACACGAGGTCGACCCAGCCGCCGAAATAGCCCTGCACCGCGCCGGCCAGCACCCCGATCACCGAGGAGACCAGCGCCAGGGTGAGCCCGAACAGCACCGAGAGGCGGAAGCCGTAGAGCAGCCGGGCGACGACGTCGCGGCCCTGGTCGTCGGTGCCGAGCCAGTTCCACTCGATGTCGCGGCAGGTCGTGCCGCCGGTCTTCTGCGCCACGGCGCGGCACTGGTCGTCCGACAGGCGCCAGGTCGGCGGCGCCGGGGCCGGCACCGGAAGGTCGAGGTTGTGGGTGTTGTAGGAGAAGCGGATCGGCGGCCAGACGGCCCAGCCGTTCTGGGATATCTCCTTGGCGATCACCGGATCGCGGTAATCGGTGCGCGCAAGGAAGCCGCCGAACTTCTCCTCCGGGTAATCGACCACGATCGGAAACAGGATCTCGCCTTTGTAGGAGGCGACGATCGGCCGGTCGTTGGCGATGAACTCGGCGAAGAGGCTCGCGACGAACAGCAGGCAGAACAGCACGAACGACCAGTAACCGCGCCGGTTCGCCTTGAAATTCGCCAGCCGCCGCCGGTTGAGCGGCGACAGCCGCCCGGTGCCGGCAGGTCCCGGGAGCGGCAGGCTCGCCGGCCCTGCGGCCGGCGAGGTGACCGGGATCGCGTCGAGCTCGGGCGTCGGGGGGCGCTGGTTCATGCGGCATCCCCCGGCGCGATGCCCGGCGTCAGTCGATGCGGGTCGCCGTGACGTCGATCACGCTGGGCTTGAGCGCCCCGCTGCGCTCGAGGTGCCGGCGCAGCAGCGCGACGTTGCGGCGGTTGGCCTTGAAGGCGGCGTCGAACAGGTCGCCGACCAGCGGCACCGCGCCCACCACGCCGTCGATCGCGACGTTCGCCGCCATGCGGGCGAGAAGCCAGCGCGGCGCGCCGAGGCGGCGGGCCTCCCAGACGATGTAGGACGAGATCGCGGTGGTGATCGCATCGCCGATCACCGGGATCAGGCCGACGATCGCGTCGAGGCCGATGCGCCGGTTGCCGGGCAGCAGGATCGCCGAATCGAGGACGTGGGCGAGGAGATCGAGGCGCGCCATCACCTGCTCGGGCGTCGAGCCGGCCAAGCCCTGGCCTCCCTTGGCCTGTCCGGCCCTGGCGCGCAGGCCGAAGGGATCGTCCTGCGGGAAGCGGCTTTCCTTGAAGCTGCCGCCCTGAAACTCGCCACCCTGGCCGAAGGAGCCGGCCCCGAAGGGCGGGACGCGGCCGGCCGTCTGCGAAGAGGTCATCCCGGGGCTCCGGAGCGTGTGCGTGGTGCTCATGCCCCAGGATGTGGCCCCGCCCCTGCGGTTCAACAAGGAGGCCCCGCATCAGGCCGCGCGCCCCGGCGCCAGGCCGGCGAGGCGGTCCAGCGCCCGGTCGAGGGTGTCGTCGCGCTTGGCGAAGCAGAACCGCACGATGGTGCGCACCGGCTGGTCGACGTAGAAGGCGCTCACCGGAATCGCCGCGACGCCATGCTGCCGCACCAGCCGCTCGCAGAAGGCGACGTCGTCGCTCTCGCCGAGCGGCGCGATGTCGAGGTTCAGGAAGTAGGTGCCGGCCGAGGGCAGCACGCTGAATCCGAGGCTCCGCAGGCCTTGCGCGAAGCGGTCGCGGGCGCGGGCGAAGTCGACCCGCATGCCCTCGTAGTAGGACTCGTCCTTGGCGAGACCGTAGGCCACCGCGGCCTGGAGGTTCGGCGGCGTGGTGAAGGTGAGGAACTGGTGCGCCTTGGCGAGGCCCCGCATGAGGTGGGGGGCGGCCATCACGAAGCCGACCTTCCAGCCGGTGAGCGAGAAGATCTTGCCCGCCGAGCCGATCTTCACCGTGCGCTCGCGCATGCCCGGGAACGCCATCAGGGGCCGGTGGCGGCGGCCGTCGAACACCACGTGCTCCCAGACCTCGTCGCACACAGCCACGGCATCGTGACGCCGGCAGAAGGCGGCGAGCCGTTCCAGGTCCTCGTCCGGGAAGACGGTGGCGGCGGGGTTGAGCGGGTTGTTGAGCAGCACAACCTTCGTGCGCGGCGAGAAGGCGGCGGCGAGCGCCTCTTCGGTCAGCCGGAAGTGCGGCGGCGTCAGGGTGACGAAGCGCGGCACGCCGCCGGCCCGGCGCACCAGCGGCAGGTAGGCGTCGTACATCGGCTCGAACAGAACGACCTCGTCGCCGGGCTCGATCAGCGCCATCAGGGCGCCGGCGAGCGCCTCGGTGGCGCCGGAGGTCACCATCACCTCCGTGTCCGCGTCGAGGACGAGCCCCTGCCAGTGGGCGTAGTGCTGCACGATCGCCCGGCGCAGCTCCGGCAGCCCCATCATCGGCGGGTACTGGTTCCAGCCCTCCACCACCGCCTCGGCGGCCTTGGCGCGCACGTCCGCCGGGCCCGGATCGTCCGGAAACCCCTGGCCGAGATTCACGGCGCCGGTTTCGCGGGCGAGCGCCGACATCACCTCGAAGACGGTGGTCGGCAGGTCGGCGAAGATGGGGTTCATGCGAAGCGCGGCGGGTTCGAGGACGATGCGGGAGCCTCGCTACCACGCCGTGCCGCCGGACGGAACCGAG
This sequence comes from Methylobacterium nonmethylotrophicum, assembly GCF_004745635.1. Lineage (GTDB taxonomy): Bacteria > Pseudomonadota > Alphaproteobacteria > Rhizobiales > Beijerinckiaceae > Methylobacterium > Methylobacterium nonmethylotrophicum. Next base: position 143,396 of record NZ_SRLB01000016.1, on the reverse strand, counting down.
CCGCCAGGGTCGCGATCGCGCCGTGTCGGTGCGCAGGAGGAAGCGCCGCGCTCCGCCACAGCCTGCTTGACATAGGTAAACCGAAAATCGGAATCACGTGTATTTTGGTGAAACATCGCAGGCTGGCGCGGTTTGACTGGCCAACGGGGGTTCTCCCGCGATCTCAGAGGAACATCATGCTGAAATATGCACTGGCCGCCCTGGCCTGCGGCGTGCCGACGCTCGCCCTCGCGCAGAACGTCGTGGCGCCTCCCGGCGCGCTGCCTCCCGGCGCGGCTCCGGGTGCCCGCCCGGTCATCGTCAGCCCGGTCGATCCCGGGGCGACCGGAAGCCTCGGCGGAGCGACGAACAGCGGCCCGGGCGCCGTCGACGTGATCCCCGGCCGCACCGGCGCCAGCACCGCGGTCGACGATTCGGCCGCCGCCGGCAACGCCGAGCAGCAGACCCGGGCGGTCCCGCAATTCGGCCGCAATGGCGGCAACGGCGCGGCCGGCGGCAGCCCGTAAGGCGGAGACGCGAGGAGGGCGTCGCGTGACGGAGCGTCGACGTGACGATCCGACCCTTCCATCCCCCGTCGAGGGAGGAGGAAATGGTCGGAGAGCCGGAGCGACCCGTCTCGCCGTTCGTGGACGGCGCTCACGGGCCGGCCGGACATCCGAGGTCACCGGCCTTTAGGCCTGGCCGACCACCTCACGGACTGCCCGTCTCCGGCACCCCGCTGCCCTGCCGGCGCGACGCCTCCTCCTCCTCCGCCTTCTGGCGCGCGGCTTCCGCCGCACGCGCGGCCTCCGTCGCGCGGGCAGCCTCGGCGGCCCTCGCGGCCTCCTCCGCCCGTTGCTTGGCAAGCCGCGCCTCCTCCACGGTCCGCGCGCGGTCCATCTCCAGGCGGCTGCGGCGGCGGGCGAGCTCGTTCCGGTCCGCCTCCACCGTCTCGATCTTGTCGAGTTCGCGCTGCAGCACCACCGCCGCCAGGACGTTGCTGAGCGGGACGAGGTCGAGCTCGCGCTGCGGCCGGGCGAGCGGGCCGGCGAGCGCCAGACCGAGGGTCGGGGCCGGCGCCGTCCAGGCCCGGGGCGTCGTGGTGGCGGTCAGGGTGCCGCGGGCGTCGAGGCGCAGCGACTTCATGTCGACCTGGACCAGGCCGGACCAGGAGGCCGGGCCGAGATCGAGGGTCAGGGTGCCGGTGCGCAGGGTGCCGCCGACCATCGAGGCCGGCACCGCGACCGGCCCGGCCAGCACCAGCGGCCCGCGGTCGAACTCCTCCGACACCACCCGCTCGACGCGGCCCGCCCGGAGCGGATCCTCCTCGGCGAGGAGCCGGGCGAGCGCCCGCTGCACCGCCGCCGGGTCGAGGTCGCGCAGGGTCAGCCCGGCGAGTTCGAGGCCGCCGCTGCCCGCGAGGTTGCCGACGAGGGCGGCCGGACTGTCGCCCGCCGCGCCGAGGCGCAGGCGCAGGCTGACCTGGCCCCGCACGGCCTCGCCCCCGGTGAGCGTCGGGAGCGCCGCCGCCGTCAGGCTTCCCTCCGCCGACAGCGTCGCCTGGCCACCCTGGCGCGCCAGGGTGGCGCTGCCGGCGAGCCGCCCGCCCGCCAGGCCGGCCTCGAACTCGCGCAGGCTGAGCCCGTCGGCACCGAGCCCGAGGCCGAACCGCGCCCAGTCCGCCGCAAGGCCGCGGCCGAGGTCGAGCCGCCGTACCGTCATGGCGACCTGTCCGGTCACCGGTGGCACGGCGGGGGGGGCGAACCGAGCGGCGGCCCAGCTCTCGGTGCCGGCGGAGGCCGCCCCGATATTCAGCCCCAGGGCACCGGTGAGCCAGGGCAGGGAGAGCCGCTCGAGCGCGACGCTGCCGGCGACGTCGCCGGTGGCGTTCCGGGTCAGCGTCGCGTCGATCGCCGTGCCCGCCACCGTGCCGGCGAGTGCCAGGCGCGGGATCTCGCCGCTGCGGCTAAGGCCGAGGGTCAGCCGCGCCGGCACCGGGTCGGGCGGGGCGGCGGCCCGGCCGAGGAGGCCCGCGAGCGGCCGCAGGTCCGGGGAGGCCAGGGTCAGCGCGCCGTCCTGGACCGGGCCCCCCGCCGCGGGCAGCAGCAGCGGACGGCTGGTGCCGATCGCCGCCCCGGCGATCTCGGCGTCCAGGGTCAGGCTCAACGGTGCGCTCGCCTCCGCCCGCCGCCCGCCGAGGCGCAGGTTCGCGGGGGATGCCAGCGCCGGATCGTCCGGCCGGCCGAGCCAGCGGCCGGAGGCGACGCCGTCGAGGCGCGCGTCGAGGCTGTCGAGGCGCCCGGCCCGGGCGGCGACGGACAGGCCGAGCCGGCCGCCGGCGGCGCTGCCGCGGGCGTGGCCGCGCAGGCGGCCGTCCTCGACCGCGCCCGGCTCCCGCTCCAGCGTCACCTCGAGGGCGACCGGGCCGTCGCGCAGGAAGGCCGGCAGCACCCGCGCCTCGTCGACGAAGGTGCGGGAGACGAGGTCGATCAGCGGCGCGGCCACCGGGGCGCTCACCCGGCCGGCGATGCGCCCGGCCCCGTCGGCGCCGATCCGGCCCGAGAGGCTGGCCTGGGCGCCGGCGAGGTCGCGCACCTCCAGGCTGTCGAGGCGGAGCGCCGCTCCCTCGGATTGCAGGCTCGCGGCGATCTCGCCGGTGCGGGTGCCGGTCGGGCCGTAGCGCAGGTCGCGGGCCTGGAGCGTCAGGCCGACGTCGTGGTCCTGCAGGGCCGCGATCGCGCCGCGCATCGGCGGCAACTCCGCGACGTCGAGACCATCGGCGACGATCTGCGCGTCGAGGCGCGGGCGCGGCACGTCCGGCCCGGTCGGGCTGTAGCGGGCGCTGCCGGTGATCTTGGCACCCCCGAGCGCCACCCGGGCGTTGCGCAGCGAGAGCACCGGCAGGGCCGCCGCCACATCGGCCTCGGCCGAGAACGGCCGCCCGTCGAGTAGCCCGCTGAGCGGGCCGCCGAGGCCGAGGTGGTCGAGGAGGCGGGCGAGCCGGTCCGAGGCGGGGGCGTCGACCGCGACGTGGCCCGAGATGCCGCCGCTCGGCGTGACGTCGCCGGTGAGCGCCAGCCGCATCGCGCCCGCCGCCGTGCCGGACAGCCGGCGCAGCGAGACCGCCCCCGAGGGCCGCAGCAGGGCCCCGAGGCTGGCGCCGCTCCATTCCTCCCGGGCGAGGACCAGGCTGTCGACCGCGATCTCGATGGCGAGGGTGCCGGGCAGGGAAGCGGGCGCGAGGCCGCGGCCGATCAGGGCCTGGCCGGTGGCGCTCGTCAGGAAGGCGTCGAGGTCGAGGCGGCGGGCCTCGAGGGTGAGGGCCGCCCGGGCCGCCGCGAGGTCGAGGCTGCCGCGGCCGGCGACGCGCAACGGGGCCTCGCCCGGTACCTCGAGGCTCACGCTGTCGAAGCTCGCGTGGCGGCCCTTCGCCTTGAACCCGCCCTGGACCGAGAACGGCAGGCCGGCCCCGGCGACCTGGGCCGGCGGTCCCACCACCAGGCGGGCGGTGCCGCTCGCCTCCGGCACCCCGCCGCCGTCCGGGTCGGCCGCGACGCTCAATCGGGCGTCGAGATCGAGGCGCGGCACCGTGTCGCCGCCGGCGCCGAGCTTCACCGGCACGGTCCCGTCCGGGCCGGGAGCGCCGGTGGAGAGGCGGAACGGCACCGTCTCGACGCTGCCTTCCGCCCGCCACGGTCCGGACAGGCGCGGCGCGGAGAGCCGGACGTTCTCGGCATAGACTTGGTCGGTGCGCCCGGTCGCCGCCACCCGGGTGGTGACGAGGAGCTGGCTCACCCGCAGGTCCTCGACCGCCAGCTCTCCGCCCACGGCCTCGGCGAGGCCGGGCGGGAGCCGGAAGCTGCCGGCCTCGGTCATCGGCAGGGTGACCTCGCCGCGGCCGATCCGGGTCTCGGTGAAGCGGATCTCGCCGGAGAGGAGCGGGGTGAGGGCGATCTCCGCCTTGACGAAGCGCGCGTCGAGGGAGGGCCGGTCGCGCCCCGTCGCCAGCACCAGGTGGTCGACCCGCAGGCGCGGCGAGGGCAGCAGGCGGATCTCGAGGCGGCCGTCGCTGTGCGCCTCGACCCCGAGGGACCGGCTTAGCGCCGCGTCGAACCCGGCGCGGTAGGATTCCCACGGGATGAAGGGCGGCGCGACCAGGGCCGCGGCGAGGATCAGGATGACGAGGCCCGCCAGGGCGGTCAGGATGTCGCGCACCGTGCTGTCCGTGCCGCCCCGCGAGGAGAGCGCCGCCCCTTGTTCGTCCGACGGCCCGGCGGGCCGTACCCCGATGACTGCGCTAGCATATCGGCAGCGGAGACGCGGGCGAAATCCGCCGCGATCACGCAGCGGGACCCTGCCCCGATGCGCCCGCGCAACGCTTGCTGCCGACCTGACAGCACGGGCCGGCACTGTTAGAGCGGCGGCGTGACCAAGCTCCCTGATCCGATGCGCTACTATCTCGGCCTCGCCACCACCTTCCACGACCCGGCCCTCGCCCTGGTCGGGCCGGACGGCGCGGTGCTCTTCGCCGAGGCGACGGAGCGCTACCTGCAGTACAAGCGCGCCCCGAACTGCGAGCCGGACTCGGCGCCCCGGATGGCGGGCCTGCTCGAGGCCCACCTACCGCCCGGGGCGGAGCTGGTGGTCGCCACGACCTGGGGGCCGGATTTCAGCCGCTACCTCTCCGGCCAGGCCGCGGCCGGCGCCTTCGGGCTCGAAGCCCTGGCGGCCCATTCCCCCGCCCTCAACCGCTCGCTGGTACCGGAGCGGGCCGAGCGCACCTTCATCGCCGAGCTCGGCCTGGCGCAGGGCCGCGCCGGCTACGGCACGCTGCTCGGCCTCGACCGGGCCCATGGTGGCCGCTCGACGATCGCGGGTCTGCGGCGCTACCCCCACCACCTGACGCATGCGGCCTATGGCCTGTGGGGCTCGCCGTTCCGGGACGCCACCTGCCTCGTCGTCGACGGCATGGGCGAGACCGGCGCCTCGGCGATCTACCGGATGGAGGCCGGGCGGCTGATCGAGGTGAAGCGCCATCGCGGGCGCGAATCGATCGGCTTCTTCTTCGGCTTCGTCACCGACCTCGCCGGGTTCGACCAGGCCAAGGGCGAGGAGTGGAAGATCATGGGGCTCGCCCCCTACGGCCGGCCCGACCCGGACCTGATGGGGCTCCTGCGCCGGCTCTACCGGGTCGAGGGCGGCCGCCTGCGCTTCTCCGACGCCGCCACCGTCCAGGCGGTGGCGGACGAGATCCGGGCCCGCCGCCCGGCCGAGGCCGAGGCCGAGGGCTGGGCCGACCTCTCGGCCTGCGGCCAGGCGGTCTTCTCGGAGATGATGGACGTGCTCGTCGCCGAGGCGTGGCGGCTCAGCCCCCACGAGAACCTCGTCCTCACCGGCGGCTGCGCGCTCAACTCGTCCTATAACGGGAAGCTGCTTCAACGCTCCGGCTTCCGGCGCCTGCACGTGCCGTCGGCGCCCGCCGACGACGGCAACGCGCTGGGAGCGGCCTGGCTCGCCTTCCAGGAGGACAACCCGGACTGGACCGGGCCGGGCGCCCTCGCCACGCCCTATCTCGGCTCGCGCGTCTCGACCGAGCCGCTGGAGCGGATGGTCGGCTGGGAGCCGCGCCTCAGGCATCTCGGGCATGACGGCGTGACGCAGGCCGCGGCCGACATCCTGGCCGCCGGCGGCCTCGTCGGCTGGGTGCAGGGGCGGGCGGAGTTCGGGCCCCGGGCGCTCGGCAACCGCTCGATCCTGGCCGACCCGCGCCCGGCCGACGCCAAGGCGGCTCTCAACGCCAAGGTGAAGTACCGCGAGGCGTTCCGGCCCTTCGCGCCCTCGATCCTGGCCGAGGCCGGGCCGGACTGGTTCGAGGATTACCAGGACAGCCCCTACATGGAGCGCACCCTGGTGTGGCGGCCCGAGATGCGCGCACGGGTGCCGGCGGTCGTCCACGAGGACGGTACCGGGCGCCTCCAGAGCGTGACCGAGGCGCGCAACCCCGCCTACGCCGCCCTGATCCGGGCCTTCGCCGCGCGCACCGGCGTGCCGATCCTGCTCAACACCAGCTTCAACGTGATGGGCAAGCCGATCCTCCACACCGCCGAGGACGCGATCCTGATGTTCGCCACCACCGGTCTCGACGCCGTGGTGATCGAGGACTGGATCCTGGTGAAGGACGGGGTCAAGACGTGAGACGGGCCGGCCCCGTCCCCGGGTGCCGGCCCCTGAAAACCTTGCGGTGCTGCGCGATTACTCGCAGACCTCGACGCGCTTGTAGGTGAAGGACTCGTCGTCGAGCCACACCTTGCGGCGCTCGAAATGGCAGATCGGGCCGCGGCGCGGGCGCACGATCACGGTCTCGGGCTCCTCGACGTAGACCCGGCGCGGCGGCGGCACGACGTAGGCCGGCGGCGGCGGGGGGGCGGCCTGGGCACCGTTGATGATGGCACCGGCCGCGACGCCGCCGAGCACGCCCGCAGCCGCGCCGCCGAGGATCGCCGCGCCGACATTGTCGCGGGCCTGGGCCTGGGGGGCGACGACGAAGAGGGCGGCGACGAGCGCCGCGCCCGCGCCGAGGCGCGGAAGGCCGTATGAGGTCAGAGCGCGCACGCTGGAAATCTCCGAAAGGGTGTTTGCGCGAGGATGCGAGTGAGTGCTTAACGAAGTGCCAAACTTGCCGGCCGACGCAGCATCGGACGGGACGGCGCGGGACCGACGAAAGCCTCGTGCCGTCGGGCTCAAGCTGTGGCGGCGGTTTGCGGCGATTTCCGGGTATGCCTACGGTTCGGTCGAGAGTGTGTATTTCGGGTGACGGTGACGGTCGTGGGCGCCCAGGACAGCGCGGCTCGACGCGACAAGGGCCGCCCTCCCGGGCGGCCCTTCATCGGCGTTACATGTTCATCAGGGCGTTGGCGGTGCCGACGACCGTCATGGCGAGGCCGCCGGCCAGAACCCCGATCATGCCGTAGGACACGGCGCGCAGAAAGCGCATCTCGCTCATCGCCGGCCCCCTCAGCAGCGGTACCCGCCGGCAGTCTGGCCGTACTGCTTGACCGGGAAGTTCTGCTGGTTGGCGTTGCCCTCGGCGGCCGAGCTCATCGGGCAGGCGCCGTAGAACGGCACGCTGGTATTGGCCGAGCCGAGCGAGCCGGTGGTCTCGACGTCCCGGCCCTCGACGGTCTGGCTCCAGAATGGGCGGGCGGGGGAGTTGGCGCTGAATGCCATGGCGGACGAGATCGGAGCGACGCCAAGGACGAGCGCGGTGGCGACGGCGGCGATGCGGGTCTTCATATGGTATTCAGTCTCCTTTGAATCGACGGGCCGGCGTTCATGGCCCGCCTCTGTTGCGGTGATCGAGATATAGGAGGCCGCGCATCGCCGCGATGTGTCCTCGCGCACGCGACGGAACGGAACACATATCTGGGCCGTGCAGGCCTGTGGATCGGAGCGGCGCGCCATTCTCTGCCGCGGGACGCCCTGCCTCTCCGGCAGCCGCGCCCACCGTGGCGCGGCAGCCCTGACCGGCAGGGTTTCGCGCCCCTCGTCCCGGCCAGGCCCCGAACCTCTACCGCGCCTCCCGCATCGCGCTCGGCGGGCGGTCGTGGCGGCGCGACCAGGCCCGGCGCAGCTGGCGCGGCGAGGCGAAGCCCGCCCGCTCGGCCACGCTCTCCATGTCGAGGCGGGTCCGGGCGAGAAGATCGCGGGCCAGCGCCACCCGCAAGGCGTTGACGTAATCGGGCAGGCTCATCCCGGCATGGCGGTTGAACAGCCGCGAGAGGTGGCGCGGGCTGGTGGCGGCGATGTCCGCCAGGGTCTCCAGGCTCCAGGCCCGGGCCGGGTCGGCGCTCACGGCGTCCTGCACCCGGTGGATCGCCGGGTGGAGGTGGTTGCGCCCGTCGAGCCAAGGCGAGAGTTGCGGGTCGCTGCCGGCCCGGCGCAGGTACACCACGAGGTAGCGCGCCACCGCGGCCGCGCAGGCCGGATCGACGAGGCGCGCCACGAGATGGAGCATCAGGTCGATGCCGGCGGTGATGCCGGCGCTGGTCAGGCGCTCGCCGTCCTCGACGAACAGCCGGTCCTCCAGCACCCGGGCCGCGGGGGCGAGCGCGGCAAGCTCGGTGCAGGCCGCGTGGTGGGTGGTGCAGGCATGCCCGTCGAGGAGCCCGGCCCGGGCGGCGAGCAGCGCGCCGGAGCAGATCGAGACCAGGCGGTGCCCGGGCCGGAGGGTCGCCCGCAGCCAGGCGACGATCGCGTCCTCCGCCGCCCGCTCCGCCTCGCCCGGGGGCGAGGGGTCGCCGAGCACCAGCTCCGCCGTGCCGGCGAGCACCACAATGGCGCCCTCCGGCAGCGGCGCGGGCAGGGGCGAGAGGCCCGTGAGCCCGAGCCCGATCGAGCACGTCACCTCCGGTGAGGGCCCGGCATGGCTGACGCAGAACCGCACCCGGTCCTGGATCAGGTTGGCCTTGCGCAGCACCTCGACGGGGCCGGCCACGTCGAGGAGCAGGGTGCGCGGCGGGCACACCACCACGACGGGGATGTCGGTCCGCGTGCTCACGCGGCGAGGCGGACGGCCGGGCCGGCGAGCGCCTCCTCGACGGTGGCGATGCGGGCGAAGCGGCCGGCCAGCACCAGCTCGGTGCGGGCCCGGATCTCCTCGGCGCTCCAGCGCCGCCCGGCAGCGTCGGTCATCGCGAAGGTCAGGGTCGCCTCCGCCACGTAATCGACCGTGTAGCCGAGGTCGGAGGCGTGGCGGGTCGTGGTCTCGCAGCACTGCTCGGTGCGGATGCCGCTGACGAGGAGCCGGCGGATGCCGTTCTGGTTGAGCCAGACCTCGAGCCCGCTGCCGACGAGCGCGCTGTGGCGGCGCTTGTGGAACACGGCATCGGGCGCGATCCGCAACGGCTCCAGGGTGCGGACATGGCCGGAGGCGAGGGAAAACGGCCCCTGCTCCTCGACGTGGAAGACCTGCAGTACGGGGACGTTTTTCGCCACCGCGCCGTCGATCAGGGCCTGCTGGCGGTCGAGGAAGCGGGGGAGATCCGCCTCGTCCCAGTAGGGGCGGTGGCGGAAGGAGTCCTGGACGTCGATGACGATGAGGGCGGTGTCCGGCATGGGATGATCCTTAGCGGGTGGGACGGCGCCAGGATAGGCGCCCCCCGAATCGCCGAAAGGCCACGGCCGGACCGGAAGCGGACGAAAAAGGACAGGGCTTCAGCGCGCCGCGACGACCGCCAGGCCGGCCCCGACCATCACCCCGCCGGCGACGCGGTTCGCCCGCCGCAAAGCCGCGCGGGTGCGAAGGACGCGGCGCAGCCGGCCGGCCAGGAGCACGTGGCCGCTGATCACCAGCGCCTCGACCGCCAGGATGATTCCGGCGAGGATCGCGACCTGCGCCGGGGCGAGCGCGGCCCCGACCACGTTCGGCAGCAGGGCGAGGTAGAACAGCGGCATCTTCGGGTTGCCGAGGTTGAGGGCGAGGCCGGTGACGAATCCCGCCGCGAGGCCGGGCCGCCTTCCGTCCGCACGGTCGGCCGGCAGGACCGGCTCGGCGGTCCAGAGCCGGAGCCCGGCCCAGACCAGGTAGGCGGCACCGGCATAGCGCAGCACCGTCATCACCGCCCCCATCTCCTGCGCCAGGACCGAGAGCCCGCCGGCGGCGAGGACCAGGACCGCCAGGATGCCGGCCACCATGCCGACCCCGTAAGCGAGGCCCGCGGCGGGCCCGTGCGACAGGGTGCGGGCGACGATGGTCATGTTGTCGGGCCCGGGGCTCGCGGCGAAGACCAGGAAGGCGGCGGCGAAGGCCAGAAGGGTGGTCGGATCCACGATGCGCTCCGGGGTCGGGGGACCCGAGGCCGTTCAAGAAGCGGGCCACGGATCCCCTCACGTCACCGGGTCAGCCGCGGGCCGCTTCCGGCCGCGGCTGCGGCCTTGCGCGCTGCAGCCCCAGCAGCAGAGCCAGCGCCGAGCCCGCCGCGGCGGCGCCCGCCAGCGACACCGCCGGATAGCCGAGGCCCGCATCGATCACCCCGCCCCCCAGGGCGGCCCCGACCGCGTTGCCGAGGTTGAAGGCGCCGACATTCATCGCCGAGGCGAGGTTCGGGGCGTCGGCCGCCGCGCTCACCACCCGCATCTGGAGCGGCGGGACGATGGTGAAGCTCGCGACGCCCCACAGGAAGATCAGCGGCACGGCCGCCATCTCGGAGCGCATCCCTGCCGCGAACAGGACCAGGAGCCCGATGAGGGCCGCCAGGGAGCCCAGAAGCGTCCCGTCGAGGGAGCGGTCCGCCAGCCGGCCGCCGAGCCAGTTGCCGAGGGCGAGCCCGAGCCCGTAGACGACCAGCATCGCGGTGACGAAGCCGGGGCCCGCCCCGGTCTCCGTGCGCAGGATCGGCGCGATGTAGGTGAACACCGTGAACATCGCGCTCGCGCCGAGCACGGTCAGCAGCAGGGCGGCGAGGACCGGGCCGTTCCGCAGGGCGCGCAGCTCCCGGCGCATGTCCGAGCCCGCCGCCACCGGGAGCGGCGGCAGCGAGAGCCGCAACGCCACCATGGCGACGAGGCCGATCCCGGCGATGCCCAGGAAGGCGAGGCGCCAGCCCAGGGTCTCGCCGATCCAGGCCGCGAGGGGCACGCCGCCGACCGTCGCGACGGTCAGGCCGGAGAACATCGCGGCGACCGCGGAGGCGCGCCGCTGCGGCGGCACCACGCCGGCCGCCACGACCGCGCCGACGCCGAAGAAGGCGCCGTGGTTGAAGGACGTGACGAGCCGCGCCGCCAGAAGCGTGCCGTACCCGCCGGACAGCCCCGAGAGCAGGTTGCCGAGGGTGAACAGGCCCATCAGCCCGATCAGCAGGGTGCGGCGCGGCGTGCGGGCGAAGAGCAGCGTCATCACGGGCGCGCCCACGAGGACGCCGAGGGCGTAGGCGGTGACCAGGAGGCCGGCCGCCGGGATCGAGACCCCGAGGTCGCCGGCGATGGCCGGCAGCATGCCCATCGGGGTGAATTCGGTGACCCCGATGCCGAACGCGCCGATCGCGAGCGCCAGCAGGGGTGGGTTGATCGTCATGGGAGGCTCCCCGGTTGTTCCGGGCCGGCATTGTCTTGACGGAATGCCTCGGCGGTAGCCAGTGTCCCGGACCAGGATCTGTGCGCCGGAGTCACGAATGCCGCGGGATGCGCCCGATCGCGCCGGGGAGATGGCGGTCTTCGCCGCCGTGGTGCGGGCCGGCAGCCTGTCGGGCGCCGCCCGCGCCCTGGGCCTGACGCCCTCCGCGGTGAGCCGCATCGTCGCCCGGATCGAGGCGCGGCTCGGCGTGCGGCTCATCGTGCGGACGACCCGCCGCCTGCACCTGACGGCGGAGGGCGAGGCCTATGCCCGGGCGGCACGCCGCATCCTCGCCGATCTCGACGAGACGGAGAGCACCCTCGCCGACCAGGCCTCGCCCCGCGGCAAGGTCCGGGTCAGCGCCGCCACCGCCCATGGCCGCCTGGTCGTCGTGCCGCTGCTGGCGGAGTTCGTCGCGCTCCATCCCGAGATCACGGTGGAGATCGACCTGAGCGATCAGGTCGCGGACGTGCTCGGCGGCCGGGTCGACGTCGCGATCCGCTTCGGGCCGCTCGCCGACAGCCCGCTCACCGCCCGCCGCCTCGGCGAGACCGGGCGCATGGTGGTCGCGGCCCCGTCCTACCTCGCCCGGGCCGGCGTGCCGCGGGTCCCGGCCGATCTCGCGCGGCACAACTGCCTCGACTTCAGCTTCCGGCGCGTCGAGCCCGGCTGGCCGTTCCGGGAGGAAGGGCGCGACGTCCTGATGGCGGTGCGGGGCAACATCACCGCCAATAGCGGCGAGACGCTGGTGCAGCTCGCCGTCCAGGGCATCGGCATCACCCGGGTGGGCACCTTCCATATCGGCGAGGAAGTCGCGACCCGGCAGCTCGTCCCTCTGCTCGAAGCCTACAATCCGCAGGACCGGGAAAGCATCCACGCTGTCTTCGTGGGCGGCACCGCCATGCCTGCACGGGTGCGGGTCTTGGTCGATTTCCTGGCGCAGCGGATGCGGGCCCGGCCGCCCGAGGGCTGACCCGGCCGCGAGCCGTCAGTGCTGCCCGACCTCGCCCAGATGCGTCAGCAGCGCCTCCGCCACCTGATCGGGCGCCTCCCGGGTCGGGAAATGGCCGACGCCGTCGAGCTCCAGCCGCCGGTAGGCTCCGGTGAAGTGCTGGTCCTGGCTCGCGAAGGAGGCCGGCAGCAGGCAAGCATCGGCGCCGCCATGGATCACCAGGGTCGGCACCGCGATGCTGCGCGCCTCCTCCGCCTCCCGGGTCAGCGCGGCGAAGCGCGGGTCGGGCGCGTCGGCGCCCCAGCGCGAGCGGTAGAAGTTGAGGGTGACGGCCGCCCAGTCCGGGTTCTGGAACGACGGGGCGGTCCTGCCGAAGGTCTCGTCGGTGAACCACGGGCCGGGCGGGCCCCAGGCCACCCATTGCTCGCGGGCGAAGGCGAGGGGGTTCTCGCGGACGAAGGCGGCGCCCGGCTCGGTGTTCATGAACCACTGGTACCAGAAGGCCCGCACCTGCGGCAGCGGCGGCACGCCGATCCGGCCGGGGGCCCAGGGCACCGAGAGGGCGGCGATCGAGGCGACGCGCTGCGGCCGGGCCGCCGCCAGCAGGTAGGCGACGCGCCCGCCCCAATCGTGCCCGATGATCGGCAGGCGCGAGAAGCCGAGCGCGTCCATGAAGGCGAGGATGTCGGTGGCGAGCGCCGCGGTCTCGCCGGTTCTCGGAGCCTCCGGGTTCAGGAATTTCGTCGGGCCGCAGCCGCGCCAGTAGGGCACGATGGTGCGCCAGCCCGCGGCGTTGAGCTTCGGCACCACAGCGTCGTAGGTGCGCGGGTCGTCCGGCCAGCCGTGCAGCAGCAGCACCGGCTGGCCCATGTCGGGCCCCGAGGCCTCGTAGGTGATCTCGACCTCGCCGGCGGCGACGCTGTTGACGTCCATGGTCGTGCTCCCGTCGCAAACGCGAGGGGCGGGACCCGAAGGCCCCGCCCCTTGCTCCTCTCAACGGCCAAGATGGGTCAGCCGATGATCTTGTCGATGGTGATCGGCAGGTCGCGGATGCGCTTGCCGGTGGCGTGGTAGACGGCGTTCGCCACCGCGGCGGCGGTGCCGACGATGCCGATCTCGCCCAGGCCCTTGACGCCGAGCGGGCTGACCTTGTCGTCGGGCTCGTCGACGAAGATCACCTCGATGTCGTGGATGTCGGCGTTCACCGGCACGTGGTACTCGCCGAGATTGTGGTTCATGAACAGCCCGAGGCTGTGGTCGAGCATCGACTCCTCTTCCAGCGCGGCGCCGATCCCCATCACCACCCCGCCGAGGATCTGGCTGCGCGCGGTCTTGAGGTTGAGGATCCTGCCGGCAGCGATGGCGCTCACCACCCGCGTCACCCGCACCACGCCGAGCTCCTCGTCGACCTTCACCTCGGCGAAGACCGCCGAGTGGGTGTAGGCGGCGTAGCGCGTGGTGGTGAGCATGTCCGGCTTGACCGACCCGGTCGCCTCGACCCTGTCGACGCCGCCGGCCCGCATCGCCTCGGCGATCGAGACCTTGCGGGAGGGATCGGCCTGGAGCCGGATCTCGCCCTCCGCGAAGGTGACGTGGGCGAGGTCGGCATTGGCGAGCGGCGACTCAGGCAGGCCGCGGGCGTAGCCGAACAGAGTCTCGGCCACCTTGCGGCAGGCCGCCTGCACGGCGGCGCCCGAGGAGGCCGCGGTCCAGGAGCCGCCGGCGAGCGGCGCCTCGGGCAGCGCCGTGTCGCCGAGCCGGGTCGTCACGTGGTCGAGGGGCAGGCCCAGCGCATCCGCGCCGATCTGGGCGAGGATCGTGTAGGTGCCCGTACCCAGATCGGCGGTGGAGCAGGCGACGTCGAGCCTGCCGTCGGGCGTGAGCGTGGCGCTCGCGCTCGACTGCATCATCATCGCCTCCCACACGCCGGTCGCCATGCCCCAGCCGACGAGCTCGCGCCCGTCGCGCATCGCCCGCGGCTCCGCCTTACGCCGGCTCCAGCCGAATCGCGCCGCGCCCTGCTGGTAGGCGGCGCGCAAGGCCTTCGAGGTGAAGTCCTTGCCCTCGCCCTCGTCGCGCTCGGCGTAGTTCCGCAGCCGCAACTCCAGGGGATCGATTCCGGTGGCGTAGGCCAGCTCGTCCATCGCCGATTCGAGGGCGAAGATGCCGGTGACGGCCCCCGGCGCCCGCATGTCGGCCGGGGTGTAGGTGTCGATCTTGGCGAGCTTGTAATCGAGCGTGACGTTCGGGCAGTGGTAGAGCAGGCCCGACCAGTTGACGACGGCCTCCTGGTAATCCTCGAAGGTCGAGGTGCCGGCGACCGCGTCGTGGGTCAGGGCCTGGAGGCGGCCGTCCTCGTCCGCGCCGAGCGCCACGGTCTGGTAGGTCTCCGGCCGGTAGCCGAAGGTGAACATCTGGTCGCGGGTCAGCACCACCCGCACCGAGCGCTTGAGGTCGAGGGCGGCCGAGACCGCGAGATAGAGCTGGTATTGCGGCCGCAGACCCGAGCCGAACCCGCCGCCGACGTAAGGCGTGATCACCCGCACGTCGTCGGGCTTAAGGCCGAACACGCTGCAGACGTAGCCCTGCGTGTTGTTCACGCCCTGGATCTTGTCATGGATGGTGAGCTTGCCCTCGCCCTCGTAGACCACGGTCGAGGCGTGCGGCTCCATCGGGTTGTGGTGCTCGATCGCCTGCTTGTACTCCTGGCGCAGCCGGATCGGTGCGGCCTCGAAGGCGCCGGCGGCGTCGCCCCGCGGGTCCGGCGGCGGCTTGATGCCGGAGCGCTTCTTCGGCGGGACGTAAGCCGCCTCGCGGTTCTTCTCGAGGTCGGTGTTCGGCACGTCCTCGGCATAGGCGATCCTGACGAGGGTCGCGCCGTAGCGGGCGAGTTCGAAGCTCTCCGCCACCACCAGCGCCACCGGCTGGCCGCCATAGACGATCTCGGGGCCGTTCAGCGCCCGGAACGGCGACCCGGGCGGCGCGACCTGATCGCGGTAATTGTAGTCGAGCCAGGCGGTGCGCGGCCGGTTCTCGTGGGTGAACACCTTGATGACGCCCGGCACCGCCTCGGCGGCGCTGGTGTCGATCGCCGTGATGCGGCCCTTGGCGATGGCGCTCGACACCACGACGCCGTGGGCGAGGTCGGGGGCCGTGAACTCGGCGGCGTATTTCGCGGCGCCCGTCACCTTGGCGGGACCGTCGAGCCGGCTCTGGGCGGTGCCGACGACGCGGGATGGGGTGGCCATGGGATACCTCAGGCGATGCGCTTGTCGGTCTGGGACTGGGGCGTGCCGGCGGCGGCCTGGCTCAAGCCCCGCACGATGGCGCGCCGCGCCAGCTCGACCTTGAAGGCGTTGTGGGTGTAGGGCCGGGCCTCGGCCAGGATCACGTCCGCGGCCTCGCGGAACGTCTCCGGATTGGCCGGCCGGCCGACGAGACGATCCTCGGCCTCGGCGTTGCGCCAGGGCTTGTGGGCGACGCCGCCGAGCGCCAGGCGGGCCGTCCGGATCGTGTCGCCGTCCATCTCGAGGGCTGCCGCCACCGAGACGAGCGCGAAGGCGTAGGACAGCCGGTCGCGCAGCTTCAGGTAGGTGTAGTGCTTCGAAAAGTCCTCGTCCGGCAGGTCGACCGAGAGCACGATCTCGCCGTGCCGGAGCGTGGTGTCGTTTTGCGGCTCGTCACCCGGCAGGCGGTGGAAATCGGCGAAGGGAATGGCGCGGCGCCCATCCGGCCCCTCGACCTGCACCACCGCCTCGAGGGCGGCCAGCGCCACGCACATGTCGGAGGGATGGGTGGCGATGCACTGGTCCGAGGCGCCCAGGATCGCGTGGATGCGGTTGACACCCGTCATCGCCGGGCAGCCGCTGCCGGGCTGGCGCTTGTTGCAGGGCGTGCCCTCGTCGTAGAAATAGTAGCAGCGGGTGCGCTGCAGCAGGTTGCCGCCGGTGGTGGCGGCGTTGCGCAGCTGCGGCGAGGCGCCGGCGAGCAGCGCGCTCGCGAGCAGCGGGTAGCGCTCGTTGACCAGCGGGTCGTAGGCCACCGTGGCGTTGGGCACGAGCGCGCCGAGCCGCAGGCCGCCCTCGTGCTGGACGATCTCGTCGAGCGGCAGGCGGGTGATGTCGACGAGGCGGCCGGGCCGCTCGACGTTGTACTTCATCAGGTCGACGAGGTTGGTGCCGCCGGCGATGAAGCGCGCCGCCGGATCGGCCGCGAGGGCCTGCACGGCCTCCTGCACGGTGCCCGCGCGGGTATAGGCGAACCGGTTCATTCCGCGGCCTCCCGCAACGACGACGCCTTGGTCTTCAGGACGTCCTCGACGGCGTCGACGATGTTGGTGTAAGCGCCGCAGCGGCAGATGTTGCCGCTCATGTGCTCGCGGATTTCCTCGCGCGAGCGGGCGCGGCCCTCCTCGATCAGCGCCACCGCCGACATGATCTGGCCCGGCGTGCAGTAGCCGCACTGGAAGGCGTCGTGCTCCAGGAACGCTGCCTGGACCGGGTGGAGGCTGCCGGTCGACAGGCCCTCGATGGTGGTGACGCGGGCGCCGTCCTTCTGCACCGCCAGCGCCAGGCAGGAATTGATGCGCTTGCCGTCGACGATCACCGTGCAGGCGCCGCACTGGCCGTGGTCGCAGCCCTTCTTGGTGCCGGTGAGGTCGAGGTCCTCGCGCAAGAGGTCGAGGAGCGTGGTCCAGGGCGCGACCTGGAGTTGCCGCTCCTGCCCGTTGATCGTGAGGGTGACCGGAAGCGTGTCCGGTAGGGCGGAGGTGCCGCTGTCGCTCAGCATGGGCTTGGGCCATCGCTCCTGGATGAGGGGCCCGGCATCGGCGCGCGCCGAGAGGGGGCGCACGGCCCCGGCCGGGCGGCATACCCGACAACCGTTCCAAGGTGCGGGCGTTCCCCAAGGGCGTATCGAGGGCCGCCGGGCAGTCGGCCTACGGGAGGGGTGGCGCCAGGACACGCCTTCGTGCGTGTTCGGGGCGAGCGTCCACGTCCGCGGCGCAGGGCATGTCCGCGGCGCAGGGGAGGTCTGGCCGCAGCTCGCCCGGGACGGGATCGTGTCCGCGTGCCGTCTGGTGGCGCGTCCGATGCGCGGATGGGCCTGGCGGAGGCGGCGGCGCGGCACGCCCCCTGTCGCCTACTCGCGCCGATCGGCAACGCCCCTCCTGCCGAACCTGGAGCGGGTCACTCCCGATGTCTCCGAGATTCCTGGAGCCCTCCTTCGAGGCTCCTCTCGGTCCGCGATCGACGATCGTGCGCGATCTTCGATCGCCGGCACCTCAGGATGAGGTCGTGGATGGGATGGATGGGACCGACGGGATGCCGTTCTCGACAACCAAACAGGCTCCGATACGAATTCCGGACGCAATCGTCCGGATGTCGTATCACTCGCGCATCGGCCGGCCTCAGGCGGGCCGGGCCGGGGGATGGATGAACGGCCAGGGCGAGGCTTCCGTGCCCTGCGGCACCCGGACCTCGATCAGCGTCGGCCCGGGCCGGTCGAAGGCCAGCCTGAGTTCCGCCGCGAGACCGTCCGGCGTGGAGACCGCCGCCCCCGCGACGCCGAAGGCCTTCGCCAGGAGCAGGAAATCCGGATTCTCCAGGACCGAGCCGATGATCCGGTTGCCGAACCCGGTCTGCTGGTCGCGCAGCACGTTGCCGTAGGACGCGTTGTTGACGACGACCGTGACGAGCCCGATCCGCTCCTGGGCCGCGGTCGCCAGCTCCTGCACGCCGAACAGGAAGCCGCCGTCGCCCGTCACCGAGACCACGGCGCGGCCGGGATGGGCGACCTTGACCCCGAGCGCCGTCGGGAAGCCGAAGCCGAGCGTGCCCTGGTAGCCTTCCGAGACGTAGGTGCGGGGCTCGTGGACGGGCCAGCCGAAATAGGTGGCGAAGCCGAGCTGGGAGAGCTCGGGCACCAGGAACCCGTCGCGGGGCAGCACGGCGCGGATCGCGTCGAGATAGGCGACCTGCGGCTGCACCGCCTCGACCGCGCTCCTGGCCCGCGCCTTCGCCGCGGCGATCGCCGCCCGCCGGTCGGGCCGGTCCCGGCGGGGGAACGCCCGCACCGCCGCGAGAAGCGCCCGGGCGCCGTCCTCGGAATCGGCCAGGATCCCGACCTCCGGCACGAGGCGCTCGAACTCGACGGGGTCGATGTCGAGGCGCACGAGCGGAGGCGTCTCCGGACGGTCGATCAGGCGCATCATCCCGGCCCAGCGCATGTAGGGCATCTCGAGGCGCGAGCCGATGCCGACGAGGGCATCCGTGTCGTCCCAGAGCAGGCGCGCGGCATAGGACGAAACCCCGAGCGGGTGGTCCTCGTCCACGACCCCGCGCCCGCCGCGGAAGGCGCCTACCGGCGCGTCGAGGGCCTCGGCGAGCGCCAGCACCGCCGCACCGGCGTGCTGGGCGCCCGAGCCGACGAGGATCATCGGCCGCTCGGCCGCGGCGAGGAGCCGCGCGGCACGGGCGACCGCCTCGCCGCAGGGCACCGGGCGCCGGTCGGGCCGTGAAGCGGGCAGGGGGGCGACCTCGGCCGCGCCCGCCATCACGTCCCAGGCCATCTCGACGGCGACCGGGCCGGGCCGGCCGGACAGCATCCGGCGGAACGCCTCGTCGATCACCGCCGGCGCGTCCTCGACGCGCTCGATCCGCTCGGCCCATTTCACGAGCGAGCGCAGCGTCCCGAGCTGGTCGGGCAGCTCGTGCAGGTGGCCGCGCCCCTTGCCGAGGAAGGCGGTCGGAACCTGGCCGGTGAGGCAGAGGACCGGGCTGCCGGTGCCGTAGGCGGTGCAGAGCGCCGCCGTGGTGTTGAGGACGCCGGGGCCCGGCACCACCGCGTAGACCCCCGGCCGGCCGGTCGAGCGGGCATACCCGAAGGCCATGTAGCCGCAGGCCTGCTCGTGCCGCGCCCCGACGGTGCGGATCGCAGCCTCGCGCTGCTTCAAGGCGTCGAACAGCGGGTACATCTGGGCGCCGGGCAGGCCGAACACGGTGTCGACGCCGTTCGCCGCGAGCGCCTCGACGATCGCCGCTCCGCCGGTCATGCGGCGCAGGGCGCCTGGGCTGCGGTCCATCAGGGGGCCTCGTCGGCGACGGTGTTGCGCAACAGGCCGATGCCCCCGACCTCCACCTCGACCACGTCGCCCGGCACGAGGAAGCGCGGCGGGTCGAAGCGGGCCCCGGCGCCGGCCGGCGTACCGGTGAGGATGATGTCGCCGGGCTCGAGCGTGCAGAAGGTCGAGACATATTCGAGGATGCGGCCGAACGGGAACATCAGCCGCGCGGTGGTGTCGTCCTGGCGGACCTCGCCGTTGACCCGGGTCACCAGCCGCAGGCGCTCCGCGTCGACCGCGTCGGCGGTCACGATCCAGGGGCCGAGCGACCCGGACGACGCCCAGTTCTTGCCGGGCGTCACGTTGAACTTGCCGTGCCGCACCCAGTCGCGCAGCGTGCCCTCGTTGGCGAGGGTGTAGCCCATGACGTGGTCGCGCCAGTCCGCCGCGCGGATGCGCCGTCCGGCCCTGCCGATCACCAGCACGATCTCGCCCTCGTAGTCGAGCTGCCGGCTCTCCGGCGGGCGCAGGATCGGGGCGTCGGGCCCAGAGAAGCTCTCGGGGAAGCGGATGAACAGGCTCGGATACGGCGGGAGGTCCGAGGCGTCCTTGTACTCGGCGTTGCGGTCCGGGTAGTTCACGCCGACGCAGAAGCACTTCCGGAACGCGCTCAATGGCCGCCGGAGCCGGACCGCCCCGGCCGCGTGGTCGGGCGGCGTGCCGGCGAACGCCGCGGCCTCCGCCACGGCCTCGGCGGCGATCAGCGCGTCGAGGGTCGGGTAGGGCAGGCGGCGGCCGAGGTCGACGACGCCGGTCCTCCCGCCCTCCTCCTGCCAGAGGCCGTAGGAGACGGCGCCGCCGCTCTCGAAGGTGACGAACTTCATGGACCTCCTCCGAAACTGGGCCTCATCCGACATGGCAGGAGACGGTGCCGAACGGGCCGTAATCGGCGGTGATCGTGTCGCCCGGCCCGATTTCGATCGGGCGGATGAAGGAGCCGGCCAGCACGATCTCGCCCGCCTTGAGGCCGCGGCCCTGGCCGGCGAAGCGCTTCACCAGCCAGGCGACCGCCGATGCCGGATTGTTGAGCACCCCGGCGGCGAGGCCCGTCTCCTCGACCGCGCCGTTCTTCGCGCAGATCGCCCCGATCCAGCGCAGGTCGTGATCGCCCGGCCGGAACGGCCGGCCGCCGGTCACGATGCCGGCATTGGCGGCGTTGTCGGCGACGGTGTCGACGACCCTGCGCCCGGCACCCGTCTCGGGATCGGCGCGGAAGATGCGGGTGTCGAGGATCTCGAGCGCCGGCGTGACGTAGGCGGTGGCGTCGAGCACGTCGAACAGGGTGCAATCCGCCCCCGAGAGGTCGCGCCCTAGCACGAAGGCGAGTTCCGCCTCGACGCGCAGCCCGATGAAGCGTCCGCCGGGCACCACCCCGCCGTCGGGGAAGACCATGTCGTCGAGGATGTAGCCGGAATCCGGCTGGTCGATGCCGACCGCCGCCTGCATCGCCCGGGAGGTCAGGCCGATCTTGTGGCCCCGGATCCGGCCGCCGGCCGCGACCTTCCGGGCGACGAAGGCCTCCTGCACGCGGTAGGCGTCGTCGAGCGTCGCCTCCGGATGCAGGATCGAGAGGGCGCGGGTCTGGCGCCGGTCCCGCTCGGCCTCGAACAGGCTCTGCGCGAAGGCCTCGACGGCGTCGTCCAGCATGGCGGTCACCCGGCGACGATCGGCGAGGCCGCGTAGGACGGCTGGCGGGCCGGCGTGCCGGCGAAGGGCGTGCCCTCCTCGAACCAGCTCCTCGGCGCCGGCGCCCCCCAGAGCGTCTGGCGCTGCGGGTCGCGCAGGTCCCAGCGGATCGGTTCGTGATCCGGGTCGATGGTCTGGTAGTCCGAGCAGTAGATCTCGATGCGGTGCCCGTCCGGATCCCGCACGTAGAGGAAGAACGCGTTCGAGATGCCGTGACGTCCGGGACCGCGCTCGATGCTCGCGACGTAGCCGGTGGTCGCCATGAGGTCGAGGAGGTCGATGATGTTCATCGGGTGCGAGACCCAGAACGCCACGTGGTGCAGCCGCGGCCCGATTCCGTGGGTGAAGGCCATGTCGTGCACGCCGCCCTTGCGGTGCATCCAGGCAGCCCAGAGGCGCGAGCGGTCCTCGTTCTCCGTGTATTCCGTCACGCGGAAGCCGAGCTCGTTGTAGAACGCGACCGAGGCGTCGACGTCGTCGGAGAAGCAGTTGACATGGTCGATGCGCAGGGGCTTCACGCCCCGGTAGAGCGCGTAGGTCTGGTGGACCGCCGGCAGCTTCTCCATGCGGAAATAGAACTCGAGCGGCACGCCGAGCGGGTCGACGGTGCGCAGGGTCCGGCCCTGGTAGGGCTCCTCGACGAACGCCGCCGCGAGGCCGCGGTCGCGGAAATGGGCGTGAGCGCGATCGAGATCCTCCTCGGAGAAGACCTTGAAGCCGAGGTGGCGCGCGGCGGGCGCCTCGCCCCGCTCCAGCACGACGCAGTGATGGCCGCGCTCCTCCATCGCCCGCAGGTAGAGGCGCGTCCCGGTCTCCTCCGTCACCTGGAGGCCCAGCGTGTCGGCCCAGAACGCCTTCGCGGCGCCGAGGTCGCGCACGGTCAGGACGACGTGGCCGAGGCGCACGACGTGGAAGGGCGGGGCGAGCACCGGGGCCGGCACGGGCATGGGGCGGATCCTCCTGGACCGCCTCTGGCGGGCGGCCGCTGACGACGGGGCGGGCACGGCGGCCCAAAGCAGCGTTGCATGGCGCGATTCTGCTTGGGTTCTTGGTGTTGCATCGACATCGCCGCCGGACCGGTGACCGCTTCGGCACCGGTCGTTCGCGACCGGCGGAATGATGCTCAGGCGCCGAGACGCGGGACCTTGTGGCTGTCGAAGGCGACCGCGACGTTCTTCGTCTCCATGTAGAAGTCGAAGGAATAGTCGCCGCCGTCGCGCCCGATGCCGGAGTTCTTCACCCCGCCGAACGGGGTCGGCAGGTGGCGCACGTTCTCCGAGTTGACCCAGACCATCCCGGCCTCGAGGTCGCGGGCGACCCGGTGCGCGCGTCCGACGTCCCGCGTCCAGATGTAGCCGGCGAGCCCGTAGCGGACGTCGTTGGCGATGCGGATCGCCTCCGCCTCGTCCGCGAACGGGATCATGGTGAGCACCGGCCCGAAGATCTCCTCCTGGGCGATGCGCATGGCGGCGGCGGCCTCGACGTAGAGCGTCGGTTCGACGTAGTTGCCGGCGCCCTCCATGGCCCGACCGCCGCCGCAGGCGATCGTCGCGCCCTCCTGGCGAGCGAGGGCGGGGTAGGACAGCACCTTCTCGGCGTGGCGCGGGTGGATCAGGGGCCCGAGCTCGGTCGCCGGGTCGAGGGGATGGCCGATGCGGATCCGCCGCGCGCGCTCGGCGGCCCGGCGCGAGAAGTCGGCGTAGATCGAGCGCTGGACCAGCGCGCGGGAGGACGAGGTGCAGCGCTCGCCGTTGAGCGAGTAGATCATGAACAGGACGGCATCGAGCGCCCGGTCGAGGTCGGCGTCGTCGAAGACGATGACCGGGTTCTTGCCGCCGAGCTCGAAATGGACCCGCTTCAGCGTGGCCGCGCCCTGCGCCATGATGTGCGAACCGGTCGTGGTCTCGCCCACGAACGCCACCGCCTTGATCGCCGGGTGCTCGGTCAGCGCCCTGCCGGCGGTCTCGCCGAGGCCGTGCACGAGGTTGACCACGCCCGCCGGTCCGCCGTGCCGGCGGATCGTGTCGTCCATGATCTCGGCCAGGATCACGGCGGAGAGCGGCGACCATTCCGCCGGCTTGTGGACGACCGTGCAGCCGGCGGCGAGCGCCGGGGCGATCTTCCAGGTCGAGAGCATGAAGGGCGTGTTCCAGGGCGTGATCACGCCCACCGGCCCGATCGGCTGGCGCATCGTGTAGTTGATGTGGTCGACGTCCGGCAGCGACAGGCCGTTCTGCGCGTCCGGCGCCCGGTCGGCGTAGAACCGGAAATTCTCGGCGCCGCGTACCGCCGCCTTGGCCATGTAGCGGATCGGCTGACCGCAATCGGCGCTCTCGACCAGCGCGATCTCGTCGGCGCGGGCCTCGATCGCGTCCGCGATGGCGTGCAGGATCGTTCGGCGTCTGGCGCCCGGCACGTCGCGCCAGGCCCTGAAGGCGTCGGCCGCGGCCCGCGCCGCCCGGTCGATCTCGGCCGCGCCGCCCGCCGCGACCGTGCATTGCCGGCCGTTCGTGGTCGGATCGAGGGTGTCGAAGGTCTCGCTCCCCGTCACCCGCTCGCCCGCGATGAGGTGGGGGACGACGTCTTCGCGAAAGCGCGCCATGGCGTGCTCGGCCTTCGCGAGATTCGCGGCGAGCGTCGGATCGAGGGCTCGGTTCACGCGGCCTCTCCCCGGTCCTTGCGCGCCATCCGCTCGTGCAGGTTGTTGGTCTTGAGCGATCCGGTGCCGTCGATCTCCTGCACCTCGACGGTGAGCCCGAGCCCCCGCCCGCGGAAGACCTCGGCCGTCTCGGCCTCGAGTACGTCCATCAGGGCCCGGGCGACGCGCCCGCGGGTCTCGGCGTCGCGGCCCTCGCCGATGCGCGCCAGCACCGCGACGAAGCCGTTGTCGGGATCACCGTCGGCCACCGCGTAGACGTCGCGCCGCTCGGCCCGGGTGCGCAGCCCGCCGATGGGGAAGACGCCGGTGTCGAGCGCCGCCCGGTGGAGGGCGTCGACGAGCCGCCGGGGCGAGACCGCCGGCTCGAGATTGGCCGAGTACTCGACGATGATGTGCGGCACGGCGCCCTCCCCGCAGCCCGCGCCGATCTCCCGTCGGCGCAGCCGGAACCGGGATTAACTTAACGTGTTAATCATCTCTTCGCAACCGGCCCGCGGCCCTATTCCCGTCGGCTGCCGGGAGCGGGCGCACCCGCCTCCGATCCGGCGGCGTCCGCACCTCCCGGCAGGTCCGTCAGGCAGATTTCCAGCTCGCGCAGCAGATCCTGGAGCAGCGCCAGCCGCTCGCTTCCGAAGGCGTCGGCGATGCGGCCGTAGATCAACTCGGATTCCGGCGAGACCGTCTCGATCACCCGCATGCCCTCCTGGCTGATCGAGACGAGCGCGCGGCGCAGGTCGGTCTCGGCGCTGCGGCGCGCGACGAGCCCCCGCTCCTCGAGGTCGCGGACGATGCGCGACAGGCTCGGGGGCAGGAGGAAGGTGGCGTAAGCCAGTTCGGTCGTCTCGATCGCCTCGACGGTGGTGAGCGCCCGCAGGACCCGCCATTGCTGCTCGGTCAGATTGTGGTGCCGCAACGAGGCACGGAAATGTTGCATCACCGCCTCGCGGGCCCGCAGCAGCGACATCGGCAGCGACCGGGAAAAGTGCCGGAGGCGGACCCGGGTCCGTCCCGTGACGGCGCGGTTCGCCTGCCTGTCGTCGTCCTCGCCTCGCCCCATCACCAACCCCATGCCGCCCGGCCGAACCGTCGTCGCACGGTACACGACGGTGGTGGCTTGAGCGCAGGGCCTGTCCGTCCCACCCGCTCAGCGCAGGACGGCGTGGGCGGAAGGCCTGCGCCCCGGCAAGACCCCGTGGGGCGTGTCGCGTGGGCGAGCCGACGCCCTGACCGCTCAGGTCCCGGATCCGTCGCGGATGATCGCCCTGGAGCCGGCGACCGGACCGGCACGCGATCGAGGGATCGCGCCGACCCATGGCGTCGCCGCGCTGCGCAGAAACCGGCTTGACATCGTCGGCGTAACGTCCGAGCCTGTTTTTGAGGCGCAGGGCAAAGATGCCCAATCCGGCGCCATATGGCCCCCTCCCGTCCGGCAATGCAGCCCGCAGCGCTCCGCGCTGGCGGGCTTTTTGCGTTCCAGAGGCACCGATGACTGACAGACGCCCCATCGGCATCCTGTTCTCCACCACCGGGCCTTACGGCCTCGTCGGACGCGCGATGCAGAATGGCGCCGTCCTGGCGGTCGAGGAGGTGAATGCGGGACACCTCGGGGTCGTCCTCGAGCCCGAGGTCGTGGACCCGAATGGCGAGATCGCCGGGTATGCCGCCGGTGCCGACCAGCTCCTGCGGGCCGGGATCCGGCATGTCGTCGCCTGCTACACCTCGTCGAGCCGCAAGGAGATCATCCCGATCTTCGAGAAGCATGACGGCCTTCTGTGGTACCCGTCGCACTACGAAGGATTCGAGACCTCCGAGAACGTCGTCTACACCGGTGCTTCCCCCAACCAGCACATCGTGCCCCTGGTCCAGCACCTGCTCGCCCGCGGCGACCGCACCGCCTTCTGCATCGGATCGAACTACATCTGGTCGTGGGAGAACAACCGCATCCTGCGCGAAACCCTGGCGCTTGCGGGCGGGCGGGTCGCGGCGGAGCGCTACTTCGCCATCGGCGAGACCGAGTTCGGGCAGGTGATCGACACCATCCTGGCGACGCGACCGGACTTCGTGTTCAACACGCTGATCGGCATCTCGGCCTACCGGTTCTTTCAGGAGCTGCGCCGCGCCTGCCGCGAGCGCGGCATCGATCAGGCGCGGGAGATCCCGGTGGCGAGCTGCAGCCTCGCCGAGCCGGAACTCGAGGCGATCGGCCCGGAGGCCGTCGACGGCCATCTCAGCTCGAGCGTCTACTTCTCGTCGATCGACACGCCCCGCAACCGCGCCTTCACGGAGGCGTACGCCGCGCGCTTTCCCGGCGGGCCGACGCCCTCGGCCGATACGGAGGCCGCCTACATCGCCGTCCACCTCCTCGCCCGGGCCCTGGCGCGGGCGGGCACCGAGGAGGTCGCGGCCCTGCGGCGCGCCGCCTGCGAGGTCGCCTTCGAGGCGCCGCAGGGACTGGTGCGCCTCGACGAGACCACGCTCCACGCGGCGCTGACGCCGCGCATCGGCCTCTCCACGGCGGCGGCGCGCTTCACGATCCTGGGCGAGGCACCGGCCCCCGTCGCGCCCGACCCCTACCTGGTGCGCAGTGCCCCCCGGATCGTCCCGGTGCTCCGGCGCCCGCGCCTGCGGGTGGTGCCGTCATGACCGGACCGTGGTTGATCCAGAACTTCAGCGGGATGCAGGCCTACCTGATCATCGCGCCGGCGACCGTGAGCGACACGCTCGTGGCGACGCTGATGAAGCTCGGCCTGACCGTCGCGTCGATCCTGAGGGCGGACGAGGCCCCCCAGCTCGCCTGGGCGGAGCTTGAACCCGAGCGCGCCCTGGTGATCGTCGACGGCGACCTGCCGCTGCCCGGGATGGCGGCGAGCGCCGTCTCCGACCTGCCGCCGGTGCCGGTGCTGGGTCTCGTCGGGGTCGAGGCGCCGAGCCGGCTCAGGAGCCTGCTCCAGTTCGGCGCGACGGGTCTCCTGCGCAAGCCGATCCACGGCGCCTCGGTCTACGCCGCCCTCTACCTCACGGTGAACGAGCACCAGCGCCGCCGCGCGCTCGAGGAGCAGCTGGCGCGCCACGAGGAGCGCCGGCGCGGACGGCGCCACGTCGTCAAGGCGATCCTGCGGGTGATGCAGGAGCGCGGCCTCGACGACGACGCGGCCTTCGAAGCCTTGAGACGGGACAGCATGCGGGCCCGCCTGCCGCTCGAACAGTATTGCGAGGCCCTGGTCCGGGCCCGCCCCGACGTGCCGGCGCCGCAGCGCCGGGCCGCCTTGCCCAAGTGACCTTGCCCCAAGTGACCTTGCCCCAAGTGCCAACGCCCCAAGTGCCAACGCCGGGTGACCGCTCCCGGCACGTGACCACTCCCAGCTCGAGGACGTCCACCATGTCGAGACCCCGCCACGGATCCCGCCTGACCGCCCTCGCGGCCGCCCTGGTGCTCGGCGGCACCGCGCAGGCCGCCGACCCGATCAAGCTCGGCGTGCTCGAGGACCAGTCCGGCGACTTCGCGGTCGCCACCATCGGCAAGGTCCACGGCATCCAGCTCGCCGCCGACGAGATCAATGCGGCGGGCGGCATCGCCGGGCGCAAGCTGGACCTCGTGATCTACGACACCCAGTCGGATAACACCCGCTACCAGGAATTCATGCGCCGGGTGCTCCAGCGCGACAAGGTCGACGTGGTCTTCGCCGGCTTCTCCTCCGCCTCGCGCGAGGCCTACCGGCCGATCGTCGACCAGCTCGACGGCTTCGCCTTCTACAACAACCAGTACGAGGGCGGCGTCTGCGACGGCCACATGGTGGTGACCGGCGCCGTGCCCGAGCAGCAATTCTCGACGCTGATCCCCTGGATGATGGAGAAGTTCGGCAAGCGGGTCTATACCATCGCGGCCGACTACAATTTCGGCCAGATCTCGGCCGAGTGGGTGCGCAACATCGTCAAGGAGAACGGCGGCGAGATGGTCGGCGAGGAGTTCATCCCGCTCGGCGTGTCGCAGTTCTCGCAGACGATCCAGAATATCCAGAAAGCGAAGCCCGACATCCTGATGACTCTGCTCGTCGGCACCGCCCAGGCCTCGTACTACGAGCAGGCGGCGGCCGCGAACCTGAAGGTGCCGATGGGCTCCTCGGTCAATGTCGGCCAGGGCTACGAGCACAAGCGCTTCCAGCCGCCGAGCCTCGCCAACATGTACGTGACGACCAACTACATCGAGGAGGTCGACACGCCGCAGAGCAAGGCGTTCCTGGCCAAGTGGAAGGCGAAGTTCCCGAACGAGCCCTACGTCAACCAGGAGGCGGAGAACTCCTACCACGCCGTCTACCTCTACAAGCAGATGGTCGAGCGGGCGAACGGCTCGACGAAACGCGCCGAGCTCCGCAAGGTGATCGCCGCCGGCGACGTCTGCGTCGACGCCCCCGAAGGCCGGGTCTGCATCGACCCGAAGAGCCAGCACGCCTCGCACACGATCTACCTCGCCAAGGTCGACGAGAAGCACGCCATCTCGTTTCCCAAGACCTGGACCGACATCAAGCCGTACTGGCTCGGCCAGGCGGGCTGCGACCTGACCAAGAAGGACCCGATGGCGCAGTACACCCCGAGCAACCCGCCCAAGCCGTGACCGCTTCTACCGGGGCTAGCCCCCGGCTCATGCGAATGCCGTTTGATCTGCTCCGAGCCGAGTAAAGCGCGGGATCCCCTCTCCAGGCGATACCAGGCTTGCCTGGTATCGCTGCAAGGTGTGGGAGAGGGGTAGGGGCGATCGAAGATCGCGCGAGGGTGCTACGGTTCTGGGTCGTGCTCTGACCATTAAGCTGCGAGCACGACGGTCTGAGTTCTAATCAGAACCGTAGCACCCTCACGCGGGATCTTCGATCCCCCGGCCCCTCTCCCACACGGGAGAGGGGAGAGCGCTCCACACGTCGTCGGGCAGATCACCGGAAAACATATTTCTCCTGAAACGGCTCCCGCATGGTCCTCCTCGATACGGCCTTCGCCTTCCTCTACCAGCTCGGGGACGCGTTCGCGTTCCTGGTGCTCGCCGCCTGCGGCCTCGCGGTGGTGTTCGGCATGATGGGCGTCATCAACCTCGCCCACGGCGAGTTCATCATGTGCGGCGCCTACGTGACCGTGGCGACGACCCGCGCCGGGCTGCCGCTGCCGGCCGGGATCCTGGCGGGCGCCCTCGCCGCCGGCGCGGTCGGCATGGTGCTGGAGCGCCTGGTGATCCGCTATCTCTACGGCCGGCCCCTCGACACCATCGTGGCGACCTGGGGCGTCAGCCTGGCGGCGACGCAAGGGACGCTGATCGTGCTCGGCTCCAGCATGCCGGGCGTCGGCACGCCGCTCGGGAGCTTCACGCTGGGCAGCTACTCCTACTCGACCTACCGGGTGGTGCTGATGCTGGCCGCCCTCGCGGTGCTCGCCGGGCTCTACCTCGCCTTCAACGCCACCCGCTTCGGCACGCTGGCGCGGGCGACGATCCAGGTGCCGCACATGGCCGAGGCGCTCGGGGTCGACACCCGCAAGGTCTACGCGCTGACCTTCGGGATCGGTGCGGCGCTCGCCGGCCTCACCGGCGGGCTCTACGCCCCGACGATGACCATCGTGCCGACCATGGGCGCGACCTTCATCATGGAGGCCTTCGTCACCGTGGTGGTGGGCGGCGCCGACATCTTCCTCGGCACGGCGCCGGCCGCCCTGGTCCTGGGCGCGGTGCGGGCGGCGCTCACCTCGTGGCAGGGCCAGCTCTTCGGCCAGATCGGGCTCCTCGTCGCGGTGATCCTGGTGATCCGGGTCCTGCCGCGGGGCATCTCCGGCCTGATCCTGCGCGAGCGGGCCTGAGGAGCGGATGATGCTGCGCCTGCTGCGCCGGCTCGAAGGGCCGCAGACCCTCGGCCGCGGCCCCGCCTTCTGGACGGCCTTCGCCGGGTCCCTCGGCCTCGCGGTCGCCTATCCGTGGTTCGCCGACGGCTACACCGTCGGCAACACCGCCTACTTCTTCTGCTGGGTGTTCATGGCGCTGGGCCTGTGCCTGATCTGGGGCTACGGCGGCGCGCTGAGCTTCGGCCAGACCGCGTTCTTCGGCCTCTCGGGCTACGCCTACGGCGTGCTCACGCTCAATGTCGGGGCGGCCTACGGCTTCACGCTGGCGGCCGTCGTCCTGGCGGTGGCGCTCTCGGCGGGCTTCGCCGGCCTGCTCGGCTACTTCCTGTTCTTCGGCCGGATCGGCGGCGTCTTCCTCGGCATCATCACCCTGTCGGTGACCCTCGCCATGGAGCGCTTCATGGCGCAGACCGCCGGGCCCGAATGGCGCATCGGGGCGGCGCGCCTCAACGGCTACAACGGCATGAGCGGCATGCCGCCCCTGACCGTGCCGTGGCTCGACGGCGACCTCGTGCTGTTTCCCGACGTCGCGCTCTACTACGCGCTCCTCGGCCTCCTCGTCGTCACCTACCTGGCCCTGCGGATCCTGGTGAACGCCCGCTTCGGCAACGTGCTGGTGGCGATCCGCGAGAACCCCGAGCGGGCCGAGATGCTGGGCTACGACGTGCGCCGCTACCAGCTCGGCGCCTTCGTGATCGGCTCCGCGCTCGCGGGCCTCTCGGGCACGCTCTACACGGCCTGGGGCCAGTACATCACGCCCTCCAGCATGGGGCTCACCGCCGCGGCGCTGCCCGTCATCTGGGTCGCGGTCGGCGGACGGGGCGACCTCACGGCGACCCTCGTCGGCACCCTCGCGGTGCTCGGCGGCTTCCAGGCGCTGACGATCTACGGCAGCCAGTATGCGCTGGTGGTGATGGGCCTGCTCCTCGTCGTGGTGGTGCTCGCCGCCCCGGAAGGCCTCGTCGTCGGGCTGATGCGCGGGCTGTCGCGCCTCGGCAGAAAGGCCCCCGCGCGATGACCGCGATCCTGGAGACCCGCGGTCTCGACAAGCATTTCGGCGGCCTGCACGTCACCAACGGCATCGACTTCGCGCTCGGCGAGGGCGAGGTCCACTGCCTGATCGGGCCGAACGGGGCGGGCAAGAGCACGTTCTTCCGCCTGCTCATCGGCGAGTACCGGCCCGAGCGCGGCCAGGTTCTCTACCGCGGCGAGGACATCACGGCCTTGAAGCCCTTCGAGCGGGTGCGCCGGGGCCTCAGCGTCAAGTTCCAGGTGCCGGGCATCTTCCCGGGGCTCACCGTCGCCCACAACCTCGAGATCGCGCTCCAGCACCACCTCGAAGGCGCCTCCCTCGGGGCCGAGATCCGGCGGCTCCTCGCCTTCCTCAACCTCGCCGACGCCGCGGGCGAGCGGGCCGGCACCCTCAGCCACGGCCAGAAGCAGTGGCTCGAGATCGGCATGGCGATCAGCCTGAAGCCCCGCCTCCTGCTCCTCGACGAGCCGACCGCCGGGATGTCGCCGGCCGAGACCTTCGCCACGGGCGAGATGGTGCAGTCCCTCAACCGCGACGGCGTCGCGATCCTGGCGATCGAGCACGACATGGCCTTCGTGCGCCAGATCGCCCAGCGGGTCACCGTGCTCCATGTCGGGCGCATCTTCGCGCAGGGCACCACCGACGAGATCGTGGCGAACGAGGCGGTCGCGGCGATCTATCTCGGGGAGGCGGAGGCGCCGCGGAGGACAGCCGATGCCTGACGCGCTGCTCTCGACCGCGGGCTTAAGGGCCGGCTACGGCGGCAAGCCGGTGCTGCAGGGGGTCGACCTCAGCATCCGGCCGGGCGAGATCGTGGCGGTGATCGGCCGCAACGGGGTCGGCAAGTCGACCCTGATGCGCAGCCTGATCGGCCTCCTGCCGGCGGCCGCAGGGGGCATCGCCTTCAGGGGGGAGGCGGTGGAGCGCCTCGCCGCCCACCGGCGCGCCCGCCTCGGCATCGGCTACGTGCCGCAAGGCCGCGACGTCTTTCCCCGCATGAGCGTCGCCGACAACCTGGCGGTCGGCGCCTCGCTGCTTCCCCCCGGCACGCCCTTCGAGATCGAGCGCGCCTACGGCCCGTTCCCGATCCTGCGCGAGCGCCGGGGCCAGCGCGCCGGCACCCTCTCGGGCGGGCAGCAGCAGCAGCTCGCGATCGGCCGCGTGCTGGTGGGGGCCCCGTCCCTGATCCTGCTCGACGAGCCCTCCGAGGGCATCCAGCCCTCGGTGGTGCAGGAGATCGGCCGCACCCTCGTCGAGCTCAACCGCCGCACCGGGGTGACGGTGGTGTTCGTGGAGCAGAACATCGACCTGATCCGCGCCATGGCCCAGCGCAGCTACGTCATGGACAAGGGCCGGATCGTCGCGGAGCTGACGGCGCGGGACCTCGACGACCGCGACCTGGTGCGGCGCCATCTCGCGGTGTGAGGGACGATGTCGCAGACACGCCGCGCACGCGCATCCGCTCCTCCCACCCGCGACCTCAGGATGAGGTCGCGGGTAGTATGGACGGCACAAGGCAACCGCACGAAATCTGACGAAGAGGGAGAGACGACCATGCAGTGGCTCGACCAGTCGATCATGGCGAAGAAGGGCGTGGCCAAGGGCAAGGCGGGCCTTGAGCACACCATCACGGAGGCCGAGCAGGGCCGCTACCATTACGTCTACGGGCCCTTCGTCGATCCGGTGCTCACCGTCGATCCCGGCGCCGTCGTCACGGTGGAGACCCACGACGCCTTCGAGGGCATGATCCGCCACGAGACCGACAGCCCGACCAAGATCCTGAACTTCCCCTACCTCAACCCGCAGAACGGGCCGATCTACGTCAACGGCGCCGAGAAGGGCGACTGCCTCGCCGTCGCCATCAAGTCGATCCGTCCGCGCGGCCCCCAGCCCTGCGGCACCACGCTGATCATGCCCGAGTTCGGCGGCCTCGTCGCGACGGCCGACACCGCGCTCCTCAACCCGTCGCTGCCCGAGCGGGTGCGCAAGCTCGAGGTCACGGCCGAGACCGGCGTGCGCTGGAACGACCGCATCAGCCTGCCCTACCAGCCCTTCATCGGCACGATCGGCACCTCGCCGGAGATCGAGGCGATCTCCTCGCTCCAGCCGGACTATTACGGCGGCAACATGGACCTGCCCGACATCGGCGTCGGCGCGGTGATCTACCTGCCGGTCAACACCAAGGGCGCGCTGCTCTATCTCGGCGACTGCCACGCCGCGCAAGGCGACGGCGAGCTCTGCGGAGTCGCGGTCGAGCACCCGACCCACACCACGGTGCAGATCGACCTCATCAAGGGCTGGACGATCCGCTGGCCGCGCCTGGAGACGGAAGAGTTCTTCATGACCATCGGCTCGTCGCGGCCGATGGAGGACGCGGCCCGCATCGCCTATCGCGAGCTGGTGCGCTGGCTCGCCAGCGATTTCGGCTTCGAGGAGATCGACGCCTACATGCTGCTGACCCAGTGCGGGCGGGTTCGCCTCGGCAACATGGTCGATCCGAAATACACTCTCGGCGCCTCGATCGCGAAGTCGATCGCGCTGGCCTGACGTCGCTCTCGCCTGACGTCGCTCTTGCCTGACATCGCTCTCGCCTGACAGGAGACCACCATGGATCTCGGGCTCAAGGGGCTACGCGCCCTCGTCACCGGCGGAACCAAGGGGATCGGCGGCGCCATCGCCGATCTCCTGGCCGAGGAGGGCGCCGCCGTCGCGCTCTGCGCCCGCAACGCGGAGGAGGTCGCCGCCAAGGTGGCCTCCCTCCGCGCCAAGGGCGTGGCCGCGACGGGCCGCGCCGTCGATGTCGCCGATTCCGGCGCCCTGAAGGCCTGGATCGCCGAGGCCGGCGAAGAACTCGGCGGCCTCGACATCCTGGTGCCGAATGTCAGCGCCCTCGCGGTCGGCGCCGACGAGGCGGCGTGGCGCTCCGGCTTCTCGGTCGACATCATGGGCACCGTCGCGGCGGTCGAGGCCGGCATGCCGTTCCTCGAGCGTTCGAAGGCGGGATCGATCGTCATCATCTCGAGCGTGTCGGGCCGCGAGATCGACTTCGCGGCCGGGCCCTACGGGGCCTTCAAGGCGGCCCTGATCCACTACGCGCAAGGCCTCGCCTTCCAGCTCGCGGGCAAGACCATCCGCGCCAACACGGTGTCGCCGGGCAACACCTATTTCGAGGGCGGGGTGTGGCATCGGATCGAGGAGGGCAACCCGACCCTGTTCGCCGAGGCCCTGCGCCTCAACCCGACCGGCCGGATGGCCCGCCCCGAGGAGATCGCCCGCGCGGCCGTGTTCCTGGCGAGCCCGGCCGCGAGCTTCGTCACCGGCACCAACCTCGTGGTCGACGGCGCGCTGACCCGGGGGGTGCAGTTCTGAGCGCTCGCCCCGTTGCGGCACCGGACGATCCTCCGCGGTTCTCGCCCAGGTCGGAGTCCGGTGGCGGTCCGCTCGGGCGCGACGGGGCCGGGAGCCGAGTGGATCGCTGTCGGTCCTGGCGATGCGATCTCAGGGCAATGCGCAGGAACAGGAGCGGACGGCGGGCGCGGTTTCAGCCTCGCCGCAGCCGCCCTCGATGCCGGCGGCGATCTCCCACCTGCGCACGACCGGCACCGCCTTCATCGATCCCGTGCCCGATCCCTGCCGCGGGCCCGCGCCGCTTCTCCGATCCAAGGCTTTCCTGTCCAAGGCTTTCCTGGCCGATCGAGCGCCTTGGATCGGCGTGCGGATGCAAGCCCGCCGGGTCGGCTTCGGCTCAGAGCGTCGCCAGCGGGTTGAGGGCGGGGTTGCGGAGCGGCAGCGGCGCCAGCATCGTCAGCGCGAGGCCGCCGGGCGCGTAGTCGGTCTCGACCTCGGCCTGGACCTGAGTCGTCAGCACCCGCTGCAGCAGGCGCGAGCCGAAGCCCTGGCGGGTCGGCGGCGCGACCGTCGGGCCGCCGGATTCCTGCCAGTGGAAGCGCAGGCGCGGGCGATCCGCCCCGGGCTCGAGGCTCCAGCGGATCCGCACCCGGCCGGCCCGGTTCGACAGCGCCCCGTACTTGGCGGCGTTGGTGGTCAGTTCGTGGATCGCCATGCCGATCGGCACCGCGATCTCGGAGGGCAGGTCGACCGCCGGCCCGTCGAGCTCCACCCGCCCGCCGGTGTCGGGCCGCATCTCCCCGTCCGCGTAGGGGCGCAGCTCGTTCTCGAGCAGGCCGCGCAGGGATGCGGTCTGCCACACATCCTCGGTGAGGACCGAATGGGTGTGGGCGAGCGACATGATGCGGCCGACGAAGGCCTCGTAGAAGCTGTCGATGCTCGACGCGGTCCGGGCGGTCGAGCCGACGATGGCCTGCACTGTCGCCAACGTGTTCTTCACCCGGTGGTGCAGCTCGCGGATCAGCAGCGACTGGCGCTCCTCGGCGAGGCGCCGGCCGGTGATGTCCGCCACGACCCCGATCAGGCGCCGCGGCAGGCCGGCCGGCCCGTCGCGCTCGAAACGGCCGGCCATCTCGATGGTGCGCCAGGACTCCGGACCGGAGGCCTCGTCCGCCGCGCGGCGGATGCGCGCCGTCGCGTGCAGCACCCCGTCGCTGTGGAGCGCCGCCGTGACGGCCCGGCGGAATTCGGCCTTGTCCTCCGGGTGGACCACGGTGCGGAAGAACTCCCGCATGCTGATCGTGCCGTCCTGCGGCCGGCGCCCGAAGATCTCCCACATGCGCTCGTTCTCCCAGAGCGACTGGTCGTCGAGCACGTGCCACTCGAAGATGCCGAGGGCCGCCACCGTGGTCGCGACCCGCAGCCGCTGCTCGCGGTCGTGAAGGGCCCGGCGGGCCTCCTCCCGGGCGGTGACGTCCTGCAGCACCCCGATCATGCCGGTGAGACGGCCGTCCGGCGCCACGGTCGCCTGGCCGCGGGCGGAGATCCAGGCCTCCTGGCCGTCGCCGGCGCGGCGGAAGCGCATCTCGACGGCGTAGGGGATCGCCTTCGCCACCGCGTCCTGCACCGTGGCCCGGATCCGCTCGAGGTCGTCGCGGGCGACCGCGTCCTGCAGCGCGGGCCAGGTCGGCGTCGCGCCGGCCGGGTAGCCCAGGATCGCGGCCGCCCGGTCCGACAGGGTGATGCGCCCGTCGGCCGGGTTCCAGCTCCACTCGCCAAGGCCGGCCGAGGCCAGCGCCAGGCGGGTCTGCTCCGCCCGGGCGCCGCCCTCGGCGACCTCGACCGCGACGATCCGGCAGCCGTCCCGCTCCGGCCCGGTCCGCAGCCGGACCCAGACGGGCGACCCGTCGACGCGGCGCCAGCAGGCTTCGCCCGGAAGATCCCGGCCCGCGACATCCCGGCCCGGGAGATCCTGACCGGATCCGGGGCTCAGCGGGTGGTCGAGGTCGGCGAGGCGGCGGCCGACCAGGTCTCCGGGCGCGACGCCCAGCGCCGCGCAGAGGGCCGGGTTGGCGGCAGCGATGCGACGCTCCGGCCCGATCAGGCAGGCGAGACCCACCGGCGCGCCCTCGAAGGCGAAGCGGGGGAGGAGATCGTCCGGCAGGCCGGAAGCGGCGTCGGGCCTCTGGTCCAATGCGGCTCAATCCTGGTGATCGGCGGAGGGGGCGACGGAGGGGCGGGTGCTCGCCCCCGCTCCCCGGTGCGAGGCCTCGAGCCGACAGGCGCCGCCCGGCTCGGCTTGGCGGTTTCCGGGCGAAACCATGCCTTCCCGCACGTCTGCCGGCAAGTTCGGCCATTCGCGCCCGGTGCGCCGGAGCACGCGCCGGCCGCAACGCTCCGCTCAGCGGGCCGGCATGGTGCGGATCGCCGCGATCAGGATGCCGCCGAGGGCCACCAGCATGGCACCCAGCTTGATCGTCATCCGCTGCTCGAGGAGCTTCATCTCGGCCCGAACGCCCGCGAACTCCGTCCTCATCTCGGACCGGACGGCCACGAACTCCGCCTTCATCTCGGCCCGGACGGCGGCGAATTCGGCCCTCGCCCACGCTTCGAGGCCCTGCAGGTCGGTCCACATCGGCAGGCTGGCCTGGACGGCCTCGCCCATCACCTCCGACAGCCCCTCCGCTTGCTCGGCGGTGGGTGGGCCCGCTCCCGCAGGGCACGGGCGAATTTCAGGGTGCCGAAGGCGACGGCGGTCATGGCCCGGGCCTATCACGGGGCGCCATGACGCAACAGGAGCGACGCGACAGGAGCGGGCGCGCCGCTCACACACGCTCGAAGGTGAGATAGGTGGGCCGGCGCCCCTCGGCGGTGGTCTTCGCCTCGTAGCGGGTGCCGGGCCATTCCGGCCAGGGCGCGGTCCAGTCGGCGGAGTGGGTCGCGGTCCAGCGCAGGGCGGGGCAGCGGGCGGCGCGCACCAGCGTCCATCCGACGTAGTCGTCGATGTCGGAGGCGAAGCGGAAGGCGCCGCCGGGCTTGAGCACCCGGGCGATCTCGCGGAGCGCCTCGTCCGAGACGAAGCGGCGCTTGCGCTGGCGGCGCTTCGGCCAGGGATCGGGATAGAGCAGAAAGACCCGCCCGATGCTGGCGGCGGGCAGACGCGGCAGCAGTTCCATCGCGTCCCGGTCCCAGAGACGGACGGTGTCGATCGCCTCGTCGTCGAGGGTGCGCAGCAGCTTCACCACGCCGTTGACGAAGGGCTCGCACCCGATGATCCCGGTACCGGGATTGAGCCGGGCCTGCGCGGCGAGGTGCTCACCGCCGCCGAATCCGATCTCGAGCCAGGTTTCCGCCACGGGCCGCGGGAAGAGGGCGGCGGGGTCGAGGAGGCCGGCCTCCGGCAGGCGCAGGCGCGGCAGGAGCTCGGCCAGGCGCTCCTCCTGGCCCGGCCGCAGGCGCTTGCCCTTGCGCCGGCCGTAGAAGGCGCGGCTCCGCTCGCTGCCCGGGTCCGTGTCGTGGTCGTCCATGATGTCCCGGTGCGAGGGGGGGCGTGCCGGCGCCCCGCTGGAGTGTCGTCCGGCGAAGTGGTGGCCGGTTCGTCGCCGACGATACGGCAGATCAAGGACAGAGGGCCCGATCGCGTTGCCATCGGGCCGGGCCCTCGTCGCGGGCGGGGCGGCGGATCAGGCCAGGGCGCTCCTGAGCTGGCCGATGAGGTCGGTGCGCTCCCAGGAGAAGCCGCCGTCGGCCTCCGGCTCGCGGCCGAAATGGCCGTAGGCCGAGGTGCGGGCGTAGATCGGCTTGTTGAGGCCGAGATGGGTGCGGATGCCGCGGGGCGACAGGTCGACGAGCTGGCCGAGCACCGTCTCGAGCCTGGCCTCGTCGACCTCGCCGGTGCCGTGCAGGTCGACGTAGATCGACAGCGGCTTGGCGACGCCGATGGCGTAGGCGAGCTGGATCGTCGCCCGGCGCGCGAGGCCGGCCGCGACCACGTTCTTGGCGAGGTAGCGCGCCGCATAGGCCGCCGAGCGGTCGACCTTGGTCGGATCCTTGCCCGAGAAGGCGCCGCCGCCATGCGGCGCGGCGCCGCCGTAGGTGTCGACGATAATCTTGCGGCCGGTGAGGCCGCAATCGCCGTCCGGACCGCCGATCACGAACTTGCCGGTCGGGTTGACGTGCCACACCGTCCCGTCGGTGACCCAGGACTCCGGGAGAGCCGCCCGGATGTAGGGCTCGACGATCTCGCGCACCGCGACCGAATCGAGCGACTCGTCAAGGTGCTGGGTCGAGAGCACGATCTGGGTCGCCTCGACCGGGCGGCCGTCGGCGTAGCGCACGGTGACCTGGCTCTTGGCGTCCGGCCCGAGCTTGGCCGCCGCGCCCTGCTTCGCCTTGCGGGCGTCGGCCAGGTCCTTGAGGATCTTGTGGGCGTAGTAGATCGGCGCCGGCATCAGGGCGGGCGTCTCGTCGGTCGCGTAGCCGAACATGATGCCCTGGTCGCCCGCGCCCTCGTCCTTGTTGCCGGCCGCGTCGACGCCCTGGGCGATGTCGGCCGACTGGGCGTGCAGGTAGATGGCGACGTCGTTGTTCTTCCAGTGGAAGCCGTCCTGCTCGTAGCCGATGTCCTTGACGGCGGCGCGGGTCAGCTCCTCGAGGTCCCTGAAGGTGACGGTGTCGGGCCCCCGCACCTCGCCGGCGATCACGATGCGGTTGGTCGTCGCCAGGGTCTCGACGCCGAGGCGGGCCTCCGGCATCTCCGCGAGATAGGCGTCGACCACGGTGTCGGAGATGCGGTCGCAGACCTTGTCCGGATGGCCCTCGGAGACCGACTCGCTCGTGAACAGGTAGTTTGAACGCGGCATAGGTTGCGAAGCCCCCAGGGTCACGTCGAGCGGCGCGCTGCGGCCGATCCTGCCCGACACGGTGTTCGCCCGGGTTCTGGCAGCCGGAATCCCGAACGTCAATCCGATGAGCCGGAGTCGTTCTCTTTATCGAACGCTTGTTGCCGCGCGAGCGCGCGGTCGACGGCCCGGACGATGCTGCCCAGCGTCCGGCGGCGGTCCTCGTCGAGATGCGTGTCGGCCGCCCGCGCCACCGCGTCGGCGAACCCGGTCCAGCCCGCGCCCGCTTCCAGGTGCGCCTGCGGGCGGTCGCTGAGGCCCGGGGCCAGGGGCTCGCGTCCCGGCATCGCCTCGAAGAAGAACCCGACGGGGACGCCGAGCACGCGCGCCAGGGTGTCCAGGTCGGTGGCGCTCAGGCGGTTGGCGCCCTTCAGGTATTTGCCGAGCTGCGAGAGCGAGACGTCGAGCGGGACGGCCAGGGCCTCGCGGCTCAGGCCGGCGCGCAGGCGGCGCTCCTCGATGAGGCTGCCGATATGGACGTCGCGGTGGTCCGCAGGTTTCCCGGCCATATCCGGCTCGCAGGTCCGCCCGCGCGGCGCGCCGGGACGTGGAAAATCTCGGGCCTATTGTTGATTCCCGATGATTGAGATCGCGTAAATGCCCGCGCTTCGGGCGAACGCTTCATTCGGCATACCGGATGACAGGAGGCCGGGCGAACGGTGTCCCGCAGGTCCCCGACCCGGTGCAGGGCCACACGCTTCGTTAAGACCCGTCCGGGGAGGCTGGCGCGCCCGGCCCGGGCTCCGATGCCGGAGGGGGATCGCGGGCGCAGGTCCGGTCCCGCCGAGGGCCGGTTCCAGCGATGGAGCGCGCTGCCGATGTTGCCGACCACCGAGATCTGCCTGCGCCTCGGCGCTGCGGTCGTCGCCGGCGGGCTGGTCGGGATCAACCGCGAGATGCATGCCAAGCCCGTGGGCGTGCGCACGCTCTCCCTGGTGGCGCTCGGGGCCGCCCTCGTGACCCTGGCGGGGTCCGGCTTCTCCGGCGACGGGACCGACGCCAATGCCAGCCGGGCGATCCAGGGGACGATCACCGGCATCGGCTTCCTCGGCGCCGGCGTGATCGTCAAGGCCGAGGGCCGGGGCCGGGTCCACGGCCTCACCACCGCCGCGGCGATCTGGGTGACGGCCGCGCTCGGCATCGCCTGCGGCCTCGGCGCGTACCGGCCGCTGGCGCTCGGGACCGTCTTTCTGTTGGCGACGCTCCTGGTCGGCGGCGTCATCGACCGGGCCATCGATGCCCGCTGGCGGCGGCGGACCGGCGTGCCGCGGCAGGAGGACGGCGCGGCCGAGTGAAAGCGGGTGGTCCGGCGCTTCCCGGGGTCACCGCACGCCGTTCGGCATCGGCGCCGCTCGCGACGGGGAACCGGTGCGGCCGGGCCGCACGCCGGCGCCTAGCCGCGCGGGTTGTGAAGATTGCGGCTCAGGTCGAGGAGCTCGCGCTTGACTTGGCCGTCGATATCCGCCGGCGCGTCGCCGGTGATGGACAGCACGATGCGCCGGCGCGCGGCTTCGAGGAAGGTGGTCGCCTCGTGCCGGTCGCCCCTGAGATACAGCGAGCCGAGCTTCTTCTCGCGCCAGACCACCGAGATGATGAACTCGCCGGGCGCGATTTCCTCCAGCTCGAATCGGAGATGAGAATCGTCGTGCACCATGTGCCCGCATCAGTCGCAGAGAGGCGCCCATCCGGTACGGGCGGGCTTCATCGGCCATACCGCGGAATCGAACCGCCGTGTACTGCGGCGCCGTCGCTCGCGGGACGAGACGCGCGCGCCTGACCTGCTCGCGGACGCGCGCTCTGCGCGAAAGCGTTCCGGCATGAGACGGATGTTCCTGGCCTGACCGTCATCGGCCGGATGAGGTCGATCGACGGCTGCTGCCAACCGCGCCGTCGCGAAGGACCGGGCCTTCGAACCGGATGAAAAAAGGGCCGCTCCGGAGAGCGGCCCCAGTCAGGGAGGAAACGCCCTAGGAGGGCTGCAGCACCGCGGACCCTCCGCGATGGTGCAATGCAATAATGCATGGTGCAGCGCATCGTTCCGAGGCGGCAGGACGCGCATCGTTCCGAGGCGGCAGGGGCGGTGTCGAACGTTTTCCCGGACGCGCAGCGCCCGCCATGGGTTCGGACCAGGGCGGGCGCTGTGTCGTCGAGGAGATCGCGAGATGAGAGCGTCTCGCCTGAGGCCAATGCGCCCCGGCTAGGACCGTTCCGGCCTCGCGGAAGACCGACCTCGGAAACTCATAGGGAGTATCAAGCGTTGGGCCGTGACGCCCGCAGGAGACGCGCCATGGCCCCGCCGAGTCACAAGCCTGAGCGGACGACGAACCGGGTGCGGCCCGCGCTCCTGGGGGCGTCCCTGATCGCCATCGTGGTCGCCCTCGTCGTCTATGCGGCCCTGTTCAGTCCCGGCTGATCCGGACCGAGGGGCGCAGCCGGCGCGAAACGGTCGGCGGCCGCGCCTGGCGCACCGGCCTGTCGAGATCATGCAGCCAATCGAGATCCAGGAGTCAGCATGCCGAAGGAGCGCACGTCGCCCGACTCCCGAACCCCACCCGCCGCCGATCCGACCGGCATCGCGCCGCCACCGCCCGGGGCCGAGGTCACCCCGGACGGCACGGTGACGTCCGATCCGGCCGAGACCGATCCGCCGGCCCCCGAGCCGGAGTGAGACCGGATCCTGACGATGACGTTCGGATCCGGTCTCACCAGCCCGCGACGGCGGAGCTTCGCTCCGCACGCCTGAGCGACGCCGAATTCCGCGTCGCGGAGCGATCAATCGGATGTCGTGTGACGGCTGCGCTCGCCCGAGGAGCCGTCACCGCATCGCAGGAGGCAGCGGAGGTGCAGGACGGCCGTCTGCCTCGTGTCTGCCGCTTGCCGCGCGTTCGTGTCGCTGCCGCTCCGACGACCGCCCCGGTACCGGGGCCGGCGGGATGATGCCCGGCCGCCCGGGGCCGGGCGGTCGCCCGGCGCCATGGTCGCGCGGAACGATCGGGCTCCGCGCGGATCCGTCTACCGGCCCCCGGTTCCACCGCCGCCGCCGCCGGCGGAGTTGGAGCGCGGCTTGTTGTTCTCCTCGGCATTGCCGGAGGCCGCCGACGAGCTCCCGGGCGGACGGCCCTGCGCGAGCACCGGGCCCGCGAGCACGATCAAGGCGGCACTGACGGCGGCGACCTTCCTCATTGGACGTTCTCCCGTTCACTCTCGCTTCCGCGACATGCGAAGCAGGCTCTTCGAACGCACAGGCTGCTCGATCGGTTCGGCCTTCACTGATGTCGTCTGGCGAAATCCTGTTGCACGCAAGTCGAGTCGCGCCGCTTGCGGCCGGTCATCTTGGCCGTGGGCAGGTTTCGAGACTGCGCATCGGCCGAGGTCGGGGGCTCCAGGCCTCCTTGTGCCCGGATCCGACGGCGCAGGGCGCGGCGGTGGATCGCCAATCGAGAGGCCATGAGGGAACGCCCCGAGACTGGTGCGAGTTGGCAGGCCACAATGAAAGGCGGTGCTGCATGGACATTTGGCGACTGATTGAACGCGACCACGCGAACATCAACCAGCTCATCCGTGAGATCCCGAACGCGCTCAACGGTCCCGGTGTGGTGCGGAGTCGGGAGCGTTTGCTGTCCGATCTTCTCGGCGAGCTGCGGGTGCATGAGGCGGCGGTCGAAGCCAGCCTGATGACGGTGCTCGGCCGACATCCCGAGGCCCGGGCCCTGGTCGACGATCTCCGGGGTGGGCACGACCAGGCGACGGCGCGGCTCGCGGACCTCGCGCGATCCGCCCGTGGGGGCCGGCCGGGGTGGCTGAACACGTTCGAGGACGCCACGTACCTGGTGGATCAGCATCTGCACCGGCACGTCCACGACCTCCTGCCGACGGCCCAGCGGCTGCTCTCGGCCCGCGAGATCGACGAGGCCGCCACGGCCTTCGTGCGGGCACGGGGGCAGGCGCTTCGGAGCGGGGGGCGGAGCCGGCCGGGCGCCACCGGACCGAGCGAGATCGCCCTCGTGGCGGCCGTCGGGCTGGCCGCGTTCGGCGCGGGGCTGCTGGCCTGGCGCTTCGGTCTCCTCCGGGGGAGCCCGGAGCGCGGATGGGGTGATCGCGGGCTCGCCCGCGGCCGCCCGCGAGCCGACCTCGCCGCCGCCTCCGCGCCGGGCAGGCGCAGGCCCGGGGACAACCTCGCGGAGCGGCAGGACCGCCTGCTGGACGAGGCGATCGAGGAGACCTTCCCGGCGAGCGACCCGATCTCTCCCCACCAGATCACGCGGTAGCGCGCCGTTCGCCCCGCTCAGGCGCGCGTGTGCATCGCCTCCGGGACCGGCGTCGCGCCGTCGGCCGGCCTGACTCGGTGATCGATCCGCCGGATCCGGCCGCCTCGACCGCGATCACCTGGTCGGCGGCCGCGATCACGCCGGAGCGGTGGGCGATCGCCAGGATCGTCATCCGCTCGGCCAGCCGCCGGAAGCTCGCCAGGACGAGGGCCTCCGAGTCGGCGTCGAGGGCGTTGGTGGCCTCGTCGAGGACGAGGAGTCGGGCTCGCGCAAGAGGGCCCGGGCGATCATCAGGCGCTGGCGCTCCCCGCCCGAGAGGCGGGTGCCGCGGTCGCCGACCCGGGTCTCGAGGCCCTCCGGCAGGAGGGCCACGAAGCCGGCGGCGGCCTCATCGAGGACGCGGTGGAGGTCGGCCTCCGCCGCGTCCGGAACGCGGCGCCCCGGTCCTCCTCTGCGCCCCGCATCCTGAGTGCCTTGAGGCCCGCGAGATCGTCGGCGATCGAAGCGTGGAAGCGCGCGGTCGCCCCCGCCAGCACCCCCGCCAGCCCGTAGGCGCGCCGGGCGAGCACGAGCGTCGGAAGGCCCGCCAGCGCCCCGAAGGCGTGGGCCGCCTCGACGGCGACTTCGCGGTGGCGCTCTGGCACGGCGAACGGCGCGGGCTGGTGCGCGCCCGGGACTTCATCGGGGTCGGCCCCCTGGCCTGGACCTGGCGGCCGGGCGCCTGGCTCGCCTACACCAGCCTGCCCAAGGGCCTCGACCGTTCCAGCACCACGCTGATCGCCGCGCGCCCGATGCGCCGGCGGGGCGGGCGGGTGCGCGTGCTCAGCATGACGGCCCGTCAGGCCCTGGGGGCCCCGGAGCGGGACGAGCGGCCGCTGATCGAGGCCGTGCTGGCGCAGGAGCCCGACCTCGATCCCGTCCTCGTCCACGATCACGTGCCGCGGCCCGGCGAGCGGCAGGACCCCGACCGGCCGGGTCTCGCGCTCGACGGGCCCGAGCACGCGATGGCCGCCGCCTTCGGGGCCGACCGCATCCTGCGCGGCGTCGGCGTCCCCGCGCCGCGCTGACGACGCTCGGGCCTCATGCGCTGACGGCGCTCGCGCCCCGCGGCGGCTTTGGTATGGAGGAGCACCGACACGCTTGCCGCCCGCCGCCCGGGCGCCGCACGAGGGCCGAGCCACCGATGAGCATCGCCGACACCACCCTGCCGGACCTCTCCGCCGCGCTGTCGCCGC
Source organism: Methylobacterium nonmethylotrophicum (assembly GCF_004745635.1). Classification (GTDB taxonomy): domain Bacteria; phylum Pseudomonadota; class Alphaproteobacteria; order Rhizobiales; family Beijerinckiaceae; genus Methylobacterium; species Methylobacterium nonmethylotrophicum. The sequence continues at coordinate 99,228 of NZ_SRLB01000016.1, read as the reverse complement.
GGATGCGCGGCGTCGGCACGAGCCAGATCGGCCTCGTCGCCGATCGCGGCCGGGACGATCCCGAGGTGGTCAAGCTGTGGATCGGCGAGGGCGACCTGCCGACGCCGCCCTTCATCGTCGAGGCGGCCCACCAGGCGATGCTGGCCGGCCACACCCGCTACGCCACCTCGCTCGGCCTGCCGCGCCTGCGCGAGGCGTTGAGCGCCTACCACGCCCGCCACTGGGGCGTGGCGATGCCGCCCGAGCGCTTCGCCGTCACCGCCGGCGGCATGAACGCCATCATGCAGGCGGCCCAGGCGCTGCTCGAGCCGGGCGACGAGATCATCATCCCGTCGCCGGCCTGGCCGAATCTCGGAGAGGCGGTGCGCATCACCGGCGGCGTGCCGGTGACGGTGCCGTACCGGGTGCAGGCCGATGGGCGCTTCGCCCTGCCGCTCGCCGACATCGCGGCGGCGATCACCCCGCGCACCCGCGCCGTCGTGGTCAACTCGCCCTCGAACCCGACCGGCTGGATCATGCCGCTCTCCGAGATGAAGGCCCTGCGGGACCTCGCGCGGGAGCGCGGCCTGTGGATCATCTCCGACGAGGTCTACGCCCACTTCACCTACGGCAACGCCATCGCGCCGTCCTTCCTGCAGATCTGCACCGAGGACGACCGGCTGATCGTCACCAACACCTTCTCGAAGAACTGGGCGATGACCGGCTGGCGCGCCGGCTGGCTGATCTGCCCGCGTGGGCTCTCGCCCACCTTCGCCAAGCTCGGCCAGTACAACACCACCTCGATCCCGACCTTCATCCAGCACGCCGCCATCACGGCGCTAAAGGAGGGCGACGGCTTCATCCGCCAGATGGTGGGGCGCTGCGCCGAGAGCCGCGAGATCCTGGTCTCCGGCCTGTCGCGCCTGCCCGGCGTCACCGTCTCGGTGCCGGAGGGCGCCTTCTACCTGATGGCCCGGGTCGCCGGCCCCGGGACGCCCCGGCCGCAGGAGACCAGCCTCGACCTCGCCTTCCGGCTCCTCGGCGAGGCCAAGGTCGGCGTCGCGCCCGGCACCGCCTTCGGGCCGGAGGGGGAGGGGTTCATCCGCCTGTGCTTCGCCATCAGCCCGGGCCTCGCCCGGGAGGCGGTCGAGCGCCTGTCCCGCGTCCTCGGCCGGTGAGCCCGATGAGAGAGCCGATCGCGTTCCTGGGCACCCTCGACGCGCAGGAGGAGGCCGACTTCCTCGCCGCCCTCGCGCAGGCCCTGCCCGAGGAGACCATCCGGCCGTTCCGGACCCTGGGGGAGGCGGAGCGTCAGGCGACCCGCATCGCGATCGTGGCCAATCCCGATCCGGCCGAGGTGGCGCTGCTGCCGAACCTCGCCTGGATCCAGAGCCTGTGGGCCGGGGTCGAGCGCCTGGTGCGCGACCTCGGGACGGGGGCGGTGCCGATCGTCCGCCTGGTCGATCCCGAACTCGCCCGCACCATGGCGGAGGCGGTGCTGGCCTGGACCTACTACCTGCAGCGCGACATGCCGGCCTACCGGCGCCAGCAGGAGGCCGGGATCTGGCGCCAGCTCGCCTACCGCCCGCCGGCCGAGATCCGGGTGGGGCTCCTCGGCCTCGGGGTGCTGGGCAGCGCGGCGGCGGAGCGGCTGGTGCAGGCGGGCTTCCCGGTCGCGGCCTGGAGCCGCTCGGTCAAGGCGCTGCCGCCGGGTGTGACGGGATTCACCGGCCCGGAGGGCCTGCCGGCGCTGCTCGCGACGAGCGACATCGTCGTCTGCCTGCTGCCGCTCACCGCGGCCACCCGCGGCCTCCTCGACGCCGCGCGGCTCGCCGCCCTGAAGCCGGGCGCCGGCCTGATCAATTTCGGCCGCGGGCCGATCGTGGCGACCGACGCGCTCCTGGCCGCCCTGGATGCCGGGCACCTCTCCCACGCGGTGCTGGACGTGTTCGACGCCGAGCCGCTGCCGCCGGATTCCCCCCTGTGGCGCCATCCCGGCGTGACCGTGCTGCCGCACATCTCCGGCCCGACCACCCCGGCCAGCGCGGCAGCCGTCGTCGCCGGCAACGTGCGGGCCTATCGCGAGACTGGCCGGATCCCGGCCGCGGTGGACGTGGCGCGGGGCTATTGAGGGCGGGATCCCGGCCGGCGAACGCCCTGAGCGCCAAGCAGAATTGCATGGTACGGTACACGACGCGGCCAGTCATTCGGCAGTGACGGGCCTCCGACCCTCAAACCTCATCCCGAGGTGCCGCCGCTTGCTGCAGCCTCGAAGGTGGGCTCCGAGAATCGCACAGACTTCTGGAGGCCTCCTTCGAGGCCGTCGATCAGAGATCGCAGGCGATCTTCGATCGCGCGCGATCTCTGATCGCCGTCACCTCAGGATGAGGTCGCGGGCAGGAGGGGCTGACGCTGCCTCAAACCCCCATTGTCGCGTACCGTGCGGCCTGCCGACGCAAGTCTGCTTCGTCACGACGCGGCCACCCTGATCGCCCCCTCCGCCACCTGCACCAGGTCCGCCCGCCCGCCCAGCTCGCCGAACAGCACGGGATCGGCCCCGGTCATCCAGACCTGGCCCGGCAGGGCTTCGAGCGCGTCGAACAGACCGGCGCGGCGGCGGGGGTCGAGATGGGCCGCGACCTCGTCGAGGAGGACGAGGGGCGCGAGCCCGCTCATCCCGGTGACGAGGCGGGCATGCGCGAGCACAAGGCCGATCAGCAGCGCCTTCTGCTCGCCGGTCGAGGCGGTGGCGGCGGGCACGTCCTTGGGGCCGTGGCGCACCACGAGGTCGGAGGCCTGCGGGCCGGCGAGCGTCCGGCCGGAGGCGCGGTCGCGATACCGGTTCTGGCGCAGGGTGGCGCGGAAGCGGTCCTCGGCGTCGACCGCGGGCCAGACCGCCACGAGGTCGTCGATGTCGCCCTCGAGCCGCACCCCGGCCCAGGGGAAGGGCGAGGCCTCGTCGCGGGTCGACAGGATCAGGCTGTCGAGGCGCTCCACCGTCTCGCGGCGGGCGAGCGCCACCGCGACCGCGAGCTCCGCCACCTCGCGCTCGACGGCGTCGAGCCACGGGCCGTCGTCGGGCCGCTCCTCCAGCAGGCGGTTGCGCGAGCGCAGCGCCCGCTCCATCGCGCTCACCCGGGCGCCGTGGCCGGCATCGACGGCGAGCACCAGACGGTCGAGGAAGCGGCGCCGGTCGCCGGCGGGGCCCCGAAACAGCGCGTCGAGGTCGGGGGTGAGCCAGACCACCCGCAGCTGCTCGGCGAAGGCGGTCGGGGAGGGGGCGGTGGCGCCGTCGATGCGGCAGAGCCGGCCCCCGCGTTCGTCGCGGCTCCGCGGCGGCTCCCAGGCGGTGCCGATGCGGTGGTCGCCGTTGGGGCCTTCCAGGGTCAGGGACACCGCGAAGCCGCCGGCCCCGCCCTCGCGCGCCATGACCGGGAAGTCGGCCCGGCGCAGGCCCCGGCCGGGGGCGAACAGCGACAGGGCCTCCAGGATGTTGGTCTTGCCGGCCCCGTTCTCCCCGACCAGGGCGACGAAGCGGCGGCCGACCGCGAGGTCGAGATCGGCGTGGTTGCGGAAGTCGCGGGCGATCAGCCGGGTGACGCGCAAGGGGTCGGGCTCGGTCATCTCCGGGCCATATCACAGGTCGGGGCGCAGGCCGGCGATGTCATGGGCGTGACCGGCCGCGGTGCGGTGTCCCGCAGCGCGCGCAGGCGCAGCCTGTCTGGCGCGGCTTCGCCTCCCGAGCCGGATCACTCGCGTGCGACGTCGTCACCGCGGCGGCGAGCGGGAGTCCCTGACGATGTCGCCCGGACAGGCTGGCTTCTATGAATCGAACGGGTTTCCGTCATCCCGGGGCCGCGCGGCGGAACCCGGGATCCATGACCGCCGACGCGTCGAGATGAGGCGGAACGCGTGCCGCCATGTCCTGCCCATGGCGGTTTGTGGCCGCCTCGCCACGGGTGCTCGCTTTTTCGGCGCGTTGGTCTTAAGGAAGTCAGAATCGTGGCGCTGCGGCCACTGTCCAGTCTTTCTTGGTTCGCCCCAATCCCGGCGAGCCAGACTGGTCGAGGACTCGCGGCGCCCGAGATCTGCCGGGCCTCACGGTCCGCCAGGCCAGGACCGGTTCCAGTCGGGTGGCGTTCAGCACGGACGGTGTGTCCTGCCGGCGACGCCCGCGCCCCAGGGAATGCCCATGCCGACCATCGCCCTCGTCGATGACGACCGCAACATCCTCACCTCGGTGTCGATCGCCCTGGAGACCGAGGGGTACAGGATCCAGACCTACACCGACGGTGCCTCCGCCCTCGACGGCCTGAAGCATTCGCCGCCCGACCTCGCGATCTTCGACATCAAGATGCCGCGCATGGACGGGATGGAGCTGCTGCGCCGCCTGCGCCAGAAATCCGACCTGCCGGTGATCTTCCTGACCTCGAAGGACGAGGAGATCGACGAATTGTTCGGCCTCAAGATGGGCGCCGACGACTTCATCCGGAAGCCGTTCTCGCAGCGCCTGCTGGTCGAGCGGGTGAAGGCGGTCTTGCGCCGCTTCGCCGCCAAGGAGGCCGGGCCCGGCGCCTCGGCCCGGGAGGCGGAGGCCGCCGCCGCCCGCTCGCTCGAGCGCGGCCAGCTGATGATGGACCCGGAGCGCCACACCTGCACCTGGAAGGGCGAGCCGGTGACGCTCACCGTGACCGAGTTCCTGATCCTGCAGGCGCTCGCCCAGCGCCCCGGCGTCGTGAAGAGCCGCAACGCCCTGATGGACGCGGCCTACGACGACCAGGTCTACGTCGACGACCGCACCATCGACAGCCACATCAAGCGCCTGCGCAAGAAGTTCAAGGTGACCGACAACAGCTTCGACATGATCGAAACGCTGTACGGCGTCGGCTACCGCTTCAAGGAAATGTAAGAGACTTGCTGGCGTGAGCGATGGATCGGCCCTGAGCGCCGTGCGCCGCCTGCTTGGCGGCGGAAGCCGCTTCTTTGGCGGCAGAAGCCGCTTCCTCGGCGGCGCGACCCTGAAACCGGCGAGCGAGATCGACCCGGACGCGGAGGCCGCGCGCGAGCCGTTCGGGCCGCGGGCGGTCCGGCGCTGGATCGCGCAGCGCTTCGCCTCGAGCCTGACCCGGCGCATCGTGGTCCTGAACCTCGCCGGGCTGATCGCGCTGCTCCTCGGATTCCTCTACCTCAACCAGTTCCGCCAGGGCCTGATCGAGGCCCGGGTGCAGAGCCTGCTGACGCAGGGCGACATCATCGCGGGCGCGATCGCGTCCTCGGCGACCGTCGACACCGACGCGATCACCATCGACCCCGACCGCCTGCTCCAACTCCAGGCCGGCGAGGGCGGGGCCTTCGGCGACGAGACGCCGTCCGGCCTCGAATTCTCCCTCAACCCGGAGCGGGTCGCCCCGCTCCTGCGCCGCCTGATCACGCCGACCGGCACCCGGGCCCGGGTCTACGACCGCGACGGCACGATGCTGATCGACTCGCGCGGCCTCTACATCCGGGGCGACCTCAGCCGCGACCCGCCGCCGCTGCGCAAGGAGCGCCCGAGCCTGATCGAGCAGGCCTGGAACGCGGTGCGGGCGCATGTGCCGGGCCTCGGCCGCGCACCGTCCTCCGACGATCCGGGCCCGGCGGACGGCCGCACCCTGCCGGAGGTGCAGCGGGCGCTCGCCGGTGCCCGCGGGACGCTGGTGCGCCGCAACAGCCCGGGCGAGACCATCGTGTCGGTGGCGGTGCCGATTCAGCGCGGCCGCACGGTTCGGGGCGCCCTGCTGCTCTCGACCCAGGAAGGCGACATCGACAAGATCATCGCGGCGGAGCGCTTCTCCCTCCTGCAGGTCTTCATCATCGCGGCGCTCGTGATGGTGGTGCTGTCGATGCTGGTCGCCGGCCAGATCGTCGGCCCGGTCGGGCGGCTGGCGGAGGCCGCGGAGCGCGTGCGCACCGGCATCAAGGCGCGCCAGGAGATCCCCGACTTCACGCGGCGCACCGACGAGATCGGCCACCTCTCGGGGGCGCTCCGGGACATGACCCAGGCGCTCTACCGCCGCCTCGACGCGATCGAGAACTTCGCGGCGGATGTCTCGCACGAACTGAAGAACCCGCTCACGTCGCTGCGCAGCGCCGTCGAGACCCTGCCGCTGGCCAAGACCGACGAGTCCCGCGGCCGGCTGATGCAGATCATCCAGCACGACGTGAAGCGCCTCGACCGGCTGATCAGCGACATCGCCGACGCCTCGCGCCTCGACGCCGAGCTCGCCCGCGCCGAGGCCGGCCGGGTCGACCTCAGGAAGCTGATCACCACCGTGGTGTCGGTCGCCAACGAGCGCCGGCGCCGCGGCGACGCCGTGATCGACCTCGCGGTCGAGCCGGCGCCCTCGGGCGCCGAGGACCCGTTCGCGATCCTCGGCCACGACAGCCGGCTCGGCCAGGTGGTCAACAACCTCCTGGACAATGCCCGCTCGTTCTCGCCGAAAGGCGCCAGCGTCCGGGTGGCTCTGCGGCGCCGGCGCAACGCCGTCGAGCTCACGGTGGAGGATGACGGCCCGGGCATCCCGGCCCACGCCCTGGAGCGGATCTTCGAGCGCTTCTACACCGACCGGCCGGAGCAGGGGTTCGGCCAGAATTCGGGCCTCGGCCTCTCGATCTCGCGCCAGATCGTCCAGGCGCATCGCGGCACCATCCGGGCCGAGAACCGCCTCGGGCCCCTCGACGAGGAGGGCGAGCCGACAGTGCTCGGCGCCCGCTTCATCGTCCGCATCCCGGCCCAGAGCCGCTAGGGCGGTGGGGGCCGTGCATGCCAGCTGCGTGGTCCTGGGGGAGGACGGGATCCTGATTCGTGGCGCGGCGGGGAGCGGCAAATCGACCCTGGTGCGTGAACTCCTCGACCTCGGCGCTATGTCGGGCGCCTTCGCCGGCCTCGTGGGGGACGACCGCGTCGTCCTGACGCAGCGTCATGGCCGCCTGGTCGCCGCTCCGCATCCGGCCGTCGCGGGGCTCCTCGAAATCCGGGGCTTGGGCCTGCAAGCCGTTGACGCGGCGGTGCCTTCGGCGGTGGTGCGCCTCGTCGTCGACCTCGCGGAGGCGGCGCCGCGGCTGCCGTCGGAGGGGCAGGAGACGATTTTCCTCCAGGGTGCGGCGCTCCCGAGGGTGATCCTGTCGCCGGATCCGGGCCGGGCCAGCACGGTGTTGTGGCGTTGGCGCCGCCTCCGTGTCATGATGATGACCGGATGATGCGGATTTCGCCGCATTGCTCTTGCGCTCGCCTTTGCGCTGCACAAAATGGCGGCTCGGCTCCAACGGGGCGTCGGAACTCGTGTCGATGATTGGAATGGTGCTCGTCACCCACGGCCTGCTCGCGACGGAATTCAAGGCCGCGCTGGAGCACGTCGTGGGGCCGCAGGATCAGCTCGAGACGATCACCATCGGCCCCGAGGACGACATGGAGGTCCGTCGCAAGGACATCATGTCGGCGGTGTCCCGGGTGAATTCCGGGGAGGGGGTCGTCGTGCTGACCGACATGTTCGGCGGCACGCCCTCGAACCTCGCGCTCTCCTGCATGAATGGCGGCTCGGTCGAGGTGGTGGCCGGCATCAACCTGCCGATGCTGATCAAGCTCGCCAGCGTGCGCGACGAGGAATCGTTGGGCGAGGCGGTGCTCCACGCCCAGGAAGCCGGCCGCAAGTACATCAACGTCGCCTCGCGCGTGCTGGCCGGCAAATAGGCCGCCGGATCCCCCTCGCCTTCGCGGCCGCCCGCTCTAGCTTTCTGCCGCGGCCCGATTACCGTATCGGGCCGTGACTCCCGATGCGCGCGAGAGCCGGACGACGGGCGGACAGCCGGTCCTAACCGGTTCCGGGCAGGTACCACCGCCGATGATGCCCTTTGCCGACACAGACGACGAGGACGGCGAGCTTCCGCCGGTTCCGGAGGGCGCCTGCGCCCGCGACCTGCCGATCATCAACCGGCGCGGCCTGCACGCCAGGGCCTCGGCCAAGTTCGTGCAGACGGTGGAGAAGTTCGGCTCGGAGGTCACGGTGAGCCGCGGCGGCGAGACGGTCGGCGGGCGCTCGATCATGGGCCTGCTCACCCTCGGGGCCGCCCAGGGCACCAGCATCCGGGTCACCGCCCTCGGGCCCGACCAGGATGCCTGCATGGCGGCGATCGCCGCCCTCCTCGCCAACCGGTTCGGCGAGGACGAGTAGCGGCGTCGTCCCGCGCCGCGGGACGTCCCTCCGAATCAGGCCCGCAAGATCAGGCCCGCAGGCGCAGCAGCCGGCGCAGGCGCGTGGGCGCGCGCGGCGTCCGGGTGACGGCCTCGGCCTCCACCGTCACCACCGCCTCGACGCGCCCGGCGGAGGTCGGCGCCGCCGGTTCCCCGGCGAGGCGCAGGCCAGCCTGGCGCCAGATCGTGTCGTGGCGCCCGGTCGCGAGGTGGATCGCGGCCGCCACCACCTCGCCGTCCCGGCGCACCAGGTCGACGCAGGCCTGCCGGCGATGGGCGAAGCGCCGCGTCACCACCCGGAAGGCCGTCGCCGCCGCCGGGTCGCCGAGCAGGCTCCCGGGGCCGCGCCGGGCGTCGAGGATCAGGAAGTGCTCCACGGCGTCGCGCAGCCGGACCGGATCGCGCACCCGCTCGAGCGAGGTCCGGCCCGCCGGCAGCGGCGGGGGCACCGGCGCCGGTGGCCCGGCGGGACCCTGCGCCCCGATGGCGAGGCGCCGCCCGGTGCTGCCCGCGACCTCGCCGAGGGCCACCGCCAGCGGCGCGTCCGGCCTCAGATCCGGCCAGTGCAGGTCGACGAGCCTCAGGCGCGACTGGCGCAGGTGGTCGAGGGCGGTCCGCAGCACCGCAACGGCGTGGCCGGCATCGACCGCCGCCTCGGCGGTGCCGGCGAGCGGCAGGCGCCACACCTGCGCTTGCCCTGCCAGGCCCTGGCGCGCCGGCAGGCGCAGCGGCAGCACGCCGCGCAGGGTCGGGGCGCGCAGGCCGTCCTGCCAGACGAGGAGCAGCGCCAGGGTCTGGCCGTCCGCCAGGTGCTGCGCCATCGTGAGGGTGAAGTCGGGATCGGCGTAGACGCTCGGCTCGACCGCGCGGGCCATCAGGCTGCGCCAGGCCTCGACCTCCGGCTCGCGCAGGGAGGAGGGATGGCGCAGCTCGGCCCGCAGGGACATGGCGGCCGCCAGGCCGCCCTGGATCAGCGTGAAGGGAGTGCTCATCGCGCCTCGTTCCGGATCGTCCGTCCCGAAACGGGACGGATGCGCGGCCCCAGCGGCCGCGCCGATCCGGACGGTCCAAGACCCGTGCCGGCCGAGATCTGCCCCGGTGCGAGGCTGGCTCAGCTCCCCGGGATCGCCAGCGGGTTGGCGGTCAGCGCCGCGGCGTCCGGCGCGTCGAGCACCGGCCGGCCAAGAAAAACGTCCCAGAGCCGGCGCACGAAGGCCGGGTCGAGGTCGCGCACGATCAGCACCAGCCGCGAGCGGGTGTCGCCGTCCGGCCAGGCCGGCAGGATGGCCGGGGTGTGCACGACGTGCTGGACGCCGTGCACCACCACCGGCCGGCCCGGATCGTCGGCGAGCGCCACCAGCCCCTTCAGGCGCAGGAGCTTCGGGCCGTGGGCGGAGCGCAGCAGGTCGAGGAACATCTCGAAGGCCGCCCGCGGCACCGGCGCCTCGCTCACCAGGTGGAAGGCCCGGATCGCCGCATCGTGCCGGTTGACGTCGTGGTGATGGTGCCCGTGATGATGGTGATCGTGCTGCGCCGCCTCCGCCCCGAGCCAGGCCCGCACGTCAGCGACCTTGCCGTCCGGGTCGAACAGCCCGGCCAGCAGGTCGGCCGCCGGAGCGTCCGGGCCCAGCACCGGCGCCCCCGGGTTGATCTGCCGGAGGCGCGCTCGCAACTGCTCGGACCGGTCCCCGGCGAGGTCGGCCTTCGTCACCACCAGCCGGTCCGCCACCGCGACCTGGCGCAGGGCCTCCGGATGGGTGTCGAGGGTGCCGGCCCCGTTGACCGCGTCCACGACCGTGACCACGCCCTGCAGCGCGTACCGCATCGCCACGTAGGGATGATAGAGCAGCGCGTGCAGGATCGGCGCCGGATCGGCGAGGCCGGTGGTCTCGATCACCACCCGGCGGAACGGCTGGATCCGCCCGTTGTCGCGCTTGCGCAGCAGGTCCTCGAGGGTCGCGATCAGGTCGCCCCGCACGGTGCAGCACAGGCAGCCGGCGCCGAGCAGGATCATGCCCTCGTCCACCGTCTCGATCAGCAGGTGATCGAGCCCGACCTCGCCGAACTCGTTGACGATCACCACCGTGTCGGCGAGTTCCGGCGCGCGAAGCAGCCGGTTGAGCAGCGTGGTCTTGCCGGCCCCGAGGAAGCCGGTGAGGATCGTGAGCGGGATCGGCGCGGGGCGGCCGGGGATGTCGGTCATGGGGTGTGGTCCCGTCGGGCGATGAGCGCGAACTGCGCATCCGCCCGCGGAACGTCAATCCCGGTGCGCCGCTTCCATCGTCAGGGGCACCCGCGCCAGCACACCGCCGTCGAGCACGAGGTCGTCGGTGGCCCAGAGCAGCCAGAGCGCGTCGATGGTGAGCCGCAGGATCGGCCGGTCCCACCAGCGGTCGATCATCGCCGCGAGACCCGCGGCCTCCGCCGGATCGAGATCGTCGGTGAGAGCGTGCAGGCCGACGACGTAGAGCCCCGTCTCCGGCCGGCCCATGATCCGCTGGATCGCCGCCAGCACGTCCGCGCCGTCGCGGGCCTCCGGATAGACCCGCAGGTAGAGCCGGCCGACATTGACATTGCCCGAGAACAGGCCGCGCAGCTCGACCGCGACCGGGCCGAGGGCGGCGAGCCCCGCCTGCTGCTCGGGCGTGAGGGTCGGCACCGCATCGGGCCCGATCGCCAGGGAGCCGCACAGGGTGGCGTGCAGGCGCTCGCCGCGGCGGGCGGCGACGTCCCAGGCGATCTTGCGCGCGAAGGGCGCCTCCCGCAGGTCGCGCTCCAGCGCGGCATAGGCCGGCGCCGCGGCCAGCGCCGCTTGCGGGATCGGCAGCACCAGCGACACGACCCGGGGATGGCGCCCGCGCTCGTAGAAGCGCCCCTCCCGCCACGGGATCACGCCCGGGTGGTCGGGCGAGACCAGGGGCAGGTGCGCGAGGCGATAGGCCTCATCGAGGAGAAGACCCTGCCCCGGCACGAAGCGGGTGCGGCTGTGACGATACGCGAGGATGTCGTCCGGGCAGAGGACCGGCGCCGCGGCGTCGGCCACCGGCTCAGTCGTCCTTCTTGCGCGCCGTCGCCTTGGCGGCGGTTTTCTGGGCCGGCTTCGCCTCGGCCTTCGGGGCGGGCTTGGCCGTCTTGACGTCCTTGGTTCCGTCCCTGGCCGCCTTCGCGGCGGGCTTCGCCGCCTTGTGGCCCTTCGACTCGGCGATCACCGCGGTGGCGGGGCCGGTGGAGGCGAAGGCGGAAGCGGAGGCCGGAGCCGCGGGCTTCTGGCGGGCGAGGAGCTTGGGCTGCGGCACGGTGGCCCCGGTCGCCGCGATCGCGCGGCTCGGCGCGGGCTTCTGCGGCTTGGCCACCCTCACCCGGGCGGGCTTGACCGGGGCGGCCTCGTCGGCCGCCGCGATGGCGCTCTCGGCGGGGTCGCGGCCGGTCCAGACCAGCACCGGCTGCAGCGGCGCGCGGGGCGGCAGGGCGCGGTTGCGCAGGGCCGCGCTGTTCATGGTGGCGAAGGCCAGGGCCGATGAGGGCGGCGCGCCGGCGGCCATCAGCTGCGCGTTGGCGTTGTCGGCATTGGCGCCGGCGGCGGCCGCGCTTGCGGTGAGCGCCGAGGAGTCGGAATCGGTCGGCATCGGCCGCCGCTTGTCGCAGATATAGGGCCGCATGTCGGGCGGCGTCGCGTTGGCCGAGGCCGGCATGTCGTTGAGCGTCTGGCCGCCCCAGCCGAAGGTGGACTGGCCGAAGCCGTAATCGAACAGGTCGGCGGCCTTCAGGTCGCGCTCGCGGGCGCTCGGCTGGCCCATCACCACCGTGATGATGCGCCGGCCGTTGCGGTTGGCGCTCGCCACCACGTTGAACCCGCCCGAGCAGATGAAGCCGGTCTTCATCCCGTCGACGCCGGCGTAGCGGCCGAGCAGGCCGTTGTGGTTCGGCATCACGGCCCGGCCGAACTGGATCGCCGAGATCGAGAAGAGGTCGCGGTTCTCGGGAAAGTCGCGCAGCAGCGCCCGGCCGAGGATCGCCATGTCGCGGGCCGAGGTCCATTGCCGCGGATCGGGCAGGCCGTTGGGGTTGGTCCAGCGGCTGTCGCGCATGCCGAGGCGCTGCGCGGTGTCGTTCATCAGGCCGGCGAAGCCGTCGATCGAGCCGCCGAGATTCTCGCCGATCGCCCAGGCGACGTCGTTGGCCGACTTCACCATGATGATCTTGAGGGCGTTGTCGAGGGTGAGCTGGGTGCCGGGCTTGAAGCCCATCTTGGAGGGCGGCTCGGCCGCCGCGGCCTCCGAGATGGTGAGCAGCTGGTCCATCGAGGCGCGGCCCTGGCGCACCATGTCGAGGGCGACGTAGGTCGTCATCAGCTTGGTGATCGAGGCCGGGTACCACGGGTCGGTGGCGCCCTGGCTGTAGATCACCTTGCCGGAATCGACGTCGACGACCAGCATCGGCGCGGTCACCGCCCCCGCCGTCCCGGCGGCCAGAACAGCGCCGAAGCCGAGAAGGCGTCCTGCGAGGCGCGGCAGCAGCGCACGTGTGAGCATTCGGATGGATTCCCGTCGTGCCGGTGGCGCCCCGCGGCGCCTCCCGCGACCGTCCGGCCCCGGTTGATCGGGGCGTCCGGTCGCGCCGCCCCCGGCACCGCACGGCGGACCGACCGTGATTGTAGGGCAACGGCGACGCTTTTGACAGCATCGCGCGACGTCCCCATGAACGCACCATCCGTGGCGGGAGCATGGCAGGCGGCACTCCCCGGTCCGTCCCCAGGCCCGTCCACAGGCGCGCAACGGCCCTGCGCCCGGTGCGCTTGCGGATGCGATCCCCATCTGACACGGCGGGACGACCGTCCGGAACGACAGGGAGCAACGCGCGCGACGCCGAGAGGCGGCGTCCGGCGACCGACATCATGAGCTACGCCGTCAAGGAGATCTTCCACACCCTCCAGGGCGAGGGCGCCCAGGCCGGACGCGCCTCGGTGTTCTGCCGATTCGCCGGCTGCAACCTGTGGAGCGGGCGCGAGGCCGACCGGGCGGAGGCCGTGTGCCGCTTCTGCGACACCGATTTCGTCGGCACCGACGGCACGGGCGGCGGGCGCTTTCCCGACGCCGAGGCCCTGGCCGACGCGATCGAGCGGTGCTGGGGCGGGGCCCGCGGGCGGCGCTACGTGGTGTTCACCGGCGGCGAGCCGCTCCTTCAGCTCGACGCGGCGCTCCTGTCCGCCGTGCGGGCGCGCGGCTTCGAATGCGCCGTCGAGACCAACGGCACGCAAGATGCGCCGGCGGGGATCGACTGGGTCTGCGTCAGCCCCAAGGCCGGCGCGCCGTTGCGCCTCACCCGCGGCGACGAGCTGAAGCTCGTCTATCCCCAGGCCGGCCTCGACCCGGACGCGCTGGCCGAGCTCGACTTCCGCCACCTCTGGCTCCAGCCGATGGACGGCCCCGACCGGATCGCCAACACGCAGGCCGCCGTGGCCCATTGCCTGCGCGACGCCCGCTGGCGCCTGAGCCTGCAGACCCACAAGCTGATCGGGATCCCCTGAGGGTTCGCCCGCCGGACCATCGATGCTATGGGGCTGCCCACGGAAACCCCACACCCGACCCCAGATGAAGATCACCCAGGCCTTCACGTTCGAGGCGGCGCACCGGCTGCCGAACGTGCCTCCGACCCATCGCTGCCACCGCATGCACGGCCATTCCTACCGCGTGGAGCTGACCCTCGACGGGCCGGTCGACCCGCAGACCGGCTGGGTCGTCGATTTCTTCGACGTCGAATCCGCCTTCGCGCCGGTGCTCGACCGCCTCGACCATTACTGCCTCAACGAGGTGCCGGGCCTCGAGAACCCGACCGCCGAGCACATCGCGGTCTGGATCTGGGAGAAGACCCGGCCGGCGCTGCCGCTGCTGGCCTCCGTCAAGGTGTTCGAGACGCCGATGTCGTGGGCGGAATATACCGGAACATGAGCGCCGGGCGGGCGGAGCATTCCGGCGCATGACGGCCGACGAGGCCGCGCACCGGCGTCGCCTCGCGGCGATCGTCCGGGCCGACCCGGACCTGATGCGGCTGCTCGACGCCGCCCGCTCCCTCGCCCTGCCGCAATGGCGCCTCGTCGCCGGCTGCCTCTACCAGACGGTCTGGAACGCGTTGACCGGCCGTCCCCGCCGGCACGGCATCCGCGACTACGACCTGATCTACTTCGACAGCGACACATCCTGGGAGGCCGAGGACGCGGTCCTGCGCCGGGCCGCCCCCGCGCTCGCCGCCTGCATCGGCCCGGTCGAGATCCGCAACCAGGCCCGGGTCCATTTCTGGTTCGAGGCCCGCTTCGGCAGCCCCTATCCGCCCGTGGCCAGCGCCGACGCGGCGCTCGCCCGCTACGCGGCCGTCGTGCACGCCGTCGGCGTGCGGCTCGAGCCCGACGACACCCTCACCATCGCCGCGCCCTTCGGCCTCTCCGACCTGTTCGGGCTGGTGGTGCGAGCAAACCCGGTGCTCGCCAACCGGCCCGCCTACGAGGCCAAGGCCGCGCGGATGCGGGCGCTCTGGCCCGAATTGACGGTGCTGCCCTGGCCCGAAGCGCCGGCGGACGCTGTCAAGTGCGCGGACGACACGGCGGCGGTTTCCACCGGCCTGTCCCCGGGGCCCTCCCCGCTCTCGACAAGCCGTTGAGCCCGCACGGCTCTTTCGTAGGCCGCACGCGCGCTTCAACGAAACGGTCACGATTCCAGCGTCTTGCCGCCGGACAGGCTGTGGACCGGGCGTGGGTGGGCGAACCGTGTAACGATCGGTTCACCCTGCCGGCGATCGTTCCTGTTGCGAAGCGTCCCCCGGACGGCCTAGTTTTTCTCCTGTGCCCGCCCTTCGCGCGGGTCTCGCCCCGCTCTCGATCGACCGGATCCGCCTCCGGGCGCCGCAACGCCCGGACGAACCCGCGCGACGCGCCAACCCACGGCGTCGCCACGCGGAATTCAGGGCCCGGGCCCTTTAAGAGAAACGAGACCAGTTGTTGATAGACCGGGGCGAAGCGCGGGAAAAAGGCCCGGGGGAGTTGACTTCCCGACCTTCGACCCGGGTGCCCGGCCTCCGTCCGAGGCCGCGGCGAGAAAGCGTATCGGCGTACGGGCCGGGAGCGGGCAGCCGCAACCGGGCCGAGAAGGGACCAGTCATGCGTGTGGACGGCAGCTTGGCGGAAGGAGTCGGCTCCGGCCGGGGCGGCAACGGTGACGACGGCCGCAGCAGCGGCGAGATCGCCGGAGCCTGGCAGCGGGTGAAGCGCCGCCTGCGGGCGGAGCTCGGCGAGGACGTGTTCGCGAGCTGGTTCGCCCGGCTCGAATTGCAGGACGTCTCGGGCGGCGTCGCCCGCCTCACCGTCCCGACCCGGTTCCTGAAGAGCTGGATCGAATCGCACTACCTCGACAGGGTGCTCGCCACCTTCCGCAGCGAGGCCGACGGGATCGAGAGCCTGGAAGTCGGTGTGCGCGGCGCGATGGCGCCGGCCCGGCCCGGACCCGCTTCGGTGGTGAAGCCAGCCCCGCGCCCCGCCGCGTCCCCCGGCCCGGCGGTCGACATCCCCGAGCCGGAGCGCGCCGCCCGCGGCAGCGCCCCCGAGGGCGAGCTCGGCGGTGCCCCCCTCGATGCGCGCCTGACCTTCGAGAGCTTCGTGGTCGGCCGCTCGAACGCGCTGGCGCACGCCGCCGCCGAGCGGGTCGCCCGTCACGACGGCGGTCCGGCCCTCTACAACCCGCTCTACTTCCACGCCGGCGTGGGCTTGGGCAAGACGCACCTCCTCCACGGTATCGGCCACGCCGTGAAGAATGCCGGCCGGCGGGTGATCTACCTCACCGCCGACCGGTTCATGTACGGCTTCGTCAATGCGCTGAAGACCCAGAGCGCGCTCGCCTTCAAGGAGAAGCTCCGGGCGATCGATGTCCTGATCCTCGACGACGTGCAGTTCATCCAGGGCCGTTCGATCCAGGCCGAGTTCGGCCACACCCTCAATGCCCTCATCGATGCCGGGCGCCAGGTGGTGGTGGCGGCCGACCGGCCGCCGACCGAGCTCGAAGCCCTCGACGAACGGGTGCGCTCGCGCCTCGCCGGCGGCCTGGTGGTCGAGATCGGCACCCTCGACGAGGCGCTGCGGGCCTCGATCCTGCAATCGCGCCTCGAAGCCGTGCGGGCGACGCACCCGACCTTCGAGGTGGGTCCCGCGGTCGCCGAGTACGTCGCGAAGGCCATCACCGCCAACGGCCGCGACCTCGAAGGTGCCGTCAACCGGCTGCTCGCCCACGCCACCCTCACCGGCGCGCCCGTCACCCTCGACACCGCCGAGACGGCGATCCGCGACCTCGTCAAGAACCGGGAGCCGAAGCGGGTCAAGATCGAGGACATCCAGAAGCTGGTGGCGAGCCGCTACAACGTCTCGCGCTCCGACATCCTGTCCGAGCGCCGCACCGCCGCGGTGGTCAAGCCGCGCCAGATCGCGATGTACCTGTCGAAGGTGCTCACCCTGCGCTCGCTGCCGGAGATCGGCCGGCGCTTCGGCGGACGCGACCACACCACGGTGCTGCACGCGGTGCGCAAGATCGAGAAGGCGATCGGCGAGGACACGGCGCTCTGCGACGAGGTCGAGCTGCTCAAGCGGATGCTCCAGGACTGAGACGACGGGGTTCGGCCGGTGAGCGGGCCGAGCCCCTTCGGCTTGCCTTCGGGGAGCGCCTTCGCCAAAGTTCCGCTCCCGTGCACCGCACGGGGCCACGGTTGCTTTTGCCGGCCTCAGCGGAGGCCGGTCGTTTGAGACACGGATCACCCTGATGAAAGTCACCGTCGAGCGCGCGGCCCTTCTTCGGTCGCTCGGCCACGTGCACCGCGTCGTCGAGCGGCGCAACACGATCCCGATCCTGTCGAACGTGCTGCTGCGCTCCGGGCCGGACGGCCTCCAGCTGAAGGCCACCGACCTCGACATCGAGGTGACCGAGACGATCCCGGCGGACGTGGTCGACGGCGGCGCCATCACGGTGCCGGCCCACGTCATCTACGACATCGTGCGCAAGCTGCCCGACGGCGCCCAGGTCTCCCTCGAGACCAGCGGCGAGACCGGCCAGATGCTGATCCGCTCCGGCCGCTCGCGCTTCACCCTCGGCGCCCTGCCGGAGGCCGACTTCCCGGATCTCGCCGCCGGCGAGCTGCCGCACCGCTTCGAACTGCCGGCCGCCGACCTCAAGCGGCTGATCGACAAGACCCAGTTCGCGATCTCGACCGAGGAGACGCGCTACTACCTCAACGGCATCTTCTTCCACACCATCGACGCGGAGGGCTCGCTCAAGCTGCGGGCGGTCGCCACCGACGGCCACCGCCTCGCCCGCGTCCAGATGGAGGCGCCGGAGGGCAGCGGCGGCATGCCGGGCATCATCGTGCCGCGCAAGGCCGTGGCGGAGATCCAGAAGCTCGTCGAGGATGGCGGCGAGACCGTCGGCGTCGAGATCTCGTCCGCCAAGGTGCGGTTCAGCTTCTCGTCGGGCGTCACACTGATCTCGAAGCTCATCGACGGCACCTTCCCGGACTACCAGCGCGTCATCCCGACCGGCAACGACAAGCGCCTGACGGTCGAGCGCGACCAGTTCGCCAAGGCTGTCGACCGCGTCTCGACGATCTCCTCCGAGCGCGGCCGGGCGGTGAAGCTCGCGATGACCGACGGCCGCCTCTCGCTCTCGGTCAACAACCCGGATTCGGGCTCGGCGACGGAGGAGCTCGACGTCGACTACGAGGCGAGCGCCCTCGATATCGGCTTCAACGCCCGCTACCTCCTCGACATCACCGCCCAGCTCGACGGCGACACCGCGCTCTTCCGCCTCGCCGACCCGGGCTCGCCGACGGTGATCCAGGACCGCGAGGGGGCGCCGGCGCTCTACGTGCTGATGCCGATGCGGGTGTGAGGGCGGGATGGCGCGCGGCGAGGGCGGCGCGCCATCAGACGCAGCCCATCTCGGAAGAGACGATCCCGTCGCCGACACTCCGTGTCGTCCCGGGGCCCGCCGAAGGCGAGAACCCGGGATCCCCCGCCGCTCGTCGGTGCCCGGGTTGGGGGGCGCGGCGCCGCGCGGTCTGGACGGGCCGCCGCACCGGCGCCAGGGTGCGGCGACGACCGGCACGAGGGGAGGGGCGAGCATGGCGGAGGGAGACAGGAAGCAGGCCGCGCCCTTGCCGGCCGCCGAGGCCCCGTTCGACGCGATCGGCCTCGCCAAGGCGCTCCTGCGCAAGACCCGCTCCGGCGCCCTCGCGACCCTGGAGCGCGGGGGCGGGGCGCCCTTCGCGTCCCTCGTCACCGTGGCGACCGACGTCGACGGAACGCCGCTCCTGCTGCTCTCGCGGCTCTCGGCTCACACCCTCAACCTCGAGGCCGATGCCCGCTGCTCCCTGCTGCTCAGCCCGGGCGGCAAGGGCGATCCCCTCGCCCATCCGCGCCTGACCGTGACGGGCACGGCGGAGCGCAGCGACGAGCCGCGGGTCCGGGCCCGCTTCCTGGCCCGCCACCCCAAGGCGGCGCTCTACGCCGATTTCCCCGACTTCGCGTTCTTCCGCCTGCTGCCCCAGGCCGGGCACCTCAACGGCGGCTTCGCGCGGGCCGCCACGCTGAACGCGGCCGAACTCCTCACCGATCTCTCCGGGCTCGAGGCGCTGGCGGAGTCCGAGCCCGGCGCCGTCGCCCACATGAACGAGGACCATGCCGACGCCGTCGCGCTCTACGCCACGCAGCTTGCCGGCGAGGAGCCCGGGCCGTGGCGGCTGACCGGGTTCGACCCGGAGGGGCTCGACCTCGCGGCCGGCGAGCGCACAGCCCGGGTCACGTTCCCGGAGCGGCTGGCCAGTCCCGCCGCGTTGCGCCCGACCCTCGTGGCGATGGCCGCCGCGGCCCGGTCCGCCCCGGGCTCCTGACGCCGGGTCCTGACACAAAGTCGGCCTTGTCACGGCCGCGCCAAACGAATTCGATTGAACCGTGAAGTTTCGCCACCTACTAAAGCAGCCCGTCGAGGTCGACTTGATCGGCCTCGGCCCGGGGGCGCTCGACCTGCTAGGACAGGCGCGGTCGCCGGACCGGACGTGAGCTTTCAGTCACCGGCCCGATCGCGGCCGGCAGCCGGCCGGCTTCATCAGGTCGGCGCCAGGAGGAGCAGGCGTGAACGACATCGGCGTATTCAACGAGGCGTTCGGCGCCGACAAGATCGGCTTCCGCAACCTCAAGCGCGTCAACTGGAACCTCGAGGCACCGAGCCTCTACGAGCACGCGCTGCAGCGCGGCGAGGCCCAGCTCGCGGCGGGCGGAGCCCTGGTGGCCGAGACCGGCATCCATACCGGCCGCTCGCCCAAGGACAAGTTCGTGGTCCGCGACGCGGAGACCGAGAACGAGGTCTGGT
The DNA here is from genome assembly GCF_004745635.1 of Methylobacterium nonmethylotrophicum. Lineage (GTDB taxonomy): Bacteria > Pseudomonadota > Alphaproteobacteria > Rhizobiales > Beijerinckiaceae > Methylobacterium > Methylobacterium nonmethylotrophicum. The sequence continues at coordinate 79,623 of NZ_SRLB01000016.1, read as the reverse complement.
GGGAGAACAACGGCGCGATCACGCGGCCGCAATTCGAGACCCTGCTGGAGGACTTCCTGGCGCATGCCGAGGGGCGTGAACTCTTCGCCCAGGACCTCGTCGGCGGCGCCGAGCTCGGCCACCGCGTGCGCGCCCGGGTCTTCACCGAATATGCCTGGCACTCGCTGTTCATCCGCAACCTGCTGATCCGGCCGGAGCGCGAGACGCTTCCCACCTTCGTGCCGGACCTGACGATCATCGACCTGCCGAGCTTCCGCGCGGACCCGGCCCGGCACGGCTGCCGCACCGAGACCGTCATCGCGGTCGACTTCACCCGCAAGATCGTGCTGATCGGCGGCACCTCCTACGCCGGCGAGATGAAGAAGTCGGTCTTCACCTACCTGAACTATGTCCTGCCGAAGGCGGGCGTGATGCCGATGCACTGCTCGGCCAATGTCGGCCACGCGGGCGACTCGGCCCTGTTCTTCGGCCTGTCGGGCACCGGCAAGACCACGCTGTCCTCCGACCCGGACCGCACGCTGCTGGGCGACGACGAGCACGGCTGGAGCCCGAAGGGCATCTTCAACTTCGAGGGCGGCTGCTACGCCAAGACCATCCGTCTGTCGCGGGAGGCCGAGCCCGAGATCTACTCCACCACCGAGCGCTTCGGCACCGTGATGGAGAACGTCGTCATCGACCCGGTCACCCGCCAGCCGGATTTCGACGACGCCTCGCGCACCGAGAACACCCGCTGCGCCTACCCGCTGCCCTTCATCAGCAACTCCAGCGCCACCGGCCAGGCCGGGCACCCGAAGAACATCGTCATGCTGACCTGCGACGCCTTCGGGGTGCTGCCCCCGATCGCCAAGCTGACCGGCGCCGAGGCGATGTACCACTTCCTCTCGGGCTACACCGCCAAGGTGGCCGGCACCGAGAAGGGGCTGAAGGGCCCGGAGGCGACCTTCTCGACCTGCTTCGGCGCGCCGTTCATGCCGCGCCACCCCTCGGTCTACGGCAACCTGCTGCGCGACCTGATCGCCCGCCACCACGTCGATTGCTGGCTCGTCAACACCGGCTGGACCGGCGGCGGCGTCGGCACCGGGCGGCGCATGCCGATCCGGGTCACCCGGCGGCTGCTCACCGCGGCGCTGGACGGCTCGCTCGCCAAGGCGGATTTCCGCCGCGACCCGTATTTCGGCTTCGCGGTCCCGACCTCGGTGCCGGGCGTCGAGCCGCACATCCTGTACCCGGTCAAGACCTGGCAGGACAAGGCGGCCTTCGCGGCGACCGCCAAGAGCCTGGTCGAGATGTTCCAGAGCAACTTCAAGCGCTTTGAGGCCCATGTCGACGCCGACGTGCGGGCCGCCGAGCCGACCATGTCGATCGCGGCGTAACCGCTGCCGCGCGATGACCGCGAGGGCCCCTCTCCCCGGAGAGGGGCCTTTTTTGTTGTAGGACAGAACGAAGAAACGGAGGAGCGGCCGATGATGGTGCTCGTCGTCGGTGCCGGCGTGGTCGGCCTCGCGATCGGTCGGGAACTGGCCCTGCGCGGCCACGAGGTGATCGTGGCGGAGGCGGAGGGCGGCATCGGGACCGGCGTGTCCTCGCGCAATTCCGAGGTGATCCATGCCGGGATGTACTACCCGACCGGGTCGCTCCGGGCGCGCCACTGCGTCGAGGGCCGGCGCCGGCTCTACGCCTTCTGTGAGAGCCACGGCGTGCCGCATGCGAAGATCGGCAAGCTGATCGTGGCTGCGACCGAGCCGGAGGGCGCCAAGATCGCGGCGATCCACGCGCAGGGGCTCGAGAACGGGGTCGAGGGCCTGTCCCTCCTCGACGGGACGCAGGCCCGGCGGCTCGAGCCGAACCTCGCCTGCAATGCGGCGCTCCTCTCGACCGAGACCGGTATCGTCGACAGCCACGCCCTGATGCTGGCGCTCCAGGGCGACATCGAGGGGGCGGGCGGAGCGCTCGCCTTCAACACCCGGATCGACCGCCTGACCCGCGCGCCCGAGGGCTGGGTCGCGCGCTTCGGCGACGGTGAGGAGATCACGGTCGACGCCGTCGTCAACGCCGCGAGCTTCGGGGCGCAAGGGCTCGCCCGGGTCACCGAAGGCTACCCCGAGGCGCGCGTGCCGCGCCTCGTGCTCGCCAAGGGCAATTATTTCGGCTGCACCGGCCGCCCGGCCTTCACCCGCCTGATCTACCCCGCTCCCGTCGAGGGGGGCCTCGGCATCCACCTCACCCTCGATCTGGCCGGCCGGATGCGCTTCGGCCCCGACGTCGAGTGGATCGACGCCCCCGACTACGAGGTCGATCCCGGCCGCGGCGCGCTCTTCTACGCCGCGATCCGGCGCTACTGGCCGGCGCTCCCGGACGGAGCGCTGGTGCCCGATTACGCCGGCATCCGCCCGAAGCTGTCCGGCCCGGGGGAGGGGGCCGCCGACTTCCTCATCGACGGCCCGGCCGAGCACGGGCTGCCGGGGCTCGTCCATCTCTTCGGCATCGAGAGCCCGGGGCTGACCTCGAGCCTGTCGCTGGCGGAGGACGTGGCGGACCGGCTGAGGGCGTGAGGCGTCGAGAAGCGCCATCGATCGAGCCGGTGGCATTCACATCCTCCATCGTCATTCCGGGGCCGCGCAGCGGAGCCCGGAATGACTCGGCGGGGGTCACCTCGTCTGAGACACATCAATGAGATTGGCTGGGGTCGCCGGCCCGTCGCCGGCCACTGCTGAGCGCGGTACCCGGCGGCCACCCAGGTAGCGCCCCGTGCGTCCGGCCGCCGTCTTGGCGCGGCGGGGTGCCGCTGCTATCTCCCGTCGACTTTTCCCTTACGCCGTGCGCCACGCGCATCGCCGCGCCTGTGCGCCGGAGACAGCCACACGATGACCGCGTCCCCCATCGACAACATCCGCAACTTCTCGATCGTCGCCCATATCGACCACGGCAAGTCGACCCTCGCCGACCGGCTGATCCAGATCACCGGGACAGTGGCGGCGCGCGACATGAGCGAGCAGATGCTCGACTCGATGGACATCGAGAAGGAACGCGGCATCACCATCAAGGCGCAGACCGTGCGCCTGGAGTACAAGGCGCAGGACGGGCGCGACTACGTCCTCAACCTGATGGACACTCCCGGCCACGTCGACTTCGCCTACGAGGTGTCGCGCTCGCTCGCCGCCTGCGAGGGCTCGCTCCTCGTCGTCGACGCCTCGCAGGGCGTCGAGGCGCAGACGCTCGCCAACGTCTACCAGGCGCTCGACGCCAACCACGAGATCGTCCCGGTCCTCAACAAGATCGACCTGCCGGCGGCCGAGCCCGACCGGGTCAAGGAGCAGATCGAGGAGGTGATCGGCATCGACGCCAAGGATGCGGTGCCGATCTCGGCCAAGACCGGCCTCAACATCGAGGCGGTGCTGGAGGCGATCGTCACCCGCCTGCCGCCGCCGAAGGGCGACCGCTCGGCGCCGCTGAAGGCGCTGCTGGTCGATTCCTGGTACGACGTCTATCTCGGCGTCGTGGTGCTGGTGCGCATCGTCGACGGCGTGCTCAAGAAGGGCATGACGATCCGGATGATGGGGGCGGATGCGGCCTACGGCGTCGAGCGCCTCGGTGTCTTCCGGCCGAAGATGCAGGACGTCGCCGAGCTCGGCCCCGGCGAGGTCGGCTTCTTCACCGGCTCGATCAAGGAGGTTGCCGATACCCGCGTCGGCGACACCATCACGGAGGACAAGCGTCAGACCAAGCAGGCCATGCCGGGCTTCAAGCCGGTGCAGCCGGTGGTGTTCTGCGGCCTCTTCCCGGTCGATGCCGCCGATTTCGAGAACCTTCGCGGTGCGATGGGCAAGCTCCGGCTCAACGACGCCTCGTTCTCCTACGAGATGGAGACCTCCGCCGCGCTCGGCTTCGGCTTCCGCTGCGGCTTCCTCGGTCTGCTCCACCTCGAGATCATCCAGGAGCGTCTCGAGCGCGAGTTCAACCTCGACCTGATCTCGACCGCGCCGAGCGTAGTCTACCACCTCAACATGTCCGACGGCGAGAAGCGGGAGCTGCACAACCCGGCCGACATGCCCGACGTGATGAAGATCGACACCATCGAGGAGCCGTGGATCCGCGCCACGATCCTGACGCCCGACGAGTATCTCGGCGGCGTGCTCAAGCTCTGTCAGGACCGGCGCGGCACCCAGATCGACCTCAACTACGTCGGCAAGCGCGCCATGGTGGTGTACGACCTGCCGCTGAACGAGGTAGTGTTCGACTTCTACGACCGGCTGAAGTCGATCTCGAAGGGCTACGCCTCGTTCGACTACCACATCTCGGATTATCGCGAGGGCGACCTCGTCAAGATGTCGATCCTGGTCAATGCCGAGCCGGTCGACGCGCTCTCGATGCTGGTCCACCGCACCCGCGCAGAGAGCCGCGGCCGGGCGATGTGCGAGAAGCTGAAGGACCTGATCCCGCGCCACCTGTTCCAGATCCCGGTCCAGGCGGCGATCGGCGGCAAGATCATCGCCCGCGAGACCATCCGGGCCCTGTCGAAGGATGTCACCGCCAAGTGCTACGGCGGCGACATCTCCCGCAAGCGCAAGCTCCTCGACAAGCAGAAGGAGGGCAAGAAGCGCATGCGCCAGTTCGGCAAGGTCGAGATCCCGCAGGAGGCGTTCATCGCCGCCCTCAAGATGGACACCTGACGGCGGCTGCGCCCCTCCCCGGGTGGGCGCGCCGGTCCGCGCCGGTCACATGCCCGGGCCGTTCGCGGCCGGGCCTCGCCGCAGGCCCCCGGCCGGGCGCAGCCGGGCGATGACCGGGTTCGGCTCGTGGTCCATCGCGGCGCCCGTGTAGGCGTCGACACCCATGCCGATCACGCCCCCGGCCAGCAAGTTCCCTGCGAACCCCGCCGCGCCCTTCGTGACGATCTTCGTCTTCACTGGAATCGACTGCGGCTGATAGCCGGGTTTGGTGAAGGTCGCCACGAACTCGTCCGAGCGCTCGACTTCAAGCGTGCAAGGAGTCGCCGCACAGGCATACTGCATGTTTGTCTTCATCGATGCACCGGACGGTTCCGATACGAATGTTATCGGCTCCGTCGTGCCTCGCGTGATGCTGCCGCACGCGCCGACACTGCCGGCGATCATCATCGCCGCGCCGATCTTCTTGATTGTCATGATAACTCCCAGGCCGCTTCTCATGGCGGTGAAGAAAATAGATCTCACTTGAGGTCGCCAATCAAGCGCACAAGTCGTACTTCTAACGTGTTCTCAACAGTGAGGTTGCAAATTTCACACATCACGGCGCGCGACAAGTTCTAACTAGACTATGATCTAACAGTTGCGCGCGCGGCCGTCCGGGCGTGCGACCGAGGCCGGCAGCGTTCGGCGCCGGGCAGCGCCCGGCATCTCCGTCGCGCGCCCGACCCACACCCTTGTCGCCCGCCCGCCCGCCGTGGCATGACGGTCACCCCTCCGAGACAGTGGGTCGCTGCGGCGGCCAGGATGACGACCGTGTCCGTGCTGAGCCTGAAGCCCCGCCAAGAGGCCTCCCGACAAGAGGCCTCCCAAGAGGACGTCGCCGCGCTGATGCGCGAGATCGGCCGGCGCGCCCGCGCCGCCGCCCGTCGGATGGCGGTGGTTCCGGGCCCGGCCAAGGACGCGGCCCTGCGCGAGGCCGCCTCTGCCCTGCGGGCCGCCGCGCCCGCGATCCTCGCGGCGAACGCCGCCGACATGGCGGAGGCGACGGCGAAGGGCCTGCCGGCCGCCACCCTCGACCGCCTGGCGCTGAATCCGGCCCGGGTGGCGGCGATCGCCGAGGCCGTCGAGAGCATCGCCGGCCTGCCCGATCCGGTCGGGCGCATGCTCGCCACCTACGAGCGGCCGAACGGCCTCACGATCGAGCGGGTGGCGACGCCGCTCGGCGTCGTCGGGGTGATCTTCGAGAGCCGGCCCAACGTCACGGCGGATGCCGGCGCGCTCTGCCTCAAGGCCGGCAACGCCGCGATCCTGCGCGCCGGCTCGGAGAGCCACCGCAGCGCCACCGCGATCGCCGCGGCGATGATCGAGGGGCTGACCCGCCACGGCCTGCCGGGGGACGCGATCCAGCTCGTCCCGACGAAGGATCGGGCGGCGGTCGGCGCCATGCTGACCGGGCTCGACGGCGCGATCGACGTGATCGTGCCGCGCGGCGGCAAGGGCCTCGTGGCCCGGGTGCAGGACGAGGCCCGGGTGCCGGTCTTCGCCCACCTCGAAGGCATCTGCCACGTCTACGTCCATGCGGCGGCCGACCTCGCCATGGCGCGCGGCGTGGTGCGCAACAGCAAGCTGCGCCGCACCGGCGTCTGCGGCGCCGCCGAGACGCTTCTCGTCGACCGCGCCTGCGCCGGCACCCATCTCGGCCCCCTGGTGAGCGACCTCATCGCGGCCGGCTGCGCCGTGCGCGGCGATGCCGCCGTCCAGGCTGCCGATGCGCGGGTGGCGCCCGCGACCGAGGAGGATTGGCGCACCGAGTATCTCGACGCGATCATCTCGGTGCGGGTGGTCGACGGGCTCGAGGCCGCCATCGACCACATCGAGACCTACGGCTCGCACCACACCGAGTCGATCCTGACCGAGGACCGGGACGCCGCCGAGCGCTTCCTCGCCGAGGTCGATTCGGCGATCGTCGTCCACAACGCCTCGACCCAGTTTGCCGATGGCGGCGAGTTCGGCTTCGGCGCCGAGATCGGCATCGCCACCGGACGCATGCACGCCCGCGGGCCCGTCGGCGTCGAGCAGCTCACCACCTTCAAGTACCGGGTCCGCGGCACCGGGCAGATCCGGCCGTGACGGCCTGAGGCGGGACACGGTCCGGGCCCGCGCGCGTGATCGTGCGCCTGCCGCCCCTCGCGCCGGGTCTGCGGGTCGGCCTCTATGGCGGCTCGTTCAACCCGGCCCATGCCGGCCACCGGCATGTCAGCCGGCTGGCGCTCCGGCGCCTCGCCCTCGATCGGGTCTGGTGGCTGGTGAGCCCCGGCAACCCGCTCAAGGACCGCAGCCACCTGCCGGAGGCGGCGCGCCGGGCCGAGGGCGCCCGCGCGATGGCGCGCGATCCGCGGATCGCCGTCACCGACTTCGAGGCGGCTCTCGGCGTTCGCTATACCCGCGAGACCCTGGCCTGGCTGACCGAAAGGCATCCGGAGGTCCGCTTCGTCTGGATCATGGGCGCCGACAGCCTGGCGAGCTTCCACCGCTGGCGCGGCTGGCGCGAGATCGCCGAGAGGATGCCCTTCGCGGTGATCGACCGGCCGGGCTACACGCTCGCGGCGATGGCCTCGCCCGCCGCCCGGGCGCTCGCGCGCGCCCGCATCGACGAGGCCGCCGCCGCCACCCTGGCCGGGCGGGCCCCCCCGGCCTGGGTCTTCCTGCACGGCCCGCGCTCCGGCCTGTCCTCGACGGCCCTGCGCGCCGCCGCGAAACCTTCGGTCTTTCGAGCGTGAGCCGCGCGGCCATCCGCGATTTGCGCAGGGCGAGCTTGAAAATCCGGCACCGGCACGCCACTGTCGTAAGCATACGGCATCGGCGCCGCGGGCGCGCCGCGGGCAATTCACGCCTCGTGGCGCCAGAAGGTGCCTCATCGACAGGGGTCGGCACTGAACGAAGCAATCTCTCACGAAGCTCGCCACACCGAGCTTCCCGCTGAAGCCCCGGCGCAGGCGACCGAGGCCGCGGACATGAGGTCGGTTGCCCTCGGTTGCCTCGAGGACATGAAGGCCGAGGAGACGGTCGAGATCGACCTCGTCGGCAAGACCTCGATCGCCGACACCATGATCATCACCTCCGGCCGCTCGCAGCGCCATGTCGGCTCCATCGCCGACCGGGTGATCCAGGAGCTGAAGGACAAGGGCTTCGGCAATCCGCGGGTCGAGGGCATGCCGGCCTGCGACTGGGTCTTGATCGATGCCGGCGACATGCTGGTCCACATCTTCCGGCCCGAAGTGCGCCACTTCTACAATCTCGAGAAGATCTGGGGCGCCGACCGGCCGGCCGACCGCCTCGCCGGCTGAGTCCCAACCCGCAAGGACGGACACGCCGCCATGCGGCTCGCCCTCGTCGCGGTGGGCCGCCTCAAGCGCGGCCCGGAGCGCGATCTCGCCGAGGAATATCGCGGCCGCGCCGACGCGCTGGGCCGCGGCCTCGGCTTCTCGGCCGTGCAGCTGACCGAGATCCCGGAGAGCCGGGCCCGGCGGGCGCCGGACCGGTGCGCCGAGGAAGCGGGCGCGATCCTGGCGGCGATTCCATCGGGGGCCGCCGCCCTCGTCCTCGATGAGGGCGGCCGGGCGGTGACGAGCCCCGACCTCGCCGCGCAGGTCGGCGCCTGGCGCGACGGCGGACGGCCCGGTCTCGCCATCGTGATTGGCGGCGCCGACGGCCTCGATCCTAGTGTCAGGGCCCGCGCCGACCTCGTCTTCGCCTTCGGGGCCGCCACCCTGCCGCACGGCCTCGTCCGGGTCCTGGCCCTCGAGCAGCTCTATCGGGCGATGACGATTCTCTCCGGCCACCCCTATCACCGCGGCGCCCCGTGACCCGAGCGCTCCTCCCCGCCCTGCTCGCCGCCCTGCTCGTCGGCGCCCTTCCGGCGCGCGCCCAGGGCGGCCCCGACCCGGCCGCCGATCCGTTGGCGAAGACCCAGGCCGAGAAGGAGCGGCGGGCCGAGAGCCTGCGGGCGATCGAGAGCGCGCTCCAGGCCAGCACCGAGTCCCGGGCGAAGCTCGAGCGCGAGGTGGCGGAGATCAAGGGCGACGGCGCCCGCCTCAACCAGGCCCTGCTCGACGCCACCCGCAAGGCGCAGGAGGCGGAGGGCCGCATCTCCGAGCTCGAGGACCGGCTGCGGACCATGGCGGGCAGCGAGACGGCGCTGCGCCGCTCCCTCGAGGCCCGCCGCGGCGTCATCGCGGAGGTGCTGGCGGCGCTCCAGCGCATGGGGCGGCGCCCGCCGCCGGCGGTGCTGGTGCGGCCCGAGGACGTGCTGGCTGCAATCCGCACCTCGATGCTGCTCGGCGCCGTGGTGCCCGAACTGCAGGGCGAGGCCGAGACCCTGGCGGGCGACCTCGCCGAGCTGGTGCGCCTGCGCGGCCTGATCGCCGCCGACCAGGAGACCCTGCGCGCCGACATTAAGGGCTGGGCCGCCGAGCGCCAGCGCCTGACCGCGCTGATCGCGGCCCGCCAGGCCCGCCTCGGCGAGGCCGAGACCGGGCTTACCGCCGAGCGCGAGCGCGCGAACGGCCTCGCCGGCCAGGCGCGCAGCCTCAAGGACCTGGTCGACCGCCTCGACGGCGACCTGACGGCGGCCCGCCGCGCCGCCGGCGCCGCCCAGGAGGCGGCCAAGGAGGCCGCCAAGCAGGCGGTGGAGGCCGAGAGCCGCGAGACCCGCGAGCGCTTCGCGGCGGCGGCCCTGCGCGATCCCGCCCGGCTGGCGCCCAAGGTGCCCTTCGCCCAGGTGCGCGGCCTGGTGCCGCGGCCGGTGAGCGGCGAGGTGGTGCGGACCTTCGGCAGCCCCGACGGGACCGGGGGCACGAGCCGCGGCATATCGCTCATGACGCGCCCGCGCGGCGTCGTGTCCTCTCCGGCCGACGGCTGGGTGGCCTATGCGGGGGCGTTCCGCTCCTACGGTCGTCTCTTGATCATCAACGCGGGCGACGGCTACTATCTCCTCCTGGCGGGCATGGACCAGATCAACGTCGAGGTCGGTCAGTTCGTGCTCGCGGGGGAGCCGGTCGCCGTGATGGGAGACACGGGCTCCGCACCTTCGGCAGGAGCCGGCGGGCGGAACGATCCCGTCCTGTACGTCGAGTTCAAGAAAGACGGTGGCTCCATCGACCCGGATCCTTGGTGGGCCAGAGGGTCAAGCGAGAAGGTTCGCGGATAATGCGCAAAGTTTCCCTCGTCCTGTTCGGAGCCGTCCTGGGCGCCGGGACGGCCACGGTGGCGACCCAGACCCACCTGCTCTCGAGCACGAGCGCTGTCGCCGCCTCGGCCGAGACCTATCGCCAGCTCAGCCTGTTCGGCGACGTGTTCGAGAAGATCCGCACCGACTACGTCGAGAAGCCCGACGAGGGGAAGCTGATCGAGTCGGCGGTCAACGGCATGCTGACCTCGCTCGACCCGCATTCGAGCTACATGGACGCCAAGAGCTTCCGTGACATGCAGGTCCAGACCAAGGGCGAGTTCGGGGGCCTCGGCATCGAGGTCACGATGGAGGACGGCCTGATCAAGGTCGTCACCCCGATCGACGACACGCCCGCCGCTCGCGCCGGCCTGCTCGCCAACGACATCATCACGATGATCGACAACGACCAGGTCCAGGGCCTGACCCTCAACCAGGCCGTCGACAAGATGCGAGGGCCCGTCAACTCGCCGGTGAAGCTGAAGATCACCCGCAAGGAGGCCAAGGATCCGATCGAGGTCACGCTCAACCGCGACCTGATCCGGATCAAGCCGGTCCGCTCGCGCACCGAGGGCGGCGACATCGGCTACATCCGCCTGACCCAGTTCAACGAGCAGACCTTCGACGGCCTGAAGGCCGCGGTCGAGAAGATCTCGAACGACCTGCCGGGCGACAAGCTCAAGGGCTTCATCATCGACCTGCGCAACAACCCGGGCGGCCTGCTCGACCAGGCGGTGATGGTCTCCGACGCCTTCCTCGACCGCGGCGAGATCGTCTCCACCCGCGGCCGCAATCCGGACGAGACCCAGCGCTTCTCGGCCAAGTCCGGCGACCTGACCAAGGGCAAGCCGGTCGTCGTGCTGGTCAATGGCGGTTCGGCCTCGGCCTCCGAGATCGTCGCCGGCGCGCTCCAGGACCACAAGCGGGCGACGGTGCTCGGCACCCGCTCCTTCGGCAAGGGCTCGGTGCAGTCGATCATCCCGCTCGGCGGCAACGGCGCCCTGCGGCTCACCACCGCGCGCTACTACACCCCGTCCGGCCGCTCGATCCAGGCCAAGGGCATCGAGCCGGACCAGGAGGTGCTGCAGGACGTGCCGGAGGAGCTGAAGGGCAAGGACGAGACCAAGGGCGAGGCCGGCCTGAAGGGCCACCTCAAGCAGAAGGACACCGAGGAGCGCGGCGGCTCCTCGGCCTACGTCCCGCCGGACCCGGCCAAGGACAAGCAGCTCATCGCCGCCGTCGACTTCCTGCACGGCGTGCAGAAGGGTGCCGCCAACACCGCCAAGTCGGCGGTCCCGAACCCGAACTGATCGGGTGCCGGCTTTAACGCTGCATTAACCACGAAGGCCCGCAATACCGGTCGAACGACCGGCGCCGCGGGCCTTCCGCTTTTTGCGCGGTGACACGGTCGCGGGACCTCACGCCAGTGCCGCTCGCGTCCGACACCATCCTGACCCGTCCCCTCGGGCTGCGGGACGAGGCGAAAGCCCGCGCCGTGCGCTGGCGCGCCGCGCTCCGGCCCCGGGTGCTCGCCGCCGCAGGCCTCGGCGCCGGCATCGTCGCGCTCGCCGCCTTCCTGGTGCTCGCCGACGATCCGCTCGCGGGCGAGCCCCACGCCGTGGCCCCGATCGAGGTCCGGGCGCCGATCACCCCTCCGCCCGAGCCGGCCCCCGCCCCGCGACCCGATCCGGCGAGCCGCAGCGCCGGCGAGGTCGAGCGCGCCTCCGGCGTCGCCGTGAACCGGCCGGACGGCACCGGCGCGCCGAACTCGGTGGTGATTCGGGTCCCCGGCAGCGGGCCGGTGCAGCTCGCGCCCGCGCCCGATCCGCGCCTCGCCGAGCGCGGCCGCTACGGGGTGCTGCCGAAGGTCGGGCCGGACGGCGCCCGGCCCCTCGACGTCTATGCCCGCCCCGAGGCGGCGGGCCTGGAGCGGGGCGGGGCGGTGGCGGGGCGCATCGCGCTCGTGGTCTCCGGCCTCGGCATCGGCCAGGCCGCGACTCAGGACGCGGTGCAGCGCCTGGCCCCGGCCATCACGCTCGCCTTCGCGCCCTACGGCGCCGACGTCGCCCGCAGCGCCGCCCGCGCGCGCGAGGCCGGGCACGAGGTGCTGGTGCAGGCGCCGATGGAGCCGTTCGACTATCCGGACAACGATCCCGGGCCCCAGACCCTGCTGGCGGGGTCGAAGCCGGCCGAGAATCTCGACCGCCTCGCCTTCGTGCTGGCCCGGGTGCCCGGGGCGGTCGGGGTGATGAACTTCATGGGCGCGCGCCTCACCGGCGAGGCCGCCGCCCTCGAGCCGGTCCTGCGCGAGATCGGCGCCCGCGGCCTCGGCTTCCTGGACGACGGCACCTCGCCGCGCTCCCTCGCCCGCGAGGTCGGCCGCAAGGCCAAGGCGCCGGTGGCCCGGGCCGAGATCGTGGTCGACGCGGTGCCGCGCCCCGACGCCATCGACCGCGAGCTCGCCCGCCTGGAGGAAGCGGCGCGCAAGTCGGGCTTCGCGCTGGGATCGGCCACCGCCCTGCCGCTCTCGATCGACCGCATCGCCCGCTGGTCGCGGGACCTCGAATCCCGCGGCATCCTGCTGGTGCCGGCGAGCCGGGCGTTGCGCGCGGCGCCGTGACGTCCGCGCATGGGCGGCTCCCGCGCAGCGGGCGCATTTTCGTCGTGCCCGCGGTCCCCTCGGCGGGAATTTGCTCTAAGGTCGCGGCATGGCATCGCTTCACCGCCCCGAGGCCGCGCTCGCAGGCCTTCCCTACAGGCCGTGCGTCGGCATCGCCCTGTTCAACCGCGACGGGCTGGTCTTCGCCGGTCACCGGCGGCACGATTCGGCCGATCTCGGCGCCCATGCCTGGCAGATGCCGCAGGGCGGCATCGACGAGGGCGAGGCGCCGCGGGAGGCGGCCCTGCGCGAGCTCTACGAGGAGACCAACGTCGCCCCCGCCTCGGTGCGCCTGCTCGCCGAGGCGCCGGGCTGGTACTCCTACGACTTGCCGACCTTCGCGGCGGGCAAGCCCTGGAAGGGGCGCTACCGCGGCCAGACCCAGAAGTGGTTCGCCTTCGCGTTCGAGGGCGACGAGCGCGAGATCGACATCCTGCGCCCGGGCGGCGGCGCCCACAAGGCGGAGTTCGATGGCTGGCGCTGGGAGCCGCTCGCCAACCTCGCGGAACTGGTCATCCCGTTCAAGCGCCCGGTCTACGAGCAGGTGATCGCGGCCTTCGCGCATCTCGCACGCCCGGCGTGACCGACTCTCCCCTTCACCCCGCCGGCGGCGCGGCATGACGCGCTGGTGGCTCTCGGGACTGGCGGTCCTGCTGATGTGGATCGCCTACGGGATCTCGCCCTACGTCGCCCTCTATCGCCTGTCGCTGGCGGTGCAGGCCCACGACGCGGCGGCCGTGGCCGAGCGCGTGAACTTCCGCACCCTGCGCCTGTCGCTGACCAAGCAGGCCCTGGCGGCGGCGGTCGACGCCATCGCGGCCCGCCGCGACCTGTCGGCCCGGGATCGCGCCATCCTGACCGAGGCGAGCGGGGCGCTCGCCGAGCCGCTGGTCGAATCTCTCGTCACGCCCGAGACGCTGATCGACCTCCTGGACGACGGCTGGCCGGTGCGCGCCGGCCTCGCCCGTCAGGGCGAGTCCGGGCCGGAGGTCACCGGGGCCGCGCGGGACGCCGGGAAAGGGACGGACCATCTCGGCCTGCACGCCGCGAGCCCGGCTCAGCTCTTCGCCCTGTTCCGCACCGCCGAGCCCCGGGGCTTCCGCGGCATGGTGGTGAGCTACCCGCCCGACCGATCGATCGAGAACCGCTTCCGCCTGCGCCTGCGCCTGCGCGGCTGGACCTGGCGCGTCATCGACCTCGAACTGCCGACCGCCCTGCGCGAGCGCATCAGCCAGCGGCTCACCGGGGCGATGCAGCGATAGACCGGCCGCCCCTTGATGGGCCGGCTCCCGCCCCTCATATCTCGACCGGAGCCGACGGAGTTGCGGTCGGCCTCGACGGGCGCTGCGTCAGCGGGCCCGGACCTGACCGAAGTGCCTTTCGCAACAGGGCTTCGCCGAGACCATGACGCGTCCATCGCCGTTCGGGCATCCGTTCCTGCTGGGCTTCGACGAGATCGAGCAGGCGCTCGACCGCGTCGCGAAGGCGGCCAATGACGGCTACCCGCCCTACAACATCGAGCGCCTGCCCCGCACCGAACGCGAGCCGGAGCGGCTGCGGATCACCCTCGCGGTGGCGGGCTTCACCCGCGACCAGCTCGACGTGACGCTCGAGGAGAGCCAGCTCATCGTCCGCGGCCGCCAGGCCGACGACAAGAGCCGGACCTTCCTGCACCGGGGCATCGCGGCCCGGCAGTTCCAGCGCGCCTTCCTGCTCGCCGACGGCATGGAGGTGCTGGGGGCCGACCTGTCGAACGGCCTGCTCTCGATCGACCTCGCCCGGCCCGAGCCGGAGCGCATCGTGCGACGGATCGACATCGGCGCGCGCGACGGCGACTGACCGTCCCCATATCCCCTTCACACCGGTCGGCGGGCCGCTTCGGGGCTTGGCCGATCACCGTCCTGCTGCCTTTGAGAGGAGGGCGCATCCCATGTCCGACACCAACCAGACCCTCGACCCTTCCGCGCTCGCGGCCCTCGGCGAGGGCCACGTCGCCTATGTCCGCGCCATGCGCTCGGAGGAGGTCAAGCGCCTCTTCCCGCAGGCCCCGGACCTCACCCCCGGCATCGACCTGTTCGCCCTGCTCTCGGCGAGCGGCGCCCCGATCCTGCTCACCGACAGCCGCGACGCGGCCTTCGCCAATGCCTGGGCGCACGACCTGCAGGCGGTCAGCGTGCACTGAACCGCCCGATAGGTTTCAGCCCTCGCGAGGCGCGATCCCCTCGACCGCCGCGACCAGGCGGTCGAGGTCGGCCGCGCCGGAGAGGCGGTGATCGCCCTCCTTGATCAGGGTGAGCACCACGCCTGTCTCCGGAAGCCGCTCGACCAGCCGCAGGGCGTGGCGCCACGGCACGTCCGGATCGGCCATCCCCTGCAGGATGTGCACCGGGCAGCCCGGGTCGATCGGGCCGTCGAGCATCAGGTGGCGCCGCCCGTCCTCGATCAGGGCGCGGGTCACCGGCGTCGGCTCCGGCGAATATTGCGACTCGCGCCGCCAGACGCCGTCGCGCATCACCTGAGCGCGGATCTCCTCCGGGAACTGCTCCCACATCAGCGCCTCGGTGAAGTCCGTCGCCGGGGCGATCAGCACCAGGCCGGCGGGGCGGACCCGCCTCGCGGCAAGGAGCGCGATCCAGCCGCCCATCGATGAGCCGACCAGCACCGGGCGGTGCGGCGCGAGGGCGCCGATCACGCCCTCCGCATCGGCGAGCCAGTCCGAGATCGTGCAATCGGCGAAGGCGCCCTCCGATTCGCCGTGACCCGCATAGTCGAAGCGCACGAAGGCGCGGCCCTCGGCCGCCGCCCAGGCATCCAGGGCCTCGGCCTTGGTGGCGCGCATGTCCGACCGGAAGCCGCCGAGCCAGACCACCGGCGGGCCGGCCCCCGGCCGCACTAGTGTCGCGAGGCGGCGTCCCCGGACGGTCAGCATCGTGGCGGGTGGGCGTACCGGCTCTGGCATGTCGTTATCCCCGTTATTCCGGCCCCCGCCCTGGTCGTGGGCGGGTGGCGCCCAAGGTTTACCGATCCGCAACAAGGCCGGGCGACCTTGATGGACGTCCCGATGCGGATCGGACAGGCCGGCTTCTACACCGGCGGTTGCCGACGGACAGAGACGCGATATCTGGCCGGCGGCCCGCCGACCGACAGGGGTTCCTGCCAAAATTGGTTCCTGCGCGGAGCAGGCATCGTCACGCCGCGAGTGCTGCGATCAGAACACTGACCCGGAGTCCCATGCCGTCGAGCCAGGCCACGCCGTTCCCGGCCGCGAGCCACCCGCTGGCGGGTCGCACCGTGCTGCAGATCATCCCGGAGCTCGAGGCCGGTGGCGCCGAGCGGACCGCGGTCGACGTCGCGGCGGCCCTGGCGGGCGCGGGCGCCCGGGCCCTCGTCGCCACCGAGGGCGGCCGCCTGGTGGGCGAGTTGCAGGCCAAGGGCGGCGCCTGGGTGCCGTTCCCGGCCCGAGCCAAGAATCCCTTGGTGATGGCGCTCAATGTCGGGCGGCTGATGCGCATCTGCCGGGCGGAGCGGGTCGAGCTGATCCACGCCCGCTCCCGCGCGCCGGCCTGGGTGGCCCTGGGCGCGGCGCGGCGGCTGCGCCTGCCTTTCGTCACCACCTATCACGGCAGCTATGCCGGCCGCTCGCCGGCCAAGCTCCTGTACAATTCGGTGATGGCCCGCGGCGACGTGGTGATCGCCAATTCCCACTTCACCGCCGACGCGATCCGGCGCCTGTTTCCGCAGGTCGCCGGCGACCGGGTGCGGGTGATCCACCGCGGCACCGACCTCGCCGCCTTCGCCCCGTCCCAGGTCTCGCCGCAGCGGGTCGAGGCCCTGCGCCGGGCCTGGGGCGTCGCGCCGCACGAGCGGGTGGTGCTGCTCGCCGCGCGGCTCACCGCCTGGAAGGGCCACCGCATCCTGATCGAGGCGGCGGCGGCGCTGCGCGACGAGGGGCTCGCCGATTTCACGGTGGTGCTCGCCGGCGATCCGCAAGGCCGCACCGCCTATGTGCGCGAGCTCGACGCGATGATCGCCGCCTACGGCCTCGCCGGGCAGGTCCGGCGGGTCGGCCATTGCGCCGACATGCCGGCGGCCTTCCGGGCCGCCTCGGTGGTGGCGGTGCCCTCGACCGAGCCCGAGGCCTTCGGCCGCTCGGCGGTCGAGGCCCAGGCCCTCGGCACCCCGGTCGTGGTGTCGGACCTCGGCGCCGTGCCCGAGACGGTGCTCGCCCCGCCGGAGGTCCCGGCCGCCGAGCGCACCGGCTGGCGCGTCCCGGCCGGCGATCCTCGGGCTCTGGCCGGCGCCGTCGCGGAGGCGCTTCAGCTCGGCGCCAGCGCCCGCGACGCCCTGGTGCGCCGCGCCCGGCGCCACGTCGAGGCGCATTTCTCCCTCGAACTGATGCTGGCCGACACCCTGGCGGTCTATGCCGACCTGCTCACGCCGGCTCCGGCAGGAGAGGGGCCTTGAGGCGGCCGCAGCGCCCTCCCTCACGGCGCTGGAAGACATCGGGGAGGCGTCCCCCGGGCCCGGCTCCCGCCTCCCCCGCAACCAGGACACGCCTCGGCGAGTTGACAAATTGGACGATCTCGCCAAGGTGATACCGTTAACCCGAGTATGCCCGCGCGGTGGTTCGGGACCGGGAGCGCCCGGTCCATGGGCCGCCGCCGGACGACGTGATTGAGGAGATTCCAGCCATTCGCAGACCTATGAGAGCCATGCCGGCCCCGCAGAAAGACGGGCCGCGCGCCAACCGTGACATCCGCGGCGTCCGCGAGGTGCAGCTCATCGACGATACCGGTCAGAACCGCGGCGTCATGGGCTTCTTCGAGGCGCTGCAGGTTGCCGAGGAGGCGGGCCTCGACCTCGTCGAGATCGCGCCGAACTCCGTGCCTCCGGTCTGCAAGCTTCTCGACTATGGCCGCTTCCGCTTCAACGAGCAGAAGAAGCAGGCCGAGGCGCGCAAGCGGCAGAAGACCGTCGAGGTCAAGGAGATCAAGCTCCGGCCCGGCATCGACAAGCACGACTACGACGTCAAGATGAAGGCCGTGCAGCGGTTCTTCGAGGAAGGCGACAAGGTCAAGGTAACCCTGCGCTTCCGCGGCCGCGAGATGGCGCACCAGGATCTGGGCCTGCGCCTGCTCGAGCGCGTCAAGGCCGAGACGCAGGAAGTCGCCAAGGTGGAGAGCGAGCCGCAGCTCGAGGGCCGCCAGATGATCATGATCCTGGCGCCGCGCTGACGCGACGGCGCCCGCCGCGCGGGGGCGCGGCGGCGGATTCCGGGACGCGGATCACGGGGAGCTCCGAGGCGCGAGCGGTCATGTCTCGCGCGGACGGAGCATCGAAGGGCCGGGCATGTCCCGGCCCATCGCTTGCCTGCTTCGGCAGCACGCTATTTCAGCAGGACGACCTGCGCGTCGCCGGTCCGGCGCAGCACGTTGACGGTGACGTCATTGCCGTGACGGTGCAGCAGCAGGTCGATGTGGCTGTCGCCGAGCTTCAGGTTGCGGATCAGCACGTCGTCCAGGAAGGCCGGCAGGATCGGGTCGCGGAAGCGGACCCGGTTGCGGTCGTGGCGCAATTCGAGCCCGAGGCAGGCGGCCAGGAACGCGAAGGGCGCCGCCGCCGCCCAGGCCTGCGGGCTGCAGGCGACCGGATAGTTGGTCGGCCCACGCTGCTTGCGCTGGATGAAGCCGCAGAAGAGTTCCGGCAGCCGCCGCCCCTCCTGGTAGAGCGAGGCGCCGTGCTGGCCCTCGAACACCCGCGCGGCCTCGGCCTTCAGGCCGTAGCGGGCGAGGCCGAGCGCGATCAGCGCGTTGTCGTGCGGCCAGATCGAGCCGTTGTGGTACGACATCGGGTTGTAGCGCGCCTCGCCGCTGGCGATGGTGCGCACGCCCCAGCCGTTGAAGCCGTCCTTCGACATCAGCACCGCGGCGACGCTCTCGGCCCGCTCCGGATAGGCGATGCCGGTGAAGAGCGCGTGGCCGGCATTCGACGAGCGCACCGCGCAGGCGCGCTTCTCGCCGTCGAGCGCGATGGCGTAGGTGCCGATCTCGGGCAGATAGAACTTCTCGTCGAAGGCCTTGCGCAGCCGCTCGGCCTCACCCTTCAGCCGCTCCGACAGGACGCCTTCGCCCATGAGCAGCGCGAGCTTCGCCGCGCCCCGCTTGGCGGCGTAGACGTAGCCCTGCACCTCGCAGAGCGCGATCGGCCCCTGGGCCATGCGGCCGTCGGCGTGGAAGATCGAGTCGTGGCTGTCCTTCCAGCCCTGGTTGGCCAGGCCCTTCTCGGTCTCGCGGGCATACTCCACGAACCCGTCGCCGTCCCGGTCGCCGTAATCGTCGATCCACTTCAGCGCCGCCAGGATGTTGGGCCAGATCGCCGCGATCGTCGCCCGGTCGCCGGTCTGCTCGTAGTACTGCCCGGCCAGCATGACGAAGAGCGGCGTCGCGTCGATGGTGCCGTAATAGAGCCGGAACGGCACCTCGCCGAGGATCGCCATCTCGCCGTTGCGGGTCTCGTGCAGCACCTTGCCGGGCTGGGCGTCGGCGGCCGGGTCGACGGTGGTCGCCTGCGTCGCCGCGAGGTGGCGCAGCACGCCCTTGGCGATCTCGGGATCGATCCACAGCGTCATCATGGCGGTGATGATGCCGTCGCGGCCGAACACCGTGCTGTACCAGGGGATGCCGGCATAGGGGTACACGCCGTTCGGCGTGCGGCTCAAGAGCATGTACAGGTCGGCGGTCGCCCGGCAGGCGGCCTCGTTGAACTGGTCGTTCGAGCTCTCGATGGTGGTGATGTTGGCGGTGGCCTTGCGCAGGTCGCGGCGGGCGTCGCGGTAGGCGAGCGCGAAGGTCATGCCCTCGCCCTTCGGATGACCCTCCTCGCGGCGCGGGCTCGGATAGGCGGCGGCCGTGAACGGCAGGGCGCTGCCCACCGCCGCCACCGCCTGGCCCTCCCGGCTGAGATCGACCGTGTCGCACACGGCGCGCACGAAGATCGAGGCGCGCCCGCCGGGGGAGAGCCGGACCTCGAACTCGGCCCTGTGCGCCTCGAGCCGCGCGGGCTTGGGGCCGAAGCGCAGGCGGGTGGTGCGACGGCGCCCGTCGAGCCCGTCGTAGCGGTACGTCACCTCGTTGGCGGCGGTCACCTCGACGCTGCGCCGGCCGCGCCTCTCGCGGTCGCTGCCGCGCACCTCGAACAGGTCGCGGAAATCGGCGTCGAAGGCCAGCGAGACGCGCAGGTGGCGGGGCTTGGTGTCGTAGTTGCGCAGGCCGATGCGGTCGTAGCAGGTGCCGCGAAAGAGAAACTTGGTCCGGTCGAGGGCGATGATCTCGCGCGGGATGCTGGTCTCGTCGCCGGCATCCAGCCGGATGTCCGGCGTCGTCATGTCGACCGAGAGGGCGCCGTTGTCGTCCTGCACCACCGAGCCGAGCAGCATCGGCCGCTGGCCCTCGACGGTCAGCTCCAGGCGCGACAGGAAGCGCGTGTCCTGGAAGTACAGTCCCTCGGGTCCCGGGAAGACGCCGATGTCGCCGTAGCTGTCGAGCACCGCGAAGGCGTCGCCGTGCTTGAGCGAGCGCAGCTGGCGCTCGACCAGCGAGGTCTGGGCCTCGATATGGTATTGCGGCAGCGTCTCGTCGTCGGGGGCGGTCGCGACCATCGGCACGGGTTCTCTCCTGGGCATTCGGCCCGCGCGGCGTCGCGGGGATCGGGGGCGAGATCTCGGGGTGGTCCACGCGGCAGGCCGGCGCGCGGTTCCCCGCTGCGATTCGCGAAGACCGGCTCCACGCTAGAGCGAATGTGGGCCATCGTGCGGCATGTGCCAGGGGTATCCGTTATCCCGGCGGCCCGGATTTCAGGCAGGCGCCGCACAAACGAAAGGCCCGGCCCCCTTGCGAGGGCCGGGCCTTTCGTCCGTCGACGGGTGTCAGGGATCAGACCGCCGGGATCAGACCGCCCGGAGGGTCGGGCGCAGCGCAGCACCGTTGGCCGCGCCGTTGAGGGCGGCGGGGGCGCCGATGGTCAGGCCCGGGATCTTGATCGCGTCGAGGTCGCCGGCGAGCAGCGACTCGTAGGCGGCCACGTAGGAGCGGGCCATCACGCTCGCGGTGAAGCGGGTCTCGAAGTAGCGGCGCACGCCCTCGCGGCTCATCGCCTTGCAGGTCTCGACCGCGGCGACCGCCTCGTCCATCGACTCGACCACCACGCCCGAGACGCCGTCCTTGATCACCTCGGGCACCGAGCCGTTGCGCCACGCGATCACCGGCGTGCCGGCCGACATCGCCTCGATCATCACCAGGCCGAAGGGCTCCGGCCAGTCGATCGGGAAGGCGAGGGCGAGCGCGTTGCCGAGGAATTCGTGCTTCTGGTCCTCGTTGATCTCGCCGATATACTCGACCAGGGGGTGATGGGTCATCGGCTCGATGACCTCGTCCCAGTATTCCTGGTCAGCCTTGTCGACCTTGGCGGCGATCTTCAGCTTCACGCCGGAGCGCTTGGCGATCTCGATCGCCCGGTCGGGGCGCTTCTCGGGCGAGATGCGACCGAGGAACGCCAGGTAGCCGCCGTCCTTCGGGGTGGCCGAGAAGCGGCAATTCTCCGCCGGCAGGCCGTGATGGATGGTCTGCAGCCAGTTCGCGTTCTCGGGCATCGGCCCGCGCTGGTGGTCGGAGATCGACACCAGGGGCATGCCCGTGAAGGTGCGGTAGACCGGCATGAAGTCCGGCACGTCGAGCCGCCCGTGCAGGGTGGTGACGCATTTGTGGTTCAGGTCCTCGAACAGCGGGTACTGCAGGAGGTCGATGTGGAAGTGGATGACGTCGAACTCGTCCGCCCGCCGGCGCAGGTGGTAGAGCATCGCGAGGTGGCTGGCGACGTGGTCGCGGATGCCGGCGAGCCGCAGGCCCTCCGGGCAGCAGGCGACGAGCTTGGCGCTCGTCTCCGAGTCGCCGCTCGCGAACAGCGTGACGTCGTGGCCCTGGCGGACCAGCTCCTCCGTGAGCCAGGAGACGACACGCTCGGTGCCGCCGTAGAACTTCGGCGGAACGGCCTCCGCGAGAGGGGCTACCTGGGCAATGCGCACGACGAAATCTCCTGAGACGCCAGACGGTGGCAGGTCAACGTTGGCGGGGATCAAGCAGGATCGGGCCTGAGCGGGACATGAACGAAACCGCGCTCCCACGCTTATGGTTCCGGTGCGGCGCACAACGCCATCGCCGGAACCTGCCTGTTCCCGACCCGCACAGGAATCAACCGCGCCGCGAGGCGGCGATTGCGGTCTGCTCACGTCTCTGTTATAGCGCGCGCCTCGCCGACCCGCCCGGCCGTGAGGGCTGCCGTGGCGGTTCGTGTCGCTCCACACCTTCGATCGAGCGCGATCGTCGGGGCCCGCCCGTGGCGGATCCCCGGTGGAGTTCGCGTCAGGAGAGCAAAATGCCCAAGCTGAAGACCAAGTCGGGCGCCAAGAAGCGCTTCAAGATCACCGGGACCGGCAAGGTCATGTACGCCCAGGCCGGCAAGCGCCACGGCATGATCAAGCGGACCACGAAGCAGATCCGCAACCTGCGCGGCACGACCACCCTGTTCGAGGGCGATGCCGCCAACGTGAAGAAGTACTTCCTGCCGAACGCCCGCTGACGCGCGGCGTTTTCGTCAGAGATACGCTTCACCCCGCCACTCTGTTTCGTAGAACCCCCAGGAGATCACCATGGCCCGCGTCAAGCGCGGCGTGACCAGCCACGCCAAGCACAAGAAGGTTTTCAAGGCCGCCAAGGGCTATTACGGCCGGCGCAAGAACACGATCCGCATCGCCAAGCAGGCGGTCGAGAAGGGCATGCAATATGCCTACCGCGATCGTAAGAACAAGAAGCGCAACTTCCGCGCGCTGTGGATCCAGCGCATCAACGCGGCGGTCCGCCCGCACGGCCTGACCTATTCGCGCTTCATCGACGGCCTCGCCAAGTCCGGCGTCCAGGTCGACCGCAAGGCGCTCTCGGAGCTCGCCATCCACGAGCCGGCGGCCTTCGTGGCCGTGGTCGAGAAGGCCAAGTCGGCGCTGCCGGCCGAGCTCGTCAAGGCGGCTTGAAGCCCGAGCCTCACGGCCCGCGCCCGGCGCGGGTCCTCCGGTCCCCCGCGACCGGACAGCACGGCCCGCCCTCGCGGGCCGTTTTGCGTTGCGAAGGCCGGTCCCCCGCCCGGGTTGACGGAGCGGGGCGGCGCGTTGCAGGGCATCGGCTGAGCCCCGATTGAGCAGACCATGACCGATCTCACCAGCCTCGAAACCGATCTCCTGGCGCAGGTCGCCGGCGCCGCCGACGAGGCGTCCCTCGAAGGCGTGCGCGTCGCCGCCCTCGGCAAGAAGGGCGCCGTCTCCGAGCTCTTGAAGACGCTCGGCGCGATGTCGCCCGAGGCGCGCAAGGAGCAGGGCCCGCTGATCAACGGACTGCGCGACCGGGTCCAGGGCGCGATCCAGTCGCGCCGCGAGACCCTGGCCGAGGCGGCGCTCGCGGCCCGGCTCAGTGCCGAGCGCATCGACGTGACCCTGCCGGTGCGCGAGGGCCCGGAGACCCGCGGGCGCATCCACCCCATCACCCAGGTGATGGACGAGATCACGGCGATCTTCGGCGATATGGGCTTCTCGATCGCGGAGGGGCCGGACGTCGAGACCGACGAGCTGAACTTCACGGCGCTCAACTTCCCCGAGGGCCATCCGGCCCGCGAGATGCACGACACCTTCTTCCTGCGGCCCGACCGGGACGGGAAGCGCAAGCTCCTGCGCACCCACACCTCGCCGGTGCAGGTCCGCACCATGCGCAGCGTGCAGCCGCCGATCCGGGTGATCTGCCCTGGGCGCACCTACCGGCACGATTCCGACCAGACCCACACCCCGATGTTCCACCAGGTCGAGGGCCTGGTGATCGACCGCCAGGCCAATATCGGCCACCTGAAGTGGATCCTGGAGGAGTTCTGCAAGGCGTTCTTCGAGGTCGACAGCGTCAAGATGCGCTTCCGGCCCTCGTTCTTCCCCTTCACCGAGCCTTCGGCCGAGGTCGACATCCAGTGCTCGCGCAAGGGCGGCGAGATCCGCTTCGGCGAGGGCGACGACTGGCTCGAGATCCTCGGCTGCGGCATGGTCCACCCCAACGTGCTGCGCAATTGCGGCCTCGACCCGGACAGCGTGCAGGGCTTCGCCTGGGGCATGGGCATCGACCGGATCGCGATGCTCAAATACGGCATGCCGGACCTGCGCCCGTTCTTCGAGGCGGACGTGCGCTGGCTCGAGCATTACGGCTTCCGGCCCCTCGACATCCCGAGCCTGGTCGGTGGCCTGACCGGCTGACGTCACCGTCCAGAGGCGTCTACGTAAACGAGGCGGCTTGCCCCGAGAGGCGCATCATGATTGAGAGCGAGATTCTAGCGATCACCGACGAGGTCCTCACGCAGTACCTCGCCGCCTCCGGCTATGAGCAGGCCGAACTGCGCGCCGGCTACAACCACGCCGACGAGCCGTCGTTGTTCGTTACCGCCCATTTCAAGCCTGGCTCGGGCGTGACCGGCGGGGCCGAATCCAACGCCGCGCATGCGGCGCTTCGGATGGCTCTGCTCGCGAAGGGGGAGGAGCGCTTCCCCTATCTCGAATTCCGATATCCAGGTGACGAGCCCCTCGGGAACGACGACGAGGATGAGTGGGACGAGGAAGAGAACGCCTGATGCCACGCCTGGGCAATTCCCTCGTCTACGACCTCCTGGAACTCGCCGATGCCCTGGCCGAGCAGCGCGGGCGCCGCAACCTGGAGAAGGCGGCGATGCGGCGCGCCGTCAGCGGTGCCTATTACGCCGTGTTTCACGGCCTCTGCTTCGTCTGCACCCGTTCGCTCGGCCTGTGGCGGCGTGACGCCGCGGTGATGGAGCCGATCTACCGGCTGCTCGATCACGGCCAGGTCCGGCGGCGCCTGTCGGGGCGCGAGGCGGCTGAGCTGGGCTCGGTGATTGCCGGCATCGGGACTGCCTTCGCCGATCTGCAGGAGCGCCGGCACCTGGCGGATTACAGCCCGCCGAGCCTCGATGTCCGTCGCGATGTGACCCGCAACGCCGTCGCCCGCGCCCGCAAGACGATCGCCGACCTCGAAACCCTCGACGACGACCAGTGCCGCCGCCTGGCCGTCCTCCTCATCACGAAGACCCGGCTCGCCTGAGCCGAGAGGTAGCCCCGATGAAGTTCACCCTCTCCTGGCTCAAGGACCACCTCGACACCGACGCCTCCCTCGACGTGATCGTCGAGACGCTGACCCGCATCGGCCTGGAGGTCGAGCGCGTCGAGGACAAGGCGGCGGCGCTCGCGCCCTACCGCATCGCCGCCGTCCTCACCGCCGAGCAGCACCCGAACGCCGACCGCCTGCGGGTCTGCACCGTCGATACCGGCGAGGGCGCGCCCGTGCAGGTCGTCTGCGGCGCGCCCAACGCCCGGGCCGGCATGCGCAGCGTGTTCGCGCCGCCCGGCACCTACGTGCCGGGCAAGAACATCACCCTGTCGGTCGGCGTGATCCGCGGCGTCGAGAGCCGCGGCATGCTGTGCTCGGGTGCCGAGCTCGGCCTGTCGGACGATCACGACGGCATCCTCGACCTGCCCGCCGACGCGCCGGTGGGCCAGCCCTACGCGGCGTTCGCCGGCCTCGACGATCCGGTGATCGAGATCAACCTGACGCCGAACCGGCCCGACTGCACCGGCATCCACGGCATCGCCCGCGACCTCGCCGCCACCGGCA
The DNA here is from genome assembly GCF_004745635.1 of Methylobacterium nonmethylotrophicum. Lineage (GTDB taxonomy): Bacteria > Pseudomonadota > Alphaproteobacteria > Rhizobiales > Beijerinckiaceae > Methylobacterium > Methylobacterium nonmethylotrophicum. Next base: position 54,309 of record NZ_SRLB01000016.1, on the reverse strand, counting down.
TCGGCACCCTGCGGCGCGAGCACACCCCGCCGGTGCGCGGGGACGGGGCCTGCCCGGTGACGGTCACCCGCGACCTCGCCCGCGAGGACGATCATCTCTGCCCGCTCTTCGGCTTGCGGCTGGTGCGGGGCGTGACGAACGGGCCTTCGCCTGAGTGGATGCGCCGGCGCCTGACCGCGATCGGCCTGCGGCCGATCAATGCGCTCGTCGACATCACCAACTACATTACCTTCGACCGCGGCCGGCCGCTTCACGTTTTCGACGCCGCCAAGGTGAGGGGCAACCTCACCGTGCGGCGCGCCCGCGACGGCGAGGAGGTGCTGGCCCTCGACGGGCGCACCTACCGGCTCGACGACGGCACGGTCGTCATCGCCGACGAGGCCGGGGTCGAATCGATCGCCGGCATCATGGGCGGGGAGCATTCCGGCTGCGACGCGGGCACGACCGACGTGCTGATCGAATCGGCCCTGTGGGACCCGCTCACCATCGCCCGCACGGGGCGTCGCCTCGGCATCGTGACGGATGCCCGCTACCGGTTCGAGCGCGGGGTCGACCCGGCCTTCGCGCTGCCGGGCCTCGATCTCGCGACCCGGATGGTGCTCGACCTCTGCGGCGGCTCACCCAGCGAGGCTGTCGTGTCGGGCGAGGTGCCGGACACCGACCGCATCGTCGACTTCCCGTGGACCGAGGTGCGGCGCCTCTCCGGCCTCGACCTGCCGCGGCCGGAGATGAAGGTGACGCTCGAGGCGCTCGGCTTCCACGTCGCCGGCTCGGGCGACCGGGCCAAGGTGCTCCCGCCGTCCTGGCGCCCGGACGTCGAGGGCAAGGCCGACCTCGTCGAGGAGATCGTGCGCATCGCCGGCCTCGACCGGATCGAGCCCAAGCCCCTGCCGCGGATCGAGGCGACCGTCATCCGCCCGGTCCTGACCGTGATGCAGAAGCGCACGCGGCTCGCCAAACGCGAGTTTGCGGCCCGCGGCCTCGTCGAGGCCGTGACTTGGTCGTTCATCGCCCACAACGACGCGACGCTGTTCGGCGGCGGCAGGCCGGAGCTGGCGCTCGCCAATCCGATCGCCGCCGACCTCTCGGACATGCGCCCGAGCCTGGTGCCGGGCCTCGCCCGCGCCGCGCAGCGCAACGCCGACCGGGGATACGGCGACGTCGCCCTGTTCGAGGTCGGGCAGTGCTTCGCCTCCGACCAGCCGGAGGGCCAGACCACCAAGGCGACGGCGCTCCGCCGCGGCTCCGCCCGCCACGGCGGCGCCGGCCGGCACTGGGACGGCACGGCTCGGCCCGTCGACGCCTTCGAGGCCAAGGCCGACGCGCTCGCGCTGCTCGCCGCCCTCGGCGTGCCGACCGGCGGCCTGCAGGTCGTCGCCGGCGGGCCGGACTGGCTCCATCCCGGCCGCTCCGGCACGCTCCAGTTCGGGCCGCGCAACCAAGTGGGGTTCTTCGGCGAACTGCACCCGCGGGTGCTGAAGGCCCTCGACGTGAAGGGCCCGGTGGTGGTGTGCGAGATCACCCTCGACGCCTTGCCGCTCCCGAAGCACCGGCCGACCAAGATGAAGCCGGCGGCGAGCCTGCCGGACTTTCAGCCGCTCACCCGCGACTTCGCCTTCGTGGTCTCGCGCGCCGTCGCGGCGGGCGACATCCTGAAGGCGGCGCAGGGCGCCGAGCGCACCCTCGTTACCGGGATCGAGGTGTTCGACGTCTACGAGGGTCCGGGGATCGGCGAGGACCAGAAGTCCGTCGCCGTGGCGGTGCGGCTGCAGCCGACGGACCGCACCCTCACCGACGCCGAGATCGAGGCGGTGAGCCAGAAGATCGTCGCCGAGGTGACGCGCAAGACCGGCGCGACCCTGCGGGGTTGAGGCCGACACGTACCGGCGGCGCGCCGCACGACGCCGGATCAGCGGAGGAGGAGGTGGGCATGGCGGATACCGATCTGATCCGGGAGCTTTCGGCCGCGACCTACCTGCCGGAGGAGGCTCTGGAGCGCGCCTTGGTGGCGCCGGAATCCATCGCCGAGCCGGTGGTCGCAATCCTCGTCCGCGCCGCCGACGGCGAAGGCGAGGCGCTGACCGAGCCCGAGCGGAGCCTGCTGTTCTGGGGCATCCACGTCCTGGCCTCGGCCCGGGACACCCGGATCCACGCGCCCCTGATGCGCCTCCTGCGCCGCGACGACGACGCCATATCCGCGGCCCTTGGGGAGGATTACCCGAACACCCTGGCGAGCCTCGTCGCCGGCAGCTTCGACGGCGACGCCGACGCCCTGCTTGCCGCCATCGCCGGCGAGGCGCCCGCCGGCCTCGCGCGGATGCAGCTCTTCCACGCCCTGGCGCTGCTGACGGCCGACGCACGCATCGACCGAGAGGCGGTGAAAGCCTTCCTGGTCCGCTTCGACGACGAGCGCTTGGCGCTGCCCGACGCGGAGGAGGTCTGGCAGGGCTGGGAGGACACGGTCGCGCTGCTCGGCTTCGACGACCTCGTGCCCCGTCTCAAGGCGGCGCGCAAGGACGGCCGCAACGCCGGCCGCGTCGTCAGCTGGGAGACGGTGCAGGAGACCCTCAAGGAAGCGCGTCTGCGGCCGAAGAGCCGCGAGCGCTTCGACGATCTGCTGATCGACTACCTCGACGACCTGATCGGTGCGCTCGACCATACCCGCGAAGGGGCCATGGATCACCTGCCCGACCTCGACGACGACGGAGTCCCGATCCCCGAGCGCAACCCCTATCGCGACGTCGGCCGCAACGATTCATGCCCCTGCGGCAGCGGCAAGAAGTTCAAGAAGTGCTGCCTCGGCAAGGTCGAGCAGGGCTTCGCCGCCCTGCCGCCGCTGCCGCCGATGCGTTAGGTCTCCGTCCCGCTCAACGGGTTGCCGGGATCCCAGGCGTAAGCCAGCGTCTCGAAGCGCAGCGAGCGGGCATCGACCATCAGCAGCCGGCCGACCAGCGGCTCGCCGAAGCCCGCGACGGCGCGGACGACTTCCAGCGCCATCAGCGAGCCCATCAGGCCGGCCAGCGCGCCGAGCACCCCTGCCTCGGCACAGGTCGGGACCGAGCCGGCCGGCGGCGGGCTCGGGAACAGGCAGCGGTAGGTCGGGTTCGGCCGGCCGTCCGGCCCGGTCTCGTGGGCGCGGATCGTGGTCAGCGAGCCGTCGAACTGGCCGAGCGCCGCCGTCACCAGGGGCCGGCGGGCGCGGTAGCAGGCGTCCGAGACGGCGTAGCGGGTGGCGAAATTGTCCGAGCCGTCGGCGACGAGGTCGTAGTCGCCGATCAGTGCCTCCGCGTTCTCCGGCGTCAGCCGGGTGGCGTGGGTCTCGACCCGGACGTTGGGGTTGAGCCGGGCGACCGCCTCGGCCGCGCTCTCGACCTTGGGCCGGCCGATATCGGGCGTGCCGTGGATGACCTGGCGCTGCAGGTTCGAGAGCGAGACCGCGTCGTCGTCGACGATGCCGATCGTGCCGATCCCGGCCGCCGCCAGGTACTGGATCAGCGGCGCGCCGAGGCCGCCGGCCCCGATCACCAGCACCCGGGCCGCCTTGAGCCGGACCTGGCCGGGGCCGCCGACCTCCCGCAGCACGATGTGGCGGGCGTAGCGTTCGATCTCGTCGGGGCTGAGCGCGGTCATCCGGCACTGGTTAAGCGAGATACCGGCCGCCGGGAAGTCCTTCGGAGGATGGGCCGCGCATGCGGCGGTTCTCATCGGCGGCATTCGGCGCTACCGCTCGCGGCGACAGTTGCTCGACTTGCCGCGGATGCACGCCGTGACCGATCCCCACCTCCCTCTCGCCCATTCCCCCGTCGCCCTGGCTCAAGCGCTGATCCGCTGCCCCTCCGTGACGCCGCACGAGGGCGGGGCGCTCGCCACTCTCGCGGGGATCCTCGCCGAGGCCGGTTTCACGGTCGAGCGGCCGGTCTTCTCCGAGCCGGGCACGCCGGACGTCGAGAACCTCTATGCCCGCATCGGCGAGGGCCCGTGCCTGCTGTTTGCCGGCCACACCGACGTGGTGCCGCCGGGCGACGGGGCGTCCTGGCGCCACGACCCGTTCGGGGCCGAGATCGAGGGCGGGGAGCTGTTCGGCCGCGGCGCCGTCGACATGAAGGGCGGCATCGCCTGCATGCTGGCCGCGACCCTCGCCTTCCTCGGGCAGCGCGGGCCGGATTTCGGCGGCGCGATCGCGTTCCTGATCACCGGCGACGAGGAGGGACCGGCGGTGAACGGCACCGTCAAGCTCCTCGACTGGGCGCGGGCGCGGGGCGAGCGCTTCGCCCATTGCCTGCTCGGGGAGCCGACCAATCCCGACGCCTTGGGCGAGATGATCAAGATCGGCCGGCGCGGCTCGCTCACCGCCAACCTCACCGTGCACGGGGTGCAGGGCCACGTTGCCTATCCGCACCGGGCCGAGAACCCGATCCCGGGCCTGATGCGCCTCGCCCAGGGGCTCCTCGCCGCGCCGCTCGATGCCGGCACGGCGCATTTCGACGCCTCGAACCTCGAATTCACCACGATGGATGTCGGCAACCCGTCGACCAACGTGATCCCGGCCGAGGCGCGGGCGACCTTCAACATCCGCTTCAACGACCTCTGGACGCCCGAGACCCTGGCGGCGGAGCTGGAGCGGCGTCTCGCCGCGGCGGCCGGCAACGCCGTGCGCTACAGCCTGGACGTGCGCCCGACCAACTCGGTCGCGTTCCTGACGGCGCCGGACGCCTTCGTCGAGCAGGTTTCCGACGCGATCGCGGCCGAGACCGGCCGCCGCCCGGCACTCTCGACCACGGGCGGCACCTCGGATGCCCGCTTCATCAAGGATGCCTGCCCGGTGATCGAGTTCGGCCTCGTCGGGCAGACGATGCACCAGGTCGACGAGCGGGTGGCGGTGGCGGATCTCGACCGGCTGGCCAGGATCTACGGGCGGGTGCTCGATACCTATTTTCCTCGATCGGCCGATGCCCCGTATCAGGCTTGACCGGCATTAGACGAAAGTTGAATCTTGTGGCCTCGACCCACCGGAGGCCGCCGATGTTCGTGAGCGCTGACGAGGTGACCCGCTCCTTGCGCGGTACGGCCGGCCTGATCGGCCGCCGGCCGGACGCCCTGCGCCACTTCGACGTGAGCGAGCGCGGCTTCTGGCGCTCCTTCGGGGCGATCTGGCTCACGGCGCCGGCGGTCACGGTGGCGCTGGCCCTGGAGCGCGGGGCCGGCTCCGCGCCGTTCCAGCTCGATCACGTCACCGCGTCGGTGCTCGCGGCGGTGGTCGCGGGCTTCCTCGCCGTGCCGCTGGCGATGATCGCGGTTTTGCGCCGCCTGAACCGCACGCGGGCCTACGTGCCCTTCGTGGTCGTGACCAACTGGTGCCTGGCGGCGGGCCTCGCCGCCCTGGCGCTGCCGGGCTGCCTCCTGCTCCTCGATCTCGCCACGCCGGGCCTCGCGGCGCTTGATGCCGGCGCCTTCGTGGTGGTGATGCTGTGGCTGCACGCCCGCGCCGCCCGGGCGATCCTCGGCCTGGCCGGCCCCGCCGCAGCGCTCGTCACGCTCGCCTGCTTCGGGCTCATCGCCGGCATCGCCGGCGGGGCACACGCCCTGGTGTGACGTCACTCGGCGTCGGGATATCGCTCTCAGTGCGCGGCGGGTGGCAGGTAGCGTATCGCGGCGATCAGGATGCCGACCGCGGCCGCCACCAGTGCACCGAGCTTCACGGTCATCCGCTGTTCGAGGAGCTTCAGGTCGGCGCTGCCAGCCGCCATGCCGAGATCCAGCCGGTGGGAGAGGTCCGCGATCTTCGCTTCCAGCCGAACCTCGGTCGCTCGCAGGTCCGTCTTGAGCGAAACCTCGACCTCCCGCAGATCCGTCTTCAGCGCGGCCTCGGTCTCCCGCAGATTCGCCTTCAGCGCGATCTCGCTCGCCTGCAAATCCGCTTTGGTCGCGAGCGAGGCCAGATCCGACTCGCGTCCATCCTTCAACGCACCTGTGATCGCCTCGGCCTGGTCCTCCGACAGGCCGGACGCCGTGAGCCTGCGGACCAGAGCATAGGTATCGAAGGCGATGGCGGTCATGGTCGGCGGTTTGGTCCGGCAGGCCAACGATGTCAGAAACGCCCCAGCTGGCCAAGCGTGCCGAGCTGACGCAACGTTAGCCGAACTCGGCCGGATAATCCACCCCGATCAGCGTCAGGCCGCCTGAGGGCGCGAGCGGCCCGCAGCGGGTGCGGTCGCGGGAATCGAGCACGTCGCGCACGCCCTGCGGCGTGAGCCGGCCGCCGCCGGCGAGCATCAGGGTGCCGACCATGCCGCGCACCTGGTGGTGCAGGAACGAGCGCGCGGCGGTGGTCACCACGATCTCCTCGCCCTCCCGGGTCACGTCGAGCCGGTCGAGGGTGCGCACCGGGCTGTTGGCCTGGCACTCCGCCGCCCGGAAGGCGGAGAAATCGTGCCGGCCGAGCATCAGCTGCGCGGCCTCGTGCATCAAGGCGGCGTCGAGGGCCCAGGGCACGTGCCAGACGAAGCCGCGGGTGAGCGCCGGCGGGGAGCGGCGGTTGAGGATGCGGTAGCGGTAGTGGCGCTTGATCGCCGAGTGGCGGGCGTCGAAATCCGGCCCGACCTCGGCCGCCGCGATCACCGCCACCGGCTCCGGCCGCAGATGCGCGTTGGCGGCGTCGCGCACGGTGTCGGTGCGCCAGGTCTTGTCGAGGTCGAGATGGACGACCTGGTGCGTCGCGTGCACGCCCGCATCGGTGCGCCCGGCGCAGTGGACCCGCACCGGCCCGCCGACGAAGCGGGCGATCGCCTCCTCCAGCGCCTGCTGCACCGAGCGGTCGGCGGCCTGGCGCTGCCAGCCGGCGAAGGCGGTGCCGTCATACTCGACGACGAGCTTGTAGCGGGGCATCAGGCGAGGCGGGCGCCCGGCGCGATCTGCCGGCCGCGGGCGAAATCCTCGAACGGCATCGCGCCCTTGCCGGCCGGCTGCACGGTGACGAGGCGGAGCGCGCCCTCGCCGACCGCGACCGTGCCGGCGGCGTCGATGAGCGTGCCGGGCTCGCCCGACCCGTCGGCGAGTCGCGCCCGCAGCACCTTCACCCGCTCCGGCCCGCGGCCGAGATCGGCCGTCAGGTAGGCGCCCGGGAACGGCGACAGGCCGCGCACCCGGTCGTGCAGGGCTTTCGCGGGTTGCGCCCAGTCGAGCCGCGCCTCCTCGTTGGTGATCTTGTGGGCGTACGCGACGCCCTCAGGGTTCTGCGCCCGGAACTGCAGGTTGCCGCGCTCGAGCGCGCCCAGCGCCCGGGCCATCAGGTCGGCGCCGAGCGGCATCAGCCGGTCGTGCAGCTCGCCGGCGGTCATGTCGGGGGTGATACCCACCCGCTCCAGCATGCCGACCGGGCCGGTATCGAGGCCGGGCTCCATCCGCATCACCGCGACGCCCGTCTCCTCGTCGCCCGCCATCACGGCGCGCTGGATCGGCGCGGCGCCGCGCCAGCGCGGCAGCAGCGAGGCGTGGAGGTTGAGGCAGCCGAGCGGCGGCGCGTCGAGGATCGCCTGGGGCAGGATCATGCCGTAGGCCACCACCACCGCGACGTCGGCGCCGTGGGCGCGGAATGTCTCGGCCGCCTCCTCGCTGCGCAGGGTCTTGGGCGTCAGCACCGGCAACCCGAACTTCTCCGCCAGCGCCTGGACCGGCGAGGGCCGCAGGGCCATGCCGCGGCCGGCCGGCGCGGGCGCGCGGGTATAGACCGCCACGACCTCGTGGCCGCCGCCGACGATCTCGGCCAGCGTCGGCACCGCGAAGTCCGGGGTGCCCATGAAAACGACCTTGAGGGGCATGGTCGGTTACGCGGCTTCGCGCTTGGCCGCCTTGGCGAACTTCTTGATCACCCGGTCGCGCTTGAGCTTCGACAGGTGATCGATGAACAGCACGCCGTTGAGGTGGTCGATCTCGTGCTGCAGGCAGGTGGCGAGCAGCCCGTCGGCCTCCTGCTCCACCGTCTCGCCGTCGAGGGTCCGGAAGCGCACCCGCACCCGGTCCGGCCGCACGACCTCGGCGTAGTATTCGGGGATCGACAGGCAGCCCTCCTCGTAGGGGCGGGTCTCCTCCGACGACCACACGATCTCGGGGTCGAGGAGCACGAGGGGCTTACGCTCCTCCTTCTCCTTCGAGGTGTCGATGGTGACGATGCGAACCGGCTCGCCGATCTGGATGCCGGCGAGGCCGACGCCGGGGGCGTCGTACATCGTCTCGAGCATGTCGGCCGCGAGCTTCCGCACGTCGCCTGTGATCGTGCCGACCGGCGCCGAGATCTGGCGCAGTTGAGCGTCCGGCAGGAGGACGAGACGACGGATGGTCATGGGACGGCCAGAATGCAAGGGGAACCGGGCGCCGCGGCGCGCCCGCATGGTTCCGGGAGATAGGGGCTCGTGTCGGCGGGGTCAAACCCGATGACGCGGTGCGGCTAGAACGCCGTGCGCTGCCGGATCGCCGCCGACAGGGTGCCCTCGTCGAGGTAGTCGAGCTCGCCGCCGACCGGCACGCCGTGGGCGAGCCGCGTGACCTTGATCGGCAGGTGGGTCAGGAGCTCGGTGACGTAATGGGCGGTGGTCTGGCCGTCGACCGTGGCGTTGAGCGCCAGGATCACCTCGCGCATGGCCGGTGCGCTCACCCGCTCGACCAGACGGCTCAAGTTCAGGTTCTCCGGCCGCACCCCGTCGAGGGCCGAGAGCACGCCGCCGAGCACGTGGTAGCGCGCCGTCACGGCGCCGGAGCGCTCGAGCGCCCAGAGGTCGGAGACGTCCTCCACCACCACCAGCATGGTGGGGTCGCGGCTCGGGTCGCGGCAGATGGTGCAGGGATCCTGCGTGTCGACGTTGCCGCATTCGTGGCAGACTACGATCCGGTCGGCGGCGACCCGCATGGCGTCGGCCAGCGGTGCCAGCAGCGTCTCGCGCTTCTTGATGAGCTGGAGGGCGGCCCGCCGGGCCGAGCGCGGCCCGAGGCCGGGCATGCGGGCCAGGAGCTGGATCAGCCGCTCGATCTCGGGGCCCGCGACGGCCTGGGGCATGACACTCGGGCCCTGTCTTGAGAATGATGCGCGATTTCCCCTCCCCAGGTGATCCCGGGCTTGCCCGGGATCACTGCAAGTTGTGGGGAGGGGAGGGAGCTAGAACGGCAGCTTCATGCCCGGAGGCAGCGGCAGGCCCTTGGTCAGCTCCTGCATCCGCTCCTGCGCCGCGCGTTCGGCCTTGGCCTTGGCGTCGTTGAGCGCCGCGACGATCAGGTCCTCCAGGATCTCCTTCTCGTCGGGCACCAGCAGCGAGGGATCCAGGGTGAGGGCCTTCACGTCGCCCTTCGCGGTCATCGTCACCGAGACGGAGCCGCCGCCGGAGGCGCCCGAGACCTGGACGGTGTCGAGTTCGGACTGAAGGTCGGCCATCTTCTGCTGCATGGCCTGGGCCTGCTTCATCAGTCCCATGATGTCCATGGCGGCGTCCTCGCGGTGTGAGAGAGATCCTGACAGATGTGGGGTGCCGGCCGGCGCGCGGCTACGGGTCCGCGTCGTCGGGTTCGGGCGGCGGCGCCTCGTCGAGGGCCGGCGGCTCCGGCGTCTTGTCGCGCACGTCGACGATCTGGGCGCCCGGGAAGTTCTTGAGCACCGCCTGAACCAGCGGATGGCTCGCGGCGCCCTGGTGGCGGCTCGCGACCGCGGCCTTGGCGCGGGCGTCGAGGGTCGCCTCGCCGGGCTCCTGCGACAGGGCCACCACCCAGCGCCGGCCGGTCCAGGCGTTCAGGGCGTTGGCGAGGTCGTTGGCGAGCGTTGCCCGACCGCCCTCGGCGAGGCGGAACTCGATGCGGCCGTCCTCGAACCGCACCAGGTGCACGTCGCGCTCGAGCGCCATCTTGAGACCGATGTCGCGCCGCTCGTCGGCGAGCGCGACGATGTCCTCGAACCGGCGCAGGCGCGGGCCGGATTCGGCCTTGGCAGCCGGTTTCGGGGCCGGGGCAGGCTGGACCAGGGTCGGGCGCGGCGGCGGGTCCGGGCGGACCGGTTCGGCCGGGGGCGCATCGGGCAGGCTGCGCGCCAGGGCCGGCGCCGTGGCCATCGCCGGTCGAAGGGCGGCGACGGGCGCGGACGCCGGAAGCTCCCGCATCGCCTGCGCCACCGGCGCAGCCGCCTGCGCAGCCGCCGCCGGCGCCCGGGCCGGAAGGCCGAGGCTCCCGCCCTCCTTGATCTGCCGCAGCGCCTCGTCCGGCGTCGGCAGGTCGGCGGCGTAGATCAGGCGCACCAGGGCCATCTCGGCCGCGGCCAGCGGCCGGGTCGCGGTCTGCACCTCGGGGATCGCCTTGAGCAGAATCTGCCAGGCGCGGGACAGGGCGCGCACCGAGAGCCGGTCGGCGAAGTCGCCGCCGCGCACCCGCTCGACCTCGCTGAGCGAGGTATCGGTTCGGGCCGAATCGGGCGCGAGCTTCAGGCGGGTGACGAGGTGGGTGAACTCGGCGAGATCGGAGAGCACGACGCCTGGGTCGGCCCCGGCCTCGTGCTGGGCCCGCAGCTCCGCGAAGGCGGCCGGCACGTCGCCGCGCATCGCCGCCTCGAACAGGTCGACGACCCGGGCCCGGTCGGCGAGGCCGAGCATGTCGCGCACCGTCCCGGCGGTGACGCGGCCGGCGCCGTGGGCGATCGCCTGGTCGAGGAGCGAGAGCGAATCGCGCACCGAGCCCTCCGCCGCCCGGGCGATGGCGGCGAGCGCCTCGGCCTCGGCCGCGACGCCTTCCGCGTCGCAGATCTTCTGCAGGTGGGCGATCAGCGCCCCGGCCTCGACCCGGCGCAGGTCGAAGCGCTGGCAGCGCGACAGGATGGTGACCGGAACCTTGCGGATCTCGGTGGTGGCGAAGACGAACTTCGCGTGCGGCGGCGGCTCCTCAAGCGTCTTCAGGAAGGCGTTGAACGCCTTCTCGGACAGCATGTGGACCTCGTCGACGATGTAGACCTTGTAGCGCGCCGAGACCGGCGCGTACCGGATGCCGTCGATGATCTGGCGGACGTCGTCGATGCCAGTATGCGAGGCCGCGTCCATCTCCAGCACGTCGATGTGCCGGGATTCCATGATGGCGGCGCAGTGCAGGCCGAGCCGGGGCAGGCGGATCGTCGGCCCGGCGTCGGGAGCGTCGGGCAGGGCGTAGTTGAGCCCGCGGGCGAGGATGCGGGCGGTGGTGGTCTTGCCGACCCCGCGCACGCCGGTGAGCATCCAGGCCTGCGGGATGCGGCCGGCCTCGAAGGCGTTCGCCAGGGTGCGCACCATGGCGCCCTGGCCGATCAGGTCGTCGAAATCCTTGGGTCGGTACTTGCGCGCCAGAACCCGGTAGGCGGGGGCCTGCGGGCGGGGAGCGGCGCTGAACCCGGGGAGACCCGGCTCGTCGATCGAGGGCGTGCCGGAGGTCTCGTCCATGCGGTCGCAGGGTCGTGAGGGCGGCCCCCGAGGCTCGGGGGCGCACGCGCTCCTGAAAAGGGTAGGTGGGAGGCTGGACGAAAACCCGCTCGGTCTCGTTAGGGCTGCTTCCTTCCGGACCTGACCCGGTTGGCGAGTGAAACGTCCCTCGCCAACCTCCCGGGCCCTATATGGCGGCCTGCCGCCGGAAACGCAAGCGCGGGCTCGGGCGCGCGCATGCCTCCGCGGCGGCGGCGCGTTGTAAGGGCTTCGCGTCCCTTCCGGAGACCTGCCGATGCGCCTGCCGCTCCTCGCTGCCTGCCTCCTCTCCGCGACCGCCGCCGCGGCCGCGCCCTCCTACGGCCCCGAACTCGAGGGCTTCGACTATCCCTACCCGGTCAAGCGCCACGCCTTCGCGTCGCAGGGCCAGGACCTGTCGATGGCCTACATGGAGCTGACGCCTGAGCGCCCGAACGGCCGCACCGTCGTGCTGCTCCACGGCAAGAACTTCTGCGCCGCGACCTGGGGCGACACCGCCGGGGTGCTGGCGCGAGACGGCTACCGGGTGCTCGCCCTCGACCAGGTGGGTTTCTGCAAGTCGACGAAGCCTGCCGCCTAGCAGTTCAGCTTCGAGCAGCTTGCCACCAACACCCACGGCCTGCTCGCGGCGCTGGGGATCCGACAGGCGACCATCGTCGGCCATTCCATGGGCGGCATGCTGGCGGCCCGCTACGCCCTGATGTTCCCGGACGCCGTCGAGCAGCTGGTGATGGTCGACCCCCTCGGGCTCGAGGACTGGCGCCAGAAGGGCGTGCCCTACCAGACGATCGACGCGGCCTACGCGGCCGAGCGCAAGACCAGCGCCGCCAGCATCAAGGCCTACCAGCTCAAGTTCTACTACAACGGCCAGTGGAAGCCGGACTACGACCGCTGGGTCGAGATGCAGGCCGGGCTCTATGCCGGTCCCGGCGCCGAGCGCGTGGCCTGGAACCAGGCCCAGACCTCCGACATGGTGTTCACCCAGCCGGTGGTGCACGAGTTCGACCGCCTGCGCGTGCCGACGGTCCTGATGGCCGGGACCAAGGACCGCACGGCGCCGGGCGCCAACCGGGCCGCGCCGGCGCTCGCCGAGACGCTGGGGCGCTACGACCGGCTCGGGCCGGAGGTCGCAGGGCGGATCAAGGGCGCGCGGCTCGTCATGTTCGAGGGCCTGGGCCACTCGCCGCAGGTCGAGGCGCCGGACCGGTTCCACGAGGCGCTGCTGCGGGAGCTGGCGGCGCGGTGAGGCCCGGGCTCAAGGGAGCCCCGGGCCTATGTCCCCAGCAGGCCCAGCAGATCCTCCGGCAGGTCCCTGCGCCGCGCCCGCTCGGCGAGGCACAGGAGCAGCGCCACGCTCGGCCCGTCGGTGATCGCGCCCGCCAGCGCCTCGCCCACCGCCTCGGCGAAGGGGAGGCGGCGCACCCGCAGGCTCTCCTGCGGGTCGGGATGGGCCGGGCCGCGGCGCAGGTTCCAGGCGACGAAGCCCGGGACCTGCTCGCTCGAGATGCCCGGCGAGGCGTCGAGGCGCAGCAATTCGAGCCAGGATTCCGCCTCGTCGCCGGTCTCCTCCGCGAGTTCGCGCCGGGCGGTGGCGAGCGCGTCGTCGGCGACCGGGCCCGAGCCGCGGGGCAATTCCCAGGTGAAGCGGTCGAGCACGTAGCGGTACTGCCCGATCAGGCTGACCCGCCCGGCGGGATCGACCGGCAGCACCGCCACGCCGAACACCTTGAAGCGTAGCGCCACGTGCGGGTGCTCGCGGCCGGATTCGTGGCGCAACTGGTCGAGGTCGACCCCGAGATAGCGGTCCTCGTAGCGGCGCTCCCGCGAGAGCGTCATCCAGGGATTGTCGCGCTTGATCATGCTCGCCTGCCATCCGTGGCGGTCCCGCATCCGTGCAGGGCGCGGGCCGGCAACGCGGGGCGGGCGCGAAAGGTCGCGCCGCGCCGGATCCTCACAGCGTCTCCAAGAGCCGCTGCATCAGCCGCATGCGCGGCGCGATCGAGGAGATCAGGGCGTATTCCTGCAGGGTGTGGGCCCCGTCCCCGTCGATGCCGAGCCCGTCGAGGGTCGGGATGCCCAGCGCTGCCGTGAAGTTGCCGTCCGAGCCGCCGCCGGTGAGCGGCACCTCGCCGAGATCGAGGCCGAGTTCGTCCCGGGCGAGCGCCCTGGCATGGGCGTAGAGCCCGGCGCCGGCCCCCGAATCGTAGGGCGGCCGGTTCATGCCTCCGGTGACGGTGACGCGAAAGTCTTCCGCGCCGCGCAAGCCCAGGATCCGGCCGGCGTATTCCTCCCCGTCCGCGGCGGTGACGACCCGCAGGTCGACGGCGAAGCGGCAATGCTGCGGCACCACGTTCTCGGCGGTGCCGCCGGCGATCACCCCGACCGTGGTGGTGACGCCACGGGAATAATCGGTCAGGCCCTCGATCTCGAGGATCAGCCGGGCGGCCTCCCGGATGGCGTTGCGACCGTCGGCGTGGCGGGTGCCGGCGTGCGAAGGGCGGCCCTCCACGTGGACGTCGAAGCGCCCGACCCCCTTGCGCCCGGTCACCACCTTGCCGCCGTCGCGGCCGGGCTCGGTCACCAGCACGGCGGCACTGGTCCGTCCTAGATCCTCGATCAGCGATCGGGTCGATTGCGAGCCGGTCTCCTCGTCGCTGGTGAACAGGAAGGTGAGGGGACGCCGCACCCGCCCCGCACGGGCCGCCGCCGCGAAGGCCTGGAGCGCCAGCCAGGCGCCGCCCTTCATGTCGTAGACGCCCGGGCCGTAGAGCCGGTCGCCCTCGACCCGCACGGGCAGGTCGCTCGCCAGCGTGCCGACCGGGTGCACGGTATCGAGATGGGAGAGGACCAGGATGCCGGGCTCGGTCGTGCGCGGGCCGGCCCGCAGGACCAGGTTGTCGCCGAAGCCGTCGCGGCCCGGCACCCGCTCCGCGGCGAGGCTCAAGCTGGCGGCCTCCTCGGCGACGAGGTCCATCATCCGGTTGACGCCCTCGGCCGAGTCCGTGGGGCTCTCCACCGCGAGCCAGCGCGAGATCGCCGCGACGGCGCGCTCCGGCGAGACGTCGGTCGGGAGAGGGGAGGTGGTCATTTGTCTTGGTTCCCAGGCTTGTCCGTAAGGCCCTGCCCTGCGCCCATGGGCGAGGGCGCGCAACCAGCCGAGATGAGACGGGGCGTCGCAGCTCGCGAAGAGGGCGAGGGCGCGCTGCGCCGAGGTCAGGACTGCGTCCCGCCCGCGATGGCCTCGATATGGGAGAGGATACGCGCGGCGCTCTCGTGCGGAGCGGAAGCGGAAATGTCGAGGGTCAGTTCGTTCGGATGCCCGCTGCGAAGTGGCGACGCCGAGCGATGGGCGGCGATCGCCACGTCGGGATCGACGCATTTGAGCCGCACTGCGCGCTCCGCCAGCACGATGCGGCGGGCATGCTCTCGCACCTCGCAGAGGAGGCGGACCGGCACGAACTGGGCACCACGCCGCTCCGCCGTCGAGGCCATGGCCCGGTAGATCGCGTGGTCCTCGGGATCGCCGTCGTAGCCTTCATGGGTGAAGATGAAGCTCGCGCCCGGCGCCGAGAGCGTCGCGATAGTCTCCAGAACGGCACTCCGCACCTTCGCAACCTGGTCCCACACGCCGGCCGGCAGCGGCGTCACCCCATCGGTGTCGAGCAGGCCGAAAATCGGGTTGTTGATCCAGTGATTGTCGACGACTCGTGCGTCGAAGAGCTTCGCAAGCGCGAGGGCCGTCGTCAGCTTGCCGACGCCGGCGAAACCGACCAGATAAACGACGACATTCCGTAGTGCCGGGACGGCTTCCATACTCGGAAGCATGCCAGAGCGGTTACGTCTCCACCAGCCCGGTCGTGCTGCCGGAGGCTTCCGAGTCCGGCCGGCCGTGCGGCAGGGCGAGGTATTCCTCCGAGCGCATCTCGATCAGGCGCGACACCGTGCGCTCGAACTCGAACGCCTCGCGGCCCGAATCGGCGAGGTAGAGCCCGGTCGGCTCGGCGGCCGCGGAGGCCAGGAGCTTGGTGCGGGTGTCGTAGAGCGCGTCGACCAGGATGATGAAGCGCTTGGCCTCGTTGCGCTGGGGCATGTCCATGACCGGGATGTCCTCCAGGATCACGGTGTGGAAGCGCTCGGCGAGCGCCAGGTAGTCGGCGGCACCGAGCGGCCGGGCGCAGAGATCCGCGAAGGTGAAGCGGGCGACGCCGCCGGCGGCCTCGGGGATCGCCACGTCGTGGCCCTTGACCTGGATCGTCGTCGGGCGCCCCGTCGGCGCGCCGGACAGGGCCCGGAACGCGTTCGTGAGCGCCTGCGAAGACGCCTCGTCCGCCGGCACGTGGTAGACCGGGCTGCCGCCGAGCTTTTCCAGCCGGAAATCGGTGCGCGAATCGAGCCGCACCACGGCGACCCGCTCCTTGAGCTGGTCGATGAAGGGCAGGAACAGGGCGCGGTTGAGCCCGCCCTCGTAGAGACGGTCGGGCTCGACGTTCGAGGTCGCCACCATCACCACGCCGCGGGCGAAGAGGGCGGTGAAGAGACGCCCGAGGATCATCGCGTCGGCGATGTCGGTGACGGTGAACTCGTCGAAGCAGAGCAGGCGCGCCTCGGCCGCCAGGGCCTCGGCCACCGGCGCGATCGGGTCGTCGCCCCGCGCGGTGCCCTGCTTCACCGCCTGGCGGTGGCGGTGGATCCGCTCGTGCACGTCGCCCATGAAGGCGTGGAAGTGGACCCGGCGCTTCGGTCCCGGCGCGGCCTCGTGGAAGAGGTCCATCAGCATCGTCTTGCCGCGGCCGACGAGGCCCCAGACGTAGAGGCCGCGCGGCCCCGCCACCGGCTCCGGCTGGCGCCCGAACAGCCGGCCGAGGAGGCCGGGGCTCGACGGCGGCGGCACCTCGGCGAGGTCGCGGATCACCCCGTCGAGGCGGGCGACGAGGTCGGTCTGGGCGGGATCGCGCTCGATCGCGCCGGATTCGACCAAGGCGTCGTAGCGGGCGGCGACCGGGAAGCGGGCGGCGGAAGCGGGGCTTTGCGTCACGCCGAGGGGCTTATCGCGGTGGGCCGGACCGCGCAATGCGGTGAGATCATGGCGATGGCATGCGCCGACGGCACGGCCGTTGCGCATCGCAGCATCGGAACGGCATACCGTCTGCTGCATTGCACAATCCCGGCCCTCGGCCGGGATGAGGGAACGTTCGAGGATGTGCAGCCCCCTGCCCGGAGTGCACCTCGAGAATGCAAGCGCCCTACTCGCACGCGTTCAACACGCCTGCCGGCACCCTGGTCCGGCGCCTGTGGCCGAGCGACAGCACCGCGCTCGTCGCGCTGTTTCGCGGCCTCGATCCTGAGTCCCGCTTCGACCGCTTCATGGGGGCGGTGAGCGAGACGGCGGCGGCCGCCTACGCGTCCCGTGCCCTCGTCGCCGAGGGCCTGGTCTTCGGCGCCTTCACGGACGGAGCCTTGCGGGGCGTCGGCGAACTGCGCCCCGCCGGCGCGGCCACGGAGGCGGAACTCGCCTTCGCTGTGGCGCGCGGACACCGCGGGCGCGGCCTCGGCCACGCCCTCGGCGCCCGCCTGACGCAGGCCGCCCGCAACGGCGGCATGCACCGCCTCCACCTGCGCTGCCTGTCCGGCAACCGCCCGATGCGGGCACTGGCCCGGCGCCTCGGCGCCGAGTTCAGCGCGGGCGGCCGGGAGGTCCATGCCGTCCTGGCGCTGAGCCCGCCCACCGCGTTCTCGCTCTGGCGCGAGAACGTGGACGGGTTGTTCGACGTCGCGGCGGCGGCCTCGGCGGCCTGGCCGATGGTGTCGGCGGTGTGATGCGGGTGGCGTCTGACTTGCGCTGATAAGAAGCAGTCGCGGGATCCCCTCTCCAACACGGGCTATCGCATTCACATCGCTGTCTGAAAGCTTCGCCCTCAAAGGTAGCGCGCCTCTCCTCCCCCTTGTGGGGAGGAGTTGGAGGTGGGGGTGGTGCCGCGTAGCGCGCGAGCTTCGTTCGGCACCACCCCCACCCCTGGCCCCTCCCCACAAGGGGTAGGGGAAAGTGCACGCCTTCACACCGTGTCAGCCTTCAGTGGCGACGTGTGAATCGGCAAGCCCACACGGGAGAGGGGAGGGCATTCATCTTGAAATCGCAGTGAACAGTGCCGCGCAGCCTACGCCGGAGCGGCGCTGTACAGCTTAACCGTTGGCACCTGCTCCGGCCTCGTCAGCCGCAAGACGTGTGAATAAGGCCGGCGCCCGCCACGGTCCGGCCCCGCCGGTGCCGAATTGTCCGGCTCAACTCCGGTCACGGCACAGCAGGAGGGGAGTTCCGGATGCAGCCCGGCCGAACCATCCGCGGCGAGGAGACCGCCGCTCTCGAGCGCTCCGTCGCGGCGGCGCTCCGCACCATCGCGGCGGTGAAGGCGGAGCGCAGCGCGCCCCCGGTCCGCTCCGCCCGCCTGAGGCTCGCGACGATCTACGGCGTCACCCGCCTGCGGCGGCGCCGGGAGCGGGAAGCCGGCGCCGCCGGGTGAGCCCGGCGCCACGGGCTGTCCGGGGACGGCCCGCGGGTTCAGATTTCGGATGCGGCGCGGGTGCGCTTGTAGTCCTGGCTGCGCTCCATCAGCACGTCGTGGCTGAGCCGCGCGCCCGGATAGGCGGTGACGACCCGCCAGCCGTCCTGCCAGCCGCCCTCCTCCTTGAGCTTCACGAAGCGGCCCTCACGGGCGAAGCGCTCCGGAAGCCACGTGACTTGCACGAGCCGGTGACGGGACAGCTCGCACTGGACGTAATGCGTGGTCATGACCTCTCCTCTTCTCTCGGGAGGCGCGACCCCGTCTTCGGGCAAAGAAAAACCCCGAGGGCTCGCGCCGTCGGGGTTGCCTGAAGACGAAAAAGCGTGCGCTCACGTCACCGCCTGGAGAACCCCGGATATGCGAGCGCGCGAACCATCGTCTTCGTCCTTCTGCTGAGGGCCGACGGATATCCTGGGTGACGATCTTCCGTCAAGCCTGGCTCCGCGCCACCTCCCAGCCCCGCTCGGCCAGCGCGATGCCCAGCGCGCCCTTCTCGCTCGCCTCGTCGCTCGAGGCGTTGCCGGCCTTGGAGCGGGCGAGCACGCCCTCGAGGATCACCGCCAGGCGAAACAGCGCGAAGGCGACGTGGAACGGCGTGATGCCGTCGCGGCGCCCGGTGCGCGCGCAGTAGCGGGCCACGTAGGCGTCCTGGCTGGGGATGCCCATGGCCTGAAGGTCGCGCCCGAGCATGCCGCGATAGGCGGTCGGGGCGGTGTTGTAGGCGATGCAGTTGTAGCCGAGATCGGCGAGCGGATGGCCCAGCGTCGCGAGCTCCCAGTCGATGATGCCGATCACCCGCGGCTCGGTCTTGTGGAAGATCATGTTGTCGAGGCGGAAATCGCCGTGGCAGATCCGGGTCTCGCCGTCGTCCGGCGGCATGTGGGCCGGCAGCCACTCGGCCAGGCGGTCGATGGCGACGTTCTCGCGGGTCTTCGAGGCGACCCACTGCTTCGACCAGCGCTCGGTCTGGCGCTGGAAGTAGTTGCCGGCGCGGCCGAAATCGGCGAGCCCGATCGCCGCCGGGTCGACGAGGTGCAGGCGCGCCAGGGCCTCGTTCATGCCGTCATAGATCCCCGCCCGCTCCTCGCGCGGCAGCTCCGGCAGGGTCGGGTCCCAGAACACCCGGCCGTGCAGCCGCTCCATCAGGTAGAACGGCGTACCGATGACGGCCGGATCGGCGCAGTAGGCCACCGCCTGCGGTACCGGCACGTCGGTGCGGGCCAGCGCCTGCAGCACCCGGAACTCCCGGTCGACCGCGTGGGCGGAGGGCAGGAGCTTGCCGGGCGGCTGCTTGCGCAGCACGTACTCGCCGGCCTCGGCCAGCACCAGGAAGGTCGGGTTCGACTGCCCGCCGCGCATCTGGTGCAGCGCGCGCATCGCCCCCAGCCCCTGCCGGGCGAGGAAGGCCTCCAGCGCCTCGGTCGGGAAGCGGTGGGCCTCGCGCACCGGGATGGTCTCCGGGAGCCCGGACGAGGATCCGGCGGACGACGACTCGGCGGTGGGTGACGGGGCGGTCATGCGATCGTCGCGGCCTCTCAGCGTGCGTTTCCGGCCCGGACCATGCCCCAGGCGGAGGCCCGGGTCATTCCTGCATTGCAGCAATTCGATGAATTGGTGCGTAGCCCACTGATTTCGCCGCATTTTCCGGCGATCGGGTGGGCAAGCGCACCACCCGCGACTAGAGTGCCCGCATGATTCGCGCATCCCTCCTCGCCGCCGCCGGCCTGTTCCTCCTCGTCCTGCCCGCCGACGCCCGGCCAAAGCCCAAGGCGGAGGCCGCGCCTCCGAGCCTCCAGGCGAGCCCGATCGGCACCTTCGGCGACTGGAACGTGTTCGCCGCCGGCGAGGGCAAGGCGCGGATCTGCTACGCCATCAGCCAGCCGCAGGTGCGCCTGCCCAAGAGCCTGAAGCGCGATCCGGCCTACCTGTTCGTCACCGTGCGCAAGGGCGAGAAGGTGAACAACGAGGTCGCGGTGATGCTGGGCTTCGCGCCCAAGCCCGGCAGCAACCAGGCCACCACCACCGCGGCGGCGAACGGCGCCGTGCCGGCCCCGGCCTCGACGGCATCCGATCCGAGCCTGGCGATCGGTTCCGCCCGCTACGCCCTCGTCGTGAAAGGCTCGAACGCCTGGGTCCAGAACCCGGCCGACGAGAGCAAGGTCGTGGCCGAGATGGGCCGGGGCAAGAAGGTCGTCGTCAAGGCCGTCTCCCAGCGCGGCAACGCCTCGACGGACGAATACGCCCTCGACGGCTTCGGCGAGGCGATGAAGCGCACCCGGGAGGAGTGCAAGTAGGGCGGGGCCTGGGTAAGCACATGGGACCGGATGCCCACCCGGTGGCAAGTCGAGCGCCTCGCAGGCAGCCCGATGACGTGCGCGTCTTCCCCTTCCCCGAAAGATCCTGGACTCATCCAGGATCCGCAAGCCGGGGCAAGGTCGGGAAGGGCCGACTTCGTGCAGGCAGAAGGTCGTGTCGCCCCGCAGGGAGCACAGCGACGGTCTTCGGCGAGCCGCCGACACCCACGGGCCAGCGCACCATGGTCGTATGACTTAGCGTCAACGTCCGTCACCTTTCCGAACCTGGCCTTCCGGCTTCCCAGAGCGGTCATCATGCAGTAGCCTCCGACCCGGTCAGGTCGAGAGGACTACAGCAGGACTCTTCATCACCGGATCCTCATCGGCAACGCACCGGATCAGCACGGGTCTGAGGACGGCTGCGCGGCACAAGGCTCGATCATGCATGAGGGCATGGGCATGAACAGTGCCGCACTCGTCACGGACCCGGTTTCAGCGACGCCTCAATTCGTCAGCATCACCATCACGTCGCGATGCAATCTTCGCTGCGTGATGTGCTACCATGCGACGGGGCGCGTCGAGAAGAAAGACTTCAGTGCGGATATGCTTGGAAAGCTGTCCGGATTTATTTCCGACGCGAAGTTGATCGAATTGACCGGACTCGGTGAGCCGATGCTCAGCGACACGTTCTGGGATTTCCTGGCTGAGTTTCCTTACGATCGACATGCGAGCGACGAGCAGTTCGTCATTTCGTTCAACTGCAACGGTACGCTCCTCAACGCACGGAACACGGAGCGGCTGCTGGCGTCCCGGATCAGGCGAATCCGGTTCTCTCTGGACGGCGCCAGCGAGGATGTCCTGTTCCGGATACGGGGCGTGCATGCCTCGGACATGCGGGACAGGGTCGGGACCCTCATCAAGGAGCGCAATCGGGGAGGGCGGCGCTACCCCCTCATCGGGTTCCAGATGACCCTGATGAACGAGAATCTCGCCGAAATCCCGGACGTCCTTGATAGTGCGGCGGATCTGGGGTGCGATTTCGTGGAGATCTGGACGCTCAACAATCTGCCCAAGGACGGCGGCTCGAGGTGGATCATCGAGCGTGAGAACTGGACGTTCGATTACACCTCGCAGCAGATCGACGGGATTGATCTCGATGTGCTGGGAACCGTCGTCGATCAGGCGCATGAGCGAGCGCGGTCCAGGCACCTCCCCCTGTTCACCATGACGCTCGGCTTCGCCCGCTGGAGCGACGGCTTTCCGGCGGACCGGTGGGACGAACTCCGGATACCCTGGAACGACCGCTCGATCCGATGTGATCAGCCCTGGAAGGAGTTCCGCACCACCTATGATGGCGACGTCTTTCCGTGCTGCTGGGCAACAAAGCCGGTTGGACGTCTCGGCGAGGCCAGCCCGCGGGACATCTGGACGAGCGGTGATTTCAATCAGGTTCGAACCGACCTGGTGGCAGGGATCATTCCTGAAGCCTGCTCCGGCGCAGGCTGCCCTCATGTTCTCGGTCGCAATCGTTAGCGTCGGCGTTGAGCATGTCAGAGAGCCTTCATGATCAACGCCCGGATGTCGCCCTTGTCGGCACATCGAACGGCGTCTACCACGGCGGCTATGCCAGTGCGCTCGCGGCCTGCACACGCTTCGCATCCTTTTCGAATTTCTCGGTGGGAATGTCGACGTCCGAGCTTTTCGTGTTCCGAAGACATGGCGAGCGATTCAGGTACGATGTCTGTGTTCTGGAATTTGCCTGCAACGACGCGGCGGCGCTACGGTTTGGAGAGACGTCGCTCGATCGGGTCCGCCAAGTGCTGTCGGAAGCCATCGAATTCCTGGAGGAACGGCGCTGCCAGCCAATCCTGTTCCTGATGCCTTTCCGAGGTGCGCCACAGATCCTCGCCGATCTGAGGACGCTTTACGCATCGCTCGCCTTCGATTACGGCATCCCGTGCTTCGATGGCCAATCCGTTGTGGAGCAATTGGCGCTTACGCAAGGGTGCAGCGAAGACTCCCTGTACCATGACGACCCGCACTTGCGAGGAGATGTGGCATTTCACCTGGGGGAGCTTCTCTCAGCGTTTATTGTGGAAAATTTAAAACATAGAAACATGACTCCTCGCAGGAAATGTACAAAGAAAAACTTCTTCATTGGCGCCGACGAATTTCAAAACGCTTCCTCGCCGGTGACTCTCAGGCGGACGGACTTGCTGTCCTGCAAGATCTTGCTTGTTTCGGAAGGGGAATCAATTATTGTATCGACCGATGGATTTTCAAAGATCATTGCGTTGGCGGTTGATTTTTCGGTATGCGCCGGTGTTCTTCACATCGAAGGGGACGATCGGATCTCCATCCGCTTCGCGCCTCACGGCGACATCGAGAATGCCCGCATGCTGGCGCGCGTCTTCCCCTTGCGCCAGCCCATCGGCTCGCAGACCGGCCATTTCATCCTCCGTGCCTGCAGCGACGGTCCGGCGGAGATGATGTTCTCGCGGCAACCGTTCAGCGCCACGGCTGGCGCAATCGCTCTCATCGGTGCGATCATGCAAGCCGCGTGAAGACGGACGGGCGCAGCTCCTCGTCTCCTGGCACCCTCGGTTTTCACGGGATTCGGCGCAGGCCCATCGCGTTTCGGCCCGATTGCCCCTATATGCGCCCGATACCCGTTTCATTCGAAGGTCGAGAGTATCATGGCGACGGCGTCGTTCGACACCGCCCGGCGCGGGGATCGCGCCGTTCCCGCCCCGGCGATCGAGAAGGCGCCCGAGATCCGTCCCGAGGCGCTGCAGGCGACCGGACCGACCTCCCTCGTCGGCCTCACCCGCGAGGCCCTGAAGGGGCGGCTCGCCGCCATCGGCGTGCCCGAGCGCGAGCAGCGCATGCGCGCCGGCCAGCTCTGGCACTGGATCAACGTGCGCGGCGCCTCGTCCTTCGACGAGATGACCAATGTCAGCAAGGTGCTGAAAGGTCAGCTCGCCGGCATCCACACCCTCGACCGCCCCGAGGTGGTGAGCGAGCAGGTGTCGCGCGACGGCACCCGCAAGTGGCTCATCCGCATGCCGCCGACCGGCCGGCACGACCATAACCGCGGCGCCGAGATCGAGTGCGTCTACATCCCGGCCAACGACCGCGGCACGCTCTGCGTCTCGTCGCAGGTCGGCTGCACCTTGACCTGCTCGTTCTGCCACACCGGCACGCAGCGCCTGGTGCGCAACCTCTCGGCCCAGGAGATCGTCGCGCAGCTCGTGGTCGCCCGGGACCGCCTCGGCGACTGGCCGGGCAGGACCCCGCCGAAGGGCGCCTTCGTGCCGGTCGACGGCTCGCGCTTCGTCTCGAACATCGTGTTCATGGGCATGGGCGAGCCGCTCTACAACGTCGACAACGTCATCGACGCGGTCGGCGTGATGAGCGACCACGAGGGCCTCGGCCTGTCGCGCCGGCGCATCACCGTCTCGACCTCCGGCGTCGTGCCGCAATTCGAGCGTCTCGGCCTCGAGGCCAACGCCATGCTGGCGATCTCGCTCCACGCGGTGCGCGACGACCTGCGCGACGAATTGGTGCCGCTCAATCGCAAGTACCCGATCCGCGACCTGCTCCAGGCCTGCCGCGACTATCCGGGCGTCTCGAACGCCCGCCGCATCACGTTCGAGTACGTGATGCTGAAGGGCGTCAACGATTCCGACGCCGAGGCGCGGGAGCTGGTGCGCCTGCTCAAGGGCATCCCGGCCAAGATCAACCTGATCCCGTTCAACCCCTGGCCCGGCTCGAAGTACGAGTGCTCGGACTGGGAGCGGATCGAGCGGTTCTCCGAGATCGTGTTCAATGCCGGCTACGCCTCGCCGGTGCGCACGCCGCGGGGCCGCGACATCCTGGCGGCCTGCGGCCAGCTCAAGAGCGAGACCGAGAAGCTGCGTGCCCGCGCCCGGCTGATGCTGGAAGAGGGCATCGGCGCCGAGGGCGTCTACGCCGCCGCCCACGACGACGACTGAGCGATGTCCCTCGGCCGCCTGATCGCGGTCGCGACCGCGCTCCTGATCGCGATCGCCTGCGGCGCCCTCGCCCTCGGAATCGGCGTCGTCATGGACCCGGTCCTGCGCGACCTCCTCGGCACCCTCGGGCTCTCGGGGCTCGAAGCGGTGCTGTCGGATCTGGCGGAGGGCTACCCGCCCGATCCCGCCATGATCGAGGGCGCCCTGAGCCTCGGGCGGGCGATCCTGCTCCTCGTCGCCGTGCCGCCCGCCCTCAACGCCGTCGTCGGCGAGGTGCTGGGCTGGCGCGCGCTCGCCTGGTACGGCGGCGCCACCGGCCTGCTGACTGCGCTCCTGCCTTGGCTGATGCGCGGCGCCGGCGGGCCGGCCGGGACCGGGGAGGGGCGGGTGACGGCCCTGCTGTTCTGCGCCGGCGGGATCGCGGGCCTCGTCTACTGGCTCGCCGCCGGCCGCTTCGCCGGGCGCGGGCCGGCGACGATGTGGGCCGCACCGCGGCGTTGACGTCCTGGCGCCTGTCGGTTCGAACCCGTTCGGGCTTATCCAGCGCCTGCGACCGAGTCCGTTCGAAGGCGCGGCGGTATGACTCGCCGCCGCGGGCCCGGCGATGGATCGAAACCCGGCCGCCCCGGCAAGTCCGCGTTAGCGATCGCGTCCGTTAGACCCTGTCATGGCGTGTCGAGGCTGTGAAGAAGCGCGCCGATGCGCGATCCGTGAAAGTCCTGTTCAGACTTGCCGGTGTGAGATGGGCGCCTAGACCTGCACCTGCCCGAGAGACTCCGCCGATGCCGTTGCCGCGCCGCCTCCTTGCCGGCCTGCAGACCGTCCGCGTGTGGATCGGGCTCGGCGTGCTGGCCCCCCTCGGCATGCTGCTCGTCTCCGGCTTCATGCTCTACGACCTGCGGCGGGAGATGTGGGGCAGGGCCGAGGAAACCTCCCAGAACCTCCTGCGGGTGATCGAGCGCGACATCGCCCGCAACGTCGAGATCATGGACCTGGCGCTGCAGGGCATCATCGCCAAGGTCCAGAGCCCGCTCCTCGACGGGGCGCCGGACCCGGTGAAGCAGCTGGTCCTGTTCGACCGGGTCGTGACCGCCGACGGCCTCGGCATCCTGGTGCTGTTCGACGAGCACGGGAGGGGAATCCTGAACTCGCGCTATCCGTCGGGGGCCGGCGGCAGCTTCGCGGACCGCGACTACTTCCAGGTCCACCAGCGCGACCCGGATGTTGGGCTCTACATCAGCAAGCCGTACCAGTCGCGGATGTCCGGCGCCTACTCGGTCGCCTTCAGCCGGCGCATCGCCAAGCCGGACGGCTCGTTCGGCGGAGTCGCGGTCGGCACGCTGAAGCTCTCCCACTTCACCCAGATGCTCCAGACGATCGGCCTCGGGCGGGACGGCGCCATCAACCTGATCCGCCGGGACGGCACCCGGATCATGCGCTACCCCTACGACGTCCGCGATGTCGGGGCGGACGTCTCGGGGGCTTCGACCTTCCGGCGCTTCCTGCGCGAGGGCAGCGGGCGCTTCGCCGCGCGGACCGACCGCGACGGCGTGCACCGACTGTTCACCTTCACGCAGGTCGGCGACCTGCCGCTCGTCCTGTCGATCGGGCTCAGCACGGAGGAGATCGAGGCGGGCTGGCGCGCCAAGGCGCTGATGATCGGCGCCGCGTTGCTCGCCCTCTGCGGGCTCGCGGTGCTGCTCGCGCTGCTGTTCGGGCGGGAGCTGCGGCGCCGCGGGGCCGTCGAGGCGGAGCTCGCCCGGCTGTCGATGACGGACGGGCTGACCGGGCTGCCGAACCGCCGCCGCTTCGACCGGGAGCTGGAGCAGGCCTGGGAGGGGGCGGCCCGCCTGGGCGGCCGGCCCCTCGCCCTGCTCATCGTCGATGCCGACCATTTCAAGCGGTTCAACGACCGCTACGGCCACGCGGTCGGCGACGAGATCCTGCGGGGGCTCGCGGGCAGTCTGTCGGCGGCGATCCACCGGCCGCACGACCTCGTCTGCCGGATCGGCGGCGAGGAATTCGGCGTGATCCTCCCGGACACCGACGAGGAGGGGGCGGTGCGGGTTGCCGAGCGCCTGCACGCCGAGGTGGCCGCCCTGTCGGTCGGCTCGGCCGGCATCCTGGCCGGCGCCCTGACGGTGAGCATCGGGCTCGCCCAGGCGACGCCCTCCGGCTCGCTGGCGGATCTCTACCGGGCAGCGGACGGCGCGCTCTACGCGGCCAAGGCCGCGGGCCGCAACCGGACCTGCCGCGCCGAGGCACGGCCGGCGGCCGCGCCCCATCTGCGCCTCGTCGCGACGGCGAATCCCGCCGGCGCCGCGTGAGGCGTCAGCGCACCGTGAGCAGGATGCGCGCCGCGAAGGTCCCGAACAGCCCGGCGAACAGCCAGTCGATGACCCGCATCAGCCGCGGCCGGGCCTGGAGCGCGCCGGTGACGCGGGCGGCGCCGAGAACCATCAGGACCCCGAGGGGTAAGGACAGGCCCACGAAGGCGAGGCCCAGGAAGGCGAGCTGCCCGGTCGGGTCGGGCGCGTCGGCGCGCACGAATTGCGGCAGGAAGGTGAGGAAGAACAGCACCACCTTGGGGTTGGTGAGGTTGACGCCGAGCCCGAGGCAGAAGGTGCGCCACAGCCCGTCCCGCACCGTCTCGGCCCGCACCGTCAGGGCAGAGCCGCGCCGCAGCGCGTCGATCGCCAGCCAGGCGAGATAGAGCGCGCCCACCACCTTCAGCACCGTGAAGGCGGTGGCCGAGGCCGCGATCACCGCCGAGATGCCGAGCACCGCCGCGAGCGTGTGGACCAGGGTCCCGAGGCTCGTCCCCAGCACCGTGACGATCCCGGCGCGCCGGCCCGACCCGATGGTGCGGGCGAGCGTCAGGCTCATGTCGGGACCGGGGGTGACGAACAGCACCAGGCAGGCGGCGAGATAGGCGAAGAGCGTCGGGGTGTCGGGCAGGAAGCTCATCGGGGGCTCCGCGGGGATCGCGTCCGGTCTGTAGCCGCCCGCGGCTCCCGCGCAAGCCTCCCGCACAGCGGAGCACCCGCCCGGTGGGGACCGGGCGGGTGCGAGAAGAACGCTGAAGGAGGGGGAAGGCCGTCAGAAGGTGATGCCGCCCTCGATCATGTAGCGGTCCTGCGAGTTGCGGTTGCCGGTGCGGCCGAAGCCGGTGCCGAGCGTTCCGAAAGCCAGGTCGCCGCGGGTGATGTCGTAGAGCTGCACCCGCGAGTACTCGCCGCGCACGAAGAAGCGGTCGAACGTGAAGGTCGGGGTGACCGTGAACGAGAGGGCCGAGCTGCCCGCGCCATAGAGCAGGCTGGTGCCGCCGAGGAGCTTGTCGCCCGTCTGGGTGATGTACTCGACGCGGCCGGCGAGCGCGAAGTTGTCGGTGAAGGCGTAGCTCGCCAGGACCGCGCCGCCATAGGTCGAGGCGCCCTGGACGATGCCGATCTTGTTGTCGCGCGCGACGTTCGTGTACTGGAAGTAGGGCGTGATGGTCCACGGCCCGTTCGAGTAGGTGTAGTTGATCGACAGGATTCCGCTGTTCTGCTGGAACAGCGGCGTCGCGAACTGATAGCGCAGGCTGCGGGTGAGGACGTTGGTGCGGTCGAGGTTGAGGCCGCCGTTGATGCCGAAGCTGTTGTTGTCGTCGAGCTTGTAGGTGACGGCACCGGTGAGCCAGCTGATCTGGCCGGAGAAGAAGCCGTCGGTGCCGGCCACCGAGGCCGACCACGGGCCGTCGCTGTAGTTCACCTGAACGCCGTGGTTGATGATGTTCTCCTGGTTGAACAGGAGGCCGCGGGAGATGTTCAGGTTCTGGAAGGTGAACGGCGCCTCGGTGCCGATCAGGGTCGGCATCCGGCCGCCCTGGATCGACCAGTTGTCGTTGAACACGTACTTGCCGAAGGCGACCGGCAGCGGCGTGAACAGCAGGTCGGTCTGGTCGAGGGCGCTGTAGTTCACGAAGCCGAGGGCCGGGATCGCGTAGGCGCCGGCCTGGACGTAGAACTGGAACGGCCCGTCCGCCTTCTGGATCCAGCCCTGGATGTTGGTGAAGTCCACCCGCGCCGCCCGGTCGCTCGGCAGCGGCGCCGCCGAGAACGGGAACGGGTTGCTCTGGGTGTAGGCGTAGCCGGTGATCGCGCCACCGACATAGATGTCGCCGAAGCCGCCGAGCGTGAAGCAGGTCGGGTTCGGGTTCGGCTTGATCACGCCGCCATAGGCCGGCAGCGACAGGGTCGCCTTGCAACGCTCGGCAACGGCCACCGGGGCAGGGGCCGGGGCTGCCAGGTCGGCGGCGTGGGCGAAGCCGGACGACAGCAGGGCGACGGTCAGGCTGCTGAGGGTGAAGCGCATTGCCACTGGGAGAGAGTCCTCGGTCCAACTGCGGCCAAGCTGGCAGTATGGCGGCATCGTGGCAAAACCATTTGTTGTGCGTTTGCTCAAAAATTAGGCAATCTAGGCCGTTTGGGTCAGGTGTATCCGGCGCC
The DNA here is from genome assembly GCF_004745635.1 of Methylobacterium nonmethylotrophicum. Classification (GTDB taxonomy): domain Bacteria; phylum Pseudomonadota; class Alphaproteobacteria; order Rhizobiales; family Beijerinckiaceae; genus Methylobacterium; species Methylobacterium nonmethylotrophicum. The sequence continues at coordinate 25,517 of NZ_SRLB01000016.1, read as the reverse complement.
GTGTCTTTCGCGCAACGCGTGCGGATACTTGCCGCACGTACGGAACGGGGAAGTCGCCGTCCGGCGTCGCTGCGGCAGGTCGGCGCAGGGCCGAGGCCAGAGCGGCGGCACGGCCTGACGCACGGGCCGCCGGTCAGGACGGCCGGTCGCGGCAGGCCGCACCCGTGCAGGCTCGTGGCCATGCAGGAGAGGTCGCGGCGGGGCGTCGATCCGGAATAAATGCATACATTACCGCGGGCTGCATCCTTTTTCCCAGGCGAAATCCTCTGGGAGAGAACGCCGACGCTGCTCGGTCGACATCCAGCGGCAGCAGCGTCATAAACCACTCGTGAACCCTTTTTGTCATGTATGTCCTTAGGACAAGGCACGGCAGCGCCTCGGCTGATTTCGGGCCGCGGGCGTTCCACGGGGTGAAACCAGGGGATTCCGCGCACGCCCTCGCCTGCGTCCGCGCCCCGCCGGGAAGTCACGGGGACAGGGGCGATGCTCGGCACGGGTCACAAGCGGGGAACGCGTGTTCCGCTCCTCAACGTGGCATTCGCCTCGGCCCTCGGGCTGGTGCTGCCGGGCCTCCTGGTCTGCGGCATCGTCGTGCACCGCTCCATCCTGTCGGAGGAGCAGGCGCGCGAGAGCCCGAGCCGGACGATCCTTGAGGACGCGAGCGGGGTCCTCGGGTGGCTGGTCACCGAGCAGGTGGCGCTGCTCGCCGCCCTCGCGGGGCTGGGGGCCGCGCTTTCCGCGCTGGTCCTGCTCCGGATGCGCGCGGCGCAGCGGGCGGCCACCCTCGCCGAATCCGGGCGCGCCGAGCAGGAGCGCCGCCACCGGGTCCTCGCGGAGGCGCTGCCGCAGATGATCTGGATCCTGTCGCGGGAGACCGGCGCTGCGGTCTACGCCAACCCGCATTGCCCGGTCCCCGCCGCCCCGCCCGGGCCGTCCGCGCTATGGCATCCGGACGCGCACCCTGACGACGACCCGGCGGTGGCGCGGGCCTGGCGGGAGGCGCGCGACGGCGGCCAGCCGCAGACCCTGCGCTGCCGCCTGAGGGACCGCGACGGCATGGTCCGATGGCACCTGCTGTCGCTGCGGCCGATCGGCGACGGGCCGGCCGGCCGGGAATGGCTGGCGACGGCGCTCGACGTCGACGACCTCGCGGCGGCGCGCCAGCATCTCGAGGAAACCACGAAGCTCCTGCGCCTGGCCCAGGACGCCGCCGGCGCCGCGGCGTGGGAGTGGGATTTTGGTGCCGGCGGCTGCATCGCCCACCTCTCGCCCGAGGGCGCGCGGATGCACGGCCTCCCGGTGCCGCCCGCGGCCGCCGAGGCGCCCGTCCGGATCTCGGTGGCGCAGTGGGAGGCCCGCCTCGTTCCCGACGACCTGCCGGCCGTGTGGGGCGCCATCCAGGCCGGCCTCGCCGAGGGCCGTTCCTTCTCGGTCGATTTCCGGGTCCGCTGCCCGGATACGCCCGGCGGTCACCGCTGGATCCAGTCCCGCGGCCGCGCCGTGCTGGACGATCGTACCGGGCAGCCGGTCCGCTGCGTCGGCCTCCATCTCGACGTGACCGCACGCCGCCTCGCCGAGGAGGTGCTGCGGACGCGCGAGGCGCGGCTGCGCCTCAGCGAGGAGCGGCTGGCGCTCGCCCTCGAGAGCGGCCGCGACGGCCTGTGGGACTGGAGCCTGCCGACCGGCGACATCTGGATCTCGGACCAGTGGCGCGCCGCGCTCGGGGGCGGCTCCCGGATCCTCGGGGCCTTCCGGTCCATCGCCGATCCGGAGGACCGCGCCCGGATGGTCGCGGCCCTGCGCCAGCACCTGCAGGGCGCGGCCGAGAGCCTGGAATGCGAGATCCGCCTGCGCGGTCCCGACGGCGCGGCCCGCTGGGTGCTGGTGCGCGGACGGATCGTGCAGCGTGCGGCGCAGGGCCGCCCCGAGCGCGTGGTCGGCACGCTGATCGACGTCTCGCATCGCCGCGAGGCGGAGAGGCGCATCGCCCACATGCTGCACCACGACGACCTCACCGGCCTGCCCAACCGGGTGCTCTTTCGCGAGCGCCTGGCCGCACCCCCGGAGGCGGGCCGCGCCCGGGCGGTGCTCGCCTGCGACCTCGACCGGTTCAAGGCGGTCAACGACGCCCTCGGGCACCCGGCCGGCGACCGGCTGATCTGCGCCGTCGCCGACCGGATCCGGGGCGCCCTGCGCGACGCCGACCTCGTCGCGCGCCGCGGCGGGGACGAGTTCGCGATCATCCTGTCGGGCCTGTCCGGACAGGACGAGGCGGGTGCCCTCGCGGACCGGGTGGTGCGCGCGGTGGCCGAGCCGATCGACCTCGGCGGGATCGCGGTCGATGCCGGGATCAGCGTCGGCGTGGCGATGCACCCGGAGGACGGCACCCCCGCCGATGAGGTGTTCAAGCGCGCCGACATCGCGCTCTACGAGGCGAAGGCCGCCGGCCGCGGCACCTACCGGGTCTTCGACGCCGGGGCGCAGGCCCGCGCGACCACCCGCAGCCAGCTCGCCCTCGACATGAAGGACGGGATCCGGCGCGGCGACTTCCGGCTGGTCTATCAGCCGGTGATCGACCTGACGACGAACCGCGTGACCAGCTTCGAGGCGCTGATGCGCTGGCAGCACCCGTCGCGCGGCCCGGTCCCTCCGGGCGACTTCATCCCTGTCGCCGAGGAGACCAGCCTGATCGTGCCCCTCGGCGCCTGGGCCCTGAGGGAGGCCTGCCGCGAGGCGACGACCTGGCCGGACCACGTGCGGGTCGCGGTCAACGTCTCGGCGCTGCAGTTCCGCACCGGGCTCGAGGAGGCGGTGATCCAGGCACTCGCACTGTCGGGCCTGCCCCCGTGCCGGCTCAAGCTCGAAGTGACCGAGAGCGTGCTGATGACGAAGTCCGAGCACGGCCTCGCCACCCTGCACCGTCTGCGGGCCATGGGCCTGCGCATCGCGCTCGACGATTTCGGCACCGGCTACTCGTCCCTGAGCTACCTGCGCCGCTTCCCCTTCGACAAGATCAAGATCGACCGCTCCTTCATCAGCGACATCCACGACCCGGACGCCGCCGCGATCGTGCGGGCGATCGTCGGCATCGGCGAACGGCTCGGCATGGGCATCACTGCGGAGGGCATCGAGACGCCGGACCAGCTCGCCCGCATCCGCCAGGAGGGCTGCACCGAGGTCCAGGGCTTCCTGTTCAGCCGGCCGCTGCCGCCCGACGAGGCGCGCCGCTTCGCCGAGCGCGACGGCGGTGTGCCGGACGGGATCCACGGCCGGCTCCTGCGGCGGGCCACGGGCTGAGCGCGCCCTGCCCTCCGGGGCGGAGGGCTCATCAGGCTGAGCCCTCCGCCGCCAGCGTGCGCCGCAGCCAGTCGACGAAGGCCGCGGCGGCGGGGGAGAGCGGCCGGTCGGCCGCCGGCAGGACCGCGAAGCCGTCCGGAAAGACGTGGAAGCCGCAAGGCGCGACGAGCCGGCCCGCCGCCAGGTCGTCGCGCACCAGGAGCCGCTCGACCAGGGCGATGCCGAGGCCCGACAGGGCGGCCTCGATGCACAGGCCGTTATGCGGGAAGGCGATCTCCCGCTCCGCCACGACGCGCCAGCCCGAGGCGGCCTCCCAGGCCGGCCAGGAATGCGGGGTGTAGTCGTGGCCGATCCGGGTCCCGGCGAGGAGCCGCCCTCCATCCGCCAGGGCCGGATGATCCGGGGCGCAGACCGCCCCGAAGGCCACGTCGCCGAGGCGGATCGCCCGCGCCTCGTCGCGGATCGGGTGGGCGAGCCGGTCCCAGGTCAGGACCAGGTCGGCGCCCTCGTCGCGGATCTCCCGGGCCGAGGTCATCGAGAGCCGCACCTGCACCGTCGGCCGCTCGCGGTAGAAGCCCGACAGGCGCGGCACCAGCCAGCGCATCGCGAAGGTCGCCCCGCAGGCGAGGTGGACGGTCGGGCCGCGCCCGGCATCGCGCAGGCGCTGGTAGCCGCGCTCGAGGTCGTCGAGCACCCCCGCCACAACGGTTCGGAACGCCTCGCCGGCCGGCGTCAGCCGCAGGCCGGTGCCGGCCTTCTCGAACAGGGCGGTGCCGGCATGGTCCTGCAGCGCCCGCACCTGGCGCGACACCGCCCCGTGGGTGCGCCCGAGCTCGTCCGCCGCCCGGGTGATCGAGCCGAGGCGCGCCGCAGCCTCGAAGGCGCGCAGCGCGGACAGGGGCGGCAGGTGGCGCATGGTCCCCTTCGTGAGCGTCGCGCACGAAGCGCGCTGAAGAACTCAATATACGGAGCAGACCCAGTCCGGTAGCAGGGGAGCGTCCGACACAGGAGGAGACTCGTCGTGGCCGCCACCGTCATCCCGTTCCCGCTGCACCGCGTCGCGGGCTCGCCGGGGAAGCCGACCGTGAGCCGCGCGCACGAACCGCATCTCTCCGGCATCGCGATCCTGCGGCGCTGGCTGCGGCGCTGGACCGCCCGCCGCCGCCTCGGGCACGACCTGCCCTTCCTGACTGACGAGACCCTGGCGGATGTGGGCCTCACCCGCCGCGAGGCGCTGGCCGAGGCGCGCCGCCCGTTCTGGCAGGCCGGCGCGTGCGACGACTGACTTTACAATTTTTATGACTATTCTAGTCTATCTTCCTTGGATCCTTTGAATTTCTTTTGGTTATCGAGTAGGTCGGCTCAGGTGCTTGGAATTCCTTTAGAAATACAAATCTGAACGAATTCCAGGCTTGAATAATATTTTGTCTCTCATTTTTCCTAATGGCCCATGTGACATTTATAAATCCAATTCTTTCAAGCGATTTTCTCATGTCGTGCAGCGCCTCAAAAGGAAATAAGCCCACGCGCTCGTCAGATTCTTTTACGTTTCTATAAACTGATCTCATGTTATCAATCGTGCTTGATATTGCGGTGTATGCTTCACCGAAATCTTTCTGTGTCGGCGACTGTAAGTGGGTATATTGTAATAATTTGCCTTTAGCCTCTACCGACATCTTCCATAATTCTCTTAGCGAGGCAATAAAAATTTGCCTTCGAGAAAAGCAATACGCAAGATACGCTGCTGCTGCCGCGATTAACATCGAAGAAAATTCCTTCATAAACACATAAATTTCTCCACTCAAATGTCCATAGACAGCGCGAGAAAAGCTGGTTTTATCTATGATTGCCAGCACAACTAAGCTCAGGAGATAGAAAATAACTATTGCGCATCTTGTTTTAAGTTGTTTCTTTGTCATGTCAGGTCCTCAAGGAGATTTACTGGATAATTTACATTTTTCAACAGATTGGAATCAAGGTGGTTTTTGATATCCTAATCAAGGTTGTGCTATGGTCAGCACGAACGATAAGGATGGGGTTCGTTTGCGTTCAGGAGGCCGGTTGACCGGCCGCGGCACCGCTGCCAGCCTGATCCGGCACGGGGCCGCCGGACGTGCCCCGCCGGGAGGATAAATCGTGTCCCTTCGCTTTCGCGCAGCCGTGCTGCACCACGCCCCCGTCGCGCGGCCCTACGCCGAGACCCGGCCGCTCCGCATCGAGACGATCGAGCTCGATCCGCCGGGCCCGGACGAGGTGCTGGTGAAGATCGCCGGGGCCGGGCTGTGCCACTCCGATCTCTCGGTCATCAACGGCGACCGGGTGCGGCCGGTGCCGGTGGCGCTCGGGCACGAGGCGTCCGGCATCGTCGAGGAGCCGGGGGCCGGCGTGACCGACCTCAAGCGCGGCGACCACGTGGTGATGTCGTTCGTGCCGACCTGCGGCGGCTGCGCACCCTGCCGCGAGGGGCGGGGCGCCCTGTGCGAGCCCGGCAACGCCGCCAATGCCCGCGGCACCTTGCTGTCGGGTGCCAAGCGCATCCGCTGCGACGGCGCCGAGGTGAGCCACCACAGCGGCGTCTCGGCCTTCGGCGAATATGCCGTGATCTCGCGCCGCTCGATCGTGAAGATCGACCCCGAGGTGCCGCTCGTCGAGGCGGCCCTGTTCGGCTGCGCGGTGATGACCGGCGTCGGCGCGGTGGTGAACACCTGCCAGGTCAAGATGGGCCAGACCGTCGCGGTGGTGGGCCTAGGGGGCGTCGGCCTCTCGGCGCTGATCGGGGCCGTCGCCTGCGGGGCGGGCCGCGTCGTCGCGGTCGACCTGTCCGAGGACAAGCTCCGGATCGCCCGCGAACTCGGCGCCACCGACGCCTTCCTGGCCTCCGACCCCGACGCGGTGGCGGCGATCCGCGACGCCACCGACGGCGGCGTCGATTACGCCCTCGAGATGGCCGGGTCGGTCAAGGCCTTTGACACCGCCTACCGGATCACCCGCCGCGGCGGTACCACGGCGACCGCCGGCCTCGCCAACCCGAACCACACCTTCACCCTGCCGCCGGTCGGCCTCGTCGGCGAGGAGCGGGTGGTGCGCGGCAGCTACATGGGCTCCTGCGTCCCGGCCCGGGACATCCCGCGCTACATCGCCCTGTACCGCCAGGGCCGCCTGCCGGTGAACAAGCTGATGACCGGCACCCTGACCCTCGACCAGATCAACGAGGGCTTCGACCGGCTCGACCGCGGCGAGGCGATCCGCCAGGTCATCGCCATGTAGGGCATCCCCGCAAGCCCCTCCGTCACGCGAGCTGCCGTCCGACCCGCGCCGGGATGATCGCCGGTGCGGCGCGGCAGCGTGTCGGGCGGAGCACGCCCCCGGGTTTTTCTGCGCAGAGCCGGCACGCTCGGCCGTTCCGGCGGTGGGGCGCGGTTGTGCTGCACTTGTCGTTGGGCGCGCGTCCATGCATCGATGGCAGATCTGCCGCGACGAGGGACCGGCTCCACCCGGCCCGAAGGACTTTTCACCTAAGGACGTGTCATGGGGCTGTTTCAGGATGCCTTCTCCCGGTTCGGCCGGGTCGTCATGTCCTATGCCGGCGACATCGCCTTCCTCCATGCCGCCTGCTCGGCGGCCGCGACCGTGATCCTGGCCGATCAGGAGATCGACGAAGAGGAGATCGAGACGGCGCTCAAGGACCTCAGCAACAACCCGATCCTGCAGAAGTCCTACAGCGTGCTGAAGCTGGAGCAGGAGCTGCACGAGGCGATCGCCCGGGCGAAGAGCCGGGCCGGCCGGGTCGAGAACCTGCGTTTCGTCGGCGCCATCGCCGACCGCCCGCTGGAGCAGCGCCAGGACGTCTTCCTGATCGCCGCCGACGTCGCCGACCAGGGCGGCATCAGCGAGCTGGAGCACAAGGCCCTCGGCGAGATCGCCGGCGTGCTCGGTGTCGAGAAGGCGGCTTTGCTGGGCGTGTGAGGGCCTGACGCCGCGCGTTACCGCCATATCTCCTCCCCAACCCGAAGGATGGGGAGCGTGTGGCGATGGATGTCGGATTTCTCGGGCTCGGCCGGATGGGCCGGCCGATGGCCCTCAACCTGGTGAGGGCGGGCCACCGGGTCCGGGTCTGGAACCGCTCGGGCGAGGCCGCGGAGGCCCTGCGCGCCCACGGCGCCGAGCCGGTGGCGACCCCGGCCGAGGCCTTCCGGGGCGACGCGGCGGTGACGATGCTCGCCGACGACGCGGCCCTGCGCGCCGTGATCGTCGAGGGCGGGCTGCTCGACCAGGGCGAGAGGCCCGGGCTCCATATCGGCACCAGCACCATCTCGGTCGCGCTGGCCGAGGAACTCGCCGCCGTGCACGGCCGGGCGGGCGTGGCTTACGTCTCCGCTCCGGTGTTCGGCCGGCCCGACGTCGCGGAGGCGGGAAAGCTCAACATCCTGGCGGCCGGCCCGGACGAGGCGGTGTCCCGCGCCCAGCCGCTCTTCGACGCCATGGGAGCCAGGACCTGGCGCTTCGGCGAGGCGCCGGCCCGGGCCAACGCGGTCAAGCTCGCCGGCAACATGATGATCGTCGCGGCGATCGAGGCGATGGGCGAGGCCGCCGCCCTGACGCAGGCCCACGGGGTGAGCGCCGCCGACCTCCTCGACCTCCTGACGAACACGATCTTCGCCGCCCCGGTCTACAAGAACTACGGCGCGTCGATCGCCGCGGGCCGCTACGAGCCCCCCGGCTTCGGCCTCGCGCTCGGCGCCAAGGACGTGCGCCTGGCGCTCGCCGCGGCGGAAGCCGCCCGGGTGCCGATGCCGCTGGCGAGCGTCCTGCGCGACAGCCTCCTCGATGCGCTCGCGCATGGCGACGGCGAGAAGGACCTGGCGGCGCTGGCGACCGTGTCGCTGCGGCGGGCAGCACGATAATAACCATTCGGTGACGAAAGCGGACAAGGCGACCGCCACATATCCACCCCACAACGTCATCCCGGGGCTCGACGCAGCCGAGAACCCGGGATCCATAACCGCCGACGTTGGGGAAAGAGGTGAAATGGGGTCCGCTTCATACTTGGGGGTCAGCGCTTGTGGATCCCGGGTTCCGCTGCGCGGCCCCGGGATGACGTCGTGAGTTGTGGAAGCGCCGGCCCGACTTGCGGTCAGGCTCGACAAGATCGTCGGCTTCACGCCCCCGGATCGTTCTCCAGCAGGATCGGCTGCCCGTGCGGCGTCGCCGCGGCCGCCCGCGCGAAGGCGGCGCGGCGCTCCTCCAGGGCGGCCGGGCTGGTGAGTCCGCGCGCGGCGATCAGCCCCTCGATCGTCTCGAGCCAGAGCGCGTAATCCGCCGTCCGGTCGCCCGCCCGGCCGAGGGCCGCGGCCCATTCCGACCAGGTGAACAGGCCGGCATCGTGCAGCGACACGACGAGCGCGAAGGTCTGCGCCTCCCAGGGGGCGGCGAAGACCGGGCTTTCCGGCGGGCGGCTCATGCGCGGGAGGTCCCTTCGACCGCCCGGGCCGGCTCGAGGTAGCTCTCGAAGGCGTTGACCGAGACGGTCAGGCCCGGATCGGCGTCCTCGCCCCACAATTCGATCGCGGAGAAGCGCACGGTGTAGAGCCATTGCGGCGCCTCGCCGGCGAAGGCGGCGTTCGAATCCGGGAAGACGAAGCCGCCGTGGATCCGCTCGACGAGGCCGGTGCGGCCGCGGACGTAGCGCGGCAGCCGGGTGTGGCCGGCCGGGTTGACGACCTTGGCCCGCACCTCGTCGCCGACCGCGAAGCGGGCGGGCGTCTCCACCGGGCGGTCGCTCGGGAAGCCGCGGGCGAAGAGCGGGGCCACCTCCTCGGCCTTCAGCACCCGGTCGATCGGGGCCGGCGGCGTCATCGCCGCGCCGGCCGCGAGCTCGCCGGCCTCGACGAGGCCGTGCTGCTGCACCTGCTTCTCCAGCGCCCGGAACCAGATCCGGTAGTAGCTCGAGGTCAGGTACTCGCCGGGCGGCAGCGATTCGCGGGCGGCGCGGCTGGCGTCGAGGTTCCAGGTGCCGGTGGCCCCCATCGCCATCGCCATCGCGAAGACCCGGCGCTCCCAGGGCGCGTGGAACCGGGGCTCGTCCGCCTCGAGGCCGAGCGCCCCGAAGCCCTGCATGCCGCCGAGATCCTGTCCGCCGTTCATGCGCGTGCCCCCTGGTCGGGGCTCAGCGGGAGCCCGGTGCCGATCATCGCATCGCGGGTGACGAGGTCGGCGAGCGCCGCCTCGTCGAGGCCTTCCGTGCCGGGCGGGCGCATCGGCAGCACCATGTAGCGCAGCTCGGCGGTCGAATCCCAGACCCGGATCCGCGTCTCGGCCGGCAGCACCGTGCCGAACTCGGCCAGCACCCCGCGCGGGTCGATGACGGCGCGGGACCGGTAGGGCGGCGACTTGTACCAGACCGGCGGCAGGCCGAGCACCGGCCAGGGGTAGCAGGAGCACAGGGTGCAGACGACGAGGTTGTGCTCCTCGGGCGTGTTCTCGACCACCACCATGTGCTCGCCGCCCCGCCCGCCGACGTCGAGCTCGCGCATCGCCGCGCTGCCATCCTGGAGGAGGCGCGCCTTGAAGGCGGGATCGACCCAGGCCCGCGCCACCACCCGGGCGCCGTTATGCGGCCCGACCTTGGTCTCGTAGGTCTCGATCAGGGTGTCGAGGGTGGCCGGATCGACGTAACCCTTCTCGACCAGGATCGATTCGAGGGCGCGCACCCGCAGGTCCATCGGCGACAATTCGCTGCCGTGCGGGTGGTCGTGGTCATGGTCGTGATGATGATGGTCGTGGCGATCGTGCGAGTCGTGGTCTTGCGCCATGCGGAGCCTCCCGGAGCCTGCGAGGATACGCGCGCGGATCCCGCGCCGCCACCGTCACGGACGCACGGCCGGGCTCTCCACGGGCAGGGGCGCGGCGCGCTGCATCAGGTAGAGGGTAAGGGCCACCGCCTCGGGCGATCCGGGCGTGAACGGCTCGGCCCGCATGCCGGTGAGGCAGTTGCGCAGGCGCCGCTCCAGCGAGCCGAGGTCCTGCCATTCGAGCCGGTAGAGCGGATAGCCGTTCGGATGTCCCTGCGGGATCGTGCTGGCGCCGAGGCGCCGGCCCCAATGGGCATCGTGGCAGGCGGCGCAGGAGAAGCCGAGCTGGCCCATCGGCGTCTCGAACAGCGCCTTGCCCTCGGCACGGGCGGGTGCGAGGCGGGGATCGGACGGGGGCGCGACGGGCAGCCCGCGGGAGAGGTTGGCGAGGTAGGCGGTGAGCGCCAGGAGGTCGCGTCCCTCCCGCGGCAGCGGCGTCGCCGCCTGGTGGCGGGTGCGGCAGAGGTTGACCTGCCCCTCGAGGTCGACCGGCCGGGCCGTCGCCTCGTCCCAGGCCGGGTAGCGGGCCGCGACGCCGCGCATCGCCGCCTCCGTGTGGCAGCCGGCGCAGGCGGGCGCAGCGGGGGAGGGGGCCCGCGCAAACAGCTCCGCCCCGTCCTGCACCCACAGCATACCCGGATTGGCGGTGTCGTCGGCTTGCATCGCCCGCGTCTCGGGGGCCATCTGGTCGAAGCCGGAGCGACGCTCAGGCACCGGGATGCCCTGCGCCGCCACCCCGCCTGCGAGCAGCGCCGCGCCGAGCAGCGGCGCCGCGCGGACGCGGCGGCCGAGCGTGCGTCCTCGCGTTCTGCGCATGCTGGGGGCGTTCCTCGTGGCCGACCGGGGTTCGGGGGCGAGCCTACAATGCGGCGGGCGCGGTTGCACATCGGGCCCGCTCTCCCCGCTCGCGACGGCGCATAGGGCTGTCGCTCTCCCTCGCCTCTCTTGCGCTCCACTCTTCCGCTCGCCCTCTTGCCCCTTGCCGCCCTGCTGGTCATCCAGGTTCCGCCGCCGGGACCCGAGACGACGCGGCGGACGCGCCTGCCGGTGCACCGTCCCGGTGCCGGCCGTCGGCGTGGCCTCGGCCCGTCAGGGATGCAGCGACGCGCCCTTCGTCGCCTTGTCGACGTCCTTCTTCGGGCCGTGGAGGGCGAGGCCGACGAGGTCGGGCGCGTCGGCCGGCTCGGCGCGGAAGACCTCGCGGTTGGCGGCGTCGTGGCCGGTCTCGAACATCGCCCGGACATAGGCGCTGCGGGTGAGGTCGCGCTGGATCGCCTGCTGCCAGGCCCGCTGCAGCACCTCGGCACTCGCGGCGAAGATCAGCATCGGCTGGCCCAGCAGCCGGGCATGGCGGCGGCCGGCGGCATCCAGATACGGCTCGCCCATCGCCTCGGGCGCCGCGCCGGCGATGCCGGTCGCCAGGAAGGCGGTGACGTTCAGCTTCTGCCACACGGCCAGGTCCTCGCGGACCAGGATGGCCACCTTGGTGTCGAACATCGTCGAGGCTCCCTGCGGGTGATCCGCGCAGGCCTAGCCGAGCCCGAGGGCGACGTCTGGAACGTTCGTGCGCCCGGATCTGTAGGCGGCAGGCGTGAGCCCGTAGGCACGCCGGAACCAGCGGCCGAGATGGCTCTGGTCGGCGAATCCCGCCGCGAGCGCGGCCTCCGCCGGCGGCACCTGCGCGCGCAGGAGCGCCCGGGCCTGGGCGAGGCGCAGCTCGACCAGGCAGGCATGGGGCGATGTGCCGAAGCGCCGGCGGAAGATGCGGGCGAGCTGGAACCGGTCGGCGGCGCCGGCGGCGCGGGCGAGGTCGTCGAGGCCGAACGCGGTCGCCGTGTGGGCGCGCAGGAAGGCCATCGCCCGTTCCGCGATTACGGGGTCGCCCTCGGGTGCCGGGGCGGAGGCCGCGGCGCCGAGGTGGCGGCGCAGCCGGGCGGCGAGATCGTCGAGGGCCGCGTCGGTCCCGAGCGGCGACGCGGCGTCGAACACCGCATGGCAGGCATTCCGGATGGCCCCGCCGAGGCGCCGGTCGTCGGCGAGCGTGCGGCGAAAGCCGAGGCCGGCATCGCTGCCGCCCATCGCGCGGCGCAGCCAGCCCTGCGGCAGGTACAGCATGCTGTAGCGGAAGCCCGGCTCGGTCACGGCCCGCCCGTCGTGGCGCTCGCCCGGCTCGATCAGGATCACCCGCCCCGCCGTGCTCTGCCGGCGCGCGCCGCGGCAATAGAAGTCCTGCACCCCGGCATGCGTCACCCCGACCAGCCACTCGTCGTGGTGGTGCATGTCGTAGGCGTGGCCGAGGAACCGGGCCGTCACCGCCTCGATGCCGGTGGCGCGGTCGCGCCGGAGGTGGACGACGCCGCGGGGCGCCGCGGCGGGGCATCGCGATGGGGAAAGATGATCGTCGTCCAATGCCCGTCCCACCGGCGTCGTTCGGCTTCTCCCACCCGCGACCTCAGGATGGGGTCGCGGGTGGGAGCGGTTGTCGATGAAAGCCTATCAAACGGCTTTCGGGATGGGAAAGCTGTCGATCACGCCCCCGTCCGCACCGCCCGCCCCACCGCCAGCGCCAGCACCAGCCCGACCCCGATCACCGGCACCACCAGTGCCTCGAGCCCGTAGCCCCGGTACGCCAGGCCGCCCGCCACCGCCCCGGCCACCAGGGCGAGCCAGGTGCAGGCATCCGGCACCCACCCGAAGGCCGGCCCGGTCCCGGTCGCGGCCTGGGCGAGGGTGTGGCTCAGGCTGAACAGGGTGCCGGTCACGAAGGTGACGCCAGGGCGAAAGCCCGCGCTCCGGCGCAGCGCCGCGTTCTGCGCCCCCATGGCGGCGGCGAGCAGCGCCGCCGCCGGGCCCTGGAAAGCCGGGCTGAGCACCGTGGAGAGCGCCACGACGAGGAGCCCGACCTCGAGGCCCAGCACCGCGGCCGAACCCCAGCGGCCCGGCAGGCGCAGCGAGACCAGGCTGCCGGTGAACCCGCCGGCCAGGAAGGCGACGAACAGGAGGCCGATCTCCCAGGCGACCGGATGGCCCGCTTGCGCCAGCGAGACCGCGAACTGGGTCGAGTTGCCGCTCATGAACGAGGTGTAGAGCCCGTCGAGCCGCAGGAAGCCGACGGCGTCGACGAAGCCGGCGGCGGCGGTGAGGAGCAGGCCGGAGACGATGTCGAGGGGGTGGGTGTCGCGCATGCGGGGAGAGTTCAGGCTTCGGGCGCGGCACTCTCCTGCGTGAGGGCGCGGCGCACCAGCATCAGGTCGGGATCGGACGGGTCGGTCCTTACCGTAAAGCCGAGCTTGCGGCACATCGCCAGCATGGTGGTGTTCTCGCGCAGCACCTGGCCCTCGACCACCTTCAGGCCCTCGGCCCGCGCCCAGTCCAGCATCAGCCCCATCAGCGACCAGCCGAGGCCGAGGCCCTTGAGGTCGGAGCGGACCAGGATCGCGTATTCGCCGGTCTCGTGGTTGGCGTCGGCGTGGAGGCGCACCGCCCCCATCATCGTGCCGGTCGCCTCCTCGATCGCCACGAAGGCGATGGCGCGGGCGTAGTCGAGCTGGGTCAGGCGGGCCAGGAAGGCGTGGCTGAAGTCGCGCACCGGCGCGAAGAAGCGCAGGCGCAGGTCCTCGGCGCTCACCTGCCGGAAGAAGGCCTCGAACAGACCCTCGTCCTCCGCCCGCACCGGCCGCACCAGGATCGCCTGGCCCTCGAGGTCGATGCGGCGTTCCCAGGCGCGCGGATAGGGGCGCACGGCGAAGCGGGCGTGGCTCGGGCCGGTGCCGGCGTCGCGGCGGCGCTCCGGCGGCAGGGGCGCGACGGCGGCGCGGGCGTCGAGCGCGATGACGCCGTCGCGGTCGGCGAGCAGCGGGTTGATGTCGAGCTCGCGCAGCTCCGGCAGGTCGGCGGCGAGCTGGCCGAGCTTGACCAGCACCAGGGCGACCGCCGCCTCGTCCGCGGCGGCCACGTCGCGATAGGCCTTGAGCCGGCGCGCCACCCGGGTGCGGCCGATCAGGTCGGCGGCGAGCCGCCGGTCGAGGGGCGGGAGCGCCAGCGCCCGGTCGTCGATGACCTCGACGGCGGTGCCGCCGCGGCCGAACACCACCACGGGGCCGAAGACCGGGTCGTCGACGAGGCCGGCGATCAGCTCGCGGGCCTGCGTGCGCCGCAGCATCGCCTGGACGACGAAGCCGGTGACCCGGGCCTCCGGCCGCTCCGCGGCGACCCGGGCCAGCATCTCGGCCGCGGCATCCCGCACAGCCGCCTCGCTCGACAGGCCGAGGCGCACGCCGCCGACATCGGACTTGTGCACCACGTCCGGCGAGACGAGCTTGAGCGCCACCGTGCCGCCCGCCGCGATGATCGGCCAGGCCGCCTCCGCCGCGGCATCGGCGTCGGGCACCAGGGTCACCGGCTGGGTCGGGATGCCGTAGGCGGAGAGCAGGTCCGCCATCTCGCGCGGGTCGAGCCAGGTCCGCCCCTCGGCGAGCACGCCCTCGACGATCATCCGGGCCGCACCCGCATCCGGCACGAGGTCGTCCGGCAGCACGGCCGGAGTGGTGGTGAGGTCGTCCTGGGCCTCGCGGTAGCGCACGAGATGGGTGAAGCCCTCGACCGCGTCGGCATCGGTGGCGAAGCGCGGGATGCCGGCCCGGCTCAGGATCTCGCCGGCGACCTCGTCGCCCACCGTCACGGCGAAGACCGGCCGGGCGCGAAAGCTCCCTTTGCGGCCGCGCCTCACGGCCTCGACGATCTCGGTCGCGACCGCGCTGCCGCCCGAGAGGGCGGTCGGCACGTTGATGACCAGAACCGCGTCGTTGTCGCGGTCGGCGATCAGCGCCTCCAGGGCCGCGGCGTAGCGCGGCCCGTCGGCATCGGCCCCGATATCGACCGGGTTGCGCCAGGCCTCCGGCTCCGTCCCCGGCACCGCGGCGGCCAGGCGCCTCCGCGTCTCGCCCGAGAGCCCCGCCAGGGTGCCGCCGAGGTCGATCAGCCGGTCGACCGCGATCGCCCCGACGCCGCGGCCATTGGCGAGGATCGCCAGGCGCCGGCCCGGGAAGGGACGCTGGCGCCCGAGCGTCTCGACCGCGGAGAACATCTCGTCGAGGTCCTGCACCCGCAAGAGCCCGGCGCGGCGGAACGCGGCGTCGTACACCGCGTCGGTGCGGGCGAGAATGCCCGTATGGGTGGCGGCGCGCCCGTCGAGGATGCGGGCGCCGTCGTGCCGGCCGGAGCGCAGCACCACCACGGGCTTTGCCCGCGCGGCGGCCCGGGCCGCCGACATGAATTTCGGCGCATCCGCGACGGTGCCGATCGACAGCAGGATCGCCCGGGTGTGGACGTCGGCCGCGAAGTGGTCGAGGCAGTCGGCGATGTCGACGTCGAGCGCGTTGCCGAGCGACACGATCCCCGAGAAGCCGGTGCCGCGTCCTTGCGCCCAGGCGACGATGCCGGCCGCGACCGTGCGCGACTGCGAGATCAGCGCGAGGTCTCCCGCGAGCGGCGCCCGGGCGAGCAGGCTGGCGTTCAGCGCCGCGCCCGGCATCGCCAGCCCCATGCTGTCGGGACCGACGAGGCGCAGGGAGTGGCGGCGGGCGGCCGCCCGGGCGGCCTCGGCGAGGGAAGCCGGCCCGCTGCCGAGGCCGGTGGTGATGACCAAGGCCGCGCCGCAGCCCCGGCGCCCCGCCGCCTCGACCACGTCCGGCACCGTCTCGGGCGGCGTCACGATCACCACGAGGTCGGCGGGCTCGGGCAGGTCGGCGAGGGCGGCGAAGGCCTTCTCGCCGTCGACGCTGTGATGGCGCGGGTTCACCGGCCAGATCGGTCCCCTGAACCCGGCCTCGCGCAGGTTGCGCAGGATCGCGGCGCCGAACGCGTTCGGCCGCGCGCTCGCGCCCACCAGCGCCACGGAATGCGGGGCGAGGAGCCTGTCGAAGCGGTAGGTGCTCATGCGGGGCTCGCGTGTGGCGGGCGGTTCGCCCGGCAGGTAGGGCAGGGCCCGTGCAGGTCACGGGCCGGCAGGGGTGACCGTGCGGTGTCCCGGCCCCGGAGTGAAACAATCCTTCCTGCTGACATTGCTGCATTGCAAAATGTTTCTATTGCGGCGCAGCATGGCGCGTCCATACTGGCGGCTCCCGGCGAATCCCGGCTTTCCGGACGCGCTCCCCGCGCCGGACAGAACCCCCAGGACCACCGATGCGTCTCCTCGCCCTCACCTCTCTCGGCCTCGCCCTCGCCACCATGGCGGGCGCCTCCGAGCTGCGTCCGCGCCAGGCCCACAGCCTCGATCTCGGGCCGGTGCGCGGCTCGGCCTACTACACGATCGAGAAGGACGGCCTGCGGGTCGTCGCCACCCTGGCGCCGACGGACTCCGCCGCGGCCACGCCGCTGCGGGTCGTCACGACGCTCGCCTCCGACCAGGTCGTCAGCTTCTCGGTGCCCGGCACCCGCGACGGCGCCGCCGCCTCCGTGGCGTTCTCCCGCCGCGGCGACCGGGTCGAGGTCGCCTCGACCGGCTTCTGAGCGCTCACCCCCCGCGGGTCGCCGATCCGCGGGGACGTCGATTGCCCCGGCCTTGCCGCTGCGGCGTGCACGCCGCTTGTCTTGTCGGCCGATCTTTGCCACCTGTCCGCCGGTTTCAACCGACCTCGCGCACGGGCCCCAAGGATCGGGCTTCAAGGATCACGCCATGCCGACCCTCTCCCCCCTCTGGCGCAACGGCGCGCTCGCCCTCGGGCTCCTCGTGCCGGGACTCCTGCCGGGCGCCGCGCTCGCGCAAGCGCCGGCGCCTGCCGCCGCTCCCACCGCCGCCCCGTCGCCAGACACGGTGGTGGCCAAGGTCAACGGCGCGTCGATCACCGCCGGCGACCTCGCGGTGGCGGCCGACGACCCGGCCCTGTCGCTGCCCGGCGTCGACGAGGCGCAGAAGCAGGGGCTGCTCGTCGACTACATGGTCGACCTGAAGATCGGCGCCCAGGCGGCCGAAAAGGCCAAGGTGGGCGAGAACCCCGACTTCGTCCGCAAGCTCGCCTATTTCCGCGACAAGCTCCTCCTCGACGAGTACCTCGAGCGCGAGGCCAAGAAGGCGGTGACGCCGCAGGCCGAGCGGGCGCTCTACGACGAGACCGTCAAGGCGATGAAGCCCGAGGAGGAGGTGCATGCCCGCCACATCCTCGTCGACAACGAGGCCGAGGCCAAGAAGATCGCCGCGCGCCTGAAGGGCGGCGAGGACTTCGCCAAGGTCGCGGCCGAGACCTCGAAGGACCCCGGCTCCAAGGCCGAGGGCGGCGATCTCGGCTGGTTCACCAAGGAGCGGATGGTCGCGCCCTTCGCCGACGCGGCCTTCAAGCTCGAGGCCGGCAAGCTCTCGGACCCGGTCAAGACCCAGTTCGGCTGGCACGTCATCAAGGTCGAGGAGAAGCGCACCAAGCCGGTGCCGAGCTTCGACGAGATGAAGGAGCAGGTCGAGGCCTACCTCACCCGCAAGACGCAGCAGGACATCATCACCAAGCTGCGCGAGGGCGCCAAGATCGAGAAGACCGCGGCGGCGCCGAAGGCGGACGAAAAGAAGAACTGAGCGCTTAGATTCGCTTCGTCGAACAAACACACGAATCCGGTAAATCGCGGGATCCCCTCTCCAGGCGATGCCGGGCTTGCCCGGTATCGCTGCAAGGTTCGGGAGAAGGGTAGGGGCGATCGAAGACCGCGCAGGGTGGCTCGGCTTCCGCAAGAAGATCGAACCGTGCCACCGCCCGGCTCGACACTTCGGAACACTTCGGAACACTTCGGACGCCGAGCCATCCTCACGCGGGCTCTTCGATCCCCCAACCCCTCTCCCAGACGGGAGAGGGGGATCGCGCTAAGTCTTCGACGGCCGAGACCAAGTTCTACCGCAGCACCTGCGACAGGTTCGGCCCCCGCAACGCGGCCAGCGCCGCCATCCGCACCGGCGCGTTCGGCGCGCCGTACAGGTCGTAGCCGCCCTTGCGCTGCACGATCTCGAAGTAGAACCGCTCCTCGAACGGCGTCGTGTAGAGGTGCAGGAACTCGCCCTCGCCGACCCGGTCGTAGAGGATGCTCAAGCTCTGCATCCGGGCGATCAGCGCGTCGTCGAGGCCGAAGCGGGCCGCCACGTCGTCGTAGTAGTTGGCCGGGATCGGCAGCAGCGTCACGCCGGCGGCCTTCAGGCCTTCCGCCGCCGCGAAGATGTCGTCGGTGGCGAGCGCGATGTGGTGCACGCCGGCGCCCGCGAAGCTCGTGACGAGGCGCGCGGTGGCGGTGTTGCGGCTCTCCGAGATGTTGAGCGGCAGCCGCATGGTGCGCTCGGCGTTCGACATCGCCTTGCTGCGCACCAGCCCGTAGGGGTCGGGCAGCACCACCGCGTCCTCCGGCTCCAGGCCGAGGACCGCGCGGTAGAACAGCACCCAGGAATCGAGGTGGCCGTCGGGCAGGGCCTGCGCGACGTGGTCGACGCGCGTCAGCAGGCCCGCCGGTTCGGCGCCTTCCTCCATCACGAAGTCGCGCTCGAAATCGCCCCCGGTCTGGGGATCGGTGAGGATGATGAGGCTGCCGTCCGGCGCCCGGATCGACGGGAAGGAATTTTCGTCCGGCCCGATCCGCCCGCCGAATCGGGCGGCGCCGTAGGCCTCGGCGCGGCCGAGGGCCGCCAGCGCGTCGTCGGTAGCGATCGCCTGGGCGCAGACCGAGGGGCCGTGCATCAGGAAGTAGGACGAGGCGAAGGAATCCGGCTCGCGGTTGAGCACGATGCGGATCTCGCCCTGGCCGTAGAGCGTCACCGCCTTGCTGCGGTGCCGGCCGAGCCGCGTGAAGCCGAGCTGACCCAGCAGATGCGCCAGCGCCCCCTCGCAGCGCTCGTCCACCGCCACCTCGATGAAGCGGTGGCCGGAAATCGCCGGCGGCAGCGGCGGATCGAACAGCTCGACCCGGCGGCGGGGCCGCTTGATGGGAGAACCGGCAGGGGAGGGGCCTTGTGCCGCCGCCTCCTCGGTGCGGCGCACCCGCTCCTCCAGGAACAGCAGCGAGCGGTGCCCGTCGGCGGCGGTCTGGCGCGGGGGCGCGGCCCGCATGTCGTCGTTGAAGATCTCGAGCGAGATCGTGCCTGTATAGCCGCAGGCCAGCACCGCCTGGAGGAAGCCCGGCACGTCGAGGTCGCCCTGGCCCGGCAGGCAGCGGAAATGGCGGCTCAGGGTCAGCGGGTTCATGCCGATGCGCGGCGCGTCGGCGAGCTGGACGAAGAACACCCGCTGGCCCGGCAGCCCGGCGATGCCCGACCAGTCGTCGGGCAGCGCGAGGGTGTGGAAGCTGTCGAGGATCAGGCCGAGATGCGGGTGGTTCGCCCGCTCGACGATGCGCCAGGCCCGGTCGTAGGTGCGCACCTTGGTGCCCCAGGACAGGGCCTCGAAGCCGATCTTGAGGCCTCGTTTCGCCGCCCGCTCGGCGAGCTGGTAGAGCTGATCGGCCATCCGGGCGTCGTCGTCCGACACCTCGGTGCCGACGTTGGAGCAGACCAGGACGAGCGGCGCGCCGAGTTCCTCCATCAGGTCGAACTTGCGCTCGGCCCGGTCGAGGTTGCGCGTCAGCTGCTCGTCCGAGACGCCCTCGAAATCGCGGAACGGCTGGAACAGGTCGATCGAGAGGCCGAGGTCGGAGGCGTAGCGGCGCACGTCGCGGGCGGCGCCGGTGTGGAACAGGAGGTCGTTCTCGAAGATCTCGACCCCGTCGAAGCGCGCCGCCGCGATCGCCTCCAGCTTCTCGATCAGCGTGCCGCTCAACGACACCGTGGCGATCGACTTCCTCATCGTGCTCTCCCCCTCCGTGACCGCCGGCTCTCCATCGCAAATGGGGCCGGTTCCGTCGAGCCCGCACCGGCGGCCCCATGGCCCGCCGCTTTTTCGGGTTGACTTGAACGTACTGGTTCGTACATTTGGATTCAAGCGCGATGCAAATGCGCCATCCGAGGAACGCACCTTCGAGAGGAGCCCGCGCCATGGGCGCTGCCCGTCCCTCCATCCTGGCCGGCCTGATCGGGAGCGGCATCCAGGCTTCCCGCACGCCGGCGATGCACGAGCACGAGGGCGACGCGCAGGGCTTGCGCCTGCTCTACCAGACCATCGACCTCGAGCGCCTGGGCCTCGGGCCGGAGGCGCTGCCCGCCTTGCTGCAGGCCGCCGAGCGGATGGGCTTCTCGGGCCTCAACATCACCCATCCGTGCAAGCAGGCGGTGATCCCGCACCTCGACGATCTGTCGCCCGACGCGGCGGCGCTCGGCGCCGTCAACACCGTGGTGCTCCGTAACGGCAAGCGCATCGGCCACAACACCGACTGGTGGGGGTTCGCCGAGGCGTTCCGGCGCGGCCTGCCGGATGTGGCGTTGAACAGGGTGGTGCAGCTCGGCGCCGGCGGCGCCGGCGCGGCGGTGGCCCACGCCCTCCTGACCCTCGGCGTGCAGGACCTCGTCCTGTCGGACATCGACCCGGCGCGCGCGGCCTCCGTTGCCGCCGCGTTGTGC
Source organism: Methylobacterium nonmethylotrophicum (assembly GCF_004745635.1). Classification (GTDB taxonomy): domain Bacteria; phylum Pseudomonadota; class Alphaproteobacteria; order Rhizobiales; family Beijerinckiaceae; genus Methylobacterium; species Methylobacterium nonmethylotrophicum. Next base: position 4,853 of record NZ_SRLB01000016.1, on the reverse strand, counting down.
GAGCGCTTCGGCCCCGGCCGGGCGCGGGCCTGCACCGATCTGGCATCCGAGGTCGCGGCGGCCGACGGCCTCGTCCACTGCACGCCGACCGGCATGGACAAGTATCCGGGCCTGCCGCTTCCGGCGGAAGACCTCCATCCCGGCCTGTTCGTCGCCGAGATCGTCTACTTCCCGCTCGAGACCGCGCTCCTGCGCGAGGCCCGGCGGATCGGCTGCCGCACCCTCGACGGCGGCGGCATGGCGGTGTTCCAGGCGGTCGAGGCGTTCCGGCTCATCACCGGCCTGACCCCGAACCCGGAGCGGATGCTCCGGCACTTCGCCGAACTCGGGCAGACCGCCCCCAGCACAGCCGCCTGAGCCAACAGGCCTCGTCCTCTCTCTCCCCTCCCGCAGGAAACGCCCGATGACCTCCTCCGTCTTCCCCGTGACCGGCGCGGTGCTCGCCGAGCCCGAGACCGTGAAAACCCCCAGGAAGGCCGCGCTCGCGAGCTGGATCGGCAGCGCGGTCGAGTATTACGACTTCTTCATCTACGGCACCGCCGCGGCGCTGATCTTCCCGAAATTGTTCTTCGCGCCCGACAACCCGCAGGCGGCGGCGATCGCCTCGTTCGCGACCTTCGGGGTCGCCTACATCACAAGGCCGCTCGGCGCGGTGGCGCTCGGCCATATCGGGGACCGCTTCGGCCGCAAGAAGGTGCTCACCTTCACGCTGCTCCTGATGGGCCTCTCGACCTTCATGATCGGCTGCCTGCCGACCTATGACCAGCTCGGCATCCTGTCGCCGATCCTGCTGGTCATCGCCCGCCTGCTCCAGGGCATCTCGGCGGCCGGCGAGCAGGCCGGCGCCAACTCGATGACCCTCGAGCACGCGCCCGCCGACAGGCGCGCCTTCTTCACCAGCTTCACCTTGAGCGGCACGCAGGCCGGGCTGATCCTCGCCACGCTGGTGTTCCTGCCGGTCACGCAGCTGCCCGAGGCCCAGATGCTGTCCTGGGGCTGGCGCATCCCGTTCTTCCTCAGCGCCGTCGTGGTCGCGGTCGGCTTCTGGGTCCGCCGCACCCTGCCGGAGACCCCGGTCTTCGAGAAGGAGCAGCAGGCGCACGCCCCCGAGACGGAGGGCCTGCCGGTCGCGATCCTGTTCCGCACCCAGTGGGCCGACGTGCTGCGGGTGATCTTCGCGGCGCTCGTCTCGGTGGTGAGCACGATCTTCAGCGTCTTCACCCTGTCCTACGCCGTCAACACGATGCAGATCGACCGGTCGACGATGCTGACCGTGCTGATCCTCGCCAACGTCGTGGCGCTCGGCGCGATTCCCGCCTTCGCGGCGCTGTCCGACCGCATCGGGCGCCGCCCGGTCTTCATCGTCGGCGCGCTCGGCTCCGCGGCGCTGATCTGGCCCTACATGTGGGCGATCAGCCAGGGCAACCTGCCGCTGATCTTCGGCTTCGGCATCCTGCTCTCGGGCGTCGTCTACAGCGCCGCCAACGGGGTGTGGCCGTCGCTCTACGGCGAGATGTTCGACACCAAGGTCCGGCTGTCCGGCATGGCGATCGGCACCCAGATCGGCTTCGCCCTCGGCGGCTTCGCCCCGGTCATCAGCGCGGCGCTGCTGGGCACCGGCCCGACCGGCTGGGTCCCGGTCGCGGCCTTCGTCACCGCCACGGCGGCGGTCGCGGCGGCCTCGATCGTCACGGCGCGCGAGACCTACCGCACGCCGATGGAGTTGCTCGGCAAGCGCTGAGGCGCCCCGCCGCGACCGGGACAGGCCCGCCGCCTCGGATTGCGAGGCGGCGGGCCTGTCCTGCTGTCGTCGACAGGAGCCCGGGCGAGCGCTCAGGCCAGCGGGATGTCGAGCACGAACTCCGCCCCCGGCCCGTCCGCCACGGTGCTCAAGGACCCGTCGAGCTGGCGGATCAGGCTGCCGATGATCTTGAGGCCGAGCGAGCGCTGGCGCGTCGACACCTCGAAGCCCGGCGGCAGGCCGACGCCGTCGTCGCGGACGCGGAGGCGCAGGCCGTCCGCCCGCACCGCCAGGCTCACCCGCACCGGCCCGGTGCCCTGGGGGTAGGCGTGCTTGACCGCGTTGGTCACCAGTTCGTTGACCACGAGCCCGATCGGGATCGCCTGGTCCGCGCTGATCACCTTCGGGTCCGCCTCGCAGGCGAGCGCGTGGCCGGGCGCCTCCTCCTGGAGCTTCGCCACCAGTTCGCGCAGGAAATCCGCGAGGTCGACCATGCCGACCTGGTGGATGCCGCGCCAGAGATGATCGTGCACCTCCGCCACGGTGGCGATCCGCGCGCCCGCATCCTCGAGGGCGTGGCGCACCTCGTCCGAATGCGCGTCGCGGGCCTGCAGCCGCAGCAGGCCGGCCACCACCCCGAGGCTGTTCTTGACCCGGTGGCTCATCTCCCGGGTCAGCTGCACCTGATGGTCGAGGGCGTCGCGCAGCCGCGCATCGCCCTGGTGGCGCTCGACCGCGATGCCGATCAGCCCGGCGAAGCCGGCGAGGAATTCCTGATCCGACCGGTCGAAGCCCTGTCCCTCGGTCCCCCAGGCCTCGATCACGCCGTAGGCGCGCCGGCTCTCGTCGCCGAGGGCGATCGGCACGTTGACGGCGTGGCAGCGATCGGCCGCCGCGAGGACCTGCGGCAGCTGCGCGTCCGGCCGGTGGAGCCGCGCGCCGTCCCGCGCGGCGCCGGTGCCGGGGCGAAGGCCGTTCGCCAGCACCCCGGCACCGGTGCGGAAGGCGTAGGCCGCCGGCGTCGCCTCGTCGGCCGCCGTCATCTCGGTCCCGACCCGGTCGGGCTCGAGGCCCGTGCAGGCCCGGATCACGAAGGCGTGGTCGCGGGCACGGTATTCCAGCACCTGGCAGCATGCGGCGCCGAGTCCCTCCGCGCAGAGCTCGCTCGCGCGATGCAGCAGGGCGTCGAGGTCGCGGGTCTGCAGGGCCATGCGGGCGAAGGCGCCCATCAGGGCCTGCTGCCGCAGCCGGTACGGCAGCTCGGCCCGGCCATTCCCGGCTTCCTGCGCCTCACGGATCGACCCGTCACTCGCCATGCACCGGGACTCTCGAAAAAACAGAATGTGCCTTCCCCTTGAGGCACGTCGGGAGGCCGGACTCTTACGCCATCCTGTCGCGAGCACAAGCTGAGCCGGCGGACGGACCCAGGCGGCCCGACCGCCACAGGGCCGACCGCGAGGCGCGCCATCCCCTGACCGGCCCAGGGTCCCGACCCCACCCGAAGGCCTAACCCCATGCGTCCCGGCCCGGTCCATGCTATGGAGCGGCCAGCACGACCCGGGCACGGAGCCCGGGCGCCGTGGGTCGCGGTCCCCGCCGCCCCGAGAAGAGGTTCCAGGGCATCGCCATGCAGGCTGAGATCCCGATGCGCCGCGTGACGGCGATCCGCTGCTATCCGTCAGGGGAGCGCGATCATCCCGATCAGCGGGTGCTCAACGTGCTGGAATGCGGCCACGTCGTCAGCTTCGAGGGCATGTACGCCGTCGCGGCCCTGCTCGCCAAGCGCCAGCTCTGCCTGAAATGCGCTGAGGAGGCGAAGGCCGCGGAACCGCCCCCGGCCGCCTGAGCGCGGCGCCTCAGTAGGTCGCCATCGCCTGGGTCATCATGGCGACGAGCTGGTCCGGATCGTCCGCGTGCTGGATGCCGGCGACGATCAGGAGACACACCGCCAGGGCGAAGACAAGGTAGGCCAGGACAGGCGTCAGGGCCTCGGCCCAGTCCCGGGCGGCATGGATGGCGAGGCAACCCGCCGTGAAACCCGCCGCCTCCGCCACGGGGACCAGTTCGACCATCGCTTCGCTCCCATTCTCGCGGGCATGCTGCGCTGCAACATAAGTCGCGAGGCGGTATCGGACCAGCGCGTCCCGCGCAGTCGCCTCATGCGGTGCGGGCGATGGCACCCCGCTGCCGCAGCGCATCCAGAACCCGCTCGGCGAGGGTGTCGACGTCGTCGAGATCGGTCCGCAGGTGGATCTCGGGTGATTCGGGCGCCTCGTAGGGCGAGGAGATGCCGGTGAAGTCGGGAATCTCGCCCGCGACCGCACGGGCATAAAGGCCCTTCGGGTCGCGCCGCATGCATTCCTCGAGGGGCGCGTCGACGAAGACCTCGAGAAACTCGTCCGCACCGAACAGTCTGCGCGCCTCCAGCCGCTCGCGCCGGAACGGCGAGATGAGGGAGCAGATCACGATCAGGCCGGCTTCCAGCATCAGCCTGGCGACCTCCGCGGTCCGGCGGATGTTCTCCGCCCGGGCTGCGTCCGAGAAGGTAAGGTCCCGGTTGAGCCCGGATCGCAGGGCATCGCCGTCGAGCAGCATGGTGTGGCAGCCGCATCGCCAGAGCTTCTGCTCGACCCGGTCGGCAATGCTCGATTTGCCGGCGCCCGACAGGCCGGTCAGCCAGAGCACCAGGGGTCTCTGATGCTTGATCCGCGCCCGCGCATCTTTTCCGAGCGTGAGGACGGGCCGGTGGATCGCCGGTCGATGATGGGAGTGCGACAGAGCGATTCCTCCGCAGAGCATCGTTCGCGTGGGACCTCGCTGCGGCCCGGGAACCCGACCGATCGGCCTAATCCGCTCGTCGGAGGCCGGGGCGTTCTCCGTAAGTTGCCGCCACGCGTCAAGCGCTCTCGCACCTGCGGGCGCATCATCGCCACGCATCTGGCTGTGCTCGTGCGACCCCGGCCGACCATCCCACCCGTCCCGGCTCATCCGACCGATCGGCCTGTCGCACGATTTTCACGAAGGAGTTGACGGCCCGAGAATCGGGGCCTATACGACCACCCATCGGCGCCGGCCGCTTCCGCGGACCGGGCGCTGAAACGTCTTCTGCACA
>NZ_SRLB01000015.1 GCF_004745635.1 Methylobacterium nonmethylotrophicum | reverse complement strand
CGTAGACGACGCGGCGCTCGGCGCCCATGATGAGGTCGAGGTTGCGCAGGCCGACGTCGAAGTCGACGACGCAGACGTTCTGGCCGGACTGGGCGAGGGCGGCCCCCAGGGCCGCCGTCGTGGTGGTCTTGCCCACCCCGCCCTTGCCCGACGTCACCACGATGATCTTGGCCATTACTGTGCTCCCCCCAGAGCGAAGGATGAGGCGGCGTCCGGGTCACGGTCCGGTCCGCGCGCGGATGGGGTTTCGGTGGTCTTGGGTGCCGGGCGGGTCGGGGCGTTCGCCCGCGGGACCCCGCCCGGTCGTGGTCGTGTCGCGCCCCGGCGGGGCTCTCTAGTCCAGGGTCGCCATGCGGAGGGTCTCGCCCTCCAGCCAGACCTGGACCGCCTTCTTGCGCAGCTTCGGGTCGGTGGTGTCGGCGGTGCGGAACAGGCCGTCGATGCCGATCAGCTCCGGCTCGAACCGGCGGCAGCAGATCCGGGCCCGGGGGTTGCCGCCCGCACCCGCGATGGCGCGGCCGCGCAGCGCCCCGTAGACGTGGATCGAGCCGCCGGCCAGGATCTCGGCGCCCGAGGCCACCGAGCCCATCACCGTCACGTCGCCCTCCGGGTGATAGACCGACTGGCCGGAGCGCAGGGGGGTCTCGAGGACGAGGGAGTTCGGCTTGCGGGGCTCCGGGGGTTTCGGCGCTTCGGGCTCCGGCGGAGCCGCCATCTCGGTCGGCCGGCCGCCGCTCAGGAGCGGCGGCAGCGCCGGGCCGAGCCAGGCCGGCTCGGCCTTCTCGACCCCCATGATGCGGATGCCGCGCTGCTTGAGCTCGTCGACGAGGCCGGCGATGTCGGGAGCCGTCTCGGCCCCGGCATCCTTGTCCTCGGCGGGCTCGGCCGCCTCGGGCCCGGCCAAGTCCCCCCGGAGGGAGTGTCCTCCCCGGGGGGAGTCCTTGGCCAGGCCCGAGACGTCCAGGATCACGGCGCGCTCGGAGAAGAGCGTCGGCGAGCGCTGCACCAGGGCATCCAGGTGCGAGAACCAGTCGCCGAGCGGCGTCTCCGGCGCGAGCACGAGCGCCCGGAAGGAGCGGCCGCGCAGCGGGAGGGAGGGGCGTGTGAGGCTGATGCTGGTCACGGCGGTTGACGAGTTGTTACCGACCGCCATGAAGCGCGCAGCGTGGTTACCGGATCGTTAATGCGGCCCGGCTCCGGCGAGAAATCGGCAAGAGGTGGGCCGGCGGGACACGGGGGAGCCCGGCTTCGGGGCACGTCCCTCAGGCCAGATCCCTCAGGCTACGTCCCGCGCCAGCCGGTAGGGCGCGGCCAGGACCGCGATGGGCAGATTCCAGGCGGCACTGACGGCGCGGATCTGGTCGAGGGTGAGGTGCCGCTTCCGGTTCAGGATCTCGGAGGCGCGGGACCGGGACCCGAGGAGGTCCGCCAGTTCCGCCTGCGACCGGCCCATATCCTCGATGGCGAAATGCAGAAGGTCGACAGGGTCGGCAGCCTCGACCGGGAAGTTCCGGGTCTCGTCATCCTCGACCAGGGTCGCCAGGACGTCGAGCGTATCGCCCTCGGGCGTGCCCGGTGCGCTGCCCCACAGACGCTCGATCTCCGCGAGAGCCTCGGCGTGGTCGGCGTCGGTGCGGATGGGACGGATGGGACGGATGGGACGGATGGTCATGGGAACGATCGAGAGCGGCTGTCGCAACAGGGTGATGGTTTCTACCAGTGATCAGGATTCGACCACGCTCATCGGTCGACCGAGACAGCCAGATTGATTCCGGCTGCCTTCTGCACGGTGGCCAGCACGCCAAACAGGTTGCTGGCGGTCGGATTACCCGCTGGGCTGAGCATCCGCATCAAGCTCTTGGATGACGAGCCTGTTGTCTCGGCCAGTTGTTCAAAACCGATCGTCGCGTTGATGTAGTCACGCAAGATCGCCTTGCCGGTATCGAGATCACCGGCGAGGAATTGGCCGATCGCTTCCGTCAACAGCGCGTCGCGGAAGGCTGGATCACGCTCGGCACGTGCCTTGACAGTTTCCTTGAAGCTACGGGTCAGGACCATCACCCCCCATCCTCTCGACGTTGCTTGTAGTCTCTCCAGCGCGTCTGCGCCTCGGAGATGTCGTCCTGTTGTCGGCGCTTGGTGGCGCCGCAAAGGAGAATGATCAGCTTGTCACCGTCGCGACCGAAATACAGCCGGTAGCCGGGCCCCCAGTCGATCCGGTATTCGTGGACGCCGCCTCCGACTGCCTTGGCGTTCGAGAGATTGCCCTGCTCCATGCGGCTCAGGGCGACGATGACCTTGGCCGCAGCCCGGCTATCCAGGCCATCGAACCAGCTTGCGAACGGGCTCCGTCCGCGAGCATCTATGAACTCCCGGATCTCCACCTGAAATGGTGCCATAAATGTTACCATTCAAGCCGCAGGCCCTTCTTCGGCGGCGACCCAGCGGAGTTGCACGTTCAGGGCCATCCCACCCCATGCGGGACGAGACATGATCCGGATCCTCGCCACCGCCGCGCTCCTCGGGCTCGCGGCCCTGCCGGCGCAGGCCCGCGGGCGGGCTCCCGTCGGTCCGGTCGTCCCCGGGCTGCCGGGCTACGATTGCCGGATGTGGTCGCCGTTCGACCATGATTCCGTCGGGCCGCAGCTGCGCCCCGGCGCCCGGCCGGTGCGGGCGGCGAACGGCTGGGGCCGCACCGCCTACGGCTACGGCACCGGCGGCGCCTCGGCCTCCGGGGCCGTCGCGTTCCCGGCCAACAGCGCGGCCGAATGCGACATCGGCGAGCTGACCGTCGGCCGCAAGGGGCTCGACATCCTGCCGCGCTGATGCGTCAGGTGCCCGGCTGGCCGTGCACCGCCTTGTAGAAGAAGTCCTTCCACTCCTTCGGGCGGTTCTTCAGCACGCCGGCCTTCACCAGGTGGTCGGCCTGCAGCATCGTGCCGTAGGGCGTGGTCGAGAACACGACGCCGGGCTGCTTCATCATGGCGACGAGCTCGTCGGGCTCGAACTTCTCCTTGGTGGCCCCGAGGTAGAGCTCGGCGGCGCGCTTCGGGTCGTCGCGGATGAGGGCGTTGGCCTCGTCGATGGCGGCCAGCACCGCGGCGGTGGTCTTCGGGTTCTGCTCCATGAACTTGCCGCGGCCGAACACGATGGCGTTGCTCAGAGGCCCCCCGACCACGTCGTAGGAGTTGAGCACGACGTGGATCTTCGGGTCCTTCAGCTCGATCTGCTGGTAGGGCGGCAGCGAGAAGTGGCTGTTGACCTCGCTGGTGCCGCCGAGGAGCGCGCCGACCGCGTCCGGATGGCCGAGCTGGATCGTGATCGGGTCGAGCTTGTTGCGGCCGGCCTCGCCGAGCTGACGCTCGGCGGCGATCTGCAGCATCACCGCCTGGGCCGAGACCTTCACGGTCGGCACCGCGATCCGGTCCTTGGCCGAGAAGTCGGCGAGGGTCTTCACCGCCGGGTTGCGGGTGACGAGGAGCATCGGCGCGCCGGCCGACGCCGCCAGGCCCTTCACCTCGCCACGGGTGCGGTCCCAGGCGAGCAGCAGGTTGGTGGCGCCGCTGGTGACAAAATCGACGTTGCCGGAGATGAGCGCGTCGACCGAGGCGCCGCCGCTCGTCAGCGTGACCCAGCTCACCTTGACCTCGCCGAGGCCGGCAGCCGCGACGTGCTTCTCGACCAGGCGCTGCTGCTCGGCCAGCACCATCGGCATGTAGATCAGGCCGGGCTGGCGGGTGAAGCGGACCTCGCCGGTCTCGGCCCGGACGGGCGCGGCGAGCGAGGTGACGAGGCCGAGCGCGACGGCCAGCGCGCCGGCGGCGCGCCTGAGGAACGGCATGGGCGATGACTCCCTGGTTCTCGGGCCCTGTCCGGACGCTCAGGTCGAGCGCCCGCCGGGACCGTATGGAGAGCCAGGGTCCGGAAATGCCCCGGAGACGTCAACCCGCGACGAAGGGAGGGGGAGTATCAGGCCGAGACGGCGGAGGCGGCGTCGGTCCGGTGCTGGGCCGCACGGGTGCGGTTCGCCACCATGCGGTCGTGCAGACGGTTGATCGTGCGCGAGCCGGTGCTGGTGAAGGCGAAGGGCAGGATCCCGTGCACCAGGCAGGCGAGCCCGCCGGCGATCATGCGCAGGCCGAAGCCCGTCGCGACGCCCATATGCTCGAAATAGGTCTCGCCGACGGAGGCGGGGTGCTCGGAGAAGGACAGCTTCGACATCGGTTTCCTCAAGGCCTCGTCGATCCCGAAAGGCAGCAAGAGAATCGCACGGCTCCCCAGGAGCCGGATTGCGAATTTGCCCCGATCTTCGTAAATTCGCGCAAGCCGATTGCGCGAGAGTGCGGAACCCTGGGAAATTTTCGCGTGGATGCGTTCGACCGGAAAATCCTGTTGTGCCTGCAGGAGAACGCGGCCGAGCCGCTCGAGGCGATCGCGGCCCGGGTCGGCCTGTCGGCCTCGCCGTGCTGGCGGCGGATCCAGAAGCTCGAGGCGCAGGGGGTGATCCAGCGGCGCGTGGCGCTCCTCGATCCCGACCGGATGCGGGTCGGCGTCACGGTCTTCGTCTCGGTGCGCACCAACCGGCACACCGCCGACTGGGCCGAGCGGTTCTGCGCCGCCGTGGTGACGATCCCCGAAGTGGTCGAGTTCTACCGGATGAGCGGCGAGACCGATTACCTCCTGCGTATCGTCGTGCCCGACATCGCGGCCTACGACCGGGTCTACAAGCGGCTGATCCAGTCGGTCGACCTCTACGACGTCAGTTCGGCCTTCGCGATGGAGCGGATCAAGTACACCACCGCACTGCCGGTGACTTACGCCGAGTAGGACACGACGGCGCGGGTCTGGCCTGCGCGCGGCACCGCTTGCTTTCCGGGCCGATCGGTATAGCTGCGCCGATCAGCCCCCGCCTGCCGAAAAGCCCCGCCATGACGACCTCCCGGACGACGCGCCGTCCCCTCGTGATCGCCGCCGTGATGGCCGCGATGGCGATGGTGGCGATCGAGGCCACCATCATCTCCACGGCGATGCCGGGCATCGTCGGCGAGCTCGGCGGGCTGTCGCTTTACGCCTGGGTCTTCTCCGGCTTCCTCCTGACCCAGACCGCCGCCACGATCGTGTTCGGCAAGCTCGCCGACATCCATGGGCGCAAGCCCGTGCTGCTGACCGGCATCGCGGTCTTCCTGGTCTCGTCGGTCCTGTGCGGCTTCGCCTGGTCGATGCCGGCGATGATCGCCTTCCGGCTGATCCAGGGCATCGGCGCCGGCGCGATCCAGCCGGTGTCGCTCACCATCGTGGGCGACCTCTACAGCGCCGAGGAGCGCGGCCGCATCCAGGGCTTCCTCGCCAGCGTCTGGGCGATCTCGGCGGTGGTCGGGCCGGTGGCGGGCGGCTTCATCATCGCGCACGCCTCGTGGTCGTGGATCTTCTGGATCAACCTGCCGGTCGGCCTGGTGGCGACCGCCCTGTTCGTCGCCTTCCTGCACGAGGGCGAGCGGCGCGAGCGCCGGCCCGTCGACGCGCCGGGCGCCGCCCTGTTCACCGTCACGGTGGCGGCCCTGATGGTCGGGCTGACGGAGGCCGGCGAGGGGCGCTGGACCGTCGTGGCGGTGGCGGCCGGGCTCGGCCTCGTCGCGGCCGTGCTGCTGGCCTTCCAGGAGCGCCGGACGACGGAGCCGGTGATCGACGCGTCGCTCTGGCGCCGCCGGCCGATCGCCGCCGCCAACGCCACCTCGCTGCTCGCCGGCATGGCGCTGATCGGGCTCACCACCTTCCTGCCGATGTACGTCCAGGGCGTGCTCGGGCAGACGCCGGTGGTGGCCGGCATGGCCCTCACCGTGATGGTGCTCGGCTGGCCGGTGGGGGCGACGCTGGCGGCGCGCAACATCCACCGCTTCGGCCTGCGGCGCATCCTGGTCTTCGGCAGCCTGCTGCTGCCGCTCGGGGCGCTGGCCTTCGTGACGCTGCAGCCCGGCAGCCCGCCGGCCCAGGCCGGCGCCGGCTCGCTGATCATGGGCTTCGGCATGGGGCTGCTGAGCAACGCCGCCCTGATGCTGATCCAGGAGATCGTGCCCTGGACCCAGCGCGGCAGCGCCACCGCCTCGAACATCTTCTCGCGCAACCTCGGCAGCACGCTCGGCGCCACGGTGTTCGGCGCGGTGCTCAACCACGGCCTCTCGGGCGCGGGCAGCGCCGTCACGGCCGACAGCCTGCAGCGGGCGCTCGCCGCCGGTGGCCTGGCCGGCGAGGCCGCGAGCGTGCGCGTGGTGCTGCAGCACGCCCTGCACCAGACCTTCTGGGCGGTGCTGCTGTTCTCGGCGCTCGCCTTCGCGGTCGCCCTGATGGTGCCGCACGTCACCCTCGGGCGCACCCGCGAGGCGCCGGCGGAGTAGGGCTCAGGAGGCGCGCGCCCGCGGATGGGCGGCGTCGAAGGCGTCGAGGAGGCGGGCGGCATCCACCTTGGTGTAGACCTGCGTGGTCGCCAGGGAGGCGTGGCCGAGAAGCTCCTGGATCGCCCGCAGGTCGCCCTGGCGGGCGAGGAGATGCGTGGCGAAGGAGTGGCGCAGGGCGTGCGGGGTCGCGCTCTCGGGCAGGCCCAGGGCCCCGCGCATCGACGCGACGGCGAGCTGCACGATGCGCGGCGAGAGCGGACCGCCCTTGGCGCCGACGAAGAGCGGTCCCTCCGGAGGCAGGGCATAGGGGCAGAGGGCGAGGTACTCGGCCACCGCGGCCTGGACCTGGGCGATCACCGGCACGCTGCGGGTCTTCTGGCCCTTGCCGATCACCGTCACCACGTCGGTCCCGGGGACCGGCGCGTCGCGCCGCGTCAGCCCCAGCGCCTCCGAGATGCGCAGGCCCGCGCCGTAGAGCAGCGCCAGCACCGCGGCGTCCCGGGCCAGCACCCAGGGCGGGCGATCCTCGCCGGCCCGGATGTCGGGGCTCGCCATCGCGACCGCGGCGGCGACGGGGAGCGGGCGCGGCAGGCGCCGCTCGACCTTGGGCGAGCGCACCGCCGACAGCGCCGCGACGCTGCCGTGGCCCTCGCGGTCGAGGTGGCGGGCGAAGGAGCGCAGGCCCGCGAGCGCCCGCATCAGGCTGCGCCCGCCGACGCCCTCCTGGCGCCGCGCCGCCATGAAGGCGCGCAGGTCGCGGGGCTTGAGGCGGATCAGGGCCGGGATGTCGGGATTGGCGCCGGTCCGGGCGAGATGGGCCAGGAACTGCCGCAGGTCGCGGCGGTAGGCCTCGACGGTGTTGGGCGACAGCCGCCGCTCCGCCGCGAGGCCGCCGAGCCAGGCGATGGCCGCCGCCCGCACGTCGGGCGCGCCGGGCAGGAGCAGGTCGGTGGCATCGGACATCGGGGCCGGGCTCCGGTCGCGGGGGGATCGGCCGGCGAGTAGGGCCCGGGTCCGGTTGACGGGCGGTTACGCGTCCTCAGGCCGGCGTGAAGCGCAGGGTCACGCCATGCCGGGCGCTCTGCCCCGGCGCGAGCAGGCGCTGCGAGTCGCGCTCCGCCAGCTCGCCGGAGAAGCCCGCCCAGTCGGCATGGCCGGTCCAGCATTCGAGCGACAGGAACGGCGCGGTCGGCTTGGTCCAGACCGCGAGATGGGGAAAGTCGTCGGCCTCGAGCGCGATAGCGGCGCCCGAGGGTGCGGTAAAGTGCATCGTCCGGCTCCGCGCGTTCAGGAACACCAGCGCCTCGGTGAACAGGTCCGGGTCGAGGGGCAGGGTATCGCCCAGGAGCGGCAGCGCCCGCTCGGTCCGCACCAGAAGGCCGCCGGCCCCGACCTCCGGCACCGCCGGCCGCTCCGGCTGATCGAAGCGCACCGCGTAGCCGCCCCCGGCGGCGCGCGTGCCGCCGGCGAAGGGCCAGGGGAAGGCCGGGTGGAAGCCGAGGCCGTAGGGCAGCGGCTCAGAGCCGGGATTATGGACCTCGCAGGCGAAGGCGAGCGCGCCGTCCCGCACCGTGGCGGTGATGTCGAGCCGGAAGGCGAAGGGGTAGGCCCGGCGGGTCTCCGGGGTGTCGGCGAGGCGCAACGCGACGCTGTCCTCGGCCTGCGCCACCACCGTGAAGCGGCTGTCGCGGGCGAAGCCGTGCTGCGCCATCGGGTAGGCCCGGCCCGCGACCGTCACGGCGCCCCCGGCGGAGGCGCCGACGACCGGGAAGAGCCAGGGCGCGTGCCGGTTCCAGTGCGCCGGATCGCCCTCCCACAGGTACTCGGTGCCGCCGACCCGCCAGGAGACCGGCTCGGCCCCATTGAGCGCGAGGCGGGCGGTGGTGTCGCGGTGACGGATCTCGACGGTATCGCTCATCGGGGCCTCGTTTCATCCGAGGCCCCTGTTACCGGCTGTCGGCCGGTCCGGGAATGGCCCTCACCCGCGCCGGGCGTTGCGCCGGGGCTGGCGGGGGCGGGGCAGGTCGGCCTCGCCGGCGAGCGGCTCGACCTGGAGGTCGGCCGGGCCGGTGCGGGGGAAGCTGTGGGCGAAGCGCTCGGCGGCGCCGCCGCGGACCTCGAACTTGGTCTCGCGGTCGAAGATGCGGATCGCGCCGATCTCCTCGCGGGTCACGTCGCCCCGGCGGCACAGCATCGGCAGCAGCCGGCGCGGGTCGGCATTGTCGCGCCGGCCGACATTGAGGCGGAACCACACGCTCGACCCGAACGGCGCCCGCGGCCCGTCCCGCGCCGGCGTCTCGCGCCGGGGCGCGAGGCCGCGGCCGGTGGCGAAGCCCGGATCGGTGACCTCCTCGGGAGAGGGCATGCGGGCGCGGTAGGCCCGCACCAGGGCGGCGGCGATGTCCTCCGGCGAGCGCTGGGCGAGCAGGGACTGGGCCATCGCCCGGTCCTCCTCCGTCGGCTCCTCGGTGACGAGGGGGTCCTGGAGCAGGCGCTCCTGGTCGAGGGCGCGGATCTCGTCGGCCGGCGGCGGGCCGGACCAGACCGGCACGACGTTCGCCCGCACCATCAGCTCCTCGGCCCGGCGGCGGCGCGACGGCGGTACCAGGAGCACGCTGATACCCTTGCGCCCGGCCCGGCCGGTGCGGCCGGAGCGGTGCTGCATCACCTCGGCGTCGTGGGGCAGCTCGGCGTGGATGACGAGGCCGAGGCCCGGCAGGTCGATGCCGCGGGCGGCGACGTCGGTGGCGACGCAGACCCGGGCGCGGCCGTCGCGCAGGGCCTGGAGGGCGGCGTTGCGCTCGCCCTGGCCGAGCTCGCCCGAGAGCGCCACCGCCTGGAAGCCGCGCTCGGTCAGCACCGCCTGGAGGTGGCGCACCGCGTTGCGGGTGTTGCAGAACACGATCGCGGTGCGCGCCTCGACCTGGCGCAGGGTGTTGACGACGACGAGCTCGGTCTCCCGCGGCAGGATCCGGAAGGCGCGGTACTCGATGTCGGCATGGCCCTTGGTCTCGCCGGCCACCGCGATGCGCAGGGCGTCGCGCTGATAGGCTTCCGCCAGCGCCACGATGCCCTTCGGCAGGGTGGCGGAGAAGAGCAGCGTGCGCCGCTCGGCCGGGGTGGTGCCGAGGATGAACTCGAGGTCCTCGCGGAAGCCGAGGTCGAGCATCTCGTCCGCCTCGTCGAGGACCGCGGCGCGAAGAGCCGTCGGGTCGAGGTTGCGCCGCTCGAGGTGGTCGCGCAGGCGGCCCGGCGTGCCGACCACGATATGGGCGCCATCCGCCAGCCAGCGGCTCTCGCGCCGCGGGTCCATGCCGCCGACGCAGGAGACGACGCGGGCGCCGGCCGGGCCGTAGAGCCAGGACAGCTCGCGGTGGACCTGGAGCGCGAGCTCGCGGGTCGGCGCGATCACGAGCGCGAGCGGGGCGCCGGGCGCCGCGAAGGTCTCGGCGTCGCCGAGCAGCGTGCGGGCGAGCGCGAGGCCGTAGGCGACGGTCTTGCCGGAGCCGGTCTGGGCCGAGACGACGAGGTCGCGCCCCTCGGTCTCGGGCTCGAGGACGGCGGCCTGGACCGGCGTCGGGTCTTCGTAGCCGCGGCCGGCGAGGGCCTGGGCGAGGGGGGCGGGCAGGGCAGGAAAAGGCACGTGAGATCGATCCCGGGTGAGGCGACGCGCGGGGATCGGATCGGCTCCGGAGGCAATGGGCCTCGACAGAGGGCCGGCCGCATGGCGGCGGGCGCTCGCGGCGCGCGGGGAATCCCTACGGTCTTTTCGTGGAGGAGGGTGCTGTTACAGGGGTTCGGGGCGCAGGTCCACCCCGGGGGCGCACGGCACGCGTCTGCGCATGGCGGCGTCGGCGTCCGATGCATGCACCGTCATGCATTCGAGATCGCGCCGGAGATTGAGCGCGTCCCCCAGCCATCCCATTTCAAGACATAGCGCGGGATCCCCTCTCCAGGCGATCCCAGGCCTGCCCGGGATCGCTGCAAGGTGTGGGAGAGGGGGTCCCGGGCCATACTTTCATGGATTGCCCGTTTTACATGGGATCCGAAGATCTGATCAGAGAGAAACGCATTACCCCTCGATCATCGCCCGGATCCGCCGGGCCAGCATCTCGATCGGGAAGGGCTTGGTGATCATCTGCATGCCGGGCGCCAGGAACCCCGCCATGGCGGCGTTCTCGGCGTAGCCGGTGATGAACAGCACCTTGAGGCCGGGGCGGTGCTCGCGGGCGGCGTCGGCGAGCTGGCGGCCGTTGAGGCCCGGCAGGCCGACATCGGTGACGAGGAGGTCGATGCGGGCGGACGAGCGCAGCACGGCGAGGCCCGACGGACCGTCCTCGGCCTCCAGCGCCCGGTAGCCGAGGTCGCGCAGCACGTCGACGATGAGGGCGCGCACCGCCGGCTCGTCCTCGACCACCAGCACGGTCTCGCCGCTGCCGGCGACCGGCGGCCCATCGAGGGCCTGCGCGGGAGTCTCGGCCTTGGCGAGGGGGCCGGCATGGCGCGGCAGGTAGAGGGCCACGGTGGTGCCGCGGCCGACCTCGGAGGTGATGGCGGCGTGGCCGTCGGACTGGCGGGCGAAGCCGTAGATCATCGACAGGCCGAGGCCCGTGCCCTGGCCCAGCGGCTTCGTGGTGAAGAACGGGTCGAAGGCGCGGCGCACCACCTCGGGCGGCATGCCGATGCCGGTATCGGTCACGGCGAGCCGGATGTAGGCGCCCGGCGCCACGTCGCCGTGGGCCGCCGCGAAGATCGCGTCGAGCTCGACGTTGCGGGTCTCGATGGTGAGCCGCCCGCCCTCCGGCATCGCGTCGCGGGCGTTGATGGCGAGGTTGAGGATCGCGCTCTCGAGCTGGTTGGCGTCGCAGAGCGTCGGCCACAGCGCGTCGGCGAGGCGGGTCTCGAGGGTGACGGTCTCGCCGAGCGTGCGGCGGACGAGGTCCTCCAGGGACGCCACCAGGGCGTTGGCGTCGACGGGGCGCGGATCGAGGGGCTGGCGCCGGGCGAAGGCGAGCAGCCGGTGGGTCAGCGCCGCGGCCCGGTGGGCCGAGGTGAGCGCCGCATCGATGTAGCGCGGGGCGACGTCGAGGCGGCCCTGGGAGAGCCGCGTCGACAGCATGTCCAGCGAGCCGACGATGCCGGTGAGCAGGTTGTTGAAGTCGTGCGCGATGCCGCCCGTCAGCTGGCCCACCGCCTCCATCTTCTGCGACTGGCGGAAGGCCTCCTCCAGCTCGCGCTGCGCGGTGACGTCGCGCCCGACCGCGTGCAGGTGCTCCTCCCCCGGCACCGCCGTCCAGGACAGGGTGCGGTAGGAGCCGTCGGCATGCCGGTAGCGGTTCTCGAACAGCAGCGTGGCCTGGCCGTCCTCGAGGCGCCGCGTCTCCGCAAGCGTGCGCGCGCGGTCGTCCGGATGCACGAGGTCGAGGAACGAGCCGCCGATCAGGGCGTCGATGTCCCAGCCCAGCACCGTCGTCCAGGCCGGGTTGAGGGCCGTCACGGTGCCGTCGAAGCGCGCGATGATCATCACGTCCCGCGACAGGCGCCACATCCGGTCGCGCTCGCGGGTGCGCTCGGCGACCTGGGCCTCCAGCGTCTCGTTGACCCGCCGCAGGGCATCGGCGGCCTCGCGCCGCACCCGGGCGAGGCGCAGGTTGGTCTCGACCCGGGCGAGCAGCTCGCGCGCGGAGAACGGCTTGATCAGGTAGTCGTCGGCGCCCGCGGCCAGCCCCTCGATGCGGGCCTCCTCGCCGGCCCGGGCCGAGAGCAGGATCACCGGGATGGCGCGCAAGGACGGGTCGGCCCGGAGCGCCGCGAGCAGGCCGAACCCGTCGAGCCCCGGCATCATCACGTCGGTGAGGACGAGGTCCGGGGCATGGCGCCGGGCGGCCGCGAGCGCCGCGGTGCCGTCGCCCACCGCCTCGACGTCGTGGCCGCTGTCGCCGAGCAGGCGCCGGACATAGGCCCGCATGTCGGTGTTGTCGTCGGCGAGCAGCACCCGGCCGGTGAGGCCGGCCAGCGTGGCCGGGCCTGGCGCCTCGCCGAGGTCTTGCGGCGGGGCGGCCTCGTCGCCGAGCCAGCGCGTCGCCTCCTCGACGAAGACGTGGGAGCGGGTCGCCGTCGAGATCCCGTCGCGCGCGGCGCGGATGCGGTCCTGCGGCAGGTGGGCCTGGCCCAGCGGCAGGCTCACCGTGAAGGTGCTGCCCTCCCCTAAGGTGCTCTCGACCCCGACCGTGCCGCCGTGGAGCCGGGCGAGCTCCTGCACGAGGGCGAGCCCGATGCCCGATCCCTCGAAGCTGCGCCCCTGCGCGCCCTCGACGCGGTGGAAGCGCTCGAACAGCCGCGGCAGCTCGGCCTCCGGGATGCCCAGGCCCGTATCCGCCACGGTGAGCCGCACCTGCCCGTCCTCGGCGTCCAGGCGCACGGCGATGCGGCCCTCAAGGGTAAACTTGAAGGCGTTGGAGACGAGGTTGAGGACGATCTTCTCCCACATCTCCGGGTCGACGAAGACCGGCTCCGGCAGGGCGGGACACTCGACGTCGAGGACGAGGCCGGCCTTGTCGGTGGCCGAGCGGAAGCTCGAGGCGAGTTCCGCGGTGAACCGGGCGAGGTCGAGGGGCTCGAAGGCGGCCTGGGTCCGGCCGGCCTCGAGGCGCGAGAAGTCGAGGAGCGCGTTGACGAGCTTCAGGAGCCGCAGGCCGTTGCGGTGGGCGAGTTCGACGAGGCGGCGGGTGTCCGGATCGATCGTGGCGGGCGAGGAGTCCAGCACCTCCGTCAGGGGACCCAGCATCAGGGTCAGCGGCGTGCGGAACTCGTGGCTGACGTTGGAGAAGAACACGGTCTTCTGCCGGTCGAGCTCGGCGAAGGCCTCGGCGCGCTTACGCTCGGCCTCGTAGGCGTTGGCGTTGCCTAAGCCCGTGGCGATCTGGCCGACGAACAGCGCGACGAAGCCGCGATATTCCTCGTCCACCGGCCGGAACGGGCTGAGCCCGGCGACGAACACCCCGGCCGGCCGGCTCTGGCCCTGCTGGGCGATCGGCAGCACCAGGGCGTGGGTGGGGGCCCGGTTCCAGGATCCCGCCGGCAGGTCGGCGAAGAGGGGCCCGAGCTCGGCCACCGGCACCACAACCGGCCCCTGGTCGGGGCCGAGGAGGCCGAGGGCCTGCGCCGCCGCCTCCGCCGCCCGCCCGGCGGCCGGGTGCTCCGGCCCGATCCCCGCCCGGGCGAGCAGGGCCGGCTCGTCGCCCGTCAGATAGGCGAGCGCCACCGGCAGGTCGCGGGTGCCCGCCCCGAGGCAGGCGGCGACGACCCCGCCGACCTCCGCCACCGTGCGGGCCGCCGCCATCCCGGCGCCGAGGTCGCGCAGGGATCGCAGGCGCCGCTCGCCGATCACCCGCTCGGTCTCCTCCGAGACGACGCAGAGCATGCCGGTGACGGTGCCGGTATCGTCGGCGAGCGGGCTGTACGAGAAGGTGTGATAGGTCTCCTCGCTGAAGCCGCGCCGCTCGAGGAAGAGCAGCAGCGCCTCGTCCCAGGTCGCCCGGCCGGTACTCAGCACCTGGGCGATGCGCGGGCCGATATCGGGCCAGATCTCGGCCCAGACCACGTCCGAGCGCGAGCCGAGCGCCCAGGCCTCCTTGACGCCCAGCGTCGGCTTGTAGGCGTCGTTGCAGAAGAAGGTGAGCTCCGATCCCCACGCCATCCACATGGCGAAGCGGGAGCCGAGCATGATCCGCACCGCCGTGGTGAGGGATTGCGGCCAGCCCTCGACCGGCCCCAAGGCCGTCGCCGCCCAGTCGCGGGCGCGCAGGCGGGCGCCCATCTCGCCGCCGCCCGGGAAAACGGTCTCGTACGAGGTGGGCGGATTACCGGGCATGGATGGCGTCCAGCATGCCCTGGCGATGGCACGGGCGCCGCGAACTGTCAAAAACCAGGCACAACGGGCATCGAAATCGCGGAGGACGGCGCGATTCAGGCGCCGCGCACGGTCTGTCCGGTCAGGGCGGCGGCGATCTCGGCCACGATCGCCTGCGGGGTGGCGCCGACCGAGACCACCAGCGGGCTCTCCTCGGCCGCGGGCTCCTGGAGGGTGCGGAACTGGCTGTCGAGCAGGCTGGTCGGCATGAAGTGGCCGTGGCGGGCGGCCATGCGCCGGCCGATCAGCGCGCGGTCGCCCTTGAGGTAGACGAGGCGCACGTCCGGCCGATCCCCGACCAGGATGTCGCGGTAGTCCCGCTTGAGGGCCGAGCAGGTCACGACCCCGTGCCGGCCTTCGGCACGGACCCGGTCGATCCAGGCCGCGATGGCGGCGAGCCAGGGCCGGCGATCCTCGTCGGTGAGCGGGGTGCCGGCCTGCATCTTCTCGACGTTGGCGGCCGGGTGGAAGTCGTCGCCGTCCTCGAACTCCCAGCCGAGCCGGCCGGCGAGCAGGCTCGCCACGGTGGTCTTGCCCGAGCCCGAGACGCCCATCACCACGACGACCGCCGGGGGAGTCGGGTTGCCGTTCGCTGCCGCACCGTCCATCGCCGTGGATCCTCCCCGTTATCGACTGATCCGCTCGGCCTGGATGCAGGATTGTCCTGCCTTGGGCGGACCGCCGTACTCGTACGATTCAGAACAGCACACACGGCGCCGAGCGCGTAACCCTCCCTCTCTGCGGGGGAGGGTGGTCCCGGCGTCAGCACGGGCCGGGACGAAGTCCCGCAAGAGGGGCAGCGCGACGCTTCTCCAGGGTGGCGCCCATCACAATGGTCGCGCGACCGCTTCGGAGGCGGTCTCCCCTCTCCCGCCCTGCTTCGCAGGGCACCCTCCCCCGCAGCGGGGGGAGGTTTCGGGCGCCAGCCTCCGAGGCCTTGCCTCACATGTGCAGCGCGCGCTTCTCCACCGCCAGCGCCGCCTCCTTCACCGCCTCGGTCAGGGTCGGGTGGGCGTGGCAGGTGCGGGCGATGTCTTCCGACGAGGCGCCGAACTCCATCGCCACCGCGACCTCCATGATGAGGTTGCCGGCGTCGGGCCCGACGATGTGGACGCCGAGCACCCGGTCGGTCGCGGCGTCCGCCAGCACCTTCACGAAGCCGTCGGTGGTGTGGTTCACCTTGGCGCGGCCGTTCGCCGTGAACGGGAACTTGCCGGTGTTGTAGGCGATCCCGTCCTTCTTCAGCTCCTCCTCGGACTTGCCGACCGAGGCGACCTCCGGCGTGGTGTAGACCACGTTCGGGATCACGCCGTAATTCACGTGGCCGGCCTTGCCGGCCAGGATCTCCGCCACCGCGACGCCCTCGTCCTCGGCCTTGTGGGCGAGCATCGGACCGGCGATCACGTCGCCGATGGCGTAGATGCCGGTGACGTTGGTGGCGTAGCGGTCGTCGGTCAGGATGCGGCCCTTGTTGTCGAGCTGGACCCCGACCGTCTCGAGCCCGAGGCCCGCGGTGTAGGGCACGCGGCCGATCGCCACGAGCACCACGTCGGCCTCCAGCGTCTCCGCGGCGCCGCCGGCGGCGGGCTCGACCGTGACCTTGGCGCCCTCGTTGGTGCGCTCGACGCCCGTGACCTTCTGGGACAGGCGAAAAGTGATGCCCTGCTTCGCGAGGATGCGCTGGAACTGCTTGCCGACCTCGCCGTCCATGCCCGGCAGGATGCGGTCGAGGTACTCGACCACCGTCACCTCGGCGCCGAGCCGCCGCCAGACCGAGCCGAGCTCGAGGCCGATCACCCCGGCGCCGATGACGACGAGCTTGCCCGGGACCTTCGCCAGCTCGAGGGCGCCGGTGGAGGAGACCACGACCTGCTCGTCGATGATGACGCCCGGCAGGTTGGCGACGTCCGAGCCCGTCGCGATCACGACGTTCTTGGCCTCGAGGATCTGGTTGCCGCCGTCCTCCGACAGCACTTCGACCCGGCCGGCACCGGCGAGCCGCCCGGTGCCCTGGAAGGCGTCGACGCCGTTCTTCTTGAGCAGGAACGCGACGCCCTTGGTGTTGCCGTCGACGCCCTCCTGCTTGAACGACATCATCTTGGCCAGGTCGAGCTGCGGCTCGCCGACCGTGATGCCCAGCACGGGGAGGTGCTTGGTGGCCTCCTCGAACGCCTCGGAGGCGTGCAGCAGGGCCTTCGACGGGATGCAGCCGACGTTGAGGCAGGTGCCGCCATGGGTCGGGCGCTTCTCGACCACGGCGGTCTTCAGGCCGAGCTGGGCGGCGCGGAGCGCGCAGACGTAGCCGCCGGGGCCGGTGCCGATGACGACGAGATCGTAGGAGGACATTCGGGACTCGCGGGGTTGGGAGCGGCGGACCCGGACGGCGCCGCCGCTGGATGAGTGAGCGGGTGTGAGGGAGCGGCTAGCGGCCGCCCGAGATCGTCAGGGTCGCGCCGGTGGCGTAGGAGGCCTCGTCCGAGAGGAGCCACAGCACCGCGGCCGCGACCTCGTCGGCGGAGCCGGCGCGCTTCATCGGCACCAGGGGGCTGAGGCGGTCGAGCCGGTCGGGCTGGCCGCCACTGGCGTGGATCTCGGTCTCGATCAGGCCCGGGGCGACGCCGTTGACGCGGATCCCCTCGGCCGCGACCTCGCCGGCCAGCCCGGTGGTGAAGGTGTCGATGGCGCCCTTCGAGGCGGCGTAGTCCACGTACTGGTTCGGCGCGCCGAGCCGCGCGGCGACCGACGAGATGTTGACGATGACGCCTCCGTGCCCGCCGTGGCGGGTCGACATCCGCCGCACCGCCTCGCCGGCGCACAGGAACGAGCCGATGACGTTGGTGGTCATCATCCGGTCGAGGCGCGCGAAGGTCATCTCGTCGACCCGCGCGGCGTAGTCGACGACGCCCGCATTGTTGACGAGGCCGCCGAGGGTCCCGAGGCCGTCGGCCGCCTTGAAGAGCGCCGGGATGTCGGCCTCGACCGCGACGTCGCTGCGGACGGCGAGCGCGGTGCCGCCATGGCCCTCGATCTCCCGCACCAGGGCGTCGGCGGCGTCCTTGGCGGCGACGTAGGAGAAGCAGACCCGCCAGCCGGCCCGCGCCGCCCGCAAACAGACGGCGCGGCCGATGCCGCGGCTGCCGCCCGTGACCACCAGGACCTTGTCGGTCTTGTCCATGATGCCGTGCTCCCTGGTGCGAGAGATCCCGAACAGTCGGGCCGTCCGATGCACTATCCTGGGACGATCAGGGCGCGGGTCTCCCCGCTCCGGTGTGGGAGAGGGGAGACCCGCGCCTTTCATTTCTCCGATCTGCCCCTCTCGGAGGAGGGGCAGCACTGGTTGACCTTCAGAGGTCGAGCACGAGGCGCGCCGGGTCCTCCAGGGCCTCCTTGACCCGCACCAGGAAGGTCACGGCCTCCTTCCCGTCGACGATGCGGTGGTCGTAGGACAGGGCGAGGTACATCATCGGCCGCGCCTCGATCTTGCCGTTCCGCACCACGGGACGCTCCTCGATGCGGTGCATGCCCAGGATGCCGGATTGCGGCGCGTTGAGGATCGGGGTCGACATCAGCGAGCCGTAGATGCCGCCGTTGGTGATCGTGAAGGTGCCGCCCTGCATGTCCTCGATCGACAGCTTGCCGTCGCGGGCCTTGCGGCCGAAGCCGGTGATGGCCTTCTCGATCCCGGCGATCGAGAGCTGGTCGGCGTCGCGCACCACCGGCACGACCAGCCCCTTGTCGGTGCCGACCGCGATGCCGACGTGATAGTAGTTCTTGTAGACGATGTCCTGGCCGTCGATCTCGGCGTTCACCGCCGGCACGTCCTTCAGGGCGCCGATCACCGCCTTGGTGAAGAAGCCCATGAAGCCGAGCTTGGCGCCGTGCTTCTTCTCGAACACGTCCTTGTACTGCTGGCGCAGGGCCATCACCGCGCCCATGTCGACGTCGTTGAACGTCGTCAGCATGGCGGCGGTGTTCTGCGCGTCCTTCAGGCGCCGGGCGATGGTCTGGCGCAGCTTGGTCATGCGCACCCGCTCCTCGCGGGAGGCATCGTCCGGCGCCGAGGGCGCGCGGGCGACCTGCGGCGTGGGCGCCGGGGCGGGCGAGGAGGCGCCCGACGAGATCGCCGAGAGCATGTCGCCCTTGGTCACGCGGCCGTCCTTGCCGCTGCCCTTGAGCGAGGAAGGGTCGACGCCGGATTCCTGCGCGAGCCGCGCGACCGCCGGGCCGTGATCGCCCGAGGCGTGACCCTTCGGGGCGGCATCGCCGTGGCTGCCGTAGGAGGCGGAGGAGGACTTGGCGGGCGCCTCGGCGGCGGCCTTCGGGGCTTCCTTGGGAGCCTCGGCCTTCGGGGCGGCGGCACCGTTGCCGGCGCCAGCGCCGCCCTCGACGATCGAGCCGAGGAGCGCGCCGGGCTCCACCGTCTCGCCGTCCTTGGCGACGATGTCGCCGAGCTGGCCCGAGGCCGGGGCGTTGACCTCCAGGGTGACCTTGTCGGTCTCGAGCTCGACCAGGGGCTCGTCGGCCTTCACGGTGTCGCCGGGCTTCTTGAACCAGCGGCCGATCGTGGCCTCGCTCACGGATTCGCCCAGGGTCGGGACGCGGATTTCGGTGGCCATGGCATCGCGCCCCGGAGCGGGGCGCCTCCTCTCACTGAGCGGGAATGGGGGACGTGGCGGGAACGGGGGCCGCGGCCGGCGCGAGGCTCAGCTGCGGCATCGGGTGGATCTCGTAGCGGAAGCCGAGGCCGGCGGCGGCGACCGGATCGGCCTGGGTGAAGGCCTGGGCCTCGCCGGCATCGGCGACGCTGATGAGGCCGAGGCCCCAGGCCCCGGCCGGATCGAGGACCGGGCCGACGGCCAGGACCGTGCGGCCGAGGGCGCCCTGCCAGTAAGCGGCGTGGGCGTGCATCGCCTCGGCCTCCCGGGGCGTCATGTCCCCGGGAAAGGTCGCCCGGGGGGCGACGAGGCGGCAGAAGAAGAAGGCCATGGTGACGTTCTCCCGTCCGGCGGGCGTCAGACCGCCAGGGCCTCGTTGAGGAAGGCCTGGAGCTGGTCGAGGTGCTTCGACATCAGGCCGACGGCGGTCGAGGCCGAGGCCGGGCGGCCGATGTAGCGCGGGCGCTTGGAGGCGGAGCCGGCCTGGTTGAGGACCCATTCGAGGTAAGGCTCGACGAAGGCCCACGAGCCCATGTTCTTGGGCTCCTCCTGGCACCACACCACCTCGGCGTTGCGGAAGCGCGAGATCTCCGTGGCGAGCGACTTCAGCGGGAACGGGTAGAGCTGCTCGACGCGCATCAGGTACACGTCGGAGATGCCGCGCTTCTCGCGCTCCTCGTAGAGGTCGTAATAGACCTTGCCCGAGCAGAGCACGACGCGCCGGACCTTGTCGTCCTTGGCCAGCTTGATGCTGTCCTGGGCCTTCTCGGCGTCGTCCCACAGCACCCGGTGGAAGGTCGAGCCCTCGGCGATGTCGGCGAGGGACGAGACCGCCCGCTTGTGGCGCAGGAGCGACTTCGGGGTCATCAGCACCAGCGGCTTGCGGAAGTCCCGCTTCAGCTGCCGGCGCAGGATGTGGAAGTAGTTCGAGGGCGTCGTGCAGTTGGCGACCTGCATGTTGTCCTCGGCGCACATCTGCAGGTAGCGCTCCAGTCGCGCCGAGGAGTGCTCCGGACCCTGGCCCTCGTAGCCGTGCGGCAGGAGCATCACCAGGCCAGACATGCGCAGCCACTTGCGCTCGCCGCTACTGATGAACTGGTCGACCACGACCTGCGCGCCGTTGGCGAAGTCGCCGAACTGCGCCTCCCACAGCACCAGGGAGTTCGGCTCGGCGAGCGAGTAGCCGTACTCGAAGCCGAGCACCGCCTCCTCCGAGAGCATCGAGTTGATGACCTCGTAACGGCTCTGGCCGTCCTTGATGTGGTTGAGGGGCGTGTAGCGCTCCTCGTTCTCCTGGTCGATCACCACCGAGTGGCGCTGCGAGAAGGTGCCGCGCTCGACGTCCTGGCCCGACAGGCGGACCCGGTGGCCTTCCGTGAGGAGCGAGCCGAAGGCCAGCGCCTCGGCGGTCGCCCAGTCGAGGCCCTCGCCGGTCTCGATCGCCTTGGCGCGGTTGTCGAGGAAGCGCCGGATGGTGCGGTGCAGGTGGAAGTCCGGCGGCACCGTGGTGATGGCTTTCCCGATCTCCCGCAGGGTCTCGGCCTGCACGCCGGTGCGGCCGCGGCGCGGGTCGTCCTCGTCCTCGCGCACCGCCTTCAAGCCCGACCAGCGGCCGTCGAGCCAGTCGGCCTTGTTGGCCTTATAGGCGGTGGCGATGTCGAACTCGCTGTCGAGGGTGGCGCGGAACTCGGCCTTGCGGTCGTCGAGCTCCTTCTGGCTCACCACGCCGCTCTCGATCAGCCTCTGGCCGTAGGTCTCGAGGGTCGAGGGGTGCTTGCGGATGATCTGGTACATCCGCGGCTGGGTGAAGGCCGGCTCGTCGCCCTCGTTGTGGCCGAAGCGGCGGTAGCAGAGCATGTCGATCACCACCGGCTTGTGGAACTTCTGCCGGTACTCGGTGGCGATCTTGGCCGCGAAGGTGACGGCCTCGGGGTCGTCGCCGTTGCAGTGGAAGATCGGCGCCTCGACCATCTTCGCCACGTCGGACGGGTAGGGCGAGGAGCGCGAGAAGCGCGGATCGGTGGTGAAGCCGATCTGGTTGTTGATGATGAAGTGGATCGAGCCGCCGGTGCGGTGGCCCTTCAGGCCCGACAGGCCGAAGCACTCCGCCACCACGCCCTGGCCCGCGAAGGCGGCGTCGCCGTGGATGAGGAGCGGCAGCACGGTGGTGCGCTGCTCGTCGCCGGTCTGGTCCTGCTTGGCGCGCACCTTGCCGAGCACCACCGGATCGACGATCTCGAGATGCGAGGGGTTGGCGGTCAGCGACAGGTGGACGGTGTTGCCGTCGAAGACCCGGTCGCTCGAGGCGCCGAGGTGATACTTCACGTCGCCCGAGCCCTCGACCTCCGCCGGCGAGGACGAGCCGCCCTTGAACTCGTGGAAGATCGCCCGGAAGGGCTTGCTCATCACGTTGGCGAGCACGTTGAGGCGGCCGCGATGGGCCATGCCCAGCACGATGTCGGTGACGCCGAGCGCACCGCCGCGCTTGATGATCTGCTCCAGCGCCGGAACCATCGCCTCCGAGCCGTCGAGGCCGAAGCGCTTGGTGCCGGTATACTTGAGGTCGAGGAACTTCTCGAAGCCGTCGGCCTCGATCAGCTTGTTGAGGATCGCCCGCCGCCCCTGCTCGGTGAACGAGATCTCCTTGTCCTTGCCCTCGATGCGCTCCTGGATCCAGGCCTTCTCGTCCGGATCGGAGATGTGCATGAACTCGACGCCCAGCGTCTGGCAGTAGGTCCGCTGCAGGATCGCGACGATCTCCCGGATGGTGCCGAACTCGAGGCCCAGCACGTTGTCGAGGAAGATCGGGCGGTCCCAGTCGGACTCGGCGAAGCCGTAATGCTGCGGGTGCAGCTCCTCGTGGTCGCCGCGCGGCTGCAGGCCGAGCGGATCGAGCTTGGCATGCAGGTGGCCGCGCATGCGGTAGGCGCGGATCAGCATGATCGCGCGGACCGAATCCTTGGTGGCCTGCTGCACGTCGGCCGGGGCTACGCCCGAGCCCTTGGCCTCCTGCTTGGCCTTGATCTTCTCGCCGACCGCCTTCTCGAGGGTCGCCCAGTTGCCGTCGAGCGCCGAGACGATCTCGCCGTTGGCGGCGACCGGCCAGTTGGGCTTGGCCCAGGACGCGCCCTCGGCGTTCTTGACGACGATCGCGCTCTCCTCCTTCAGGCTGGAGAAGAAGCTGCGCCACTCGGGATCCACCGCGTTGGGATCCCGGGTGTAGGTCGCGTACAGCTCCTCGATGTAGTCGGCGTTGCCTCCGTAGAGGAACGAGGTTCCGAGGAGGGCGTCGTTCGCGTCCTGGCGTGCCATGGCGATCTGCTATCCGCGCTGGTCGATCGGAGCGCCGGCTTCTCGGGCCCGGTTGGGGCGGGAGCGTGGCGGGCGATCGACGGTGGAGCGCCCGGGGACCGGACGCGGAGGGTGCGTTACGAACTCAGGAGAGGTGACGTTTGCTGGCGATGTGGGTGCGGGACCTCGATCCCGCACGCCACGCCTGCCATGCGCGAGGCGAAGGTCCGACGGGCTTCAGCCCTTCAGGACCTCGACCAGGGTCTTGCCGAGGCGCGCCGGCGACGGCGAGACGCGGATGCCGGCCTCCTCCATGGCGGCGATCTTGTCCTCGGCGCCGCCCTTGCCGCCCGAGATGATCGCGCCGGCGTGCCCCATGCGGCGGCCGGGGGGCGCCGTGCGGCCGGCGATGAAGCCGACCATCGGCTTCTTGCGGCCGCGCTTGGCCTCGTCACGAATGAACTGCGCCGCCTCTTCCTCGGCCGAGCCGCCGATCTCGCCGATCATCACGATCGACTCGGTCTTGTCGTCGGCCAGGAACATCTCGAGCATGTCGATGAACTCGGTGCCCTTGACCGGGTCGCCCCCGATGCCGACCGCGGTGGTCTGGCCGAGGCCCTCGTTCGAGGTCTGGAACACCGCCTCGTAGGTCAGGGTGCCGGAGCGCGACACGATGCCGACCGAGCCCGGGCGGAAGATGTTGGCCGGCATGATGCCGATCTTCGACTCGCCGGCGGTGACGATGCCGGGGCAGTTCGGGCCGATGAGCCGCGACTTCGAGCCCTCGAGCGAGCGCTTCACCCGCACCATGTCGAGGACGGGAATTCCTTCCGTGATGCAGACGATCAGCGGGATCTCGGCGTCGATCGCCTCGCAGATCGCGTCGGCGGCGCCCGGCGGCGGCACGTAGACCACCGAGGCGTCGGCGCCGGTGGCGGCCCGCGCCTCCTTCACGGTGTCGAACACCGGCAGGCCGAGATGGGTCGCGCCGCCCTTCCCCGGCGAGGTGCCGCCGACCATCTTGGTGCCGTAGGCGATCGCCTGCTCGGAGTGGAAGGTCCCGTTCTTGCCGGTGAAGCCCTGGCAGATGACCTTGGTGTTCTTGTCGATGAGGATGGACATTGAAGTCTGAACTCCGGATTAGGCGGCGTGCATCTGGCTGATTTTGTCGGAGAAGGACCGGACCAATCTCCAGACAGCAAAGAAGCTAACGATCGAAGATGGAAAGAGCACGAGGCTCAGAATAATCGTCGATCGCGCAGTGCTGTCGTTATCGATGGCCTCGTCCCCTAAGTACACGGGTGGAGCGTCTATCACGGCTGAACACTCGGCGAACATCCAGATCGGGAGCAAAGCCAGGACCACGAGCGTGATCCTTCCAGCCACGATCCCGACCCGGAGGCCGGCCAACCACCGGATCCCCCAGACGACACCCAGGACGATGGCGACCATGGATGCCATTAGGAGAGCGGGGAAGACGACCAGGAGGACGAACAACCCCACCTCGGCACTCATGCGCCGTCAGCCCTTGCGCACCGCCGCGACGATCTTCTGCGCCGCGTCGTCGAGGTCGTCGGCCGGGATCACGTTGAGGCCCGACGAGCGGATGATCTCCTTGCCCTTCTCGACGTTGGTGCCCTCGAGGCGCACCACCAGCGGGACCTGGAGGCCCACCGCCTTGACGGCCGCGATCACCCCGTTGGCGATCACGTCGCATTTCATGATGCCGCCGAAGATGTTGACCAGGATGCCCTTCACGTTCGGGTCGGCGGTGATGATCTTGAAGGCCGCGGTGACCTTCTCCTCCGAGGCGCCGCCGCCGACATCGAGGAAGTTCGCCGGCTCCTCGCCGTAGAGCTTGATGATGTCGAGGGTCGCCATGGCCAGGCCCGCCCCGTTCACCATGCAGCCGATGGTCCCGTCGAGCGCGATATAGGCGAGGTCGTACTTCGAGGCCTCGATCTCCTTCTCGTCCTCCTCGGTGACGTCGCGCAGCTGCACGATCTCCGGGTGGCGGTAGAGGCTGTTCGAATCGAACGAGATCTTGGCGTCCAGGCACTTCAGGTGCCCGTCCTTGGTGACGATGAGCGGGTTGATCTCCAGCATGCTCATGTCCTTGGCGGTGAACGCCCGGTAGAGCTTGGCGGTCAGATCCTCCGCCTCCTTGGCGAGCGCGCCGGTCAGGCCGAGCGCCTTGGCGACCGCGCGGCCGTGGTGGGACATCACGCCGGTGGCCGGATCGACCGAGAAGGTGATGATCTTCTCGGGCGTGTCGTGGGCGACCTGCTCGATGTCCATGCCGCCCTCGGTCGAGACCACGAAGGCGACCTTGCCGGTCTCGCGGTCGACGAGCATCGAGAGGTAGAACTCGGTCTCGATGTCCGAGCCGTCCTCGATGTAGAGGCGGTTGACCTGCTTGCCGGCCTCGCCGGTCTGCACCGTCACGAGGGTGCGGCCGAGCATCTGCTCGGAGAAGGCCTTGACCTCGTCGACCGACTTGGCGAGGCGCACGCCGCCCTTCTCGCCGGCCTCGGCTTCCTTGAACTTGCCCTTGCCGCGGCCGCCGGCGTGGATCTGGGACTTCACGACCCAGAGCGGGCCGCCGAGTTCCTTGGCGGCGGCCTCGGCCTCGCTGGCCTTGAAGATGGCGCGGCCGTTCGAGACCGGCAGGCCGAACTCCTTGAGGACGGCCTTGGCTTGATACTCGTGGATGTTCATGGGCGGAAAGCTTTCTTTGATCGGGCGGCCGGGGCGGGCGACGGCGGCGCGGACACCCCGCGCCGCCGATCAGGCCTTACGCCAGCGCGCCGTTGATGCCCTTGCAGGCCTCGACCAGGCCCTTCACGGAATTGACCGACTTCTCGAACATCGCCTTCTCCTCGCCGGAGAACGCGACCTCGACGATGCGCTCGACGCCGTTCTCGCCGATCACGATCGGCACGCCGATGAACAGGCCGTCGACGCCGTACTGGCCGGTAAGGTAGGCCGCGCAGGGCAGGACCCGCTTCTTGTCCTTGAGGTAGCTCTCCGCCATCGCGATGGCCGAGGCCGCCGGCGCGTAGAAGGCCGAGCCGGTCTTGAGCAGGTTGACGATCTCGCCGCCGCCTTTACGGGTCCGCTCGACCATGGCGTCGAGCTTCTCCTGGCTGGTCCAGCCCATCTTGACGAGGTCGGGCAGCGGCACACCGGCCACCGTCGAGTAGCGCACCAGCGGCACCATGTCGTCGCCGTGGCCGCCGAGCACGAAGGCGGTGACGTCCTCGACCGAGACCTGGAACTCCTCCGCCAGGAAGTGGCGGAAGCGGGCCGAGTCGAGGACGCCGGCCATGCCGACGATCTTCTTCGGGTCGAGGCCGGAGAACTTCTGCAGCGCCCACACCATCGCGTCGAGCGGGTTGGTGATGCAGATCACGAAGGCGTTCGGGGCGTGGGTCTTGATGCCCTGGCCGACCGCCTCCATCACCTTCAGGTTGATGCCGATCAGGTCGTCGCGGCTCATGCCGGGCTTGCGCGGCACGCCGGCGGTCACGATCACCACGTCGGCCCCGGCGATCGCGCTGTAGTCGCTGGCACCGCTGTACTTGGCGTCGAAGCCGTCGACCGGAGCGGACTCGGCGATGTCGAGGCCCTTGCCCTGCGGCACGCCGTCGGCGATGTCGAACAGCACGACGTCGCCCAGCTCCTTGAGGCCGGCGAGGTGCGCGAGCGTGCCGCCGATCTGTCCAGCGCCGATGAGCGCGATCTTCTTGCGTGCCATGTGAGAACCGATCCTTCGCGGTGTGGTGGAACCGTCGGGGGCCGGGGTCCGCTCGCGAGGAGCCCGCGCCGGCGGGTGCCTCTTTGGCGAAAAAAGCCGGAGCCGACAACCCGAAGGCCTCGCGCGAGGCGCCGAGCTGCCGTTACGGCCGCGCTCGCGGGAGGTCGGGTGATCGGATTTCAGATGTCTTATCAGGTACTTGTCCGGGCACGCACCGGAGCGTTACATTTCCGTCGCTTTGTCAGCGCCCCTAGAGGGTCCCGATACGCAGGATCCTGAGCATCGCCCGGATGATTGCCCCGAGGCGGGCCTCGATCAGGTCGCGCGGCACCTCGGCGTCGAGCTGGATCGAGACCGGGTGCAGGAAGCGATGGCTGGTGTCGAAGATGAAGGCCAGTCCCCGCTCGCGGTCGCGCAGCGAGAAGGTGCCGGCATTCATGCCCTCCTCGATCACCCGCTCGACGAGCTGGCGCAGGCGGCCGCGGTGGCGCCGCGCGATCGGCCTCGACTCGACGGTGGCGTCGCGGTGGACCGCGAACAGGTGAGGGTCGCGCGCCAGCACCTCGCGCTGCATCGAGGCGAGCGCGAGCAGCAGGCGCTCGAGCTTGTCGTCGGCGGGGTCCGGGGCGTCCGCGATGGCGCCGAGCTCGGCCTCGACCTCCCGCAGCCAGCGGCCCGCCACCGCGTCGACGAGGGCGGTCTTCGACGGGAAGTAGCGGTAGACGTTGGCGTGGGTCATGCCGGCTTCCGCCGCGACCCCGACCACGGTGACCTGCCGGTGGCCGAGGCGGCGCAGGTGGTCGGCCGCGATCGCGAGAAGCCGCGCATCCGCGGAAGGCGGCGCCGCCCGGGCGCGCGGCCCCGGCCCGGCCGGAAGCGGCCCGTCCGCCGGGTGCGTCTCGTCGCGGGGCTGGGCGCCGGGGCGGCTGCGGGGCATGAAGACTTCGGCTGACCGGGAGATCGTGCGGCGGTCGCGCCAGGGTAGCGGCGGGTCGGCGGCGCGAGAAGCCCCGCCGCACCGCGGGTCAGACCCGGTAGCGGCGGTGCAGGCTCGCCACCACGTCCTCGGCCAGTCCCAGGCGCTCGGCGAGGTAGGCCAGATACAGCTGGTTGACCCGGCGGCGCTGGTCGACGGCGAGGAGCGAGGCGATGTAGGCGTGGGCGCCGAGGTCGGCCTCCTGGATCGCATCGAGGAGGTCGCCGAGCGCCAGCGGCGCCGCGAGCGCCTTGTCGAGGCGCTGGCGCTCGGCCTCCGCGGCACTGATCCGGGCGAGCGCATCACGGACCGGTGCCGGGTCCTGCCGGCGCCCCTGCGCCAGGAAGGCCGCCGCCATCGCCTGGATCACGAGGTCGCGCTGGGCCGTCTCCAGCACCCGCAGGTTCAGGGTCAGCGGCACCAGGGTCTGGTGACGGTTCTGCAGGAAGGCGTGCAGCACCTTCTGGGCCAGGGCCTCGGTCACCACCGCGTCGGCGCGCCCTGCCCGCCGGTCGCGCCGCGAGGCCCGCGCCTGGGCGGCCGCTGGTTCCTCGGCCTCCTCGGCCGGGTCGCCGCGCCCGAAGGCGCGGGCGAGGAAGGCGAAGCTCACGCGGGGCTGCTCACGGTCGGGGTTTCTCGGGCGATCGGTCCGACACCAACGTACGGGCGCCCGCCGGGCTCCATCGGATCAGCCCCCGGCGATGGGGCGCAGGACCGGCCCGTCGAAGTCGAACGCGGCGATCGTGAGCCGGCCGGGCCTGTGGACGCGGTCTTCCATGATGAGGCTCCCCAGGGGCAGCTCGGAGCCTAGACGGCGCGCCCCGGCGCGGAAAGGCGGCCCTTCGCGCAACTCTCGTCCCACCCGGCCCTGGGCGGGGCGCCGCGCCACCCAATCTAGGGAGGCCCGATACCCCGCACCAGGATCATCGCCCCGGCATGACACGCCCCCGACCGTCCATCCGGAGTCCTCGCCGGAGTCCTCGCCGGAGCCCCCGCGCATGACCCTCGACCAGGGCCTCGCCTTCGGCCTCATCGGGGTCACCGTCCTGCTCTTCGTCTGGGGCCGGCTGCCCTACGACCTCGTGGCGCTGCTCGCGCTGGTCGCCGGCGTCGCCCTCGGGCTGGTGCCGGCCTCGAAGGCCTTCGACGGCTTCGCCGACGACGTGGTGATCATCGTGGCGAGCGCCCTGGTGATCTCGTCCGCGGTGTCCCGCTCCGGGGTCGTCGAGAGCGCGATGCGCCCGCTCCTGCCCTATCTGCGAAAGCCCCGCCAGCAGGTGCCGGCGCTGGCCGGCGCGGTGATGGGCCTGTCGGTCTTCACCAAGAACATCGGGGCGCTCGCCATCTTCATGCCGGTGGCGCTGCAGCTCGGGCGCAAGACCGGCACGCCGGCCTCGCTCCTCCTGATGCCGATGTCCTTCGCCTCGCTGATCGGCGGCCTCGTCACGCTGGTCGGCACCTCGACCAACATCATCGTCGCCAAGGTGCGGGCCGACGTCACCGGCCAGCCGTTCGGAATGTTCGACTTCACGCCGGTCGGCCTCGGCCTCGCGGTCGCGGGCCTCGCTTTCCTGAGCCTCAGCTACCGGCTGCTGCCGCGGGACCGGCGCCCGGCCGGCTCGCTCGCCGCCGCGTTCCGGATCGAGGCCTACACGACCGAGGCCTGCCTTCCGGCGGAATCGCCCCTCGTCGGCGCCACGGTGGGCGAGCTGGAAGCGCTCGGCGACGGCGACGTGACGGTGGCCACCATCATCCGCGAGCGCTTCCGCCGCTACGTGCCGGGCCCCGACTGGCAGCTTGCCGCCGACGACGTCCTGCTGCTCGACGGCGAGCCGGAGGATCTGGAGCGCCTGGTGGCGCGGGCCAAGCTCGTCCTCGTCGGCAGCCAGAAGATCGAAGGCGACGTCGCGGTGATCGAGGCGGTGATCCCGGACGGCTCGGCGCTGGCCGGCACCACGGCTGCGGGAGTCGATCTCGCCGGCCGCCACGGCACGGCCCTGCTGGCGGTGAGCCGCAGCGGCGCGGCGATCACCCGGCGCATCGGCAGCGTGCGCCTGCGCGCCGGGGACGTCGTGGTCCTGCGCGCCGAGCCCGACCGGCTCGCCGACGTGCTCGCCGAGTTCGGCCTCTTGCCGCTCGCCGAGCGCAAGCTGGCGCTCGGCCACAGCCGCCGCAGCTACATTCCGATCGCGGTCCTGGCCGGCGCGATGGCGCTGGTCGCGCTCCACCTCGTGCCGGTCGCGATGGCGTTCTTCGGCGCCGCGGTGCTGCTGCTGGTCCTGCGGGTGATGACCATGCACGAGGCCTACGAGACCATCGAGTGGCCGGTGATCGTGCTGCTGGGGGCGCTCATCCCGGTGAGCGACGCGGTGCGCGCCACCGGCGGCACCGACCTGATCGCCGGCGCGCTCTCGCACGCGATGCAGACCGTGCCGCCCATGCTGGCGATCGGGCTGCTGCTCGTCGCCGCCATGGCGGTGACGCCGTTCCTCAACAACGCCGCGACGGTGCTGGTGATGGGGCCGATCGGCGCCAGCCTGGCCCAGAAGCTCGGGCTCGACCCGGACCCGTTCCTGATGGCGGTGTCGGTGGGGGCGGCCTGCGACTTCCTCACCCCGATCGGCCACCAGTGCAACACCCTGGTGATGGGCCCGGGCGGCTACCGCTTCGGCGACTATGCCCGCCTCGGCCTGCCGCTTTCCCTCACGGTGATCGTGATCGGCACGCTGCTCATCAGCCTGTTCTGGCCGGTCGCACCGCGCTGAAGGGGCGGGCAGGGTCCGGGATGGCCGGCGCGTGACACCGTGTCGCCACGTCGGCGAATCGTGTCGCTCCGGCCCGGGCGATACAGAAGTGGCATGACGGCGATCTGGTTCATCTTCGCGCTCATGACCGGCCTGGCGGTGCTCGCCCTGCTGTGGCCGATGTCGCGCCGCCCGGCGCTGGCGGCGGCCGTGCCGGAGGGCGAGGCGCGGATCGCCACCGAGACCGGCTTCTACCGCGACCAGCTGCGCGAGATCGACCGCGACGCCGCCCGCGGGCTCCTGGCCGAGCCTGAGGCCGAGGCCGCGCGGGCGGAAGCCGCGCGCCGCCTCCTGCGGGCGAGCCGCGAGCCCGGCCGGCCGGCCGGGGCTTTCGGCGAGCCGGCCCTGCGCCGCCGCCGCGCGGCCTCCGCCTTCGCCCTCTCGACGGTGCCGCTCGTCGCGCTCCTCATCTACGGCCTATACGGCTCGCCGGACCTGCCGGCCCAGCCGCAGGCCGAGCGCCTGGCCCATGCGCGGGCGGCCGGCAACGACCTCGCGGCGGCGGTGACGCAGATCGAGGCCCATCTCGCCAAGGCGCCGGAGGACGGCCGCGGCTGGACGGTGCTGGCCCCGGTCTACCTGCGCCTCGGCCGCGTCGAGGACGCGATCAAGGCCTACGAGAATTCCCTGCGGATCCTCGGCGACGATCCCGGGCGGCTCGCCGATTACGGCGAGGCCCTGGTGGCGGCGGGCGACGGCGTCGTGTCCTCCAAGGCCCGCGACGCCTTCGAGCGGGCGCTCAAGCAGGATTCCAAGGCGGTCAAGCCCCAGTTCTACCTCGCCCGCGCCGCCGAGCAGGACGGCAACCGCGGTGAGGCCCGCACCCGCTACGCGGCGATGGCCGCCGCGGCCCCGCCCGAGGCGCCCTGGCTGCCGATGGTGCGGGACAGCCTCGCGCGCCTCGACGGCACCGCGCCCGCGGCCGCGCCGGCCACCGGTCCCGCCATCGGCGAGGAGCAGCGCGGGATGATCCGCGGCATGGTCGAGGGTCTGGCCCAGCGCCTCGCCGAGAAGGGCGGCACGCCGGAGGAATGGGCCCGGCTGGTGCGCTCCTTCATGGTGCTGGGCGAGCGGCCGAAGGCGGAAGCGGCTCTGGCGCAGGCGCGCACCGCCCTCGGCGGGGATGCGGGCCGGCTCGCGCCGGTGGAGGAGGTGGCGCGGGAGACGGGACTGGGCGAGGCGGCGGGTGCGAAGGCGGCGCCTTGAGGATCGCGGCGGACGAGCGCATGAACCCTCCCCCCTCTGCGGGGGAGGGTTCGGGTGCGCCTCACCCTGCCGCGCCGCCAAAGCTCTGCTATAGATAGACAACCAACAGAGCCGGTCCCGCGCCGGCCACCCCCGGGAGACGCCTCTCATGCCCCTCGCCACCCCCCTCCCCCATCGCTGGCCGTAAGATCCCCGCCATGACGCGCCGGCGCCGCCGTTCCGTCCTCATCCTCGTCTGCGGCGTCGTGCTGGCCGCCGCTCTCGGGCTCGTCCTCTCGGCGATGCGCGACACCATCGTGTTCTTCCGCTCGCCCACCGAGGTCGCGAGCCAGAAGGTCGCGCCGGGCACGCGCTTCCGCCTCGGCGGCCTGGTCGAGGCCGGCTCGCTCAAGCGCGAGGCCGACGGCAAGGTCGCGTTCAGCGTCACCGATACCGGCTCGACGGTGGCGGTGCGCTACCGCGGCCTGCTGCCCGACCTCTTCCGCGAGGGCCAGGGCGTGGTGACCGAGGGCGTGCTGGAGCCGGACGGGACCTTCCGCGCCGACACGGTGCTGGCCAAGCACGACGAGACCTACATGCCGCGGGAGGTCGCGGACGCCCTCAAGGCGCAGGGGCGCTGGCAGGAGGGCGGCGCGGCGGCGCAAGGGCAGCCCGGACAAGGGCAGCCCGGACCGGTCTCGCGCACGGCGGTGAAATAGTCCCGCCCCGTGCGGCGGAAGGTCTTGCGGCGGAAGGTCTTGGCGGCGCACAGGACGAAGCGGATTACGATGCCGCCGCGATCCGCCGCGGCAGGAGGCCGGGCCGGGAGGGCCGTCGACCGATCTCCCGTCCCGATGGACTTAAACGCTTACCGAAAGGTCGCCCTGGTGCTGATCGAGGTTGGTCACTACGCCCTCGCCCTGGCGCTCGCCCTGTCGCTGACGCAGATGGTGATGCCGGTCTGGGCGAGCCGCGCCGGCGACCCGGTCCTGCGCGGCGTCGCGGTGCCGGCCGCGCTCGCCACCTTCGCGTGCATCGCCTTCGCCTTCGCGGCGCTCACCTACGCCCACGTCACCTCGGACTTCTCGGTCCAGAACGTCGTCGAGAACTCGCACTCGATGAAGCCGCTGATCTACAAGATCTCCGGCGTCTGGGGGAACCACGAGGGCTCGATGATGCTCTGGGTGCTGATCCTGGCGCTGTTCGGCGCCGTGGTGGCGCTCGCCCGCAATGCCGTGCCGCCGACCCTGCGGGCCAACACGCTCGGCGTGCAGGCCGCGATCACGGCGGTGTTCCTGCTCTTCATCCTGACGACCTCGAACCCGTTCGCCCGGCTGAACCCGGCCCCGATGGAGGGGCGCGACCTCAACCCGCTGCTCCAGGATCCGGGCCTCGCGATCCATCCGCCGCTGCTCTATCTCGGCTATGTCGGCTTCTCGATCACCTTCGCGTTCGCCATCGCGGCCCTGATCGAGGGGAGGATCGACGCCGCCTGGGCTCGCGCCGTGCGGCCCTGGACCCTGGCGGCCTGGTGCTTCCTCACCGTCGGCATCGCCATGGGCTCGTACTGGGCCTATTACGAGCTCGGCTGGGGCGGCTGGTGGTTCTGGGATCCGGTCGAGAACGCCTCGCTGATGCCGTGGCTCGCCGGCACGGCGCTCGTCCACTCCACCGTCGTGATGGAGAAGCGCGACGCCCTCAAGGTCTGGACGGTGCTGCTGGCCATCCTGACCTTCTCGCTGTCGCTGCTCGGCACCTTCCTGGTGCGCTCCGGCGTACTCACCTCGGTCCACACCTTCGCCACCGATCCGGCGCGGGGCACCTTCATCCTCGGCATCCTGGTGCTGTTCATCGGCGGGTCGCTGGCGCTCTACGCCTGGCGCGCGCCCACCTTGCGCCAGGGCGGCCTGTTCGCGCCGATCTCCCGCGAGGGGGCGCTGGTGATGAACAACCTCTTCCTGTCGGCGGCCTGCGCCACCGTGCTCGTCGGCACGCTCTATCCCCTGGCGCTGGAATCGCTGACGGGGGAAAAGATCTCGGTCGGGCCGCCCTTCTTCAACCTGACCTTCCTGCCGCTCGCGGTGCCGCTGCTCCTCGTGGTGCCGTTCGGCCAGACGCTCTCCTGGAAGCGCGGCGACCTCGCGGCGGCGAGCCAGCGGCTGTTCGTCGGCTTCGCGCTCGCGCTGGCTGTGACCCTGATCGCGATCGCCGTCACCTGGGGCGGGCCGGTCGGGGCGCCGCTCGGCATCGGGCTCGGCGCCTACCTGATCCTGGGCGCCGCCCTCGAGATCGTCACCCGGGCCAAGGGCAAGACCCTCAGTCTGTCGCTTCGCCGCGCCGCCGGCCTGCCGCGCTCGGCTTGGGGCACCGCGCTGGCGCATGCCGGCGTCGGCGTCACGGTGATCGGCATCGCGGCGCAGGCCTGGAGCGTCGAATCCCTCGCCACCCTGCCCCGCGGCGGGGAGCTGCGCGCCGGCCCCTACGTCGCGGTGCTGGAGGGTGTCCTGCCCCGCACCGGTCCGAACTACACCGAGACCGTGGCCCACCTGACCATCCGCGAGGGCGGCGACCCGGTCGGCGTGCTCCAGCCGGGCAAGCGCTTCTACGCCTCGCGCAACATGTCGGTCAGCGAGGCCGGCCTCCTGACGGTCGGGGCGAGCCAGGTCTATGCCAGCGTCGGCGAGACCGGGGCCGACGGCAGCGTCGGCATCCGCCTCTACTACAAGCCCCTGGTGCTGCTGATCTGGCTCGGCGCCGTGGTGATGGCGCTCGGCGGCGGCCTCTCCCTCACCGACCGGCGCTTCCGGGTCGGCGCCCCGGCGCTCAAGCCCGCGGCCCGCGACGCGGCCGGCCCGGTGCCGCCCCACTCGGTCCCTGCAGAGTAGGACGATCAGTAGCCCCGATGCGCGCGCTCCGTTCCGCCCTTCTCGCCCTGGCACTGCTGATGCCGGCCGCCGCCGGCGCGGTGCAGCCCGAGGAGGTGATGAAGGATCCGGGCCTCGAATCGCGGGCCCGGTCGATCTCGGCCGGCCTGCGCTGCCTCGTCTGCCAGAACCAGTCGATCGACGATTCCGACGCGCCGCTCGCCCGCGACCTGCGGCTGATCGTGCGCGAGCGCCTGCGTCAGGGCGACAGCGACGGCGCGGTGGTCGATTACGTGGTTCAGCGCTACGGCGAGTTCGTGCTGCTGCGCCCGGTGCTGGCCTGGCACACCGCCTTCCTGTGGCTCACGCCTGCGCTCGTGGTCGGCCTCGGCGGCCTCGCGCTCTTCGTCGCCGCCCGGCGTCGCAAGCCCGCCCCGCCCCGCGCGCTCTCGGCCGCCGAGGAAGCCGCGGTCGCCGACCTGATGCGCCGGGCCGGGCCGCGGTGAGCGGCAGCCTCACCGACATCGCGGGCATCCGCGTCGGCCACGCCGAGGACACCCGCGCGCTCTCCGGCGTCACCGCGATCCTGTTCGACGCGCCCACGGTCGCCGCGGTCGACATCCGGGGCGGCGGGCCCGGCACCCGGGAGACCGACCTCCTCGATCCCGAGCGCACGGTGCCGGGGATCGACGCCCTCGTCCTCTCCGGCGGCTCGGTCTTCGGGCTCGACGCCGCCTCCGGCGTCGTCGCCCGGCTCGCCGAGACGGGACGGGGCTTCGCGGTCGGCCCGGCCCGGGTGCCGATCGTGCCGGCGGCGATCCTGTTCGACCTCCTCAACGGCGGCGACAAGGACTGGGGCTCCTTGTCGCCCTACCGCGACCTCGGCTACGCCGCCGCGGCGAGCGCCAGCGCCGGGCCGGTGGCGATGGGCTCGGTCGGGGCCGGGCTCGGGGCCCGCACCGCGACCCTCAAGGGGGGCCTGGGCAGCGCCAGCGCCCCGGTCGAGGGTACGGCTGCCCGCGTCGCCGCCCTGGTGGCGGTGAACGCGCTCGGGCGGGTCACGGTCGGGGACGGGCCGCATTTCTGGGCCGCGCCCTTCGAGGTCGGCGACGAGTTCGGGGGCCTGGGGCCGGCGCGGACGATCCCGCCCGACGCCTTCGCCTGGCCGATGAAGCCGATGCCCGGCGCCAACACCACGCTCGCGGTCGTCGCCACCGACGCCCGCCTGACCAAGGCGGAAGCCCGCCGCCTCGCCGTGATGGCGCAGGACGGCCTCGCCCGGGCGATCGTGCCGGCCCACACCCCCCTCGACGGCGACCTCGTCTTCGCCGCCGCCACCGGCACGGTGCCGCTCACCGACCCGGTCGGCGACCTCGCGCGGCTGGGCGACGCGGCGGCGCGGGTGCTGGCGCGGGCGGTGGCGCTCGGCGTCTACCATGCGAGCGCCCTGCCGGTGGCGGGGGCGCAAGGAGCGTGGTGGGACCGGTTCGGAGGGCGGGGGTAAGACAGCGCGGTCTCCGACGGGCATCGGGCTTGCCGAAGCCTGGAAGACTATATGTGCAGAAATTCGAGTCTCCGCGTCATTCCGGGGCTCGCCGACGGCGATAACCCGGGATCCATAAACGCTGATATTGAAGAATGAGGCGTTCGGTGTTCCGCTTCGTGCTGTAACGTCGGCGGTTATGGATCCTGGGTTCTGCTGCGCGGCCCCGGAATGACGATGAAGGATGTCAGTTTCTTCGACTGTCTCGGACAGACGCTCAGAACTGATACCGCAGCCCCGCCGTGACCCCGTGCGCCACCCCGGCCCGGGTGCCGATCGCGGCCTGGTAGTCCACCCGCCAGCCGAGGCGGTCGGTCAGGCTGCCCTGGAGGCCGAAGCCGGCGGTGACGAAGTCGGATGTGAGGAAGGGGATCGCGGCGGTGGCCACCGCCAGCGGGCTCTGGACGCTGGCCAGGCGGAAGAGGCCGCCGCTCTGCTGCGGCCCGAGGCCGAGATTGTAGGCCGCCCGCACCGACGGGATGACGCCGCCGAACCCGGTATAGGCGAGTTCGGCGCCGAAGCGGGCGGTGGTCTGGAGCACGCTGAGGCCGCCATAGGCCACGTTGTTGCCCGCCGCCCCCTGCTCGGTGAAGCCGCCGATCCGGGCCGAGAGGTGGGAGAGGCCTGCGAACGGCGTCAGCCGGACCGCGTCGCGGTCGAGGATCAGGCCGGCCTCGCCGTCGAGGGCCAGCGCCGAGCCGGAGGCCTTGGCGTCGGCGGTCAGGCCGTAGGCGGCCGGGCGGCGGATGTCCGAGAAGTCGATGAGCGGCGCGCCGCCGACGATGGCGTGCGCATAGAAGGCAGGGCCGTAATAGCCGCCATAGGCCGCGACCGTGAAGGCGCTCTGGTCCTGGCGGAAGCCCTGGCCGCGGGAGAGCGAGCCGCCACCCCCGCCGACCGCGAGGCCGGCCCGCCACGGGCCGGTGAGCGGCAGGTCGAAGCCGGCCGAGCCCTGCGCGATGGTGCGCTCGACCGTGAGGCCGCCGTTGCGCGGCAGGTCGGCGAAGACGAAATCGCCTCCGACCCAGAGCGCCGGGCCGCCGGTGCCCCAGGCCGCCGGGCCCGGCAGGCCGGCGCCGCGGCGCAGGGCCGAGAGGTGGTCCTGCACGCTGCGCGTCGCGGAGGCCGCGACGCCGAGCGCGCC
The DNA here is from genome assembly GCF_004745635.1 of Methylobacterium nonmethylotrophicum. Taxonomy (GTDB): domain Bacteria; phylum Pseudomonadota; class Alphaproteobacteria; order Rhizobiales; family Beijerinckiaceae; genus Methylobacterium; species Methylobacterium nonmethylotrophicum. Next base: position 156,089 of record NZ_SRLB01000015.1, on the reverse strand, counting down.
GGCGCCGAGGCTCTGCAGCACCGTCGGCGCCGTCGCCTTCATCACGGCGAGCGAGAGCGGATCGACGTAAGTGGGCAGGGTCAGCCGGTAGGCCAGGATGACGCTGTCGTTGGTGATGCCGGCGTCGTAGGCCTGGCCGTTGATGACGCCCTGGCGGGTCAGGAAGTCGTTGTCGTTGCCGACGAGCAGGAAGTAGTCGTTGGGCGCCCGCTCGCTCAGCACCGGCACGAGCCCCATCGCCTCCCACTTCTCGGACAGCGTGGTCTGGGTCGCCGGGCTGGTGGTCAGGTTCATCCCGAAGCGGTTGAGCTGCACCGGGTTGAGGATGTTGACGACCTCGGTGGTCTGCACCGGGGTGATGCCGGCGCGCAAGCTGCCGTTCGGCGCGAGCGGCGTCGTGCCGTCATAGGCGCTGCCGGCGATGTTGGTCGCGCTCGCGGTGTCGACGAGGAGCACGCTCTTGTAGACGATCGGCGTGGTGGTGCCGGTGCCCAGCCCGTTCGAGTCGCGCGACAGGACCAGGAACTGGGTGTCGTTGAGCGCCAGCATCTCGCTCTGAGCCGCGGTGCGGTTCGACGCGGTGCCGTTGCCGTTCTGCTGGTAGACCGGCAGCTGCAGCACGTATTCGCGGGTCGGCGCCGCCGGCGTCGGGGTGCCGGAGATGTCGTAGTAGAGGATGCGGGTGTTGGCGCGCTGCTGCTGGTTCGGGCCCGAATCCTGCAGCGTCGCGCTCTGCAGGATGGTGACGAGGCCGCGCCCGTCGGGCGTGAGCGCCAGCGCCTCGAGGCCCTGGTTGTTGCGCCGGCCCGTATCGGGCGGGTTGAGCGAGTTGAAGTTGAGCTGCCCGTTCGTCACCGGCTGGAGCGCCGCCGGGATGCCGATCAGGCCCTGCAGCCGGCCGTCGCGGCTGAAGTAGTAGATGGTCGGGCCGTACTCGTCGCTGACGTAGAACGAGCCGTCGAGGCGCCGCGCCAGGCCCTCGGCGTCGAGGCTGATGCGCCCGGCGCTCGGGCCGGTGGCGGCCGAGGGCAGCACGGAGCCTGCCTGCGTCGTGGTGCCGGCGCCCGGATCGAGGCCGCTGAAGCGCTGGCCCCTGGCATCGGTGAGCACGATGCCGCTGTCCGGCGTCAGGGTGATCTGGCGCTGCGAGCCCGTCGCCTGCGGCAGGGCGGCGCTGCCCGTGTAGGGCGTGAAGCTCAAGGTGAAGCGGTTGAGGCGGCCGGCATAGTCGCTGAACAGGCCGCCATCCGGGTTGTTGTAGCCGCGGTCCGGCAGCGTGTAGAGCGTGCCCGTATAGGTGTCGCCGTTGCGCCGCCAGGTCGAGAGGTCGACGGCGAGCGAGGAGAACGAGCCGAGCGTGTCGCCGAGGAAGTCCCGGGTGGTCGCCGACAGGCGGGCCACGCCCTGGAGGCCCTGGTTGACGATGGTGGCGCCGCTCGCCGTGACCGAGACCGGCCCGTCGACGGCCTGCAGGTTGGGCACCCGCGCCTCGATCGACTGGGCCTGTGCGGCGAGGCTCGCCCCCGCGACGAGGCCGCCGGCCGCGAACGCGGTCCGGATGATGGTGCTGGTCACGATTCGCCCCCGGCTGTCGTTGCGGCAGATTTGGGGCTGGTCCGTAACAGTCTCGTGTCGGAGTGTGGCTTTTCTGCATCGACGGGAACCCGCTGCGGCGCGCGGGCCACGGTTGCGCCTCGAACGATCGCGCCGTACGCCGCCGCGTGCCAGAACGGCCGCGCAAGGCGCGGAGGCGGATGGTGAGCTACCTGGTGGTCTTTCTCGGGGCCGGCCTCGGCGGGGCGCTGCGCCACGGCGTCAATCTCTGGGCCGCGCGGGCGGGCAGCGGCTTCCCGTTCGGCACGATGGCGATCAACATCGTCGGCTCGGTGCTGATGGGGGTGCTCACCGGCTGGTTCGCCGCCCGGGGCGGGGTGCCGCAGGCCTGGCGGCTCTTCCTCACCACCGGAATTCTTGGCGGCTTCACCACCTTCTCGACCTTCTCCCTCGAGGCTTTCCTGCTGTGGGAGCGCGGCGCCCACGCGGCGGCTCTCGCCTATGTGGCGGTCTCGGTGGCGGCCGGCATCGCCGGCGTCGCGGTGAGCCTCCTGGTCCTGCGCCAGCTCGCCTGAGCCCGGCGGGGATCGCCTGAAGCGCTCGCCCTCGTGTTGCGTGGGATCGTCGCTCCCCGGCCGGTGACGCTGCGGCTCGTCGCCGAGCGTGGTTGACAAGCGGGCGGGATCCGGGCCGGAGTCGCGGCCGAGATGAGCGACACCGATCCCCCTCCGGATTCCGAGGCCAGCGCGCTCCCCGCGCCGGCTCAGACCGGCTCGGCGCGAGGACGCGCGCCCCGGATCGCCATCACCTACTGCACGCAGTGCAACTGGCTGCTGCGGGCCGGCTGGATGGCGCAGGAGCTGCTCTCGACCTTCCGGGAGGCGTTGGGCGAGGTGGCGCTGATCCCCGGGACCGGCGGCGCCTTCGCGATCACCTGCGACGACGCCCTGATCTGGGAGCGCAAGCGCGACGGCGGGTTTCCCGACATCAAGACGCTCAAGCAGCGGGTGCGCGACCGGATCGAGCCCGGCCGCGACCTCGGCCACATCGACAGGGCGTGACGCCTTGACCATGCCGCGTCGCCCGCGCGCACCAGGACCGATGCCGGGATTGCTCGCATGATCCGCCGCCGGCTCAACGCCCTGCGACGGGACGGGCTGTCGACGCAGGTCTACCTCGTCGCCCTGGCGATCGCGCTGATCGGGCCGGGGCTGCTCTTCACCGCCGTGCTGCTCGGCCGCTACGCCGCCCTGGAGCGGATCCGCTTCGAGCAGGATGCCCGCGAGAGCGTGCGCGGCATCGCGCTCAGCATCGACCGCGACATGGCCGGGCTGGTCTCGGTGCTGCAGACCCTGGCGGCCTCGCCGCGGCCGCAGCGCGAGGACTTCGGCGAGGGCGGACTCGACGGGTTCGAGCGCCAGGCTCGGGCCGTGAAGGAGACGACCGGCCTCGACCTCTCGCTGCGCCGGGCCGACGGGACCCAGCTCGTCAACACCGCCCTGCCCCCCGGCGCGCCGCTGCCGCAGGATCCGCGCGCCGAGGATGCCGAGGTCCTGGCGACGCAGCGCCCGGTGATCGGCGGCGTGCGGGCGGGCGGCGGCGGCCGGCCGCCGACCTACGACGTGGCGGTGCCGGTGATGGCCGAGGGCGCCCCGCTCTACGTGCTCAGCGTGACGGTGCCGGTGGCGCGGCTGCACCAGATCCTGGTCCACGACCTCGCGCCCGGCTGGACCACCGGGATCATCGACCGCAACGGCCTGCTGCTCGCCCGGTCGGAGGATCATGCGAGCCTGGCCGGCCAGCCGATGCAGGCCAGCTTGCGCAGCCACCCGAGCGCGGCGGCCGACATCTGGGAGGGGATCGACCGGCGCCGGCGGCCGGTCCTCTACGTCGAGACCACCGTCAAGGGGACGGGCTGGACCGTCGGCGCCAGCATCCCCAAGCAGCGGGTCGAGGCGCCCCTGCGCCGCTGGGTCCTGGCCTTCGGCGGATTCGGGCTCCTGGCGCTCGCGGTGTCGTCGGTCCTGGCGGTGCGGCTGTGGGCGCGGGTGGCCGAACCCCTGCGCCAGCTCGCTGGCGCGGGCGGAGCCCTCGCCGCCGGCCAGCCGGTGCCGCGGGTCTCGTCCCCGATCCGCGAGATCCGCCAGCTCGCCGACGCGCTTGCCGACGCCTCGCAGAGCCTGCGCCGGCGCATCGCCGAGCGCGACCAGGCCCTCGACCAGCAGAGCCGCAGCCTCGCCGCCCTGCGGGAGAGCGAGGCGCGCTTCCGCCACATGGCCGATTCCGCCCCGGCGCTGATCTGGATGACGGATGCCGAGGGCGAGGTCGTCTTCGTCAACCTGCACTACGGTTACCTGTTCGGCCGCTCGACCGAGACGCTGGCGGGGGGCCGCTGGCGCGAGATCATCCACCCGGACGACCTGCCGGGCTTCGAGGCCGCCTTCGCGGCGGCCTTCGCGGAGCGCCGTCCGTTCCGCTACGAGACCCGCGTGACCGACAAGCACGGCGCGACGCGCTGGATCCTGTGCGAGGGCGTCGCGCGCCTCGACGATCACGGCCGCTTCCTCGGCTATACCGGCTGCAACGTCGACATCACCGAGGCGAAGGCCGCCGAGGCCGCCTTGCGCGAGGGCGAGGAGCGCCTGCGCCTGGCGCTCGCCGCAGGGCGGCTCGGCACCTGGGAGATCGACCTCGCCTCGGGCCAGCACCGCCTCTCGGCCCGCTCCGCCGAGATCTTCGGGGCCGCGCCGCTCTCCCGCGAGGCCTGGACCCGCACCGTGCACCCGGAGGACCGGGCCCGGATCGAGGCGGCGCTCGCCGACCTGCTGGCCGGGGTGGCCGAGTACCGCACCGAGTTCCGGATCCGGCCGGACGCGGCGTCTCCGCGATGGGCCGGCGCCCGCTGGGTCAGCGCCCAGGCGATCGTGCAGCGCGATGCCGGCGGCCGCTCCCGCCGGGTGATCGGCATCCACCAGGAGGTGACCGAGCGCAAGCGCGCCGAGGAGCACCTGCGCCTCCTGGTGCACGAGCTGAACCACCGGGTGAAGAACACCCTCGCCACCGTGCAGTCGATCGCGATGCAGAGCCTGCGCGGCCTCGGCGGGCCGGCGGTGGAAGGTGCCAGGATCGACGCCGCCAAGGCGGCCTTCGAGGCCCGGCTGATCGCGCTCGCCCGCGTCCACGACGTGCTCACCCGCGAGAGCTGGGAGGGGGCGGAGCTGGCCGAGGTGGTCAAGGATGCGCTCGCCCCCCTCGACGGGCCGGGTGTCGCCCCGCCGGACGGCCGGGGGACGCCGCCGCGCTTCGTGGTCGATGGCCCGCCCGTGCGCCTGCCGCCCCGCATCGCCCTCTCGATCGCCATGGCGCTGCACGAGCTCGCCACCAACGCCGTCAAGTACGGCGCCCTCTCGGTACCGTCGGGCCAGGTCGCCCTGTCGTGGAATGTCGCGGAGGGGCGGCTCTCGCTGCGCTGGCAGGAGCGCGGCGGACCGCCGGTCGTCCCCCCGAGCCGCACCGGCTTCGGCTCCCGGCTGATCGAGCGCAGCCTCGCCCGCGAGCTCGACGGCACGGTGAGCCTGACCTTCCCGCCCGAGGGCGTGGTCTGCACCATCGTGGCGCCGCTCGACGAGGCGCCGGCCGACGCGCCGGAGGCCGGGCCGCCGGAGATCGCGGACGGGAGACCGGGACGGGACGGGCGCCGGGCGGCCGGCAGCGCCTGACGTCCGGGCCAGTGAGTCAGGCCGACGCGGGCGGGGCTCGGCGCGGGCGTAGGCCGGCCGGTCGATTGCAGCCGGCAGCGTCGTGCCCATATTGCCCGGAGCCGCAGGCCCGTCCGCGCCCGGCGCCGGACGACCCCGCATGACCTCGGACATCACCCCTGCGGCCCGCCCGCGGCGTCCGCTCCTCGCGCGGCTCGGCCTCGTGCGCACCCGGGCCGCGCTGACCACCGTCGGGGCGGCGCTGCTGCTGCTGGTCGGCTCCGCCAACGGCCTGCTGCTCGTCTGGCAGAGCAGCGTGCAGCACCGCATCACCCACACGCTCTCGGTCAACCGGATCCTGATGCAGGTGCTGGCCGACCTGCTCGACAGCGAGACGGGGCAGCGCGGCTACCTCCTGACCGGCGACCCGGCCTTCCTGGTGCCCTACACGGCGGGGCTCGCCCGGGTCGCCGCGGAGCTGCCGCTGCTCGAGGCCGAGCTGCGCAGCGCCGCGAGCCAGGAGAACCGGATCGCCGCCCTGAAGCCCGCCATCGCCCGCAAGTTCGCCGAGCTCGACCGGACCCTCGCCCTCGACCGCGCCGGCGACCGCGAGGGCGCGCTCGCCCTGGTGCGGGCCGGCGAGGGCAAGGCGGAGATGGACGGGATCCGCCGGATCATCGAGGCGATACGCGCCGAGGAGGACGCGCTTCTGCTGGGCTACCAGCGGCACGACCACCGGATCGAGACGATGGTGGGGATCGGCAGCATCGTGTCGGTCGGCATCATGGCGCTGCTCGCGGTCCTGGCGCTACGCGAGGCCGCCCGGCGGGCGGCCCTGTCGCGCTTCCTGCCCGCGGAGCTGGCGCCGCTGCTCGAGCGCGGCGGCAGCCTGGCGCAGGGCGGCGGCCTGCGGTTCGGCGAGCGGCGCCATGCGGCGATCGCCTTCGTGGACATGCGCGGCTCGACCGCGATCGCCGAGCGGGCCGATCCCGAGACGGTGGCGATCCTGATGACGGGCTTTCGCCGCTGCGTCGCCCAGGCCGCCCGGGAGACCGGCGGCGTGATCGACAAGTTCATGGGCGACGGCGCCCTGGTGGTGTTCGGCGTGCCGGAGGCGCGGGCGAACGCCGCCGCCAGCGCCCTCGCCTTCGCGGGGAGACTGGAAACCCTGGTCGCCCGCTGGAACGCCGACTCGGCGCAAGCACCCGTGCGGATCGGGATCGGGGTGCATTGCGGCGAGGTGTTCGTCGGCGTGGTCGGGGACGACGACCGGCTCGAATTCACCGTGCTGGGGGACGCGGTCAACGTCGCGGCGCGGCTCGAACAGGCGACGAAGACCTTCGGGACGACGATTCTGGTGTCGCAGGCCGCCCTCGACGCGGCGCGGGCCTCCGGCACGGAGTGGCACGAGGTCAGCCGCTCGGCCCTGCGGGGCCGGCAGGAGGCTTTCCCGATCTACGGCCGTGCGGCGTGAGACCGCCGGCGGCTCAGCGCAGCCGGCAGTTCAGCGCAGGCGGCCCGGGCGGGTCGGCTCGAACACGATCCGGCGGTGGAAGGCGCACCAGCTCTTGCCGTCCTGGACCGGCGCGCCGCAGCAGACCGCGCGGTCGTTCGGCTCGCCGATGATGAACTTGCACACGAAGGCGCCCGACTGGGCGAACGGAACCCGAAGGTTCGGGGAGGGCTCCTCGACGGCGTCTGCGGTCACGATATGCGACATGCGCACGAGCTGGTTCATCGGGTACTGACTCGCTGGCCTTCCGTCACCCTCGACCAGAAGGGCACCGGGCCGGTTCGTTGCGGGCGGATCCTTCGCCGGGCTGACGCCGGATTCCTGGCCCATGAGAGCCGCGCTCCTGGTGACCCGTGCGCACACGCGTCGCAGGGGCAGCGGTGATGTTACGAATTTGGGGTTGCGTCGCGCAGAACGCAAGCCCCCTAAGCATTTACCGGCCGTTTTCGCCGCCCCGACTTTGTCCGCGGCGGCCCGGGCCGGCTCCGGCGGCGTCATTCCCGCGTCATCGACTTGCCATCCACACGCCCTATCCTTGATCGAACAGACGCCGCCGGCGCGTCCGCCGAGGAGCCTCCGCATGTCCGATGCCGCCCTCGTTGCCGGCCGCGCCGGCGCGGCGCATGGTCACGTCCATGGGCGTCCCCGCCTCGACCACGGCGTGCATCCGGCGGCCATCGCGGGGTTCCTGGCGGTGCTGGCCGCGGGCCTCGCCTATGCGGGCTACAACCTCGTCGCCGACATGCACCAGGCCGGGCAGCCGCCGCTCGCCATCGGGGCCTTCGCGCTGCTCGGGCTCGCGCTGCTGATCGCCCTCGCCTTCGAGTTCGTGAACGGCTTCCACGACACCGCCAACGCGGTGGCGACCGTGATCTACACCCACTCGATGCCGCCGCTCACCGCGGTGATCTGGTCGGGCACCTTCAACTTCCTCGGCGTCATGGCCTCGACCGGAGCGGTGGCCTACAGCGTCGTGACGCTGCTGCCCGTCGAGCTGATCCTGCAGGTGGGCTCGGGGGCCGGCTACGCGATGATCTTCGCGCTCCTGCTCGCCGCGATCGTGTGGAACCTCGGCACCTGGGCGCTCGGCCTGCCGAACTCCTCCTCGCACGCGCTCATCGGCTCGATCATCGGCGTCGGCCTCGCCAACCAGCTGATGGCGCCGGGCCACGCCGCCTCCGGCGTGGCCTGGGGGCAGGCCGCCAGCGTGCTCGAATCGCTGCTGTTCAGCCCGCTCGTCGGCTTCGTCTGCGCGGCCGGCCTGCTCCTCGTGCTCAAGCGCCTGGTGCGCCGGCCCGACCTCTACCGCGCCCCGGAGGGCGAGGCGCCGCCGCCGGCCTGGATCCGCGGCCTCCTGATCCTGACCTGCACCGGCGTGTCCTTCGCCCATGGCGGCAACGACGGCCAGAAGGGCATGGGGCTGATCATGCTGATCCTGATCGGCGCCGCCCCGACGGCCTACGCGCTCAACCGCACCATGCCGGATTCGAGCACCCCGGCCTTCGTGCAGGGCTCGCAAGGCGCGAGCCGGGTGTTTCGCGACCATGCCGGCTCCGCGACGGTGCCGGACGCCGCCGGGGCGCGGGCCAGGGTCGGCGAGGCCCTGAAGGCCGAGGCGCCGTCGAAGGCCCTCGACGCGCCGGAGGTCCACGCCGCGCTCGCCGGCCTCTCGGACGACATCGCCGCCCAGGTGCAGAATTACGGCGCCATCCGCCACGTGCCGGCGGAGGCGACGCAGAACCTGCGCAACGACATGTACCTCGCCAGCGACGCGGTCCGCCTGCTCACCGGCGAGACATCGCCGTTCAGCCAGGACGAGAAGAAGACGCTCAAGGACTACCAGCGCACCCTCGACGACGGCACCCGCTACATCCCGACCTGGGTCAAGGTCGTGGTCGCCCTGGCGCTCGGCCTCGGCACGATGGTGGGCTGGAAGCGGATCGTCGTCACGGTCGGCGAGCGCATCGGCAAGCAGCACCTGACCTACGCGCAAGGCGCCTCCGCCGAGGCGGTCGCCGCCGGCACGATCGGGCTGGCCGAGGCCTACGGCCTGCCGGTCTCGACCACCCACATCCTGTCGAGCGGCGTCGCCGGCACGATGTGGGCCAACGGCACCGGCCTGCAGAGGGCGACGGTGCGCAACCTGGCCCTGGCCTGGATCCTGACCCTCCCGGCCGCGATCACCCTGGCGGGCGGGCTGTACTGGCTGCTGCGGCACGTGTTCTGAGGGCGCGGCCGTCTGCCGGCTGGTCCGGCGGCCGGGCGGGCGGGTCTCGTGCAACGGCTGCTTGCCGTTGCGCGTCAGTCCCTTCAGAGCCGGGAGCTGGTGATCCTCACGGTACACGACAGTGCGGTTAGGAGGCAGCGTCAGTCCCTCCTGCCCGCCCTCCTGCCCGCGACCTCATCCTGAGGTTTGAGGGTCGGAGGTCCGTGACCGCCGATCGATCGGCCGGGTCGCGGACCGTGGTTGATCCTCACCGGCCAGGCGCATCGGCAGCCGGATCGGCCGCCCCCGCGTCCTCGGGCCGGAAGAACAGGCCGGCCTGGAGGCTGGCGCCGATCCGCTCGGCCCGCTCCTGCAGGGCGGCGGCCTCCTCCGGGGCGAAGTGCGAAGCGGCCGTGTCCCGGAACAGGGTAAGCCAGCGGGCGAAGTGCTCCGGCCGCAGCACGCCGAGCGCCTGGTGGCGGCCGAAGGGATTGCCCCGATAGCGGCCCGTCCTGAAGAGGACCGAGGACCAGAACGCCTCGATCACCGCCATGTGCCGCGGCCAGTCGGCGTCCGGGATCGCCGCTGCGAAGACCGGGCCGATGAGCGGGTCGCTGCGCACCCGGGCGTAGAAGGCCGCCAGGAAGGGGCCGAGGCTGCCGTCGTCCAGAATCCGAGCCATGTCCGTGAGATGCCGACCGGCCCGAACCTGCGCAAGGGACGCAGGCTGACCTGCCGCCGCCCCTGGTAGGCGGTTATGCCATGGGCCATCCATGTCATGGTCCATTCACGTCATGGGCCATCAAAGCAGGCCATCCCATCCGTCACGCGCGAGACCTGTCGAGGTGGCGCAGGTCTCGCGCCAAGTGTCCCTGTCCGGAGGTCTCGATGCCCGACCTGTTCAGCCCGTTCACCCTCAAGGACGTCACCTTGCGCAACCGCATCGTCATGTCGCCGATGACGATGTACCGCTCGCCGCCGGACGGCACGGTCAGCGACTTCCATCTGATGCTGATCGGTTCGCGGGCCGCGGGCGGATTCGGGCTGGTCTTCCCCGAGCAGATCGCCATCCAGCCCGACGGGCGCACGTCCACATCCTGCGCCGGGCTGTGGGACGACGCGCAGATCGAGGGGCTGGCGCGCATCAACCGGCTCGTCAAGGACATGGGCGCGGTGCCGGCGATCCAGCTCGGGCATACCGGCCGCAAGGGCAGCGAGAACCGCCCCTGGGACGTCCCGCGCCAGCAATTCGCGCCCGACCACCCGGAGGGCTGGCAGGTGCGCGGGCCCTCCGCCCTGGCTTACGGCGGACGCTTCCTGCATCCGGTGCAGGAGATGTCGGTGGAGGAGATCCACGAGGTCCATGCCGCCTACGCGGCCGCGGCGCGTCGCGCTGCCGAGGCGGGGTTCGAGTGGCTCGAGCTGCATTTCGCGCACGGCTATCTCGGCGCGAGCTTCTTCTCGCCGATCGCGAACAAGCGGACGGACGCCTATGGCGGGTCGCTCGAGAACCGCGTCCGCTTCCACCTCGAGGCGATCGACGCCGTGAAGGCGGTCTGGCCGGAGCGCCTGCCCCTGACGATGCGCCTGGGCTCCGACGACCTGCACCCGGCGGGCGTGCAGTTCGACGAATCCGTGGCCGCGATCGGCCTGATGAAGGCGCGCGGGCTCGACCTCGCCGATTTGTCCGTCGGGCTCAACACCGACGACATGCGCGCGCCGCCGTTCAAGGAGCTCGCCTTCATGGTCGAGCGCGGGGCGCGGGTGCGCCGCGCATGCGGCCTCCCCGTCGGGGTGAGCTGGAACCTCGGCGTTCCGGCCGAGGCCGACCGGGTGATCCGGGATGAGCTGGTCGACCTCGTCTTTCTGGGCCGGCCCGCGCTCGCCAACCCGCACTGGCCGGTCTGGGCCGCCCGCGAGCTCGGGCACCCGGACCCGTTCTCGCTCGTGCCGGAGGACTGGGCGTGGTGGCTGCGCAACTCCCGCGCCAGCCCGGAGGCCATCGGCTGGCCGCCGGTGCCCGCGCGGCCGGAATAGCCGGGCGCCGCGAACGCCTCCCGGCCGCGACGGCGGCCGCTCCCGCGCAGGAGCCTCAGGCCAGGTTCTGACCTCAGGCCCGGTCGGGCTCCTCGCCCGGGAGGCCGCCGGGCAGGTGGGCCGCGAGCGCCTTCAGCGAGCGGCGCGCGGAGCGGTGCAGGATGAACACGCCGCCCGGCTCCCTCCCGGAAGGGGCGGTGGGTGGGCGTATCGTCGACGAGCACGTCGCCCGGGTGGCAGTGGCGGCGCTTGTCGACGGCCATGCAGCCGACGCCCTCGAGCGACTCGCCGCGGTCCAGGACCGCTGCCGGTCGGAGTACCGCACCATGCTCGACGCGGTGCTGGCGCGCGGGCGCCCGACGGCGATCTGCACCGTCTACGACCCGCGCTACCCCGACCCGGTCCGGCGGCGCCTGGCCGCGACGGCGCTCGCGATCCTTAACGACGTCGTGACCCGGGAGGCAGCCGCGTGCGCGCCCTCCTCGACCTGCGGGTGGTGTGCGGCGCGGATGCCGACTTCGCCAACCCGATCGAGCCCTCGGTCCAGGGCGGGGAGAAGATCGCGGCCGCCGTCGCGGCGTTCCTGGGCGGGGAGGCCGGGGCGGGGCGTTCCTGGTAGACCCGAGGAGGACGTTGACACGATCGAGCGCCGGGCCGAGCCGCATTCCGTCGAGGCCGACGAGCCGCCCCTCAGCCCCCCACCCGCCCGATCACCGCCACCGGCCCGCCCCCGTCCGGTCCCTGGTGCTCGGCCCCGCCCGAGACGAAGAGATCCGTCCGGCCGATCGCCGCGGCCGCGACGCCGCCGACGAGGGCCCGGGCGTGGCGGGTGGCGTTGATGTCGCTGTCGTCGTTCATGATGTGGCGGCGCCCGCGGATCAGGCCGTCGGTCGAGGGCTCGGCCTTGGCGAGCAGGGCGACGACGCGCTCCGCCGCCTCGGGCGGGAGCTGGCCGGCGGCCGGCAGGCCGAGATCCTGGAGCGCGCCCTGGATCGCCGGGAGATCGATGCCGTCGCGCATGACCCGGTGGGCAATGCGTAAGGGGCCGCTCCAGCCAGGCGCGTTGCCGAGCACGATGACCTCGTTGCGCATCAGCTCGATCCCCGCCGAGGCGCTGGCGCGGCCCGAGAAGAGGTCGGTGCGGGTGCCGATCACCGAATCGTCGAGCGCGGCCTGCGGGATCTCGCCGAGCGCCAGCCCGATCCCGAGGGCCGAGGCGCCGCGGGACAGGCCCATCGACGCGTAGGTGTCGTGGGTGGCGACGCCCTCGCCCCGGGACGCCGCCTCCTGGATGCGGGCGCTGGTGAGGAGCGGGCACTTCACCTGCACGAAGTGCACGTCGGCCGCATCCGTCAGGCCCGCCGCCGCCATGGCGCGGGCGACCGCCGCGGCGGTCGCCCGCGCCTGCGCCATCCGGCCGATCTCCTCCGGCCGGAAATCCTCCGTGAAGGCGGTGCCGACCGCGAGAGCCCGGCCACCGGAATCCGGCCCCTCGCGGCGGGCGAGGATCAGCAGGTGGGGCGACAGCCCGCCCTCGGTGCCGCCGGACATCACCAGGGCGACCCGGGCGCCGACCGCGGCCGGGGATACCCTAAGCCGACGGCCGAGGGCGGCCTCGAGCGCCATCACGGCGAGCGGCCGGGTGAAGTCGTTGACGCAGCCGTTGCCCTCGGTCTTGCCGAACACCGCGACGATCTCCTCCGCCGCGACGGCGCCGGATTCGATCAGCGCGTCCAGGCCCGACACGTCGGCGGGGTGCCGGGTCGGCACGCGGAAGACCAGGCATTCGGGCATCGGACGTCCTTCTTGTCTCTCTCGCTCGATGCTCTCGCAGGCGGACCGGCCGGACGAAAGCCGGGCTGCATCGCGGCGCCAGCCCCTAGGCCGGCCCCTTGCAAGTGCGTCGCCAGAATCGCCATTCCCAAGGCCGTCGTCGCCAAACCGTGTTGCGGGAGCGATGCCGCGCTGCCACAAGCCTGGCCATAACCGCCCGAGGCCGGTTTCGCCCGGGTAGCCGGGCCGGGGGCGGATGCGCTATCCTGAAGGTCCCGCGCCCGGGAGGTCCACGACCCGATGCCGATACCGTTGAGCCGCCACCGGCCCGCCGTGTCCGCACGGAGCGCCCTCCCCCCGCAGGTCCCGACCTGCGCCAGGCCCCTCGTCTCCGCCGGGACGTCCGTGTCCGCCCGGACCCGCGTGTCCGCCCGGACCTCCGTGTCCGCAGGATGAGCTTCGTCGCTCCCGTGCCCGGCGGCTTTCCGCAGCGGGTGCTGATCTACTCGCACGACACGTTCGGGCTCGGCCACCTGCGCCGGGCGCGGGCGATCGCGCATGCCCTGGTGGCGGGGGCGCCGGAGCGGCGGGTGGTGATCCTCTCGGGCTCGCCGGTGAGCCACGCCTTCCGGTTCGCCCCCGGGGTGACCTGCCGGCGCCTGCCGGGCGTGACCAAGCTCGCGAGCGGCGAGTACCAGAGCCTCGGCCCCCGGCACCGCCTCGACGAGGTCGTGGCGACCCGCGCCGCCCTGATCCGCCACGTCGCCGAGCGCTTCGCCCCCGACCTCTTCCTCGTCGACAAGGAGCCGGCGGGCTTCCACGGCGAGGTGCTGCCGGCGCTCCACCGCCTCAAGGCCCGGGGCTGCCGGCTGGTGCTCGGCCTGCGCGACGTCCTCGACGACCCGGCGCTGCTGGCGCCGGAGTGGGAGCGCAAGGGCGCGCTCGCGGTGCTGCCGCTCTACGACGCGCTCTGGGTCTACGGCCTGGAGGAGATCTACGCGCCCCTCGACGGGCTGGCGCTGCCGGCCGGCATCGCGGGGCGGCTCACCTATACCGGGTACCTGCGCCGCGAGGCGCCGGACGCCCCGGACCCCGACGACGCCCCGGCGGCGCCGTTCCTCCTCGTCACCCCGGGCGGGGGCGGCGACGGGGTCGAGCTCGTCGAGGCGGTGGTGCGGGCCTACGAGACGGAACGCCTGGAGCATCCGGCGCTCGTCGTGTTCGGGCCGTTCTTCCCGGCCGCCGAGCAGGCGGCGCTCGATGCCCGCATCGCCGCCCATCCGCTGCTGGCCTCCCTCGGTTTCGACGCCCGGCTCGAGCGGCTGATGCGCCGGGCCGCCGGCGTGGTGGCGATGGGGGGCTACAACACCTTCTGCGAGATCCTGTCCTTCGACCGCCCGGCCCTGATCCTGCCGCGGGTGCGGCCCCGGCGCGAGCAGCTGATCCGGGCCCGCGCCGCGGCCCGGCTCGGCCTCGTCGACGTCCTGGAGCCCGGCGAGACCGGCGCGACCGAGATCACCGGCATGGCGGCGGCGCTCGCCGCCCTGCCCCACCGGCCGCCGCCCTCCTCGCGGCCGATCCCCGGCCTCCTCGACGGCCTGCCGGCGATCCGCCGCCTCGCCGCCGCCGCGGGCGCCGCCTGCGTGGCGGCCGAGTAGGCGAGCCCCCTCCCGCCGCATGCCCCCGCTCCGCATCGCCGTCCTCGTCAAGGGCTACCCGCGCCTGTCCGAGACCTTCATCGCCCAGGAGCTGCTCGGGCTCGAGGCGCGGGGCTTCGACCTGACGATCTGGTCCCTCCGGCAGCCGCATGACGGCGCCGTGCACCCGATGCACCGGCAGATCCGCGCGCCCGTCGCCTACCTGCCCGAATACCTCTACCGGGCGCCGCTGCGGGTGCTGCGCGGCGCCCTCGCGGCGCTGGGCCGGCCGGGCCTGTGGGCGCTCCTGCGCCTCGTCCGCCGCGACCTCGCCCGCGATTGCACGCCCAACCGCGTCCGGCGCCTCGGCCAGGCCCTGGTCCTCGCCCGCGAGCTGCCGGCGGAGATCGGCCACATCCACGTCCACTACCTGCACACCCCGGCCTCGGTGGCGCGCTACGCCGCGCTCCTGACCGGGCGGAGCTGGAGCGCCTCGGCCCACGCCAAGGACATCTGGACCACGCCGGACTGGGAGCTCGCCGAGAAGCTCGACGATCCGCGTCTGTCCTTCGCGGTGACCTGCACGGCCGCCGGCGCGGCCCGGCTGCGGGAGGTCGCGACGGATCCGGACCGGGTCTCCCTCGTCTATCACGGCCTCGACCTGTCGCGGTTCCCGGAGGCCCCGGCGGCGCGCCCGCCCCGGGACGGGGCGGATCCGGCCGATCCCTTGCGGCTCGTCACGGTCGGCCGGGCGGTGGCGAAGAAGGGCTTCGACGACCTCCTCGACGCGCTGGCCGCCCTGCCGCCGGACCTGCACTGGCGCCTCGCCCATGTCGGCGGCGGCGAGGCCCTGGCCTCCCTGCGGGCGAAGGCCGCCTCCCTCGGCCTGTCACAGAAGGTGATCTTTCTCGGCGCGAAGCCCCAGCCCGAGGTGGTGGCGCTCCTGCGCGAGGCCGACCTGTTCGTGCTGCCGTCGAAGCGCGCGCCCTCCGGCGACCGCGACGGGCTGCCCAACGTGATCATGGAGGCCGCCTCCCAGGGGCTCGCCGTCGTCGCCACCGACTTCGCCGGGATTCCCGAGTTCCTGCGCGACGGCGTCGAGGGGCGGCTGGTGCCGCCGGGCGACTGGGGGGCGCTCTCGAACGCCATCAACCTGCTCGCCCGCGATCCGGCCGAGCGCGCCCGCCTCGCCGGCGCGGCGCTCGCCCGCCTGCGGGCCGAGTTCGGCGCGGAAGCCGGGTTCGACACGGTCGCCCGCCTCCTCGGGCGGGCCGCCGGGCGATGAGGCGCGTCGCCTTCTACGCTCCCCTCAAGGCCCCCGACCACCCGGTGCCGTCGGGCGAGCGCACGGTGGCGCGGCTGCTGCTGCGGGCGCTCGCCGCCGCCGGCTTCGCGCCCGAGGTCGCCAGCTCCTTGCGCAGCCGCGACCCCGACGGGTCGCGGCATGCGGCCCTGCGGGCGCAAGGAGAGGCCGAGGCCGCGCGCCTGATCGCGCAGCTCCGCGCCGCGCCGCCCGACCTCTGGTTCACCTACCACCTCTACTACAAGGCGCCGGACTGGATCGGCCCGGCGGTCTCCTCTGCCCTCGGCCTGCCCTACGTGGTCGCGGAGGGCTCGCGGGCGGGCAAGCGCGCGGACGGCCCCCACGCGCTGGGCCATGCCGGCGCCGAGGCGGCCCTCGATGCCGCCAGCCTGGTCCTGGTGATGAACCGCCGCGACCGGCCGGCCCTGGAGGCGGCGCGACCGCGGGGGCAGGTGCTCGCCGACCTGCCGCCCTTCCTCGACCTGGCCGAGTGGCCCTCGCAACCGCCCGGGCGCCCGGCCGGATCCTTGCGCCTCCTCACCGTCGCGATGATGCGCGCGGGCGACAAGCTCGCCTCCTACCGCCTGCTGGCCGAGGCCCTGGCGCTCCTCGGCGACCGGCCCTGGAGCCTCGACATCGCCGGCGACGGGCCGGCCGCGGACGCGGTGGCGGCCCTGCTCGCGCCGTTCGGCCCCCGCGTGCGCCGGCACGGCGCCCTGCCGCCCGCCGGTCTCTCGGCGCTCTACGCCGCCGCCGACCTCCTGGTCTGGCCCGCCGTCAACGAGGCCTGGGGCATGGCGCTCCTCGAGGCGCAGGCCCATGGCTGCCCGGTGGTCGCCGGCGGCTATGGCGGCGTGCCGGAGGTGGTGCGGGACGGCGTCACCGGCCGGGTGACGGAGCCGGGCGACGCCGCGGCGCTCGCGCGCGCGATCCGCGACCTCGCCGCGGCGCCCGCGCAGCGCGCGGCGATGCGGGACGCCGCCCTCGCCTTCGCCCGCGGCGAGCGCGGCCTCGAGGCGGCGGCCGCGGCCCTGCGCGCGGCGCTCACGCCCCTCGTCCGGGAGCCTCGCGCATGAGCCGGATCCTGATCGCCGTCACCCATCTCCTCGGGGCGGGGCACCTGACCCGGGCGGCGGCGCTCGCCCGCGCCTTCGCGGGCGCCGGCCACGCCGTCACCCTGGTCTCGGGCGGCCTGCCGGCCGGCCTGCCGGCGGCGCTCGCCCGCCTCGACGGCATCCGCCTGGTGCAGCTGCCGCCCGTGCGCATCACCGGCACCGCCTTCACGGCGCTCCTCGACCCGGACGGCGCGCCGGTGACGCCCGAGCGCCTGGCCGCCCGCCGCGACGCGCTGCTCGCCGCCTTCGCGGAGGCCGCGCCCGAGGCGGTGATCACCGAACTCTACCCGTTCGGCCGCCGGGTGCTGGCGCCGGAATTCGAGGCCCTGGTCGCAGCCGTGCAGGCGGCCCGCCCCCGCCCCCTGCTCCTCGCCTCGATCCGCGACATCCTGGCGACCCCGAGCCGCCCCGAGCGGATCGCCGCGACGCAGGCGCGGCTCGCGGCGTACGACGCCGTGCTGGTCCACGGCGATCCCGCCTTCCTGCCGCTCGAAGCCTCGTGGCCGGTCGAGGCCGAGGTCGCGCGCCGCCTGCGCTACACCGGCTACGTCGACGAGGCCGAGGCGGGGCTGAGGCCGAGCGGTCCCAGGGCCGGCCTCGTGGTCTCGGGCGGCTCCAGCGCCGCCGGGCTGCCGCTGCAGGAGGCGGCGGTCGCGGCCGCGGCCCTGACGCCCGGCCTGTCCTGGCGCATCCTCGTCGGCCGCGCCGTGCCGGAGCCGGCCTTCGCCGCCCTGCAGGCGGCCGCGCCGGCGAATGCCGTCGTCGAGCGGGCCCGGCCGGATTTCCGCGCACTCCTGGGGGAGGCCGCCCTGTCGGTGAGCCAGGCCGGCTACAACACGGTGCTGGACCTCCTGCAGAGCGGCTGCCCGGCCCTGCTGGTGCCGTTCGAGGCCGGCCACGAGACCGAGCAGCGCCTGCGCGCCGAGACCCTGGCGGCGCACGGGCTCGCGCGGGTGCTGCCCGAGAGCGCCCTGACGGCAGAGAGCCTGGCTGCTGCCGTGCTTTCCGCTCCCCCTCCCGCCACCGGACATGCCATCGCCCGCGACGGGGCGCGGCGGAGCGTGGCGATCGTGGAGGAGATGCTGGAGGGGGCTGAGACGGGTCTCCAACGTTCCAAGCCGACGCACTCCCCCTCCCCCTTGTGGGGAGGGGCTAGGGGTGGGGGTGGTGCCGCGTGTGGCTCAGCGGTGCCTCCTGCACCACCCCCACCCCTGACCCCTCCCCACAAGGGGGAGGGGAAAGTGCTATACCTCCACGCGTCCCCCGACTTCACCCTCCTCACCGAGGCCCTCGCCCGCGCCGCGGACGCGGGCCGCACCGTTGATCTCTGGTGGCGCGACGACGACGCGACGGCCCACACCCCCGCCCTCGACCGCCTGCTCGCGCTGGCGGCCCGGACCGGCTGGCCGGTGGCCCTGGCGGCGGTGCCGGGGCGGGCCGAGCCGTCGCTGGCGGCGCGCCTCACGGACGAGGCGGGGATCGACCTCCTGGTCCACGGCCTGACCCACGCCAACCGCGCGCCCGCCAACGCCAGAAAGGCGGAGTTCGGCCCGCATCGGCCGCTGGCGGCGCTGCGATCCGACGCCGCGGAGGCGCTGCGCCTCGCCCAGGCCCGTCTCGGCCCCCGCCTGCTGCCGGTCCTGGTGCCGCCCTGGAACCGCATCGCCCCGGAGCTGCCCGAGGCCCTGCCGGCGCTCGGTTACCGCGGCCTGTCCGCCGCCGCGCCCCATCCGGCCGTCGCGGGCCTTGCCCAGGCGCACGCGGCCGTCGATCCGGTCGCCTGGCGCGCCGGCGGCGGGCTCGCCGATCCGGAGATCGTCATCGCCCGCGCCGCCCGGGCCGTGCAGGAAGGCGGGCCGGTCGGGCTCCTCACCCATCACCTGGTGCAGGACGACGCCACCTGGGATTTCTGCGAGCGGCTCCTCGATCGGCTCGCGGCCGACGCTGCGACACATCGGGCCGGGAGAATATCGCGCGCCGCCGCTTTGTTTGCGCCCGCGGCGTCGCCCGTGTCACAAACGGACCCTATCTTCCGGGAAGATCCGGGAACGCCCCGAGAGGACAGCACGGCATCAGGATGACGTCACCGCTCCTGTCGATCCGCGACCTCACGGTCGACTTCTCGACCGATACCGGCTCGTTCCGGGCGGTCGACGGCCTGTCCCTCGACGTGCCGGCGGGCCGCACCGTGGCCCTCGTGGGCGAATCGGGCTCGGGCAAGTCGGTGACCGCGCAGGCGATCCTGCAGATCCTGCCCAAGGTCGCCCGGATCACCGGCGGAGCGATCCGGCTCCAGGATCCTGCCGGCCCCCCCGGCGGCACCGACATCGCGGCGCTCAAGGCTGACTCCTCCCGCATGCAGGCGTTGCGGGGCGGGCGCATCGCGATGATCTTCCAGGAGCCGATGACCTCGCTGTCGCCGCTCCACACCGTCGGCGATCAGGTCACCGAGGCCCTGCGCCTGCATGCCGACGTCTCGGCCGACGCCGCGAAGGCCCGGGCGATCGAGGTGTTCGACCGCGTCGGCTTCCCCGATCCCAGGCGGGCGCTCGTCACCTATCCGTTCGAGCTGTCGGGGGGGCTTCGCCAGCGCGCGATGATCGCGATGGCGCTGATCACGAAGCCCGCCCTCCTCATCGCCGACGAGCCGACCACGGCGCTGGACGTCACCACCCAGGCGCAGATCCTGGAGCTGATGCGCGAATTGCAGGCCGAGACCGGCATGGCGATGCTGCTCATCACCCACGATCTCGGCGTCGTCGCCAACATGGCCGACGACGTGGTGGTGCTCTATCGCGGCCGGGTGATGGAGGCGGGCTCGCGGGAAGAGATCTTCCGCCGCCCCGGCCACCCCTACCTCAAGGCCTTGATGCGGGCGGTGCCGCGCTTCCACATGGCGCCCGGCGAGCGCCTGACCCCGATCCGCGAGGTGAAGAGCGCGGTGCTCGCCCGCAAGGCCGGCGAGCCGCACCGGCCCGATCCGGCCGGGCCGCTCTTGGCCATCGAGGGGGTGCGCAAGTCCTTCACCCTGCGCTCGGGGTGGTTCAAGGGCAAGGTCCGCACCATCAACGCCGTCAACGGCGTGTCGCTCAAGCTGCATCCGGGCCGGACGCTCGGCCTCGTCGGCGAATCGGGTTGCGGGAAGACGACGCTCTCGAAGGTGGTGATGCGGGCCCTGCGGCCGGATTCCGGCACCGTGACCTTCGACGACGGATCGGGACGCGGGCCGCGCGACGTCTTCGCCCTCAAGGACCGGGAGCTGAAGGATTTCCGCCGCGCGGTCCAGTTCGTGTTCCAGGACCCGTTCTCGTCGCTCAACCCGCGCATGACGGTCTACGAACTCCTGACCGAGCCCCTGCGCATCCACGGCGTCGGCACCTCCGACGAGCGCTACGAGCGGGCCAAGGAGCTGCTCGACATGGTCGGGCTCGACAAGGGGTCGCTGCGCCGCTACCCGCACGCCTTCTCGGGCGGCCAGCGCCAGCGCCTCGGCATCGCCCGGGCGCTGGCCTTGAAGCCCCGGGTGCTGCTCTGCGACGAGCCGGTCTCGGCCCTCGACGTCTCGGTCCAGGCCCAGGTGCTCAACCTGCTGAAAGACCTGCAGGCGAGCCTCGGCGTCTCCTACCTGTTCGTGTCGCACAACCTCGCGGTGGTCGACTACATCGCCGACACGATCGCGGTGATGTGCCGGGGCTACATCGTCGAGGAGGCCCCGAAGGCGGCGCTCTTCCGGAATCCCGCCCATCCCTACACGCGGGCGCTGCTGGCCGCTGTGCCGGAGCCCGACCTCGACCACCCCCTCGACCTCAAGCTCCTGATGAGCGACCGCTTCTCCGACCCGGCGAGCTGGCCCGAGCCCTACCGCCTCGCCGGCGGCGAGGCCGGCGCCATGACCGAGATCGAGCCCGGGCATTTCGTCCGGGTCGCCGGGCCGATGCTCCGGCAGGCCGCCTGAACCCTCAGAGACTTCGATGCCCCACGGCGCCGCCCTCCGCCCCCACCCCTTCGTCGAGCGGCTGCGCCGCCGCTTCCTCGGCCGCCTGTTCGACCGCCTCGGCTACGACCTCGTCCCGGCGGTGTCGGACTGGACCCACCGCCCGCTCTCGGGCCCGGAGACCGACGCCCTGATTGCGGCGGCGGCGGAGCGGCTCGACCACGACCTCGCGCGGGCCGGGCTCGCCCTGCCGGGCGGCGCCGGCCCGGCGGTCGCGACCTTCTGGGACCTGATCGCGTCGGCGCCCGTGGCGCAGAAGCGGGGCGGCAACGGCTTCAACGGCGCGCTCCAGCTCTATGGGCTGATGCGGGCGCTCAACCCCGAGGTGATCGTCGAGTCGGGGGTGTTTCGCGGGCTGACGACCTGGGTGATGCGCCAGGCCTGCCCTCAGGCCGAGATCTTCTGCTTCGATCCCGACCTCTCGGGCCTGCGCTACCGCGACCCGCGCGCGCATTACCACGCCGGCGACTGGTCGGCGGCGCGCCTGCCGCGCCTCGACCCGGACCGGGCGGTCGGCTTCTTCGACGACCATATCAGCCAGGCCCGCCGGGTGCTGGAAGCCCGCGAGCGCGGCCTGACCCGGCTGATCTTCGACGACGACGCCGCGGCGCACCGGCTCCACGCCCACGGGGGACCCGCCTTTCCGACCATCGCGATGCTGACCGCGCCCCGCTCCGGCGAGCCGGTGCGCTGGCGCCGCAACGGCCGCGAGTTCGTCTACCGGCCCGACGACCCGGAAGCCGATGCTGCCCGCGCGGCCATCGCGGCCACCCACGCCTTCGACGACCTGCACGCCGCGACCGGCTACTCGCCCACCCGCCTGACCTGGGTGCGCCTGCACGGGAGGGACGGGACATGACCTGGCTCGGACGCCGTTTCACATCCGCCGCCCCTGAACCCTCCCCCCTCTGCGGGGGAGGGAGCCCCATGGAGTGGGGCGGGAGAGGGGACGCCGCTTCCGGAGTGGTCGTGCGCATGATGAAGGGCGCCACAACCGGCACCGTCGCGCTGCCCCTCTCCCGCCCCGCGCACGAGTGCTTCGCACTCGCAGCGGGGCACCCTCCCCCGCAGAGGAGGGAGGGTTGGGCGGGCGCCTTGCTCGTGCTGCTGCTCTCTCTTGCCCCGGCGCTGGCCGCCGAGCCCTCCGACCGCCTGCCCAAGCAGCCCCTGGTCGTCGATCCCGCCGCGCAGGGGCGCCAGATCGGCAAGCCCGGCGGCGAGATCGCCACCCTGGTCGCCCGCGCCCGCGACATCCGCTACATCTCGACCTACAGCTACACCCGCCTCGTCGGCTACGACGCGAAGCTGACGCTGCAGCCCGACATCCTGCAAACATTCGAGAACGACGGCGACAAGGTCTTCACCTTCACCTTGCGCGACGGGCACCGCTGGTCCGACGGGCAGCCCTTCACCGCGGAGGACATCCGCTACTGGTGGGAGGACGTCGCCCTCAGCAAGGACCTGAGCCCCTCCGGCCCGCCGGAATTCATGCTGGTCGACGGCCAGCCGCCGCGCTTCGAGGTGATCGACCCGCTCCACGTCCGCTTCACCTGGGACAAGCCGAATCCCCGCTTCCTGCCGGAGCTCGCCTCCCCGCGCGATCCCTTCGCCTACCGGCCGGCGCATTACCTGAAGAAATTCCACGCCAAGTACACCCCGAAGGCCGAGCTCGAGCCGCTGGTCAAGCAGCAGAAGGTCAAGGGCTGGGCGGCTTTGCACAACCGGCTCGACGCGATGTTCGAGCAGACCAACCCCGACCTGCCGACGCTCCAGCCCTGGCGCGTCACCAACACCGCGCCGGCGGCCCGCTTCGTCTTCGTGCGCAACCCCTATTACCACCGCGTCGACACCAACGGGCAGCAACTGCCCTATCTGGACAAGGTCAACATGGACGTGGCGGCAAGCGGGCTCCTCGCCGCCAAGGCCAATGCGGGCGAAGCCGACCTGCTCTTCCGCGGCCTCAACATGGAGGACATCCCGATCCTGCGGGAGGGCGAGCGCGCCAAGGGCTACCGCACCCATCTCTGGCCCACCGCCCGCGGCTCGGAACTGGCGCTCTACCCGAACCTCACGGTGACCGACCCGGTCTGGCGCAGGCTCAACCGCGACCTGCGCTACCGCCGCGCCCTGTCGCTCGCCATCGACCGGCGCACCCTCAACAACGCCCTGCTGTTCGGGCTCGGCACCGAGGGCAACGACACCGTGGTCGAGGCAAGCCCCCTCTACCGGCCCGAATACCGCACCCTCCATGCCGGCTACGACCCGGCCGAGGCGTCCCGCCTCCTCGACGAGGTCGGGCTGACGCAGCGCAACGGCGCCGGCATCCGCCTGCTGCCGGACGGGCGCGAGCTCGAGATCGTGGTCGAGACCGACGGCGAGAGCAGCATGCTCACCGACGGGCTGACGCTCGTCTCGGAATTCTGGCGCGAGGTCGGGGTCAAGCTCTTCGTCAAGCCGCAGGACCGCACGGTCCTGAGGAACCGCGCCTATTCGGGCGCCGCCGTGATGGTGGCGGCCCAAGGCCTCGACCTCGCGATGCCGACCGCCGAGATGTCGCCCGACGAGATCGCCCCGGTCCACCAGGACACCTACGCCTGGCCGAAATGGGGCCAGTACGTCGAGACCAAGGGCAAGGAGGGCGAGGCCTGCGACGTGCCCGAGGCGAAGGCGCTGATCGACCTCAACGCCCGCTGGATGGCGACCGGCGACAATGCCGAGCAGGCGCGGATCTGGGCCGAGATGCTGAAGAACCGGGCGGAGAACCAGTGGGTGATCGGCACCGTCTCGGGCGCGCTGCAGCCGGTCGTCGCCAAGACCCGGCTGCGCAACGTGCCCGACAAGGCGACCTACAGCTGGAAGCCGACGGCCTTGATCGGGATCTACCGCATGGACGAGTTCTACTGGGGGCCGAACCCGAAGGAGGCCGCGCGGTGATCCGCTACCTCGCCCGCCGCGTCGTGACGATGGCGGTCACGCTCCTGATCATCTCGGCCCTGGTCTTCGTCATCATCAAGCTGCCGCCGGGGGACTTCCTCACCAACCAGATCGCCGAGCTGCGCTCGCAGGGCGAGGCGGCCTCCGTCGCCAAGGCGCAGTTCCTGATGCAGCAATACGGCCTCGACCGCCCGGTCTGGGAGCAGTACCTGCGGTGGATCGGGCTATGGCCCAATCCCGAGGGCGCCTTCAACGGCCTGATCCAGGGCAACTGGGGCTGGTCGTTCGAGTACGACCGCCCGGTGCGCGAGGTGGTCGGCGACGCGCTCTGGCTCACCCTCGTCGTCAACCTGGCGGTGGTGATCTTCGTCCACCTGGTGTCGATCCCGATCGCGATCTACTCGGCGACGCGGCAATACTCGATCGGCGACTACGTCGCGACCTTCATCGGCTATATCGGGCTCGCGACCCCGTCCTTCCTGCTGGCGCTGGTGATGCTGTTCTACGCCAACCGCTGGTTCGAGGTCTCGATCGGCGGGCTCTACGACAGCGCCTATTCGGGCCAGCCCTGGAGCTGGGAGAAGATCCGCTCGCTTCTCGCCCACCTCGTCGTCCCGACGCTGGTGATCGGGTTAGGGGGCACCGCCGCGATGATCCGGCGGATGCGCGCCAACCTCCTCGACGAGCTGGGCAAGCAATACGTCGTCACCGCCCGCGCCAAGGGCCTGCCGCCGACCCGGGCGCTCCTGAAATATCCGTTCCGGATGTCGCTCAACCCGTTCATCGCCGATATCGGCAACCTCCTGCCCCACCTCGTCTCGGGCTCGGTGCTGGTGTCGCTGGTGCTGAGCCTGCCCACCGTCGGGCCGATCCTGCTCGCCGCCCTGAAAAGCCAGGACCAGTTCCTGGCGGGCTTCATCCTGATGTTCGTGGCGATGCTCACGGTGATCGGCATGCTGATCTCCGATCTCCTGCTCGCCTGGCTCGATCCGCGCATCCGCCTCGGGGGAGACGGTCGATGAGTCTGGAGCTGCGGGACCGGCCGCACCACTTCGTCGACGCCACCCCCTTCGATCCCGGCCGCACCGAGCCGGTGGGGGCGGAGAGCGACGCCGTCGACCGCGCCTCGTCCTGGCGCCTGACCTGGTGGAAATTCCGCAAGCACCGGGTGGCGGTGGCGGCGGGGCTGATCCTGATCGCCTTCTACGCCCTGATCCCGTTCGTCGAGGTGATCGCGCCCTACAACCCGGCCAAGCGCCACGGCGACTACCTCTACGCGCCGCCCCAGTCGGTGCACCTGTTCCACGAGGGCCGCCTCATCGGGCCCTACACCCATCCCTACCACTTCACCTTCAACATCGAGACCTTCCACCGCGACTACACGGTGGACCGCAGCAAGGTGCAGCGCCTGCGCTTCTTCTGCCGCGGCGAAGCCTACGCCTTCTGGGGCATGATCGACACCGACTGGCACCTCGTCTGCCCGCCGGAGGACGGCACGATGTTCCTCATGGGCACCGACCGGCTCGGGCGCGACCTCTTCTCGCGCATCGTCTCGGGGGCGCGGATCTCGCTCACCGTCGGCCTCGTCGGCATCGCGGTGTCCTTCGCCCTCGGACTGTTCTTCGGCGGGCTCGCCGGCTATCTCGGCGGCTGGGTCGACAACGTGATCCAGCGCCTGATCGAGATCCTGCGCTCCCTGCCCGAGCTGCCGCTCTGGCTCGCCCTGTCGGCGGCCCTGCCGCCGAACTGGAGCCCGATCCTGGTCTTCTTCGGCATCACGCTGATCCTCGGGCTCCTCGACTGGCCGGGCCTCGCCCGCGCGGTGCGCTCGAAGCTGCTCGCCTTGCGCGAGGAGGATTACGTCCGCGCCGCCGAGCTGATGGGCGCCTCCAAGACCCGGATCATCGCCCGGCACCTGATCCCGAACTTCATGAGCCACCTGATCGCCTCGGCGACGCTGTCGATCCCCTCGATGATCCTCGGCGAGACGGCCCTGTCGTTCCTCGGCCTGGGCCTGCGCCCGCCGGTGACGAGCTGGGGCGTGCTGCTGAACGAGGCGCAGAACCTCGCGGCGGTGCAGCTCCATCCCTGGCTGCTCGCGCCGATCCTGCCCGTGGTGATCGTGGTTCTGGCCTTCAACTTCCTCGGCGACGGCCTGCGCGACGCGGCCGACCCGTACCACTAGCCATGCGCGAGCGCCCGGCATCCCGGCTCCTCGTCCTCGACGGCGAGGAGCGCCTGCTCCTGTTCCGCTTCGTCTTCCGCACCGGGGCGCTCGCCGGCGAGGATTATTGGGCGACGCCGGGCGGTGCCGTCGAACCCGGGGAGAGCTTCGGGGAGGCCGCCATTCGGGAATTGCGCGAGGAGACCGGCCTGACCTGCCCGGAGACGGCGCCGGAGATCGGCGAGCGCGTGTTCACGATGCAGCTGGCGGACGGCGAGTGGGTGCGGGCGCGGGAGCGCTTCTTCGCCGTCCGGCCCGGGTCCGACCGCCTGTCCCGCGACGGCTGGACGCCGAACGAGGTCGAGGTCCTGGCCGACCATCGTTGGTGGCCGCGGGCGGCGCTGGCGGCGGCCGACGTGCAAATCTATCCGGAGGATATCCTGGTGCTCTACGACGCGGCGGTCGCCGCCCTCGAGGGTCCCGCGGAGCCCGCGGGACCGGGTGGTGCCCGCGGTTAGGCGCGGGTGAGCTCGGCGTCGAGCGAGGCCAGTTCGGTGCGTGCCTGGGAGATCAGGCGGGCGTGCTGGAGCTGGAGGGCGCGGCTGTTGGCACCGAGGCCCGCCGAGGAGCGGATCTCGGCGAGGACCCGCTCGTAATCCTGGATCTGCGCTTCGACGCGCCGGCGGCGTTCCGCGAGGGTGTGCGGCATTCCGGTTCCCCTTGGTTGGTGGGCGGACGCGCTCCCGCAGGAGCGGTCACCATGGTCCAAGCCTGGCCGCCGGAACGGCCAAGCTCTGACGAGCATGGTCATCTATGGGGCGAGAATGCGGCAGACCCGCCACGGGTGAGGCGTCGGTCGGGCCGCCGTCCTGAGCGCGGGCCGCCATGCGGGCGGGGGTCGGTGTCGTCCCGCTCGGACCGATGCGGCCCGCCGCAATCCTTCCGGCATCGCGCTGGATCACGAACGGGCGGTTCTTCGCCGGGACCACTGTGTCCTACGACGTCCGTGGCGAGGACCGGGTCGACACGGCCGGGCGCCCGCGCGACGAGGCGATCGCCCGCAACCTCGACATCGTCAGCGCCGACGCGGCGCGGCCCGGCCGGCACGCGACCGACAGGGCCGAGTTCGTCGATGCCCCGAAGCGGGTGTCTCGGTGCTGGGCAACGCCGGATGCACGACGGCTCGTCCCTCGGGCAGGCGAGGCGCGGCGAGCAATCCACGAGTGCGCGGCCACGACACGGCGCGGACGGGCCAAGCCGGTGGACGTCGCCGAGGCCGGAGGCCGCCCGGACGAGCGGCCTCCAGAGGGCGGGTCAGTACCCGCGATAGAAGCCCCGCGGGCCGTGGCCCCAGCCGCGGTGACCGCCCCAGTAGTGATGACGGCGGAACCCGTAGGCGCGGCCGTAGGGCGGGCCGAAATGGCGGCGGTAGCCGTAGCCGGGGCCGCCCCAGTGGCGGTGGCGGCCGTAATAGCCGTACTGGGCCCAGCTGATGGGCGCCGACGCAGCGGCGGTCTCGCTCAACGGAGCGGCGGTCGCGCCCTGCGGCATGGCGGCGGCACCGCCCAGAATCAGGCCAGCGGCCAGCATCACGGTCTTCAGCACGTCGTCGGTCCCTCGCTCATGCGGGCGCCCGGAGGCGCATGCCTCCGGATTGGAAGCGTGGACGGCTGAAACGCACGGGGAGTGGAAAGCGTTGCGCCGCTTGCGTCACACGGTGAACGGTTCGTGGCCGACCGGAAGGAGCCGGGTCCCGGCCGCGAACGGCGCCGTCAGGCCATCTTGAGGGTCATGTCGACGACCCGGGCGTTGGCGGCCCCCTTCACCAGGGCGATGCCGTGCTCGCAATCCTCGCGGCGAGCGTAGCCCTCGCCCGAATCGGCCACCACCTCGCCGTTCTCGGCCCGCAGCCGCCAGCGCCACTCGCCCTTGCCGTCCCGGTAGAGTTCGAAGCGCATCGGGGTCTCCTTTTCCTCCCACGGAAGATGGTGTGGCGCGCCCGTGCGGCAACGGCGCGCGGCCGTCATCGCGAGGCTTGGCACCGAGCCTCCGACGCAGCCTGGCCGTTTTTGCCATGCTGTCCCGGGTCGAGGAGGTCGCGATGAAGAACCGGATCGAGGCACAGGCCTGCACGGGCCATGCGAGCGACACCGCAGGCGATCCGGTCCCGAGCGAGCAGTAGCACGCGGGCCGGCTCGGCGCGTTGCAGATCCTGGTGGATAAGGGGATGCGCAGCGGCGTGAGCGGCCGCACGCCCGACGACATTCGCGTCTCGGCCGGGTGAAGCTCGCCGTCGCGGGCAGGTGCCAGTAATCCGTAAAAAATGCGAGAAGCCCGCGCTCCTTTTGTGGAACGCGGGCTTCTCGGTTCATTCAACCTGGATCAGGCGATTCAGCGCGGCGCGCGGTCGAGCCAGCCGATGGCGCGGCCGTCGCGGTTGCCGCCGCCCGCCGGGCGCTGCTGGCGATTGCCGTCGGGGCGCGGACCGCCCTGGGGACGCGGCTGCCCTTGCGGACGGCCCTGGCCCTGCGGGCGAGCCTGCCGGCCCTCCTGCGGCCCGCCGCGGACGTCCTGACCACCGCGGCCGTCATGGGCGCGGGGCTCATGGGCGCGCGGCTCGCGGTGCTCCTGCGGCCGGCCGGCACCGTGGCGCGGCTGACCCTGCCGGTTGCCGCCGGGCTGGCCCTGGCGCTGGCCGGGCTGCTGGCCGCGGCCGCCGCCGGGACGCTGGCCGCGCGGGCCGGGCTGGCGCCGGTCGCGCTCGGCCTCGGCGACGGCCTGGGCGGCCTCCTCGCGGCTCGGGGGCACGAAGCCCTCGGGGATCGCCATGACCGGCACCTTCTGGCGGGTCAGGCGCTCGATGTCGCGCAGGTACGCCCGCTCCTCGTCGTTGCAGAACGAGATTGCTAGGCCGTCGGCGCCGGCGCGGGCGGTGCGGCCGATGCGGTGGACATAGGCCTCCGGCACGTTCGGCAGGTCGAAGTTGACGACGTGCGACACGCCCTCGACGTCGATGCCGCGGGCCGCGATGTCGGTCGCGACCAGCACCCGGCAGGTGCCGGCCCGGAAGGCGGCGAGCGCCCGCTCGCGCTGCGGCTGCGACTTGTTGCCGTGGATCGCCGCGGAGCCGATGCCGTCGCGCTCCAGGCCGCGCACGACCCGGTCGGCGCCGTGCTTGGTGCGGGTGAAGACCAGCACCCGGTCGATCGATGCGTCGCGCAGGATCGTGCCGAGCAGCGCCTGCTTCGAGCCGGTTGGCACGAAGACGACCTTCTGGTCGACCCGCTCGGCGGTGGTGGCGACCGGGGTCACCGCGACCTGCACGGGGTTCTTCAGGTACTGGTCGGCGAGGCCGGCGATGTTCTTCGGCATGGTGGCCGAGAAGAACAGGCTCTGGCGCTGGGCCGGCAGCAGCTTCACGATGCGCTTCAGCGCGTGGATGAAGCCGAGGTCGAGCATCTGGTCGGCCTCGTCGAGGACCAGGTACTCGACGCCGTCGAGGGTCAGCGAGCGGCGGTCGATCAGGTCGAGGAGCCGGCCCGGGGTGGCCACCAGCACGTCGACGCCGTTGGCGAGCGCCCGCTCCTGGCGGCCGATGGTGACGCCGCCGAACACCACCGTGGTGGTGAGCTTCAGGAACTGGCCGTACTCCTTGAAGCTGTCGGCGATCTGGCTGGCGAGCTCGCGGGTGGGGGCGAGCACCAGCACGCGGCAGCCGCGGCGCGGGGCGTGCTTGGCCGGAGCCTCGCTGGCGAGACGGTGCAGGATCGGCAGAGCGAAGGAGGCGGTCTTGCCGGTGCCGGTCTGGGCGATGCCGCACAGGTCCTTGCCCTGCATGGCCGGCGGGATCGCCTGCGCCTGGATCGGGGTCGGCGTGACGTAGCCGGCCTGGGCGAGCGCCTTCAGGATCGGCGCCGCGAGGCCGAAATCGGTGAATTGAGTCACAGTGTTCTTCTTGGGATTTGGCAGCGGGATCGCCGCAAGGCGCGCGCAACGCACGGCCCTCATCGCGATCCGATGTCGGGAGACCGCCCGCGTGATGGAGCGATCCGGAGGGACGAGCGATTAAGAGAGGGCCGGGCCTGCCGCGCAGGTGCCGCGGCGAAATCCGTCACGCAGCCCTCTCGAGCGGACCATGGTCGGCCGCTGACGCTGCAATCCGCCATATGGCGTTGTGCGGGTGCGAAGTCAATCGGCTGAGCGTGCGGCGCTTGCGCGGGACGGCGCACGGTTGATACCGGAGACGAGCATTTCCCGGAGCCCGCCGCCATGCCCGCCCTCCACCCCGCCCTCGCCCGCGCGGAGGCCTTCGCGGCCTCGTACGGCCTGCGCCGGCCCCTGCTCCTCGCCCCGATGGCGGGGGCCTGCCCGCCGGCGCTCTCGGTCGCGGTGATGCGGGAAGGCGGGCTCGGGGCCTGCGGGGCGCTGCTGATGCAGCCGGCGGCGATCCGGGCCTGGGCGGATGCGGTGCGGGAGGCCGGCCCCTACCAGATCAACCTGTGGATCCCCGATCCCGCCCCGGCCCGCGACCCCGCCCACGAGGCGTCGCTCCGCGCCTTCCTGGGCGGGTTCGGCCCGGCGGTGGCGCCGGAAGCCGGGGACGCGACGCCGCCGGACTTCGCCGCCCAGTGCGAGGCCCTGCTCGAGGCCCGGCCCCCCATCGTGTCCTCGGTGATGGGGCTCTACCCGCCGGACTTCGTCGCGCGGCTGAAGGCGCACGGCATCGCCTGGTGGGCCAACATCTCGACGGTAGCGGAGGCGCTCGCGGCGCAAGCCGCCGGGGCCGACGCGGTGGTGGCGCAGGGCGCCGAGGCCGGCGGGCATCGCGGCTGCTTCGACGCCGCGCAGGCCGAGACCGGGATGGTCGGGCTGATGGCCCTGCTGCCGGCGGTCGTCGATGCGGTGCGGATCCCGGTCGTCGCCACCGGCGGCATCGCCGATGCCCGGGGAGCCGCCGCGGCGCTGCTGCTCGGCGCCAGCGCCGTGCAGGTCGGCACCGGCTTCCTGCGCTGCCCCGAGGCCGGGATCGCGCCCGCCTGGGCCGAGGCGCTCGGCCGCGCCCGCCCCGAGGACACCCGCCTGACCCGCGCCTTCAGCGGCCGCACCGGCCGCAGCCTCGCCACCGCCTACGTGGCGGCCGCCGCGGGGCCGGACGCGCCGGCTCCCGCCCCCTACCCGGTCCAGCGCGGCCTGACGCAGGGGATGCGCGAGGCGGCCGTGCGGGAGGGCGACGTCGCGCGCATGCAGGCCTGGGCCGGGCAGGCGGCGGGGCTCGCCCGGGCGGTGCCGGCGGGCGAGGTGGTGCGGGGGATCTGGGACGGGGTCGGGCACATGCTGCGATAGGGGCGGCACGCACCGGCGCGGTCACGCCACGGGCCGCCTCACCGCTCCAGCGCGCCGTAATCGTGGGTGTAGGCACCCTCCTCGAACCGGTCGAAGCTCTGGCTCCAGCTTCGGCCGGGCCAGAGGTAGTCGACGCGGCCCGCCGCCGGCCGGTACACGGCGGTGTAGGCCGTGGTGAAGCTGGCCTTTCGCGAGTAGAGCGGCGGTTCGAAGAAGCGGGCCGTCAGCGTCGACAGGGTGGCGGACGGCGCGGCGAGCGCCTCCTCCAGCAGGCGCTGGCGCAGGGCCGAGCGCGAGGCGGGCGAGGCCCGCTCCTGGTGGTTCGTGCAGGCCATCTGGCGGGTCACGGCGGGCTCGCGCCGGGGCCCGAGGAAGACCGTGGCGTGGTCGCCCCACCTGTCGAGGAGCGTGACGTTGTGGAGCTGCGCGGCCGGGAGGCGGCAGAGGGCGTCCACCGCCTCGCGGACCGAGGCGCAGGTCTCCAGCACGTAGCGCAGCATCAGGATGATGGCGAAGCCTTGCCCACGCCGGGCGATGCCCCCGAGGGTGCAGCTGGCAACCAACCCGTCGTCGTTCATCCCGTCGAGGCAGCCGCCCCAGGGCCGCTGACCCATCGCGATCACGCGCCGCCCGGACCACGCGGTCAGCTCGATCCGGCCGGTGATGACGGGCAGGGGAAAGTCGTAGTTGCGCACGAGCGCCGGACCGTCCTCGCCCAGCCACACCGCCTGGCTGCATCCCTGGCGGTGCGCCGCCGGGCGATAATGGCTGAGGATGCGGTGGGCGAGGTCGTCGTCGCCGACCATGCCGCAGGCCTCGTCGTAGTGCGGGACGAGTTCGGGCATGTGGCGCGCGAGGGCGGCCCGGCACGCGGCGGGGGAGGGCAGCGCGGGCGCGCCCTCGCCGATGTACCACCGCGCGGCTTCGTCCCGCCCCTCCCGGAAGCGCGCGAGCCAGTCCGCGCCGGGGCGGTCCTCACGGTGAGCGGTGAACGTCTTCTCCATGGCGCACCGCGTACCAGCCCGTGCGGTGCCGGCGACATGCGGCGATCCGCCCTTGGCGGGCGGCGCGGCGGCGGTCCCTGTCGCCAGAGGCGTCACGACGTCCTCCCCAGGCGGCAACATCCCGCTCACCCCTGACACAAAGGAAGGATCAAGGATTGGCTGATATCCAGTTGGCCCCGACGAACCGTCACCGTGCGCGAAACCTGCCCGGCGAACGGCCCGAACCGTGAGGGAGGCGTCGTCATGGGCTCGCCGATCGGGTCAACCTATACGAATCCGGTGACGGTCAACGGATATGCGTGCTGGAACTGCACGGACGTCGAGAAGGCGAAGCAGTTCGTCAATCCCGCCGCCCGCTCCGACGGCGTCGGGACGGCCGACCGGACTGCGGCGCAGGGCGCGGACCAGGGCCCGGACGGGACCGGCACCCGCCCCGCCTTGTCCGCGGCGGATCGTGCGGCGGGTCTCGGGCGGTTGGTCGACCGCCTCGTGTAGCGGGACGTCGTTGCGTGTCCCGCCGGCAGGAAGCGGCCCGCCCTCATGCCTTGAACCCCCCGGCCGGCCGCGGCCCGCCTATTCGGCCGCCGCCAGGGGCTTCGCCACGTCCTCGAGCGACTTGCGCTCGGCGGCCACGCCCCAGATCCCCGCCACCGCGCCAGCCGCGATCATCAGCACGGAGGCGAGCAGGTAGCCGCCCAGGATCGCCGTGCGGGAATGGCCCTCGATCAGGATGCCGAACAGGGCCGGCCCCACCGCCCCGACCGAGGTACCGACCGCGTAGAACAGCGCGATGGCCAGGGCCCGGATCTCGAGGGGAAACACCTCGCTCACCGTGAGATAGGCCGAGCTCGCCGCCGCCGAGGCGAAGAAGAACACCGCCATCCAGCATAAGGTGAGGGTCGTCGCGGTGACGAGCTCCTGCTGGAACGCGAGCCCGCTCAAGGCCAGCAGCACGCCCGACATCCCGTAGGTGAGGGCGATCATCGGCTTGCGGCCGACCGTGTCGAACAGCCGCCCGAGCAGCACCGGTCCCAGGAAGTTGCCGGCCGCGAAGGGCAGGATGTACCAGCCGACGCCGTCCGCCGGCACCCGGTAGAAGTCGATCAGGATCAGCGCGTAGGTGAAGAAGATCGCGTTGTAGAAGAAGGCCTGGGCCGACATCAGGGCGAGGCCGACCCAGGCCCGCTGCCGGTAGGCCTTCAGGGCGGAGAAGACCTCCGCGAGCGGGGTGTGGCTGCGCTGGCGCAGCCGCGCCTTCGGGAACGGCCCCTCGCTCAGGGCGTGGCCTTCTGCGCGGAAGCGCGCCTCGATCCCGGTCACCAGCGCCTCGGCCTCCTGCGACCGGCCATGGGTCATCAGCCAGCGCGGGCTCTCGGGGATCCAGGTGCGTAAGGCGAGGATGATGAGGCCCAGGAAGGCGCCGAGCCCGAAGGCGACGCGCCAGCCCGTATCCGGCCCGAACAGGGCCGGATCGAGCACGATCAGCGAGGTGCCGGCGCCGAGCACCGCCCCGAGCCAGAAGCTGCCGTTGATGACGAGGTCGGTCCAGCCCCGGGCCCGGGCCGGGATCAGCTCCTGGATCGTCGAGTTGATCGCCGTGTACTCGCCGCCGATGCCGGCCCCGGTGAGGAAGCGGAAGAGGCAGAAGCTCCACAGGTTCCAGGACAGGCCGGTGGCGGCAGTGGCCGCGAGATAGACCGCCAGCGTGATGAAGAAGAGTTTCTTCCGGCCCAGCCGGTCGGTGAGCCAGCCGAAGCCGACCGCCCCCAGCACTGCGCCGGCGAGGTAGCTCGAGGTGGCGAGCCCGATCTCGGCATTGGAGAAGTGCAGCGTCGGGCTCGCCTTGAGGGCGCCGGCGAGCGCGCCGGCGAGCGTCACCTCGAGCCCGTCGAGCACCCAGGTGATGCCGAGGGCCAGCACCACCAGGGTGTGGAACCGGCCCCAGGGCAGCCGGTCGAGCCGGGCCGAGACGTCGGTCTCGATCACGTCGCCGGGGGCGGCGCGGGTCTCGCGGGGAGGCGTCATCGGGGCCTTTCTGGCGCGCGGGCCGGACCATGTCCCGGGAAGATGGTTCCCGGGCCCGCGACGGGAACCCGCAACAGGCCGGAAACATTCGGCCGGCGCGAGGCCCTACCCCTTCGCGCCGACCGGCTTGAACACGCCCGTGGAGGTCGCCACCACCCGCCCGGCCTCGTCGCGGATCTCGGCGTCGCAGAACAGGATCGACTGGCCGGCCCGCGCCACCCGCCCCTCGGCCAGGAGCACGCCGTGGCCGGGCGAGAGGAAGCGCGTCTGCATGTCCAGCGTCACCACCGGCCGGCCGGCGGTGAGCCGGGCCACCGTGCCCATGGCGATGTCGAGGAGGGTGCAGAGGATGCCGCCATGGGCGATGCCGAGGTTGTTGCCGTGCTGCGGCCCGAGCGCGAGGCGCAGGCGCGTGCACCCGTCGACGACGCCCAAGGCCTCGATGCCGCAGAGCCGGGCGAACGGAATGTTCGCCCCGAAGATCAAGTCGTCCGCCTCGTCCATCCATCCGCTCCGTCGTGACGGCCGCAGCTATGGGGAGAGTTCGCCGGCCTGGCAATTCGGGCTATGAGGGGGCCATGAGCGACCAGACCCCGCGCGACCAGACCCCCTCCCCCTTCGTCCGCACCCGCTGGTGGTGGGTGCGCCACGCGCCCGTGCGGGGCGATGGCGGCCGCATCTATGGCGGCAGCGACATCCCGTGCGATTGCGGCGACGCCCACGTCTTCTCCGGCCTCGCGCCGGTTCTGCCCCGCGGCGCGGTCTGGGTCGCGAGCCATCTCGGCCGCACGCACCAGACCGCCGAGGCCCTGTGGCAGGCCGGCGACTTCACGGTGGACGGTACCGTCCCCCACCTCACCGCCCTGCCGGCGCTGGCCGAGCAGAATCTCGGCGCCTGGCAGGGCCGGGACCGGGCCCGCTTCTTCGCCGAGCGCCAGCCGCTCGCCGCGAGCTACTGGTTCGCCCCCGCCGACGAGCGCCCCCCGGGCGGCGAGAGCTTCTCCGAGCTCTGCGAGCGGGT
This sequence comes from Methylobacterium nonmethylotrophicum, assembly GCF_004745635.1. GTDB lineage: Bacteria > Pseudomonadota > Alphaproteobacteria > Rhizobiales > Beijerinckiaceae > Methylobacterium > Methylobacterium nonmethylotrophicum. The sequence goes on along the minus strand of NZ_SRLB01000015.1, from coordinate 120,768 downwards.
GAACGCCGCGATCGCCGAGCTCACCGCCGAGCATAGCGGCCGCGACATCGTGGCGGTCGCCCATGGCGGCACGATCCGGGCCGCGATCGCGCTCGCGCTGAACCTTCCCCCCCAGGGCGGCCTCGCCTTCGCGATCGAGAACTGCTCGCTCACCCGCCTCGATCATTACGACAGCCCGGACGGGGCCGGCTGGCGCGTCGGGATGGTGAACGCGCAGCCCTGGCTCGGGGCCGGCGAGGGGGCCGGGCCGGCGGCGTGAGCGGGGGGCATACCGCGTTTACAGCACCGCCCCGCTTCCCCCGCGGTTGACAACCGGGTCCCCTTGTCCGGACCATGCACGCGGGCGCCCTCGACGGCGTACCGCACGAACGAACGTCTTCGACGAAGGACGGACCCGGGTGAGGATAGCGCTTCTGGCGGCGGCTCTGGCCGTCGCTTTGCCTGGCATGGCTTGGCAAGGGATGGCTCGCGCGCAGCAGGCGCCGGCCGCGAATTCACAAAAGGTTTCCGACGGGGTCGTGCGCCTCGGCTTCCTGCTCGACATGTCGGGGCCTTACGCCGACGTGACCGGGCCCGGGAGCGCCGCGGCGGCCCGCATGGCGGTGGAGGATTTCGGCGGCAAGGTGCTGGGCGCCCCCGTCGAGGTCGTGGTCGCCGACCACCAGAACAAGCCCGACATCGCGGCGGCGACGGCGCGAGCCTGGTTCGATACGGCTGGGGTCGACGCGATCCTGGACGTGGCGGCCTCCGCCACCGCGCTCGCCGCCGCCGACATCGCCAGGGCCAAGAACAAGGTGATCGTGTTCAACGGGCCGGGCGCGGTGCGGCTCACCAACGAGGCCTGCTCCCCCGTCTCCGTGCACTGGGCCTACGACACCTACGCGCTCGCCAATTCCACCGCGCTCGCCACCGTCAAGGCCGGGGGCGATTCGTGGTTCTTCGTCACCGCCGACTACGCCTTCGGCCAGGACCTCGAGCGCGACGCCGGCGCGGTGGTGAAGGCCAATGGCGGCAAGGTGCTGGGCGGGGTGCGGGTGCCGCTCAACACCGCGGACTTCTCGTCCTTCCTGCTCCAGGCGCAGGGCTCGGGCGCCAAGGTGGTCGGGCTCGCCAATGCGGGCGCCGACACCACCAACGCGATCAAGCAGGCCTCCGAGTTCGGCCTGACGCAAGGAGGCCAGAAGCTCGCCGGTTTGCTGGTCTACATCAGCGACGTCCACAGCCTGGGCCTCAAGGCAACGCAGGGCATGCTGCTGACCGAAGGCTTCTACTGGGACCTCAACGACGAGACGAGGGGATGGTCGAAGCGCTACTTCGAGCGCGTCGGCAAGATGCCGAACATGTCCCAGGCCGGCGTCTACTCGACGGTGATGCACTACCTGAAGGCCGTCCAGAAGGTCGGCACCGACGAGACCTCCGCCGTGATGACGGCGATGCGCGAGACGCCGGTCGACGATTTCTACGCCCGCGGCGGGCGCATCCGGGAGGACGGCCGCATGATCCACGACATGTACCTGTTCGAGGTCAAGAAGCCGGAGGACTCGAAGGGCCCCTGGGACCTGTACCGGCTCGTCGCGACCATTCCGGGCGAGCAGGCCTTCCAGCCGCTCTCCGCCTCCCGCTGCCCCCTGGTGAAGAAATGACCCCGATGGCCGGAACACTTCGACCGAACGGCCCCCGGCCATCGGCAAGCGCGACTGCGCGCCGCCGCGCGTGCGGCGGACCGCCCTCGCGGCGTCAGCAGCGAGGGCCACACGCATGACGCTCCGCTGGCGCCGCCGCCCGGAGGGCTCGACCTGGGGCGATTTCGGCCCCGACGACGAGCTCGGCCGGCTCAACCTCCTGACCCCCGAGAAGGTGCGCCAGGGTGCGGCCGAGGTGCGGGAGGGCCTGACCTTCTGCCTCAGCCTGCCCCTCGACTTTCCGGGCGGCAACGTGCTCAACCCCCGCCGCCACCCGCCGCAGGTCCGCCCGACCGTGCGGGCGAGCGGCCGGCCGAACATGAACTTCCTCGTCTGCGAGGAGGTGCCGGACGCCACCGACGTCATCAGCGACGACCTCGCGGTGCTGCACCTGCAATACTCGACGCAGTGGGACAGCCTCGCCCATGTCGGCTCGCTGTTCGACGTCGAGGGGGACGGCACCCCGCGGCCGGTCTACTACAACGGCTTCCGGGCCGGCTCCGACATCACCGGGCCGACGACGCCCGCGGAGGCGGGCGCGCCGTCCCGCGCCCAGGCCCTCGGCATCGAGCGCCTGGCCGAGCGCGGCATGCAGGGCCGCGGCGTGATGATCGACCTCCACGCCCATCTCGGCGACGCCCGGGTGGCGGTGGGCTACGACCAGTTGCGGCGCATCCTCGATGCCGACGGCGTCGCGGTCGAGCCCGGCGACATGGTCTGCCTGCACACGGGCTTCGCCGAGCGGCTGCTCGGCATGAACCGCAACCCCGACCCGGCGGTCGTCCACGACCTCTGCGCCGGCCTCGACGGGCGCGACCGGAAGCTCCTGAACTGGATCACCGATTCGGGGATGGCCGCCCTCATCGCCGACAACTACGCCGTCGAGGTCCACCCGGCGCTGCCCGGCGACGGCTGCTGCGCCACCCTGCCGCTGCACGAGCACTGCCTGTTCCGTCTCGGGGTCAATCTCGGCGAGCTGTGGCACCTCACCCCGCTCGCGACCTGGCTGCGGGCGAACGGGCGCCACCGCTTCCTCCTGACCGCGCCCCCCTTGCGGCTGCCCGGCGCGGTCGGCTCGCCGACGACGCCGATCGCGACCGTGTGAGGACCGCATGACCGCACGGCTCTTCACCCCCGTCTCGTTGCGGGAGGTCCGCCTCCGCAACCGCGTCGTGATCCCGCCGATGTGCCAGTACTCGGCGAAGGGTGGGATCGCGGGCGACTACCACCTCGTCCATTACGGCCGCTTCGCCCTCGGGGGCGCCGGGCTGGTGATCCTGGAGGCGACCGCGGTGGTGCCGGAGGGGCGCATCACCCACGGCGATCTCGGGATCTGGTCGGACGTCCACGGCCAGGCCCTGGCCCGGATCGCCGCCTTCCTGAAGGCGCAAGGGGCGGTGGCCGGATTGCAGCTCGCGCATGCCGGCCGCAAGGCCAGCATGCAGCGGCCTTGGGAGGGCAACGGGCCGCTCTCTGCGGACGAGATCGCCCGCGGCGAGGCGCCGTGGCCGATCGTGGCGCCGAGCGCGATCCCCCTCGACGAGGGCTGGCTGATGCCGGCGGAACTCACCCCCGCCGACCTCGACGGCCTCACCGCCGCCTTCGTGGCGGCGGCGCGGCGGGCGCATGAGGCGGGCTTCGAGGTGATCGAGCTCCACGCCGCCCACGGCTACCTGCTCCACACCTTCCTGTCGCCGCTGACCAACCGGCGCGCGGATTCCTTCGGCGGCGAGCGGGCGGGGCGGATGCGGTTTCCCCTCGGCGTCGCCCGGGCCCTGCGGCAGGCCTGGCCGGCGGAGAAACCCCTCTTCGTGCGGGTCTCGGCGGTCGACGGGCTCGAGGGCGGCCTGTCCCTCGACGACACCCTCGCCTTCGCGGGCGAGTTGCGGGCGCTCGGCATCGACGTCCTCGACTGCTCCTCGGGCGGGCTCGCCGGCTCGGCCACCGCCGCCCGGATCCGGCGCGACTACGGCTTCCAGGTCGGCTTCGCCGAGGCCGTGAAGCGGGAGACGGGGCTGTCCACCATGGCGGTCGGCCTGATCGTCGATCCGCGCCAGGCGGAGGCGATCGTGGCGGAGGGCCGCGCCGACCTCGTGGCGGTCGGGCGCGAGGCCTTGGCCGATCCGAACTGGGCGGTCCGGGCGAGCCGGGCCCTCGACGCGGCGGAGAAGCCGGGATTCGCGGCCTGGCCGGAGCAGGCGGGGTGGTGGCTGGAGCGGCGCGAGCGGGACATCGCGCGGCTGGGGCCGTGGCGGCCGGCGTAGAGGCCGGAGAGCCGGCTTCGCTCACCCACGACCTCATCCTGAGGTGTCAGTCGATGAACATCGACTGACCTCGAAGGAGGTCTCAAGAAGCCTCAGGTCCATCTGGAGCCCTCCTTCGAGGCTCAGCGATCTCCGATCGCCGGCACCTCAGGACGAGGTTGCGGAGTGCATGAGCCAATGTTTCGCCGGCTATCAACGACGTCCTGGCCGGTATCCAGGCGTTACGGTTGGCGAAGATCGAAACGATCGGACGGGAGAACCACATGAGCGAGATCGCGGTCGTCGGAGCCGGCTTGATGGGGCATGGCATCGCCCTGGTGCTGGCGCTCGGCGGACACCGGGTGCGGCTGACCGACAGCCGGCCGGAGACCCTGGAGCGGGTGCCGGGGCTGATCGCCTCGGCCCTCGACACCCTGCGCGAGGCCGGCGCCGTCGCGCCCGAGTGGACGCCGGAGCGGGTGGCGGAGGTGATTCGCCTCGAGCCCGACCTCGCCAGGACCGTGGCGGGGGCGAGCCTCGTCATCGAGGCGATCACCGAGAACCCGGAGGCCAAGCGCGCGCTGTTCGCCGAGCTCGACCGGCTCTGCGAGCCCGAGACCCGGATCGCCAGCAACACCAGCTACCTCGACGTCTTCCCGTTGATCCCGGAGGCGCGCCAGGCCCGCGCCCTGGTGATGCACTGGTACACCCCGCCCTACATCGTCGACCTCGTCGACGTGGTGCCGGGGCCGCAGACCGATCCGGCGGTGATCGAGGAGGCGCGCCAGCTCGTCCTCGGCCTCGGCCAGGTGCCGATCGTGCTCAAGCGGTTCATCCCGGGCTACGTCGCCAACCGGATCCAGTCGGCGATCTCGGCCGAGGTCTACCACCTCCTCGACGAGGGCGTGGCGTCGGCGCGCGAGATCGACGACGCGATCATCCACGGCCTGGCCCTGCGCATCCCGATCCTCGGCCACCTCGCCAAGGCGGACTTCACCGGCATCGAATTGCTGCGCCACGCGCTCGCCAATGCGAGCTACAGCCCGCCGCCGGCCCGCACCCGCTCGGAGTCGATCGACGACCTGGTGGCGCAGGGGCGCACCGGCGTGATGGCCGGCAAGGGCTTCTTCGACTGGGGCGGCCGCGACCCGGCCGAGCTGTTCCGCGACCGCGACCGGCGCCTGCTCGCCCTCAAGCGCGCGATGAAGGATGTCGGCCGGATGGAGGGCGCCTGACGCCCTGTCGACCGGAGCCGCCGCGACGCTATAACCGAAAGCCTTGAGCGCTCCGGAGGCGATGCGGTGGCCCAGTTCGAGTTCCCGGTCCTGTTCGGCGACATCGGTGGCACCAACGCGCGCTTCGCCGTGCAGGAGACGCCCGGGGCCGCCCCGGTGGTGCTCACCCACGACAAGACCGCTGCCCATCCCGACCCGAGCGCGGCGATCCGCGCCGCGCTCGCGACGAGCGCGGTGGCCCCGCCCCGCTCCGCCATCCTGGCGGTGGCGGCCCGGGTCGACGGGCCGGCGGTCCACCTCACCAACGCCCATTGGGTGATCGAGGGCGAGCGGATCGGCCGCGATTTCGGCCTCGCGAGCTGCCGGATCGTCAACGATTACGTGCCGGTGGCGGCCGGCGCCGCCGCCCTCGACCCGGCCGGGCGCGACCGCTCGATCCTGGCCCCGGTCGGCCCGGTCCTGTCGCCGAAAGGCGGGGCGCGGCTGGTGCTCGGCCCCGGCACCGGCTTCGGCGCCGCGGCTCTGGTGCCCTACGGCAAGCAGCTCGCCATCGTGTCGACCGAGGCCGGCCACACCGATTTCGGGCCGAGCGACGCCGAGGAGGCCGCGTTCTGGCCGCAGCTCGCCCGGATCGAGGGCCGGATCACCGTCGAATCCCTGCTCTCCGGCCCCGGCCTCACCCGGCTCCATGCCGGTCTCGGCGGCGGCGAGAGGGACGCGAAGGACATCACCGAACGCGGAATGTCGGGGGACGATCCGGCAGCGCAGCGGACGCTCCGGGTGTTCTCCAGGCTGCTCGGGCGCGTCTGCGGCGACCTCGCCCTCACCTTCCTGGCGACCGGCGGCGTCTATATCGGCGGCGGCATCGCGCCCCGGATCCTCGACGTGCTCAACGACGGCACCTTCCGGGCCGCCTTCGAGCACAAGCCGCCCTTCTCCGACCGGATGCGGCAGATCCCGACCTGCGTCATCACCATCGCCGACCCGGCCCTCACCGGCCTCTCCGCATTGGCCTGCCACCCGGACCGGTTCGCCTATGACGGGCAGTTCTGGACGGCGTGAGCGCGTGATGACGGGGATCCGTGCAGGTCAAAGGCCCCGTTCACCCCCACCCGCGACCTCATCCTGAGGTGCCGAAGCAAAGCGTAGGCCTCGAAGGAGGTTTCCAGATGTCTCGGTGCTTCCTGGAGCCCTCCTTCGAGGCACGCTGCGCGTGCACCTCAGGATGAGGTCGTGGATAGGATGAACTGGAATTTTCCTCGGGATTGGCATGGACGACAAAGCCCCGCGGCGCGGGCCGCGGGGCTTCATCGTCGTCAGGTCAGGGCCGTCAGGCCACCCGCACCCGCCAGATCTCCTCGGCGTATTCCCGCATCGTGCGGTCGGAGGAGAACCACGCCGTGCGGGCGGTGTTGAGGATCGCCGCGCGCCACCAGGCGCGAGGCCGGCGCCAGGCCGCGTCGACCTCGCGCTGCGCCCGCCAGTAATCGTCGAAATCGGCGGTGAGCAGGAAGCGGTCGGAGTGGGTCAGCTCGTCGACGAGGGGGCGGAAGCGGCCCGGCTCGGCCGGCGAGAACCCGCCCGCCGCGATCATGTCGAGGGCGGCGCGCAGGCGGGGCGAGGCCGCGATGGCGCGTCCCGCATAGCCCGGCTCGGCCTTCACCCGCTGCACGCCCTCCGCGTCGAGGCCGAAGATGAAGATGTTCTCAGGGCCGACGTGGTCCTTGATCTCGATATTGGCGCCGTCGAGCGTGCCGATGGTGAGCGCGCCGTTGAGCGCGAGCTTCATGTTGCCGGTGCCCGAGGCCTCGAGGCCGGCGGTCGAGATCTGCTCCGACAGGTCGGCGGCCGGGATGATCGATTCGGCGAGGCTCACCGAGTAGTTCGGCACGAAGGCGACGGTCAGGCGGCCGGCCACGTCCGGATCGGCGTTGACGCGCTTGGCGACGTCGCTGGCGAGCCGGATGATCAGCTTGGCCTGGTGGTAGCTCGGCGCCGCCTTGCCGGCGAACAGCTTGACCCGGGGCGTCCAGTCGCGGTGCGGCTCGGCCTTGATCGCCTGGTAGAGCGCGACCGTCTCCAGGATGTTGAGGAGCTGGCGCTTGTACTCGTGGATGCGCTTGATCTGGACGTCGTACAGCGCCTCCGGATCGAGGGCGATGCCGGTGCGGTCCTCGACCACCCGGGCGAGGGCCTCCTTGCGCTCGCGACGCACGGCCGCGTAGCGCGCCTGGAAGGCGGCATCGTCGGCGAGGGCGGCCAGGCCCTCGAGATGGCGCGGATCGTCGAGCACCTTCGTGCCGACCGCCTCGACGGCGAGCCGCGTCAGGCCCGGATTGGCGTTGTGGAGCCAGCGCCGGAAGGTGATGCCGTTGGTCTTGTTGACGATCTTGTCGGTGTCGAGGGCGTGGAGCGGCGCGAACACCGTCTGGCGCATCAGCTCGGTGTGCAGCGCCGAGACGCCGTTGACCCGCCGGGCGCCGAGGAAGGCGAGGTGCCCCATCCGCACCCGCTTGCCGTGGCTCTCGTCGATCAGCGAGACCTCGGCGAGCTGCGCCAGGGACGCGCCGTGCTTCGACACCTCCTCGAGATGCATCCAGTTGATGAGATAGATGATCTGCATGTGGCGCGGCAGCAGCCGCTCCATCAGCTCCACCGGCCAGGTCTCGAGGGCCTCCGGCATCAGGGTGTGGTTGGTGTAGCCGAGCGTCTGGGTGGTGACGTGCCAGGCATCCTCCCAGGACAGGCCGTGGACGTCGACGAGGAGCCGCATCAGCTCCGGCACCGCGATGGCCGGGTGGGTGTCGTTGAGCTGGATCGCGGCGTGATCGGGCAGCGAGCGCAGGTCGCCGCGCTCGGCGACGTGACGGCGCACCAAGTCCTGGAGCGAGGCCGAGGTGAAGAAGAATTCCTGGCGCAGGCGCAGCTCCTGGCCGGCCGGCGTGCCGTCGCTGGGGTAGAGCACCCGCGAGATCGCCTCGGCCCGCGCACGGTCGGCGACCGCCCCGACATGGTCGCCGGCATTGAAGCGGGCGAGGTCCACGGGCTCGACCGCGCGGGCGGCCCAGAGGCGCAGCGCGTTGACGTGCTTGGCGCCGCGGCCGATCACCGGGGTGTCGTAGGGCACGGCGCGCACGGTCTCGGCCGGGCGCCAGACGCGGCGCAGCGTCCCGTCGGGCTGGACGCTCATCGCGACGTCGCCGCCGAAGCCGACCTCGCAGGCGGCCTCCGCCCGCTCGAACTCCCAGGGGTTGCCTTCCGCGAGCCAGGTCTCCGGCACCTCGCGCTGCACCCCGTCCTCGATCACCTGCCGGAAGAGGCCGTGATCGTAGCGGATGCCGTAGCCGTAGGCGGGAATGGCGAGGCTCGCCATGCTCTCCATGAAGCAGGCGGCGAGCCGCCCGAGGCCGCCATTGCCGAGCGCCGCGTCGGGCTCGGCGCCCGCAACCAGGTCGAGGTCGACGTCGAGGCCGGCCAGCGCCGCCCGCACGGTCTCGGCGACGCCGAGATTGCCCATCGCGTCGGAGAGCAGGCGCCCGATCAGGAACTCGAGCGAGAGATAGTGCACGCGCTTCGGGGGCACGGTGCCGGCCGACGCCGCGGAGGCGGCCACGGCCCGGTCGCGCAAGGCCAGCGCGGTGGCGGCGAACCAGTCGCGGTCGCGCGCCGTCGCGGGCGTCTTGCCGAGGCCGTAGACGAGCCTGGCGAGGATCGCCTCACGCATCGTCGCGACCTCGTCGCCCGCGGGCGCGGCCTGCGCCGCCTGCGGCATCCAGGAGCGCGGCGTCTCCGCGTCCCGCGGGGTCTCGTCGCGCTGGCGACCGGATAGAATTGCTTCGTTCAGCACCTTGGAACCCCCTTCGCCACCGCAGGTCTCTCGTCGCTGCATCGCGATCTGTGTCGCGTGCGTTGCAGCTAACCTTCGGCCACGGCAGCATCGTGTGGCTGTGGAGCGGCGATGTCGAGACGCCGAGACCAGATTTGGAACGCGTCTTTCCGCGTGTTGCTGTCCCGACACGTCTCACGCAAACAAGACTTGATTTTGGCGAAGCGGCCTGAAGCGAGTGTGAACGCGCGCCTCGCCGCCCGCATGCCGGACCTTAGGGTTAAGACTTGGGCCGGCTTACCCCAGCGGAAGGGTTAAGCCTTGGGTCTGAGCCCCGGATCGCGGCGCACCGCCCTTTCGGCGGATTCGTCTGGCTCGGGCGCGAACGCGCCCCCTCCCCGCCAGCGTGTCGCGGCACCCGCATGACGGCAGCCAGGTCATGATGGCAGCCATGTGATGCAGGATTGCCACGCTAAGGTCCCGCGCGCAGGGGCGCGGGAACCGGATGCAGTGGCGCGTCTTCCCCGCAGGGCGCCGCCGCGGGCGCTGATATAAGGGCCGCCGCCCACCCGCTCAACCCCGGCGCCGGTCGCGGCGCCTGCCAGGAACCCAGCGTGCAGGAGCCCAGCATGACCGAGGACGCGACCCGTGGACGCTCGCCCGCGGCGCCTTCGACCGTGGCCGCAGGGCCCGAGCGCCTGCTGGCGGGCGAGCTGTGGTGGAAGGCCGGGATCGTCTACCAGGTCTATCCGCGCTCGTTCCAGGACACGGACGGCGACGGGGTCGGCGACCTGAAGGGCATCGTCGCCCGGCTCGACTACCTCGCCTGGCTCGGCGTCGACGCCCTGTGGCTGTCGCCGGTCTGCCGCTCGCCGATGGCGGATTACGGCTACGACGTCTCGGATTACCGCGACATCGACCCGCTCTTCGGCACGCTCGCCGATTTCGACGCCCTGGTGGCCGAGGCGCATCGCCGCCGCCTGCGGGTGATCATGGACTTCGTGCCCAACCACACCTCGCAGGAGCATCCCTGGTTCCGCGAGGCCCGCGCCTCCCGCCACAACCCGAAGCGCGACTGGTACATCTGGCGCGATCCCGCTCCCGACGGCGGACCGCCCAACAACTGGATCAGCAATTTCGGCGGCCCGGCCTGGACCCTCGATCCGGCGACGGGCCAGTACTACTACCACGCCTTCCTGCGCGAGCAGCCGGACCTCAACTGGCGCAACCCGGCGGTGCGCGCCGCGATGCTCGACGTGCTGCGGTTCTGGCTCGACCGCGGCGTCGACGGGTTCCGGGTCGACGTGATCTGGCACCTGATGAAGGACGAGCATTTCCGCGACAACCCGGTCAACCCGGACTACGTGGCCGGCGAGCCCGAGATCAACAGCCTGGTCCAGCTCCACTCCGCCGACCAGCCCGAGGTGATGCATGTCATCGCCGAGATGCGGGCGGTGCTCGAGGACTACGACGCGCGGGTGCTGATCGGCGAGATCTACCTGCCGCTGGAGCGGCTCGTCGCCTATTACGGCGTCGACCTGTCGGGCGCCCACCTGCCGTTCAACTTCCAGCTGCTCCAGACGCCCTGGCACGCGGCGGCCGTGGCGGCCCTGGTGGCCGAGTACGAGGCGGCCCTGCCCGAAGGCGGCTGGCCGAACTGGGTGCTCGGCAACCACGACCGGCCGCGCATCGCCGCCCGGGTCGGCGACGCGCAGGCGCGCGTCGCGGCGGTGCTGCTCCTGACCTTACGCGGCACCCCGACGCTGTATTACGGCGACGAGATCGGGCTCGGCGCCGTGCCGATCCCGCCGGAGCGGGTGCGCGACCCCTGGGAGCACAACGAGCCCGGCCTCGGCCGCGACCCGGAGCGCACGCCGATGCAGTGGGCGCCCGGCCCGCATGCCGGCTTCTCCACCGTCGAGCCCTGGCTGCCCCTCGACCCGCAGGCCCAGACCCGCAACGTCGAGGTTCTGCGCGACGACCCGACCTCGATCCTGACCCTGCACCGCCGCCTGATCGCGCTGCGGCGCGAGCATCCGGCGCTGAGCGTCGGGGCCTACCGGGCGGTGTCGGTCGCAGGCGACGTCCTCGTCTACGAGCGCCGGCACGGCGACGAGGTCGTCCGGGTCGCCCTCAATTTCGGGCACGAAGCTTGCTTCACCGACGTGCCGGCCGAGTCGGCCTGGGAGGTGCTGCTGTCGAGCGCCGGCGGCCGGCGCGGCGAAGGCCCCCAGGACGGCCACTTCGCACTTGCGGGAGACGAGGCCCTGGTGCTGATCCGGCGCGCGCCGGCGGCGGACGCCTGAGCTGATCGTCTGCCTGCCTGAGCTTCACCCGTTACACGGCACAGCTTCGGAAAGCGGCGAGAAACGGGTTTTTTGCTTTCCGTTAATTATTTTTGTCTTGCCGCTCTCATCCGTTCTGATATTGTGCACCGCACTGGAACCGGAGCCGCAGCGGTGCGTTGTCGTGGTGTTACGCCGCGGTTATATCCGCTCGGGGTCCGTCCGGCTCGCGGTGTGGGGGCTCATTCATGACATGTCCGGCGTCGGCACGGTCGGCTTCGCAGGCGCCGGCGGTGTCGTCAGAGGGTTCCCCCGACGGAGCCATCGAGGCCGTGCGCGGCTCGCTCCGACCGCGCATCCTCTATGCCACGCCAGAGATGGCCGATTTCGTGAAGACCGGGGGCCTCGGCGAGGTCGCGTCCTCCCTGCCCCGGGCCCTGCGCCAGCACTACGACGTGCGCATCCTGATCCCGGGCTATCGCCAGGTCGTCGACCGCCATCCGGAGATCGCGGTGGTGGCCCAGCTTCCGGGCAGCGCCGACATGCCGCCCTGCGACCTCGGCCTGACCGAGACCGGCGACGGCCTGCCGGTCTACGTCATCATGAGCCCCGACCTCTACGACCGCGACGGCTCGCCCTACGGCGACCAGGGCGTCGACTTCTCCGACAACGACCTGCGCTTCGGCCGCCTCAGCCTCGCGGCCGCCGAGCTCGCCCAGGGCATCGACCCCGCGTGGCGCGCCGACCTCCTCCACCTCAACGACTGGCAGACGGCGCTCGCCCCCGCCTACCTGGCCTGGCGCGGCCAGCGCGTGCCGAGCGTGCTCACCATCCACAACCTCGCCTATCAGGGCCTGTTTCCGTGGGAGAATCTCGGCCGCCTCGGCGTGCCGGAGAGCGCCTTCCACATTGACGGGGTCGAGTTCTACGGCAAGCTCTCCTTCCTCAAGGCCGGCCTGTTCTACGCCTCGCACGTCACCACCGTCAGCGAGACCTACGCCCACGAGATCACCACGCCGGAATTCGGCTGCGGCCTCGACGGGCTCCTGCGCACCCGCGCCCACCAGGGGCGGCTCGCCGGCATCCTCAACGGCATCGACGAGGCCTGGGACCCGCGCACCGATCCCCACCTCGCCACCCGCTTCGAGCCCGACGACTGGAAGGGCAAGCGCGCCAATGCCGACGCGGTGCGCGGCCGGTTCGGCCTCGGCGTCTCGCGGGGACCGCTCTTCGCCATCGTGTCGCGCCTCGTGCACCAGAAGGGCGTCGACCTGACCCTGGCGGCCGCCGAGTCGATCGTCGCGGAGGGCGGGCAGCTCGTGGTGACCGGCCAGGGCGAGCCCCGGTTCGAGGCCGCCTTCCTGGACCTCGCCCGGCGCCATCCCGGTTCCGTCGGGGTGCGGGTCGGCTTCGAGGAGACCGACGCCCACCGGATGTTCGCCGGCAGCGACTTCCTGCTGATGCCCTCGCGCTTCGAGCCCTGCGGCCTCGCCCAGATGTACGCCCAGCGCTTCGGCTCCCTGCCGATCGCGCACCGCACCGGGGGGCTGGCCGACACGGTCGAGGACGGCGTCACCGGCTTCCTGTTCGGCGAGGCCTCGCTCAAGGGCCTCAGCGGCGCCATCCGCCGCGCCTTCGACACCTTCGCGTCGAAGCGCCGCCTCGGCGCGATGCGCCGCAACGCCATGGCGCGCGACTTCGGCTGGGACAGGGCCGCCGAGGGCTACGGCTCGCTCTACACCCGCGCCGTCGGCAACGGGGCCGACCTGATGCGGTCACGCGCCGCCGCCTGACCCTCCCCGGCCCTCGTCTCCCCCGGCCCACACTCCCCGACACTGCGATCGACCAGGGGTCACCGACCTCCGATCCTCAAACCTCATCCCGAGGGTGCGGGTTGGAGATGCGCCGCCGCAGACAGATCGGCCGTGGCGTGTCCCGTGCCCCGGCCCTGCGGCGCGACCGGTGCCGCGAGGCCGATCGCATTCGGGCAAGAGGGACGGTTCCCGCGCTTGACATCGGCCGCCACGCACCAACACATGAGCAGGTGTTCATGCGTTGGTGAGAATCAACGTGCGGCTCCTGTCGCCCGAGCAGGTCGCGGACGTGGCGGAGGTCTTCCGGCTCCTCGGGGAGCCGAACCGCCTGCGCATCGTGCTCGCCTGCCTGGAGGCGGAGAGCACGGTCGGCGAGATCGGCGGGGCGCTCGGCCTGTCGCAATCGCTGACCTCGCACCACCTGCGCCTGCTGCGGACGGCCCGCATCCTGCGCGCGGTCCGCCACGGGCGGCACGTCGCCTACGGCATCGACGACGATCACGTGCGCGACGTCCTCGGCAGCATGGTCGCCCACCTCACCGAGCCGCACGAGCCCGTACGAAACCAGGACCACGAGGAGGAAACGGATCCATGACCGGTACCAACGTCGAGACGGTGAAGTGCGCCTGCGAGGATTGCGTCTGCGTGGTCCCGACCGAGAAGGCGGTATCGCGCCACGGCAAGGCCTTCTGCTGCGACGAGTGCGCCGAGGGCCATCCCCACCATGCCGGCTGCGACTACGCCGGCTGCACCTGCCACGGCTGAGCGCAGGCGGGGTCGCCCTCGGACCCCGACATGCTCTACACCCGTCGCCATGACGCCCGGGCCCCCGCCCGGGCCGGGGATGGACGACGCCGATGATCGCGGGCTGGACGGTGGTGCTGACCGCCCTCGTCTACATCTGTGCCCTGTTCGCGGTCGCCCATTGGGGCGACGTCGCCGGACGGACCCTGATGCGCGACGCGCGGGTGCGGCCGACGATCTACGCCCTGTCGCTCGCGGTCTACTGCACCTCCTGGACCTTCTTCGGCTCGGTCGGCCTCGCGAGCCATGCCGGCCTCGACTTCCTCACCATCTATGTCGGCCCGGTCCTGGTGGTGGGCCTCGGCTACCGGCTGCTCGGCCGGGTGGTGCGGATCGCCAAGGCCCAGAACTCAACCTCGATCGCCGACTTCATCGCCGCCCGCTACGGCAAGAGCGAGCGCATCGCCGCCCTGGTCTGCCTGATCGCGGTGGTGGGCGCGGTGCCCTACATCGCCCTGCAATTGCGGGCGGTGGCGGCGTCGCTGCAGGTGTTCCTGCGGGCGACCGACGGGGTCGGCGCACCGGCCGGCATGCTGGGCGATCTCGGCCTGTTCGTGGCCCTGGTGCTGGCGGGCTTCGCGGTCGCCTTCGGCACCCGCCACGCCGACGCCACCGAGCACCAGGACGGGCTGACGCTCGCGGTGGCGCTGGAATCCCTCGTCAAGCTCCTGGCCTTCCTCACCGTCGGCGGCTTCGTGGTCGGCTGGATGCTGCACGACCGGCCGGTCGCCGCGAGCGTCGCGCAGGGGCTCGGGCCCCTGGTCGGGCAGACCTCCGGCCCCGCGACGCTGCTCGTCCAGACCCTGCTCTCGGCGGCGGCCGTGCTGCTGCTGCCGCGCCAGTTCCACATGGCGGTGGTGGAGAACCGGGCGCCGGCCGATATCGGCCGGGCGGCCTGGACCTTCCCGCTCTACCTCGTGCTCATCAACCTGTTCGTGGTGCCGCTGGCGCTGGCCGGCCTCGCCCTCTTCCCGGAGGGCACGGTGCAGCGCGACATGATCGTGCTCGCCCTGCCGCTGCACGAGCGCGCCGACGGAGTCGCGCTGATCGCCTTCATCGGCGGCCTCTCGGCCGCGACCGCGATGGTGATCGTCGAGTCGGTCGCGGTGGCGATCATGATCTCGAACCACCTCGTCATCCCGGTCGCCCTGCGGCGCCGGCCCCTCGGGGCCGGGGCGCCCTCCGCCCCGGAGGCCGGCGCCTCGGATCTCGGCGGCTACGTGCTGGTGGTGCGCCGCATCGCCATCGTCGCCGTGGTGCTGGTGGCCTACGTCTATTCGCGGGTCGCCGGCGAGGTGGCGCTCGCCTCGATCGGGCTCCTGTCCTTCGCGGCGGTGGCGCAGATCGGCCCGGCCTTCGTCGGCGCGCTTTACTGGGGCCGCGGCACCGGCGCGGGCGCCGCCGCCGGGCTCACGGTCGGGTTCGCGGTCTGGCTCTACACCCTGCTGCTGCCGAGCCTCGTGACCGGCGACGGCTGGGCGGCGACGCTCATCGCCGAAGGACCGTTCGGCATCGAAGCCCTGAGCCCGACGGCGCTGATGGGCATCGACGACGTCCCCCGCCTCGTCCACGGCACGCTGTGGAGCCTCGGGCTCAACACCCTCGCGTATGTCGCAGGCTCGCTCCTGCGCCCGCCGACCGCCATCGAGCGCCTGCAGGCCGAGGCGTTCGGGCAGGTCTCCGGCTTCGACGAGGCCGGGCCCGGCGCGCCGAGCTTCCGGCTGTTCCGCAGCGCCGTGACGATCGCCGAGTTGCGCGCCACCGTGGCCCGCTTCCTCGGCGAGGAGCGGGCGGTGCGGGCCTTCGAGGAGTTCGCGCAGGGACAGGGAAGGGGTCCGCTGCGCGACGACGCGATCGCGGGCCTGCCCGAACTGCGCCACGCCGAGCACCTGCTGGCCTCGGCGATCGGGGCGGCCTCGGCCCGGCTCGCCCTGTCGCTGCTCCTGCGCCGGCGCAACGTCTCGCCGAAGGCCGCCCTCAAGCTCCTCGACGACGCCTCCGCGGCCTTCCAGTACAGCCGCGACATCCTCCAGCACGGGCTCGACCACGCCAAGCAGGGCATCACGGTCTTCGACCGCGACATGAAGCTGATCGTGTGGAACCGCGCCTTCGCGGATCTCTACGACCTGCCGCCGGACATGATCCAGACCGGCATCGACCTGGAAGCCATCGTGCGCTTCAACGCCGGCCGGGGCGCCTACGGGGCACGGGACGCCGACACCCTGGTCGCCGAGCGCATCGCCGCCTTCCGGCTCGAATCCGGGCCGCAGCGCCTGCGCCTCCATCCGAGCGGCCGGGTGATCGAGATCCGCGCCAACCTCCTGCCGAACGGCGGCGTGGTCGCGACCTACACCGACGTGACCGATTCGGTCGCCGCCGAGGAGGCCCGCACCCGCCTCAACGAGGAACTCGAGACCCGGGTGCGCGAGCGGACCGAGGAGCTGACCCGCCTCAACGCGGCGCTGACCCGCGCCAAGGCCGAGGCCGAGGAGGCCAACGCCTCGAAGACCCGCTTCCTCGCCGCGGCGAGCCACGACATCCTCCAGCCCCTCAACGCGGCGCGGCTCTATGCCAGCGCCCTCGTCGAGCGCGACCGGGCCACCGACCCGACGCTCGCCGAGAACGTCGACGCGTCCCTCGACGCCGTCGAGGAGATCCTGACCGCGCTGCTCGAGATCTCGCGCCTCGACACCGGCGCGCTGAAGCCCCAGCTCTCGATCGTGCGGGTCTCCGACCTGTTCCGGCAGGTGCAGCGCGAGTTCGGCCCAATGGCGCAGGAGAAGGGCTTGCGGCTCACCGTGGTGCCCTCTTCCCTCGCCCTGCGCTCGGACCGGCAATTGCTGCGCCGCCTCCTGCACAACCTGGTCTCGAACGCGATCAAGTACACGCCGCGCGGGCGCGTGCTCGTCGGGGCGCGCCGGCGGGGCGACCGGGTGGTGCTGACGGTGTGCGACACCGGCCTCGGCATCCCGGCCGCGCAGCAGAAGCTGGTCTTCCGCGAGTTCCAGCGCCTCGACCAGGGCGCGCGGGTCGCCCGCGGCCTCGGGCTCGGCCTGTCGATCGTCGAGCGGACCGCGCGCCTCCTCGACCATCCGGTGACGCTGGCGTCGAAGCCCGGCCGCGGCTCGGCCTTCTCGGTCGCGGTGCCGGGGGCGCCCCGGAGGCCCGCCCCCGAGGCGCAGGGCGAGGCGCCCCGCCCGGTCACCGTGCCGCTCGCCGGCCTCACCGTGCTGGCGGTCGACAACGAGCCGGCGATCGTCGACGGCATGCGGGTGCTCGTCGGCAGTTGGGGCTGCGCGCTCCACACCGCGGGCTCGCTCAGCGAGGCGCTGGCCCTGGTGCTCGGCGGCCGCTTGCGCCCCGACGTGATCGTGGCCGATTACCATCTCGACCAGGGCACCGGCCTCGACCTGATCGTGTCCCTGCGGGCGGCGCTCGCCGCCGATATCCCGGCGGTGCTGCTCACCGCCGACCGCTCGCCGGAACTGCGCGACGCCGCGGGCGCGCAGCGCGTCCACGTGCTCGGCAAGCCGCTCAAGCCGGCGGCGCTTCGCGCCCTGCTGACCCAGTGGCGCGGGCAGCGGATGGCGGCGGAGTGAGGCGGAAAACAAGGAGCTGAGCAGAGTTGCGACAGGCAACCCTGCTCCGGGCCACGCTCACGCCGCGGTCCGGCGGCCCAGAACCTCCGACACCGCGATCCCGCCCAGCACCAGGGCGAGCGCCAGCGCCTCGGTGGCGCCGAACGGCTCGCCCACCACCGCGACCGCCAGGATCGCCCCGAAGACCGGGACCAGGTTGGCGAACAGGCCCGCGCGGTTCGGCCCGATGGCCTCGACCCCGCGCATGAAGGCGAGCTGCGAGGCCAGCGAGGGCCCGAGCGCCGTGAACGCGATGAGCCCCCAGCCCGCGGGGCCGGGCCAGATCGTGTGGCCGGCAGCCCATTCGCCGATGAGCAGCGGCACCGAGGTCGCCCAGGCCGCCACCGCCATCGCGGCGAAGAAGACGAGCCCCGGCACCGCCGGGCGCAAGGGCAGGGCGACGGTGTAGCCGGCATAGAACAGGCAGGCGAGCGCCACGAAGAGGTCGCCGCGGTTGAAGGCGAGGTCGCGCAGGTTGGCGAGGTCGCCGTGGCTCGCCGCCAGCGACACCCCGGCCAGGGTGATGGCGGCGCCGAGGAGCTGGCCCGGCCGCACCGCGACGCCGCGGGCGAGGTAGTTCAGCCCCATCACCAGGACCGGGATCGCGCCCTGGAACAGCACCAGGTTGACGGTGGTGGTGTGCGCCCCCGCGACGTAGAACAGCGCGTTGAAGGCGGTGTAGCCGAAGCCGCCCATCAGCAGGATCATGAGCCAGTGGGCCCGCAAGGCGCGCCCGTGCCGGAGCGTCTCGCGCCCGGCGAGGAGCGCGATGGCGGCGAGCGCGATCGACCAGCGCAAGGAGACCAACGCCTGCGGCGAGACGAGGCCGACCGCCGCCTTGCTCACCACCGCGTTGGCGGCCCAGAGCAGGGCCGCGAGGGCGAGGAGCGCGTAGGCGGTCGCCGCGGATCCGCGCCTCACGCTAGCGCCATCAGGAAGCGCTCGATCAGTTCCAGGGCCCTCTGAGTCATGGCGAGGGGGTAGCGGATGAAGACGTGGCAGCCGCCGGTATAGACCGAGGTGTAGCCGCCGTTATTGGCCGCGGCCCAGCGCATCGACATGAACAGCGTGTCGTCGAGGAGCGGATCGCGGGTGCCGACCGAGAACAGGGCCGGCGGCAGGCCGGCGAGGTCGGCATAGAGCGGCGAGACCTCGGGCGAGCGCCGGGCGACCCCTTCCGGCACGAAGCCGTCGGCGAAGCGGCGTATGTCGGTGGAGTTGAGGACCAGGCGCTGCTCGCCCCAGTTGCGGGCGCTGGCCGTCACGCCGAGGTCGAAGAGGCCGGAGAACAGGTTGGCGCCGCGAAACGCCTTCGGCAGCCGGTGGCGGTCGCGCAGGCGCAGGAGCGTCATCACGCTCAGATGCGCCCCGACCGACTCGCCGCCGATCGTCAGGGCCTCGACCCCGAACAGCTTGCGGCCCTCGTGGTGGAGCCACAACGCCGCCGCCTCGCAATCGTCGATCGGCGCCGGATAGGGATGCTCGGGCGCGAGCCGGTACGCGACCGAGACGCAGACGAAGCCGCAGCGCTCGGCGATGCGCTCGAGCCAGGGATCCTGCTCGTCGGCCCCGCCCCAGATCCAGCCGCCGGAATGGATGTGCAGGTAGGCGCCCCGGGCCTTGCGCTGCGGCCGGATCACCCGCAGGGTCAGCGGACCGCCGGGACCCTGGATCGTCATGGTCTCGGCGCGCGAGCTGTGGGGCATCGCCGGATAGGCGAGGCTGCCGCGCCGCCGGCGCTCGCGCACCTCCGCCACCGGCATGGACCAGGGGTCCGGCGCCCGGGCCTGGGCGGCGATGATCTCCTGGTTCAGCCGCTCGGCGTCGGGATCGGTTTTCGCCGGGTCGAAGAGCGCGTGGTCGATCATGCTCGGGCTATCAATCTCGCGGCGCTGCGCCGCCGGCGTCGCGCGGCGGAGCGTCTCGGGGTTGCGGGCGGGCCAGTCTTACGGCCCGGCGTGACGCGCCGGGCATCTCGAGAGCATCTTGGGATAATCCGGGAAGGTTGCCATCTCAGGTCCGGATTGCCAAACGGTGCAATGCGTCAGGCCGTACCGGGTTTCGTCCGTTATGCGACAATCCCGCAACAGTTCGGTTGCTGCGCAACAACCGGGTTGCTGCGCAACGATCGGGTTGCGTCGCAAAATTCCGACTGCGCCGCAACAGACGGGTTGCGCTGAGGCGAGGGTCGGGGCTTGGTCCCCGCAACGGTAGGATCGCGAGGAAGCATGAGCGAGCAGAGATTCAACCGTCCCTTCGGCGGGCCGAGCCCGGGCGGCCAAGGCCCCTTCCAGCAGGGACCCTACCAGCAGGGCCCCGGACCCTATCGGGAGGGCCGGGCCTCGGGCCTTCACCGCTTCCTCGGCGGCTCGCCGGCGGCGGTGCTGGTCCGGCTCGTCTTCCTGTCGCTCCTCGTCGGCGCCGGCATGGCGATGATCGGCGTCACGCCCGGGCTCCTGTTCGCCCAGGCCTACGACACGGTGCGCTCGCTGATCGCCCTCGGCCTCGACACCTTCCACGATGCCGGCCGCTGGTTCATCGCCGGCGCCGTGGTGGTGGTCCCGCTCTGGTTCCTGTCGCGCCTGCTCGCCCGGGGCCGCTGACGCGCCGCACCCCGGTGACGCCACCGACGAGGCCCGCCGCGGCGAGCCCGGAGCCCACGCGACGCCGCCGCCTCGCCCGGAATGACGCTCGCCAACGTCGCGACGCCGCGCCCCGGCCCCGTCGGGGCGGCGGCCGGGCCGGCGACGCGGCGCTGGCCGCGACGCGCGGGATCGGCGATACCGGCCCGTGGCCGGCGGTGCCGGCCCTCCTGGCCGCCCGCGGCCTCGGCCAGGCCCTGCTCGACCCGCGGCCGCGAACCGGCACCCTGGAGGCGGCACGATGACGAGAGAGCGCGCGATCACCGGCGGATGCCGGTGCGGCGGCGTCCGCTACGAGGCGGAGGGGGAGCCCTGGAACCGGACCGTCTGCCACTGCGCCGATTGCCGGGGCACGACGGGCGCCCCGATGGTCGGCTGGCTCACCGTGCGGCGGGCGGGCTGGCGCTTCACCGCCGGGACCCCGACCTGGTTCCGCTCGAGCCCGCGGGCCGAGCGGGCATTCTGCCCGGCCTGCGGCACGCACCTCGCCTATCGGGCGGACGACCTGCCGGACGAGGCCGACCTCACCCTGGCGAGCCTCGACGACCCGGAAAGCGTCCCGCCGCGCGACCACGTCTGGGTCTCCCGCCGTCTGTCCTGGGTCGGCCTGCCCGCCGGGCTGCCGGCCTACCAGGAGGCGCGGACGGGATCCTGATGCCCGCCGCCTCACCGTACACGAGATCTGAGTCCCGCATGATCACGGCGGATCCGCCCGCGCCCATCGACACGGCCCCCGACGGCCCCTTCGCACCGCCCCGCGCGGTCGAGGACATCGCCGCCTGCACCTTCAACCACGCGATCGACCTGCCCGGGCACGGCACCCTGCCGGGGGCCTGGGACCTCAGGGCAGGGTTCGACGACTACCTCGGCCACGTCGCGGTGGCGGGCAAGCGGGTGCTCGATTTCGGCGCCACCAGCGGCTTCCTGGGCTTCGGCATGGAGGCGCGCGGCGCCGAGGTGGTGTCCTACGACTTTTCCGGCGACGCGTGCTGGGAGATGGTGCCGTACCCGGATTTCGAACGCTCGGTGATCGCGCCGGAGATCCGCAAGCACCTGCGCCGGTTCGAGGACGCGTTCTGGTTCTCCCACGCGGCGCTCGGCTCGCGGGCGCGGCGGGCGGGCGGCTCGCTCTACGAGGTGCCGGAGGCGGTCGGGCCGGTCGATCTCGCGGTGCTCGGCAACGCGCTCGCGCGGCTGCGCGACCCGTTCCGGGCGCTCCACGGCGTCCTGCGGCTGACCCGCGAGACCGTGGTGGTGACCGAGATGCTGCCGAAATCGCTGCACCTGCTGCGCTACCTGCCGCGCAGCCTCGGCCTGCCGATGTTCCTCCTGCCCCGGGCCGACCAGCGGATCCGCTTCGATGCCTGGTGGCTCATCGCGCCGGCGACGATGCAGGAACTGCTCGCCATCCTGGGCTTTGGCGAGTCGACGGTGACCTATCACCGCCAGCTCCTGTTCGGGCAGAGGCGGCTCTGCTACACCGTCGTGGCACGGCGCACCGAACCGACCAACCCGGAATTGTGACGCCGCTTCAGGCGGAGCGGGCCAGGTCCGCGGCGTCGCGCCCGGTGATCGCGGCGAGGCTCCGGACGCCCTCCCGCTCCATCCGGCGCAGCAGGCCGGCCTTGATCGCGCCGACGAGGCCCGGCCCGGCATAGACGAGGGCGGAGTAGAGCTGGATCAGACTGGCGCCGGCCCGGATCTTGGTCCAGGCGGCCTCCGCCGAGTCGACCCCGCCGACGCCGATCAGCGGCAGGTCGGCGCCGACCCGCAGATAGGCCTCGGCGAGGAGCCGGGTCGAGGGCGAGAAGAGCGGCCGGCCGGACAGGCCGCCGGTCTCGGCCTTCGCGGCCCCGACGAGGCTCGCGGGCCGCGCCACGGTGGTGTTGGAAACGATCATGGCATCGACGCCCCGGCGCCGCGCCGTGGCGGTCATCGCGTCGAGCCCGTCG
Organism: Methylobacterium nonmethylotrophicum; assembly: GCF_004745635.1. Lineage (GTDB taxonomy): Bacteria > Pseudomonadota > Alphaproteobacteria > Rhizobiales > Beijerinckiaceae > Methylobacterium > Methylobacterium nonmethylotrophicum. The sequence continues at coordinate 98,647 of NZ_SRLB01000015.1, read as the reverse complement.
AGGCCGAGATCGGGGGCGATCTTGAGCAGCACGGCCGTCCCCGCCCCGGCTTCGTCCCGGGCCGCCACCACCCGGGCGAGCAGGTCGTCGAGGAAGGCCTCGCCCTGCAGGTCGCGCAGGCCCGGCGTGTTGGGCGAGGAGACGTTGACGGTGATGAAGTCGACCAGGCCCGCGAGGCTGCGGGTGCAGGCCACGTAGTCGGCGAGGCGGTCGGCCGAGTCCTTGTTGGCCCCGACATTGACCCCGACGATCCCGGGCCGGCCCCGCCGCGCGGCGAGCCGCGCCCGCACCACGTCCAGCCCCTCGCTGTTGAGGCCGAACCGGTTGATCACCGCCCCGTCCTCCGGCAGCCGAAACACCCGCGGGCGCGGGTTGCCGGGCTGCGGCCGGGGCACCACGCCGCCGACCTCGACGAAGCCGAAGCCGAGCCCGAGCAGCGCGTCCGGCGCCCGCGCGCCCTTGTCGAACCCGGCGGCGAGCCCGACCGGATTGGGGAAGGTCCGCGACATAACGGTTACGCAAAGACGGCCGTCATCAGCGACCCTCTGCCGCAGAGGAAGACGCGCCAATGCCCCCACGGTCAGGTCGTGGGCCGTTTCGGGATCGAGAGCGTGCAGGAGCGGACGGACGAGCGGGAAGACGGTCGGGAGCACGATCAACCCTCGATGGGATCTGGGAAAACGTGGCGTCCGTCGGGACCCAGCGGCAGCGGCGCGACGCTCCGGACGGCGGCGAGCGGCAACGGTCCGTAAAGATGCGGAAACAGAGCGCCGCCCCGGGACGGCTCGTAGCGCAGGGCCTCCCCCAGCGCCTCCGCGTCGACCGCGATCAGGAGAAGATTCTCAATTCCAGAGAAATGCTTAGCGGCCGTCTCGGGCGCCTGCGCGGCGGTCGAGAAGTGGATGAAGCCGTCGGCGCGGTCGACCGGCGCGCCGTCGAAGCGGCCGGCCGCCTCGGCGTCCCGCCACAGGGCGGCGGGGCATATCTTGTAGATGAGGGGCATGGGCGCCGCGGGCTCCTCGGCGGGGTGGCGGGCGAGCGATACCCGTCCGCGGCCGGGCCGGCAACGCCGTTGCCTTTCGGTGAGGGTTCGGTACTTTACATATGTTAGTTCGGCGGTGAACGCCGCCTGCGTCAGGCCAGGCCCACATGCTGTCCCACGAGCGAATCTGGTCCGCGATCGACGACCTCGCCCAGCGCAACAACCTGACGGCGTCTGGCCTTGCCAAACGCGCCGGCCTCGACGCGACGAGCTTCAACCGTTCGAAACGGATCAGCCCCGACGGGCGCAAGCGCTGGCCCTCGACCGAATCGGTCGCCAAGATCCTGGCCGCCACCGGCGCCACCCTCGACGACTTCCTGCGCCTCGTCGAGCCGCGGGGGACCGGATCCCGCATCGCGGTGCCGCTGATCGGCAGCGAGACCGCGCTCGGCCATATCGGCGCCAACGGCCTGCCGGGCAACGGCAGCGTCCTGGAGGAGATGGAGCTGCCGGATCTCGGGCAGGAACGCTGCTTCGCGATCGAGGTCCGGGGCGGGTCCCTCACGCCGTACTACCGGAACGGCGACGTGCTGGTGGTCTCGCCCACGGCCGCGCTGCGCAAGGGCGACCGCGTGGTGACCTGCCTCGGCGGCGGCGGCATCCTGGCGGCAGAGCTCAAGCGGCGCACCGCCCGGGCCGCCGAGCTCAGCTCTCCCCTCCCGGGAGAGCCCGACCGGGTCATCCCGGCGGCCGAGATCGCCTGGATGGCGCGGGTGATGTGGGTCCGGCACTGAGCCCGACCGGCGCCGCGACCCCGGACGGGCTCGCGGGACCCGTCCCCTACTCCACGCCCGCCGGGGGTTTGAGCGTCGCGCCGATGCGCGAGGAGGCGATGACCGCCTGGGTGCGGCTCTCGACGCCGAGCTTCTGCAGGATCGCCGAGACGTGGGCCTTCACGGTGGCCTCGGACACGCCGAGCTCGTAGGCGATCTGCTTGTTGAGCAGCCCCTCGGAGAGCATCATCAGCACCCGCACCTGCTGCGGCGTCAGGGTGGCGAGGCGGCGCATCAGGTCGGCCGTCTCCTTGTCGTCGGAGGCGCCGAGCTCGATGTCCGGCGGGGACCAGTTGCCGCCCGCCAGCACCTGGCCGATCGCCTCGCCGATGCGGTCGACCTCGAGGGATTTCGGGATGAAGCCGGCGGCCCCGAAGTCGAGGGCGCGGCGGATCACCACCGGATCCTCATTGGCCGAGACGATCACCACGGGGATCGCCGGGTGCTGCGCCCGCAGGTAGATCAGGCCCGAGAATCCCTGCACCCCCGGCATGGTGAGGTCGAGGAGGACGAGGTCGACCTCGGGTTCGGCGTCGAGGATCTCGGTCAGGGGCTCGAGCCCGCTCGCCTCGATGATGCGCGCACCGGGCAGGATCGCCGTCACGGCGCCCCGCAGAGCGCCGCGGAACAGCGGGTGGTCGTCCGCGACGACGATGGTGGTCTCGGAACCCAACGCACTCCCCGCCACGGCACCCGCGCTCCCGGCGCTCTTCGGCCCACCTCGTCTTCTCTATAGCTTTTTCTTGCCGCCGTGAAACCGGAGCTCTTGCGCCATCCACGCCGGCAAGGATTTGGGCAGACTGCGCAGGGCGCGGCGGTCGGCCGATGTCTCATACCCTGGCGCCTTCGCATCGACATATCGCCGCGAAGGCGTTCGGCGCATCAGCGCCGGCGCTCGTTCGAGCTTGCCTTGCGCCTGCGAACGAGTCCGTTCGAAGGCGCGGCGGTATCAATCCGTCGTCCGCACCGTCCAGGTCGCCCGCCGGATGCCCTCGGCGGCCCCGAGCCGCGCGATCACGGCGTCGATCTCGTCCGGCTCGATCGCCGTGCTGACCAGGGTGGCGACGACCTCGACGTCGTCCTCGCCGCGCTCCTCGACGTCGACCTCGCTCACCGGGTAGTGGGCCGCCTCCAGGCGCTCGACCAGGAGGTCGCGGACCTCGGAGAGGCGGTCGGTGTCGGTGGTGGCGCGGACCTCGTAGGTCGCCTCCGCGTCGCGCTCGTCGATCGGGATGCGGTTGATGGCGTTGACGAGGGGCCGCAGCAGGGTGTTGCCGGCGAGCACCGCGGCGGTGACGAGGGCCGCTTCCGCGGCGAGGTCGACCCCCGACAGGGCCCCGACCGCGGCCGAGCACCAGAGGGTCGCGGCGGTGTTGAGACCCCTGACGTTCATGCCCTCCTTCATGATCACGCCGGCGCCCAGGAAGCCGACGCCGGAGACCACGTAGGCGACGATGCGGATCGCCCCGTCGCCGTGGCCGATGCGCATGCCGAGGTCGACGAAGGCCGCCGCCCCCACCGCCACCAGGACGTTGGTGCGCAGGCCCGCGGTGCGCTGCCGGTACTGGCGCTCCGCCCCGATCAGGGTGCCGAGCACGAAGGCGCAGAACAGGCTCAAGGCCGAGTTCAGGAATTCGCCGGCCTGGAAGGCCTGGATGATCGCCATCGCGCCGCACCGCTCGTGAGGATGGGCCGCGGGCCCATGCCGGAACCGGGGCCTATAGCGGGACCGTGTGACGGAAGGATAGCGGGAGGCGGCGCGTCAGGGCGTGGGGTCGTCCGGGGCCTTGCCCGCCGGGATCTTGCCCGCCGGGACCTTGCCGGCCGAGACCTTCACCTTGGCCTTGCGGGATTTCGCGCGCTCGGCCCCGGCGGCCCGGATCAGGGCGGCGAGCCCGGGCTCGGTGACCGCCTCGGCCGCCTCCGGCACGCTGAACCAGCGCCCCTCGCGCTCGTGCTGCTCGGGCCAGGTCTTGAGCTGCTTGCGCACCTCCAGGCGGAAGACCTGGACCTGGCACAGCACCGTGTCGCGGCTCTTCAGGCGCTTCTGGTAGAAGTAGCTGCCCAGGGCCCGCCGGCCGACGCGCCCGATCAGGCCGGCCTCCTCGTAGGCCTCGCGAGCGGCGGCCTCGTAGTTCTTCAGGCCCTTCATCGGCCAGCCCTTCGGGATCACCCAGCGCCGGGTCTCGCGCGAGGTGATCAGCATCACCTGCAGGGCCCCGTCCGGGCCGGGCCGGACCGGCAGCACGCCGACCTGCCGGCGCGGCTCGCCGCTGCGCTCCGACCAGCCGGTCAGGACGCCCGCGAGGGCCCTCAGGCTCTTCATGATCCGGCGCAAGCGCGTGACAGGCGGCATCCGGGGCGGCCGGGCCGAAGGCGGAGGCAGGTCACGGCACGGCGCATGGGATGATCCGGGGCTCCTCGGCGCGAGGCCCACCAGACCTCTTCCCTGCGAGCCCGCCGGCCCGGCCCTCGCGCGGGAGGACGGCACGGCGCATCTCGCCCGCCTCTTTAAGCGGGATGGGACGCGGCGCTCAAGAACGATTTGTTAACCGGCAAAACAAATGGTGCCGGCGGCCGGCTCAGGCTTCGCTGCCGAGGGTGGCGATGAGGAGGTCGAGGCGGGCGCGCAGCTCGGCGATCTCGCCCTCGGACATCTTCAGGGTCTCGACGACGGCCCGGCGCACCGCCACGGCCTCGTCCTGGAGGGCCTGGCCCTCCTCCGTCAGGCTGATCTCGACCTCGCGCTCGTCGGCCTGCCGGCGGGTGCGGCGCACGAAGCCCGCCGCTTCGAGGCGCTTGAGCACGGGGGTCAGTGTTCCGGAATCGAGGCGCAGCCGTCGGCCGATGTCGGAGACCGTGAGCCCGTCATGCTCCCACAACACGATCAGCACGAGGTATTGCGGGTAGGTGAGGCCCAGGCGCTCGAGCAGCGGCCGGTAGCATTTCGTCATGCGGTGGGAGGCGGCGTAGAGCGCGTAGCAGAGCTGATTGTCGAGCCGCAACGCATCCACGCCTGTCAGGACAGGCTCGAGAGAGTTCATGTGCACACCATACCGACGGCAGCCGGACGCCGCCTTCGCCGCGGGACCTTCAAACCGCGAGCCTAACACGAGCAGGCGGACCACCGAAATCGCATCGCGTCGTTCGATGGTGAACAATCATCTCTCGAATGCAGCTCCATCCGCAACAGCATAAGATGGAGCGGTGGCCTCAGCGGCCGCCGCTGAGGGGCGGGCGGGTGCGGCGCTCGACGAGCGGCCGCCCGGCCCGGCGCTCCACGATCACCGTGCGGGGCCCGCGCAGGCCGCTGCCGGTGCTGATGATGCGCTCGGGCGCGCGCTCGGACTTGGGCTTGGCGGCCAAGGTCTTGGCGGCCTGGAGCACGTGCGGGCGCACCTCGTCGGGCGGCAGGCCGATCAGGCCGGCGGCGATCTCGACCTGCTGCTCGATGTCGTCGGCGAGGTCCTGCGCCGCGGCCACCGCCTCTGAGACGGTGGGGGGCTCCTTGCGCACCCGGATCGGCGGCAGGGGGCGGGGCTTGTCGGTCGGCTTCTTCACGGTGCGGCTCATCATCATGGGCTGACCATAGCGCGGCTGCCGCGATTGTTGCAGTGCAACACGCGCATGTCCAACCCGGCGCCGCTGGAATGGTTGCGCGAGGGTTTCGGGGTAGCCCGCGGTGGCGGCAGCGGAATTCGGCCCACGGCCCGATCCGCGCGCCTGTTCGGGCATAAGGTCGCAGGGACGCGATCCCCGTTCCGACCGGACCGGCACGGGCCGGCCTGTCCGGATGACGCCGGCACGGGCCGGCTTGCCGGAGACGCCCCGGATTTGCGAGGGTGGGGGGTCATGACCAGCCTCCCCCGCCTCGACCCGCGTCTCACCCCGGCCCGGCCCGATCTCGCCGACGAGCGCCTGCGCGGGCAGGTCGAGGCGGCGCGCTACGTCCCCGGCCGGCCGCACCGGGTCCGCACCCCGCTCGCGCCCCTGCGCCGCGCCCCCGATCCGGCGGCCGCCCTCGACAGCGAGGCGCTCTTCGGCGAGGCGGCGACGGTCTACGACGTCCGCGACGGCTGGGCCTTCGTGCAGCTCGCGGGCGACGGCTATGTCGGCTACCTGCCGGCCGAGGCGCTCGGCCCCGCCGGACCGGAGCCGACCCACCGGGTCGCGGCGCTCCGCACCTTCCTGTATCCCGCCGCCGACCTGAAGCGGCCGCCCCTCGGTGCCCTCAGCCTCGGCGCCCAGGTGACGGTCGCGGCGCGGGAGGGCGCCTATGCGCGTCTGCCGGACGGGAGCTTCGTCTGGGCGGAGCACCTCGCGCCCGTCGCCGCGACCGAGCCGGACTGGGCCGCGACGGCGACCCGCTTCCTCGGGGTGCCCTACCTGTGGGGCGGGCGCAGCAGCCTCGGGCTCGACTGCTCCGGGCTGGTCCAGGCGGCGCTCGCCGCCGCCGGCCTGCAGGCTCCCCGCGACAGCGACCAGCAGGAAGCGGCCCTCGGCGAGCCGGTGGCGCTCGCCCCCGACCTCGCCGGCCTGCGCCGGGGCGACCTGGTGTTCTGGCGCGGCCATGTCGGGATGATGCTGGACGCGACCCGCCTGATCCACGCCAACGGTCACCACATGGCGGTGGCCATCGAGCCCCTGGCGGAGGCGGAAGGCCGCATCCGCGCCGGCCGGACCGGGCCGGGCACCGGAGACGGGGGGATCCGGTCGATCCGGCGCCTGCGCCCCAGTACCGGATCGGCCGCCGCCTGACGGCCGGACCGGTCCCGCAGGTCATCGCTCGACAATCCCTCGGCAACGCTGGGGAAGAGGCCCGCGCGGAACGACCGTTGGCGGCGTGAATCCGTGGACATCCCGCGGGATACGGGTGGTGCGACCGTGTTTGCGTCTCGCGCCGGCCCTGCGCCGCTGTAGAATGACGTCGAAGGACGCCCGGCTGCGGCCGCTCCCGAGCGAGAAGGACACCTGCCCACGATGCTGACCGGTTCGGCCATCACCCGCGCCCTCGTCATCGTCGTGCTGGCGGCCGGGCTCGCCGGGCTGTGGCAGCTGCTGATGCCGCGCGCCACGGGACCCAACCTCTCGGAGCCGCCCAAGGTGTCCGGCGCCGGCCGGACCGGCCAGCCTCCCGCCGCGCCCGCGGGCGAGGATCCGGTGCGCTCGGTCTATCCGGGCCCGCGACCGGCCGAGTCGGCGCCGCCGCGCCAGCCGCCGGCGGCCGAGACGGCCAGGGCCCCGAACCCGGCGCCCGCCCCGAGCTATGCCCCCCCTCCGAGCCCCGCCCCGCCCTCGAGCCCCGCCCCGGCGCAGACCGCGGCGGCCCTGCCCGTCCCTCCCCCGGTCTTCGCCCCGCCGGCTCCCGCGGACCTGCCGCCCGCGGAAAGGACCGCCGCCGAGGCGCCGGCCGCCGGGACGATCGACCTCAACACCGCCAGCCTGGCGGAGCTCAACGGCCTGCGGGGCGGCGGCATGATCGGCAAGGCGATCATCGCCCGGCGACCCTACGCCTCGCCCAGCGAGCTCCTGTCGAAGCGTGTCCTGAGCCGCGCGACCTACGACCGGATCAAGGACCAGGTCACGGTGCGGTAGGGCGGCTCCCGGCGGCAATCGCGCCGGGAGCCGCCCGCTCACGCCGCCAGCGGCGCCGGGATCTCGGTCTCGCGCTCGGTCACCAGGTCGGCGGCGATGCGGCCGGAGCCCGCCGCCATGGTCCAGCCGAGCGTGCCGTGGCCGGTGTTGAGCACGAGGCCACGGATGCGGGTGCGGCCGAGATAGGGCACGTTCGAGGGCGTGGTCGGGCGCAGCCCGCTCCAGGCGGTGGCGGCGGCGAAGTTGCCGGCATGCGGGAAGGTGCGCCGGGCGTTCTCCAGGATCGCCGCGACCCGCTCGGCGTCGAGGTGGCGGGTGTAGCCCGACAGTTCGGCGGTTCCGGCGACCCGCAGGTGGGTGCCGAGATTCGAGTAGACCAGCTTATGCTCGTCGTCGGTCAGGCTGACCTGCGGCGCGCCGTTCTGGCCCTCGATCGGGATCGAGACCGAGTAGCCCTTGGCCGGGTAGATCGCGAGGTTGACGCCGTAGCGGCGCAGGAACGGCGCCGACCAGGCGCCGAGCGACACCACGACGTTCGGGGCGTCAAGCCGCTGGTGCCCGCCCGCCACCATCGCCTCGACGCCGATGATCCGATCACCGCCGGGGGAGAGCAGCAGCTTCGTCGCCTCCGAGCCGTACAGGAAGGTCGCCCCCATGGCGGCGGTGCGGGCGGCGAGGGCCTGGGTGAAGGCGCGGGCGTCGCCGCTCTCGTCCTCCGCCGTGTAGGTGGCACCGACGATGTCCTCGATGGCGTGCGCGAAGGCGGGCTCGATCGCCAGCACCTCGTCGCGGGAGACCACCCGGCGCTCGCAGCCGTGCTGGCGCATCAGCTCGGCCACGGGCTTGGCGGCCTCGAACTCCTTCGCGTCGCGGTAGAAGTGCAGGATGCCGAGCGTCTTCTCGGCGTAGGCCAGGTTCTCGGCGGCGCGGATCTCCTGCAGCTTGGCGCGGCTATAGGCGCCGAGCCGCACGATCTCGACGGTGTTGCGCCGCGCCCGCTCCGGCGTGCAGTTGCGCAGGAAGCCGGCGATCCACGACCATTGATGCCGGTCGAGGCGGGGAGTGAAGAGGAGCGGCGCACGCGCGTCGAACAGCCACTTCATCACCTTGAGGGGTGCGGAAGGGTTCGCCCAGGGCTCGGCGTGGCTCACCGAGATCTGGCCGCCATTGGCGTAGCTGGTCTCGAGCCCCGCGCCGCCCTGGCGGTCGATCACGCAGACCGAGAGGCCGGCCCGCGCCGCCCAGTAGGCGGTGGCGGTGCCGACGACGCCGGCGCCGAGCACAATGAGGTCGAAGGAGGTCTTTTGTCCCGACACGCGTTCCATCCTTCCCGCCGACTGAAGGCGGGTGGCAGGGGTTGGAACTCTGTTCGGGTTGCCTGAGAGATTCGCCGGGTCCGCACCCGGCTTGCTCCATCGGCGGGCGACGTGCGCCCTCTCCAGAGTGCCCTCTGGATCGCGGTCCTTTGACCTGAGAGCTTCGGCGCCCAGCACGGCTGGCGCGCCTTTCCCCTTCGGTGCCGGCCCGGGGCCGGTCTCTCCCGCGATCCTCAACGGACGGCCGAGGCTGTAGCACGGCCGTCCGGGCAGCGAAAGCGCAAAGGTCGGTCGCTCCGGGCAAGCGGCGACCGCGTCCGCTCAGGCCCGGCAGGCCTCGAACCCTTTCCGGATCTGCTCCGGATCGAGGTTGCGGCCGATGAACACCACGCGGGACTCGCGCGGGTCGCCGGGCTTCCACTCGTCCTGCAGGTCGCCATCGAGGATCATGTGCACGCCCTGGAAGACGAAGCGGCGCGGCTCGTCCGGGAAGCTGACGATGCCCTTGCAGCGCAGGATGTCCGGGCCCTGGACCTGGGTCAGGTCGGAGATCCACGGCATGAACTTGTTGGGATCGACCGGCCCCTTCAGCCGCGCCGAGACCGACTGGATCTCGTCGGAATGGTGGTGATGGTGGCCCTCCTCCAGGAACTCGGGCTCGACCTCGATGATGCGCGAGAGGTCGAAGGCCTTGCGGTCGAGCACGGTCTCGATCGGCACCGCGCAGTGCTGGGTGCGGTGGATCTCGGCGGAGGGGTTGATCGCCCGGATCTGGCGCTCGACGCTGTCGAGGCCCGCCTCGTCGACGAGGTCGGCCTTGTTGAGCAGGATCACGTCCGCGAAGGCGACCTGGTTCTTGGCCTCGGGGGCGTCCTTCAGGCGCTCGGACAGCCACTTGGCGTCGGCCACCGTCACCACCGCGTCGAGGCGGGCGGCCTCGCCGACATCCTGGTCGACGAAGAAGGTCTGGGCGACCGGCGCCGGGTCGGCGAGGCCGGTGGTCTCGACGATGATCGCGTCGAACTTGCCCTTGCGCTTCATCAGCCCGTCCATGATGCGGATCAGGTCGCCGCGCACGGTGCAGCAGATGCAGCCGTTGTTCATCTCGAACACTTCCTCGTCGGCGCCGACCACGAGGTCGTTGTCGATGCCGATCTCGCCGAACTCGTTGACGATCACCGCGTAGCGCTTGCCGTGCGGCTCGGTGAGGATGCGGTTGAGGAGCGTGGTCTTGCCGGCGCCGAGATAGCCGGTGAGCACCGTGACGGGGATCTTGTCGGACATGCGGGGGCGTCTTCTTGCAGCGAAACCGGTCGCGGGGCCGCCGCCGGAGCAGCGGGGAGAGCGGTGATATAGTGTATCAATCCTCCCGGCGGGAGACCGGCCCGGGGAGGGCGAAGCGGGCGACGTCGCGCAGGAGCGCCACGAAGGCGCGGGCGCCGTGATCGAGGAGGGCGCGGCCGGCCTCCGCGGTGCCGAGGCGCGCGTCGCCGATGGCGCCCGCCGGGTTGAGGTCCTGGGCGTGCCAGGCGAGAGCGGCCGGGCGGCCGGCGCGCAGGTGGGTGAAGTCCCGCTCCATCGCGCGGGTCGCCGGCACGAAGTCGCGGATCGCCTCGCGCCGCACCAGGTCGGGCCGCAACGCCAGCATCAGGGCCGTTTCGAGGCCGCCGCCATGGATGCCGTGGCGCAGCTCGTCCTCGGGGAGGAGCCTGGGCGGGGCGCCGAAGCGGCTCCAGGCGGTGGTGACCGCCACCATCCCGTGCCGGCCGCGCAATTCGAGCGCGACGAGGTCGATGAGCGCGCTGTTGCCGCCATGCGAGGAGACGATGACGAGCCGGCCGCAGCCCGCCCGCGCCACCCCGGCGCCGATCCCGGTCCAGGCCTTGAGCGCCGTCTCGGGGCTCAGGGTCAGGGTGCCGGGGAAGTCCGCGTGCTCGATCGACAGGCCGACCTGCTGCACCGGCAGCACCCGCACGTCGAGGTCGTCGGGGACGAGGTCCATGACCCGCGCCAGGTAGCCCTCGGCGATGATCGCGTCGGTGGCGAGCGGCAGGTGCGGGCCGTGCTGCTCGATCGCCGCCACCGGCAGCACCGCGACGCTGCCGGCAAGCGCACCGCCGCGGCACTCCTCGGTGGTCAGGTCGCCCCAGGGCCGGGCCGGCATGCGGTTCGCTCCTCGTCTCGCGCGTCGTCCCAGCATAGGCCGCGGCGGCGCGGGCCGAAAACCCGGCCGGCGTCATCCAGGCGTCACAGGCCGGCTGGCATGTGCGGCCGGGGGCGGCGCTCGGCGCCCTCCCCGGCCGCCCTTGCGCTCGCCGCGCCCGGGCGGCAGGATTCTGTCTCGAGAACAGGGGCGTCGCGTCATGGCAGCGGGCGAGCAGGCTTTGGCCGTGGACGCGCCGCGCCGGGCGGCCAAGCGCCTCCGGCCTCCCGGCGCCAAGAGCGTCGGCTGGGCCCTGATGCAGGCCGCGCGGCTCCATCGCGGCCGCATCGGCGACCGGCTGGCGGAGCTCGACCTCTTCGCCGGCCAGGAGCAGGTGGTGCAGGCGCTGGCCGCCGCCGGCACCATGACCATGGGCGACCTCGCCGCCACCCTGCGGGTGCGCCCGCCCACCGCCTCGAAGACCATCACGCGGCTCGCCGCCATGGGCGTCGTCGAGCGCCGGACCGAGGCCGGCGACGGCCGCATCGTGCGGGTGCGCCTGACCGAGGCCGGCATGGCCAAGGCGGCGGCGATCGAGGGCATCTGGGACGAGGTCGAGGCCGAGATGCTGGGGGGCTTCGACAACAAGGAGCGCCGGCGCCTGCGCAAGCTCCTGCGCCGGGCCGCCCGCAACCTCGCCGAGGCGGCCGGCCTCGAGGCGCACGAATCCGACGCCGAGGACGACCTCGAGGCCGGGCTCGACGGCGTCGACGCGACCCGGGACATGGATTGATCCCGGATGCCACCGCCGCCCTTCTGCCAAACGGCTTAGTTCGGGCGCGGCGCGACCTATATTGAATGATCGGTCGCCGTATAACGGTTACCGCCTTATCAACGACAGCCTTTTTCATCTGTCTGCCGTACAGACGATCGGCTTGCGGCGGTCGCAAGGTCGTTGGGCCGGTGGACAGTGGTCGATCACGAGACAACCCGCGCCGGCGAGGCGGCGTCCGGCTTCCGCGCCCGTCCCCTCTGGGCCCACGTCACCGCGCTCGCGGTCGCGCTGCTCGTGCCGGCGCTCGTCATCATCGGGCTCCTGGCCCAGAGCTGGGTCCAGGCCGAGCAGGCCAGGATGGAGGAGCGGACCGCGACCCTGAACGCGCACGCGGTCGAGCAGATCGACCGCTTCCTCACCGGCCAGATCGCGATGCTGCAGGCGCTCGCCACCTCGCCGGCGCTCGAGGCCGGCGACTTCGCCCGGTTCGACCGGCAGGCGCGGGAGCTGGTCAGCCTGCAGCGGGTGAACGTCGTCCTGTGCGACCCCGACGGGCAGCAGCGCGTGAACACCCGGCTGCCCTGGGGCACGCCCCTGCCGCGGGTGGTCCTCGAGACCGGCCGGATCGTGCGGGAGACCGGCGCGCCGGCGATCTCCGGCCTCTTCCGCAACGCCGCCGGCACGCCGACGATCGTCGTCACGGTGCCGGTCTGGCGTGACGGCACGCTGGCCTATTTCCTGAACGCCAGCCTGCCGGCCTCGCTCTTCGGGGATTTCCTGCGGGATTCGGGCGTGACCGCACCCTATTCCGGCTCGGTCGCCGACCGCACCGGCACGATCATCGGCCGGTCGGTCGACACCGACGCGGCGGCCGGCAAGCCCCTGCCGGGCTTCGGCACGGTGACCGGACCGACGGGCCGGTGGTCGGGCCGCAACCTCAGCGGCATCCCGGTCTTCGGCACGCATCACCGCTCGGCGCTCTCGGGCTGGACGGTGACGATCGGGATCGCGCAGGCGGCGCTCCAGGCCCCCTTCGCCACCTCCGTCATGGTGCTGGCACCGGTCATCCTCGGCCTCGGGTTCATCGCGCTCGTCGCCTCGGCCCTCGTCGGCCGCCGGATCCTGCTCGCCAAGACCCTGCTGGCGCGGGCAGCCGCCGATCTCGGCCGCGGCGCCCTGCTGGCCCCGCCGGTCACCCCGATCCGGGAGGTGAACGAGGTCGGGGCGGTGCTGGCGCAGACCTCCGCGACCCTGCACCGGCAGGCCGACGCCCTGCGTCGGAGCAACGCCGACCTCGAGGACCGGATCGCCGCGCGCACCCGGGAGCTCGTCGCGAAGGAAGCCGTCCTCACGACGACCCTCGACGCCATGGACCAGGGCCTGATCATGGTCGATGCGGGCGGCACGGTGGCGGTCGCCAACCGGCGGCTGTCCGAGCTCCTCGACCTCGATCCCGCCTTCCTGGCCGCGCGGCCGTCGAGCGCGGAGATGCGGCGCGTCCTCAACGCGGCGGGGGAATACGCCGCGGTCGATCCCGCCTTCGAGCGGGCGATCGCGGCCGGCAACCTCGCGGTCCTCGGCGCGCGCTACGAGCGCACGCGCCCGAACGGGACGGTCCTGGAGGTCCACAACGCCCGCACGGCCGAGGGCGGGGTGCTGCGCACCCTCACCGACATCACGGCGCGGCGGGCGGCCGAGACGGGCCTGCGGCACAAGACGGCGCTGCTCGACGCGACCCTGGCCAACATGGACCAGGGCGTGCTGGTGATCGACGCCGACGGGATCGTCCAGCTCTGCAACGAGCGCGCGGTCGACCTCCTCGGCCTGCCGCCGGACTACCGCCACAGCAAGCCGGCCTTCGCCGACCTGGTGGCCTGGCAGAACGCCAGCGGCGAGTTCGGCGATGCGCGGCCCGAGCGCGAGCCGTGGCTCAAGCTCCAGGGCGACCTGCTCGGCGCGCCCCCGGTCTACGAGCGCGCCCGGCCGAACGGCACCGTGCTCGAGGTGCGCACCGTGCGCCTCGCCGAGGGCGGGGCGATCCGCACCTTCTCGGACGTGACCGAGCGCAAGCAGCGCGAGCTCGCCGTGCTGGACGCCAACCGCGTCGCGGAGGCGGCGCGCCGGCAGGCCGAAGCCGCGCAGCGCCAAGCGGAAGCCGCGCTGCGCCAGGCCGAGGCCGCGCAGCGCCAGGCAGAGACGGCGAGCGCCGCCAAGACCGAGTTCCTGGCCACGATGTCCCACGAGATCCGCACGCCGCTCAACGGGGTGATCGGCTACGCCGAGCTTCTCCTGCAGGACGGCAGCCTGCCGCCGGCGCAGGCCCGCAGCGCCGCGCGCATCCAGGAGGCGGGCCAGGCCCTGCTGACGGTGGTCAACGACGTCCTCGACTTCTCGAAGATCGAGGCCGGCCAGATCGACCTCGACCCGCAGCCCTTCGCCCCGGCGGCGCTCGCCGACACCGCGGTCTCGATCGTCCGCACCACCGCCGATGCCAAGCGCCTGGCGCTGACGGTGCGGGCCGATCCGCGCCTCGCCCCCCGCCTCGTCGGCGATCCGGACCGGCTGCGCCAGGTCCTGCTCAACCTCCTCAACAACGCGATCAAGTTCACGCCCGCGGGCCGCGTCACCCTGCGGCTGGCGAGCACGCCGCTCGCGGACGGGCGCCACACCCTGCGGGTCGCGGTCAGCGACACCGGCATCGGCATCCCGGCGGAGCAGCACGGCCGCCTGTTCCAGCGGTTCAGCCAGGTCGACGGCTCGATCCAGCGCCGCTTCGGCGGCACCGGCCTCGGCCTGGCGATCAGCCGGCGGCTGGTCGAGACCATGGGCGGCGAGATCGGGGTCGAGAGCCGGCCGGGCGCGGGCTCGACCTTCTGGTTCGCCGTGCCCCTGGCGGAGGCGGCCGACGACGCGGCGGCCCGGGCACAGCCGGCGCCGGCGCCGCTCGCGCGGCCGGCCCGGATCCTTCTCGTCGAGGACAGCCCGATCAACCAGGAGATCGCCTGCGCCATCCTGGAGCGCCGCGGCCACCACGTGACGGTGGTGGGCGACGGCGCCGAGGCGATCTCGGCGGTGCAGGCGGGGCCGCACGACCTGGTGCTGATGGACGTGCAGATGCCCGGCATGGACGGCCTCACCGCGACGCGCCACATCCGCGAGCTCGGCCCCCCGGCGAGCCGCCTGCCGATCGTCGCGCTGACCGCCAACGTGCTGCCGCAGCAGGTCGCGCAGTTCCGTGCCGCCGGCATGGACGACCATGTCGGCAAGCCGTTCCGTCCCGACGAGCTGCTCGCGACGGTGGAGCGCTGGAGCGCCGCGCGGGCGGCCGGCGCGCCGCTTCCGGCCGACGCCGCCTGACCGCTTGCCGCGGCGGCCAGAGCCCTACTTCTCCCTCGCCGGAACCGACGCAGGAGACCGCCATGGCCAAGCAGGAACGCAGCGCGCTGATCGTCGGGGCCTCGCGGGGCTTGGGTCTCGGGCTGGTGCGGGCCTTCCTCGCCCGCGGCTGGGCCGTGACCGCCACGGCGCGGGGCGAGGCGCCGGCGCTCGCGTCCCTGAGCCCGGTCGCGCCCGAGATCGCCCGGGTCGACATCGACGACGACGCGGCCGTGGCGTCCTTGCGCGACGCCCTCGCGGGACGGAGCTTCGACGTCGTCTTCGTCGTGGCGGGCATCGCCGACGGCGCCCACGTGCCGCTGCCGCAGGGCGACCGGGCGACCGCGCTCAAGGTCTACGAGACCAACGCCGTGAGCCCGGTCCGCTTCGCCGAGGCCTTCGCGGGGACGGTCGCCCCGGGCGGCCTGATGGTGCTGATGAGCTCGATCCTCGGCAGCGTGTCGCTCAACGAGGGCGGCACCTGGGAGAGCTACCGGGCGAGCAAGGCCGCCCTCAACACCCTGACCCGATCCTTTTCGGCCCGCCACCGCGACGCGCCCTTCGGCACCGTGCTGATGCATCCGGGCTGGGTGCGCACCGACATGGGCGGGCCTGCGGCCGACATCGATGTCGCCACCAGCGCCGAGGGGATGGCGGAGGTGATCGAGGGGCGGCTCGGGCAGCGGGGCTGCGCCTATCTGGATTATCGGGGGGAGACGGTGCCGTGGTAGGGAGCGCGGTTCCGACTGCTTACAGCTCCCTGCATCACGCTCTCCCATGACCGATTGGCTGACGGCGCGACCGCCGATCAGCCACGCGTCCGGTCGTCATCTCCTACAAAGGCCGTACCCGGGATATCGCGATGCCAGGCTGGTACTGCGACGCCAGCGGCGAAGGCATCCATTCGCGCGAGGATCTCAAGGTTTCCGATCGCGCGCTGATGGCGCTCAAAGCGGAAGTCGAAGGCCTCGCGACGCCGGCGGAGGTGGCCCGCGTTCGCAAGACGCTCGGCCTGTCGCAGATGACGGCAAGCGAGATCCTGGGCGGTGGTCCTCGCTCCTTCCGGAAATATGAGAGTGGCGAGGTCATGCCGAGCCGAGTCATGACCAACCTTCTGCGCGCGATGGAGCATCACCCAGAGGAGGCAAGCCGGATCGAGGCTGAGATGCAGGCGATTGAAGAATTGATTTCTTCTTTCAGTTCAACTTAACGGCCGTTGGCCTGTCTCATCCTGTCAATTTCAACAGTCCGACAGGGACCAGAGACTCTCACTCCCTCGCCAATCCCTTTCCCAGCGCCCGCACCACGGTCTCGATCTGCCCCCGCAGCACCCGCTCGCTCAGCGCCATCAGCTTCTCGTCGAGGCCGAGGCTGACAAGGCCGTGGGTGGCGGAGAACAGCGAGCGGGCGAGAAGGGCCCGCTCGGTCTCCGACAGGTCGGGGCGCAGCACCCGCAACGGGGCCTCGATGGCGTGGAACAGCCGCCCCTGCTCGACCAGGTACCAGTCGGGAAGCGCCCCGGTCATCCGGTGCTGAAAGAGGGCGCGCCAGCGCGCCGGGTTCGAGGCGGCGAAGTGCAGGTAGGCGACGGCCAGCCGCACCAGGGTATCGATCGCGGCCTCCCGCTCGGCCGGCGTCGCCGGCCCCTCCGGCTCCGGCGCGAGGCGCACCTCGGCGATCGCCCGGTCGAAGAGGGCCAGGGTGCGCAGGTTCACCGCCAGGATCAGGGCGTCGAGGTCGGGAAATGCCGTGTAGATTGCGCCGAGCGCGCAGCCGACCTCCTTGGCCAGGTCCCGGGCCTTGAGGGCCGACAGGCCGTGCGCCGCGATGGTGCGCTCCGCCGCGTCGATCAGCGCCGTGCGCAGCCGCTCCCGCCGTTCCTCGTTCCGCATGCTGCCTCCTGGCCGCTCCCCTGGACCGCCACGGTGAACATCGTTCAAAATAGCGCTTGAACAACGTTCAAAGCTGTGGAAGGATGCGCTCGTGAACAACGTTCACGACGCCGGAGCCGACGATGCTCAACCTTCTCTCCACCCTCGTCCGGGGCGCCGCAGCCAGGGCCGCCGAGGACTTCCAAGACCAGCACGCCTTCCTGATCCTGGAGCAGCAGCTGCGCGACGCGGCCGCCGCCCTCGACGACAGCCGCCGCACCTTGGCGCGCGCCATCGCCCAGGAGAGCGCCGACGCGAAGGCGCAAGGAGCCCTCGCCGCCCGCATCGCCGATCTCGAGGCCCGCGCCGTCGCGGCGCTCGCCGGCGGGCGCGAGGACTTGGCGGCCGAGGCCGCCGAGGCCATCGCCGAGATGGAGGAGGAGGCGCAGGGTCTCGAGGCGACCCGCGTGGCCTGCGCGCGGGAGGTCGCTTCCCTGCGCCGGGCGGTGCGCCAGGGCAGCCGCCAGCTCGCCGAGCTGGAGCGCGGCCAGCGCATCGCCCGGGCCGCCGAGGCGGTGCGCCGCCTGCGGGCCCGGCGCGGGCAGGGGCTCGGGAGCCCGGCGGCGCTCGCCGAGGCGCAGGCCACCCTGCGGCGCCTGCGCGAGGCCCAGGCCGCGGACGCCGCCGCCGACGAGGCCCTCTCGATCATCGAATCGGCCGCGCCCGAATCGCTCTGCGAGCGCCTGGAGGAGGCCGGCTTCGGCCCGCGCACCCGCCCGAGCGCCGGCACCGTCATGGAGCGCCTGCGCGAGAAGGCCCGGACCGCCCCGGCGGGCGCCGCCTGACCGAACCGCATCCCCATCACCGTTTCGAGGAAACCGCATCCATGACCCCGCAGCACCCGCAGCACACCTCCGCCTGGGTGGCGTTCACCTACGCCTCCTTCATCGGCGCCGCCACCATGGTGGCGGGCGGCATCCTGTTCCTGCCCCTCGACCTCTGGACCAAGGGCTACCTCGCCATGGGGGTGACCATGCTGGTCCAGTCCTGCATCACCCTGGTCAAGACCCTGCGCGACGTCCACGAGGGCAAGCGCCTCGTCAACCGCATCGAGGATGCCCGGGCCGAGCGCCTGCTGATGGAGATGGGCAAGGAGTAGCCGGCGAACCTCCGCCCCGACATCGGATCGCCACGAGACCGCGGCAACAAAGCCGATTAGGGTTGACCGGCCAAGCACTCTCCTGCCGCGGCGGCGTCCGGCCGCCACGCCTGAACCGTCACCGAGCGAGGAACGCCCTCCATGTCCGGATCGCTGATGGCCAGCCGGCGCTTCGCGCCCCTGTTCTGGTGCCAGTTCTTCTCCGCCTTCAACGACAACTTCCTCAAGAACGCCCTGGTGTTCCTGATCATGTTCGGGGCGGGCGGCGTCGGCGGCGGGGCGGATGGCGGCTCGGCCGCCCTGGTGACGCTGGCCGGCGCGGCCTTCATCGCGCCGTTCTTCTTCCTGTCGGGCCTCGGCGGCGAGCTCGCCGACCGCTACGACAAGGCGTCAATCGCCCGCCGCCTCAAGGCGGCGGAGATCGTGGCGGCGGGCGTCGCGGTCCTGGGTTTCTGGCTCGCCTCGGTGCCGGTCCTGTTCGTGGCGCTCGTCCTGTTCGGGATCGTCGCGGCCCTGTTCGGGCCGATCAAGTACGGCATCCTGCCCGACCACCTGGCCCGGGCCGAGCTGCCGGCCGGCAACGCGCTCATCGAGGCCGCGACCTTCCTGGCCATCCTCACCGGCACCATCGCGGGGGGGCTCGCGGTCACCCATGGCGGGGCGCATGCCTTCGGGCTCCTGGTGATGGGCTTCGCCGTGCTGTGCTGGCTCGCGAGCCTCGCCATCCCGAAGACCGGCGAGGCGGCGCCGTACCTCCAGGTGGATCGCAACGTGCTGCGCTCCACCGGCAGCCTGATGCGCGACCTCTACGAGGACACCAGGCTGTGGCGCACCGGCGTCATCACGAGCTGGTTCTGGCTCGTCGGCGCCGTGGTGCTCGCCCTGCTGCCGGCGCTCGTCAAGGGCACCTTCGGGGGCGACGAGACCGTGGTGACGGCCTTGCTCGCCCTGTTCTCGGTCGGCGTCGCGCTCGGCTCGGGCCTCGCCTCCTGGCTCTGCGCCGGGCGCATCGTGATGCTGCCGACGCCGGTCGCGGCGCTCGCCATGGGTCTCGTCTCCCTCGACCTCGCCTACATGGCGGCCACCAGCGTGCCGCCCGCCTCTCCCGTCGCAGCCCTCGACTTCCTGGGCTCCTGGCGCGGCGCCCGGATCGCAATCGACTTCGTGGCGCTCGCCGCCGCCGCGGGCCTGTTCATCGTGCCCTCCTTCGCCGCGCTCCAGGCCTGGACCCCGAAGGAGCGCCGGGCCCGCGTCATCGCGGCCTCGAACGTGCTCGCCGCAGCCCTCATCGTGCTCGGCGCCGTCGGCCTCGCGGTTCTGCAGAAGGCGGGCCTGTCCTCGGCCGGGCAGTTCCTGATCGTCGGCATCGCCAACCTGCTGGCCGGCATCGCCATCCTCCTGGTCCTGCCGACGAGCGGGTTCCGCGATTTCCTGTCGATCGTCTTCCGGGCCTTCTACCGGCTCGAGGTCCGCGGGATCGAGAACATCGAGAAGGCGGGGCCGAACGCCATCATCGCCCTCAACCATGTCAGCTTCCTGGATGCGGGCCTCGCCCTGTCGCTGACCGAGCGCGACCCGACCTTCGCCATCGATCACACCATCGCGCAGAAATGGTGGGTGAAGCCCTTCCTGTGGCTGACCCGGGCGCTGCCGCTCGACCCGACGAAGCCGATGGCGACGCGCACGCTCATCAACGCCGTGAAGGCCGGCGAGACCCTGATCATCTTCCCCGAAGGCCGGCTCACCGTCACCGGCAGCCTGATGAAGGTCTATGACGGCGCCGGCCTCATCGCCGACAAGTCCGGCACGGCCGTGGTGCCGGTGAAGATCGAGGGGCCGGAGCAGACGGTGTTCTCGCGCCTGTCGCGGGCCCAGATGCGCCGGCGCTGGTGGCCCAAATTCACCGTAACGGTGCTCGAGCCGGTGCGGCTCGACGTCGACCCTGGGCTGAAGGGCAAGGTCCGCCGGCAGGCCGCGGGCGCGGCGCTCTACGGCGTGATGTCGGACCTGATCTTCCGCACCGCCCCGATCGACCGCACGGTGTTCGACGCGGTGGTGGACGCCGCCGAGCGCGAGGGCGGGGGCCGCGTCGCGGTCGAGGACCCGGTCTCCGGCAAGCTCTCCTACCGCCGCCTGCTCATGGGCGCCCGGGTGCTGGGGGCCAAGCTCGGGCCGCTCGCCCCCGAGGGACGGGCCCTCGGCGTGATGCTGCCGAACGCCAACGCCGCCGCCGTCACGGTGCTTGGGCTGATGTCGGCCGGCCGGGTCCCGGCGATGATCAACTTCACGGCCGGGGCGACCAACATCCTCAACGCCTGCAAGGCGGCGGAGGTCGACACGATCGTCACCTCCCGCGCCTTCGTGCAGAAGGGCCGCCTCGACACGCTCGTGGAGGCGCTCGGCCAGGGGCTGAAGATCGTCTACCTGGAGGACGTCCGCGAGCAGGTCGGCCGGCTCGACAAGCTGCGCGGGCTCGTCGGGTGGCGCCGGGCGCTCCACCCCCGCCGCCCGGACGACCCGGCGGCGATCCTGTTCACCTCAGGGAGCGAGGGCACGCCGAAGGGCGTGGTGCTCTCCCACCGCAACATGCTGGCCAACGCCGCCCAGGCCCAGGCCCGCATCGATTTCGGCCGCACCGACAAGGTGTTCAACGTCCTGCCGGTGTTCCACTCCTTCGGCCTCACCGTCGGGCTGGTGCTGCCGCTGGTCTCCGGCGTGCCGGTCTATCTCTACCCCTCGCCGCTGCACTACCGGGTGGTGCCGGAGCTGGTCTACGGCTCGAACAGCACCATCCTGTTCGGCACCGACACGTTCCTCACCGGCTACGCCCGCGCCGCCCACGCCTACGACTTCCGCTCGCTGCGCTACATCCTGGCCGGCGCCGAGCCGGTGAAGCCGGCGACCCGCAAGGCCTATGCGGAAAAGTTCGGCCTGCGCATCCTCGAGGGCTACGGCGTCACCGAGACGGCGCCGGTGCTCGCCCTCAACACCCCGATGTTCAACCGCTTCGGCACGGTCGGGCGGATCATGCCCGGGATGGAGGCGCGGCTCGAGCCGGTGCCGGGGGTGAGCGAGGGCGGGCGGCTGTTCGTGCGCGGGCCCAACGTGATGCTGGGCTATCTGCGGGCCGAGCGCCCCGGCGTGCTCGAGGCGCCGGCGGAAGGCTGGCACGACACCGGCGACATCGTGACGATCGATCAGGACGGCTTCGTCACCATCCGGGGCCGGGCCAAGCGCTTCGCCAAGGTCGGCGGCGAGATGATCTCGCTCGCGGCCGTCGAGGCGCTCGCCGCGGAGCTCTACCCCGACTGCGCCAGCGCGGTCGCGGCCCTGCCCGATCCCCGCAAGGGCGAGCGCCTGGTGCTGGTGACCGAGAAGAAGGACGCGAGCCGCGCCGCCTTCCAGGCCAAAGCCCGCGCCAGCGGCCTGAGCGAGCTCGCGGTGCCGGCCGAGATCGTGACGGTCGACACGCTCCCGCAGCTCGGCTCCGGCAAGGTCGATTTCGCCGGTGTGACGCGGCTCGCCGCCGAGCGCACGCGGCCGGCGGAGGCGGCGGCCTGAGGCTCGATCGCACCGGCGGTCGGCGGGCTCCGCCGGCCGCCATTGACGGTTACGTCGCGGTTAACCGGTTCGATCCCGGCACCGATCCTGCCAGGGTCGCGCATCGCAATGCGTGCAGGTTCTTCCCATGGCCCCGTCCCTGTCCGGACCAGCGGATCGCCTCGTCTTCTCGTCGTGCGAGTTCCTGAAGCTGCTCGAGGTCCATGAACTGACGGGCAGCTGGAGCTGGACCTTCGCGACCGGCGCACATGTCTGGTCGCCCGGCCTCTTTCGCCTGCTCGGCCTCGAGCCCGGCATCGACCGGCCGAGCTACGCCGCGTTCCGCGCCCTGGTGCATCCCGATGATCGCCTCCGCGTCGAGACGGAGACGCAGGTGGTGCGGGAGGGCCGCCTGCGCGACCGGACGGTTCGGGTGATCCGGCCGGACGGCTCGCTGCGGATCCTGTCCTGCCGCGGCGAGGTCTACCACGATCCGCACGGGCGGCCGCTTGCCGCCGCAGGGGCCGTCCTCGACGTCACCGACCGGGAGCGCCTCGCCGCCGTGCAGGCGCAGGAGCGCCGGCGCCGGCGGGCGCTGTTCGAGCAGACGCAGTCCTGGACCCACGCCTCGCTCTACGCCCAGGCCCAGCGGGTCGGCTCGGCGGAGCTGCTGAGCCTCACCGGCGTGACGCAGGAGGAGTTCCGCCAGGACTGCACCGTCGTGGTCGCGCCCGACGACCGGGAGCGCACGCGCGACCACGTCCGGGCGATGATGCAGGCCGGCCGGCCCTTCGTGACCCACAAGCTCCTGCTCCTCGCCGATGGCGGGCTGGGCCGCTTCCGCTTCGCCTACGCGCCGGTCCGGGACGACCGGAATGCGATCCTGACCTGGGCCACGATGGCCTCGCGCGTCGAGGGCCCGATGGCGGCGCCGATGGATGCGGTCATGCAGCGCGGGCTCGAGAGCGGGATCGGCGGGCGGCACCTCTGCGCCGCCCGCGCCCTGCTCGGCTGGTCGATGCAGGACCTCGCCGCCGCCAGCGGCCTGTCGCTCTCGTCGATCCGCCGCCTGGAGGAGGACGGCGAGGGCCCGACCGGCCGCACCCGCCGCGCCGCCGTCGCGGCCCTGCGGGAAGCCGGGATCGGCTTCACGCTCACGGACGGCAACGCGGTCGCCGTATACCGGAAGTAGCCCCGCCCCGGGGCCTCACGGCGGGGGGCGAGGATGGGCCGTCAGGCGACGCTCCCGTCGTGCGACGCTCACACCCGCTCGCGCCGGATCTCGGCGCCGCAGCGCACGAGCTTGGCCTCGAGCGCCTCGAAGCCGCGGTCGAGGTGGTAGACCCGGTTGATCTGGGTCTCGCCCTCGGCGGCCAGCCCCGCGATCACCAGCGAGACCGAGGCGCGCAGGTCGGTCGCCATCACGGGCGCGCCCTTCAGGCGCTCGACGCCGTCGACCACCGCGACGTCGCCCTCGAGCCGGATCTTGGCGCCGAGGCGGGCCAGCTCCTGCACGTGCATGAAGCGGTTCTCGAAGATCGTCTCGCGGATGCGCGACTGGCCCTTGGCCCGGGTCATCAGGGCCATGAACTGGGCCTGGAGGTCGGTCGGGAAGCCCGGGAACGGATCGGTGGTGACGTCGACCGCCGCGACGCCGTGGCCGTTGCGGCGCACCCGGATGCCGTGGTCGAGGGGCGTCACCTCGGTGCCGGTGGTGGCCAGGATGTCGAGGGCGCTGTGCAGCAGGTCGGCCCGGGTGTTCTCCAGGGTCACGTCGCCGCCGGTCATCGCCACCGCCATCGCGTAGGTGCCGGTCTCGATCCGGTCGGGCAGCACCTCGTGCCGGGCGCCCGAGAGGCGCGAGACGCCCTCGATCACGATCCGGGGCGTGCCGGCGCCCTCGATCCGTGCACCCATCCGGGTCAGGCAGGCGGCCAGATCCACCACCTCCGGCTCGCGGGCGGCGTTCTCGATCACGGTCGTGCCGTGCGCCAGCACCGCCGCCATCAGGGCGACGTGGGTGCCGCCGACCGTGACCTTGGGGAACTTGATCTCGCCGCCGCGAAGCCCGTTCTTCGTCCGCGCCACCGCGTAGCCGCCGTCGATCTCGATCGTGGCGCCGAGGGTCTCGAGCGCCATCAGCAGCAGGTCGACCGGGCGCGTGCCGATGGCGCAGCCGCCCGGCAGCGACACCCGCGCCTCGCCGAAGCGGGCGATGAGCGGCGCGATCACCCAGAAGCTCGCCCGCATGGTCGAGACCAGGTCGTAGGGCGCCGTGGTGTCGATCACGTTCGAGGCGGTGAGCCGGATCGTCTGGCCGGCCTCGGTGGTCTGGCCCGGGCGCTTGCCCACCACCATGTGGTCGACGCCGTGATTGCCGAGGATGCGCAGGAGCGAGGCGACGTCGGCGAGCCGGGGCACGTTCGACAGTTCGAGCGTCTCGCCGGTGAGCAGGCTGGCGATCATCAGCGGCAGGGCCGCGTTCTTGGCGCCCGAGATCGGGATGATCCCGTTGAGCGGCTGGCCGCCGACGATGTGGATGCGATCCATGGTGACAACAGTCCCTCGCGCGCCGCGGCGCGTCCCGCGCGCTCGATGGGAGCGCGCCCTGATCCAAAACCCGATTATCGCACCGCAGCGATGCGACCGCTACGCTTGCCCGTCAACGTTCATCCCCGGCGGTTCGATCCGCCGGCGCTGCCGCTTCGTCGCAGGCCCCCTCGGGCGCCGCCTCCCCGGCGGCCTCGCGCCCGCGGACCTGCGCCTTGCGACGCCTCAGATTCTCCCGCAGGGCCGCCTTCAGCCGCTGCTCCCGCGCCCCGTCGCCGGGCCTGCCGTCGCCCTGCCCGCTCATCGCGCGCGACCCTTCGTCGCCATGACCAATTTCCCGCTTCCGTGCCCGTGCGGGAGGCGGCAGAACGCACCCCCTCGCCCTCGACTTTTTCCAAAGACAAAGCCGTCGCATTTGAGCGAGATCAAGGCGCGACCAGCGGTGGACCGGCGATTCGGCCAACCGCCGCGCGGACCGGCTCCGTCCCGGGGGCCTGGCCCGGTCCCGCCCCGGACCCTCCCCGCGTCCGGACCAGCCCGCGAAGGACCATGATGCCCGAGATCCGGCCCGAGACCCGCCAAGAGATCCGCGAAGAGACCCGTCAGAGCGCGACCGACTACCAGGCCCTCTTCCGCGGCGCCCTCGCGCGCCTGCACGGCGAGCGCCGCTACCGCGTCTTCGCCGACATCGAGCGCATCAACGGCCGCTTCCCCACCGCCCTGTGGCGGCGCCCCGACGCCTCCACTCGCGAGATCACGGTGTGGTGCTCGAACGACTATCTCGGCATGGGCCAGCACCCCGACGTGGTGGCGGCGCTGACCGAGACCGCGCGGCGCTGCGGCGTCGGCGCCGGCGGTACCCGCAATATCGCCGGCAACAACTCGCCGCTGGTCGACCTCGAGCGCGAGCTCGCCGACCTGCACGGCAAGGAGGCGGGCCTCGTCTTCACCTCCGGCTACGTCTCGAACCAGGCCGGCATCTCGACGATCGCGAAGCTGATCCCGGACTGCCTGATCCTGTCGGACGCCTTCAACCACAACTCGATGATCGAGGGCGTGCGCCAGTCGGGCTGCGAGAAGAAGGTGTTTCGCCACAACGACCTCGCGCATCTCGAGGAGTTGCTGATCGCGGCCGGCGACCGGCCGAAGCTGATCGCCTTCGAGAGCGTCTATTCGATGGACGGCGACGTGGCGCCGATCGGCGCGATCTGCGACCTGGCTCAAGCCCATGGCGCCATGACCTACCTCGACGAGGTCCACGCGGTGGGCCTCTACGGGCCGCGCGGCGCCGGCATCGCCGAGCGCGACGGCGTGATGCACCGGGTCGACGTGATCGAGGGCACGCTGGCCAAGGGGTTCGGCTGCGTCGGCGGCTACATCACCGGCTCGGCGGCACTCTGCGACGCGGTGCGCAGCCACGCCCCCGGCTTCATCTTCACCACGGCGCTGCCGCCGGCGATCGCGGCCGCCGCCATCGCGTCGATCCGCCACCTCAAGCACTCGGGAGCCGAGCGCGAGGCGCACCAGCGCCAGGCCGCCCGCACCAAGGCGGCGCTCGTCGAGGCCGGCCTGCCGGTGCTGGCGACCGACACCCACATCGTGCCGGTGATGGTCGGCGACGCGGAACAGTGCAAGGCGGCGGCCGACCGGCTGCTGGAGCGCCACGCCATCTACATCCAGCCGATCAACTACCCCACTGTCCCGCGCGGCACCGAGCGCCTGCGCATCACCCCCTCCCCGTTCCACGGCGAGGCCCATATCGCGGCCCTGACCGCGGCGCTGGTGGAGGTGTGGGACGCCCTCGACCTGCCGCGGGCCGGAACGGTGTTCGTGGAAGCCGCGGAGTAGCGCGCCGCCCTAGTCCAGCGCCCGTTGCGGGGCGAAGCGGGCCGGCCTCGTCCTGAAGCCATGAGACCCGGCCGATCCCTGTCGGGCGTTCGTTGCGCGACGCCGCAGATGTCGGCATCGCCCAGGCCCGCGGCGGCAAGCTGGCGTGGAGCGGCGCTCCACAACGCCGTCAGTCCTGCATCGCGCGTGAGCAGATTCCCGTCGCCAGCGCCGACGCCTCACGCGCGCGGGTTCTGCTGAAGCAGGTCCTTCATAGCACTCGGGGCGGCGGCTTCTGCGAAACCTGCTGACCTGCGATCCCGAACCACCGTCTTCGTCACCACCTCTCATCGCGAGCGGCGAGCAATCGTCAGCGTCGCGCGCGCCGCGCCGTGACACTGTCGTGCAGCCTTCTCCCCGGCTCGAATCGAAGTTCTAGGTCAATCGCTCAATTTTCTACGTCAGTTTTCGGATTCAGACGTTACAAGTTATATGCTTGCCGACTGCGGCAAAAATTTTTGCTTCATTCAGTCGATAGTTTCATGATGCGGAGAAGCTGACAAGTATTTTACATTTTTTTCACTTTTCAGCAATAACTCATCGGTGCATAGCACATTGCCGATACCCAGAGCGGCTATGATCCCAACCGTACGGCTCAACCTCGCTCACGTCGTGTCCTGCTCGGTCCGCTGTTCACCCCGTCCGGCACGACGACACGCGGCCCGCGAGACAGGCTGCAACGCGGGCGAGCGGCCGGGACACCGCCTGAGGAGGTCGATCGCCGATTGCCGGGGGACCGCGGCGGTCGAGTTCGCGCTCGTGGCGATGCCGTTCCTGGGCCTCGTCGGGGCGATCGTGCAGATCGCCTTCCAGATCTGGGCCGCCCAGAATTTCGACCGCGCGCTGCAGAACACCGTGCGGACGATCTTCACCGGGCAGTTCCAGATCGCCAATGCCGGCCAGAGCGACGCCGCGACCCTGCTCGGCCTCCTGAAGACGACGATGTGCGGCCCCGCGACGGCGGCCATCCCGGCTGTGTTCAACTGTCAAGGGGTGAAGCTCGACGTCAAGACCGTCAGCAGTTTCGCGGGGGGCACCGCGCCGAATCCGGTCAACACCAGCGCCGGCACCTGGACCGCCAGCTTCGGGACGAACTACGCCTGCGCCAAGCCGGGCACCATCGTGATGGTCACGGCGGCGGTGCCGTTCCCGACCTTCTTCAACCTCCTCGGCCTCGACACACGGCGCTTCACCAGCGGCGCCGAGAGCGGATCCGGCCTGCTGACCTCGACCGCCGTGTTCCGCACGGAGCCCTACCAGATGACGGGGGCCGCAGGGTGCTGACCCCCCTTCTCCGCGACCGGCGCGGCACCGCCGCGCTCGAATTCGCCATGCTGCTGCCCGTCCTGCTGATGCTGCTCGCCGGCATGCTGGAGCTGTCCCGCGCCACCGACGCGTGGCGCAAGATCACCCTCCTCGCCCGGACCGTCGCCGACCTCGCCTCCCAGGGGGACGCCCAGAACCCGGTCGCCGCCGCGCTGATGACCGACATCTTCGCCATCGCCCCGCAGGTGATGCGCCCGTTCGACGCCTCGGGCGTGACGATCGCGGTGAGCATGATGGGGGTCGACCTGACCCGGCTCAACCTCGTGCCGCAGGTCTGCTCGGCGGCGGCGTCCGCGGGCGCCACCGCCCGGGCGGTCGGCCCGGCCACCGGCCTGACCGTGCCGGACGGCTACCGCACCCAGGGCATGCGCTACGTCCTGGTCGAGGTCAGCGGCAGCTACACGCCGATGCTCGGCGGGACCCTGGTCAAGTTCGTCAACGGCGTCAGCGACCAGATCACGCTGTCGGCGAGCGTCCCGTGGCCGATCCGGGGCGGCCAGACCTACGGCACCAACACCTTCACCGAGGTCGTCCTGCCCGGCACGAACCAGAAGGCCTGCGATGGCTCGACGCCCTGACGCCCCGGCCCCGCAGCGGCGCCCGCGCGCCTTCGCCCGGCTTCAGGGTCATCGCGGCGGCAACGTCACGATCCTGTTCGCCTTCCTGGTCCTGCCGATGCTGATGATGTCCGGCGCGGCCCTCGATTACGGCCTGGCGACGCGGCTCGAGACCAAGCTGCAGGCGGCGACCGACGCGACCGCGCTCCTCCTGTGCCAGACGCCTCTGACCGCGACGACCGCCGAGCTCAACGCGCTCGCGGTGTCGGCCATGACCGGCCAGATGGGCGCCGCCGGCCTCGTGGTCGATCCCCTGACGATCGGCGGCAACCCGCGCCAGATCCTGCTGAAGACCCACAAGGTCTCCACGGCGTTCTTCGGCGCGATCACCGGCACGCGCTCGCTCAACCCCGGTGCGCAGGCGCAGTGCGCCACGCCGGTCCCGAAGGCGTTCGAGATCGCGCTCGTCCTCGACAACACCGGCTCGATGAACAGCGCCGGCAACGACGGCGTCACCAAGCTCGCCGCCCTCAAGAGTGCCGCCAAGAAGTTCGTCAGCTACGTGCTCACCAACCCGAACTTCTCGGCCGGCACGAAGATCGCGATCGTCCCGTTCTCGGCCTCGGTGGCGGTCGATCCGAACACGTACCGTTACGCGGATTGGGTCGATACGCAGGGAAAGTCTCCCCATCAGTGGGGCAATTTTTCCGGAATGGCGGCGGCCGGGTTCACCAGCCGGTTCGACGTCTTCGCGAAGCTCCAGGCCGCCGTGCCGAGCTGGAAATGGGCCGGCTGCTTCGAGTCGCTGCCCTACCCGCAGAACGTCACCGACATGGCGACGACCGGCAATCCCTCGCTGTACATGCCGTATCTTGCGCCGGATGAGGGCGGTCCCGGCGTGGTCGGCAATGCGTACTGGAACGGCAGCTACAGCATCAACAGCTACATCGATGACGACGACGGAACGACGGACGGCTCCTGTCCGAAGCTGGACTCCACCACCGCCTTCGCGACCGCCGAGGCGCGCGCCTGCAAGTACAACGCCGTGCGCAATCCCAAAAGCGGCGCCGTCATCGCGGAACTGGGCAGGAACGGACCCAATTTCGGCTGCACGACCCAGCCGCTCCAGCGCCTGACGCGGGACAACACGGTGCTCGCCACGCTGATCGACAACATGGTGGCGGCCGGCATCACCAACATCCATGAGGGGCTGATGTGGGGATGGCGCACGATCTCCCCGAAGAGCGTCTTCGCGGACGGGACCGCCTACACCAACAATACGGTCGGCAAGATCATCGTGCTGATGACCGACGGTGAGAACACCTGGTTGGACAATGGCTCGTCCTACAATCGGTCGATCTTCTCCTCGAACCGGTACTTCATCAACGCCGACGGCAGCCATCCGGACATCCACTTCCCGTCGAGCTACCAGAACGTGGCGAACGGCACGCAGGCGCGCAACGCCCTCGACGAGCTGACGCGGCAAGGCTGCCAGAACGCCAAGGCGAATCCGGCCAACGTCACGATCTACACGATCGGGTTCAGCGTCTCGTCGGACCCGATCGACCAGCAGGGCATCAACCTGCTCAAGGCCTGCGCCTCGTCGCCGAGCCAGTACTTCCAGGCCAACGATTCCGGCAGCCTCATCGCGGCCTTCAACCAGATCGCCGCGAGCATCGGCAAGCTCCGGCTGACGAGATAGCCGGCCAGGGCGGCCAGGGTGCCGGGGGCGTGAGCCCCCGCCCTCACAGCCGCCCGAGCAGCCGCTCGACCAGCGGGTTCTCCGCCGCGAAGGCGTAGTCGATCCGCCGTACGCTCACCGCCTGGGCGCCGGCCTGCACCAGGGCGTCGGCGAGGCCGAACACCGCGTCGGCGGGGCAGCGCAGCACGATCTCGCCCCGCCCCTCCGGCGCGCCGTAGGGCAGTTCGGCCTCGTGCAGGGCGGCGAGGCCCGCGAGGTCGATCTCGCCGGAAGCCGGCATCCCGGCCCGGACCTCGCGGGTGGTGCGGGCGCGCTCCTCGGCGCTGATGCGGCCGAGCACCGCCTGCACGGCGCGCCGCGGCGTCTCGCCCCAGGAGGCCGCCAGCGACGCGACGAGGTTCGCCTCCGAGCGCAGGATCACCCCGTCGTCGAGGATCTTGAGGGCGTTCGCCGCGAGCGTGGCACCCGTCGTGGTGATGTCGACGATGATCTCGGCGCTGCCCGAGGCCGGCGCCCCTTCCGTCGCGCCCAGGCTCTCGACGATGCGGTAATCGGCGACGCCGTGCTCGTAGAAGAAGCGGCGGGTCAGGTTGACGTACTTGGTGGCGATGCGCAGGCGCTTGCCGTGGCGCACCCGCATGTCGCTCGCCACCTCGTCGAGGTCGCTCATCGAGCGCACGTCGATCCAGGCCTGGGGCACCGCCACCACCACGGTGGCCTGGCCGAAGCCGAGGGGCGTCAGCAGCTCGACCTGGCCGGCGGCGTCCGGCAGGGTCTCGCGGATCAGGTCCTCGCCGGTGATGCCGAGATGGGCCGCGCCGCTCGCGAGCTGGCCGGCGATCTCGGAGGCCGAGAGGAAGCGCACCTCGACGCCCTCGACGCCTTTCAGGCGGCCGCGATAGTCGCGGGCGCCGCTGGTCTGGGCCAGGGTCAGCCCGGCGCGGCCGAAGAAGGCGGCGGCGTTCTCCTGCAGGCGGCCCTTCGAGGGCACCGCCAGGACCAGCGGGCCGTCGGTGATCGTGTCGGTCATCAGCGCCCGCTCCCTAAGCGTTCGAGCCAGAAGGAGCAGCCGACCGCCGGCAGGGGCTCGGCACTGCCGAGGTGCTGGAGCAGGCCGTCGTAGCGCCCGCCGCCGACCACCGGCTTCTCGCCCGCGTCCTGCGCCACCTCGAAGATGAAGCCGGTATAGTAATCGAGGTTGCGGGCGAAGCTGCCGGTGAAGACGAAGCGCTCGAGCGGCAGGCCGCGGGCGGCGATGAAGCCGTTGCGCTCCTCGAACAGCGCGAGGGCCGCCTCCAGCCGCGGGTCGTCGAGGCCGGCCCGGCGGACGAGATCGCGGGCGGCGAGAGCCGCGGCGTCCGGATCGCCCGTGAGGGCGAGATAGGCGTCGAGCACCTCGCGGGCGCGGGCCCCGAGCCCGGCCCCGCCCTCGGCATGGGCCGCCGCCTTGGCGAGGAAGCGTTCGGCGATCTCGCCGGCGGTGCGCCCGCCGACCCGGCTGATGCCCGCGATGGCGAGCACGTCCTCGACGAAGGCCCGCACCCCTTGCGGGTCCTGGCCCTGGATGGCGGAGAGCAGGCCCGCATGGGCGGCGTCGACCGGCACCGGCGTGGCGATCTCGTCGAGGGAGCGGCCGGCCGCCACCGCCCGCAGGGTCCGCCGCTTGGCCGCGGGCTGGACGTTCAGCGCGTCGAGGAGCGCGGTGATCAGCCCCATGTCGCCGAGGCGCACCTGCTGGTCGCGGCGCCCGAGGCGGTCGAGCCCGTCGAGGGCGAGGTCGAGGATCTCGGCATCCGCCGCCGGCACGTCGGTCCGGCCGATCGACTCGATGCCGGCCTGGTGGAACTCGTCGGGCTCGGCCGCCCGCAGGCGGAAGACGGGTCCGAGATAGCTGTAATCGGCCGCCTGCCCGTCCGCGACGGCACGGTGATGGCGCCCGACGGGGATCGTGTATTCGGGCCGCAGGCACAGCTCCGCCCCGGCACCGTCCTGGGTGATGAAGATGCGGCGGCGGATGTCCTCGCCGGACAGCTCCAGGAAGGGCTCGACCGGCTGCAGCACCGGCGGCTCGACCCGCGCGTAGCCCCGGTCCTCGAACAGCGCCAGGAGCGCCTCGTGCGCCGCCGCCGGCCGGGGGGCCGCGGCTCCGTTACCCGTCATTGGTCTTGAACACCTGTGACACTCGGACGGCCCTGTAGCAGCCGCGGGCGGGCTTGGCGACCGTGGGGCGCGCGGCTCTCTGCGGAGTCTCCTCATTCACATAGCCAGATGAGGCGCGGATCTCTCCTCTCCCCGCGGGCGGGGAGAGGGCTGCGTCCCTGTTCAGGGGATGCAGCAAGCTGCGAACCGCAGGTTCGCCGCGAGGGTGAGGGGGTGTTTCCGGAGGAGCCACATCCGGCACCTCCCCTCACCTTCGGGTCGATCCCTGCGGGATCGATGCGCCACCTCGCTGCTGACCCGACAAGGGGTCAGCCGGCCTCTCCCCACCCGCGGGGAGAGGCGATGCGCACATCCGGGAGCGGAAAACGAATCATCAAGAGGCGAGATTCCTCACCCCCCGTAATGCCGCCCCAGCACCTCGCGCACCCGCGCGACCATCTCGCCCACCGGCACCGAGAACTGGGCCGGCCGGGCGGCCTTCCACTCGGCGTTGCTGGCGATGGCGTCCGCGGCCTTGGCGCCCTCGATCAGGTCCTTGATCTGGACCTCGCCCTTTTCCCGCTCGTCGCTGCCCTGGATGACGACGCAAGGAGCGCCCCGCCGGTCGGCGTACTTCATCTGGGCCTTCATGCCGGAGGCGCCGAGATAGAGCTCCGAGCGGATGCCGGCCTGGCGCAAGGCCGCGACGAGGGCCTGGTAGGCCGCGGTCTCCTCGCGATCGAGCACCAGCACCACCACCGGGCCGGGCGCCGCCTGCCCCGACACGATCGGGCTGCCGACGACCTGGAGGGCGGAGAAGAGGCGCGAGACGCCGACCGAGAACCCGGTCGCCGGCACCGGTTCGGAGCGGAAGCGGCCGACGAGGCCGTCGTAGCGCCCGCCGCCTGCCACCGAGCCGAAGCGCACGGTCTGGCCGTCCTCGTTCACCACCGGGAAGGTCAGCTCGGCCTCGAAGACCGGGCCCGTATAGTATTCGAGGCCGCGCACCACGGATGGATCGGCCCGCACCCGGTCGTGGCCGTAGCCCGCCGCCTCGCACAGCTTCATGATGGCGTGCAATTCGGCGATGCCCTGGCGCCCGGTCTCGGACGAGCCGACCACCTCGCCCCAGCCGCCGAAGAAGCTCTCCCAGAAGGCGAGGCGGTCGCCGCCGTCGGTGGGGGCGGCCTGGAACGCGACGTAGCGCAGGATGCGCTCGATCGCGTCGTCGGCGAGGCCGGCGCCCTTGGTGAAGTCGCCGCTCTCATCCTTGCGGCCGGGGCCCAGCAGCAGGCGCACGCCGTCGGGCCCGAGCCGGTCGAGCTTGTCGATCGCCCGCAGCACGGTGAGGCGCCGGCCGGCCTGGTCGTCGCCGCCGAGCCCGATCGCCTCCATCACGCCGTCGAGGACCTTGCGGTTGTTGACCTTCACCACGTAGTCGCCGCGGCCGATGCCGACCTTCTCCAGGGTGTCCGCGGCCATCATGCAGATCTCGGCATCCGCCGCGACGGTCGGGGCGCCGACGATGTCGGCGTCGAACTGCATGAACTGGCGGAAGCGCCCCGGGCCCGGCTTCTCGTTGCGGAAGACGTATCCGGCGCGATAGCTGCGATAGGGCTTGGGCAGGGCGTCGAAATGCTCGGCGACGTAGCGGGCGAGCGGCGCCGTCAGGTCGTAGCGCAGCGACAGCCAGGACTCGTCGTCGTCCTGGAACGAGAAGACGCCCTCGTTCGGCCGGTCGAGGTCGGGCAGGAACTTGCCGAGCGCCTCGGTGTACTCGATGAACGGGGTCTCCACCGCCTCGAAGCCGTAGAGCTCGAAGCTCTCGCGGATCTTGTCCAGCATCCGGTTGGTGGCGGCGATCTCGGCCGGCCCGCGGTCGACGAGGCCGCGCGGCAGGCGGGGCTTGAGGGTGGCGGCCTTCTCGGCCTTCGCGGGCTTGGGCATCGGGTCTCGCAGGGAAAGGATCGGTCGGCGCGCGACCTGCCGGGCGGCGGGCAACGGCGCGGGGTTCGTCGGGCTTGTGCGCCCACATAGGCCCATCTCCGCCCGGGCTCCAGCCCCATCGGGGCGGCCGGTGCGTGCCGAGGCGGAGTTCGACCTGCCGCGCCGGCTGCTGATCGTGACCGTGTGTTCTGAAGGAGCGTGCGATGGCCTACCACCACGTCGAGAGCGGGCTGGACAACGTGCACCTCGAGAACGGCTTTCATCTGCTGGAGAGGGGCCCCGGCACCGCCGTGTCGATCGAGGACGTGCACGGGCTGCACGACGCCATCGGCCGCTGCCTGATCGACGCGCCAGCGCCGCTGACGGGCGCCGAACTGCGTTTCCTGCGCGTCGAGATGGAGCTGAGCCAGCGGGCGCTCGCCGGCCTCATCGGAACGCCGGAGCAGACCCTGCGCCGCTACGAGAAGGCGCGCGGCCAGGCGGTGCCGGGCCCGGTCGACCATCTGCTGCGGGCCTCTACGCCGAATACGTCGGCGGCGACGGCTCGGTGCGCCGCAGGGTCGCGCGCCTCGCCGGCCTGGAGCCGGGGCCGCGGACGGACCTGCGCCTGCGCGAGACCGACCGGGGCTGGACGCTGGCGGCGGTGTCGCCTCACGCCTCGCCCGAGGCCAGCCAGCGCACCCGCGCCGCCTCCAGACCCCAGACGATGCCGAGCATCATGTAGACGTGGCGCCACTTCTCCATGTCGATCTGCATCGCCTGGAGGAAGAACATCAGGAGCGCCGGCACCACGATCTGGGCGTGGCGCCGGTAGGGCGTGTCCTGGCTCATCAGCCGGAAGCCCACCCGGGTGGTCATCAGCACCAGGAACACGAAGGCGACACCGGCGATCCAGCCGCCGTTGGAGAAGGCGCCGATAAAGGAATTGTGCGGCTCGAGGTTGAAGGTGCGGCGCCAGCGCAGGGGGCCCATCCCGAGCGGGTCCTCGATCAGCATGCCGATGCCGCGCAGCTGGTTGCCGAAGCGGCCGGTCTCGCCCTCGTCGTAATCCTGCGTGACCGCGGCGCGCTTGGCAAAGGTCTCGCCGACGGTGCCGACGGAGAGCAGGCCCACCAGGGCGAGAGCCCCGAACCCCGCCGTCAGCCCGGCGAGCAGCACGATCCGCCGACGCAGGGACGGGGCGCTGGTGCGGTAGAGCATCGCGACCATCAGGGCGCCCATCAGCACGGTGCCGCCCCAGGAGCCGCGGGAGAACGACAGGAACACGCCGGCGAGCAGGATCCCGAGCCCGAGACCCGACAGGAGCGGGTGGCGGGCGCGGCCGGTGAGCAGGTTGTGCAGCAGGTAGAACGCGCCGAGGGTCAGGAACGAGCCGAACACGTTCGGGTCCTGGAACGTGCCCGACGCCCGGCCGTACTTGCTGAACAGGTCCTCGTCGCCGATCAGCCCGAGATAGCCGCCGATGCCGAGGACCGCGCAGAACAGCGTGCTGGCGGTGTAGACCTTGAGGGCCAGTTCGACGCGCCGCTCGCATGCGTCGGAGAAGAACATCGTGAAGAAGATGCCGGTGACGGCGAGATAGCAGAGCTGCACCGTCCAGGCCGCCGGCAGGTCCTCGTCGAGGTAGGGCATCAGCGCGACGACCGTGGCGCCGACATAGACGAGCAGCACCGCCACCAGGGGCACCGCGCCCCGGTGGAGCCGCACGCCGAGCAGGACCCAGAGCACGATGGTCGGGATCGCCACCACGTCGTAGGGCGAGGTCTCCGAGAAGGCGAAGCAGGCGAAGAAGATGAACGCCGTCATCAGGACGAGGCCGAAGCCGTGCAGGGCCCGCAGCAGCGGCACGCCGGCGAGGTCGCGGCGCGGCAGGACGAACGTGCTCATCGGGCGCCTCCTCGGGTGACGGCACCCGGGAGACTAGCGGCGGGATGGTATGCGCCGGCTGAAGCGATAAGGTTAGCGAAGCGTCACCATCCGGTCCGGCCGAGTGGACGGACGTGACACCCTCTGCGTCACCCTGGGGGTCAGCCCGACCGGGTCAGCGCCGAAAAGGCGCGGCCCCGTCGCGACGGAGGCGCGGCGGGGCCGTATACTCGAACAGAGCCGGTACGCAACTTGGCTCCCCATGAGAATGGCGCGACGACGTGAATCCTTCGTCAACGCGCAGGCGCAAAGACGACCCGCGGCTTCCGGTCCTCAGCGCGCCGCGAGCTTGTCCTCAGCGCGCCGCGAGCTTGGCGACGGCCGGCGGGACCTCGGCCCGGGCCGGGCCCGCCTCGGCGGCCGTCACCGGCCGCGGACGGGCGGCGTAGCGGCGGGCGAGCGCGGCGCAGGCCATCAGCTGGACCTGGTGGAAGAGCATCAGCGGCAGCACGATGCCGCCGACGTCCTGGCCGGCGAAGATCACGTTGGCCATCGGCACGCCGGAGGCCAGGCTCTTCTTCGAGCCGCAGAACACGATGGTGATCTCGTCCTCCTTCGAGAAGCCGAGGAGGCGGCTCGCCGCGGTGGTGATCGCCAGCACCGCGGCGAGCAGCACCAGATCGACGACCAGCATGGTGGCGAGCGCCGGCAGCGGCGTGCGGCTCCACAGGCCGCTCACCACCGCGTGGCTGAAGGCGAGGTAGACGACGAGGAGGATCGAGCCGCGGTCGACCACCATGGTCAGCGGCTTGTGCCGGTTGAGCCAGGGGCCGAGGCGCGGCTGCAGGAACTGGCCGACGGCGAAGGGCAGCAGCAGCTGCGCCAGGATCTTGCCGACCGCCGCCCAGTCGAAGCCGTGGTGGCTGCCTTGCGTGTTGAGCAGCACCGCGACGAGGAGCGGGGTGACGATCATGCCGATGATGTTCGAGGCCGAGGCCGCGCAGATCGCCGCCGGCACGTTGCCGCCCGCCACCGACGTGAAGGCGATCGAGGATTGCACCGTCGAGGGCAGCACGCACAGGAACAGGACGCCGGCGGCGAGCGCCGGGGTCAGCAGGGTCGGGCTGAGCAGGCCGGCGGCGAGGCCCAGCAGCGGAAACAGGACGAAGGTCGAGGCGAACACCACGAGGTGCAGGCGCCAGTGCACCATGCCGGCCAGAGCCGTGCGGCGGTCGATGCGGGCGCCGTGCAGGAAGAACAGGAGCGCGATCATGCCGTTGGCGAACACGCTGAGCCATTCGGCCGCCCGGTCCTGCACCGGCAGCAGGCTGCCGAGCACCAGGGCGCAGACGATCAGCAGGGTGAAGGTGTCGGGACGGAAGCGGGAGAGCATGGCGGGCCGGATCGCGGGTCGGGAGGGGCGTCGCCCGTACCTAATCGCCGCAGGCCGGCTTGGGTACGCGGGGGCCTGAGATTACAGTTATCGTGTTTCGCGATAACGTCCGCTCCGCTCATGCAGGATGCGGAGAGCCGAAGTGACCCGCCTGATCGACCCCGTGCTGCTGCGCACCCTCGCGGCCGTGGTGCGCAGCCGCAGCTTCAGCCGGGCGGCCGAGCAGCTCGGCCTCGGCCAGTCGACGGTGAGCCAGCACGTCCAGCGCCTGGAGGCGCAGCTCGGACGCCGGCTCGTCGCCCGCAGCACCCACGCGGTGGCCCTCACGCCGGAGGGCGAGACGGTCCTGGGCTTCGCCCGCACGGTGCTCGACGCGCATGAGCGGCTCGAGCGGGCGCTCGCGGGCGGCCCGGTGCGGGGCAAGGTGCGCTTCGGCGCCTCCGAGGACTTCGTGCAGAGCCGGCTGTCGGAGGTGCTGCGGGACTTTCGCGAGGCCTATCCGTCGGTCGACCTGGAACTCAGCGTGGCGCTGACGGGCTTCCTCAACGACGCGCTCGGCCGCGGCGAGCTCGATCTCGTGCTGGGCAAGCGCCATGTCGGCGAGACGCAAGGGATGCTGGTGCGGCGCGACCAACTGGTCTGGGTCGGGCTTCCCACCGCGCTCCCCGAGCGGGGCGAGCCGGTGGCGCTCGCGAGCTTTCCGCCCCCCAGCATCACCCGGGCGATCGCGCTCGCCGCGCTCGCGCAGGAGGGCCGGGCCTTCCGCATCACCTGCACCTGCGCCAGCCTCAGCGGCCTGCGCGCCGCGGCGCTCGCCGGCGTCGGGCTGATGGCGCAGCCCCGCAGCCTGATCCCTGACGGGCTCCAGGAGCTGGCGCAGGCCGACCTGCCGCGCCTCGCCGATGTCGAGTTCGTGCTCTCCGGCCCGGGCCTCCACCGCGAGCCGAGCCGGGCGCTCGCGCACGAGATCCTGAACGCCGACATCTGGGACTGATATTTTTTGGTTCCTCGCCCGTCATCCTTCCCTGAGACTGGATCGCAGGCAGGATTGATTGGCTGCTGGAAGTCTCTAAGGTGACATGGTGACAAGATTGCAGAATGGACAGTGTATCCCGGCGTCCAGGAGGCTCTGATCCGGCGGCATCGGCAATGCGGCCTCGGATCCCCGCGACGGGACACTGGAACTCGGGATGCGTCGGATGGTCAGGACACGCGCCGGTCTCCTCGTCACGGCCGCGCTCGCGGCGGGGACCGGCGCCGCGGCACGGGCCGAGGAGGTCGTCCCGGTGATCGGCCCCGGCGGCGGAACCACCCACATCCACATCTACGCCATCCCGCACGTCGCCAACGGCCCTCCGCCCGGCCTGAATCCCGGTCCGCGGGCGCCCGCGCCGCCCGCTGCCGGGACGGGCGGCTCGTACTGGGAGCACGAGAAGTCGGTGATGATGCTGGTGGCGGACGGCGCCAGGCGGCGATTCTACTACCACCGGCCGCGGCCCGGCCTGGCGGAGGCCGGCGCCCGCAGCGGCAGCCTGCTGTTCGACGGCGTCCGGCGCGGCAACACCTATTCGGGCAGAGCCACGGTCTTCGCCGGCGCCTGCGGCACCTTCGACTACCTGGTCGACGGCACCGTCGTGGCCGACCGCCACGTCGTGATGCGCGGCACGGCGCCCCGGATCGACCGGCGCACCTGCGAGGTGGTCGGCTACCGGGCCGACGAACTGGCGTTCGACCTGTTGTGAGGCGAGGCCGGATCGTCCGCGGGCGATGATCGCGGATCCCGGTCGGCAGGGCCGTCCCTGCGGTGCGGACCTGACGATCGCTCCCGCGGCGGGGATCGTCGGGCCCGCTCGCGTCAATACCCGATGGCGCCGCGCTTGAAGCCGAAGCCCGGGATCTCGCAGCCGCAGGACGCGTTGAGGGGCGCCGGCCGGGTCGGGCAGTTGCCGCGGGCGGTGACGCAGATCCGGCCGATGCGGCCGCCGCCGAACTCGCGGTAGCGCGGCCGGTCGTAATCGTCGCCGCGGTAGCGCGGCCGGTCGTAGTCGTAGCGCTCCTCGTAGCGGCGGCGCGGGCGGTCGTCGTCGTAGCCGTAGCCGTACTGCGCGAAGGCGGGCGCGACGCCGAGGCCGAGGGTCAGGGCGGCCAGGGCGGCGGTCGTCAGGGTTCTCACGCGTCTCTCCTCAGAGGTCGGATCTGTCTGGCGGTCACGCTATCCGTCCCGACATGAACGCCGGATGAGGCCGTTCGGTGCCGCTGGGTCAGGCAAGATCGCGACGGATCCCGCCGCACGTCGTCCGCCGGGCAGCGGTTGTCGCCGGCGGGGGGCATCGCTACCTACGCTCAGTATCATTCCGACAGCACGGGCCGCGCCACGGCGGCCGGCTCCAAGCACAGGGACGCCGACAGTGAAGGACGCGGAGATGGAGCTCCTGAAGCTCGCTGCCCTCGACGCCGACGATCTCGCGGTCATCTCGACCCACCTTCAGGATGCGGTCCTGCGGACCGGAGACCTCGCCTACCTGCCCCGGGAGCGCCGCTTCGCCCTGGTGGCGCGGCGCTTCGACTGGGAATGCCCGGACGGCGCGCCGCCCCGGCGGCGGCTGACCGGCCTGCATTTCGAGAGGGTGCTCGCCGTGCGCTGCCGCAACCTCCCGCGCGACGAGCCCGACGCGCCGCTGGAGCTCCTCGCCATCACCTTCGAGCCCGGCGAGGCGCCGTCCGGCACCGCGACGCTGTTCTTCGCCGGCGGCGGCGCGATCCGGCTCGAGCTCGAATGCATCGAGGCGGCGATGAAGGATCTCGGCCCCGTCTGGCAGGCCGAGAGCCGGCCGGCGCACGCCCCCCTCGACGCGGCCTGAATTTTTTGGCAGTCGGCGGCACGCCCCGCCGACACCGCGAAGCCCGGATTCCGCATGCAGCGCCTCGATTCTCGCGATCCCGATTTCGAGGCCCAGTTCGCCCGGCTGCTCTCGGTCAAGCGCGAGGTGGCGGAGGACGTCGACGCGGCGGTGCGCGACATCATCCGGGACGTGGTCGCCCGCGGCGACGCGGCGCTCGTCGACTACACGCGGCGCTTCGACCGGCTCGACCTCTCCCCTGAGACCATCCGGGTCTCGCCCGAGGAGATCGAGGCCGCGACAGCCGCCTGCTCGGCCGAGACCCTCGAGGCCCTCGCCCTCGCGCGTGCGCGGATCGAGACCTACCACCGCGCCCAGGTGCCGGCGGACCACCGCGAGACCGACGGCTTGGGCGTCACCCTCGGCTGGCGCTGGACCGCGCTCGAATCCGTCGGCCTCTACGTGCCGGGCGGCACGGCGAGCTATCCCTCCTCGGTCCTGATGAACGCGGTGCCGGCCAAGGTCGCGGGCGTGCCGCGCATCGCCATGGTGGTGCCGACGCCGGACGGGATCACCAACCCGCTGGTGCTCGCGGCCGCGAAGCTCGCCGGGGTCGACGAGGTGTTCCGGGTCGGCGGCGCCCAGGCCGTGGCGGCGCTCGCCTACGGCACGGCCACCATCCAGCCGGTCGCCAAGATCGTCGGCCCGGGCAACGCCTACGTGGCGGCGGCCAAGCGCCGGGTCTTCGGCCAGGTCGGCATCGACATGATCGCCGGCCCGTCCGAGGTGCTGATCCTCGCCGATGCCTCCGCCAACCCGGACTGGGTCGCGGCCGACCTGCTGGCCCAGGCCGAGCACGACGCGGCCGCCCAGGCGATCCTCGTCACCGACAGCGGCGCGCTGGCCGACGCCGTCGCCGCGGCGGTGGAGGGGCAGCTCAAGACGCTGCCGCGCGCCGGGATCGCGACGGCGAGCTGGCGCGACTACGGCGCGATCGTGACGGTCGGGCGCCTGTCCGACGCGATCCCGCTCGTCGACCGGCTCGCGCCCGAGCACCTCGAGATCGAAGCGGCGGATGCAGAGGACCTGGCGGCGCGGGTGCGCAATGCCGGGGCGATCTTCCTCGGCGCCCACACGCCGGAGGCGATCGGCGATTATGTCGGGGGACCCAACCACGTCCTGCCGACCGCCCGCTCGGCCCGGTTCTCCTCCGGCCTCGGCGTGCTCGACTTCATGAAGCGGACATCGCTCCTGTCCTGCACGCCGGACGCCCTGCGGGCGCTGGGCCCCGCCGCGGTGGCCCTCGGCCGCTCCGAGGGGCTCGACGGGCACGCCCGCTCGGTGGCGATCCGCCTGAACCTGTGACGCGGATCACCCAACGTCCGGCTTGCGCGCCGGGCCGCGCTCGCCTTTTGCTGCGAGCCCCAATCCCGCGACGACCCGCAAGAGAAAACCCGCGAGAGGTGACCCGATGGCGAGCGAGGCTCCCGATCCGCGACAGCGCCTGGCGGCGGTGACGCTCGACGAGGATTCGATCGGGCGCGGCAACCCCGACCAGGAGCACGAGCGCGCCATCGCGATCTACGACATCCTGGAATCGAACAGCTTCCGCGTCGCCAACCACGACGGCGGGCCCTACGCGCTGGCGCTCGGCCTCGTGGAGAACAAGCTCTCCTTCGCGATCGCCACCGCCGACGGCCAGCCGGTGATGACCCACCTCCTGTCGCTGACGCCGTTCCGCGGCGTGATCCGCGACTACGAGATGATCTGCGACAGCTACTTCAAGGCGATCCGGACCGCCTCGCCGAGCCAGATCGAGGCGATCGACATGGGCCGGCGCGGCGTCCACAACGAGGCCTCCGAGCTGCTGCGCCAGCGCCTGGAGGGCAAGGTGGAGATCGACCACGACACCGCCCGCCGGCTGTTCACCCTGATCTTCGCCCTGCACTGGAAGGGCTGATCCGGTGTCCGGAAGCCCCCTTCCGGACAGCGCCGCTCCCGCAGGGGCCGACCCGTCCAGGGACGAGCCGTCGAAGGCCAAGCCAGCGGAGGTCAAGCCGGGCAGGCGGGTGCAGTCGGTGCTGTTCGTCTGCAACTTCAACGCCGTGCGCTCGGCCTGCGCCGAGGCGCTGGCCCGGCACTATTTCGGCAGGTCGGTCTACGTGCAGTCCGCCGGCGTGCGCGGCGGCGAGCCCACCGACCCGTTCATGATCTCGGCCCTCGACGAGATCGGCATCGACGCCTCGCGCCACCGCCCCCGCACCCTGGAGGAGCTGGCGGAGTGGGAGGGCCTGAACTTCGACCTGATCGTCTCGCTCTCGCCGGAGGCCCACCACGCCGCCCTGGAGCTCACCCGCACGGTGGCGGCCGACGTCGAGTACTGGCCGACCCCGGACCCGACGGTGTCGCAAGGCTCGCGCGAGCAGCGCCTCGACGCCTACCGCGACGTGCGCGACGGGCTGGGCTTCCGGATCCGGCAGCGCCTGCGGTGAGGGCATGAGCGCCTGCTGATCCGTTCGAAGCCGTTGCCAGGCTGTCAGAGTCCCACTGCCCGCCCGGCCGCCACGACCCCCAGCCCGGCCAGCACCGCCGCGAGCTCGAACCGGGTGACGGCCATTACGCCGGCGGCGGTGACGAGGCCCAGAAGTCCCGGCAGGCCGGCCGAGAGGCCGGTCGGCAGGGCGGTCGCCACCACGATCGAGCCCGGCAGGGCGCGCAGGCCCCGCTCGACCCGCGGGGTGAGCCGTACCCGGCTCATCAGCACCACGCCGGAGGCCCGGCACAGATAGGTGACGAGGGCGAGCGCCAGGATGGCGATCCACGGACCGGCGGGGCCGGCGAGGGCTGCGTCGATCATCGGGGCGCCCCGTCGTCGACGAGGAGGCCGGTGACGAGGCCCGCCGCGGCGCCGGCCGCGATGAAGGCGTAGCCCGGCACCAGCCGCTGCACCAGGAGCGCCACCAGGCCCGAGGCGAGCCAGGGCAGGGCCGGCCGCACCCCGCGCCAGAGCGGCGCCAGCATGGCGGCGAAGAACACCGGCAGGATCATGTCGAGGGCGTAGGCCCGGGGCTGGGTCACGAGCGCGCCCGCGAGGTGGCCCGCCGCCGTCGAGACGACCCAGAGCGGCCACAGGCCGATGCCGGAGCCGAACAGCACGCCGAGGTCGCGCCCGCCCTCCGACCGGTGGCGCACGCCGATGAGCCAGCTCGCGTCGACGAGCACGAACAGCGTGATCGCCGTGTGCCAGAGCGGCGTGCCGCGCATCCAGGGCTGGATCGTGGCACCCATCAGGATCATGCGGGCGTTGATGAGGCCCGTCACCGTCATCGCGGCGAGCAGCGCGCTCACCGTCCAGGGCTGGCCCCAGACCTCCAGGGTGACCATCTGGGCCGAGCCGGCATAGACCAGCGCGCTGGCGCCGACCGCCTCC
Organism: Methylobacterium nonmethylotrophicum; assembly: GCF_004745635.1. Classification (GTDB taxonomy): domain Bacteria; phylum Pseudomonadota; class Alphaproteobacteria; order Rhizobiales; family Beijerinckiaceae; genus Methylobacterium; species Methylobacterium nonmethylotrophicum. The sequence goes on along the minus strand of NZ_SRLB01000015.1, from coordinate 55,421 downwards.
GCCAGGCTCAATCCCCGCTGGGCCGCCGCGGCCCCGAAGGCGGCGCCGAACACTGCGATGCTCGGCCAGAGCGGCAGGCTGAGCCGGACGCCCTTGAGGATGCCGGCCGGGGTGAACGGCGCGGCGGACGAATGGGACATGGCGAGTGGGAGATGGGTTGCGGCAGGTCGTTCCGGCGCGGTCGGACGACCCGTCTGTTGCCTCCCGTCCCAACGGGCGTCAATCCGCGCCGGGGCCGACCCTGGGTTGCGCGATCCGGCTCCCAAACGGCCGGGCTTCGGGTTGACGAACCCTGAATCGGGGCGATTCGACCCCGTTTCCACGTGAAACAGCCGCGGTTCCGGTCAGCCCCGCAGGGGCAGCAGGATGACGATGCGGCGCTCCCGGAGGGAGTCGGTGACGGTCGCGGTGGCGCGCAGGTCGTAGACGAGCATCCGCTCCAGCATCTCGCCGCGCAGGGTCTCGCCGCGCCGGGTCCCGCCGCGGTTGCCCGTCGCGCCCGGCCCCGCGCGCTCGCACCAGGCCAGGGTGAGGTGGGTCGGGGTCGCGGTCCAGGTCACGGCGATCCGGTCGTGGCCGTCGAGCACGGCGCCGAGCACCAGTTCGTGCAGGGCGAGCCCGAGCTTCTCGGCCATCTCCGCCGGCAGCCGCACCGGCGGGCCGGAGAGCTCGCGCGGTTCCGGCAGGGCATGGGCGGAGAGCTCGTCCCGGATCAGCATCTCCAGGGCGACGCCGGAGAGCGGCTCGCGCGAGACCTCGGCCTGGATGCGCGCCATCGCGGCCAGCCGATCCTCGACATGGGCCACGACGTCCTCGGCCGTCGTCGCGGTGTCGGCGATCCGGCGCACGATCCCGCGGATCACCGCGAGATTGTTGCGGCCCTGGCGCTGCAGCTCCCAGACGAGGCTGTCCTGCGCCTCGCGCAGCAGATGCAGGGCGTTGACGTCGGTCGAGGTGCCGAACCACGTCGTCGGCCTGCCGTCGCTGCCGCGCCGGGGCATCGCCCGGGTGGAGAACCACAGATAGGCGTCCGCTTCCGTCTCCGCCGCCTTGCCCCGGCACAGGCGGTGCTCGACGGCGAGGTGGCCGCGCCGCGACGCCGCCTGCCAGGCCTGGAGCGTGCGCGCGCGATCCTCCGGATGCACGGCGTCGAGCCAGCCGTAGCCCCGGCTGCGGTCTTGGCCCTGCCCGGTGAAGGCGGTCCATTGCCGGCTGGCCCAGATCCAGTCCCCGCGCGGGTTGGATTGCCAGACGAGGTGCGGGATGCTCTCGACCAGCCGGCGGAAGTCGGGCTCGCTCGCCTCCTCCTCCGTCTCGAGCCGGTCGGCCTCACGCCTCATTGGAGTCGAGATGCCGCCCTTCGCGGCCCAGATGCAGGTAGTTCGGGTTGAACTGCACCGCCCGCTGCAGCGCCTCGAGGCGGTGGATGGTGAGTTCGCGGCCGCGCAGGGAGATCAGGCCGACGCTGCGCAGTTCCTGCAGCGTGCGGTTCACGTGCACCACCGACAGCCCGATCGTGTCGGCGATCTCGGCCTGGGTCAGGGGCAGGTCGCAGGTGGTGCCCTGGGTCAGGCCGACCGCGCGCAGGCGCACGAACAGCTCGCAGAGAAGGTGACCGAGACGCTCGAAGGCGGTGCGCTGGCCGATATTCACCGTCCATTCGCGCTGGATCGCCGCCGTCACCAGGGATTCCCAGGCCAGGGCCTGCGACAGCCGGGCCTGGCCGGCGGTGAGCTGGCGCATGGTCTCGGTGGGGATCTCGGCCAGCGTCACGGCGGTCACGGTGCCGATCGAGTGGTCCATCTCGCGCAGGACCGACACGGTCTGGTCGCACAGGTCGCCGGGCAGCAGGTAGGCGATGATCTGGCGGCGGCCGTCCTCGAGGGTCTTGTAGCGGCAGGCCCATCCGTCGAGGATCAGGTTCACGCCCTGGGGCATGTCGCCCTCGTGGACGATGTCGTCCCGCGACCGGATGCGGCGCGTGCGCTGCCGCGCCGCCTGATCGAGCGCCAACTTGTCCTCGGAGGACAAGCTCGTGAAATGCTCAAGCTTGCGAATGAGAAATTCGGCCAAAGCGCCCCGCCATGAAATCCCGCGACTTCATTAGCATAGTTTATTATTTTTTGTCATAACAAAAGTTAAGCTTGATGCGTGCGAGATTAAATTTCGGAATATTACTGTTAATTTTCTGTTTTGCCGGGTGCGGCGATGGCTGCGGATCGCCGCGGCGGGCGTCCGCCGCGAGGCAGGCACGCGGTGAAACGGGCGGCATGGACGAGCGGCCATCGGCCGATGCCCCGGTGTTGCGGTCTCACAACATCGGATTTGGAAGTGAAAGCTGGACTGCAGAGCAGGGATTGTGATCCGCGCCCGAATGGGCAGTTTTGGATCCGGGGCGGCTCCTGCGATGCGAGGCTGCGATGACGTCATACGCGATGCACGATCGGGCTGCCGGGAAGGCCCCCGCTGCCTTGCGGCGGCTCATCCTGCCCGCGACCGGTGACACGAACCGCCTCGCCGCCGTCCTGGCGCCCGGCCTGCACGCCGCCTTCGACGGCTGCCTGTCCGAGGCGCTGCCGGCGGCGCTGGCGGAACTCGCGGGGCGGCTCGACCGCCCCAGAGCCTCGTCCGATGAAGCAGCCGGCGGACCGTCGCGGTCGATGCGGCCCAGTTCCGTCCCGAGAGCGGCGCGCCGCCCTCGCGATCCCGATTCCTTCAAGCGTTCGTAGAGTCCCATGACCGAAACCGCCGCCGAAACCAACCGCGTGATCGCCTTTCCGCAGGCCGTGGCCGCGGCGCCCGTCGACGAGAACACCGCCTCGATGATCGAGGTCCTGCAGGAGCAATTGCGCCTCGCCCGCGAGGGCAAGCTGCGCTCCGTCGCGGTGGTCTCGGTCTCCTCCGACGGCGGGGCGATCGGCACGCAATGGTCGTGCACCCACGGCGACATCACGAGCCTCATCGGCAAGCTGACGGTGCTGACCCACGACATGATGGCCGCCCGCAAGTGACGGTGCCGGGCCGGTGCGTCGCGCTCCGTGTCCCATGCCCTTCGGCTGATCGCGGCTCGGGCCCCACGACGCCGCCGTTCCTCCCCGGCTGAGCCGGGCCCGCCGCGGCCGCTCGGCACGACCGTCCGGCGCATCCGACGACCGGAACGCCCGGGGATCAGCCGCGCCTGAGCCGCTGGGCGTTGGCGCGGACCTTCCGGCGGTAGTCCCGCACCACGCGCTCGGCCGTGCCGCCGGCGGCGAGGGTCATGGCGGCCTCCGCGGCGGCCTCCAGCTTCTCGGTCACCATGCGCTGCGCCTCGATCTGGGCCGCGGTGCCGCCGAGCGAGAGCTTGGCGAGCCGCAGGGCGACGACCGTCTGCGCCTCCATCCCCAGTCGCACCGTGTCGAGGCCGAGGCGCAGCCAGGAGTCGAACATCGCAAGGTATCTCCGGGGTCAGGACGTGAGAGGGGACGTGATCGCCCGCCGGGCGGGTCGCGGTCGGGAGCCGATCCGGACCGTCAGGGAATCGCACCCTGCGGCAGCACGAAGCCGCCTGGCGCCCGAGGCGCTGCGCCGGCCGGCTCCGCGGCCTTCTCCCGCCGGGGCCTGACGGCGCGCGGGGCGCTCGCCTTGCCGGGATCGGCGGCAGCCGCCGCGTCCGGCTTCGCGGCATCCCCCTTCGCGGCCTCCGCCTGGGCGTCTCCTGCCGGAGCACCCTTGGTCGACGTGCCTTTGGTCGAAGCGCCTTTGGGCGCCGCGCGGGACGCCGCGGCAGGCGCCTTCGCCTTCGGCTCCGCGACCTTCGGGGGATCGCCGCAGGACTCGAACGCGAGCTCGGCCAGGACCTCGCCGCCGTCGTCGGCCAGGATGCGCAAGGTCGGGGGCAGCGCCTCCGGTCGCCCGGACCACTGAATCGACGCGCCGTTCTGCGCTTCCAGGGCCGCCGGCGAGGGGCCGCGGCGCAGGCCCGACAAGTCGGGACCGTAGGCGGTCGCGAGCTTGTTGCGGATCACCACCTGAAGCACCTGCACGGATTCGGGCGAGAGCGGGCGCAACGGGTTGGTCACGGTCATGGTTCCCTGGCGGGTGACCCAGAGACGGAATCCCTTGGCTCCGGAGAACGCGGCCGCCTGCGGCGTCGGACAGGCCGGGGCTGCACCGCCGGGAGCCGCCTGGGGCTGGGCCGCTTGAGGCTGAACCACTTGAGGCTGCACCGTCGGGGCGCCAGCCCCTCGGGCCGCGACCGGTCGGGCCGGGGCTGCCTGCTGGGCCAGCGCACCTTGGGCCAATGCGGCCGAGAGCATGGCCGCCAGGGCGCGCGATCGGGTCGCCGCGACCCGCAGGACCGCGCGGTTCACCGGGATTCTCCGTCATGCGTGGGCGCGCGGGGCGCCGAGCCGGGATGGCCGGGCTCCGCCGGATCGTGGTCGATGGTCATCCGGCCCTGCGGCCGGTGACGGGGCGCCTCGAGGCGTTCCGGGACGGGATGGCGCATCTCCGGGTGACGGGCCGCCTGCTCGAGCGCACCGGCGAGGTCCTGGTCGAAATCGCGAAACAACTCGTCGCCCCGGTCCTCGAGTTCCTGCTCGTGCGGGAGGCGCAGGGGCGGGCGTCGGCCGCGGCCATGCGCGAACAGCAACGTCAGGCCGGCGAACACCAGAGCTGCCGCGGCAGCCAGAATCACGATCATCTCCATCGTGATGCCAGCCTTAGAGCATTTCCGGCGGTCTGTCCGGTCGCCCAGCGACCGCCCCTGCGGCGGGCGAGGCCCGTCGCGGGCCGGAATGCCCGCCGGAGCCGGCCGGAATGCCCGCCAGGCGCGAGGCCCGCCGGTCAGGCCGGCAGGTAGCCCGCCTCGCGCAGGCCCGCCTCGACGGCGGTGAAGAGGGCACCGTCCGCAGCGGACGTCTCGGGCGCATCCTCGGCCCCGTCCTCGGCCTCCGTCCTCTGCGCCTGCGCGCGTTCCGCCATCAGCCCGGCCGGCAGGGTGCCGCCCGCGAGGGTGGTCGCCGCCAGGGCGTGTCCGATCGACATCATGCGCGCTGCTCCGCGAGTCGGCGTCTTCGGGGCCGGCACTATCGCGCGTTGAGGAAATCTTAACCACCGGTCGGTGGCGCGCCGCGCGAATCCCGCCCGGGGTGTGTCGCCCGGGCCGCAGGCGGGCGCGGCGGCTCGCCACCCGGACGCGGCCGCGGTAAAGCGGAGCCATGACGCAAGGAGCCTTGCGGCAAGGCGGAGCGTTGCGCGGAACGCTCCTTGCGTCACGGCTCCCGGCGCGAGCCCACGCGCCGCGCGATCCGGACGGTGATCCGGCCACAGGACGAAGCGACCCGATGGACAGGCTGCAAGTCTCCGGCAATCAAGTCTCCGGCAATCAAGGCTCCGGCATCCCGGGCTCCGACCCGCACGCCGATCACCGCGCGGCCTCGCATCTCGAGGAGGAGCTGCTCGGGCTGGTCGAGGAGGCCCGCCACCAGGCGAGCCAGGACCCGTTCCGCAACCCCGTCCTGACGGTGGCGCTGGCGATCAGCCGCCGCTTCGACCGGGACGAGATCGGCGAGCAGGATCTCGAAGACCTGTTCGTGCGCCTGCGCGGCGAGGCCCTCGCGGCGCGGGCGGCGCGGCTGCGGGCCTATCTGGGCCTCGGAGCGGAGGCGGATTCGGCCGCCGCGACCGAGGCCGTGGCGGCGGCGGCCCTCGGCGACGCCGAGATGGGCTTCGAGACCGCCCGCACCCGGGTCGAGCGCACGCGGTTCGCCGCGGTCTTCACCGCCCACCCCACCTTCGGGATGCCGAAGGCGGTGGCGCGCCTCCTCGCCGACGCCGCCTCCGAACCCGACCCGGCGGCGCGCCGCGCCCCGATCGCGGCGGCCGCATCGCTCTCCTCCCGGGCCGACCCGGTGATCACCCTCAATGACGAGTTCGATCAGGCCCGGGACGCGGTCCAGCACGGCCGGGCCGCCCTCGACGGGCTGAACGAGGCCCTCCTGCGCGCCGCCCGCGAGCGCTGGCCGGACCGCTGGAGCGAGCTCGTCCCGAAGCCCGTCGTCATCGCCTCCTGGGTCGGCTGCGACACCGACGGGCGCACCGATATCGGCTGGTGGGACACCCTGCGCTACCGGCTCGAATCGAAGCGCACCCAGCTCGACCGGGTGCTGGCCCAGCTCCCCGACGATCCGGCGGCAGGGCCGGCGCGGCGCCTCGCCGAGGAGGCGCGGGCGGCGGTCCTGCGCCAGCTCGCGGTGGCCCCGAAGCTCGGCGAGCAGCCGGGGCTCGAGGCGGTGCATCGCTTCGCGCTCGCCCTCATCATCGAGCGCGAGCGCGCCCAGACCGAGGCCGGTCCCCTCCTCGCCCTTCTCGACCGGGCGATCGGAGCCGCGGCCGACGACGAGGCGCGGCTCAGGCTCTGCACCTTGCGGGCGGGGGTCGCCGCGCACGGGCTCCAGAACGGCCTGCCGCATTTCCGGCTCAATGCCAGCCAGGTCCACAACGCCGTGCGCCGGGCGCTCGAGCAGGAGGGCGATCCCACCGACCCGGCCCAGCGCCGTTCCCACCTCGCCTCGATCAACGCGCTCCTCGACGCGGTCGCGGCGGTGCCGGTGGATTTCGGGGCGCTCGCCGCCGAGCGGGCCTCGGCCGCCCGGCTGATGATGACGATCGCGCAGATCCTCAAGCACGTCGACGGCACCCATCCGGTCCGCTTCCTGATCGCCGAGACCGAGACCGGCTACACCCTGCTCGCCGCGCTGTGGCTCGCGCAGCATTTCGGCATCGGCGACAAGGTCGAGATCACCCCGCTCTTCGAGACGGCCTCCGCCCTCGAGCAGGGCGTGCACGTGATCGAGGACGCGCTGCGCTCAAGCCATTGGCGCGCCTATCTCAAGCGCACCGGGCGCTTGGTGGTGCAGTTCGGCTACTCGGACTCGGGCCGCTACGTCGGCCAGCTCGCCGCGACGTTCTGGATCGAGCGCCTGCGCTTCCGCCTCACCGAGCTGATGGCGGCGCACGACCTCACCGACATCGAGCTCGTGATCTTCGACACCCACGGCGAGTCGATCGGACGGGGCGCCCACCCGACGAGCCTGGCCGACCGCCTCGCCTACCTCGCCCCCGACCACGCGCGGCGGCGCAACCGGGAGGCGGGGATCCGCACCAGCCTCGAATCGAGCTTCCAGGGCAGCGACGGCTACCTGATGTTCGGCACCAAGGCGCTGGCCGAGGCCACCGTCGCGCGCATCGGCGAGCACGTCTACAGCCGCCTCCAGCCCGCGCCCGACCCGATCTACGCCGAGGCCGACTTCGCCACCGAGTTCTTCACCGGCGTGCGCCAGGACATGGAGACCCTGGTCAACGATCCGGGCTACGCGGCGCTGCTCGGCACCTTCGGGCCGAACCTCATCGACCGCACCGGCTCGCGCCCGGTGGCGCGGCAATCCGACGGCGGCGGGCCGGTGACGATCACCCATCCGCGCCAGATGCGGGCGATCCCCAACAACGCGATCCTGCAGCAGCTCGGCTTCCTGGCCAATTCCCTGCACGGCGTCGGCCGGGCGGCGGGCCGCGCCCCGGACCTGTTCGTCGAGATGCGCGAGCGCTCCGAGCGCTTCGCCCGCGCCTTCCGGCTGGTGCAGGAGGCCACCGCCGTCGGCGACCTCGACGTCTTGCGCGCCTATATCGACACCCTCGACCCCTCGGTCTGGCTGGAGCGGGCGCGCCGCGCCACCCGGGACGGGCGGCGCGAGGAGATCGTCGCCATCGCGGCGGCCCTCGACCGGCTCAACCTGGCGCCGCACCTGCGCCGCCTGTTCGGCCGCCTGACCCGCGACCACCTGATGCTGCACATGGTGGCGCCCGACCTGCCCGGCATGACGCCGCGGCTGGCGCTGCTCCACGCGCTGCGCCTGGCCTTGATCCACCGGATCTGGTTCCTGGCGGTGCACATCCCGGGCTTCCGGCCGCAGAACGGCATCACCCGCGAGGCGCTGCTCGAGCGCATCCTGCGCCTCGACGTCGAGAGCTGCCTGAAGCTCCTCGACGACATCTTCCCGGTTACCCCCGACCCGACGCTCGGCCTCAATTTCGGCGAGCCGGCGGGCCCGCGCGACGTCGGCACCTACGAGGCCGAGCACCGCACCCTGTTCGCGCCGATCCGTCGCCTGTTCGGCCTCGTGCGCGAGATCAGCGGCATGATCCAGCACGAGGTCGGGGCGTTCGGTTGAGCGAGCGCCCCGCCCTGGGCCGGCGGGGCGGATCTCTTGGGAAACTGAACAAATTCCTGTCGATCGGGCCGGGCCGCCCGCACAATCGGGAGCGCCTGACGTAATGTCTGGCAAGACGAACCCGAGAGCCGCGCGCTGCCATGGGCCCGACCGACGACCTGCTCCGGCGCCTCGACGACAGCCTCGGTGAGGCGGCCCTGGATCCGTCCCGCTGGGCCCCGGTGCTGGCGCAGGTCTCGGACCTGGTCGGGGGCGACGGCGCCATGCTGCTGCAGAGCCATCGCCGCACGCCCGGAATCCCGTGCACGCCCGAGGTCGACGAGCTGGTCGCGGCCTATTTCCGGCACGGCTGGCACCAGACCGACATCCGGACCCGGGCGGTGCCGCGGGTGATGCGGGGCGAGGTCGTCACCGATGCCGACATCCTGACCGCCCAGGAGATGGCCCGCTCCCCGTTCTACAACGAGCTGCTGCTGCCGCACGGCTACCACTGGTTCGCGGTGGCGGGCTTCCATGCCGGCGCCGAGCACTGGGCCGTATCGGTCCAGCGCAAGGCCCGCCACGGCCCGTTCGAGGCGGCGAAGGTGCGGCCCCTCGCCGGCCTCGCGCAGCGGCTCGGCCGGGCCGCTACCCTGTCGGAGGCCCTCGGCCGCGCCGCCCTCGACGGCGCCCTCAGCGGGCTCGACCAGGTCGCCGAGGCGGCGCTCGCCCTCGACGGCACCGGCCGGGTCCTCGGCGCCAACCGCCGGGCGGAGTCCCTGTTCGACGCCGCGTTCCGCATCGGCGACGGGGCCTTGCGGATCGCCGATCCGCGGGCGCGGGACGAGGTCGCGGCCCTGACGGAGGCGCTGCGCCTGCGCGCGCCGCCGGCCGGCCCGGTGCTGGTGCCGCGGCGCGACCGCCGTCCCCTGATCCTGCGCCTCCTGCCGCTGGCGGAGGCCGTCCGGTCGCCGTTCCTGGGCGCCAGCGGGCTCCTGCTCGTCACCGACCTCGAGGCCGAGCGGCGGCCGGACCCGGCCCTGCTGGCCCAGGTCTTCGGCCTCACCGCCGCGGAGGCGCGGCTCGCCGCCATCCTGGCCGGCGGCGCCTCCCTCGAGGAGGCCGCCGAGGCGCTCGGCAGCGCGGTCGAGACCGTGCGCAGCCAGATCAAGGCGGTGTTCGCCAAGACCGGCACCGGGCGGCAGGGCGCCCTGGTGGCGCTCCTCGGCGCGCCGGGGCTGCGGTGATCGGGATCGCCGGGTCAGGGCTTGGCCCAGATCCCGAGCTTGCCGACGCGGGCATGGCGCTCGGCCTCGATCAGGTCCGGCGTCGCCTCGGGGGTGGCGCGGCCGCCGCCGTTGTAGAGCACCACCTCGGAGAGGTCGTGCCCGTCGACGGTGCAGATCCAGGCGGTGCGGGCGGGGCTGGGCTGGCAGTTCACCGGGCGACCGCCGAGATAGCCCGTCAGGTCGCTCGCCTGCGCGCCCTTGGCGGCCTCGACGCCGTAGAGGCGCAGGGTGCGCCCGCCGAGCCGCAGGGTCGCGGTGTCGAGCACCTCGGCGACGCCGGCGACCGGCCCGGTCGCCTCCGGCACCAGGGCCCCGGTCTCGCCCGGCTCGCGCTTCGCGCCCGGCTTCGCCTCGGCAGCCTTGGTGTCCTGGCCCTTCGGCACGGGCTTCGCCTCGGCCGGCCGCGCCTCCGCGGGCCTCGTTTCGGCGGGCTTCGTGTCAGCGGTCCTGGCTTCGGCGACCTTGGGCCCGGCGTCGGACGCGGTTCCGGTCCCGGATGCCTGCACGGTGGCCGCCTCGTGGGTCCGCTCGCCGCGCAAGGCCGCATAGCCGGCGCCGAGCACGACCAGCGCCCCGAGGGCGGCGTAGAGCGGGCGACGGGGCACGCCCCGGCCGGGCAGAGGCTGCCGCCGGGCGATCCCCGGCTTCAGCCCTCCGCCGGCCGGCGGAGGCGACGGCACCGGTGCAGGCGCCTGCACCGGGAGGACGGGCGCGGCCGGGGCGGCGGGCGCCAGCGCCGGGCGGCGCAGGCGGGCGCCGAGGCCGCGCAGGGTGTCCCGCAAGCGCCCGGCCCGGTCGGGACGGGGCGGTGTCTCCGGCCGCGTGGCGGGCTTCACCACGATCCAGTCCCGTGGGGCCTCCGCCGGTGCGGGAGCCGGATCGGGCGCAGCGGGGCTCGGGGTTGCCGGACCTGAATGAGGCGGGCTCGACGCCGGGCTTGGCGCGGGAGGGCTGGGGGCGACGGCCGGCTGGAACAGGTTGGGGTGCTGGCGGCGCAGCTCGTCGGCGAGGTCGCTCAGGGTCAGGGGCACCGCCTCGCCGCCGACCGGGCGGGTGCGCGGGCGCCCGTCCCGGTCGACGATCTGGTAGCCCGGCGGCGCGTCGAGGCTGCGCGTCGCGGATTCCACCAGGAGTTCGAGGGTGCGACGGGCCACCGCGACGGGGCGCTGCCGGTCGATCACCGCCCGGATCAGCGCCTGCAACTGCTCACGCGAGGTCATGTCCGCATCGTATCCCATCGTCCCCGGCAGCGGGTCCCGGCCGTCCGTCCCTTCAGCCGTTTCCCGGTGATGACCCGAATCTATGCCGGCGCGGGCGCCCTGTCACACCGCAACAGGGCTAGTCGCGGCTCGCCATCGCGTCGCGACGCACGACCCGGCTGTTCTCGGAGACGATCACCGGGCGCCCGCCCGCGAAGCTGACCGCGAGCTCCACGTCGACGGTGCCCTGCGAGCGCACCCCGCGGTCGGGGCTGAAGGCCGAGAAATCGACCATGGCCTGGACCCGGCAGACGGCGAGCCCGGCATTGCAGGCGGTGCGCAGGGAATCCGGCCGCGGCCGGTAGCGCCGCTCGGGCCAGCGCTGCACGAAGCGGCGCTTCTCCGACATCAGGCTGGCCACGCTCATCGGCCGGCCGTGGAAGACGACCTGGCTGCCGTAGAATCCCGGTGCCTCTGCCAGCATCGCGCCGTTGGCGCCCGAGATCGACGCCATGTAGTCGCGGGCGAGGCGCTGCGAGGCGACCGCCCAGTCGCGCATCTGGTCGTCCGACACCGCGACCGGAGCGGGCGCCGGGATCTGGACCGGCAGCGGCCGCACGGCCCGGGCGAGCCGCGCGGCGCGGCGGGCTTCGGTGGCGGCGTGGATCCCGCTGCGGGCGGGCCGGCGCACCTCCTCGGCGACGCGGCGCGGCGCGTGGGCCTTCGGATGAACCGGCGCCTCGGCCCGCGGGGCCGGCGCCGGCTCGAATCTCGGCGCCTTCGGGGCGGGCGCCGCCGCGGGGGGCGCCGCGGGAGGCGCAGCCGCGCGCGTCGGCGGATCGACCCAGCCCTGGGCCAGGGCACCGGTGGACAGGAGGGCGGACAGGCCGAGGCCGAGCAGGGCGGCCGGCGAGGGGGAGAGGGAAGGCCGGGACAGGGCAGACATGGCGGCGGCACCGGGAAGGACCACGATCAGGCAAGGGAACGTTCGGTGCTGCGGTTACGGTTCCATTGCGGATGCGAGGACGGGCACCGCCCTCCCCGATACTCCCGCTGCGCACATGCCTTGACCTCGCCTCGACCTCGCCCGCCCGGCGCGCGGCGGTGCGAGATCGGTGCTTCGTACGCAGCGGAACCCTTGCCAAGGGCGGCCGCCACCCCACCTCAGGGACGTCCCCGGGTCCGGGCCCCTCTGGCGGTTCGAGGCGTCGACCGCGATGTCGGACCCCTTCTCTGCCTTTGTGCTGACGCGGCACGATCGCACTGGAGGGCCCGCAGCCTTGCGCGTCATTCCCGTTCCTCATTCGGCCAATCCGGCCGCCCTCGCCGCCGCACGCCCGGCCGGAGGCGCCGATGTCGGGCGCTGAGGCGAGCCGGCGGGCCCTGCTCGTCGTCAACACGAAGGCCCGCAACGGCGGCCTCGACCTCGAAGCCGTGAAGGGCGTCCTGCGCCGCGGCGGCATCGAGCCGGTGGAGCCGCCACCCGGCGAGAGCGACTGCAAGGCGCTGATCCACGCCCACGCCGCCACCTGCGACATGGTGATCCTGGGGGGCGGCGACGGCACCCTGAACGCCGCCGCGCAGGCGCTGGCGGAGGCGCACCTGCCGCTCGGCATCCTGCCGCTCGGCACCGCCAACGACCTCGCCCGCAGCCTCGGCCTGCCGGCCGATCCGATCGAGGCGGCGGAGGTGATCGCCACGGTGCCGGCCCGGCCGATCGATCTCGGCTGCGTCAACGGCCACTACTTCTTCAACGTCGCCAGCATCGGCTTCTCGGCCGATCTCGCGGGCGAGCTGACCGCCGACCTGAAGCGCCGCCTCGGCACGATCGGCTACGCCGTGGCGGCGTTCCGGCTCTTGCGGCGGGCGCGGCCGTTCACGGTCTACATCGAGCATGACGGCACGGTGGAGACGGTGCGCACGATCCAGGTCTCGGTCGGCAACGGCCGCCACTACGGCGGCGGCATGACGGTGGAGGAGAACGCCACCGTCGATGACGGCCTGCTCAACTTCTACAGCCTCGAGGTCGCCCATTGGTGGCGGCTCCTCGCCCTGCTGCCGGCCCTGCGCCGGGGCACGCAGGGCAAGGCCGCGGACGTGCGCGCCTTCCAGACCACCGAGGTGGTGCTGCGCACCCGCAAGCCGCGCCCGGTCAACACCGACGGCGAGTTGACCACCTACACCCCCGCCCATGTGCAGGTGCTGCCCAAGGCCGTCCAGGTCCACGCGCCGCCGGCGCCGGGCCGCCCGTCGATCTTTCCGTAAGAGGACCGTCCACCGTGGAATCCCTGATGCAGCTGGCCGCCGACCCGACGGCCTGGGCCGCCCTCGCGACGCTCGTCGTCATGGAGGTGGTCCTCGGGATCGACAACCTGATCTTCATCTCGATCATCACCAACAAGCTGCCGGACGAGCAGCAGGCACGGGCCCGGCGCATCGGCATCGGGCTCGCGCTCATCCTGCGCCTCGCCCTGCTCGGCACCGTCGCCTACATCGTCCACCTGACCCAGCCGGTCTTCGAGATCTTCGGCAAGGGATTGTCCTGGCGCGACATGATCCTGATCGCCGGCGGCCTGTTCCTGCTCTGGAAGGCCACCAAGGAGATCCACCACAGCCTCGATCCCGATCCGGAGGAGAAGGCCGGCGGCAAGGCATCGCTGGGCTTCACGGCGGCGATCGGCCAGATCCTGCTCCTCGACCTGGTGTTCTCGATCGACAGCATCATCACGGCGGTCGGCATGACCGAGCACGTGCCGATCATGGTGATCGCGGTGCTGGCCGCCGTGACCGTGATGCTCGTCGCCGCCGATCCCCTGTCGCGCTTCATCGCCGCCAACCCGACGGTGGTGATGCTGGCCCTCGGCTTCCTGATCATGATCGGCATGACGCTGATCGCCGAAGGCTTCGGGGCCCACGTGCCGAAGGGCTACGTCTACACCGCCATGGCGTTCTCGGCCGGCGTCGAGGTGCTCAACATCCTCGGCCGCCGCGCCCGGCAGGCCAAGCGCAAGGCGGCCTGACATCCGCCCGCGGGGCCGCCCTGGCGGCGGCCCCGTTTCCCCTCGTGCGAGACCACACCGCAATCCTGCCTTCGTCCTGCGAAGGTCACACCGTCCCCGGAACGGTGTGGGACTGGACGACGGCAGGACGCGGGCAAGTCCGGGAGGCCAACGACATGCCTCTCTGCTGCTCCGATCGTGACGTCGCCGACGACGATGATTTGGCCGACAGTCACGATCCTCGAATGGAGCAGTCCCATGAAGACCTTGTCCGCCCTCACCCTGGCCGGCCTGATGCTGGCGACCATGAACACCGGCGCCTCGGCCTGGTACTGCCGGGCCAACGGCTACGGCGGCAGCGGCTGGGCCCGCAGCGACAGCCGCGAGCGGGCGATCTACCTCTCGCTCTACCAGTGCTCGAAGCGGGGCTCGGGCTGCCGCATCAACGCCTGCATGCCCTGACGCCAAGAACCCTCGCGCCAAGAAACCTTGCGCCAAGAAACCTTGCGCCAAGAACTCTCGCCCGCGCCCGGCCGGGATCGCGGCGCAGGCGCGCGCCGGGCGCGGCACGGCCGCCTCGATCAGGGCGGGTGCGCCGCCTGGTCCTCGCGGGCGCAGAGGGCCGCCTCGGGGGCCGCCCCCTCGGATCCGGCGGCGAGCTCGGCCCGGGCGCGGTCGAGATCGGCCCGGAAGGCGGGGCTGCCGACGAGCGCGGCGAAGAGCGCCGCGCCGGTGCTGCGGCCGGCCTCGACGTCGCTCGCCCAGTGCACCCCGCAGACGATCCGGCTCTCGCCGTAGATCCGGCCGCGGCGCAGGATCGGGGCGGCGCGCTCCGGCATCAGGGCGGCGAGGACGAGCCCGAAGGTCCAGCCCTCGGTGGCGTGGCCGGACGGATAGGCGAAGCTGCGGTCGAGGGCCTCCGTGCGGTCGACGCAGATCGGCGCGTCGTTGCCGAGATGCGGCCGGAGCCGCGCGAAGCGCGCCTTGGCGTTCCGCACCACCGCCACGACGTCGCGGCGCAGGCGCGCCAGCAGCTCGGCCAGGGCCGGCACGCGGGCGGGGTCGAGCCGCCGGCCGATCGCGCAGGAGAAGTCGTCGAGGAGCCGGGGAACGCCCGAGGCGACGTCGGCGACGGCGAGGTGCCAGCGGGACGAGCCGGCGAGGTCCCGGGTCGCCGCGTAGATCGCCGCATCGGCGGCTTGCGCGGCGCTGCCCGGCCGGGGCGGCGCGGGCAGCGCGGCGGCCACGTCGAGGGCGCCCGCCGCGAGGTAGGGCTCGCGGGCCGGGTCGGCCGAGGCCCCGGCCGCGGCGAGCGCCAGAGTCAGGGCAGGGACGACGAGGCGCGCCCGCATCGGCTCACGCCTCCGCGGTGAGGATCGCGGCCGCGACCGCCTCGGGGCATTCCTCGTGAGCGGCGAGCGCCCCCGGGATCTCGACGCTGCGCACCCGGCCGGTCCCGGCGAGCGCCGTCATCTCGGCGCCGGAGCGGCGCGGCGCAGCCTTCGGGCGCAGCATCGTCACCGGCGGCAGGCCGGGGCCGAACAGGGCGAGGAAGTCCTCCCGCGTCCAGACCGGGTCGAGCCCGCCGGTCACGAAGGCGGCGGTGCCGAAGCGGGCGCGGGGCTGGTGCGTGACCCGCCGCTTCTCGGCCAGCACCGCCGGGGTGACCCGGGCCGGATCGGCATAGACGTGGGCCCGCATCATCCGGGCGACGACCGGCGTGCTGACGTTGAGGCGGTAGAGGAGGTTGCCCACGACCGGCGCCTCGACCAGCCGGCGCAGGCGGCCGAAGAGCGGCCGGCGCTCCTCGCCCATCGCGGTCGGCAGCGGCCCGCGCCAGGTCGGCGCCACCAGGACGAGCCGCCCGAAGGCGCCCGGATGGCGGGCGGCCGCGGCGACGAGGTAGCCGGCGGCGTGACCGGCCGCGACCCCGAGCGCGTAGGGGCCGGGCTCCTGCGCCAGGAGGGCATCCAGGAAGGCGTGCAGGGTGTCGGGCGCGAGCGGCACCCGGGCCCGGGGTTGCGCCCCGAAGCCGGGCCAGTCCGGCACCACGCAGCGGTGGCGGGCCGACAGCCGCGTCGCCAGGGGCCGCATCTCCTCGCGGGTGGCGATGGAGGAGAGGGCGGGCAGCAGCAGGGCCGGCGGGCCGGCGCCGATCCGGTCGACCGGCAGGCTGAAGGAGCGCCCGGCCAGGGTGAGGGAGAGGGTCCGCGTCTCGATGGCGGGCGCCATGGTCGTCTCCGTCAGAAGGGCTTGACCACCGCCAGGATCACGATGCCGATCATCAGCACCGTCGGCACCTCGTTGAGCACCCGGTAGAACGTTGGGCTGCGGGCGTTGCGGTCGGCGGCGAAGTCCTTGACCATCCGCGACAGCCAGCCGTGGATGCCGCTCATGGCCAGCACCAGGGCGACCTTGGCGTGGAACCAGCCCTGGCTGTAGGCGCCGCTCATCACCGCGAGCGAGATCCCGAACACCCAGGTGGCGATCATCGCCGGCAGCATGATCGCCTTGGCGAGCCGCCGCTCCATCACCTTGAAGGTCTCTCCTTGAGCCGAGCCTGCCGGCACCGCGGCGTGATAGACGAAGAGGCGCGGCAGGTAGAGCATCGCGGCCATCCAGGCGATGAGCGACACGACGTGGGCGGCCTTGATCCAGAGATACAC
Organism: Methylobacterium nonmethylotrophicum; assembly: GCF_004745635.1. Taxonomy (GTDB): domain Bacteria; phylum Pseudomonadota; class Alphaproteobacteria; order Rhizobiales; family Beijerinckiaceae; genus Methylobacterium; species Methylobacterium nonmethylotrophicum. Next base: position 39,076 of record NZ_SRLB01000015.1, on the reverse strand, counting down.
GGTGGGATCGTCCCTTTCGGAGGATGTATCGATCGCTTGATTCAGTTCATCCCACCCGCGACCTCATCCTGAGGTGCTGCGCAGCAGCCTCGAAGGAGGGTTCCAGGGATCGCAGAGTTATCTGGAGCCCTCCTTCGAGGCTCAGCGATCTCCGATCGCCGGCACCTCAGGATGAGGTCGCGGGTGGGATTGTCGCGAACCCAGGGGTGTGGACGCGCCTCCGCGCCGAACCCGTGCCCCCTCACCCCCGCAGCCGCGCCAGCATCCGCTCGACATTCGCGATCGGCGTCTGCGGGGTGATGCCGTGGCCGAGGTTGAAGATGTGGGGCGTGCCGGCGGTGGCCGCCCGGATCGCGTCCACGGCCGCGTCCAGCGCCGCGCCGCCTTCGATCAGGGTCTCGGGGTGGAGGTTGCCTTGCGTGACCACCGAGGCCGGCAGGCGGGCGCGCAAGGAGCGCAGGTCCACCGCCCAGTCGACCCCGACCGCGTCGGCGCCGGTCTCCTCGGCGACCCGGGCGTGGCCCTCGAGCCCCGAGCCGCGGGCGAACACGATGATCTTGGCGCCGGGCACCCGGGCGCGGATGCCGGACACCATCCGGGCGATCGGGGCAAAGCTCCAGCGCGCGAGGGCATCGCCAGGCTCGCCGGCCGGCACGTCCGGCAGGGCGCCGGCATGGCTCTCGAAGATCTGCACCGCGTCGGCGCCGGCCTCGAACTGGCGCACCAGGTACTCGGTCGAGACCGCGACCAGCCGGTCGATCAGGGCGTCGAGGAGGGCGGGGTCGCGGGCGGCGAGTGCCCTCGCCGGCGCCAGGTCCGGCGTGCCGCGCCCGCCGATCATGTAGCTCGCCACCGTCCAGGGCGCGCCGCAGAAGCCGAGCAGCGTCGTCTCGGGCGGCAGCTCCGCCCGCAGGCGCCCGACGGTCTCGAAGACCGGCGCGAGATGGCGCATCACCCGCGGGTCGCCGGCCTCGATCAGCGCCTCGAATTCGGGCCGGCCTGCCAGGGGATCGAGGCGGGGCCCCTCCCCTTCCACGAAGCGCACGTCCTGGCCGAGCGCATGGGGGACCACCAGGATGTCGGAGAACAGGATCGCCGCCTCGAAGCCGAAGCGCCGGATCGGCTGCAGGGTGACCTCGGTGGCGAAGTCGGGGTTGTAGCACAGGTCGAGGAAGGAGCCGGCTTCCGCCCGCACTGCTCGGTATTCCGGCAGGTAGCGCCCGGCTTGGCGCATCATCCAGGCCGGCGGCGGCGACAGCGCCTCGCCGCTGAGCACCCGCAGGAGCGGCCGCTCCGCGCTTCCCCGTCCGGCTCCCGCGGTCCCGCCCATGCCCCAGCCCCCCGAAAACCGTCTCGCCTGCCGCCGCGTCGGCGGATCGCTTCCCTATGCCGAGAACCGCCGCGCCGCGCCAGCCCGGCGCGTCGTCGCGACCCGGGCGGGTCGCCGCGACCCTGGCGGTTTTCCGCCCCCACGCCAGGCCTCTGAAAAGAAAAGAGAGATTCTAGGACTCTGTTTTTTCTGTTGGGGGCAGGCGTCGCGGGGCTCCAGGCCCGTCCACAGCCCGTCCCCACGGCCGGTGCGTTAAGGGGGCTTTAACAGGTTTGCTCCATTGTCGAGGGATCACGAGAGTCGCGAGGGGCTTGGGCCCCGTCGGACCCGAATCGGCGGCCCCGCGTCCCGGATTCTCCCACGGACAGTCCGCCACGAGTGTTAACGGCCGGCCTGTTGAGGCGTGAAGCCGTTAACCCACACCCCTCGCGCCTGGACCTCGCTTCGTCGGCGCATTATCCACATCCATCGACTCCGCGCGACCGATCGGTGGACGACACGCCGGGCGCCGGATTCGACATGCGTCTGCCGCGCCCGCGGCGAGTCCGGGGAGCCCGCGTGGTCCGCAGCTACTTCCACCTCCACCTCGTGTCGGACTCCACCGGCGAGACCCTGATCAATGTCGGCCGCGCGGCAGCGGCCCAGTACGAGGGGGTCTCGGCGATCGAGCACGTCTACCCCCTGGTGCGCTCCGGCGCGCAGCTCGAGCGGGTGATCAACGAGATCGAGCAGGCCCCCGGCATCGTGCTCTATACCCTCGTCGGGCGCGAATTGACCGAGCGGCTGGAGGAGGCGTGCCGGGCGACCGGCTCGCCTCTGCTCTCGGTGCTGGAGCCGGTGCACCAGCTGCTGCAATCCTATCTCGGCACCCACTCCACCGCCCGGCCGGGCGCGCAGCACATGCTGAACGCGGAGTACTTCAAGCGCATCGACGCGATGAACTTCACGCTCGCCCACGACGACGGCAACCTGCCGGTCGACCTCAACGAGGCGGACGTGATCCTGCTCGGGGTGAGCCGCACCTCGAAGACGCCGACGGCGATCTATCTCGCCAATCGCGGCCTGAAGACTGCCAACATCCCGCTGGTGCCGGGCGTGCCGCCGCCGCCGGTGCTCGAGACCCTGCGCAAGCCCCTCGTCGTCGGGCTGATCGCCTCGCCGGAGCGGATCGTGCAGATCCGCCAGAACCGCCTGCTCAGCCTCAAGGCCGACGATTCCTCCTCCTACGTCGACCGCGACGCGGTGGCGGACGAGATCGCGACCTCGCGCCGGCTCTTCGCCCGCAACCGCTGGCCGGTGATCGACGTCACGCGGCGCTCGATCGAGGAGACGGCGGCGGCGATCGTCGACCTCCACCGCGAGCACCGGCTGAAGTTCATCGCCAGCTAGAGCCGATGTCGCAGTCTTCCCCCTCCCTCTGGCGCGGCGCGGCGCCGCTCCTCCTCGCCTCGACCAGCCCGACCCGGCGCGCGCTGCTCGCCGCCGCGGGCCTCGACCCCGAGACCCGGGCGCCGGGGGTGGACGAGCGCGCCGTCGAGGCGCAGGCCGAGGGCCTCCCGCCCCGGCGCCTCGCCGAGCGCCTGGCCGAGGCCAAGGCGGCGGCGGTGGCGGCGGGCGCGCCCGACCGCGTGGTGATCGGGGCCGACCAGGTGCTCGACCTTGACGGCACGGTCTTCCACAAGCCCGCCGACCGGGACGGGGCCGCCGCCCACCTCGCCCGCCTGCAGGGGCGCACCCACGCCCTGCATTCCGCCGTGGCGCTCACGATCGGCGGGGCGGTGGCCGAGGTCTTCGTCGCGACGGCGCGGCTGACGATGCGGCCCCTCGATGCGGCCGGCATCGCCGCCTATCTCGACGCCGCCGGCCCCGCCGTCACCGGCAGCGTCGGCGCCTACCAGCTCGAGGGCCTCGGCATCCATCTGTTCGACCGCGTCGAGGGCGACCACGCGACCATCCTGGGCCTGCCGCTGCTGCCGCTGCTCGCGTCGTTGCGCGCGCACGGGTTGCTGGCATTCTGAGACGACTTTTTCGATGACGACCCCGTACCCCCGCGCCTTCGTGGTCGGCCACCCGATCGCCCATTCCCGCTCGCCGCTGATCCACGGCCACTGGCTCGCCGAGCACGGCCTGCCGGGTTCGTACACGCGCCTCGACGTCCATCCCGACGCCTTCCCGGACTTCGTCCGCAGCCTCGCGGCCGAGGGCTTCGTCGGCGGCAATGTCACGATCCCCCACAAGGAGGCGGCATTCCGCCTCGCGCACGGTCTCACCCCCCGGGCGGAGCGGATCGGCGCCGTCAACACCCTGTGGTTCGAGGACGGGCTCCTCCACGGCGACAACACCGACGCGCCGGGCTTCCTCGCCCATCTCGACGCGAGCCTCGGCGCGGGCTGGCCCGAGGCGACGGGCGTCGCGAAGGGCCGCGCCGCCCTGGTCCTCGGCGCCGGCGGGGCGGCCCGCGCCATCGTGGTCGGGCTCCTCGAGCGCGGTTTGCCCCGCCTGATCGTCGCGAACCGCAGCGCCGAGCGGGCCGAGGGTCTCACCGCCCTCGATCCGGCCCGCATCACCGCTGTGCCGTGGGGCGCGATGCCGGCGCAGCTCCCGGAGACCGGGCTCGTCATCAACACCACCGCCCTCGGCATGGCGGGCCAGGACCCGCTCGCCCTCGACCTCGCGCCGCTGCCCGCCGAGGCGGCGGTGGCCGATATCGTCTACGTGCCGCTCGAGACCCCGCTGCTCGCGGCCGCGCGGGCTCGCGGGCTTGCCGCCGTGGACGGCCTCGGCATGCTGCTGCACCAGGCGGTGCCGGGCTTTGCCCGCTGGTTCGGCCTCACGCCCTCCGTGACGCCGGCCCTGCGCGCCCGCATCGTCGCCGATCTCGAGGGTCACGGGTGAGCCCGCCGGTCGTCCTCGGCCTCACCGGCTCGATCGGCATGGGCAAGAGCGCCACCGCGGCGATGTTCCGCGCCCGCGGGGTGCCGGTCCACGACGCCGATGCCTGCGTGCACGCCCTCTACGGCCCGGACGGAGCGGCGGCCGCGGCGATCGGCGCGGCGTTTCCCGGCACGCTCGCCCCCGACGGCGCGGTCGACCGCGCGGCGCTACGCAAGGCGGTGCTCGGTGACCCCGAGCGCCTGCGCCGGCTGGAGGCGCTGGTCCATCCCCTGGTGCGCGACGCCCGGGACGATTTTCTGCGCCGGCATGCCGCCGCGCCGCTCGTCGTGCTCGACGTGCCGCTCCTGTTCGAGACCGGCGGCGAGGCGGGGTGCGACGCGGTCGCGGTCGTCACCGCGCCGCCCGAGGTGCAGCGCGCCCGGGTGCTCGCCCGGCCGGGCATGACCGAGGAGGCTTTCGCGCAGATCCTCACGAAGCAGATGCCCGACGCCGAGAAGCGCTGCCGCGCCGACTACCTGATCGAGACCGACCGGGGCTTCCCCCACGCCGAGGCGCAGGTCGACGCGGTGATCGCCGCCGTGACGAGGCGGGCCGGTTAACGCCTCGTCGCTACAGAGATCGCAACCGTTCTCTTGAGGGAGCCGCACGATGCTGCGCGAGATCGTCCTCGACACCGAGACCACCGGCACCGAGGCCAAGACCGACCGGCTGATCGAGATCGGCGGGATCGAGCTCCTCAACCACATCCCGTCGGGGCGCGAGTTCCACCGCTACATCAACCCGCAGCGGCCGGTCTCGGAGGGCGCGTTCCGGGTCCACGGCCTCTCGGACGCGTTCCTGGCCGACAAGCCGCTCTTCGCGCAGATCCTGCCCGAGTTCCTGGACTTCTGCGGCGACGCCACCCTGGTGATCCACAACGCCGCCTTCGACGTCGGCTTCCTCAACGCCGAATACGCCCGCCTCGGCGACAAGGCGCCGCCGGCGATCGAGCTGGCGTCCGTCGTCGATACGCTCGCGCTCGCCCGCCGCAAGCATCCGGGCGCGGCCAACAACCTCGACGCCCTGTGCTCGCGCTACGGCATCGACAATTCCCGCCGCACCAAGCACGGCGCGCTCCTCGACGCGCAGATCCTGGCCGAGGTCTATATCGAGCTGCTCGGCGGCAAGCAGACGACGCTCGGGCTCACCGTCGAGGGCAATACCGGCCCGGCCGGCCCGTCGTTGCGCGCCGCCCCGGTCGCGCACGGCCCCCGCCCGACCCGCAGCCGCCTCACCGACGCCGAGCGCGCGGCGCACGCGGCCTTCGCGGCGGGGCTGGGGGAGAAGGCGATCTGGCGGGATTACGTGGGGGATGGGACGGCGGGGTGAGAGGATATCCGGAGATCGTTCTCCGGATCGGGAATCAGGCGGCCGGGATGTCGGTCAGGGGAAAGTCATTGCCTTTGAACAGGAGCGGCATTCGGTAGATCCGGGCGCATGCATAGGCGAAGCAATCTCCGAAGTTGAGCCCGGCGGGATGTCGGCCCTTCCCGAAGCGGTCGAAGGCCTCGATTGCGCCGTCGGCCGCCTCGGGAGGCACGGTGACCACCTGGATCGACGCGAGCGCGAGATAGTCGCGAACCGCCTGCTGCGCGTCAGGAAGCGGCAGGTCGAGGATGCGGGCGAGCGCGATCGTGGTCTCCCAGACCGCCAACGGTGAGGTGAGTCGCTGACGGGCCTGCTGCAGGCGCGCGACGAGGGCAGAGGCGTCCGGCTCGCCGGCGAGAATCGCCGTCAGCGCAGAGGCGTCGACGAGCATCACGGGTCCCCGTACAATCCGTCGAGGAAGGCCTTGTCGGCTGGCCGGGGATTCGGGCCGGCCCGCTCCCGGAGCCCGCGGGCGAAGGCGATCGACTGAGCGACGAGGTCGCGCTCGCCCCTCTCGCGGTCGAGTGCGCCGCGCAGCGCTTGCCGCACGGCCTCTGTCTTGGTGACGCGCTTGAGGGACGCCAACTCCTGAGCGAGAGCGTCGACCTCCGGATCCTTGACGAAGAGCGCCATATCTATCCCGAGCGGATATAGAAGATATCCCAATGAGGATATCCAAAGCGGGATGCAGCGCCAACCCTGCATGGCGTGAACAGAGGCGAGCTTTACGTCGAGGTTCAAGTCTCCGACGCGGCTTGAGCCGGTGGCGCCCGGCCCCTTTGAGGGTCGGGCGCCACGGACGTCGTCCTACTCCGCCGCCTTCATGTAGCTCTCGACCGGCGGGCACGCGCAGACGAGGTTGCGGTCGCCATAGGCGTTGTCGACCCGGTTGACCGGGGGCCAGTACTTGTCGACCCGGAAGGCGCCGGCCGGGAAGCAGGCGGCCTCGCGGGAATAGGGCCGCTCCCAGGGGCCGATCAGGTCCTCGACCGTGTGGGGGGCGTTCTTGAGCGGGTTGTCGGCCCGGTCCATCCGGCCCTCCTCGATCGCCCGGATCTCCTCCCGGATCGCCAGCATGGCGTCGCAGAAGCGGTCGATCTCGCCCTTGGTCTCCGACTCGGTCGGCTCGATCATCAGGGTGCCGGCGACCGGCCAGCTCATCGTCGGCGGGTGGAAGCCGCAATCGATCAGCCGCTTGGCGATGTCCTCGACGCTGACGCCCGCGCTCTTCATCAGCGGGCGGGCGTCGATGATGCATTCGTGCGCCACCCTCCCGTGGGTGCCGGTGTAGAGCACGTCGTAGGCGCCGGCGAGGCGCGTGGCGATGTAGTTGGCGTTGAGGATCGCGATGCGGGTCGCCTGCGTCAGCCCGCGCCCGCCCATCAGCAGGCAGTAGCTCCAGGAGATCGGCAGGATCGCGGCCGAACCGTAGGGCGCGGCCGAGACCGTGAACTCGCGCCCATCGGTCTCCGGATGGCCGGGCAGGAACGGGATCAGGTGCGCCTTGACGCCGATCGGCCCCATGCCGGGCCCGCCGCCGCCATGCGGGATGCAGAAGGTCTTGTGCAGGTTGATGTGGCTGACATCGGCCCCGATGTCGCCGGGCCGGGCGAGGCCGACGAGGGCGTTCAGGTTGGCGCCGTCGAGATAGACCTGGCCGCCATGGGCGTGGGTGATGTCGCAGATCTCCCGCACCGCCTCCTCGAACACCCCGTGGGTGGACGGGTAGGTGATCATGCAGGCGGCGAGGTTGGGTCCGTGCTTCTCGGCCTTGGCGCGGAAATCGGCCACGTCGACGTTGCCGTGGCGGTCGGCGCCGACCACCACCACGTTCATGCCGCACATCTGCGCCGAAGCCGGGTTGGTGCCGTGGGCCGAGGACGGGATCAGGCAGACGTTGCGGTGCCCCTCCCCGCGCGACAGGTGGTAGGCGCGGATTGCCAAGAGACCCGCATACTCGCCCTGGGCGCCTGAATTCGGCTGCATCGAGATCGCCGCGTAGCCGGTGATGTCGGCGAGCTTCTGCGAGAGATCGGCGATCATCTCGGCGTAGCCCTCGGCCTGGTCCTTCGGCACGAAGGGATGCAGCTCCGAGAATTCCGGCCACGAGACCGGCAGCATCTCGGCCGTGGCATTCAGCTTCATCGTGCACGAGCCGAGCGGGATCATCGCCCGGTCGAGGGCGAGGTCCCGGTCGGCGAGGCGGCGCATGTAGCGCGTCATCTCGCTCTCCGCCCGGTTCATGTGGAAGATCGGGTGGGTCAGGTACTCCGACGTCCGGATGAGGTCCGCCGGCAAGCGCGGCTCGGGCCAGGATTCGTCGTAGGTCAGGCGGTCGCCCCCGAAGGCGCGCCACACTGCCTCGATGATGTCGGGCCGGGTGCGCTCGTCGACCGTGATGCCGATGCGGTCGGTGCCCACCTTGCGCAGGTTGATGCCGTTCGCGACGGCATTCTTCAGGATCACGCCCTGGAACGGGCCGACCGTCACGGTGATGGTGTCGAAGAAGGCGTCCGGATGGGTCTCGAAGCCGAGCTGGTTCAAGCCCGCGGCGAGGCGCGTCGCGTCGCGGTGGATGCGCATCGCGATCGCCTTGAGCCCGCGCGGCCCGTGGAACACCGCGTACATCGAGGCGATGACAGCGAGCAGCACCTGGCTGGTGCAGATGTTCGAGGTCGCCTTCTCGCGCCGGATGTGCTGCTCGCGGGTCTGGAGCGAGAGCCGGTAGGCGCGGTTGCCGCGGGCATCGACCGAGACGCCGACGATGCGCCCAGGCAGCGAGCGCTTGTGGGCGTCCCGCGTCGCCATGTAGGCGGCGTGCGGACCGCCATAGCCCATCGGCACCCCGAAGCGCTGCATCGAGCCGACCGCGATGTCGGCCCCCATCTCGCCCGGGGGCTTGAGCACCGTCAGCGACAGCGGATCGGCCGCCACCACCGCGATGGCACCCGCCTCATGCAGCTTGGCGATCACGTCGGTGAAGTCGTGGGCCGCACCCTCGACGCCCGGATACTGGAAGATCGCGCCGAACACCGCCGCCGGATCGAGGTCGGTGAAGGGGTCGCCGACGACGATGCGCCAGCCGAACGGCTCGGCCCGGGTCTTCAGGACCGCGATGGTCTGCGGCAGGCACTGCGCGTCGACGAAGAACGCGTCGGGCTTGGCCGTCGCGATGCGGCGCGCCATGCCCATCGCCTCGGCGGCCGCGGTCGCCTCGTCGAGGAGCGAGGCGTTGGCGATGTCGAGCCCGGTCAGGTCGCTGACGCAGGTCTGGAAGTTCAGGAGCGCCTCGAGCCGGCCCTGGCTGATCTCGGGCTGGTAGGGCGAATAGGCGGTGTACCAGGCCGGGTTCTCGAAGATGTTGCGCTGGATCGCCGGCGGCATCGTGGTGCCGTGGTAGCCCTGGCCGATCAGCGAGGTCAGGAGCTTGTTCTTGTTGGCGGTGGCGCGCAGGCGCTCGATCGCCCGGCGCTCCGACAGCGCGGCGCCGAACTCGGTCGCGTCCTTCTGGCGGATGCCCGCCGGCAGGGTCTCGTCGATCAGGGCGTCGAGGCTCTCGGCGCCGACCACCTCCAGCATGCGGGCGATCTCGTCCACCGACGGGCCGATATGGCGGCGGTTGGCGAAGTCGTAGGGGTCGTACTTGTCCATCGGCATGAAGGGGGTGCCCTGGTCGGAGCCTTGTCGAGCGGCAGAAATGGGAGACGGCGGGACCGGCTGGGCCCCGCCGTCGCTGTGTTCGGGACGGTCAGCCCAAGAAGGCGCGGTAGGCCGCCTCGTCCATCAGGCCGTCGAGCTGCGACGGGTCCGAGAGGCGCACACGGTAGAGCCAGCCGCTGCCCTGCGGGTCGGTGCCGACGCTCTCGGGGTTTGCCACCGCATCCTCGTTGACCTCGGTCACCTCGCCGTCGACCGGCGCGTAGACGTCGGAGGCCGCCTTGACCGACTCCACCACGGCGGCGGCGGCGCCCTTGGTCAGCGTGGCGCCGACTTTCGGCAGCTCGACGAAGACGAGATCGCCGAGCTGCTCGGCGGCGTGGTCGGTGATCCCCACCGTCGCCACGTCGCCCTCCAGGCGCAGCCACTCGTGCTCGTCGGTATATTTCAGCATGAACGAACTCCTGGTTCAGGAACGCTTGAAGCCGGCGGGGCGGAACGGCAGCGGCACCACCGCGCAGGGCAGGCGCTGGCCGCGCACCTCGGCGAAGACGGGCGTGCCGGGTACGGCGAGCGCGCTCGGCAGCACCCCCATGGCGATCGGACCGTCGAGGCTCGGCCCGAAGCCGCCGGAGCTCACCCGGCCGACCGCCTCGGTCGCCTCGGCGGTCGCGTAGAGCGCGGCGCCCGCCCGCACCGGGGTGCGCCCCTCCGGCCGCAGGCCGACCCGCAGCCGCGCCGGCCCCTCCGCCAGTTCGGCCAGGATGCGCTCGGCGCCGGGAAAGCCGCCGGCCCGGGCGCCGCCGAGGCGGCGCACCTTCGGGATCGCCCAGGACAGGCCCGCCTCGACCGGCGAGGTCTCGTGGTCGATGTCCGAGCCGTGCAGGCACAGGCCGGCTTCGAGGCGCAGCGAATCGCGGGCGCCGAGGCCGATCGGCTTCACCTCCGGGTCGGCGAGCAGCGCGCGGGCGAGCGTGACGGCAGCCTCGGCCGGCAGCGCGATCTCGAACCCGTCCTCGCCGGTATAGCCGGATCGCACGACGACGCCGTCCTCGCCCGCGAAGGCGACGGTCCGGGCATCCATGAACCGCATCTCGGCCACAACGGCCAAGTGGCGGGCGAGCGCGGCTTCCGCCCCGGGGCCCTGAAGCGCGATCAGCGCCCGCTCGATCGGCTCGACCGTGCATTCCGTGCCGATCGCGTCGAGCAGGTGCGCGAGGTCGGCGGCCTTGTTGGCGGCGTTGACGACCAGGAGGTAATGGTCGTCCAGGTTGGCCAGCATCAGGTCGTCGAGGATGCCGCCGCCCTGCGTGGTGAAGAAGCCGTAGCGCTGGCGCCAGGGCTTGAGCCCGACGACGTCGACCGGCAGCACCGTCTCGAGGGCCCGGGCGGCGTCGGCGAGGTCGCCGGAGCGGGCCCGCACGGCGATCTGGCCCATATGGGACACGTCGAACAGCCCGGCCGCCTTGCGGGTGTGCAGGTGCTCCTTGAGCAGCCCGAGCGGGTATTGCAGCGGCATCCTGTAGCCGGCGAACGGCACCATCCGGGCGCCGACCTCCTGATGCAGCGCGTGCAGGGGGGTCTGGAGCAGGTTGAGGCCGGCGGCCGTGTCGGCATTCATCGTGAGGCGGCGTCCCGAGGCAGGCGCGGGCGCACGATGGGCGGCGACCCGGCCTCCCGTGCCGAAGCGGCTTCGACGAGGGGACAGCGACGGGAAGGCCGGCCCCGCACGGCCCGACTTCGCGCGGGACCTTAGGACAAAGGTGCCATTGACGCTACCCGGTGGGCGTGAGCGGCCGCGCATTGCATGGCGGGTCGAACCGAACGGCACAGCGGCCCAGCGCGGCAAGAACGACCGCGCACGCCCTCTCCCGCGAAAATGTTTTGCGCCAGCGGCCGAACCGGCGGCAAACGAAGCAGCATCTTCCGCGACCGGGGGACTATCCTGGCGCGATCCAAGGGAGGACGAGGCCATGAGCGCGAGCGCCAAGCCGATCCCGGCCGTGCCGGTCAACGAGAACGAGCGCCCGAACGGGCAGGCGATCCTGGGCCCGCGCGGCGTGGCCGATCCGGATCCGGCCGAGACCGCGGACTGGCTCGCCTCGCTCGAATCGGTGCTCCGCCACGGCGGCGCGGCCCGGGCGCGCTTCCTCCTCGACCGGCTGGAGCAGAAGGCCCGCGAGATCGGCGTCGTCGAGGAGGCGCCGCCCTACTCGCCCTACCGCAACACGATTCCGCTGGAGAAGCAGCCGCCCTATCCGGGCGACCTCGGGGTCGAGGAGCGCCTGACCTCGATCATGCGCTGGAACGCCCTCGCCATGGTGGTGCGGGCCAACATGGCCTATGGCGAACTCGGCGGCCATGTCGCCTCCTACGCCTCGGCGGCCGAGATCTTCGAGCTCGGCTTCAACCACTTCTTCCAGGCCGGCGACGCGAGCGGAGCGGGCGCCGACCTCGTGTTCTTCCAGCCGCACTCGGCCCCCGGCGTCTATGCCCGCGCCTTCCTGGAAGGGCGGCTCTCCGAGACCAACCTGAAGCACTACCGCCAGGAGATCGCCGGCGAGGGGCTGTGCTCGTACCCGCATCCCTGGCTGATGCCCGAGTTCTGGCAGGTGCCGACCGGCTCGATGGGCATCGGACCGATGAACGCGATCTACCAGGCGCGCTTCATGCGCTACCTGAGCGACCGGGGGCTGGCGGAGACCGCCGGCCAGCACGTCTGGGGCGTGTTCGGCGACGGCGAGATGGACGAGCCGGAATCGATCGGCGCGCTGACGCTCGCCGCGCGCGAGAAGCTCGACAACGTCACCTTCATCATCAACTGCAACCTGCAGCGCCTCGACGGGCCGGTGCGCGGCAACGGCCAGATCATCCAGGAGCTGGAGAGCGTCTTCCGCGGCGCCGGCTGGAACGTCGTCAAGGTGCTGTGGGGCTCGGAGTGGGACGCGATCTTCGCCCGCGACACCAACCACGCCCTGCTGCGCCGCTTCGCCGCTACCGTCGACGGCAAGTACCAGACGCTCGGGGCCAAGGACGGCGCCTACAACCTCGCCCACTTCTTCGGCGAGGACGAGGAGGTGAAGGCGCTGGTCTCCCACATGTCGGATGCCGACGTCGACAAGCTCAAGCGCGGCGGGCACGACTTCCGCAAGCTCTACGCGGCCTTCGCGGCGGCCAAGGCCACCAAGGGCCGCCCGACCGTGATCCTGGCCAAGACCAAGAAGGGCTACGGGATGGGCGGCGCCGGCGAGTCGCGCATGACCGCCCACCAGGCCAAGAAGCTCGACACCGACGCCCTCAAGGCGTTCCGCGATCGCTTCGCCCTGCCGCTCACCGACGCGCAGGTCGAGGGGCTGGAATTCTACAAGCCGGACGAGAACAGCCGCGAGCTGCGCTACCTGCGTGAGCGGCGCGAGAAGCTCGGCGGCTTCCTGCCCAGGCGCCGGCGCACCGCCGCCCACGTCACGGTGCCGGACCTCTCGACTTACGCGGGCTTCGCGCTCGAGGCCGACGGCAAGGAGATGTCGACCACCACCGCGGCGGTGCGGCTGTTCAGCAGCCTGATCAAGCACAAGGAGCTGGGTCCGCGGGTCGTGCCGATCGTCGCCGACGAGGCGCGCACCTTCGGCATGGCCAACCTCTTCCGTCAGGTCGGCATCTACTCGCCGCTCGGCCAGCTCTACGAGCCGGAGGATGCCGGCTCGATGCTCTACTACCGGGAGTCCCGCGACGGGCAGCTCCTGGAGGAGGGCATCACGGAAGCCGGCGCGATCTCGTCCTGGGCCGCGGCCGCGACGTCCTACAGCGTCCACGGCCTCGCGATGCTGCCGTTCTACATCTACTACTCGATGTTCGGCTTCCAGCGCGTCGGCGACCTGATCTGGGCGGCGGCCGACCAGCGCGCCCGCGGCTTCCTGATCGGCGCCACCGCCGGCCGCACCACGCTCGGCGGCGAGGGCCTGCAGCACCAGGACGGGTCGAGCCACCTCGTCGCCGCGACGATCCCGAACTGCCGCGCCTACGACCCGGCCTTCGCCTACGAGATGGCGGTGATCCTTGACCACGGAGCCCGCGACATGATGGAGCGCGACGTCGATGCGTTCTACTACGTCACGGCGATGAACGAGAACTACGCCCAGCCCTCGATGCCGGAGGGCGTGCGGGACGGAATCATCCGCGGGATGTATCGTTTTGCCGGCTACGGAGATGGTGAGCCGGCTATTCGTCTCCTCGGTTCCGGGGCGATCCTGCCGGAGGTCATCGCCGCCGCGAAGCTTCTCGCCGACGAGTTCGGCGTCTCCAGCGAGGTCCACAGCGTCACGAGCTTCAGCGAACTCGCCCGCGAGGCCCGCGAGGTCGAGCGGTCGAACCGCCTGAATCCGGGCCTGCCGCAGAAGCGCAGCCTCGTCGAGGAGGCGCTCGCCGGCCCCGCGCCGGTGGTCGCCGCCACCGACTACGTCCGCGCCTTCCCGCAGCTGATCGCGACCGCGATCCAGGCCCGCTACGTGACCCTCGGCACCGACGGCTTCGGCCGCAGCGACACCCGCAGCGCGCTGCGCGCCTTCTTCGAGGTCGACCGGCACCACGTCGCGGTGGCGGCGCTCTCGGCGCTCGCCGACGAGGGCAAGCTCGACCGGGCGAAGGTGGCCGAGGCGGTGGCCCGCTACGGGATCAGCCCGAACCGGCCGGCGCCCTGGACGGTGTGACGGGGGTAGCGGCGCGTCCGGCAGGACGCACCGCTCGGTCTCAATCCGTATGGGCGATCCGGGCCGCCAGGGCCGGGGCCAGCCCGTGGCTCGGCTTCGGGTCGGGGCGGCGGAAGCTGCCGGCGGTTGCCTTGCGGGGCGCTTGCGCCACCAGCGCCTCGGCGAGCTTCACCGCGGCCACCACCTGGTCGACCACCGGCACCGGCAGCCGCTCGCGCACCCGGGCGGCAAGGCCCGACAGGGGGGCACCGGCGAAGATCAGCACGTCGGCGCCGTCCTCCGCCACCGCCGCGTTGGCGAGGTCGACAAGCTGCGCCTCCTTCTCGTCCTGCACGTCGGAGAGTGAGGCGAAGCGGCCCTCCAGCGAGCGCACGCCGGCGCAGCGCTGTGCGAGGCCGTGGGCCTCGATGCAGTCCTCGTACCAGGGCACCAGGGCCCGCGCGAAGGTGACGAGGCCGAAGCGCCGGCCGAGCATGCAGGCGGAGAGCATCGCCGCCTCGGCGAGTCCGACGACCGGATAGTCGAACAGCTCGCGGGCGCCGAGCAGGCCCGGATCGCCGAAGGCCGCGATGATGGCGGCATCGACCGGCGGCGCCTCGGCCAGCATCTCGAGGACGATCGCGCCACCGATCTGGGCCTCGGCCCGCGTGGCGATGTAGGGCACGCCCCGCGGCGCCGTCGCCGTCAGGATCTCGGTGCCGGGGGCGGCCGCGGCGGCGCCGGTCGCGCGCATCAATTCGGTGACGTCGCGGCTGGTGTTGGGGTTGAGGAGCAGCAGGCGCATCGGCGGTCTCTTCACGGTCAGGCGGCGTCGGGCGCGACGTCGGGTTCGGCGAGGCCAGCGAGCAGCGCCGTGCCGGTATGGCCGACATGGTCGGCCAGCAGGCGGCCGGCGCGCGGGGCGTCGCGGGCCTCGAGCGCGGCGAGGATCGCCCGGTGCTCGGCGACCGATTCGTCCCAGCGCGCCCGGCTGTCGAGGGCGCGGCGTCGGGCGATCTCGGCCCGGGCGTGCAGCGCCTCGTGCGCCTCCCGCAACGGGGTGTTGCGGCCGGACGCGACGATCAGCGCGTGGATCTGCTGGTTGAGGGCGAAATAGGCGCCGAGGTCCCCGGCCGCGTGGTGCGCCTCCATCTCGGTCTGGAGGTGCCGCAGCCGTGCCAGCTCCGCCGGGGTGATGCGCTGGGCCGCCAGCTCGGCTGCCGCCCGCTCGATGGCGGCGATCGCCTCGAACAGCTCGGTCACGGCATCCGGCCGCAGCTCCGCCACCCGGGGCGAGCGGTTGGGGCGAAGCTCCACCAGGCCTTCGACGGCCAGCAGCTTCAGCGCCTCGCGCAACGGCGTGCGCGAGATGCCGAGCGCCACGGACAGCTCGGTCTCGACGAGCGCCGCGCCCGCCGGCAGCGTGCCGTCGACGATCAGCGCGCGCAGGCGCTGCGCGGCCTGATCGTGCAGGCCGAGCCGCGGCCGCAAGGCCGCGGCCTCCAGCAGCACGGGCTTGCGCGGGCGCCCGCGCGGGCGCCGGACCGGATCCATGCGGGGCCTCTCCCTCGTTGCCGCGTCGGATCCGGACCATAGCCGCTCCGGACGGCAGCGGGCGCATCAATTCCAGGCAATTTCTGCCGTATGCCTCGGCATTTGGCATTAATTGCATGCAGAGCGCGAAAAATTCATTGCGCCGGGTCAGGAGCCGTCCCACGCTGGCCTCGCGGCGGTTCGAGACCGAGCCGCCAG
This sequence comes from Methylobacterium nonmethylotrophicum, assembly GCF_004745635.1. Classification (GTDB taxonomy): domain Bacteria; phylum Pseudomonadota; class Alphaproteobacteria; order Rhizobiales; family Beijerinckiaceae; genus Methylobacterium; species Methylobacterium nonmethylotrophicum. The sequence continues at coordinate 23,350 of NZ_SRLB01000015.1, read as the reverse complement.
AGCATTCGCGGCGTCCGTCCAGGCTTCATCGGCTCATCCCGATCGTGCTCCCGGACGGCCCGCCCCCGACAGCGAGGTCACCGATCATGCGCCGCCATCTCGGCCCCCTGCTGGCCGCCGCCCTCTGGTCCTTCTCGGCTGGGTCCCTCTCGCCCGCCTCCGCCCAAGAAGCGCCAGCCGAGAAGGCGCCGGTGAAGGTCGGCTACGCCAAGTGCGCCCATTGCCTGCCGGTCGCCCTGCTGCCGGGGCTGGCCAAGGGCGCCACGATCGACGCCACCGGCTTCAATTCCGGCAACGACGTCCTGACGGCTTTGATCGCCAAGAGCCTCGACGTGGCGCAGGTGACGTACCTCCACTACGTCACCGCCCTCGACAAGGGCTTCGACATCGTGGCGGTGGCCGGGGAGGTGAATGGCGGCTCGGAATGCCTGTCGGCCAAGGCGCTGAACCTGAAGGCGGATGACTGGGCCGGGTTCAAGGCCGCGGTCGAGAAGGCGAAGGCGGCGGGCACGCCCCTCAAGGTCGCGGCCTCCCGCGGCAACGCGCAGGACATCCACATGCGCGGCGCCTTCCTCAAGCAGGGCATCAACCCGAACAAGGACGTGCAGTTCGTCAACATCCCGAACCCGTCCGACCACCTCGCGGCGATGCAGCGGGGCGAGATCGACATGGTCTGCTCGGTCGAGCCCTTCGCGTCGCAGATCCGCATGGCGGGGGCCGCCGCCCGCTTCGTGCTGCCCTACGACCAGGCGGCCGGCAACCTGACCAACCTGATCGTGACCCGCTCGGACGTCATTGCCTCCCGCCGCGCCGCCGTGCAGGCGGTGGTGGATGCCGACGTGGCGCTGGTCGGCAAGCTCGAGGCCGACAAGGGCATCTGGGTCGACGTCATCAACCAGAAGACCGGCCTGTCGAAGGAGGTCGCCGCCGAGGCGATCAAGAACGCCGAGCCGGATTACCGCATGCACCGGGCCAAGACCCTGGCGATCGCCGCGATGATGCGCGACCTCAAGTACATCAGCCGCGACGTCTCGGCCGACGTGGAGAAGCACATGGACTTCTCGTTCCTCGAGGCCGCCACGAAGAAGACCCGCGATGGCCTCGGCTACTGATACGGCGCCGCTCAGCGCCGCGACGACGGCCCCGTCCCGCCGGCTGCCGCGCCGGCTGATCGCCGCCGCCGAGCGGTCGGCCCTGCCGCTCCTCCTCGTCGCCGGCTGGGAGGCGTTTGCCCGCTCCGGCGCCCTGCCGGCGGCCCTGCTGCCGGCGCCCAGCGCGGTGCTGCACGCCCTCGGGGACTGGCTGCTGGGCCTCGACGAGAGCACCCAGACCTATTCCGGCCGCTGGGTGCCCGACGCGCTGGCGAGCCTGACCCGGGTCGCCGCCGGCTACGCCATCGCGGCCGTCTCGGCCATCCTGCTCGGCGTCGCCATCGGCTGGTGGCGGCTCGTCGAGCGCACGGTCGAGCCGACCTTGCAGATGCTGCGGCCGATCCCGCCGGTGTCGTGGATCCCGCTCGCCATCATCTGGTTCGGCATCGCCGACAAGCCGGCGATCTTCCTGGTCTTCCTCGGCGCGTTCTTCCCCGTGCTGATGAACACCATCCACGGCGTGCGCGGGGTCGACCGCAACCTGATCCGGGCCGGCGCGATGATGGGCGCCTCCGAGCGCCAGCTCCTCACCGACATCGTGCTGCCGGCCGCCCTGCCGTCGATCTTTTCCGGGCTGCGCATCGCGATCGGCTCGGCCTGGATGCTGACGGTGACCGCCGAGATGGTCGCGGTGAAGAGCGGCCTCGGCTATGTCCTGTGGGATTCCTACTACTTCCTGCGCTACGACATCGTGCTCGCCGCGATGATCTCGATCGGCCTGCTCGGCTACCTGTCCGACCTCGGCCTCAAGGCGGTGATGGCCTCGGTGCTGCACTGGCAGAAGGGCACGACGGTGCAGGGGCGGTGACGTTTCAGAATCGAGCGCGGGATCCCCTCTCCCGAGTGGGAGAGGGGTAGGGGTGAGGGTGCTACGGTTCCGACTGAAGCACTGAGCGTCGAGCTGCCAGCGCGACGGACAGAGCCCGACTCAGGACCGTAGCACCCTCACCCCCGGCCCCTCTCCCACACGGGAGAGGGGCGAACGCGCCCCATCCTTTTCCCCCGGAGAGTGTTCATGAGCGCGATTGACCTCGCCGACGTCCAGAAAGTCTTTCGCGACCGCGACGGGCGCGACCTCGTGGCGGTGGAGCGCACCCGGGCGACCATCGAGGCGGGCGAGTTCGTCTGTCTGCTCGGCCCCTCGGGTTGCGGCAAGTCCACCCTGCTCAACATGATCGCCGGCTTCGAGCGGCCGAGCGCCGGCGAGGTCCGGGTGGCGGGCCGGGCCGTCGAGCGGCCGGGGGCCGATCGCGGCGTGGTCTTCCAGCAGCCGACGCTGATGCCCTGGCTCACGGTCATCGACAACGTCGCCTTCCACCTCAAGCTGAAGGGCATGGGCAAGGCCGAGCGGCACGCGAAGGCCAAGACCTATATCGACCTCGTGGGCCTCACCGGCTTCGAGCGGCACTACCCGGCGGAGCTTTCCGGCGGCATGAGCCAGCGGGTCGGCATCGCCCGGGCGCTCCTGATGAACCCGGCGGTGATCCTGATGGACGAGCCCTACGCGGCCCTCGACGCCCAGACCAAGATCGAGATGCAGGAGGAGCTGGTCGCGATCTGGCAGCGGGTCGGCGCCACCGTGGTGTTCGTCACCCACTCCGTCGACGAGGCCCTGGTGCTGGCCAGCCGCATCGCCGTGATGAGCCGGCGCCCGGGCCGCATCCGGGAGTTCATCCCCTTCGACCTGGCCAGGCCGCGGGACGTGACGAGCCCGGACTTCAACGACATGAAGCGCCACGTCCTCGGGCTGATCCGCGAGGAATCGAGCCGGAAGGCGGCGGCATGATCCGGCTCGGCATGCTGACCCCCTCGTCGAACACGCGGCTCGAGCCGGCGACCGCCGCGCTCCTGCGGGATGCGGACGGGATCACCGCCCACTTCTCGCGCTTTCGCGTCACCGAGATCACCCTCTCGGCGGCGGGGCTCGGGCAGTTCGACGAGGCGCCGATCCTGGCCGCCAGCCGGCTCCTCGCCGACGCCAAGGTCGACGCGATCGCCTGGAACGGCACCTCGGCGGCCTGGCTGGGGTTCCCTCGCGACGAGGCCCTGTGCGCGCGCATCACCGACGCCACCGGCATCCCGGCGGCCACCGCGGTCCTGGGCTTTCGCGAGGCGTTCACCCGCGTCGCCATCCGCCGGGTCGGCCTCGTCACCCCCTATACCGGCGACGTGCAGGAGAAGATCCGGGCGAACTGGGGCGCGGCGGGGTTCGACTGCACCGCCGAGCGCCATTGCGGCCTGTCCGACAACTTCTCCTTCGCGGAGGTGCCGGAGGACGAGGTCGCCGCCATGGCCCGGGCGGTCGCGGCGGAGGGTGCCGAGGCGGTGGCGATCGTCTGCACCAACATGGCGGGGACGGCGCTCGTCGAGACCCTCGAGGCCGAGCTCGGCATCCCGGTCTTCGATTCGATCGCCGTCACCCTGTGGGCGGCCCTGCGGGCCGCGGGCACCGATCCCGGCCGGATCGCCGGCCAGGGCAGGCTGTTCCGGCTTTGAGCCTCGAAGCCGGCAAGAATGTCGAGACCTCCCACTCCCCAAGCTCATCCTGAGGTGCTGCCGCTTGCGGCAGCCTCGAAGGAGGGCTCTAGTAATCACACAGACCTCTGGAGTCCTCCTTCGAGGCCGTCGATCAAAGATCGAGTCGATCGTCGATCGCCGGGTACCTCAGGATGAGGTGAAGACTTGGAGAGAGGGATGAAAATGCGATCTCAGCGGTCCGCCTTGGCGCCGCCGAGAGTGAGCTCGAGGTAGCGCCGGGTGGTCGGCCGCACCAGGTCGGCCATGGCCTGGGCCATCGCCAGCTCCTCCTTCAGCGACGTCTCGAAGGCCGGCAGCCACCGGCTCTGGCCGGCGGCCTCCGCCAGGGTGATCAGCGCGTCGTAGGCCGCCGCCTCGTAGTTCTCGAAGGCGCGGTTGGCGAAGGCGTTCTTCAGGATCTCGTCCTGGGCCGGGGCGTGGGCAAGCGCCGCCATGTTGCCCATGAAGCCGAGCACGCCCTCCTTCAGGGTCGAGGGGCTCTCGGACAGGGCCGCCAGCGCCTCGTCGAGCCGGTCGCGCTGGCCGTGCGTCTCGGTGATGTGCCGGCGCAGGGCCGCCTCCATGTCGGGGTAGCGCTCCAGGCGTTCGACCTGCCGCTCCATGATCTGCAGGGCCTGCAGCTCGAGCGCGTGGGTGTTCTTCAGCGCGGTCACGTACAGCGAACGGATGTCCTCGGCCATCGTGGGTCCCTTCCGGTCTGCGGGGATGTGGGGGCAGGTGTCTGCTGCCCGAGCCAACGTTCCCCGCGACGGCCGGTTCGCCCCTGATACTCGTACTGTGACAAAGTATCCGGGCGGACCGGATTGGTCCGGAACGCCCGGAGAGGGCCGGCGTTGTCCGGCCTCCACGGGGAGGGCTCCGCCTCGCCCCGCCACCAGACAGGAGACCGCCATGACCGCGTCACCGCCTCCCGTGCCGCCGGCGAACCGCTCCGATAAGGGCCCCGGCAGCGCCGAGCGCGCGCCGACCGAGACCGGGCCGAAGGGCTCGAACCAGACCAAGGATCCGGACAAGATCGGCCAGGCCGGCAACTCGAAGGTGAACACCACCAACCAGGGCTACCAGCAGGATCGGTGACCGCGACGGTCGCCGAACCCACGGATTGCTGATCCAAGGATCATGACCGCATGAGCACGTCCGACAAGACCGACGCCGCCAACCGCCATCACGGCGGCCCCGGCAGCAGCCACCAGCGGCCCGACCGGCCCGACCCCACCGCCCATTCCGGCCCGAATCCCGGCTCGGCCACCAACGACAGCCGCTCCCACGTGTCGGGCGGCGGCGGCGAGCGCGACCGCCACCACACCCATGATCCCGACCGCAAGGGGCATTCGCCGCGGTCGCATTGAGGCGAGGTGCGCCGGCCCTGCCGCGACGAAGCGTCATTCCGTTAACGGTGTTTCCCGTGAAACGGCGGAGGCCGGCGCCGCCCCTCGCCCCGATCCTGTCACGGCCTCAGCGCGATATCGCCAAGGTCGGGCCTCAAGAGAGCATCCCTGACGATCCGCGCCAGGGAGCCCGCCATGTCCCACCCCGCTCTCCTTCACCCGGCCGCCGGCCTCACCCGTCGCGCCGCCCTGATCGGCACGGCGCTCGCGGCCTGTGCGGCCCGCGGCGCGGCGGCGGCGGAGGATGCGGCGGCCCGCCTCGCCCAGCTCGAGCGGCGCGACGGCGGCATGCTGGGGGTCGAGGTACGAGACACCGCTACCGGCCGCCGCTTCGGCCACCGGGCCGACGAGCGGTTCCCGCTCTGCAGCACCTTCAAGGCCGTTGCCGCCGCGGCGGTGCTGGCCCGGGCCGACACGGGCCAGGACGACCTGAACCGCCGGATCACCTATACCCGCGACGACATCCTCAGCTACGCCCCGGTCACGGCGAAGCACGTCGAGACCGGCATGACCCTCGCCGAGCTCTGCGCCGCCGCCGTGGTCTGGAGCGACAACACCGCCGCCAACCTGATGCTGGCGACGCTGGGCGGGCCCGAGGGCATCACCGCCTTCGCCCGGGCGCATGGCGACACCGTCACCCGCCTCGACCGGACCGAGCCGACCCTCAACACCGCGATTCGCGGCGACCTGCGCGACACGACGACCCCCGCCGCGATGGTCGGCCTCCTCGACACCCTCCTGCTCGGCCAGGCGCTCTCGGCCGCATCGCGCGCCCGGCTCACCGGCTGGATGCAGGAGAGCCCGACCGGGCTGAAGCGCGTGCGCGCCGGGCTGCCGGAGGGGTGGCGCACGGCCGACAAGACCGGCACCGGCGACAACGGCACCGCCAACGTCGTGGCGCTGATCCACCGCCCGGACGGTGCGCCGATCCTCGCGGCGGTGTATCTCACCGGATCACCGGCCGAGCCCGCCGCGCGCGACGCCCTGCACGCCGAGGTCGGCCGGCTGATCGCCCGGAGCTTTCCGGGCGCCTGACCCATCCGGAACTCCCGATCCACGGCCGATGTCGAAGACCACCCGCGCCACCCAGGCCCTCGCCCGCGCCGGCATCCCCCACACGATCCACGCCTACGACTACGACCCGGAGGCGACCCGCATCGGCCTCCAGGCCGCGGAGGCGATGGGCGTGGCCCCGGGCGAGGTGTTCAAGACCCTGATGGCCGCCGTCGACGGCAAGCCGGTCTGCGTGCTGGTGCCCTCCGACCGGGAGGTCTCGCTCAAGAAGCTCGCGGCCGCCTTCAAGGCCAAGTCCGCCGCGATGATGCGCCCGGCCGAGGCCGAGCGGCTGACCGGCTACCATGTCGGCGGCATCAGCCCGCTCGGCCAGAAGCGCGCGGTGCCGACCCTGGTCGATGCCGCCGCCCTCGCGCTCCACGACATCTTCGTCAATGGCGGCCAGCGCGGGCTGCAGCTGCGCGTGAAGCCCCACGACCTCGTGCGCGTGCTCCAGGCCCGCACCGAGGCCGTGACCTGACGCAAACGCCCCGTTAACCATGATCCGGCAAGGCTCGGCCGTGGTCTGATGACGGGGCGGTCGCATGGGGTACGGCGTGAGGCTCGTGGTGGGCGCGGTCGCCCTCGGCCTCGCGGGGCCGGCGATGGCCGCCGACATGGCGGAGCCGGGCTACTGGCCCGAGCCGCGCCCGGCACCGGGCTATGCTCCGGGTCCCCGCTACTTTCCGCGCGGCGACAGCGATGCCTCGCCCGCGACCCGCGCCGGCCCCGCCTGCCCGCCGGGCCAGGGCTTCGTCCCGACGAATGCGCCGGGCGACCCCACCTATGTCGGCTCGCCCTTCGGCCTCGGCAAGCCGAGCTATTACGGCTTTCCCCCGCCGCGCGGCGTCGACGACCCGTATGGGCGCCGACGGGGCGGGCGATGCCTGTAACCACATCGCACGGAGGGATGCCGGGCGGCGGGGACGAGCGGCAGGGCGGTCCGGACCTTGTCGGCGCGGCGCCGTTCGGTTAGCGCGTGCCGCCTGCCTCGGAGCGCCGTCATGATCCGCATCGCCTGCCTGCACACGGTCGACAGCAACGCCGCCGTCTTCGACGCGGCGCTGAGGACGGCCGGACTGGCCGAGGTCAGCCTGCGCCACACGGTGCGTCCCGACCTCCTCGCCGCCGCCGAGCGGGAAGGACGGCTCACCCCCGAGATCGCCGCCCAGACCGTCGCGATCCTGCAGAGCCTGTCCGCGGAGGCCGATGCGGTTCTGCTGACCTGCTCGACCCTGGGTCCGGCGGCGGAGGCCGCCTCCCGGGACGCTCCGGTCGCGATCCTGCGGGTCGATGCGGCCCTTGCCGCCGAGGCCGTGAGGGAGGGCGGCAGGGTCGTCGTCCTGTGCGCCGTCGAGACGACGGTCGAACCGACCCGGCGCCTGTTCGAGGCGGCGGCGCGGGCGACGGGGGCGGAGGTGAGCGTGCAGGTCGTGCCTCACGCCTGGGACGCTTTCAGGGCGGGCGACCGCGATCGCTACTGGGCGCTGACCGCCGATGCCGCCCGCGCCGCGAAGGCGCAGGGCGCCGCGCGGGTCGCCCTGGCGCAGGCGTCCATGGCCGGTGCCGCCGCACTGCTTCCCGAAGCGGTACGCCCCCTCGGCAGCCCGGCGGTCGGCCTTGCCGCCGCAGTGGCCGCCTCCCGGGCCCGGCAAGATGCCGCGCTCCGGCTGCAGGCAGGCCGAGCCTGAGCCGAGCCCTATTCGGCAGGCCGGGTCGCGCGCGCCCGGGTCTCCGCGTCGAGCACCGCCCGAACCGCCGCCGTCAGCGGATGGCGGGCGGTGTGCTTGGCGCCGTAGACGAGGTTGAAGGCGTAGTCGAAGCCCGGCGGGTTGAGGCCCTGGTTGTGCTGGAGGATCGTCTCCAGCTTGTCGAATCCCTTGGCCAGGACCGCTTCCGGCGAGGTGCCGGCCTCGTATTCCTCCCATAATCCCAGGATCTCGTCCCGGCGCGCCGGCGGCAGCGGCGCGGTCAGGCCTTCGAGGTCGCGCCGCTCCTGCGCGGTCTTGTCCGCCGCGCGGGGATCGGTCGCCGGGATGTCGCCGCCCAGAGCCTCGCCGAGGTCGTGGACGAGGCACATCTTGAGGAGCCTGAGCGCGTCGATCCCCGGGAGGCCGTCGGCCAGCACCATCACCATCAGGCAGAGCCGTCAGGTGTGCTCGGCCGTGCTCTCCTGCCGGCCGGACGCGGTGGTGCCGCTGCGCAGCGTGCTCTTGAGCGCCTCGGCCCGCCGCAGGAAGTCGAGGGTGCCGGCGAGGTCGTCGGGGGTCACGGGTGGACTGCCTCCTCGCTCAGCACCGCCCGGACCGCCGCGAGGACCAACGCGATGTCGTGGTCCGAGGGGTCGACCGCGAGGTCGCCGTGCACGATCCGGTTCCGGAGCGGGACCAGGGCACGCAGGTCCCGCTCGGTTTCCGGATCGACCAGGCCGTTCATCGCCAGGGCCTGCACGACGGTGCCGGGTGAATGCGCGCGGTCGGCCCCGTCGCGGGTGGCTCGCAGCGCTGCTTCCAGCAGCGCCCAGGCCAGGACGAAGGCGGGCCGACGGTGGCCCGCGGCGTGGAGCGCCCGGACCTCCGCCTCCTGCACGCGGATCTCGGCCGGATCGGCCCGCGGGATCGGGAACGCCTTGAGCGGGTCGCTCGCCATGAACGCGACGTGGAGGCGCCAGTCGGGATGACCCTCGAACAGCCGGCGGACGGCCGGCAGCGGCGGTTCCGACGGGCCCGGCCCGCGCCTCACGTCGATGGCGACGTTCTCTCCGGGCTTCCGGGCGATCGCATCGGGCCGGTAGCCCTCCAGGAAATCGGGCAGCTGATCGGCGTCGGGCTCGGCCTGGAACGAGAAGCCGGCCTGCTCGTAGCGCGCGCGCAGGGTCTCGACGAAACGCCGCTCGGCCTCGCCGTCGCGGGATCGCAGCGATGGGGTCATCAGGCCGTCCTCCAGCTCAGGTCGTCGATACGGATATAGACGACCGGCGGCGCGATGAGCAGAGCACCGGTCAGTTGAGCGCTCGGCTGCGCGAAACTCCAGTCGACGCCCGGCTCCAGCTTCTGCACGAGGACGCGCTCGATCGAGCGATCGTCGTTATAGGCCAGGTGAATCAGTGCATCCATGATCGGTTTCACGATATTGTCGACGTCGCCCACCATCGGCGCGCTCGGGAAGTAGTAGATCGTGAGGCTGAACGGCCCTTCCTGGACGAAACCGAGTTCGTCCGTCGCGTCGATGCGTGCCCGGGCCGCGTGTCTGACGGTCTCCGACCAGCGCGCCCTTGAGGCTGCCTTTGCCTTGAGCGAGAGAGGAGTGGCATTGATGAAGAACGCGAGCGGGTAGAGAGTTTCCTGCGCGTGCACGTTCCGGCTCGACCTCAGCGATTCATCTCATGTTACCCAAGGTATCATTCTCGAGAGAGAGTGCTGGGCCGAAGGGCCGAGTTTCCCAGCCGTGACGACGACCGGCAAATCCGAAGCGGATCATGCCCGCATCCTCACCCCGCGCCACCCTGGCGCCCTGCCCCCGCCCCGATTACGGTCGCGCCGATTCGACCGACCGGAGCGCCCGCGATGACCCCGTCCCCCTCCCCTCCCGGCCCCGTCCTGCGGCTCGGCGACGTCGCCGCGCTGCGGGCCCAGGTGCGGGCCTGGCGAGCGGCCGGCGAGGGCGTGGCGCTGGTGCCGACCATGGGGGCGCTGCACGAGGGGCACCTGTCCCTGGTGCGGCGGGCGCAGGCGCGCTGCCGGCGGGTCGTGGTCAGCATCTTCGTCAACCCGACGCAGTTCGGCCCGAACGAGGACTTCTCCCGCTATCCCCGCGTCCTGGAAGCCGACCTCGCCCTCCTGGCGGAGGTCGGGGCGGATGCCGCCTTCCTGCCGGAGGTGGCGACGATGTACCCGCCGGGATTCGCCACCACCGTGACGGTGGCGGGGCTCACGGAGGTGCTGTGCGGCCCCCTGCGTCCGGGGCACTTCGCCGGCGTCGCCACCGTGGTGACGAAGCTGCTGCTGCAAGGCCTGCCGGACCGGGCGCTGTTCGGCGAGAAGGATTTTCAGCAGCTCCAGGTGATCCGGCGCGCTGCCCGCGACCTCGACATCCCGGTCGCGATCGAGGGCGCGCCGACCTTCCGCGAGGCCGACGGCCTCGCGATGTCGTCCCGCAACCGCTACCTCTCGGCCGAGGAGCGGCGGGTGGCGCCCGTGATGCACGCGGTGCTGCAGCAGGTGGCCGAGGCCGTGCGCGGCGGCGGCGAGACCGCTCCCGCCCTGGCCCAGGGCCGGGCGGCGCTCGAGGCGGCGGGGTTCTCGCCGGTGCAGTACCTGTCGGTGAACGATGCCGAGAGCCTGGCGCCGCTCGATCGCGTCGAGGGACCGGCGCGGGTGCTGGCGGCGGCCTATCTCGGCCGCACGCGCCTCATCGACAACGTGGCGGTCTGACGGACCGCGACGCAGGACGCCTCAGTCCCGCACGGGGCGTCAGTCCCGCAGGAGCTCGTTGATGCCGGTCTTGGCCCGGGTGCCGGCATCGACGCGCTTGACGATGACGGCGCAGTAGAGCGACGGGCCGGGAGTGCCGTCCGGCAGCGCCTTGCCGGGCTGCGTGCCCGACACCACCACCGAGTAGGGCGGCACGCGGCCGTAGGAGACCTCGCCGGTGGCCCGGTCGATGATCTTGGTCGAGGCGCCGATATAGACGCCCATCGACAGCACGCTGCCCTCGCCGACGATCACGCCCTCGGCCACCTCGGCGCGGGCGCCGATGAAGCAGTTGTCCTCGATGATGACCGGGTTGGCCTGGAGCGGCTCGAGCACGCCGGCGATGCCGGCGCCGCCCGAGATGTGGCAGTTCTTGCCCACCTGCGCGCAGGAGCCGATCGTCGCCCAGGTGTCGACCATCGTGCCCTCGCCCACATACGCACCGAGATTGACGAAGGAGGGCATCAGCACCGCGCCGGCGGCGATATGGGCGCCCCGGCGCACCACCGCGCCCGGCACCGCCCGGAAGCCCGCGGCGCGGAAGCGCGCGGCATCCCAGCCCTCGAACTTCGACGGGACCTTGTCCCACCAGGCCGCGCCGCCGGGTCCGCCCGGGATCACCGCCATGTCGTTGAGGCGGAAGGAAAGCAGCACCGCCTTCTTGAGCCACTGGTTGACGTGCCAGTCCTCGCCCCCGGCCTTCTCGGCGACGCGCGCCTCGCCGGAATCGAGCAGCGCCAGGGCGGCCTCGACCGCCTCGCGCACGGGCCCGCGCGTGTCCGCGCCGATCGTCGCGCGGTCCTCCCAGGCGGCTTCGATGGTCCGGGCGAGATCGGCGTGCGACATGGGGCGAGGTCCAGGGCGGGAGAGAGGGATCGGCGTCCCCTCTAGCAAAGCCCGCCGGGCGCTGTCACGTCGGGTCCGCGGCGCGGCTGCCGGCGAAGGCCCGGGTCAGGGCCGCGAGCTCGTCGGCGAGCGCGTCGTGAATCACCGCGGCGGCGTCGGGAAACACCTCGAGCACCCGGCGCATCACCGCCTGGGTGACCGCCATGACCTCGACCGGCCCGGGGCCGGCCCGCGCGGTGGTCGGCCGCTCGAGGGGGATGAACAGGGCGGCCTGGCCGATCAGGGAAGCGGGGCCGGCCTCGACCGGGGTGCCGCCGGGGGAGCGGGGCTCCAGCACCACCGTGCCGCGGGTCACCACGAAGCCGCCCTCGGCCGTCTCGCCGCGGGAGAACAGCACGGCGCCGGGCTCCAGCCGCCGGCGTTCGGCCGCGAACGAGATCAGCCGCAGGGCGTCCCGGTTCATCAGTCCGAAGAGCGGGGCCGCCGCCAGGATCGCGATGTCGTCGTCGAGCGCCAACGGCCTCGCTCTCCCCCTCTCGGCGCCTGCGCGCTCCTCGAAGCGCCCGAGCGGCCCGGCCAAGCTCTAGCCGATCCGGCCATCCTGCACCATGCGCCAGCCGGCAGACCGGGCGGGATCAGGCAACCTGGGCCGCCGCGGGTCCGCCGGGCCGCGCCACCACGCGGTTGCGCCCCTGGCGCTTGGCCTCGTAGAGCGCGGCGTCGGCGGCCGAGAAGCACTGCCCGCCGGTCTCGCCCGGGACGGCCTCGGCGACGCCGAGGCTCAAGGTGACGATGCCGCCCTCGTTGCCGACATGCGGGATCTGCAGCCGCGCCAGCGCCCGGCGGATGCGCTCGGCCCGGGCGACGGCCTCGGGGCCGGCGCTCCCCGGCAGCAGCACGGCGAATTCCTCGCCGCCGATCCGGCAGGCGACCTCCTCCGGGCCCCGGACCTGACGCTGCAGCACCCGGGCGACGGCGCGCAAGACCTCGTCCCCGGCGAGATGCCCGTAGGTGTCGTTGTAGCGCTTGAAGCGGTCGGCATCGAGGAGGACGAGGGAGAGCGGCCCGCCGGCCCCCCGCGCCTGCTCTCTCGCGCGCGAGAAGGCCTCGTCGAAGTGGCGCCGGTTCGGCAGCGCGGTGAGCCCGTCGGTATGGGCGAGCCGGGCGAGGTCGTGGTTGGCGGCGAGCGCCTGCTCCTCGGCCCGGCTGCGCCGCTCGAGCTCGCGCTGGAGCACCAGCGTCAGCCCGACCATGCCGCCGCACAGGATCGTCACCAGGGCGATGATCGCGACCGCCTTCGGCCGCCACAGGGACCCGATCGCCGCGGTCGGCACCACCACCGTGGCGATGAGGGCGCGGTCGCCGATCCGGCTGTAGCTGAACAGCCCTTCGATCGCCTCGGTGTAGCCGGTCGCGACGAACTGGCCCGCGCGGCTCTCGAAGAAGCGGGGGAAATGCGCCGCCTCCCGCAGGTTGCGGCCGATCGTGCCCTCCATCGGCGGGCTGCGGACGAGAAGCTCGCCGCTGTCGCGGAAGAACGCGATGCGGCTGCGCTCGCCGAGGCTGAGGCGGCGGAACAACGCGTTGAAGTAGCCGATGTCGATCGTGCCGACCACGACGCCCGCGAAGGCCCCGTCCGCGTAGGTGAGGCGCCGGCTGAGCGGGATCACCCAGCGCCCGTCCGGCTCCATCCGCAGCGGCTTGCCGATGTAGAGGTCCGCATCCTCCCGCTGCTTGTGGACGAGGAAGAAATCCGCATCGGGAAAGCGCAGCGGGCGCGGCACGATGGCGCTCGAATCGACGAAGGCCTGTCCCTGCGGGTCGAGGGCCAGGATCGCGCCGAGGCCGTTCGCCGTGGCGGCGCGGTCGAACAGGATCATCTGGCGCAATTCCGGCGCGATCCCGTCGACCTCCGGGTTGCGCAGGCCGTCGACCACGGCCTGGAGCGACAGGTCGTAGAGCTCGATGTTGCGGTCGACCATGTGCTCGACCGCCTCCAGCAGGTTCTGCGACACCCGGCCGACCTGATCCCAGGCGCTGCGGCGCATCTGCATCACCATCAGGGCGGAGGCCGCCCCGATCACCAGGGTGACGGCGATGATCGACCCGGCCAGCGTGCGGGACACGGCGGAGCGTCGACTGGGGGGTCGATGATGCATCGGCGCTCCGTTGCGCGGTGCTGGGCCTCCCGCACGGTGTAGGACCCTATGTCTAAGATTAGGTTGCGCGCCAGCGACGGGGTGAGGTCGCGCCGGCCGGTGGGCGGCGCGCCCGGACCCGGCTACGATCGGGGCCGCCTGCCGCAGGAGGGACGACGATGCGCCGCCACATGATCCTCGACACAGCCCGCCGGGATCCGGGCCACACGGGGTCGCCGACGTGATCGCGCCGGCGTTGCGCGAGGAGATCGCCCGCCGCTACGGCACGCCGGCGGTCGTGATCGACCTCGACCGGGTGGCCCGCAACATCGCGCGGCTCCAGGCCGCCTGCGAGGCCGGCGGCGTCGCCAACCGTCCTCACGTCAAGACGCACAAGAGCCCGGTCCTCGCCCGGATGCAGATCGAGGCCGGCGCGCGCGGCGTCACCTGCCAGAAGCTCGGCGAGGCCGAGGTGATGGCGGCGGCGGGCATCGACGACATCCTGATCAGCTACAACCTTCTCGGGCCGCAGGCGGTCGGGCGCCTCGGCCGGCTCCTGCGCGAGAGTGCCGCCCGGATCACGGTCGCGGCCGACAACCCGGTGACGGTGGCGGGCCTGCCCGAGGCGGCGCGAGCCGGCGGGCGCACCCTCGACGTGGTGGTGGAATGCGACACCGGTCGCCGGCGCGCCGGCGTCGAGACCCCGGGCGAGGCGGTGGCGCTCGCCCGCGACATCGCGGGCCGGCCCGGCCTCGCCTTCGCGGGCCTGCTGCTCTACCCGCCGACCGGCGGCGTTGCTTCTGCGCAGCGCTTCCTGGATGAGGCGCAGGCGGGGCTTGCGGCGCACGGCCTCTCCGCCCGCATCGTCTCGACCGGCGGCACGCCGAACCTGCCGGAGATCGGGCAGGTCCGCGGCGCCACCGAGCACCGGGCCGGCACCGTGATCTTCAACGACCGCATGATGATGGCGGCGGGCGTCGCGACGCTTCAGGATTGCGCCCTGGCGGTCCTGGCGCGGGTGGTCAGCCGGGCGGCGCCCGAGCGCGGGATCCTGGATGCCGGCTCCAAGACCCTGACCAGCGACACCGGCGGCGGGCTCGACGGGTTCGGGCTCCTGCCCGACCATCCGGGCGCCCGCATCGCGGCCTTCGCCGAGGAGCACGGCTTCCTGGATCTCTCGGCCTGCCCCGAGCGACCGGCGGTCGGCACCCTGGTCGAGGTGGTGCCCAACCACGTCTGCGTCGTCGTCAACATGGTCGACGCGCTGGTGGCGGTGCGGGACGGCGCGATCGTCGGGACGATTCCGGTAGAGGCGCGGGGGATGATCGCGTAGGCGCGGGACCAGTCCGGTCCGCCACATCGTTCCGCTTGATCAGGCCCGAACCGGATTGGGCGCGGGATCCCCTCTCCCGTGTGGGAGAGGGGTAGGGGATCGAAGATCCCGCGTGAGGGTGACACGCTTCAGTGTGAGTCGCTGAGCATGGTGCTGGCAGCTCGGCGCTCAACGCCGGACTCAGAACCGTAGCACCCTCACCCCTACCCCTCTCCCACACGGGAGAGGGGAGACGCGCTCTATCCTTATTCGAACGGTTCAGACGGAACCGGTACCATCGCCCCCATCGCCCCTCTCACGGCAGCAGCTTGTACCCCCCGCCCTCGGTCACCAGGATCGAGGCCGTCGCCGGGTTGGGCTCGATCTTCTGGCGCAGGCGGTAGATGTGGGTCTCGAGGGTGTGGGTGGTGACCTGGGCGTTGTAGCCCCAGACCTCGGCCAGCAGCGTGTCGCGCCCGACCACCTGCCGCCCGGCCCGGTACAGGAAGCGCAGGATCGCGGTCTCCTTCTCGGTGAGCTTCAGCTTCGAGCCGCGCTCGCCGACCAGGAGCTTGGCGCCCGGACGGAAGGTGTAGGGGCCGATCTGGAACACCGCGTCCTCGCTCGCCTCGTACTGGCGCAGCTGGGCGCGGATGCGGGCGAGCAGCACCGCGAGCTTGAACGGCTTCGTCACGTAGTCGTTGGCGCCGGCATCCAGCCCCTGCACGGTGTCCGAGTCCGAGGCCTGGCCGGTCAGCATGATCACCGGGCCGCGAAAGCCGCCCTGGCGCATCTGACGCACCGCCTCGCGCCCGTCGAGGTCGGGCAGGCCGACATCCATCACCACGAGGTCGACCCGCTCCGCCGCGACCCGGTCCATCGCGGCCCGGGCGGTCTCGGCGGTGACGACCTCGAAGGCGTCCGAGAGGGCGAGCTGCTCGGTCAGCGTGTCGCGCAGGGTCGGATCGTCGTCGACGACGAGCAGGCGATGGGCGTTCGACATCGAACCGGCACTCTCGAGGAGGGGACGGCCGCCGGGAGGCCGCGCCCCCAACGCGGCCTCCCGGCGGCCGCTGCCCGGCCCGGACGATCCGGCAGCCTGGCAGCATGCGGGGGCAGAGTAGCGGAGCGTCCCGCCGCGGCAAGGGCCGGGCCCGGCCCTGTCCACGGCCCCCGCGTCACGCCCGGGGCGGCAGCGGTCCCTCGGGACGCGGCGGCGCAGGCCGCAGGTTGGCGGGGGCCTGGAGCGGCGGGCGCTTCACCGCCACCGGGCAGGCCTGGAGCCAGAGATAGGCCCGGAGCGCCAGCCAGGCATCCTCGAGCGCGCCGTGGCGGGCGCCGGCCCGCGCGATGCCGATGCGCCGGCAGACCGCGTCGAGGGCTGCCCGTCCCTTCTCGCCCCGGCGGCGATAGGACTCCATGGTGCAGTAGACCTTGGGCAGGACCGGAGCCAGGCCGGCGGCGGCGAACTCGCGGTTGAGGAAGCCGAGGTCGAAGGCGGCGTTGTGGGCGACGACGAGGTCGGCCCCGGCGAGGAGATCCGCCACCGCGCCGGCATGCCGCCCGGCCGGGTCCTGGTGGCGCAGGAGCCAGTCGTCGTAGCCGTGCACGGCCTCGGCCCTCGGATGGCTCGGGCGGCCGGGATCGAAGATCAGATGGTGGCAGGCGATCTCGGGCCGGCCTGTGGCAAGGGAGGCGGTGGCGAGCGCCACGGCGCCGAAGCTCACCACCCGGTCCGTCTCGGCCAGGCCGGTGGTCTCGACGTCGACGGCGACGAGGCGCGCCGGCAGCCAGCCGAGCCAGTCGGGCGGCGCAGCGGGGATCGGGGTCGGCGCGGGCGTCCTCTGGTGCATGGAGCGTGTCGTCCGGGGGGCGCCGCAGTGTCCCTCGGACCGGCCGTCCTGTCACGCTCGGCAACGCCCCTGAAGCCCGAGCCTCTGGAGCGGACCGCGACCGCGCCGTAAGACGGGGCCATGAAGCGCATCACCCTCCCGCGGCTGCGGGTCCGCCCGAACCCCCTCGACCGCCGCCGCGGCACCCTGATCGCCGGCCCGGTCCTGATCCCCTGCGCCCTCGGCAAGGGCGGCCAGACCCGCACCAAGCGCGAGGGCGACGGCGCCTCGCCCCATGGCGCCTTCCGGCTGCGCGGCGGCTTCTACCGGCCGGACCGGCTCGGGGTACGGCCCGCGACCCGCCTCCCCCTGCGCCGCATCCGCCCGAACGACGGCTGGTGCGACGACCCGAAGGACCGGCGCTACAACCGGCCGCTGCCCCTCCCCGCCCCCGGCATCAGCGCCGAGCGGCTGTGGCGCGACGACGGGCTCTACGACCTCGTGATCGACCTCGACTACAACCGCGGCCCGATCCGCCGCGGGCGGGGCAGCGCCATCTTCCTGCACGTCGCCCGTCCGGGCTTCGGGCCGACCGAGGGCTGCGTCGCCCTGCGCCGGACCGACCTGATCAGGCTCCTGCGCCGCCTCGGGCCCGGCACGCGCCTCGCGATCTGAGAAAGCTGTTCTCCGATCTCCCGGGATTTTCGCGACATTTGTCTCTCTTCGCCATGCTGCGAAGCACAACGACATCTATCATTTTGGTAACGCTGCCACACTCGCGCTTCGCGAAAACATCCTGTAGGGTCTGGCTGCCACACAAAAGCCGCATCGGACGCAGGGGAGAGACGCATGCTCGACGCCTATACCGCGACCGAGATCGTTCGGGCCCGCCAGATCCATGCGGCCGAGGGACCGCGCGGCACCCTCTGGGACGGGTCCGTGCGCTACCGGGACGGGATGCCGAACTCCCCTGTGCTGCTGACGGACGAGGACCGGGTCCGCTTCCTGGAGCAGGCGCGGGAGGAGATCCGCTGCCTGCACGCCAACTGACGGTCGCGCGTCAGGCCTCGACGGGTCAGCCTTTCGGCTGGCGCGCCCCGAAGATGGCGCTGCCGACCCGCACATGGGTCGCCCCCATCTGGATCGCCGCCGGGTAATCGGCGCTCATCCCCATCGACAGGATCGGCAGGGCGTGGCGGCGGGCGATCGCCGCCAGCAGGCCGAAATGCGCCGAGGGCGGGTCCTCCGCCGGCGGAATGCACATCAGCCCCGAGACGGTGAGGCCATGGGTGTCCCGGCACTCGGCCAGGAAGGCGTCGACCGCGCCCGGCGCGACGCCGCCCTTCTGCGGCTCCTCGCCGGTATTGACCTGGACCAGCAGGGTCGGGTGCCGACCGGCGCGGGCGATCTCCTTGGCGAGCGCCGCGGCGAGCGACCTCCGGTCGAGCGTGTGGATCACGTCGAACAGCTCCACCGCCTCCCGTGCCTTGTTCGACTGCAGCGGGCCGATCAGGTGCAGCTCGGTATCCGGAAACGCCTCGCGCAGGGCCGGCCACTTGGCCTTCGCCTCCTGCACGTAGTTCTCGCCGAAGAGACGCTGGCCCGCCTCCAGTGCCGGCCGGATGCCCTCGGGCGCGATCGTCTTCGACACGGCGATCAGGGCAATGCCGGCGGGGTCGCGCTCGCTGTCGTGGGCTGCCCGGGCGATCGCCGCGCGCACCTCATCCAGGTTCGACGTCACGGCTTGCGGGTCGATCATGACCGGCTCCCCTCTCCGGCGGCGCGTCGCCGTGCTTGATTGTTGACCCTCGGGACCAAACCGTGTCCTAGTCCGCCGGCGCCGCGCCGAGCAAGCTCAACCGTTTGCGGCCGTGACGTTTTCCCTCTCCTCCCCCTGCCGCCGGTGCTCACGGCGCCGGCGCCGACCGGTCGCAAAGACGCCACCCATGGCCGAACGTTACAACGCGAAGGATTCCGAGCCCCACTGGCAGCAGGTGTGGGCCGAGCGGGAGATTTTTCGCACCCGCAACGACGATCCGCGTCCGAAATACTACGTGCTCGAGATGTTCCCCTACCCGTCGGGGCGCATCCACATGGGCCACGTGCGCAATTACGCCATGGGCGACGTGGTGGCGCGATACAAGCGCGCCAAGGGCTTCAACGTGCTGCACCCGATGGGCTGGGACGCCTTCGGGCTGCCGGCCGAGAACGCCGCGATGCAGAACAAGGTCAACCCGCGGGACTGGACCTACGCCAACATCGCGACGATGCGGGCGCAGCTGCAGTCGATGGGCCTGTCGCTGGACTGGAGCCGCGAGATCGCGACCTGCGATCCCGACTACTACAAGCACCAGCAGCGGATGTTCCTGGACTTCCTGAAGGCCGGGCTGGTCGCGCGCCGCACCGCCAAGGTCAACTGGGATCCGGTCGACCATACCGTGCTCGCCAACGAGCAGGTGATCGACGGGCGCGGCTGGCGCTCGGGGGCGCTGGTCGAGCAGCGCGAGCTGACCCAGTGGTTCTTCAAGATCACCGATTTCGCGCAGGACCTCGACGACCGGCTCGACACCCTGGAGCGCTGGCCCGAGAAGGTCCGGCTGATGCAGCGCAACTGGATCGGCCGCTCGGAAGGCCTGGAGCTGCGCTTCGCCCTGGAGGCGGCGCCGGAAGGCGCCGCGCGCGACGTCACGGTCTACACCACCCGCCCCGATACGCTGTTCGGCGCGAAGTTCCTGGCGGTCGCCGCCGACCACCCGCTCGCCGCCGCGGTGGCGGCGGGCAACCGGGCCCTGCAGGATTTCATCGCCGAGTGCCGCCGCATGGGCACGGCGCAGGCCGCGATCGACACGGCGGAGAAGCTCGGCTTCGACACCGGCCTCAAGGTGCGCCACCCGCTCGATCCGTCCTGGACCCTGCCGGTCTACGTGGCGAACTTCGTGCTGATGGAATACGGCACCGGCGCGGTGTTCGGCTGCCCGGCCCACGACCAGCGCGACCTCGACTTCGCCAACAAGTACGGCCTCGGCAACACGCCGGTCGTCTGCCCGCCCGACCAGGATCCGGCCACCTTCGTGATCACCGACACCGCCTATGTCGGCGAGGGCCGGATGATCCACTCGCGCTTCCTCGACGGGATGAGCACCGACGAGGCGTTCGCGGCCGTCGCCGGGCGCCTGGAGGCCGAGACCCTGGACGGCGCGCCCGTCGGGCGCCGCCGGGTGCAGTTCCGCCTGCGCGACTGGGGCGTGTCGCGCCAGCGCTACTGGGGCTGCCCGATCCCGGTGATCCACTGCGAGTCGTGCGGCGTCGTGCCGGTGCCGGTCGAGGACCTGCCGGTGCGGCTGCCCGAGGAGGTCTCGTTCGACGTGCCCGGCAACCCGCTCGAGCGCGACGCCGCCTGGCGCACCGTGCCGTGCCCGTCCTGCGGGGCCGAGGCCCGGCGCGAGACCGACACGATGGACACCTTCGTCGATTCGTCCTGGTACTTCGCGCGCTTCACCGCGCCGTGGCTCAAGGGCGCGCCGACCGACAAGGCGGTGGCCGACCGCTGGCTGCCCGTCGACCAGTATATCGGCGGCATCGAGCACGCGATCCTGCACCTGCTCTATTCCCGCTTCTTCATGCGGGCGATGCGCCAGACCGGCTGGGCCGGGCTCGACGAGCCCTTCGCCGGCCTGTTCACGCAGGGCATGGTCGTCCACGAGACCTATCGCGACGCGGCCGGCGCCTGGGTGCAGCCGGTCGACGTCAAGGTGGTGACCGAGGACGGCACCCGTAAGGCGTTTCACGTGAAAACCGACGCGCCGATCGCCATCGGGGCGATCGAGAAGATGTCGAAGTCGAAGAAGAACGTCGTCGACCCCGACGACATCATCGCGTCGTACGGCGCCGACACGGCCCGCTGGTTCATGCTCTCCGACTCGCCGCCGGAGCGCGACGTGATCTGGACCGAGGATGGCGTGCAGGGCGCCTCGCGCTTCGTCCAGCGCGTGTGGCGCCTGGTGAGCGAGGTGGCCGAGGGCGGCACCGAGCCGGCGGCGGCCGGCAGCGAGGCGGTGCTGAAGGCGGCCCACAAGGCGCTGGCGGCGGTCGGCGACGACATCGAGCGCCTGCGCTTCAACCGCTGCGTCGCCCACGTCTACGAGCTGGCCAACAGCCTGCAGGAGGCGGTCAACGCCGAGCGCGGCCGCGCCCCCTCCCCTGCCCTCAAGGAGGCGACGCTGATCCTGGTGCAGCTCATCGCCCCGATGATGCCGCACCTCGCCGAGACCTGCTGGCGGACGCTCGGACAGGATGGGCTCGTGGCCGAGGCGGCTTGGCCGGAGGTGCGTCGCGACCTCCTGGTCGAGGACAGCGTGACCCTGCCGGTGCAGATCAACGGCCGCAAGCGCGCCGACGTGACCGTGCCTCGCGATGCCGACCAGGCGGCGGTCGAGACCGCGGCGCTGGCGCTCGAGCCGGTGCAGCGGGCGCTGGAGGGCAAGCCGCCCCGCAAGGTGATCGTGGTGCCTTTGCGCATCGTCAACATCGTGGTCTGATCGACCCCCTCGCGTCCGGGGGCTCCGAGGCCCGACGATCGAAGGATCGCCGGGCCTCGCTTCCGTCGGCGCCATCCGCGATATCCACCGGCTGTCCGGGCCTTCCGCCCTTCTGCTGCCGCAGAGCTTCTTTATCTCTCCGCCTCTATCCTGCGGCCCCGCGGGTACTGCCGGGACAAATTCCGGCACCCCTTGGCAGGGCCTCAGCGGAGCGGTAACGGCGTCAGCGTAGCGGTCACGAGGCGAGCGGTGGCAGGACGGATCTTCATGGCGGGCAGCACGGCGAAGACGGCGCGGACCCTCACTCTCGTCGCCACCCTGGCGCTCGGCCTCTCGGCCTGCTTCCGGCCCCTCTACGGGCCGACCGCTTCCGGTGCCCCCTTGAGCGCCGTCCTCGCCTCGATCCAGGTCGAGCCGGCCAAGACCGCGCAGGGCCAGGAGCGCCTCGGCCATTACCTGCGCAGCGAGCTGGTCTTCGACCTCGACGGGTCGGGCCAGCCGTCGGAGAAGAAGTACCGCCTGACGCTCACGGCGAGCGAGTCGGTGCAGACGCCGATCGTCAGCTCCGTGACCGGCCGGGCCGAGGCGGCGACGCTCGTCGGCGTCGCCTCCTACAAGGTCCAGACCCTCGTGGGCGACCGCGTCGTCACCGAGGGCGTCGCCCAGGGCACCGCCACCTACGACCGCTCGGCGCAGCGCTTCGCCAGCCTGCGCGCCGCCCGCGACGCCGAGATCCGGCTGGCCAAGCTCCTGTCCGACCAGATCAAGACGCGCGTCGCCGCGATCCTGGCGACCCAGCCCTGACATGACCGCCGTCAAGGCCGGCGAGGTCGAGGGGCTGCTCCGCCGCGGCCCGGATCCCCGCATCGCCGTGATCCTGGTCTACGGACCCGATACCGGCCTCGTCGCCGAGCGCGCCCGCCGGCTCGCCGAGCAGGCGGTCGACGATCCCGCCGACCCCTTCGCCCTGGTCAAGCTCGACGGCGACGTCCTGGCGAGCGATCCCGGCCGCCTCGTCGACGAGGCCGGCACGGTCGGGCTGTTCGGGGGCAAGCGCGCCGTCTGGGTGCGGCCCGGCAGCCGCAACTACGCCCCTGCGGTCGAGGCCGCCCTGACGCAGGAAGGCACCGACACCCGGATCGTCGTCGAGGCCGGCGATCTCGCCAAGTCCGCCCCCTTGCGCGTCGTCTGCGAGCGGTCGCCCCGGGCCCTGGCGATCCCGTGCTATCCCGACGATGCCGGCACGCTGGCCGAGCTGATCGAGCGCACCTTGCGGGCCGACGGCTTGCGCATCACCCGCGAGGCCCGCGACCTCCTCGCCGGCAGCCTCGGCGGCGACCGGCGGGCGAGCCTCGGCGAGATCGAGAAGCTCGCCCTCTACGCCCGCGGGCAGGGCGAGGTCGGGATCGAGGACGTCGAGGCGATCGGCAGCGACGTCTCGGACAAGATGCTCAACGCCCTCATCGACGCCGCCTTCGCCGGGCGCGTCGCGGAGACCGAGCGCAGCTACCGCCGCTTCCAGATCGAGGGCATGGACGCCTCGGTGATGCTCGGCGCCGCCCTGCGGCACGCGCTCACGCTGCTCGCCACCCGCCTCGACGGCGAGGGCAAAAGCCCGGGCGCGATGGTGGCCGGCTGGCGCGGCCTGCATTTCCGACGCCAGAGGATCGTCGAGACCCAGCTCGCCCGCTGGAGCCCGGCCTCGTTGCGCCGGGCGGTGGCGCTGCTGCAGGAGGCGGTGCTGAATGCCCGCCGGGCCGGGGGCGACTTCGCGCATGCGGTCGCCGCCGACCTCTTCCTGCGCCTCGCCAGCGAGGCGGCGCGGCGGGGCTGACCGGCCTCCCCTGCCCTGCTCTCGCCGAGGGGACGGACGGCAAGCCGAGAGAAACCGAGAGTCGGGTTAGCGTATTCAGAGACGCTCATCCCAGCCCTCGACCTCATCCTGAGGTGCTGGCGATCTTCGATCGTCGTCCGTGAAGAAATCGCTCAGGCGGCTTGGCGGCTTGGCGGCTTGGCTGCTTGGCGGGTCGGATCTGACCATGCGGAGTGCGGCGGCGAGCAGGAGAGACAGCAAAAGCCTGA
>NZ_SRLB01000014.1 GCF_004745635.1 Methylobacterium nonmethylotrophicum | reverse complement strand
CATGCCCCGTCTCCCGCTCCCGTCGTCAGGAGCAGGGAATCACGCCCTCGCCGCGCGTGCAATTTGCAAGGAAACCCACTGACCCACGCCAAGCCCTTGCACGCGCGAAGACGTGTGCATAACCAATCCGCGCGATCTTCCAACGATTTAGCCGTTCTTCACGGCCGACTCGATCGCCGGGCCTCGAAGGAGGGCTCCAGAAGTCTGTGCGATCCCTGGAGCCCTCCTTCGAGGCTGCGCGATCTCCGATCGCCCAGCACCTCACGATGAGGGCGCGAATGGGACCGCAGCCGAAATAACGCCCGCTACATCTCCAGGCGCCGGCACAGCCCGTCGAGCTGCTCGAGGCTCGCGTAGCGCAGCCGCACCTCGCCGCCGCCGCCCCTGGCCTCGATCGACACCGCGACGCCGAGCGCGTCCTCCAGGCGCCGCTCGAGGGCGCGGGTATCCGCGTCCTTCTCGACTGCGGCCTTGCGCGGCCGACCGGGGCGCGGGCCGGTGCCGGTCTGCTCGCCGGCCGCCAGGGCCTCGACCTCGCGCACCGTCATGCCGTCCTCGATCACTCGGCGGGCGACGCCCTCCGGGTCCTTGACGGAGAGGAGCGCCCGGGCATGGCCGGCGGTGAGGGTGCCGGCAATCACGTGGTCCTGGACGCCCGGCGGCAGCTGGAGCAGCCGCAGGGTGTTGGCGAGATGGCTGCGGCTCTTGCCGATGATTTCCGCGAGTTCGGTCTGGGTGTAGCGGAACTCGCTCATCAGCCGCTCGTAGCCCGCCGCCTCCTCGATGGCGTTGAGGTCGGCGCGCTGGACGTTCTCCAGGATCGCGTATTCGAGGGAGGTGCGGTCGTCGATTTCGACCACCACCACCGGCACGTCGTGCAGGCCCGCCCGCTGCGCCGCCCGCCAGCGCCGCTCGCCGGCGACGATCTCGAATGCGTCCGGCACGTTGGCCAGCGCCCGCACCACGATCGGCTGGATCACACCGCGGGTGCGGATCGAGGCCGACAGCTCCTCGAGCTCGGCCTCGGCGAAGTGGCGGCGCGGGTTGCGGGGATTCGGCCGCAGGAACTCGATCGGCACCCGCCGCTGTGCGGCCTTCGCCTTCTCGGTGACGGCCGGGGTCTCCTCGCCGAAATCGCCGATCAGCGCCGCGAGGCCACGCCCGAGGCGTGGCCTCGCTCCCTCTTCCGCCATACCCTTCATCCTCACATTGACTCCGTCACGGCGGTTCAGGCGGCCGCCGGCAGGCGGCCCTCACGCTGGATGATCTCGGAGGCGAGGCGCAGATAGGCCTGCGAGCCGGCGCATTTGAGATCGTAGAGCAGCACCGGCTTGCCGTGCGACGGCGCTTCGGAGACGCGCACGTTGCGGGGGATCATGGTCTCGTAGACCTTGTCGCCCATGAACGCGCGCACGTCCGCCACCACCTGCGCCGACAGGTTGTTGCGCGGGTCGAACATCGTCAGCACCACGCCCTGGATCGCCAAGCGCGGATTGAGCGCGCCCTTGACCTGCTCGACGGTGCGCAGGAGCTGGCTCAGGCCCTCCAGGGCGAAGAACTCGCATTGCAGCGGCACCAGCACCGCGTGCGCCGCCGCCAGCGCGTTGAGGGTGAGCAGGTTGAGCGAGGGCGGGCAGTCGATCAGCACGTAGGTGAAACGCTGCTCCCCGGATGCATCGTCCCGCTCGAGCGGCCCGAGGGCGCGGCGCAGGCGCTGCGCCCGGTCGGCCGCGCTCGCCATCGCCATCTCGAGGCCGAGCAGGTCCATGGTCGAGGGCACCAGCGACAGCCGCGGCACCGCCGTGGCCTGCACCGCCTCGTTCAGGGTCGCCTCGCCGGCGAGCACGTCGTAGGTCGACAGGCGGCGCTGGCGCCGGTCGATCCCGAGGCCGGTCGAGGCGTTGCCCTGCGGGTCGAGATCGACGATCAGAACGTGCTCGCCGATCGCCGCAAGCGCGGTGCCGAGATTGATCGCCGTCGTGGTCTTGCCGACGCCCCCCTTCTGGTTGGCGAGCGCGATGATGCGCAGGGGCCGCGGGCTGCCGCTCGCCTGCGCCACAGGGGAGCCGGCCTGCGCCTCTTGGGGTTCCGCGATCATGGGAGAAGGCCGCTCACGCTGGAGACGCGGACGATTCTGGCCTCAGAATCGGTCCGGCTCGGGATCAGATCCGCCTCGAACTTCCACCTTTCGCCGGCCTCGGTCAATTCGGTTGAGACATCACGCCCTTTCGGAAAAAGCCCGGTGGCGCCGTTTTTCAACAGCGGCGCGGTCCAGGAGAGGAGCTGGGACAGGGGCGCGAGGGCGCGCGCCGTCACGATCTGCGCGTCATCGAAGCGTGCGATCACCGTCTCGATCCGGGCGACGTGGACACGGGCGGGCGCGCCGGTGAGGCGCGCCGTTTCCTGCAGGAAAGCGCCCTTGCGGCCGTTGCTCTCGACGAGGTCGACGCGAAAGCCCGGGCGCCCGCGCCCGGCGATCGCCAGGATCAAGCCGGGGATGCCGGCGCCGCTGCCGAGATCGAGCCACCGGGTCGCGTCGGGGGCCAGGGCGAGGAGCTGCAGCGAATCGGCGATGTGGCGGGTCCAGACCTCGGCCAGGGTGGAGGGGCCGACGAGATTCTTGATCGCTTGCCAGCGGGTGAGCTGGGCGACGTAGAGGTCGAGGGCGTCGGCTGTTTCACGTGAAACGGCGGATTCGCGCAGGACGGCGTCGCGGCCGGGAGCGTTGGTTCTCATTCCGCCGGCGCCTGTACCGGAGCGCCCCGTCGGGCATGAGCCGCCAGCAGCGTGAGGGCGGCCGGAGTGACGCCTTCGATCCGGGCGGCCTGGCCGAGGGTGAGGGGCCGGACCTTGTCGAGCTTCAGCCGCAGCTCGTTCGAGAGCCCGGCAATGCCGGCATAGTCGAGATGCGGCGGCAGGGATACGGCCTCGTCGCGCCGGAACGCCGCGATGTCCGCCCGCTGGCGGTCGAGATAGACCGCGTAGGTCGCATCGGTGCAGAGCCGGTCGGCGAGGGCAGGGGGGATGTCCCGCAGGTCCGGCCACACGGCCGCGAGCTGCTCCCAGGTGATCTCCGGATAGGAGAGGAGCTGGAACGCAGAGCGGCGGATCCCGTCGCGGTTGAGGGTGATGCCGTGGCGCTCGGCCTGGCTCGGCGTGAGGCTCAGGGCGTCGAGCCGCTGCCGGGCGTCGTTCAGGGCCCCGCGCCGGGCGGCATCGTGGGCGGCCCGGGCCGCGGAGACGCAGCCGAGAGCGATGCCACGTCCGGTCAGGCGCTCGTCGGCATTGTCGACCCGCAGGCTGAGCCGGTACTCGGAGCGCGAGGTGAACATCCGGTAGGGCTCGCTGACCCCGTGGGTGACGAGGTCGTCGATCATCACGCCGATATAGGACTCGGCCCGGTCGAACACCGCGAGGTCCGCAGCCCCGGCGAGGCGGGCGGCGTTGAGCCCGGCGACGAGACCCTGGCCGGCCGCCTCCTCGTAGCCAGTGGTGCCGTTGATCTGCCCCGCCAGGAACAGGCCGGCAACGCGCCGGGTCTGCAGCGTCGGGTCGAGTTCGCGCGGATCGACGTAATCGTACTCGATGGCGTAGCCGGGCCGCAGGATCACCGCCCGCTCACAGCCCGGCAGCAGGCGGACGATGCCGTGCTGCACCTCCTCCGGCAGGGAGGTCGAGATGCCGTTCGGGTAGACCGTCGGGTCGTCGAGCCCCTCGGGTTCAAGGAAGATCTGGTGGCCGTCGCGGTCGCCGAAGCGCACCACCTTGTCCTCGATCGACGGGCAGTAGCGCGGCCCTCGGCTGGTGATGCCGCCGGAATACATCGCCGAGCGGTGCAGGTTGGCGCGGATCAGGTCGTGGACCGCCCGGCCCGTGCGGGTGACGCCGCACTCGATCTGCGGCGTGGTGATGCGCGCGGTCAGGGTCGAGAACGGCACCGGCTCGTCGTCGGCGGCCTGCCGGTCGATTCCCCGCCAGTCGATGGTGCGGCCGTCGAGGCGCGGTGGCGTGCCGGTCTTCAGCCGCCCGAGAGCGAAGCCGTGGCGGTCGAGGGTCGCGGACAGGCCGAGGGCCGGCGCTTCTCCGATCCGCCCGGCCGGGGTCGTGACCTCGCCGATATGGATCAGGCCGCGCAGGAAGGTGCCGGTGGTGAGCACCGCGGCGCGGCAGGGCAGGGTGCGGCCGTCGGCGAGCAAAGCCCCGGCGATCCGCCCGTCCACGATCGTCAGATCCGCGACCTCGCCTTCGACGATCGTCAGGTTCGGCGTCACGGCGAGCGCCGCCTGCATCGCATGGGCATAGAGCTTGCGGTCGGCCTGCGTGCGCGGACCCCGTACCGCCGGGCCCTTGCGGCGGTTGAGCAGGCGGAACTGGATGCCGGCGCGGTCGGCGACCCGGCCCATCAGCCCGTCGAGAGCATCGACCTCACGCACGAGGTGGCCCTTGCCGAGTCCCCCGATGGCCGGGTTGCAGGACATCGCCCCGAGCGTGTCGCGGCGGTGGGTGACGAGGGCGGTGCGGGCGCCGTAGCGGGCAGCGGCGGCGGCCGCCTCGGCGCCCGCATGGCCCCCGCCGACGACGATGACGTCGAAGGGGAGAGAATCGTCCGATGGCATGGTGTGATTAGGAGCGGCGCGGTGCCGGCGTCAATCGCGCGCGCGTCCCAGGCGACGTTTCACGTGAAAACCCCATCCGCGGATGCCGACCGGCTTGCCTACTTGCCGATGCAGAAGCTGGCGAAGAGGCGGTCGAGCATCTCCTCCACCCCGACGCGTCCGGCGACCTCCCCGAGCGCGCGGACGGCGAGACGCAGATCCTCCGCTACCAGCTCGGCCGGCAGGGTCACGCCGTGCGCGACGACCCGGTCGAGGTGGTGGAGGCAGCGTTCGAGCGCCAGCCGTTGCCGCTCGCGGGTCACGAGCGCGTCCCCGGCACCGAGCGCGCCCTGGGCAAAGCGCTCGATCTCGCCGAGCAGCCGATCCAGTCCGAAGCCGGTCCGCGCCGAGATCGTCAACCCGTCCGAGGCCGCCGCCGGCAGGTCGCCCTTGGTTGCGACCGTCAGAACCGGGACCGGCAGGGGAGGGGGTGCGGCACCGCCGGGCTCGCACAGCCAGAGCACCAGATCGGCTTGGTCGATGCGGCGGCGGCTTCGCGCCACGCCCTCCGCCTCGATCGCGTCGGCACTGTCGCGGAGCCCCGCCGTATCCACGAGCAGGACCGGCAATCCGCCGAGGTCGCAGCGCACCTCGATCGCGTCCCGCGTGGTTCCGGGCATCTCCGAGACGATCGCGACGTCGCGGCGGGCGAGCGCATTGAGCAGGGTGGACTTGCCGGCATTGGGCGGCCCGGCGAGCACGACCGTGACGCCGTCCCGCAGGCGTTCGCCCCGTCGATCGTCGGCGAGCGCCATTCGGATCGCGTCGCGCACTCCTGCGGCGGCGTCGCGCCCTGCTGCGGTCAGGACCTCGTCGTCGACGTCGCCCTCGTCGGAGAAGTCGAGGGCGGCCTCGGTTCCTGCCAGCACGTCGAGCAGCACGGCGCGCCAGCCCTCCACAGCCCGGCCGAGGGCTCCGTCGAGCTGTCGCACGGCCTGGCGTCGCTGTGCCTCGGTCTCGGCGTCGATCAGGTCGGCCAGACCCTCGACGGCGGTCAGGTCCATGCGTCCGTTGAGGAAGGCCCGTCGGGTGAACGCTCCCGGTTCCGCCGGCACGAGACCCGGGAACCCGCCGAGGCAGCGCAGCACGGCAGCCCGCACCGCCGGACCGCCATGGAGATGCAGCTCCGCCATGTCCTCGCCGGTGGCGGTGCCGGGACCGGGCAGCCACGCGACTAGGGCGTGATCGAGGAGTTCGCCGCTCGCCGGCTCGCGCAGGGTGCGCAGTGACAGGCGCCGCGCCGGGGGCAACGGCGCACGGATCAGCGCCGCGAGGGCCGGTCCGGCGCCGGGACCGCTGATCCGCACGACGGCGACGGCGGTGCGACCGGAGCCCGTGGCGGGCGCGAAGATGGTGTCGGAGGAGAGCATCGGGTGAGGGATCGCGGGCAGGAGAGCGGGCCGGGGCGGCCCTCGCGCGACGTCGCTAGCATGGATCCGGGGGCGATGCCGACCGTGGGGCAGGGACATGCGGGCCGGGCGAGGTCGACGTGATCCGAACGGGATGGCGATCGATGCGGCGGCGTTCATCCGGGAGGGAGACGGATCCGCATGGACGATGGCCCCAGCGGGCCGCCCATCATCGGTCCGTCCGCCTGCCGGCTGCAGGATCGTGTCCGGCCCGCGCCCTCATCCCGAGGTGACCGGCGATCGAGGATCGCCGCGCGGGAGCGGCCTCGAAGGAGGGCATCAGACATCTCGGTGCCCGGTGGAGCCCTCCTTCGAGGCCCATTGCCCTGGGCATCTCGGGACGAGGTTTGCGGGTGGGAGAGGGGAGAAGTGTCCTGGCGTGCGCGACGCAGCGATCCCGTTCGCCCCCGACCGGGCAGGATCGAGGCCTGGCAGGGACCCCACATGCGAACGGCGCCCCGGGAGGGGCGCCGCGCAGGGATCGACCGACCGCGACCGAGGATCGCGTCAGGTGTTCATCGAGTCGAAGAAGTCGCCGTTGCTCTTGGTCTGGCGCAGCTTGTCGAGCAGGAACTCGATCGCGTCGGTGACGCCCATCGGGTTGAGGATGCGGCGGAGCACATAGGTCTTCTTGAGTGCGTCCGGCGGGACCAGCAGTTCCTCCTTGCGGGTGCCGGAGCGGGTGATGTCGATCGCCGGGAAGATGCGCTTGTCGGAGACCTTGCGGTCCAGGATGATCTCGGAGTTGCCGGTGCCCTTGAACTCCTCGAAGATCACCTCGTCCATGCGCGAGCCGGTATCGATCAGGGCGGTCGCGATGATGGTCAGCGAGCCGCCCTCCTCGATGTTGCGGGCGGCGCCGAAGAAGCGCTTGGGCCGCTGCAGGGCGTTGGCGTCGACGCCGCCGGTCAGCACCTTGCCGGAGGACGGCACGACGGTGTTGTAGGCGCGGCCGAGCCGCGTGATCGAGTCGAGGAGGATCACGACGTCGCGGCCGTGCTCGACCAGGCGCTTGGCCTTCTCGATCACCATCTCGGCGACCTGGACGTGGCGGGTCGCCGGCTCGTCGAAGGTCGAGGCGATCACCTCACCCTTCACCGAGCGCTGCATGTCGGTGACCTCCTCGGGCCGCTCGTCGATGAGCAGGACGATGAGGTAGCACTCGGGGTGGTTCAGGGTGATCGACTGGGCGATGTTCTGCATCAGCACCGTCTTGCCGGTGCGCGGCGGCGCCACGATCAGGGCGCGCTGGCCCTTGCCGATCGGCGCGACGATGTCGATGATCCGGGGCGAGAAGTCCTTGCGGGTCGGCTCCGACAGTTCGAGCTTGAAGCGCTGCGTGGGAAACAGCGGCGTCAGGTTGTCGAAGTGGACCTTGTGCTTGATCTTGTCCGGGTTCTCGAAATTGATGGTGTTGACCTTGAGCAGCGCGAAGTAGCGCTCGCCGTCCTTCGGGCCGCGGATCGGTCCCTCGACGGTGTCGCCGGTGCGCAGGCCGAAGCGGCGGATCTGCGTCGGCGAGATGTAGATGTCGTCGGGACCCGGCAGGTAGTTCGAGTCGGAGGAGCGCAGGAAGCCGAAGCCGTCCTGCAGTACCTCGACCGTGCCGGCGCCGATGATCTCGACGTCCTTGGCAGCGAGCTGCTTCAGGATCGCGAACATCAGCTCCTGCTTGCGCATGGTCGAGGCGTTCTCGACCTCGACCTCCTCGGCGAAGGTCAGGAGCTCGGTCGGCGTCTTCGACTTGAGGTCCTGGAGCTTCACCTCGCGCATCGCGGGGGCGGCCAGGGTCTCGGTCGGGGCGAGGGCGTCTTCGATCATGGGATATCGGGGTGCGGGGGCGAGGCTGGGGGGCGTCATGGGGGGAGAGGTCCGTCCGCCGCAGGACGCGGCGTTGAGCGGGAGCAACGGGGTGGCCGAGGCGGGCACCGGTCGCGAAGTCGTCGCCTGATTGTCCCGGAGGTCGCGAGGAGGAGCCGGACCGGCCCTGGATGCGACGTGACGTGACGATGAAGGAGGGAACGACTTTGTGTAGCGGGTCCTCGTCGTCGACTCAAGTCCCCGGTGGGGAAAAGTGGGGAGCGACAGGCATCGCGGCGGTGGAGGAGAGGGAGGAGCCCGGCGCCGATGCCCTCGCCGCGCCCGAAGCACGCCCGGACTATCGGCGCAGTCGTCCCCGCCACGCATTAACATATGGAGGGTTTTAACCGCCGCGACTCCTCGCGGTAAAGCCGAGATACCACGGCCTCAGATCACTCTATCGCTGATTACATGTGCGCGACGTGACCGCCTGAGATGAAGAAATAGGCATATAGGCAGGAATGCAACGGGACGCTGAGCGGCTTGCTTGGCTTTGCTGGCGACGACGGCAGGCCTGCCGGGTTCACAGGCGATCGGGCGGTGCCGTCAGCGCCGTCGCAGGCGAATATACAGGGCTCCGCCGCCACCGTGATGGTGGGCGGCCTCCTCGAAGCCGAGGACCAGGGCGCGCAGCTCCGGCAGGCGCAGCCAGTGCGGAACGCTGCGGCGCAGCACGCCGCGCTCGGCGTAAGGGTCGTCGCCGCTCCCGCCCTTGCCGGTGACGACCAGCACCACCGTGTGCCCGGCCGCCCGGGACCGGTGCAGGAAGCCGACCAGCGTCGCGTGGGCCTCGGCCTGTCGCAGGCCGTGCAGGTCGATCACCGCGTCGACGCTGCGGGAGCCGCGGCGCAGGCCGGTGCGCACCCGCCGCTCGAGGGGAGCGAGCGGCGGCAGGGCCGGCGCCGGGGGAGGGGTCTTCGGCGCGACGGCGGCCGGAGCCGTGGCCGCCGCGAGCTTGGTCCCCGCCATCTTGGTCCCCACCGTCTTGGCTGAGACGGTCTTGACCGGAACGGTTTTGGCGGACGCGACCTTGCGGGGTCCCGGCCGCGCGGGCTGCGCCTCGGGGGCGGTTGGCGCGGGTTCCGGCGGGGGAGGGGAGGGCCGCCCGCGCAAGGGGGTGATCAGGCGGGAGATCTCGGCCCAGAGCCGGCTCTCCTCGGACGAGAGCCGGCGCATCCGCCGCGGGCGGCGCGGCTCGGTCACGGCGCGGCTCCGGGCTTCGGCAGCAGCACCACGAAGCGGGCGGGGTTGCGCAGCAGGCCTGCGGTCGCACCCGCCCGGGCGCCGGTGCCGAGATAGAGGTCGCCGCGGGCCGGCCCGAGGATCGCCGAGCCGGTATCCTGGGCCACCACCAGGCGGCGCAAGGGCGTGCTGGCGCCCTCCGGGTCCGGCATCGTCCCGTCGAGCCAGAACGGCAGGCCGTAGCGCCACAGGGTCGCGTCGACCGCCAGACTCCGCCCGGCGGTGAGCGGCACGCCCGCCGCCCCGCGGGGGCCTGCCTCCGGGGCGCCGTCGTCGACCCGGAAGAAGACGTAGGAGGCGTTGCGGCGGATGAGGTCGCGGGCGACGTCCGGGTTGGCCCGCAGCCAGCCGGTCCAGCGGGCGAGCGTCAGCCCCTCGAGCGGCAGGTGGCCGCTCGCGACGATCAGGCGGGCCACGGAGGTGTAGGGCCGGCCGTTGCGGCCGTCATAGGCGAGGCGCAAGGCGCGGCCGTCGGGCAGGCGCACCCGGCCGGAGCCCTGGACCTGCAGCACCAGGAGGTCGACGGCGTCGCGCAGCCAGACCAGCGGGCGGGCGCGGGATCCGAGCGCCCCGTCCTCGATCGCCGCCCGGTCCGGATAGGGCAGGAAGGCGTCGCCCTCGCGGCGCGCGGCGCGGAGGGCGGGGTCGAGGCCGGGCCGGGTCTCGCCGGGCTCGAGGGAGACGAGGTCGTCGGGACGGGCAAGGGCCGGCACGGTGAAGTCGGGCGTCGGCACCGGCGAGCCGTCGAGTTCGGGCTCGAAGTAGCCGGTGAGGAAGCCGGCGATGCGCTCCGCCGGGGCGTCGCGGTGCGGCCGCAGGATGCGGTAGGCGACGAAGTGCTGCTCGAAGAAGGCGCGGGCCCCCGCCGGCGTCACGCCGGCCGCGGCGGCGCAGGCCGCGGTGAGGTCCTGGCCCGGGGCGCCGGGCACCGCCTCGGCGAGGACGGGGGCTGCGGGGCGGGCGCAGGTCGCCCGGAAGACCGCGAGGGACGCCGCGAGGTCGTCACCGGCGAAGCCCGGCAGGGTGCTCAGGAGGACGGGCTCGAGCAAAGCCTCGCCGACCCGCAGGCGAGCGCTCTCCTCGGCACGGCCGGGCGCGGCGGCGAGCAGGGAGGCGGCGAGCAGGATCGCGACGGGGCGTGGTGCGAGGGGAATTGGGCCGTGCGCCGGCGGCATGGGCTTGACGGGCTCCGGCCCCGGGAAAGTGGCGTTCCGAGCGTCTCGCGGCGGGACCGTCGCGGAGGGCCGGCGGCCGATCAAGCCGCCGGGCGCCGCGCCGTCAGTGCCCGGCCTCGGTGGCGACGAGCTGCCAGTTCGGGTCCCGGCTGCCGAGGGTGCGGGCGAAGGTCCAGACGTCGGTGACGTCGACGACCTTCTCGGGGCTGCCATCCACCACCTGGCCCTGCGGCCCGCGGGTGGCGGTGATCAGCTTCGAGAGGTAGCGGACGGTGACTTGGGCGACGCGGTTACGCACGTCGACGCCGACGATCTCGGCCCGGTCGATCGACACGAAGGTGGTCTCAACGGTCTGGCCGGCGCGCTCGCGGCCCTGGATCGCCCGCTCGAAGCCGTCGGCGACCTCGCGGGAGAGCAAGGTCTTGAGCGTCTTGCGGTCGCCCTTGGCGAAGGCGATCACGATGGTCTCGTAGGCGACCTTGGCGCCGTCCGTGAAGGCGCGGGGATCGAAATTCGGCTCCTGCTGCAGGATCAGGTCGAGGCCGCGGGCGGCGGGCGAGTTCGGCTCGACCACGCCCTTCCAGTTGCGCGGCACCGCGGTCGCCACGGGGGCGGCGGCGGCACGCTCGGGTCCCGCGCCCGGCAGCCGCACGACGTTGTCGCCGTCGCGGGGGGCGGCCGGCGGCTCCTCGCGCCGCGCGAGCGGGTTGAACGGCGGCCGCTCGCTGCCGGTCTTCTGGCCGAGGACGGAGCGCAGCTTCCAGATCACGAAGACCGCAAGCCCGAGAAAGATGAGGGTCGTAAGGTCGAGGGAATCCTGCATCATCGATCCGATCGTGGCGGCTTCTACGCGGAGCATCCCTGACCGCCCCGGCACAGCTTGCAACAGACGTGGCACCAAGACGTCCGGCACCAGGACATCCGGCACCCACACACCAGGCACCCGGCGCCGCGAACCTCGGCGGTCCGCAGCCCCCCGGCGGCTTTGGCACCGGGACCGGGGCAAGGCAAGCGTCCGGGCGGCACCCGCGGGCCTCTCATTGATATGGGGCCGGGCCTCCGTCGTATCCAGGCGCCCGGGCGCTGTGACGCCGCACGGGGGCACCGTTCCGGGCCGGGACCGTCCTGCCGCTGGGTCAGGGTGGCGGGAGGGATGATCGGTGCCTCGCTTGTTCGCAAGTGAAGGGCATGATAGCGGCAACGCCGCCGCCGCGCGCGCCGATTTTCGCGGCAGCGTGCGGCGGTTCGTCGTTACGTCCAGCCCTCGAAGGAACCCTCCGCCATGGCCGACTCCCCGGTCCCGAACGGTAACGGTGGCGCCGCGGCGCAGCCCGACGACTTCACGCCGACCCTCAACGCGCTGGCCCAGTACGCCAAGGACCTCTCCTTCGAGAACCCGAACGCGCCGCGCTCCCTGCAGCCGCAGCAGCAGGGCCCGCAGATCAACATCCAGGTCAACGTCAACGCCCGGCAGCTCGCCGAGGAGGACTTCGAGGTCGACCTGCGTCTCGAGGGCGACGCCAAGATCGGCGCCGAGGTGCTGTTCGCGTTCGAGCTGACCTATGCGGGCATCTTCCGCCTGCGCAACATCCCGCAGGACCAGATGCACCCGGCGGTGATGATCGAGTGCCCGCGGCTGCTGTTCCCGTTCGCCCGCCAGATCATCGCCGACGCGGTGCGCAACGGCGGCTTCCCGCCGCTCTACATCGACCCGATCGACTTCGTCGGCCTCTACCGCCAGAAGGCCGCCGAGGCCCAGGCCCAGGGCGGCATCGCGTAACGCGATTTCCCCCGCACCGGACGGCCGTGTTTCACGGGAAA
Organism: Methylobacterium nonmethylotrophicum; assembly: GCF_004745635.1. Taxonomy (GTDB): domain Bacteria; phylum Pseudomonadota; class Alphaproteobacteria; order Rhizobiales; family Beijerinckiaceae; genus Methylobacterium; species Methylobacterium nonmethylotrophicum. The sequence continues at coordinate 185,028 of NZ_SRLB01000014.1, read as the reverse complement.
CGCGGCCGTCTCCTCCTCGTCGCGCCCCCTACTCCCTCAGGGCCGGCACCAGGGACGCGACCAGCAGCCCAGCCATGGCGAGGTTGAACTGCCGCACGGCCCGCCGCGTCCGGAGCACCCGGGCGGTGCCGACGCCGATCAGCGTCCAGAGGGCCACGCAGGGCAGGGCGACGACCCCGAACAGGACGGCGAGCAGCAGCGTCGCGGTGAGCGAGGCACCCTCGGCCGCTCCCGTATAGGTGGCGAGCGCGCCTGCGGCGATGATCCAGGCCTTCGGGTTGACCCACTGGAACAGGGCCGCCTGCAGGAATCCGAGGGGCCGTCCGCCGGCCTTGATGGACCCCTCGGCGGCCGGCTCGGCCGGGTCCGGGTCGGCGCGCGCGATCCTCCAGGCGAGCCACAGCAGGTAGGCGGCGCCGACCCATCTGAGCACCGCATGGACGCGCAGGTCGGTCAGCAGCGGCAGGCCGGCGGTGCCGAGGACGACCAGCATCACCGGGAAACCCGCCGCGATGCCGAGCATGTGCGGCAGGGTGCGGGCGAAGCCGTAGGTGGCCCCGGAGGCCACCACCATCGTGTTGTTGGGCCCGGGCGTGGCCGACATGGCGACCGCGAAGGCGCCCGCCGAGAGAAGCCAGGTCCAGTCCACGCTCATCGGCCTCACCCCCCCTGCCGCTGTGGCGCGACCATACACGAACTCCTCCGGGATGCCGGTTCGCGCCGGGAGCGCCCGCGCCGGCCGCCACCGGACCCTGGGTCAGGCCACCGCAGGACGGCAGCCTCGTTCCCCCTGGACTCGCGCCCCCGGATCGGGCGATGGGGGCCGCAGGCGACCGCGCGAGAGGCGAGAGGAAAGACGACGGGATGGCGTACTGGCTCTACAAGTCCGAGCCCTCGGTCTGGTCGTGGGACGACCAGGTCGCCGCCGGGGAGGCGGGGACGTCCTGGAACGGGGTGCGCAACCACGTCGCCCGCAAGAATCTCGAGGCGATGAGGCTCGGCGAGCAGGGCTTCTTCTACCACTCGAACGAGGGCAAGGCGGTGGTCGGCATCGTCGAGGTGATCCGCACCTATTATCCCGACCACACCGACGAGACCGGCCGCTTCGGCATGGTGGACCTCAAGGCGGTCGCGGCCCTGCCCCGGCCGGTGAGCCTGGAGGCGATCAAGGCGGAGCCGGCCTTGCGCGAGATGGTGCTCGTCAACAATTCGCGCCTGTCGGTCCAGCCGGTCACGGAGGCCGAATGGGCGCTGGTGCGCCGATTGGGGGGCTTATGAGGGGCCGCGCGTGAGGCGCGACCTCGTCGGTGCCGGGCTGGTCCTCGCGCTGCTCGCGTGTCCGGCGGGCGCCCAGAGGGCGAAGGCGCCGGCCGCGCCGGCGAAGCCCGCGCCGCCCGAGCCGGTCGTGACCTGCGGGGCCCTGTCCAACCTGCGCCTCCTGATGGCGGAGACGGGGGGCGATCCGGCGGCGGTCAAGGCGCGGCTCGCCGACCCGAAGGCCGACCATCTCGGCTGCACCCGGATCGGCCGCGACCGGGTCGAGGGCAATGCCGAGCGGGTGGTGGTGGGCGGCACCGCCTATGACTGCCTGAAGGTCAAGGAGACGAGCCTGTGCCGCTGGGCCCTGTCGGGCGTGCCGGCGGAGGCGCCGTGACGCCCCCGCCGGGAGCCTTCAGATGCTCCAGTACGGCGTCGCGTTGAAGTAGCGGTGGACGTGCTCCTCCCAGTTCCGGTCGAAGGAGGGGTCGTTGCCCTCCGCCGAGGCCGGCGGGGCGGAGCGGAGCTGCTCCTCGGTGAGGTCGAGCACGTAGGCGTCGAGCTCCGGCGCGAAGCGCAGGGTCGACCACGGGACGGTGTGGTAGCCCTCGCCGATGCCGAGGAAGCCGCCGAAGCTCATCACGGCATAGACCACCTTGCCGGTGGCCTTCTCGATCATCAGGCGCTCGATGCGGCCGATGGAATCGCCGTTCGGGCGCCGCACGGCGGTACCCTCGACGCGGTCGCTGGCGATGAGCGCGTTGGTCTGGGTCGTGGTGGTGCTGCCCATGTCGGAGCGGTCGCCCACGGTCGGCGCGACGGTGGTCATCGGCTATCCTCCGGATCGTTCGTCCTCTGCCCCGGCAACGCTGCCGCGGCGGGGCCTGTTCCGGGCACGGCCCTCGAGCGCCGGCCCCTCTCTGCGGCGAATGGCGGATGAGCGGGGCGGTTCCCCCTGCGCGATCGGGACGCTAGCCTGCGGCCCATGCCGATTCGCCGTGCCGCCGCCCTGACGGTCCTCCTCGCGCTCGCCGCTCCCGCCCTCGCGCAGGATCGCGGCACCCTCAACCCGAAGCCGCTGCCGCCGCTCGCCAACCCGGACGACCCCTCCGTGCCGGCGAAAGCCCTGTTCGGCCGGGCCACAACGCCGGCGGCGCTGCCGCCGCAGGCGATCGGCGGCTATGCCCGCGGCTGCGTGGCCGGGGCGCAGGCGCTGCCGATCGACGGCGACACCTGGCAGGTGATGCGCCTGTCGCGCAACCGGAACTGGGGCCACCCGCGGCTCGTCGCCTTCCTGGAAAGAGTCGCCACGGAGGCGCCCCGCAAGGCGGGCTGGCCGGGCCTCCTCGTCGGCGACATGTCCCAGCCCCGGGGCGGGCCGATGCTGACCGGCCACGCCTCGCACCAGCTCGGCCTTGACGCCGACATCTGGCTGACCCCGATGCCGGACCGGCGCCTCACCCGGGCCGAGCGCGAGGAGATGTCGGCCACCAACGTGGTGCGGCCGGACCGGCGCGACATCGACCCGGAGGTCTGGCGGCCGGAGCACCTGCGCCTGATCAAGATGGTGTCGCGCGAGCCGGAGGTGGCGCGGATCTTCGTCAACCCGGCGATCAAGCTGGCGCTCTGCCGCGAGGCCGGGTCCGACCGCGGCTGGCTCACCAAGGTGCGGCCGATCTACGGCCACAACTACCACTTCCACATCCGGCTCGAATGCCCGGCCGGGGACGCGGCCTGCCACGACCAGGACCCGCCGCCGGGCGGCGACGGCTGCGGCTCCGAGCTCGATTACTGGTTCTCGGACGCGGTGCTCAACCCCAAGCCGCGCCCGCCCGGCAAGCCGCGCCCGCCGATGACCCTGGCGGGGCTGCCGGAGGCCTGCCGCACGGTGCTGAAGGCGCGCTGAGACGGGATCGCCGAGACCGGCCGGGGCCGGTCCCGGCGAAGGATTACTCGGCCGCGACGCCGACCCCGATCGGGCAGGACACGCCGGTGCCGCCCAGGCCGCAATAGCCGCCCGGGTTCTTCGCCAGGTACTGCTGGTGGTACTCCTCGGCGAAGTAGAACGGGCCGCCGTCGCGGATCTCGGTGGTGATCGGGCCGTAGCCCCGGGCCTTCAGGGCGGCGGCGTAGGTGTCGCGCGAGGCCTCGGCCTCGGCCCGGCGGGCGGCGTCGGGCAGGTAGATGCCGGAGCGGTACTGCGTGCCGACGTCGTTGCCCTGGCGCATGCCCTGGGTCGGGTCGTGGCTCTCCCAGAAGGTCTTGAGGAGGGTCTGGAACGGGATCACCGCCGGGTCGTAGGCGACGAGCACGACCTCGTTGTGCCCGGTCAGCCCGGAGCAGACCTCCTCGTAGGTCGGGTTCGGGGTCGTGCCGGCGGCGTAGCCGACTGCCGTGACGAAGACGCCATCGCCGAGCTGCCAGAACTTGCGCTCCGCACCCCAGAAGCAGCCGAGGCCGAACACGACCGTCTCGGTGCCGTCCGGATACGGGCCCTTGAGCGGGCGGCCGTTGACGAAGTGCCGCTCCGCCGTCGGCAGGGGGGCGGGCCGCCCCGGCAGGATCTGGTCGGGGGCGGGCATCTCGGCGCGCTTGCGGAAGAACAGCATCGGGTCGCTCCGGTCTCGAAACGGAGCCTCGCGGCTCCGGAGGCTCTGGATGGCTCTCTCGCGCCGTGATGTGGGATGCCGGAGGCCGTTCCTGAAGGGGAGGGGAGCTCTTCCGCTCAGCGCAGGACCGGCGCCTGGGTCGCTGCGACGCGGGCCGGCGCGTCGGGCCCGAAGGCGGTGCTCGGATCGAAGAACACGCCGCGCGCCGTGATCAGCCCGGCCGCCAGCGCCCAGAACAGCACGGCGCCGACGATCCGACGGGTCCGGACCGGGCGACGGCGGGCCGCCGAGGCGCAGGCCGCCTCCTGCCCGGGCCGCAGGTCCAGACGTTCGCCGAACGGATCGAAAATGGCAGGACGCATGGTCAGACCCGGCATGACACGCGGCTCCGGAGACCGGAACACCAAGCGTCTAGATAGGTCGCGGACCGGGCCGCCAGCAATAGACGTAGTTTTCTATTTTTCTTCTCTGAATGGAACAAAATTACTGCCGGTAACGTTCGTGGGAGAATTTTCGTCTTGTTCCCCTGGAGCGCGCCGGGCGGGGTGCTGCCCCGTGCCGCAGTCGCACCGGATCATGCTTGGGCAGTACGGTCCGGGCTCTCCTCCTCCGAGTGGCACTCCTCGGGTCTGCGTCGGGGCCGACACGGGCTCGGGCCAGGATCGGCGCTGCCGGAGCGGGCGGGTGTCGCATTGTGGACAGTCCGGTTGATTTACAGGTATTCATCGGATTAGATTGACATGCCGCTGCGGCATGTATCCGTATTCGCAGCGCAGTGAAGAACGTTTTGTTAGGAATTTTTACCTTGAAGAGCGGAATTGCGATGGGCGCAAGGGGGGCGTGCTGCCGCGGGCGACGGCGGCTCGGCCCGGAACGGTCCGGTGAGACGCGCCACCGGACCCCGCGCGACCGGGAGCGCGAGGCGCGGGCGGGCGCCCGATGAGCACCAACCGGATCGGCAACGCGCGCCGGGCCCCCGGCGTCCCGGGCTTTCGCCCCGCGGACATGCGCCCCGTGGACATGTCGTCGCACGATTTCATGCGCCTCGTCGAAGCGTTCGGGCTGACCGGGGCCTGGCGCTGGGACTTCACCACCGGGCGGCAGGTCTGGTCGTCCGGGCTCTACCGCCTGCCCGGCCTGCCGGAGAGCGAGCCGGCGAGCTACGAGCGCCTGCTCGGCCTCGTCCATCCGGCGGACCGCGACGTGCTCGAGGACGCCGCCCAGATCGTCCAGACCGGCCTGTTCGGCAGTCATACGGTCCGCCTGATCCGGCCCGACGGCACGGCGCGCACGGTGGTGAGCCGCGGCGAGGTGTTCTTCAGCGCCGAGGGGCGGCCGGTCGCGCTGACCGGCGTGCTGCTCGACGTGACCGACCGCGAGCGCCTGGCCGAGATGCACCGCATGGAGCAGCACCGCCGGGCCAGCCTGGCACGGCAGGCGCAGGTCTTCATCTACACCGAGCCGACGCTGCCGCTGACCGAGTACGGCCCGGAGTTCCTGGCCCTGGTGGGCCTGAGCCGCGAGCAGATCCGGGGGAACTGGCTCAGCCCGTTCGCTCCCGACGAGCGGCCGCGCTGGCGCGAGGAGCTGCTGCGCCTCGCCGCGGCCGGCAGACCGTTCAGCATCACCCCGACCCTGCGGCTCGCCGGCGGCGGTGTGGCGCCGTTCCGCATGACGATGGTGCCCCTGCGCGACGGGAACGCCGATCCGGCGTGCTGGACTGTCGTGATCACGCCGCTGGAAGCCGAGACCGCCCCGCCGGCGAGCCTGCCGCGCCAGCGGGAGCCGGGACAGGGGCACGACGGGCAGGCGCACCTCGCACAGGCGATCCAGGGCCGCCACCTGCGGGCGGCCCGCGGCCTCCTCGACTGGACCCTGAACGATCTCGCGCGGGCGAGCGGCCTGTCGCTCTCCACCGTGCGGCGCCTCGAGGAGGAGGCCGACGGTCCGGCCTCCCGCTCGCGCCCCCACGTCCTCGCGGCCCTGCGGAAGGCCGGGATCGTCTTCACCCTGATCGACGGCACGGTCGCGGTGGCGCGAACGGAGTGACGTCCCGGCGCCCAGTGGTCCTGGCGCCCCTTTGGTCTTGGCGTCCTTGGGTCCCGGCCCAGGGTTACGCCACCCGGAAGACGCTCAGGGCGACGTGATCCGGAGCCCGGGCCCCGGTGGCGACGAACAGGCTGGTCTGCATCCAGGCGAGGTGCGGAGCCGCGGTCTCGAATCGCGGCGCGGTGCGGAAGTAGATCAGCGCGGGATCGACCGGCTCGCCCCGGCGCAGGCGCTCCAGCGCCTCCGGCGGCCCGAAGCGCAGGCCCGTGTTCTCGACGTAGATCCGGGCGCCGTCCGCGGCCTCGATCACGTAGCGGGCGTGCAGCCGGGTGAGCCCGCCTTCCGCGATGGTCTGGTAGTCGGCCCCGCCGGGCAGAACACGGCCGGACAGGCCCGGCCCGGAGACCGTGCCGCCCGTGATGGCGATGACCCGCCGCGCGCCGGCGACCGTCGGGCCGACCTCGTAGGGCACGTCGACCGCGATGCGGGCGTCGAAGACGTGCTCCAGGATGGGAGCGGGGAGCGTCACGGCTTTCCCCGCACCAGCGGGCAGTCGCTCTCTTCGATCGGCCGGAAGGCGTCGTCGCCCGACAGCGTCGCGACCCGCTCCATCACGTCCCACTCCCCCTTCGACTCCTCCGGGCGCTTGACCCGGAAGAGCGAGACGTCGCGGATCACCCGCCCGTCCGGCCGCAGCCGCCCGGCCTTGGTCATGAAGTCCTCGATCGGCATCTCGCGCATCTTGGCCATCACCGGCTCGGCCGAGTCGGTGCCGGCCGCCTTCACGGCCTTGAGGTAGTGCGTGACCGCCGAGTAGACGCCGGCCTGGTAGCTGTTCGGCATCGCCCGCTGACGGTCGTAGAACCGCTTGGCGAAGGCGCGGCTCGCCTCGTCCTGGTCCCAGTAGAACGCCTCCGACAGGTAGAGGCCGCCCGCGACCTTCAAGCCGAGCGCGTGGACGTCGACCGCCGTCATGTAGAAGCCGGCGAGCTTCTGCTTGCCCCCGAGCACCCCGAACTCGGAGGCCTGCTTGACCGCGTTGATGGCGTCGCCGCCGACGTTGAACAGCGCGATCACCCCGGCGCCGGAGGCCTGCGCCTGCAGGATCTGCGACGACAGGTCGGGCGAGAGCAGCGGGTGGAAGACCTGGCCCGCGACCTTGCCGCCGCCCTTCGTCACCACCGGCGTCACGTCGGCGACGAAGGATTTGCCGAGCGTGATGTCGGCGACGACGTAGAACCAGCTCTTCTCGCCCGATTCGACCAGCGGCTTGGCGATGGTGCGGGCGAGGGCAAAGGTGTCGATGACCCAGAGCGCGCCGTTGGCTGAGCACTGCGCCCCGGTGATCACCGTCGAGCCCGAGCCGGTGATGAGGGCGAGCCGGCCCTTCTCACGCGCCAGCGCCTGGACGCCGAGCGAGATCGCCGAGTTGTCGAGGTCGGTGATCATGTCGACCCCCTCGACGTCGTACCAGCGCCGGGCGAGCGAGCTCGCCACGTCCGGCCGGCTCTGATGGTCGGCCGAGACGATCTCGATCGGCTTGCCCAGCACGGTGGCGCCGAAATCCTCGACGGCGAGGCGCGCCGCGGTGACGCTGCCGGTGCCGTAATTGTCCGCCATCGCGGTCGACATGTCGGCGAGCACGCCGATCTTGACGCGATCGCCGGAGACGGCGCCCTCCGCATGGCCTGCGGCGGGCGCGAGGGAGAGGAGGCCCGCGAGCAGGGCGGAGCGGAGAGCGCGCATCGATGCCTCCTTCAGGCGGCCTTGAGGCCGAGGATCTCCCGGGCCTCGGCCGGGCTCGCCGGCTCGTGGTTGAGCTCCTTGATGATCCGCACCGTGCGGGCGACGAGCTGCTCGTTGGTCGCGAGCTGGCCGCGTGCGTAGTAGTTGTTGTCCTCGAGCCCGACCCGGACGTGGCCGCCGAGCAGGATGGCCTGGGTGGTGGCCGGCAGCTGCGCCGGGCCGATGCCGGAGACGCAGAAGATCGATTGCGGCGGCAGCATCCGGATCATCGCCGCCAGGATGTCGTGCGAGTAGGGCATCGCGCCCTGGAAGCCCTTGTCGGCGCCGAGCACCATGTTGATGTAGTAGGGCGGCTTGTCGTAGCCCTTCTCGATCAGCCGGGTCACGTCCTGCAGGATGTGCTGGGGCCCGAAGACCTCCCATTCCGGCTTGATGCCGCGCTCCTGCATGCGCTTGGCGAGCAGCTCGCAGCGGCTCGGGGTGGTGACCACCAGGATCTCGCGGCCGCCATGCACGTCCGCGAAGGTCATGCCGTCGAAGGTCGCCATCTCGGCCCCGGCCTCGCAGCCCTTCAGCCGCTCCTCGAAGCTCGACTCGAACAGCCCGTCGGGGCGCGGCACCAGCATGTCGCCGCTCGAGCCGCCGCCGGTCGAGTTGTTGAGGATGATGTCGCAGCGCTCGCGGATCAGTCCGTTGATCCGCCGGTAGATTCCGTCGTTGCAGGTCGCCTCGTCGTCCGGCCGGCGGGCGTGGAGCGCCGCGATCGCCGCCCCTTCCTTCCAGGACTTGTGCACCGACTCGGCGATCTCCTCCGGCTGGGTCGGCAGGTTGGGGTTCTGCGCCTTCGAGGCCATGCCGCCCGTCGGCGCCACCGTCACGATCACCTTGGCCATGTTGTCCTCCCTTGGTCGGTTGGGGGTCGGGTGAGAGCATTGTCCGACGAAGTGGATGCCGGTTCGTCGAAGAAAATGCAGAAAAATCAAAGATCTAGAGCATCGTCCGATGGCAGCGCGATCGGACGGTGCTCTAGGGCAGCTCCGGCGCCTCGCGCTTCCGCCGGACGAGGTCGACGAGGAGCCGGTCGCGCGCGGCCACCATCGCGTCGAGGTCGCGCCCCGCCAGCGCCTCGCCGAGGCCCCGGACCAGGGTCTGTTTCAGCTCGGGCGTCAGGCGCGGGTCGCCGAGATCGGCCCACATCGCCTCCATCAAGGGCCCGAGATGGTCGAGGGTGTGCGCGAGCCCCCCGGGGCCGCCGGAGAGGTGGTTGAGCAGGCACGGGCCCATCAGGGCCCAGCGCAGGCCCGGCCCGTGGGCGATGGCGGCATCGATGTCGGCCACCGTCGCGGCGCCGGTGCCGACGAGGTGGAACGCCTCGCGCCAGAGCGCCGCCTGGAGGCGGTTCGCGACGTGGCCGACCATCTCGCGCCGCAGGCGGATCGGCTGCTTGCCGATGCGCACGTAGAAGGTCATCGCGGCCGCGATCGCGCCCTCGTCGGTCTGCCGGCCGCCCAGGACCTCGACCAGCGGCACCAGGTGGGGCGGGTTGAAGGGGTGGCCGAGCACCACCCGGCCGGGATACCGGCAGGCATCCTGGATCGCGCTCGGGGCGAGGCCCGAGGAACTGGTCGCCAGCACCACGTCGGGGGGCGCCGCGGCATCGAGGCGCCGGTAGGTGTCGCGCTTGATCTCCAGGCGCTCGGGACCGTTCTCCTGGACGAAATCCGCACCCTCCACCGCCGCGTCCGGCTCGGCCACGAAGGTCAGGCGCTCGGGCGAGGCGCCGGAGGCGAGGCCGATCTGCGCGAGGACCGGCCAGTGCCGGGCGACCGTCTCGCGAAGCCGCGTCTCGGCGCCGGGGGCCGGATCGGTGGCGGTCACGTCGAGGCCTTGGGCGAGGAATTGCGACACCCACGACGCCCCGATGACGCCGGTGCCGATCACCGCCACCCGTCCGATGGCCGTGCGGTAGCCCGAGGCCGATTGGCTCGCGTCATCCATCGCGGCGCCCTCCCTGATCGGGCCTGCTGTCAGGGCTTATCGCCCGATTGACCCGTTGAGATAGTTATATCACATTACAAATCAGGTTTGGCAATCCGGCGCGAACAGGCCGGAGCGAGAATCGGAGGAGCGCCGATATGGCGGAGGACCTGTCGGGCCTCGGCACCGAGTCCCTGGTCGTCACCCGGCGGGACGCGGTGGCGATCGTGACCCTGAACCGCCCGCACAAGCGCAACGCCCTCGACGACGGCATGGTGCTGGGGCTCGAGCGCATCGCCCGGGGCCTGCCGGACGACGTGCGCGCCCTGGTGATCGCCGCGGAAGGCCCGCATTTCTGCGCCGGCCTCGACCTCGCGGAGCTGACCGAGCGCGACGCGCCCGCCGGCATGCTGCACTCGCGGATGTGGCACCGGGCCTTCCACGAGATCGAGTTCGGCCGGGTGCCGGTGGTGGCCGCGCTGAAAGGCGCGGTGATCGGCGGCGGGCTGGAACTGGCGCTCTCCGCCCATCTGCGGGTGGCCGAGCAGTCGGCCTTCTACGCCCTGCCGGAGGGCCAGCGCGGCATCTTCGTCGGCGGCGGCGCCTCGGTGCGGCTGCCGCGGCTGATCGGTGTCTCGCGGATGCGCGACATGATGCTGACCGGCCGCGTCCACGACGCCGAGAGCGGCGAGCGGCTCGGCCTGTCGCACTACGTCGTCGCCCCGGACGAGGGGCTGGAGCGGGCGATCGCGCTTGCCGCCCGGGCGGCCGAGAACGCGCCGCTCACCAACTACGCCCTGATCCACGCCCTGCCGCGCATCGCCGAGGCCGATCCCGCGACGGGCTACCTCACCGAGGCCCTGATGACCGCGGTGGCCCAGAGCGACGCCGAGGCCAAGCGCCGGCTGGCGGAGTTCCTGGAGGGGCGGGCGAAGAAGGTGCGGGAGTAGGGCGGGCAGTTGCTCGCACCGGATACTCACACGCTCAGGGTCATTCCGGGGCCGCGCAGCGGAGCCCGGAAGCCAGACGCTCAAGACGTTGAGGATAGAGCGGAACGCGTCCGACTCATTCGGCACCATCCGCGGTTCTGGATCCCGGGCTCCGCTTACGCGGCCCCGGGATGACCCTGAGAAGCGGAAACGCAGCGAGTAGAATTAAAGCAATGTTCCCCTCTCCCACACGGGAGAGGGGATCCCGCGCCTTCTTTTTACTTCGTCAGGCTAAAGAAAAAGCGTTTCGAAGACCTGATCCATAGCCGCAAAACCCGGCACCAAGACCGGCCACCCCCAAACCCCCGGAGGAACCCATGCCCCGTCGCCCCATCCGCCGGCTCGCCCCGGCCCTCGCCGCTCTCCTCGCCCTCCTCGCGCCCGCCGCCGCCGCCGAGCGGCCGGTGAAGATTGGCGTCCTCAACGACATGTCGGGCCCCTACGCCGACTATCAGGGCCAGGGCTCGGTCATCGCCGCCCAGCTCGCCATCGAGGACTTCGCCGCCAAGGCCGGCCGGCCGGTCGAGCTGGTCTCGGCCGACCACCAGAACAAGACCGATATCGGCGCGGCGATCGCCCGGCGCTGGTTCGACCAGGACGGCGTCGACCTGATCGTCGACGTGCCGAACTCCGCCGTGGCGCTCGCCGTCTCGAACCTGGCGCGGGAGAAGAACAAGGTCTTCATCGGCTCGGGCGCCGGCACCGCCGAGCTCACCGGCAAGCAGTGCTCGCCCAACACCGTGCACTGGACCTACGACACCTGGTCGCTCGGTCATGCGCTCGCCAAGGCGCTGGTGCAGCAGGGCGGCAAGTCCTGGTACTTCCTCACCGCCGACTATACCTTCGGCAAGGACCTCGAGGGCGCGGCGGCCGAGGAGGTGAAGGCCAATGGCGGCAGCCTGAAGGGCGCGGCGCGCCATCCGCTCGGCACCGCCGACTTCTCGTCCTACCTGCTCCAGGCCCAGGCCTCCGGCGCCGACGTGATCGGGCTGGCCAATGCCGGCGACGACACCTCGAACGCCCTCAAGCAGGCGGCGGAGTTCGGCATCGCCCCGGGCCAGCGCCTCGCTGGGCTGATCCTCAACATCACCAACATGCCGGCGCTCGGCCTCAAGGCGACGCAGGGCGTCTACATCGTGACGCCCTATTACTGGGACCTCACCGACGGCAGCCGGGCCTTCGCGGCGCGCTACGCTGCGCGCCATCCGCGCCGCGCGATGCCGAACGACATGCAGGCCGGCGTGTACTCGGCGGTGGAGCACTACCTGAAGGCCGTCGGTACCGTGAAGGAGGCCGGCGACGGCCGCGCGGTGGTGGCCGCCATGAAGGCGACGCCGACCGACGATCCGATCTTCGGCCAAGGCCGCATCCGCGAGGACGGCCGCAAGATCCACCCGATGTATCTCCTCACCACCAAGACCCCGGACGAGAGCAAGGGCGGCTGGGACTACTTCAAGCCGGTCCGTACCGTCCCGGCGGAGGAAGCCTGGCGCCCGCTCTCCGAGGGCGGCTGCCCGCTGGTGAAGGGCTGAGCGATGGACACGCATCGCTTCGTCCCGCGGGACGACGGCAGCCTGCTCGTCACCGCGACAGCGGCGCTGCCGCCCTACCCCGAGCGCCTGACCGCGCATCTCACCCGCCACGCCGCCGAGGCGCCGGACCGGCCGTTCCTGGTCCGGCGCGGGCCGGACGGGGCGTTCGAGCCCCTGACCTACGGGGCGGCGCTTCGTAGCGTCGAGCGGATCGCCGCCGCCCTGCTCGCCCGGAACCTCTCGGCCGAGCGGCCGGTGATGATCCTGTCGGGCAATAGCTTCGAGCACGCGCTGATCTCGCTCGCCGCCCTCCATGTCGGCATCGCGGTGGCGCCGGTCTCGCCGGCCTATTCGACGGTGTCGCAGGACCACGCCCGCCTGCGGGCGATCGTCGATCTCCTCACCCCCGGCCTCGTCTTCGCGGCCGAGGGCGCGGTGTACGCCCCGGCCATCGCGGCGGCGGTGCCGGCAGGGACCGAGGTGGTGATCGCCGACGGCGCCGCGATCGGCCGGACCACGACCCCGTTCGCGGTACTGCTGCAGGGCGACGATCCGGAGGCGGTGGCGGCCGCCCACGCCGCGGTCGAGCCCGGGACGGTGGCCAAGCTCCTGTTCACCTCCGGCTCCACCGGCGTGCCGAAGGCGGTGGTGAACACCCACCGGATGCTCAGCGCCAACCAGGCGATGCTGCAGGCGCGCTTTCCCGCCCTGACGCAGGAGCCGCCCGTGATGGTCGACTGGCTGCCCTGGCACCACACCTTCGGGGGCAACCACAACTTCAACCTGGTGCTGGCGAATGGCGGCACCCTTCACATCGACGAGGGCCGGCCGACCCCCGGCGGCATCCGCGAGACGGTCCGCGCCCTGCGCGAGGTCGCCCCGACCCTCTACCTCACGGTGCCGAAGGGCTTCGAGGCGCTGGTGCCCCACCTGCGGGACGACCCGGAACTCCGGAAAAATTTCTTCCGCCGGCTCCAGGTCACCTTCTTCGCCGCCGCCGGCCTGCCGCAGCCGGTCTGGGACGCGATCGACGACCTCGCCCGCCGGACGATCGGCCGGACGGTGCCGATGGTGACGGGACTGGGGGCCACCGAGACCGCGCCGCTCGCCCTCGTCACCGACGACCGCCCGGCCAGGGCCGGCCAGGTCGGCCTGCCGGCCCCGGGCGTCGAGCTGAAGGTCGCGCCGGTCGGCGGAAAGCGCGAGGCACGGGTGCGCGGGCCCAACGTCACGCCGGGCTACTGGCGCCGGCCGGACCTGACGGCGGCGGCCTTCGACGAGGAGGGCTTCTACCGCCTCGGCGACGCGCTGGTGCCGGTCGATCCGGACGACCTCCACCGCGGCTTCACCTTCGACGGGCGCCTCAACGAGGACTTCAAGCTCACCACCGGGGTCTGGGTCAGCGTCGGCCCGCTGCGCGCCGCCTTCCTCGACGCGTTCCAGCCGCTGGTGCGCGACGTCGCCATCGCGGGCGAGGCGCGGGACGAAGTGGCGGCCCTGGTCTTCCCCGATGTCGCCGCCTGCCGGGCGCTGTGCGACGGCGCAGCCGGCGAGGACGCGGCCATCCTCGCCCACCCGGCGGTGCGGCACGAGTTCTCCCGGCGCCTCGCGGCCTTCGCGCAGAGATCCACCGGCTCGTCGAACCGCATCGCCCGGCTCCTGCTCCTCGCGGAACCCCCCGCCCTCGACCGGGACGAGGTGACCGACAAGGGCTCGATCAACCAGCGCGGCGTGCTGCGCAACCGGGCCGAGGCGGTCGCTCTCCTGTACGCCGGGCCCGACGCGCCCGGCATCATCACCCCGGAGTCCGCATGATCCCGCCCCGCGAATACCAGGTCGTCGACCACGAGGGCTTCACCGCAACCCGCACCCTGACGGTGGAGTGGGGCCATTGCGACCCCGCCGGCATCGTGTTCAACCCGCGCTTCTTCGACTTCTTCGACTGGTCGACCGCGCTCCTGTGCGAGGCCGCGACCGGGCTGCCGAAGGCCGGGATGCTGGCGCGCTACGACCTCCTCGGTATCCCGCTGGTCGAGACCGGGGCGCGCTTCCTCAAGCCGTCGCGCTACGGCGACACGGTCGAGATCGTCTCGACGGTGGTGGAGGTCGGCCGTTCGAGCTTCGCCGTGCGCCACCGCCTGCTCAACGCCGGGGACCTCGCCGTCGAGGGCCGCGAGCGCCGGGTCTGGGCCGGCCGTCACCCCGACGACCGGGCCCGGATGAAGGCGACGCCGATCCCCGAGGAGCTGGTGCGGCGGTTCCGGGGGGAGTGAGGGGTCAATCCGCCTCCTCCGCCCCGGCCTCCTCCTCCGCCGCGTCCCGCGCGCCCTGCTCGACCCGGCGCAGCAGGTCGAGCAGCACGGCGCGCTCCTCAGGCGTCAGGAACGCGGCGATCCGCTCCTCGTGGGCGGCCTCGCGCTGGTGCAGCGCGGCCATCAGGGTCGTGCCCGTCTCGGTCAGAAAGAGGGCCTGCGAGCGCCGGTCCGAAGGGCTGGGCTCCCGGCGCACCAGGCCCCGGTGCTCCAGCTCGTCGAGGAGGGGCCCGACATTCGCCCGCTTGATGCCGATGGCGGCGCCGATCTGGCTCGGCTTGAGGCCGGGGCTGCCCTCGATGATGGTGAGCACGCCGAGCTGGGTCTGGCGCACGTCGAGGTCGGAGAAGAGCTGGACGAAGCTGCGGGAGACAGCCACCTGTGACCGCCGCAGGGTGTAGCCGATCAGTCCTTCGAGGCGGGCAAGGCCCGCGGAATCGTCACGCTGCAACGCTGGACAGGCCCTGTTTCGACGGACACGCCCCCGCCACCTGCCCGCGAACGCGCCGGCGCGCAAGCCGCCCGGCGGCAAACCTCTCCAAGCCGCCCGCGGCAGACCCTTCCAACTTGCCCCGCCGGCAGGCATCATCCGGGGCGTTCGAGCATCGCCCGGAACCGCCGCCAGGATCCCGACGCCATGCAGGTCCGCTTCTACGGTACGCGCGGGTCGCTGCCCGTGCCCGGTCCCGGCACGGTCCGCTACGGCGGCAACACCTCCTGCGTCGCCGTGCGCACCGCCCGCGGCACCCTGGTGGTGCTCGACATGGGCACCGGCGCCTACGCGCTCGGCCAGGAACTCGCCGCGTCCGGGCGGCCGGTGCGGGGCCACGTGCTCATCACCCACACCCACTGGGACCACATCCAGGGCCTGCCGTTCTTCGCGCCGTTCTTCAGGCCCGGCAACGAGTGGGACGTGTACGCGCCCCGCGGCCTGGGCGGCTCGCTGCGCGACACGCTGTCGGGCCAGATGCAGTACAGCTACTTCCCGGTCGCGCTGGAGCAGCTCGGCGCCACAATCCATTACCACGAGCTGGTCGAGGGCATGCTCACCCTCGGCGAGGACGACGACGTCCGGGTCGTGACCCATTACCTCAACCACACGGCGCTCACCCTCGGCTACCGCCTGGAGGCAGACGGGGCGAGCCTGGTCTACGCCCTCGACCACGAGCCCTATGCGGCCGCCGCGGCCGACGGCAGCGCCCCGCTCGCCGGTCTCGATGCGCGCCACGCCGCCTTCCTGCGCGACGCGGACCTCGTGATCCACGACGCCCAGTACACGGCGGCCGAGTACCCGGCCAAGGCCGGCTGGGGCCACAGCACCGTCGAGTACGCGCTCCAGGCCGCCCGCGAGGCCGGGGCGGCGCGCCTCGCCCTGATGCATCACGATCCCCAGCGCGACGACGACGCCCTCGACGCCCTGGTGGCGCGCTACCGCGACGCCGCGGCGCCGGTGGCGCTCCTCGCCGCGGCCGAGGGCCAGGCCGTCGACCTCGTGGTCCGGCAGGTCACGGCGGCGGGGACCCGGGAGGCCTCGGCCCGCGAGCCGGTCGAGCCGGCGCTCGCCGGGCGGACGGTCGTGCTCGCCGGGGCCGACAGCCCGGAGGCGGTCCGCCTCGCCGCGATCCTGCGCGGCGACGGCGTCATGGTGCAGGGCAGCCCGCTCGTGCCGGAGGCGCTGGCGGCGGCGGTCCTGCGCCACCGCCCGGCGCTGGTGGTGCTGGCGCCGGGCGAGGCGCCGGCGGATCTCGGGCTGCTCTGCGCCGCGGTGCGCGCCTGCGGTCCCGCGGGACAGGACCTGCCGCTGGTCCTGGTGGCGCGGGAGGCCGAGCGGGCCGGCGACGAGGCCGCCGGCCTCAGCGACCGGCTGACGATCCCGTTCACCGACACCTATGCCCGCAGCCGGCTGCGGGCCTGGCTGATGCGCACCGCCTGCCGCTGGGCCCGGGCCGAGATCCCGGCGCGGGAGCCGGAACGCCTCGCCTCCCTGCGGGCCCTGCACCTGCTCGACACGCCGCCGGAGGAGCGGTTCGACCGCATCGTCGCCCTGGCGGCGCGGGCGCTCGCGGTGCCGTTCGCCGCCCTGTCGCTGGTCGACGGCGACCGGCAGTGGATGAAGGCCGCCCGGGGCTTCCCCGAGCCCGAGACGCCGCGGGACGCCACGCTCTGCGCCCACGCGGTGGCGCTCGCCGAGCGGGAGGGCGACGAGACGCCGCTGGTGGTGCCCGACACCCTCGCCGATCCCCGCTTCGCCGACAGCCCGGCCGTGACCGGCTCGCCCGGCCTGCGGTTCTATGCCGGCCAGCCGCTGGTGCTGCGCAACGGCCGCTGCATCGGCACCCTCTGCGTCGCCGACACCCGTCCGCGCGACCTCGACCCGGAGGAGGTCGCCCATCTGCGCTGGCTCGCCGCGCTCGCCCTGCGCGAGATCGAGGCGTGAGCGGCGGTTTTTCCGGTGGCCGCAGGCCGGACGGTGCGGTCGCGGGTCCTCAGTCGACGCCGTCGATGTGCAGGAGCAGGCGCTGCGGGCCGCGCAGCGATGCGCCGGGCCGGTAGGGCGGCGGGTCCTCGGCGAGGCGGGGCGCCCGCAGCCTGGTTGCCAGCGCGGTCAGGGCGGCCTCGGCCTCGATGCGGGCGAGCGGCGCGCCGACGCAGTAATGCAGGGCGCCGCCGAAGCCGAAATGCTGGTTGTCCTCCCGGTCCGGGTCGAACCGGTCGGGGAGGGGGAAGCGCGCCGGATCGCGGCTGCCGGCGGCGAAGAGCAGCACCAGGGGCGCGCCCTCCGGGATCACTGCGCCGCCGATCGGGATCGGCGCCAGGGCGAGCCGGGTCCGGAAATGCACCGGCGGCTCGTAGCGCAGCAATTCCTCGATCACCCGCGGCGCCCGCTCCGGGTCGGCCCGCAGGCGCGCGAGCTCGTCGGGACAGCGCAGCAGCGTCAGCATGCCGTTGGTGATCAGGTTCACGGTGGTCTCGTGGCCGGCGATCAGCAGCAGGACCGCGGTGGCGACGAGGTCGGGGTCGCTCATCCGGCCGGCCTCCGGGTCCGTCGCGGTGGCGAGCCCCGAGAGCAGGTCGTCGGCGGGCCGGCGCCGCTTCGCCCGGATCAGGTCGCGCATGTAGTCGGCGATGGCGTCGAAGGTCGCGACGTTGCGGGCATGCACCGCCGGATCGGTCCGGCTCTCCGGCTCGAGCGCGGTGGCGAGCTGCGTCGCCCAGCCGTGGAAGCGCGGCTCGTCCTCCCGCGGCACGCCGAGGAGCTCGCAGATCACCGTGACGGGGAGCGGGTAGGCGAGGTCGTCGACGAGGTTGAAGGGGGTGCAGCCCGCGCAGGCCTCCAGGTGCTCGGCCACCAGCGCCTCGGTCCGCCGCTTCATGCCCCGCACCCGGGACACCGTGAACTGCCCCATCACTTGGCGGCGCAGGGCGTCGTGGGCCGGCGGATCGCGGAAGATGAACGGGCGGTGGCGGTTGATGATCCAGTCCTTGAGCGGGTTGACGACCCAGTCCTTGACCGGGTTGCCGGTCCGCGGGTGCTCGGAGCGCGGCAGGTCCTGCGAGCTGACGCGGGGATCGTGCAGCAGGGCGCGGATCGCCGCGTAGCCGCTCGCGACCCACAGGCCGTCGTCCTGGCGCGCCACGGGGTGGGCCCGCAGGCGGGCGTAGAGCGGGTAGGGATCGGCGCGGTTCGCGGGGTCGCGGACCTGGGCGAACAGGGTCGGGTCGGCATCGGTCATGGTCGTGCCCCGCTGGCGCCGCGCGGGCCCGGCAGGCCCGGCGGCAGGGACCGCAGCCGCGGCTGGTCGGCCGCGCCGGTGATCGGCGGGAAGGCTGCCCCGTCCCGGATCGGCGCCTCGTAGGCCGGCAGCCAGCGCCCGGCATTGATCGAGACCGCCGCGACCGTGCGCCCGGCCCGGCCATAGACCGCCAGGAAGCGGCCCGTCCGCGGGCTGCCCTGCGCGACCGCCACCGCATCCGCCCCCTCGATCAGCCCGAGCGACTTGATGTTGAGGCCGAACTGGCTCGACCAGAAGGCCGGCAGCTCGGCATAGGCGCCCGCGGCCTCCGGCCCGTCCAGCATGGCGCGGGCGGCGTGCGCGGCTTGCGCCACGGCGTTGCCCCAATGCTCGAGGGCGACCGGGCGGCCGCCATAGAGCGGGTGCGGCCAGCGCGCGACGTCGCCGGCGGCGAAGATCGCGTCGTCCGGCCGGCCCGCCGCGTCGAGGACGCGGCAGGCGCCGTCGCAGGACAGCCCGCCTTCGTCGGCGTCGAGCCCCGCGCCGGCGAGCCACCCGGTGTTGCGCAGGGCGCCGAGCGCCACCACCACGAGGTCGGCCTGGATCGTGCCGCCGGCCTCGAGCCGGGCGCGCCGCACGCGGCCTCCCGCGCCTTCCAGATGCGTGACCCGGGTGCCCGGGCGGTAATCGACCCCGGCCGCCGCCATCCGCCCGGCGACGAAGCCGCCGACGACGGTGCCCAGCGCCCGGGCGAGGGGCGCCGGCCCCGGATCCGCCACCGTGACCGGCAGCCCGACGGCGCGCAGGCTGGAGGCGACCTCGCAGCCGATGAAGCCGGCGCCGAGGATCAGCACCCGCCCCGGCCGCGCCGACAGGTCGGCCGCCAGCGCCGCCGCGTCGTCCCGGCCCCGCAGGGTATGGACACCGGCGAGCCGCGCCTCGTCGGCCTTCGGCCAGGGCCGGGCCCGGGCCCCGGTGGCGATCAGCAGCCGGTCGAAGGGCAGCGTCGTGCCATCGGCGAGGCGCAGCGCCCGGCCGGCACGATCGAGGCCCGCCGCCGCCGTGCCGAGGCGCCACTCGGCCTCGAGCCGCCCGACGCCCGGCAGGGTGGTGGCGCCGGGAGCGACCTCGCCGGTGAGCACATGCTTGGACAGGGGCGGGCGGTCGTAGGGCCGATACGGCTCGTCGCCGACGAGGATCAGGCGGCCGGAGAAGCCGCGGTCCCGCAGGGCCTCGGCCCCGCGCAGGCCGGCGAGCGAGGCCCCCGCGACCACGATCGTCCCGTCCCTCACGGCCCCGCCCCGGCGCGGTCCTCGTCGTGCTCGACCCGGATGGCCCGGACAGGGCAGGCCTGGACGGCCCGGTCGAGCGCCGCGCGCGCCGCCGCCGGCGGCGCCGGGTCGTAGACCAGGATCTCGTCGCCCTGCAGCACGAAATGCTCCGGCGCCGCGTAGCAGCACTGGGCGTAGGCCTGACAGCGATTCAGGTCGACGACGACGCGCATCCGCCGCTCCCGGGGTCTTCCACGGGAGAACCTTAGCGGCCCGGCGGAGTTCCGGCCAGGCCGGAGGAGCGGCAGCAGGGACGTGCAACTCGCGTCACCCGTTATGTCCAGCGATCGATTCCCCTGGGACAGCGAAATTTTGCCAAGAGATGATCCTTGCTTTTTTTCGCATGACGAACTTAAAGATATGGCACCGATTTGCGATGAATCCCTAGAGCGCGCCGGCATGGACGAAACCGCCAACACTCACGATCGGATCGTCACGTTGACGGCTGATATTATATCGGCCTATGTCAGCAGCAATCATCTGCAGAGTGCCGAGTTGTCGAAGCTCATCGCCGACGTCTACGGCGCGTTGAGCGAGATGACTCAAGGGAAGAAAGCTCTCCCGGAGCCTTCTCACCCTAAGGCAACTCCGGCCGAGATTCGCCGATCGATCACTCACGACTACCTGACAAGCTTCGAGGACGGCAAATCATACAAGACCCTGCGCCGCCACCTTACCCTGCGGGGTCTGACGCCCGAAGCCTATCGCCAGAAATGGGGTCTGCCCCATGACTATCCGATGACCTCGGCGAGCTACTCCGAGCAGCGCTCCGAGCTGGCCCGTTCCCTCGGCCTCGGTCAGCAGCGCCGCCGCAGCGTCGCACGGGCGGAGGACGACGTCGCGAACGACGCTCCCGAGCCGGTGACCGCGCCTGCCCCCGAGCCGGAGGTCGCAGCGATGTCCGAGCCGGAGGCCCCGAGCGAAGGCAAGCCCCGTCGCGGTCGCCGCGGCGGCTGACGGCGGCGCTCCGGTGCGGCGCCGGATCGCGCCGCGACCGGCATCATCCAGGGGGATCCAGGGCCCCTGGCCTTCGTGCACCTCACACGACTCCCGCTGCGCCGGGGCCGCCACACTGAGCAAGGCCGGCGATCGGGAGTTGTGTGAGAGACACTTACTGCGCCAGGGCCGCGAAGGCCCGGGCCACCGCGACCGCGCCCGGATCCTCCACGCCGGCGAGGTCGCCGGCCGCGAGGTAGCTCGACCGGCCGGTGCCCGCCCGCGTCATCCGGGCGGTGGCGGCCGCCCCCGCCTCGGCCGCTCGCGCCGCGGAGGCCAGGCCGCCCGCCGAGAGGGCTTCGAGCGCCGGCACGAGGGCGTCGAGGAGGGTGCGGTCGCCGGGACGCGCCCCACCATGGGCCTGGAGCCGCTCCGCCCCATGGGCGAGCGCGGCCGGCCAGCCCGCCCCTTCCGCGAGGCCGGAGCCGGTCGCCGCGAAGAAGATCGACAGCAGCACCCCGCTCGATCCGCCGGCCACCCGGGCGAGGCGGTCCGAGAGCGCGTGGCAGAGCGCGGCGGGCTCGGCCTGCGGCAGCCGGTCGAGGTCGGCGAGCACCGCCCGGGCCGCCGCCGCGAAGGTGGTGCCGGTATCGCCGTCGCCGACCCGGGCGTCGAGGGCGTTGAGCTCCCCTTCGGCGGCGACCAGCGCGGTGCAGACCGCCGTGATCGCCGCCGCCGCGGCGGGATCGCGCGAGGGCGCCGCGGCGGGGCCCCGGGCCAGGCGATCGGGCAGCGCGCGGGTCGCGGGCGCCGTCACGGCGACCGCCCGCGGCCAGGCCGGCACCTCGGTCGCGGCGGTGAGCGCCGCCTCGGCCGCCGGATCGAGCGGCATGAGCGAGAGCGAGGCGCCGTGCATGTCGAGCGCCGTCATCGCGGCGGCCGGCCCGAGGAGCAGGCGCACGCGGCCGCCGAGCGGCGTGGCCAGCACCGCCCGGGTCAGGACCTGCATCTCCAGCGCCGTGGTGCCGCCGAGGTTGTTGACGAGGAGGGCGAGCGGCCCGTCCCCGGCGACGGCCTCGGCGAGGCGCCCCATCATGAGGTCGGCGAGGCGAGCGGCCGGCGGCAGGGCGATGCGCTCGATGCCCGGCTCGCCGTGGATGCCGAGGCCGAGCTCGGCCTCCCCGGGGGCGAGGCGCGCCTCCGCGGCCCCGCCCGGCATCGTGCAGCCCGACACCGCGATGCCGAGCGACCTGATCCCGGCCGCCGCGTCCCGAGCCGCGGTTGCCACCTCGGCGAGAGGGCGCCCGCTCTCCGCCGCGTGGCCCGCCACCTTGTGCACCAGGAGCGTGCCGGCGATGCCCCGCGGCTGCGCCGCACCCGGGATCGCCACGTCGTCGGCGACCGTGACCGTCTCGATCCTGAGGCCGAGCGCCCGGGCGCGCTCGGCGGCGAGCCCGAAATTGAGCCGGTCGCCGGCGTAGTTCTTGATGATGACGAGGCAGCCCGCCGGCCCGGTCACCGCCAGGATTCCGGCCAGCACCGCGTCGACGGAGGGCGAGGCGAACACGTCGCCGCAGACCGCCGCGGTGAGCAGGCCCCGCCCGACGAAGCCCGCATGGGCCGGCTCGTGGCCCGAGCCGCCGCCCGAGACGACCGCAACCCGGTCGGCCGTCCAGTCCGCCCGCAGCACGACCCGGATCGCCGGGTCGCCGTCGAGGCGGGCGAGGCGCCCGCCGCTGCCCGCCACGACCCCGTCCACCGCCTCCGCCACCAGGGCGGCGCGGTCGTTGATGAAGTGGGCCATCCGGTCGGTCCTCCCGTCGCGCGTCGGCCCGATCCTGCCAAAAGCGCGGCCCGCCCGCCATCGCCCGGAGCGCCATTGCCCGGGACATCATTGCCCTTGCGTCGGAAGCTTTGCCGAATCGCCTGCTTCGGGCGATAAGGCGCCGGTCCGTCCGCCGGGCCGGCCTTGCCGCCGCGCTCAGGCTGCGATCCGGATCTCGTGACTGCCCGTCGAGACCCGCCGGGGCAGCCATCGTGCCGCGGCGTGAGCCTGATCGTCCCTTGGTGAACCTGTCGCGACCCCGATGAGCGACCCCCTTCCGTTCCTGGCCGGCGGCGGCCGCGCCGCCGCGATGATCCGCGCGCGCGACTGGTCGGGCCACCCGCTGGGGCCGCCGGAGACCTGGCCGGAAGCCCTGCGCACGGCCCTGAGCCTGGTGCTGAACTCGCCCGAGAGCATGATCCTGGCCTGGGGGCCGGAGCTGCACTTCTTCTTCAACGAGACCTACTTCCCGCTCCTCGGCCCCCGGCTCGACTGGGCGATGGGCGAGCGCTTCGACACGGTCTGGGCCGACGGCTGGGAGCAGGCGAGGCCGATCATCGAGGACGCCTTCGCGGGCCGCAGCCGGCGCTTCGTCGACCTGCCGTGGAAACTCGGCACCGACCGGGGAGCGGCCGAGACCTGGTGGACCTTCTCCTACTCGCGGGTCCTCGACGGCGAGGGGCGCATCGCCGGTCTGTTCATCCTCACCAACGAGACCACCGCGCAGGTCGTCGCGACGCGGCGGCTGCGGGAGAGCGAGGCGATCGCCCGGGAGAACATCGAGCGGGTCCGGCTCGCCCTCTCGGCCGGCGCGATCATCGGCACGTGGTTCTGGGACCTGCCGACCGACCGCTTCACCGTCGACGAGGCCTTCGCCCGCAGCTTCGGCCTGGATCCGGGGCTCGGCCGCGAGGGCCTGAGCCTGGAGCAGGTGATCGAGACGGTGCACCCGGATGACCGGGCCGGTCTGATCGCGGCGATCGACGCGGCGGTGACGCGCGGGGGCGCCTACGCGCACCAGTACCGCACCCGGCGCGCCGACGGAAAATACTACTGGCTCGAGGCGAACGGGCGGGTCGACCACGCCCCGGACGGCACGCCGTTGAGCTTCCCGGGGGTCCTCATCGACGTCGAGGAGCGCCGCGCCGTCGAGGCGGAGCGCGACCGCGCCACCACGATGCTGCGGGCGCTGACCGAGACGCTGGAGCAGCAGGTCGCCGCGCGGACCGCCGAGCTGATGCGCGCCGAGGAGGCCCTGCGCCAGTCGCAGAAGATGGAGGCGGTGGGGCAGCTCACCGGCGGCCTCGCCCACGACTTCAACAACCTGCTCGCCGGCATCTCGGGCTCCCTCGAGCTGATGCAGGCCCGCATCAACCAGGGCCGGCACGAGGATGTCGACCGCTACGTCACCGCCGCGCAGGGCGCGACGAAGCGCGCCGCGGCGCTGACCCACCGGCTCCTGGCCTTCTCGCGGCGCCAGACGCTCGATCCCCGCCCGACCGATGTCGGCCGGCTCGTCGCCGGGATGGAGGAGCTGATCCGCCGCACGGTCGGGCCGGCGATCGCCATCGCGGTCGCGGTCGCCCCCGACCTCTGGACCGTCCTCGTCGACCCGCCCCAGCTCGAGAACGCGCTCCTCAACCTCTGCCTCAATGCCCGCGACGCGATGCCGGAGGGCGGGCGCATCGCGATCGCGGCCGCCAACCGCCGCCTCGACGAGGCCGCCTCGCACGCGCTCGACCTTCCGCCCGGGGAGTACCTGTCGCTCTGCGTGACCGATACCGGCAGCGGCATGGCGCCCGAGGTGATCGCCCGGGCCTTCGACCCGTTCTTCACCACCAAGCCGATCGGCCAGGGCACGGGTCTCGGCCTCTCAATGATCTACGGCTTCACCCAGCAATCCGGCGGGCAGGTGCGGATCACCTCCGAGGTCGGGCGCGGCACCACCGTGTGCATCACCCTGCCGCGCCACCACGGCGCCTGCGAGGTGGAAGCCGCGCACGCGACTCTCGCGGACGCCCCCCGGGCGGAGCGCGGCGAGACCGTGCTGATCGTCGATGACGAGCCGACCGTGCGCATGCTGGTGACCGAGGTGCTGGAGGATCTCGGCTACACCGCCATCGAGGCGGCGGACGGCGCGGCGGGGCTGAAGGTGCTGCAATCGGACGTGCGCATCGACCTCCTCGTCACCGATGTCGGGCTGCCGGGCGGCATGAACGGCCGGCAGATGGCCGATGCGGGCCGGGCGCGGCGGCCGGGCCTGAAGGTGCTGTTCATCACCGGCTACGCCGAGACCACGGCGCTCGGCCGCGGGCAGCTCGAGCCCGGCATGGCGGTGCTGACCAAGCCCTTCGTGGTCGAGGCGCTCGCCCTGCGCATCCGCGAGATGCTGGCCAGGACCTGACACCGCCCGGGGCCGTCCCGTCGGAAGCCCAGGCGAGCCTGTCCCGTCGCTTCGACGCCCGGAGGTCATACGACGTTAAGCCGGTGCGTCCATGAAGGACGCCAGGGCCCGCAATCCTCTGGGACGCAACATGTTCGCCACACGCCGGCGCTCCAGCGCAGCCGCCACGCTCGATGCCATCGCGCGCTCCCAGGCCACCGTCACGTTCGGGCTCGACGGGCAGCTGACCGAGGCGAACGAGACCTTCCTCACGCTGATGGGCTACAGCCTCGACGAGGTGCGCGGCCGGCATCACCGCCTGTTCGTCGATCCTGCCGACGCGGACAGCCCCGCCGACGAGGCGTTCTGGGCCTCCCTGCGCCGGGGCGCGTCCCAGAGCGCCGAGTACCGGCGCCTGGCCAAGGACGGCCGCGAGGTCTGGATCCGCGCGAGCTACAACCCGGTGCTCGACCGCGCCGGCCGGCCGGTGCGGATCGTCATGGTCGCCCTCGACGTCACCGCCGAGAAGCAGGCGGCCATCGCCGCCGCCGGCCAGATCGCCGCCATCAACCGCTCGCAGGCGGTGATCCACTTTTCCCCCGACGGCACGATCCTCGACGCGAACGCGCATTTCCTGGCCGCGATGGGCTACGGCCTCGACGAGGTGCGGGGCCGCAACCACCGCCTGTTCGTGACCGACGCGCAGGCGGCCTCGCCGGAATACCGCGCGTTCTGGGCGCGCCTCGCCCGGGGCGAGTACCAGTCGGGCGAGTTCGCGCGGCGGGCCAAGGACGGCAGCGAGGTCTGGATCCAGGCGACCTACAACCCGATCCTCGACGCGAGCGGACGCGCGCTCAGGATCGTCAAGTACGCCACCGACATCACCGCCGCCAAGCAGCACGCCGCCGACACCGCCGGCAAGATCGAGGCGGCCCTGCGCTCGCAGGCGGTGATCGAGTTCGACATGGACGGCATCATCCTCGATGCCAACGGTCATTTCCTGAAAGCGATGGGTTACGGGCTCGACGAGATCGTCGGCCGGCACCACCGCCTGTTCGTCTCGGCCGACACCGCCGCGAGCCGCAGCTACGCCGAGTTCTGGGAGGGCTTGCGCGCCGGGCGCTACGCCGCCGCGGTCTTCCAGCGCCTCGGCAAGGGCGGCCGGGAGGTCTGGATCCAGGCCACCTACTCGCCGGTGCTCGACCTCAACGGGCGCCCCTGCAAGGTGATCAAGTTCGCCACCGACGTCACGCACAGCATGACCGTGCGGGCCCGGGCGATCGCGGCGGCCGAGCAGACCCTCAGCCGCGTTCAGGCCGTGGCGGTGGCCTCCGAGGAGATGCACCGGACCTCGGTCTCGATCGCGACCCGGATGGGCCAGTCCCACCAGGCGGTCGGCGAGATCCAGGACCGGATGGGCGCCGCCGGCACCGCCACCGCCCGGCTCGACCAGGCCGCCCAGGCGATGAACGGGGTGGTCGAGGCCATCACCGCCATCGCCGACCAGATCAACCTCCTGGCCCTCAACGCGACGATCGAGGCGGCCCGGGCCGGGGCCGCGGGCCGCGGCTTCGCGGTCGTCGCCGCCGAGGTGAAGAACCTCGCCGGCCAGGCCCGGGCGGCGACGGGCCGGATCTCCGGCGAGATCGGCGCCATGCAGACGGTGTCGCGCGAGGTCGCCGAGGCCCTGGCCTCGATCCGCGGCGGGATCGATGCCGTGCAGGGCTTCATCGCCGAGACCGCGGAGGCGAGCGAGCGTCAGCGCAGCACCACCGGCGAGGTCAGCACCAACGTCCAGACGACGGCGGCCGGCGTCGCCGACATCGCCGGCAGCCTCGACCAGTGGCTCGCCGGCATCGAGGAGCGGCGGGTCGACGACCGGGTGCGGACCTCGATGCCGGGCCGGATCATCCTGCCGGAGGGGGCCGGACCGGTCGACGCGGTGGCCTGCATCATCCTCAACCTCTCGGTGTCCGGCGCGAAGCTGGCCCTCGACCGCCCGGTCCGGCTGCCGGCGCGCATCCGGCTCCACCTCGAGGGCAGCCCGGAGCGGACCTGCGAGGTGGTGCGCCAGCACGGCGTCGAGGTCGGACTCCGCTTCACGGGCTGATGCCGTCCCACTTTCCATTGGAAACAATCAATTTAGCCGGCTTTTGACCGATCTTCCCCGGCCGGCGCGGTGGCACGCGGCCGAAAATCGTGCCTTTGCTCCCTCGGGCCTCCCCGGGCCCGCAAGATCTAACAACGAGCGTCAGGGAGCGCCCGATGACCAGTTCCGCCCGCGACGCGGTGGCGGTGGAGGATGCCAGCCTCACTGCCTTCTACCGCGACATGACCCCGCCGGAGCGCCACACCTTCTGGGCCTGCGCCGCCGGCTGGGCCCTCGACGGCATGGACTTCATGATCTACCCGCTGGTGATCGGCACGATCATCAAGCTGTGGAGCGTGGACGCCGGCACCGCGGGCCTCGCCGCCACCGTGACGCTGCTGGCCTCGGCCTTGGGCGGCTGGCTCGCCGGCTACCTCGCCGACCGCATCGGCCGCGTGCTGACGCTGCAGATCACCATCCTGTGGTTCTCGTTCTTCTCGCTGGTCTGCGCCTTCGCGCAGGACTTCTCCCAGCTCCTGATCGCCCGGGCGCTGCTGGGCCTCGGCTTCGGCGGCGAGTGGGCGGCGGGCGCGGTGCTGATGGGCGAGACCATCCGGGCGCAGTATCGCGGCCGGGCCGTCGGCTCGGTCCAGTCGGGCTGGGCGATCGGCTGGGGCATGGCGGTGCTGGCGCAGGCGATCCTGTTCTCGGTCCTGCCGCCGGAGACCGCCTGGCGCTGGATGTTCGTGATCGGTGCGGCGCCCGCCCTCCTGGTCTTCTACCTGCGCCGCTACGTCGAGGAGCCGAAGGTCGCCGCCGAGACCCGCGCCCGCGCCCGGGCCGCCGGCGACAGCCCCGCCATCTGGGAGATCTTTTCCGGCCCGCTCCTGCGGACCACGCTCCTCGCCTCGCTGATGTCGGCGGGCTGCCAGGGCGGCTACTACGCCATCACCACCTGGCTGCCGCGCTTCCTCACCACCGAGCGCGGCCTGTCGGTCGTCTCCTCGACCGGCTATCTCGCGGCCCTGATCGTCGGCTCCTTCGCCGGCTACCTCGCCGGGGCCTGGCTCGCCGACCGGCTCGGGCGCCGGCCGCTCTTCCTCATCTTCTCGCTCGGCGCCGTGGCGGTGATCCTGGTCTACACGCAACTGCCGCTCTCGAACGCGGTGCTGTGGGTGCTGGGCTTCCCCCTCGGCTTCTTCGCCTCGGGCTACTTCTCCGGCATGGGCGCCTTCCTGACCGAGCTCTACCCGACGCGCCTGCGCGGCTCCGGCCAGGGCTTCTGCTACAATTTCGGCCGCGGCATCGGCGCGCTGTTCCCGGCCCTCGTCGGCTACCTCTCGGCCGGCATGAGCCTGGCGAGCGCCATCGCGATCTTCGCCGCCGCGGCCTACGGGGTGTTCTTCCTCACCGCCTACGCTCTCCCTGAGACCCGCGGAAAGGTGCTGCACGCCGATGCCTGAGATCCGCGACTGCCCGGGCCCCGCCCCGCACCCGCACGGGCCGACCCGCTTCACCGTACCGGCGGGCGCGGTCGACACCCACGCCCACGTGATCGGGCTGCCGCCCGCCTATCCCTTCGTGGCGACGCGCAGCTACACGCCGCCGGAGGCGACGCCCGACGCCTACCTGGCGATGCTCGACGCCACCGGCATGACGCACGGCGTGCTGATCCAGGTCAGCGTCCACGGCACCGACAACCGGCTGATGGTCGAGACCCTGCGGGCGCATCCACGGCGTCTTCGCGGCATCGCGGTCGTCCCCCTCGGGCTGCCCGAGGCGGAGCTGGCGGCCCTGAAGGACGCCGGCGTGGTGGGCTTGCGCCTCAACGTGCTCTACGGCGGCGGCGTGGGCTTCGAGGCGGTCGAGGCCTACGGGGCGCTCTGCCGCGAGATGGGCTGGCACCTGCAGTTCCTGATCGACGCCCGCACCCTGCCGCCGCTCGCCGGGCGCCTCGCCCGGCTGCCGGTGCCGTTCTGCATCGACCATATGGGCCACTTCCCGACCTCCTGCGGGGTCGAGGATCCGGGCTTCCGCACCCTGGTCTCGCTCGTGCGCGACGGTGCCTGGGTCAAGCTCTCGGGCGCCTACCGCAACACCATCGCGGGGCCGCCCTATGCCGACACGGTGCCCTTCGCCCGCGCCCTGCACGCGGCGGCGCCGGAGCGCTGCGTCTGGGGCTCGGACTGGCCGCACGTCTCGCATTGGGGCCCGATGATGAATGTCGGCGACCTCCTCGACCTCCTGGCCGAGTGGGTGCCGGACGAGGCGGACCGGCACCGGGTGCTGGTGGAGAATCCGGGCCGGTTGTACGGGTTCGGTGAGTTTGCCTGAGCTGATGAGCGCCGTTCGATCTCACCGATGGATTTGAAGGCCATCGTGTCATTCCGGGGCCGCGTAGCGGAGCCCGGAATCCAGAACCGCAGAAATTAGAGTATAGGGCGGAACGTCCGCCGCCTCGTTCTGGAAAAACTGCGGCTCTGGATCCCGGGCTCCGCTTGTGCGGCCCCGGGATGACGATGGAGGTTTTCAGGTCTGCAGAGCAGATCTGAGAGCCTGTTTGACCCACCTGGCAAATTTATCCCATCCTCAACCTCATCCTGAGGTGTCAGTCGATTGAAGATCGACTGACCTCGAAGGAGGCCTCCAGCAATCTCTGTGATATCTGGAACCCTCCTTCGAGGCTCCTTTCAGTCGCACCTCAGGATGAGGTCGTAGATGGGATGGATCAGTTCTGTCTGATATCCTTGTCGGCAGTCAAACAGGCTCTGAGATTCTGCTGCGCGAAATGCCGCTCCATCTGATCTACAAGCGCGGCCATCCCAGCAGCCGACCCGGCGCGAACGGCGCCACCGGCACTGCGGGCGTGCGGCCGGTGGCGAGGTCGGCGACGAGCTGGCCGGTGATCGGGCCGGTCGAGAGGCCGATATGGCCGTGGCCGAAGGCGAAGATCAGCCCGTCGTGCCGCGGCGCCGGTCCGATCACCGGCAGGCCGTCCGGGGTCGAGGGGCGCGAGCCGAGCCAGGGCCGGTTGTCGAGGGGCTGGCCGAGACGCACGGTGCCGGCGGCCTCCCGGGCCGCCGCCTCGATCTGGCGATAGTCCGGCTCGGCGTGGCGGTCGGCGACCTCGACGCCGGAGAGCACCCGCACCCGGCCCTCGCCCATCGGCGACAGGATCGAGGCGGCGCCGGTGTCGTAGACCGGGCGGGTCAGGGCCGGGCTTCCCGGCTGCAGCGCGTAGTGCCGGTGGTAGCCGCGCTCGGCCGCGAAGGCGAAGCGGTAGCCGAGCGGCCGGGCGAGCTCGTGCGCCGCCGCCCCGGTCGCCAGCACGACCTGCGGCGCCTGCACCGTCCCGCCCGGATGGACGACGCGCCAGCCCGCTACCCCCGGTTCGAGGCGGCTCACGGTGGTGCGCAGGATCCGGCCGCCGAGGCCGGCAAAGAGCCGCTCGCAGGCCTCGACCAGCCCGCCGGGATCGCCGACCGCGCCGGTCTCGGGCAGCAGCATCGCCCGGGTGAAGGGGCGGATCAGCGCCGGCTCCAGCGCCTGGATGTCGGCCCATTCAAGAATTTCGAACGGCACGCCATGGTGCGTGAGGATCTCGCGCTCCAGGGCGGCGCCCGCGAAGGCGGCCTCCGTCCGGTAGAGCTTCACCCAGCCGCATTCGCGCAGGAGGTGGGGCACGCCGGCCCGGTCGGCGAGGCGGCGGTGCTCCGGGTAGGCGGCGCTGGTCAGCGGCGCCAGCGCCTCGGCGGCCTGGCGCCAGGCCGAGATCCGGGCGCTCGCCAAAAAGTGCGCCGCCCAGGGCAGCACCCGCAGCAGGTGGCGGTGGTGCAGGCGCAACCCCGGATCGGCGTTGCGCAGGTAGGCCGGCAGCTTGCCCCAGAGGGCAGGGCCGGACATCGGCAGGATCGAGCCGCGGCTGACCACGCCGGCATTGCCGTAGGAGGTGCGGGCCCGGGCCTCGCCGGGGTCGCACAGGACCACGTCGCGCCCACGGTCCTTGAGCGCGATGGCCGAGGACAGGCCCACCATGCCGCCGCCGACCACCACGATGTCGGCCGTCATCTCGTCCCGCTGCATCGAAGCACTCTCTCGTCGCCCGGATCCCGCGCACCCGCCGCCGGCCTCAAGGCCCGCGTTCCGCCTTAAGCCCCGTCCTTCGACGGGCTCGGGTGGAAGGATCCTGAAACAATGCGGGGGCGCCCGGCGCAACCCGGGCGGGACGGATGGCTCACCCGATCGCCCGCATCGGCTCCGTTCCCCGCTCCCACGCCTCCTCCGCCTGCCGCAAGCGCGCCTCGCTGTCCGCGATGTAGTCCCGCGTCAGCGGCACCACGTCGTTGCGGCGGGTGAGCTGGAGCTGAAAAACCACCGCGTCCTCGTACCGGAAGGCGGCCTCGGCGCTGGCGAGATACCATTCCCACATCCGGCAGAACCGCTCGTCGTAGAGGGCGGCGGCCTCGTCGCGGTGGGCGAGGAAGCGGGTGCGCCAGTCGCTCAAGGTCTCGGCATAGTGCAGGCGCAGCACCTCGACGTCGGCGAGCATCAGCCCGGCGCGCTCGATCGCCGGCATCATCTCGGACAGGGTCGGCAGGTGGCCGCCCGGGAAGATGTAGCGGGTGATCCACGGGTTGGTCGGCCAGGGCACGCCGGTCCGGCCGATCGTGTGCAGCAGCATCACCCCGTCCTCGGCGAGGCGGTCGCGGGCGACGCGGAAGAAGGTGCCGTAATGGGCCGGCCCGACATGCTCGAACATGCCGACCGAGACGATGCGGTCGAAGGTGCCGTGGAGGGTGCGGTAATCCTCCAGCGCGAAACGCACCCGGCCCGACAGGCCCCGCTCCGCCGCCCGTCCTTGCGCCACCCGGTGCTGCTCGGCCGAGAGCGTGATGCCGCGCACGCTCGCGCACTCCGCCACCCCCGCGAGGTAGAGCCCGAGCGCGCCCCAGCCGCAGCCGATGTCGAGCACCCGCTGCCCCGGGCCGGCGAGGAGCTTCGCCGCGATGTGGCGCATCTTGGCGGTTTGCGCCTCCTCCAGGCTCATGCCCGGCGTCGCGTAATAGGCGCAGGAATAGAGCCGGTCGGCGTCGAGGAAGAGGGCGTAGAGCCGGTCGTCGAGGTCGTAATGGCGCTCGACGTTGCGGCGCGCCCGAAACAGGGTGTTGCGGCCGGCGATCCGGCGGCCGAGGCGGCGCAAGGCGGCGAGCGCCCGCACCTGCCGCAGGGAGGGCTCGTCGTGGTTGCGCCCGAGCAGCACCGTCATCAGCTCCGGCAGGCTGCCGGATTCGAGGATCAGGCGCCCGTCGGTGAAGAGCTCGCCGAACTTCAGCTCGGGATCGAGGATGAGCTCGCGCTCGGCCGCCGCATCGGCGAACCGGATCGCCGCTTCCGGGCCGTCCCCGTCCCCGGCCCGGAAGCGGCGGCCGCCCGCCGTCACCACCGTCAGGGTGCCGCTCAGGCCGCTGACGGAAAACGCCGTCTCCAGCAGATGATCGAGGACCACGCCGCCACCTCGTGAGACGCGAGACCACTCCCTCGGTCGACGAGGATGGCCTTCGGCGTCGAGGCGTCAAGCCTGCCGGATCGGCGTAAGTGACGGCGTGCCCTGCATCTTTCGCGGATCAGCCCTGTGGTCGGGCGCCCCGTACAGTCACTCGGCGGAGCCGAAGACGCGCCGGAAGATCGTGTCGACGTGCTTGAGGTGGTAGCCGAGGTCGAAGCATTCGGCGATCGCCTCGGGCTTGAGCGCCGCTGTCACCTCCTTGTCGGCCTGGAGCAGGGTGAGGAAGTCGCCCTCGCCGCGCCAGACCGGCATCGCGTTGCGCTGGACGAGCCGATAGGCGTCCTCCCGCGATACGCCGGCCTGGGTCAGCGCCAGCAGCACCCGCTGCGAGTGGACGAGGCCGCCGAGCCGGTCGAGGTTGCGCTGCATCTGCTCGGGGTAGACCAGCAGCTTGTCGACCACGCCGGTGAGGCGGGCCAGCGCGAAGTCGAGGGTGATCGTGGCGTCCGGCCCGATCATCCGCTCGACCGAGGAATGCGAGATGTCGCGCTCGTGCCAGAGCGCCACGTTCTCCATCGCCGGGAGCGCGTAGGACCGCACCATGCGGGCCAAGCCCGTCAGGTTCTCGGTCAGCACCGGGTTGCGCTTGTGCGGCATCGCCGAGGAGCCCTTCTGCCCCTCGGAGAAGTATTCTTCCGCCTCCAGCACCTCGGTGCGCTGCAGGTGGCGCACCTCGATCGCCAGCCGCTCGATCGAGGAGGCGACGACGCCGAGCACCGCGAAGAACATCGCGTGCCGGTCGCGCGGGATCACCTGGGTCGAGACCGGCTCCGGGGTCAGCCCCATCTTCTCGGCGACGTATTCTTCCACCCGCGGGTCGATGTTGGCGAAGGTCCCCACTGCCCCGGAGATGGCGCAGGTCGCGACCTCGGCCCTGGCCGCCACGAGGCGGGCGCGGGCGCGCTCGAACTCGGCATAGGCCTGGGCGAGCTTGAGCCCGAAGGTGACCGGCTCGGCGTGGATGCCGTGCGAGCGGCCGATGGTCGGGGTGAGCTTGTGCTCGAAGGCCCGGCGCTTGAGCGCGGCGAGCAGCCCGTCGATGTCGGCGATGAGCAGGTCGGCGGCGCGGACGAGCTGCACGTTGAGGCAGGTATCGAGCACGTCCGACGAGGTCATGCCCTGGTGGACGAAGCGCGCCTCGGGCCCGACGATCTCGGCCAGATGCGTCAGGAACGCGATCACGTCGTGCTTGGTGACGCGCTCGATCTCATCGATCCGCGCGACGTCGAACACCGCGTCGCGGCCCTTCTCCCACACCGTGGCGGCGGCCTCCTTCGGCACGACGCCGAGCTCGGCGAGCGCGGTCGTGGCGTGGGCCTCGATCTCGAACCAGATCCGGAAACGCGTCTCCGGGGACCAGATCGCCGTCATCTCGGGCCGGCTGTAGCGGGGGATCATCGTCGGGGCTCCTGCGCGCGGGGGCGGGGAATGATGCCGCGACGGCTATGGGATGCGGGGCGAGAAGGCAAGGAAGGGGAGGGGAGGCGGCGCCTGGTGAGGCGCGGAGACAGGCGCTTCCCCGACCGAAGGGCTTTCTCGACGTCATCCCGGGGCTCGCCGCAGGCGAGAACCCGGGATCCAAAATTGCTGACGATGCACGACCAAGCGGATGTGTCCTGACAGTCGTGAATCGTCAGCGGTTGTGAATCCCGGGTTCCGCTTCGCGGCCCCGGGATGACCAGGACGATGTCAGAACCGAACCGTCAGCCCCCCGTTCACCGCATACCCATCCCCGCCCGTCCGGGCGAAGGTCGAGCCGCCGGTGAGCGTCAGGCTTACCCCCGGGGTCACGTCGGCGGAGAGGCCCGCTTCGACGAGGCCGTAGGTGCCGCGCGCCCCGCGGCCGAGGGGCGTCAGGATCGGCAGGAGCGGGGTCGAGGTGAGCGAGGTCACCAGCGTACGGCCGCCATCCAGGAATTCGTGCTCGGCCGTCACGTTGACGAAGGCCCGCACCGGCAGGCCGGCGAGCGCGAAGGGGGCGGCGCGCAGCTGCAATCCGGCGCGGCCGACGAGCGACTCGATCCCGGTGGCGCCGACGCTCTGCGTCAGCACCGGGTCGCCGCGCTCGGTATAGGCGCCGACCCGGGTGGTGGCGTAGGTGAGGCCGACGATCGGCCCGAGGCGGAACGGCCCGAACGCGTCGAACAGGTAGCCGGCCTTGGCCGCCACCGCCACGCTGTCGCCGCCGGTCGCGGCGGTGAGCGGGTCGATCACGCCGGGGCGGGTCACGGAATAGTCGTGGCGGCCATAGGCCAGCACCGCGTCGGCGAAGAGGTTCGTTCCGGTGAACGAGCCGTAGGCGGCAAAGCCGTAGCTGTCGACGTCGATCGAACCGCCGCCGCCCCTGAGGTTCGCGTGCGGGTTGGCGTAGTTGAAGGCGAAGCCGAAGCGCACGCCC
The DNA here is from genome assembly GCF_004745635.1 of Methylobacterium nonmethylotrophicum. Lineage (GTDB taxonomy): Bacteria > Pseudomonadota > Alphaproteobacteria > Rhizobiales > Beijerinckiaceae > Methylobacterium > Methylobacterium nonmethylotrophicum. The sequence goes on along the minus strand of NZ_SRLB01000014.1, from coordinate 150,295 downwards.
GGCATGGGCGTCGCCTCGAGCCCGATCGTGCCGCTCGGGCTGTCGTAATCGTAGCCGGTGGCGAAGCCCCGCGTCGCCCGGCTGCCGCCGGCATAGCCGCCCTGGCCCCACACGATGAGCGGGCTTGGGCTCGCGCCGAGCGGCGCGACGCCGGTGGCCCCGAGCGCGCCCGTCGCCTCGCCGGGGGCGGGCGCGAAGAGCCGGTAGGCGTCGAGGCGCTGGAGCAGGGCGCCGGCGAAGCTCGTGGTGCCGATCTGGCCGAGCTCGGCCTGGGCGGCGATGCCGTTCGGGGCGGCGAGCGCGTTCGCCATGTAGCGCGACAGGACGAGGTAGCCGGCCTCGGTCAGGTGGACGCCGTCGAGGGAGAGGTAGGTGTTCTGCACCGCCTTCGGGGCCGTGATGCAGGCGGCGACGAGAGCGCAAGGAGCGGTGGCGTTGGTGAAGCCGTAGCGGCCCGGATCGGCGATGATGCGCTGGAAGATCTGGCCGTTGTCGAGGAGGACGATCCGGGTGCCGGCGGCGGCATAGGGCGCCAGGCCCGCCTGCAGCCCGTCGAAATAGGTGCGGGAGAAGAGGTCGGCGGCGGCGGCATTGCCGGAGGCCGCCACCCGCGGCAGGCCGTTGAGGGTGGTGAAGCCGTTGAACACGATCGTCCGCGCCCCGGCGCCGATGATCTGCCCGATAGTGCCGACGGCGTTCGCCGCCGAGGCCCGGCCGAGGAGCGGCGCCTGGGCGGTGGTGAGGCCGGTGAGCGCCGCCGCGATGCCGTCGTTGCCGCCGATGTTGATGGCCACGACGGTGCCGGGACCGAGGCGCTGGCCGCTCGCCAGGAAGGCCCCGACCTCCTGGGTCAGGCCCGGCAGCAGGGGCGAGCCGACATTGCCGGTACCGGTCTGGGCGCCGCCGACCGCGTAGTTCGCGACGGCCGAAGCGGGCAGGCCGTAGATCGCCTGCAAGCCGTCGACGAAGTTGGCGCCGTTGGAGTAGCGGCCGTTCACGTAGGGGAAGGCGAGGGGCTGACCGCTGAGGCGCACCACGTTGCCCGTATCGGCGTAGCTGTCGCCGAAGACGGTGAGCCCGGTCACGCCCTGCGCCGCGGCGCCCTGCATCCCCGCCAGCGCCGTACCGGCGAGCCACGCCGCTGCCATGCCTGCCCGGCGCAGGCGCCCGTCACGCATACCCATCCCGCATCTCCCCCGCCGGCAGCCGTGATGCGCCGCTTCGGCGCCGCCATGGGGCAGGGCGGGATCGGTGCGGTCAAGCTGGCGCCGCCCGAGTTACAGAAGCGAAAAAGTGTAGGGCCCGGCCTGTGGCCCGTCGGCGACAGGCCGGGTCGCCCTCAGGTCTCCCCCACCCGGGCCCAGCCGTTCGGCATCAGCCGTTCCTGGGGGGTGAACTTCGCCTTGTACTGCATCTTGCGCGAACCCTCGACCCAGTAGCCGAGATAGAGGTAGGGCAGGCCGAGGCTGCGGGCGCGCTCGATGTGGTCGAGGATCATGAAGGTGCCGAGCGAGCGCTCGGCCTCCGCCGGGTCGTAGAACGAGTAGACCATCGACAGCCCGTCGGAGAGCACGTCGGTGAGGCAGACGGCGACCGGGGCGCCGGTGCCGCGGCCGTTGATGGCGGTGTCCGGTCCGCGCCTGCGGTACACAACCAGGTGGGTCTCGACGTGGCTGTCCTCGACCATCATGGCGTAGTCGAGCACCGTCATGTCGACCATGCCGCCGTCGCCGTGGCGGGCATCGAGGTAGCGGCGAAACAGCGCGTACTGCTCCGAGGCCGGGCGGTTGGCCTGGGCCTGGCCGACGAGGTCGCGGTTGCGCTTGAGCACCCGGCGCTGGCTGTCGCTCGCCGCGAAGTCGCCCACCACCACCCGCACCGAGATGCAGGCGCGGCAGGTCTCGCAGGCCGGCCGGTAGGCGATGGTCTGCGAGCGGCGGAAGCCCCCCTGGGTCAGGATCTCGTTGAGGTCGCGGGCGCGCCGTCCGACGAGATGCGTGAAGACCTTCCGCTCCTGCTGCCCCGGCAGGTAGGGGCAGGGCGAGGGCGCCGTGAGGTAGAACTGCGGTGCATCCCGCGGATGGCTGGTCACGCTTCGTCGTGCTCGCAGGCGAAAGGGCCGGCGCCTGGCCGCCGGGGAGTGGAGGATAGCACCGGCGCGGCCCGTCTCAACAGCCTGGCGGCGCGCCGGCGCGAAATCCTGCGCTTTAAGCGCGACAGGACACCGAAGGTTGCATCCTCACGCGTCGCGCACCACCGCGAGGTCGATGACGAGGTCGTGACCCATGCGCCGGTCGGCCCGCAGCACGCCGATGCCGATGTCGAGGAGCCAGAGCAGGAAGGTCGAGAGCGCGACGTAGAACAGCAGGGCGTGCACGGCTGCGGTGATCCAGTCGATCGGCCCGCCCGTCGTCGCCCGCACCGCCCGCAGGCCGAGCATCCGCATGCCGAGCGTGCTCTGGCGCGGCCCGCCGACCGTGATGGCGCTGTAGAGGATGCCGCTCGCCGGCAGGATGGCGTAGAGCGCCCAGCCGACCCCGAAGGTGATGACCCCGAGGAACGAGATCGCCAGCCACAACAGGCAGCTGAAGCCGAAGATGAACACGATGTCGAGGAGGTAGGCCATGAAGCGCCGCGACAGCGAGCCATGCGCCACCAGCACCGGCGGGCCGGCCCAGCCGGACCCGGCCGGCGGGATCGTGCCTTGATACGTCGGACCGCCCGAATAGGGGCCGCCTTGCCAGGAATTCGCCATCGCGCGTCTCCGCCGTCGTCGCTCGCCTCGTCACCCGGCGCATAAGGTGGGCGCGGCCGCGGCCCGGCTCAAGGGTGTCGGCCGCGGGCCGCGACATCGCGGCCTGCCCCACAGGAAGGGCGCGCCGGCGGCAGGCGCTCTACGCCTCCGTCCCGGCCCTCCGCCGCGCGCCCTCCGCGTCCCCGGTCCCGGCCGCCGGGACGCGCCGGAGGGGCCATCGCAGCCGCGCCGCGTAAGGGTGGAAAGCCGGCAGCACGACGAGCGTCAGGAGCGTCGCGGTGACGAGGCCGCCTATCACCACGGTGGCGAGCGGGCGCTGCACCTCGGCCCCGGCGCTGGTCGAGAGCGCCATCGGCAGGAAGCCCAGCGTCGCCACGAGGGCGGTGGTCATCACCGGGCGCAGGCGGCGCTCCGCCGCCTCGGTCGCGGCCTCGCGGGGGGAGAGGCCGGCGCGTTCGAGGTCGCGGATGGTGCTCATCAGCACGACGCCGTTCAGCACCGCGATGCCGAAGGTGGCGATGAAGCCGATCGCCGCCGAGACCGAGAACGGCAGGCCACGGGCGTAGAGCGCCAGGATGCCGCCGGTCGCCGCCACCGGCACGTTGAGGAAGATCAGCCCGGCGACCCGCAGGTCGGAGAACATCACGACGAGCAGCACCAGGATCGCCGCGAGGGCCGCCGGCACCACCACGGCGAGCCGGGCGGTCGCCTCCTGCAGGTTCTGGAACTGGCCGCTCCAGACGAGGGAATAGCGCGGCGGCAGGCTCACCTGGGCCTGCACCGCGGCCTGCGCCGCCGCCACGAAGTTCTGCACGTCGCGCCCGCGCACGTTGGCCTGGACCGAGATGCGCCGCTGCAGCCGCTCGCGGCTGATCTGGGCCGGGCCGCTCGCGACCGCGACCGAGGCGACGAGGGAGAGCGGCACGGTGACCTTGCCCCCGCGCCCGACCGGCAGGGCGCGCACCCGCCCGAGATCGGCGCGGTCGCCCGCCTCGAGCCGCACCACGATGCCGGTGATGGCGTTGTCGTCGCGGTAGACCGAGCCCGCGGGCCGGCCGCCGATCGCCTCGACCACGTCGAGGACGTCGCTGGCGCTGACGCCGTAGCGCGCCGCCGCCGCCCGGTCGATCGTGATCGACAGGGCCGGCATGCCGGCCTGGGACTCGGCCTTGACGTCGGCGGCGCCCGGCACGGCGGAGACCGCCCGCACGATGGCGTCGGCCTTGTCCTTCAGCACGCCGAGGTCGTCGCCGTAGAGGCTGATCGCCACGTCGCCGCGCACGCCCTCCAGAAGGTCGTCCATCCGCATCTGGATCGGCTGCGAGAAGGCGTAGGCGACCCCCGGCACCTCCTGGCGCAGGCGCTCGCCGAAGGCCGCGACGAGGCCGTCCTGGGTCGTGGCGGTCGTCCAGGTGGCGGGGTCGGACAGCGTGACGAAGCTGTCGGTCGACTCGACGCCCATCGGGTCGGTCGGGATCTCGGCGCTGCCGGTGAGGGAGACCACCCTTTTCACCTCGGGGAACGACTTCAGCACCGCCTCGATCCGGCGCATCGTCTGGAGGGAAGCATCGAGGTTGATGCCCGGCAGCTTCTCCGAGGTGACGACGATCGAGCCCTCCGAGAGCTTGGGCAGGAACTCGCCGCCGAGCCGGGTGGCGAGGAGGCCGCTGCCGGCAAACAGCCCCAGCGTCACCAGCAGGGTGGCGCCGGTGCGCCGCTCGGCGAAGAGCAGGACCGGGGTGTAGACGCGCCGCATCCCGTGGACGAGGCGCGTCTCGCGCTCGCCGATCCCGCGGCCCGCCAGCACGAGGGCGGCCAGCGCCGGCATCAGGGTCAGGGTGATGAGGAGGGAGCCCGCGAGCGCCAGGATCACCGTGAGCGCCATCGGCCGGAACATCTTGCCGGCGACGCCCTCCAGCGCCAGCACCGGCAGGTAGACCAGGATGATGATGGCGACCGCGGCCATCACCGGTTTCGCCACCTCCGCGGCGGCGTCGCGGATGACGGCGTGCGCCGGCCGCTCCGGATGCTCGCCGCGGGCGCGCATGACGTTCTCGATCATCACCACGGCGCCGTCGACGATGAGGCCGAAATCGATGGCGCCCAGGCTCATCAGGTTGCCGGACAGGCCGAGGACCCGCATGCCCGCGAAGGCGAGCAGCATCGAGAGCGGGATCGCGGCGGCCACCACGAGGCCGGCCCGCAGGTTGCCGAGCAGGAGCAGCAGCACCACGATCACCAGCACCGCTCCCTCGACGAGGTTGTGCGCGACGGTGCGGATCGTGCGCGCGACCAGGGCCGAGCGGTCGTAATAGGGTCGAATCGCGATGCCGGGGGGCAGGACCGGGCGTAAGCTCTCGATCGTCGCCTTCACCCGCTCGACCACCGCGCTGGCATTCTCGCCCTGCTGCATCATGGCGATGCCGACGACGGTCTCGCCGGCGGCGTCGCGGCTCACCGCGCCGAGTCGGACCTTCGGCGCCTCCACCACCTCGCCGAGGCTCGCCACCGTCACCGGCACGCCGCCGGGATTCGTCGCCACCACGATCCGGGCGATGTCCTCAGGCCCCGTCGCGAGGCCCAAGCCCCGGATCACCTCCTGCTGGTCGTTGTGCTCGAGATAGGCCCCGCCGCGGGCGAGGTTGTTCTCGGCGAGCGCCGTGTAGACCTGGCCCAGGGTGACGCCGTAGCGCTGCAGGCTCTCGGCCGAGACCCGGACCTCGTAGGTCGGGAGCTGGCCGCCATAGATGTTCACGTCGGCGATGCCGGGGGTGAGCTTGAGCCGCGGCGCGATCGTCCACTGCAGGATGCGCTTCAGGTCCATCGGCGAGTAGGCCGGTCCGCGCAGCTCGAACTGGTAGACCTCGCCCAGGCCCGTCGCCATCGGGCCCATCTGCGGGTCGCCGATGCCGGCCGGCATCATCGCCTTGGCCTGGGGCAGGCGCTGGAAGACCTGGGCCCGCGCCTCCGTGATCGGCACCGATTCGTCGAAGGTGACGTAGACCGCCGAGACGCCGAAGCGCGAGGTCGAGCGCAGGCCGGTCAGGCCGGGGGCGCCCGCCATCGCGCTCTCGACCGGAAAGCTCACCAGGCGCTCGACCTCGAGCGGCCCGAGCCCGGGCGAGAGCGTCAGGATCATCACCTGCTTGGGCGAGATGTCCGGCACCGCGTCGATCGACAGACCGCGCAAGGAGACGATGCCGCCGCCGGCGGCGGCCAGCGCCATCGCCAGCACGAGCCAGCGGCGGCGGGTCAGGAGGGCGAACCAGGCCTTCATCGCGCCCTCAATCCGTCGAGCCGAGCAGGCCGCGCAGCAGGATCGCCTTGAGGCCGAAGCTGCCCTGCGTCGCCACGCTCTCGCCTGCCGTCACGCCGTCCTTCACCTCGACCCAATCCGCCCGCTGCACGCCGAGGGTCAGCGCCCGCTTCTCGAACCGGTCGTCGCCGGTGCGCACGAAGGCCACCGGCCCGTCCTCGGTCTGCTGCACGGAGGCGGCCGGGATCGTCGTGGCCTCGCGCCCGAGATCCGCGGAGATCTCGACCGACACGAACATGTTGGCGCGCAAGGACCCGTTCGGGTTGGCGATCTCGATGCGGGCCGGCGCGGTGTTGGTGGCCGGATCGACTGCGGCGTTGACCGATCGCACCCGTCCCTCGAAGGTCGGGTGGTCCGGCACCGGCGCCCGCACGGTGGCGGCGTCGCCCGGCTTCACCGCCGCGATGTCGCGGCCGTAGAGGCTCGCCAGCACCTGGATCCGGGAAGGATCGGCCACCGTGAAGGCGTCGCGGCTGGTGTCGACCACCTCGCCGAGGGTGATGCCGCTCGCCGTCACCACCCCGTCGATCGGCGACACGATGGCGCTGGTGCCGGCCGGTGCCCCGGGCTCGGGGGCGAGCCGCGCATATTGCGCCGCGTAGAGGTCGACCCTGGCCTTCGCGGCGAGGGTCGCGGCATGCGCCTTGGCGAGGTCGACCCGGCGGCGGTCGACATCGGCCTGCGCCACGCCCATCACCCTCAGCAGGTCCTGCCCGCGCTTCAGGTTGATCTCCGCGATCGTCTCGGTCGCCTGCGCCTCGGCGAGGCTGGCCTGCGCCTCGGCGAGCCCGTTGCGGGCCTCGAGCAGGCCGGCGGCATCCAGGGTCGCCAGCGTCTGGCCGGCCCGGACTGGATCGCCCGGCTGCACCGCGAGGGTGAGCACGCGGCCCGCGGTGCGGGGCTTGAGATGCGTGACGCGGCGCTCGTCGAAGGCGAGCGTACCGGGCGTCCTCACCGGCAGGACAATGCGGTGGCGCTCGGCCGTGCCGAAGGCGAGGCCGATGCGCGTCCGGCCGGCCTCGTCGAGGGTGACGAGGTTCGGGTCGGCCGGGGCGGCGCTCTCCTGCGCCTCGGGGGCGGGCGCCGGCGCCATCAGCCCGAGCCGGGCGAGGACGGGCGCCAAAGCCGTCCCGGCGGCGTCGCGGTACCACGAGCCGGCCCCGGCCAGCGCCAGCACCGCGACGAGGAGGACGAGCCCGCGCCACGGCGGCCGGCCGCCCGGGCGCGGCGGCCGCACCACCGGAGCCTCCTTCGCCCGTTGCCCAGGGCGCGCCTCGCTCTCGACGACGCGCGCGACGGTCTCGACGGCCAGCAGCACGACCTCTCTCACCCGGCTCGATTGGAATCGTTCCAACACCTATGGGCCGGGGTCAGGCCGGCCATTAAATTCGCGTTCACGTTTCGGTTTCCGCTGGGATAGCGGGCGGGTTTGGGGGAAGAAGCGGGTGTTGAAGGCGCCTCTTCTCACTTCCGTGACAGGGCTGTCTGGGAACAAGAAAAGACGCGGGTCCCCCTCTCCCACACCTTGAGCGATACCGGGCAAGCCCGGCATCGCCTGGAGAGGGGATCCCGCGCCATGTCTTGTCCCGGGTTGTCCCGAAGCGCCCTTCCCGGGGAGAGGTACCGGCAAGCCGAGCGGCGGGGTACGAGACAGACGTGGCAAAGCTGCTCCTGATCGAGGACGACGCCGCGACGGCGCAGGAGATCCTGGGCGACCTGCGCGGGCGCGGGCACGCGGTCGCCTGGGCGGCGGCCGGGCCGGAGGGGGCGGAGCGCGCGACAGCTGAGGCCTGGGACGCGATCGTCCTCGACCGGATGCTGCCGGGGCTCGACGGCCTGAGCCTGCTGCAAGGCTTGCGTGGCGCCGGCGACCGCACGCCGGCCCTGGTGCTCTCGGCGCTCTCGGACGTCGACGAGCGCATCCGCGGCCTGCGGGCGGGGGGCGACGACTACCTCGCCAAGCCCTTCGCGCTCGGGGAGCTCGCCGCGCGCATCGAGGCGCTGCTGCGCCGCCCGGCCGACACCCGCGAGACGCTGCTGCGGGTCGGCAGCCTGGAGATCGACCTGATCGCCGGGATCGGGCGGCGCGGCGGGCGCGACCTCGACCTGCTGCCGCGGGAGCTCACCCTGCTCGAATACCTGATGCGCCGCCCCGGCCAGGTCGTGACCCGGGCGCTCTTGTTCGAGGAGGTCTGGAACTACCGCTTCACGCCGAAATCGAACCTCATCGACGTGCATCTCGGCCGCCTGCGCCGCAAGCTCGAGGCGGCGGGCGAGCCGCCGGTGATCCACAGCGTGCGCGGCATCGGCTTCACGCTGACCCCTGATGACGAACCGCGATGACCGATCTCCTGCGTTCCACCACCTTTCGCTGGGCGCTGGGCATCGCCCTGTGGTCGGTCCTGCTGGCGCTGGCGATGTTCGGCTTCGTCTACTGGCAGACGGTGTCGTTCCTGCGCGAGGAGCTGGCCGAGACGCTGCGGCTCGAAGTGCGGGCTGCCGCCGAGGACCCGGCGGCGGCGAGCGCGCGGGTCGAGACCTGGATCGCCATGGACCGCCACGCCACCCATTACGGCGGCGTGTTCGGGCGCGACGGGAGACGGCTGGCCGGCAATCTCGTCGGCCTGCCGGCGGGGCTCGCCCGCGACGGCGACGCGGAGCGGGTCGGCGCGACGATCGAGGTGAGCGAGGGATCGCTCGGCGACGAGATCTGGGCGACCGCGCTCGCGCTGCCGGACGGCGGCACCGTGGTGATCGGCCACGACACCGACGAGATCGACCGGGTGCGGGCCACGACCCTGCGGGCCTTCGGCCTCGGGCTGGTCCCGGCCCTCGCCCTGTCGGGCCTCGGCGGCCTCCTCCTCGCGAGCCGGGCCCGCCGGCGCCTCGCCGTCACCGAGGCGGCGCTCGCCGAGGTGATGCGTGGCGACCTGCGGCGGCGCCTGCCGGTCGGGAGCCGGGACGACGAGTTCGACCGCCTCGCCCGCAACGTCAACCGGATGCTCGACGAGGTCGAGCGCCTGATGGGGGAGGTCCGCAGCGTCGGCGACGCGGTCGCGCACGACCTGCGCACGCCGCTGACGCGGCTGCGGGCGCGGCTGGAGCGCAGCCGCGAGCAGGCCCGCAGCGTCGCGGAGTTCCGCGAGGCGATCGACCAGGGCCTGGCCTGGATCGATCAGACGCTCGCCATGGTCACGGCCGTGCTGCGCATCGGCGAGATCGAGCATGGATTGCGGCGGGCCGGCTTCGCGCCGGTCGACCTCACCCGGATCGTGCGCGAGGCGGCGGAGTTCTTCGAGCCCGTGGCGGAGGACAAGGGCGTCGCGCTCGCCGTCGCGGTCGATGAGGGGGCGGGGCGCTCCCCTGTCGAGGGCGACCGCGACCTCTTGTTCGAGGCGGTCTCGAACCTGATCGACAACGCGGTGAAGTTCACGCCCGCCGGAGGCTCGGTGCGGGTCGGCCTGGAGCAGGGGCCGGCCGCCAGCGTGATCGTGGTCGAGGATTCCGGACCCGGCATTCCGCCGGCCGAGCGGACCCGGATCTTCCAGCGCTTCTACCGCGCCGAGCGCGCCCGCCAGACGCCGGGCAACGGCCTCGGCCTCGGCCTCGGCCTCGTGGCGGCCATCGCCCGGCTGCACGGCTTTCCCGTGGAGGCCGGGAAGGCGCCGGGCGGCGGCGCGCGCCTCACCCTCGTCTGCCCGGTGCCGGCGCCCACCGACCCGGCGCGCCGGCGCCTCGCCGTCGCGCAGGCCGGCGCCTCGGCTCCAGCCGGGATTCTGCAGCCGCGCAGCGGTCGTGATCCTCTCTGACGTGATGGCAGCGGGCGGCGCACGTCCGCGCTAGCCCGGCGGGACCACGTCGATCTGGATTCCGCTGTAATACGCCGCCAGGTTCGCGATGTCGGAATCCGTCAGCTCCTGCGCCGCCACCGACATCACCTCGTTCTTGCGGGTGCCGTTGCGGAACTCGGTCAGGGCCTTGACGAGGTAGGGCTCGACCTGGCCGGCGAGGTTGGGGGCGTCGGGCAGCTTCGAGAGCCCGTCGAGGCCGTGGCAGGCCTGGCAGGACACCGCCTTGGCCCGGCCGGCCTTGGCGTCCCCGGCGGCGGCCGGAGCCGTGGCGGCGAGAAGCAGCAGGAGGGCGAGGGCGCGGGTCATGGTCGTCTCCTGAAACGGGGAGGGGCGGCCGCCAGAGCATCGTCCGACGAAGCGGAGACCGGTTCGTCGAAGTCAATGCGGCACAATCAAAGACCTGGAGCCCTGCCCGATTGCAATGCGATCGGGCAGGGCTCCGGGACCGCCCCCCGGATGGCCGATCTCGTGCGGCCTATTTCTCGTAGGAGATGCGGTAGATCGCGCCCGCGGTGTCGTCGGAGACGAGCAGCGAGCCGTCCGGCAGGGTCGCTACGTCGACCGGGCGGCCGAGATACTCGCCGCCTTCCGTCAGCCAGCCCTCGGCGAAGGGCTCGGGCTTGCCGGCGGTGCCGTCCTTGTTGACGGGCACGAACATCACCCGCGCGCCGATCGGCGTGGTGCGGTTCCAGGAGCCGTGCTCGGCGGTGAAGATGCCGCCGCGGTACTTCTCGGGGAACTGCTTGCCCTTGTAGACGATCATGCCGAGGTCGGCGGCGTGGGGCGGCAGTTCGGCCTTCGGGGCTACGGCGTCGGCCGGGACCTTGTCGTCCTTGTACTCGACGGTGCGCACACCGCCGCCGCCGTACCACGGGAAGCCGAAATTCTGGCCCGGCTTGGTGATCTGGTTCAATTCGCCCGGCGGCTGGTCGTCGCCCATGCCGTCGACCTGGTTGTCGGTGAACCACAGGGTCTTGTCGGGGGCGAAGTCCATGCCGACCGAGTTGCGGATGCCGGTGGCGTAGACCTCGCGGTTCTTGCCGTCGGCGTCCATGCGGATGATGCCGCCGATGCCGGTCTTGGCGTAGAGGTCGGACTTCTCCTTGGGCGGCACGTTGTAGGGCTGGCCGAGGGAGACGTAGAGCTTGCCGTCCGGCCCGATGCGGCAGATCCGGGCGGTGTGGTTGTAGCTCTCCTCGCCCGGCGGGATCAGCTCGCCCTGCTTGACCACGACGACGGCCGGGCCGTCCGTCCCCTCGTAGAAGAACTCGGCCGCCGGGAACGCCAGCACCCGGTTCTGCTCGACGATGGTCAGCACGCCGTCGCGGGAGAAGCAGACGCCGTTCGGGATCTTGAAGTCGATGCCCGGCGCGTAGACCTTCACCTCGTCGGCGACCCGGTCCTTGTCGCGGTCGGTGACGGTGTAGACCTTGGACTTGCGGGTGCCGACCCAGACCACGCCGGCATTCGGGCCGACCGCCATGGCGCGGGCATCCGGCACCACGGCGTAGAGTTCGATCTTGAAGCCGTCCGGCACCTTGATCTTCTGCAGCGTGCGGTTGATCGCGTCGGCGCGCCGGCCGGTCTGCGGGATCGGGGCCGGCTCGGCGACGCCGGTCGGCCGGAAGTTGCCGAGCTTCTCCAGGTTGTCGACCTTGGCCTTGGTATCGCCGGCGGTGGTGTCCTGCGCCGACGCGGCGGGCGCGAGCGCAGCGCCCGCGAAGGACACGCTCGCGGCGAGGGCCGCCATCAGGAAGGGCTTCATCGAGGTCTCCTCCGGGAATCGGCCGTTTTCGGCGTGGCCGAGCTTGTTGCCCGCCATGTATGCCGGCAGGCTCTGCCAGCAGCAAGCAGGACAGGACGCCTCGGCCGTTCACGCCGCCGTGATTCAGGCCTCCCGCCGGTGAGGCTCAACCGCGCAGGGCCGGCGACCGGTCTGCCAGGACCGGCGACCGGTCTGCCAGGACCGGCGGCATGATCCGGTCGAAGCCCGTGACGGCCTCGTAGGCCGCCGCGATGGCGAGCAGACTGGCCTCGTCCTGGTTCGGGGCGATGAGCTGGATCCCCATCGGCAGCCCGGCCGGGTTGAGGCCGACCGGCAGGCTGATCGCCGGGCAGCCCGACAGCGTGCCCGGCACCACGACCTCCATCCAGCGGTGATAGGTGTCCATCGCGCGCCCACCGACGCGGCGCGGCCAGGTCTCCTCGGCGTCGAACGGGAAGACCTGGGCCGAGGGGAGCGCCAGCACGTCGAAGCGCTCGAACAGGCCGCGCACGCAATGGTACCAGGCGGTGCGGGTGACGCTGGCCGCGTGCACGTCGAAGGCCGAGAGCCTCAAGCCCTGCTCGACTTCCCAGACGGCTTCGGGCCTCATCAGGGCGCGCTTGTCCGGGTCGTCCCAGTACGGCTTGAGGGTGGCGCCGGTGATCCACTGGCGCAGTAGGACCCAGGACCGCCAGATCGCCTCCGGGTCGAAGGCCGGCAGCACCGGCTCGACCGCGGCGCCGTGGGCGGAGAAGACCTGGAGGCCGGCCTCGCAGAGGTCGAGCACCCCGGGCTCGAACGGCAGATGGCCGCCGAGATCGCCCATCCAGCCGATGCGCAGGCCCTTCAGGTCCCGCGGCCGCGGTTCGGCGAACATCGCGGGGTCCTGGCGGATCGCGTTCGGCGTGCGGGGATCGTAGCCGGCCTGGACCGAGAGCAGCAGGCCGAGATCGGCGGTGCAGCGCGCCATCGGCCCGTTGACGGTGAGCGGGGGCAGGAAGACCTCGTCGGTACGGCCCGGCACCCGGCCGGCGGCGGTGCGCAGGCCCAGCACGTTGTTCCAGGCGGCGGGGTTGCGCAGCGAGCCGCCATGGTCGCTGCCGTCGGCGAGGGGCACCATGCGGAGCGCCAGCGCCACCGCGGCCCCGCCGCTCGAGCCGCCGCCGGCCTTCGCCGGGTCGTAGGCGTTGCGGGTGGTGCCGAAGACCGGGTTGCGGCTGTGCGAGCCGAGGCCGAATTCCGGCACGTTGGTCTTGCCGATCAGGATCGCGCCCGCCGCCCGCAGGCGCGCGACGTGGAGCGCGTCGGTGTCCGGCACGGTGTCGCGGAACAGCGGCGAGCCCTGCGTCGTGCGGATCCCGGCGGTGGCGGAGAGGTCCTTCACCGCGTGCGGCAGCCCGTGCAGCGGCCCGCGCGGACCCTTCTCCGCCAGTTCCCGGTCGGCGGCGTCGGCCTCCGCCAGGAGGACGTCCGGGTCGCGCAACGACACGATCGCGGTCACCGCCGGGTTGTGGCGGGCGATCTGGTCGAGATGGGCCTGCATCGCCTCGCGGGCCGAGACGGCCCTGTCGCGGATCGCCCGCGCGAGGTCGGTGGCGCGGATCGTCACGAGATCGGTGGAGGTGGGCATCCGGGCATCCTGAGGCGTCTCGCCGAAGCGGAGCACGGGGCTCGGCGGCTCGGCAAGCGCGGTGGGTACGGGTCGGCCCATCGCTCCCTGCATGGTGCCCGCGCCGTGGACGGACGGCGTCGTGCCGGGCTGCCGCCCGTTCTGCAGGCACATGTCGGATCGTAGCAGCACCAGGCTCCGGCCGTCGGCATCGTGACCAGTTCTTCAAAGTATGATACGAAATAAAATCTGCGAAAACCCGTCTACGGCATGCTACTGTACGTGAATTTGCATAGAAAGATAAGTTTGTCATCTCTCCCACCCGCAAACCTCATCATGAGGTGCCCACATCGTGGGCCTCGAAGGAGGGCTCCAGACATCGCCGCGGTCCCTGGAACCCTCCTTCGAGGCTGCTGCAAGCAGCACCTCAGGATGAGGTTTGCGGGTGGGATGGACCGACCCTGCGATCAAGCCCCACCATCGTGCACCGTGACGCCCCGCGCGCATGCTCAGCCGGGCAGGAAGGCCCGCGCGCCGGTGGCGGTGTCCCGCACCTCCTCGACCGGCGCGCCGTAGAGCCGGCCGAGGGTCCCGGCCTCCAGCACCGCCGCCACCGGACCGGCGGCGAGGGCCGAGCCGCCGCGCAGGAGCAGCGCCCGGTCGGCGTAGCGGGCGGCCTGGTTGGGGTCGTGGGTGGTGAAGAGGAGGCCGAGCCCGTCGGCGCGCAGGCGCAGGATCTCGGCCATCACCCGGCCCTGGTTGCCGAAATCGAGGCTCGCCGTCGGCTCGTCGAGGACCACGATGCGGGGCTCCTGGGCGAGTGCCCGGGCGACCAGCACCAGCTGGCGCTCCCCGCCTGAGAGCCGCGTCACCGGCCGTTCGGCGAGGTGGGCGATGCCCATCCGGGCAAGCGCTCCTTCCGCCGCCGCGTGGTCGGCGCGCGACGGGGCCGAGAGCAGGCCGGTGCGGCTGGTGCGCCCCATCAGCACCACGGCGCGCGCCGTGAACGCGAAGGCGCTGGCGCCGGCCTGCGGCACGTAGGCCATCGCCTGCGCCCGCTCCCGGGCGGTGAGGCTTTCGAGCGGCCGGCCCGCGACCCGGACGGTACCGGCCCGCGCCGGCAGCAGGCCGAGCAGGGTCTTCAGGAGCGTGGTCTTGCCGCCGCCGTTGGGGCCGAGCAAGGCCAGCGCCTCGCCGGCGGCGAGCTGCACCGACAGGCCGCGGCCGATCTCCCGGCCCGGATAGCCGAAGGCGAGGTCGTCGGCCGCGAGCAGGGTCACGACCAGTCGCGCTCCGCCCGGGCGAGCAGCCACAGGAAGACCGGCGTGCCCACGAAGGCGGTGAGGATGCCGAGCGGCACCTCGACCGGCGCCACGGTGCGGGCGAGCGTGTCGATGGTCAGCAGCGTGCCGGCGCCGAGGAGCGCCGCGGTCGGGATCAGCCGGCCGAAGCCGGGCCCGACCAGGAAGCGGGCGAGATGCGGCACCACCAAGCCGACCCAGCCGACGATCCCCGCCGCCGCCACGCTCGCCGCCGTGACGAGGGTCGCGGCCGCCACCACCGCGACCCGCAGCGGGCCGGTGGCGAGGCCGAGGGAACGCGCCTCCTCGTCCGGCAGCGACAGGACGTCGAGGCGCCAGCGCAGCAGGAGCAGCAGCCCGGTGCCGAGGACGACCGGGCCGGCGAGCGGCAGGAGGTCGGAAGGGTGCGTCGCCGACAGGCTGCCGAGCAGCCAGAAGGTCATCGCCGGCAGCTGGTTGTAGGGGTCGGCGAGGGACTTGATGAGCCCGACGCCCGCCCCGAGGAGCGAGCCGATGACGACGCCGGCGAGCACCAGGACCAGGACGGGATCGCGGCCCGACAGGGCCGCTCCCAGGGCGTAGACGCAGGCGACCGCGAGAAGCCCGCCCGCGAAGGCGAGGCCCTCGATCGCCAGCACCCCGAGGGAGAGCCAGATGCCGAGGACCGCGCCGAGGGCCGCCCCCGACGAGGCGCCGAGGATGTCGGGCGAGACGAGGGGATTGCGGAACAGACCCTGGAAGGCGGTGCCGGCGACCGACAGGGCGGCGCCGATCAGGATCGCGGCGGCGATGCGGGGCCCCCGGATCTGCAGCACCACCGCCTCGACCGCCGGCGCCACGTCCGGCGCGTGGCCGGTGAGGCGGGCGAGGAGCACCCGGGCGACGTCGAGGAGCGAGACCGGGTAGCGCCCGACCCCGAAGGCGAGGGCGGCCGCCAGCACCAGGGCGAGGAGCGCGAGCCAGGGCCCGCCGAGCCGGACCGCCCGGGCGCCGGCAAGCGCGATGCCGCTCACAGGGCTCCCGCCAGCACGCGGTCGAGGGCGGGATCGTCCGGCGTCACGTGATAGAGCCGGCCGTAGAGGTCGCGGGCGACCGCCCGGATGTCCTCGGGAAACTGCGCCGGATAGAGGATCTTTCCGAGCCACCACAGGCCGACGAGGCGGTTGACCGAGGGTGGGGCGTCGACCCAGCCGAAGGGCAGGGTCGGGCTGACATGGAGGCGGTTGCCGCGCAGGGCCGGCGTCGCCTGCCAGAGCGGGTCCTGCCGTGCCGCCGCCGCGAAGGCGGGATCGAGGGCGACGATCACCTCGGGCGCCCAGGCCACCACGTCCTCGGGCGAGACCTGCGCCAGGCTGCCGCCGGGCCCCGCCACGTTGACGGCGCCCAGAAGCGCCAGCGCCTCGACGTTGATCGAGCCCTGGCGCGCGGTCTCGAGGCCGCGGGGCCCGCGGGCGAGGTAGACCCGGGGGCGCCTCTCCTCCGGCACCGCGGCGACGCGCTCGCGCACCGTCGCGAGCGTCCGCTCGGCCAGGACCGCCAGGGTTTCGGCCGCCGCCTCGCGCCCGACGAGGCGCCCGAGGCTGCGGTAGGTCGCGGGCGCCGCGGCGAGCCGGCCGTCGAGGAGGGCGTAGGGGATGCCGGTCTGGCCCTGCACCCGGTCGGCGAGGGAGCGGTAGGTCTCGGCGGTCGCGCCGACGTCGAGGATCAGGTCGGGCTTGAGCGCCAGCACCGCTTCGAGGTTGGCGGTGTTGCCGCGCCCCGTCAGGCGCCCGACCTCCGGCAGGTCGGCGGATTGCGCCAGGAGGTAGGGCCGCTCCGCCGGGCGGATCGCCCGCGGCCAGCCGAGGAGCAGCTCGGGAGCCAGGGTATAGAGCAGGATCGCCGCCGGGGGCCCGGCCGGAAACACCCGGGCGACGGGGGGGCGGAGGGGGTCGAGGGCCCGGCCGGCATCGTCCCGCAACGCCTCGGCGGCGCGCGCCGCGTTCGTCAGCGCGAAGGCCGCGGAGCCGATGAGCAGGGAACGTCGGTCGGACCGCATCGCGAACACATTCAGGGCCTGATGACGGAAGTGATCGGTTTCAATCCTTGTCCTACCCGCGAGCTCATCCTGAGGTGCGGCTGCAAGGAGCCTCGAAGGAGGGCTCCAGAAGCCACTGCGATCCCTGGAGCCGTCCTTCGAGGCCTCCGCTTCGCTCCGGCACCTCAGGATGAGGTCGCGGGTTGGATGATAAACGCATCTGCGTGGCCGTTCAGCCTCTCGAACTGGATCTCAGTCCGTCGCGATCATCACGTCGCTGGACTTGATCACCGCCTTCACGGCCTTGCCCGGGGACAGGCCCAGCTCGTCGGCCGATTCGTTGGTGATCGCCGCGGTGACGATCTGCCCGCCGGCGAGCTCGACCCGGACATGGGCGGTGGTGGCGCCCTTCTTCACCTCGACGACCTTGCCGTCGAGCTGGTTGCGCGCGCTGATCTTCATGGGGTCGGGTCTCCTGGATCGTCCCGCATCGCGGCGGCGCCTCGGACGGCCGCTTCCGCCGGCACAGATAGGCGCGATCCCGCTCTCCGGCGAGCGGCGCGCGCCCGAATTCGCGCCCATCTCCGCCCGCCGGGCGCCGAAACCAAAGCGGGCATCGTCCGTTGTCGTGCAGCTTCGAGCGGGCCTGCCCGCTCGTCATGCCGTTACGGGAGATCGAGATGCACCAGGGCAGCCACCGCGACCACGAGGGCGCGAAGAAGCTCTTCGCCATGATCAAGGATGTGAAGGTCGCGATGATGACCACGGCCGATGCCGACGGGCAGCTCCGCAGCCGCCCGATGTGGAACCAGGACGCGGACGAGGCCGGCGACCTCTGGTTCTTCGTCAAGCACGACGCGCCGGTGACGAACGAGATCGGCCGCGACAACCAGGTCAACCTGTCGTATGCCGACCCGTCGAGCCAGAACTACGTCTCGGTCTCGGGCAAGGCCGAGATCGTGCGCGACAAGGCGCAGATCGACGCCAAGTGGAGCGAGAGCCTGAAGACCTGGTTCCCGGGCGGCAAGGACGATCCCTCGATCGCGCTGATCCGGGTCCACCCCGAGAAGGGCGAGTACTGGGACAGCCCGAACGCCACGATGCTGCATCTCTACGGCTACGTGAAGGCGGCGGTGACCGGCGAGTCGCCGAAGACCGAGAAGAAGGCGGTCGACCTCGGCGCCCGCTGATAATCGCGCATGTGAGGATTGCGCAGAGGCGCGGGGCAGCGGCTTGACTTGCGCCCCCGAACCGTGCCGGTTTCGCGCTCTTGGCCGTCCCGTTGGGCGGCGTTCCGGCCGCCCGCGCGGGCGGCCGCCTCAGGCAGGCACGGGCGATGCTCGATCTCGCGACCAGGGTCTACAACCACACCTGGAAGATCGATCCGATCATCCGCTCCGTGCTCGACACGGACTTCTACAAGCTGCTGATGGCCCAGACGATCTTCCGGCGTCACCGGAACGTCTCGGTCACCTTCGGGATCCAGAACCGCACCAGCCGGGTGCGGCTGGCCGACCTGATCGACCCCGGCGAGCTGCGCGAGCAGCTCGACCATTGCCGGTCGCTGCGGCTCACCCGGGGCGAGTCGACCTGGCTGCGCGGCAACACCTTCTACGGCCGGCGCCAGATGTTCTCGCCGGACTTCATGGACTGGCTCGAGAACTTCCGCTTCCCCGATTACCTGCTGGAGAAGCAGGACGGCCAGTACGTGCTGACCTTTCACGGCCCGTGGATCGAGACCACGATGTGGGAGGTGCCCGCACTCGCCATCCTCAACGAGCTGCGCTCGCGCGGCGTGCTCAAGGGCATGGGCAAGTTCGAGCTGCAGGTGCTCTACGCCCGCGCCATGACGCGGATCTGGGAGAAGATCGAGCGGCTGAAGACCCTGCCGGGCCTGTCGATCGCCGATTTCGGCACGCGCCGCCGCCACGGCTTCCTGTGGCAGGACTGGTGCGTCGAGGCGATGATCGAGGGCCTGGGCAACAGCTTCCTCGGCACCTCGAACTGCCTGATCGCCCTGCGCCACGACATCGAGGCGGTGGGCACCAACGCGCACGAACTGCCGATGGTCTACTCGGCCCTCGCCGACACCGAGGAAGATCTCGCCCGCGCGCCCTACCTCGTGCTCGCCGACTGGCAGCGGGATTACGCCGGCAACCTCCTGGTGATCCTGCCCGACACCTACGGCACCACCGGCTTCCTCGAGCGCGGGCCGGCCTGGATGGCCGACTGGACCGGCATCCGCATCGATTCGAAGGACCCGATCGAGGGCGGCGAAGAGGCGATCCGCTGGTGGACCCGGCACGGGCGCAACCCGCGCGAGAAGCTGGCGATCTTCTCCGACGGGCTCGACGTGGACGTGATCGAGCGGATCCACCGCCACTTCCATGGCCGCCTGCGCATCGGCTACGGCTGGGGCACGCTGCTCACCAACGACTTCCGCGGCCTGGCGCCGGACGAGCGCCTCGACCCGATCTCCATCGTCTGCAAGGTGATCTCGGCCAATGGCCGCCCGACCGTGAAGCTCTCCGACAATCCCACCAAGGCGCTCGGGCCGGAGGAGGAGGTGGAGCGCTACAAGCGGGTGTTCGGGGTGGGGGCCCAGCGGGCGGTGCCGGTGCTGGTGTGAGGACCGCGCCGGGCCCTCACTGCAGCTTCGCCCGGTAGGTCTCGCCCGCCTTCGCCTTCAGCTCGGCGCCGGCGTCGCGCCCGATCGCCAGGGCGTCGGCGACCCGGCCGGTGCGGTGGGTGGCCCAGTGGGCGCTGCCGTCGGGCAGGAACAGGAGCCCGTCGAGGGTGAGGCTGTCGCCGTCGATCTGGGCCAGCGCCGCGATCGGGGTGCGGCAGGAGCCGTCGAGTTCCGCGAGCAGCGCCCGCTCGGCATTGACCGCGATGGTCGTCGTGGGACAGGCCACCGCCTGCAGGAGTGCGATCACGTCGGCATCCCCCGCCCGGCACTCGATGCCGAGCGCCCCCTGCGCCACTGCCGGCAGCATCTCGTTCACCGGCAGGATCTCCTGGGCGCGGTCGGCAAGGCCGAGGCGCTCGAGGCCCGCGATGGCCAGCAGCGTGGCGTCGCAGGCGCCCTCCTCGAGCCGCTTCATCCGGGTGTTGGCGTTGCCGCGCAACGGCACGATCTGCAGGTCGGGCCGGCGCATCAGCACCTGGGCGCCGCGGCGCAAGGACGAGGTGCCGACCCGGCTTCCCGGCGCGAGGTCGGCGAGGCGACCCGCGCGCGGCGACAGGAAGGCGTCCCGGGGATCGTCGCGCGCGAGGATGCAGGCGATGACGAGGCCGTCCGGCAGCCAGGTCTCGACGTCCTTCATCGAGTGGACGGCGACGTCGACCTGATCGGCGAGCAGCGCCTGCTCCAGCTCCTTGGTGAACAGGCCCTTGCCGCCGATCTCGGAGAGCGGCCGGTCGAGCACCTTGTCGGCCACCGTGGTGACGACGACGAGCTCCATCGCGCCGGGCTCGGCGAGGGCGGGATGGGCGGCCGCGATGCGGTCGCGCACCATCCCGGTCTGGGCGAGCGCCATCGGGCTGCCGCGGGTGCCGATTCGCAGGGGACGTCGGGCCATGTCGGGTGCCGTGAAATCGAGGAGCCTCGCTTCGCGAGTAGCGAGTCGGGCGCCCCGTGTCACGCCATTGCCGCATGCCGTCCGCTACTCCTTGGGCACCTGCGCGTCGGCGGGCCGGCCGCCCTGCGGCGTGCCGGTGGCGGGCGCCCCGCCCGGGTCGGCGCCGGCGGGGCGGCGGCTCGCCCCGAGGCTGTCGTTGGCGAGCCCCTCGCCCGGCTTCGGGTCGGGCCGTCCGCGGTCGGTCTGTCCGCCGCCGGTCTCTCGGTCCTCGGTCTCCCCGTGCTCGATCATGGCGTGCCTCCGGTCGTGGTCCCGGGGGAACGGCCGGAGGGAGGCCCGGTTCAGAAGCCGTGCACCGACAGCACCGTGTGCTCCACCTGCGGCGGGCCGGCGAAGTGCTCCGAGACCAGCGCGCGCCAGGCCTGGAAGTCCGCCGATTCGCGGAAATCGACGGTGTGGTTCTCCAGGGTCTCCCACTGCACCATCAGCCGGTAGCGGGTCGGGATCTCGACCGAGCGCTGCAGCTCCATGCCGCGGCAGCCCCTGGCGCGGCGAAACAGCTCCGCCGCCCGGCCCACCCCGGCCTCGAAGGCGCTCTCGTGCCCGGCCTTCACGTCGATCTGCGCGATCTCCAGTACCATGCGGTCCTCCCGTCTCGGCGCGAAGCCATGCGCGAAGCCGCCGGTCTTGTCCAACGCGGACAGCGGTGGATGACGCGGGCGGGCGGTTGCCAACACGAGGGCCGGGGGCGCACAAACCGTGGATGACGCACGCGCGGCGGCAACCGGCCACGCCCGGCGCCGTTTTCCTGCCGGAGCGTGACAGCGGAGTTCGGTCCTGATGGCGACGCTGAAGGAATTCGAGGAAGCCCTGCGCGAGAACGGCATGCTGATGGCGCTGGCGATCCTCGAGCGCCTGCGCGAGCGCGACCGCGCCAACCGGGTGGTCAAGCCCGGCCGCCGCATCGTCGGCAAGAAGATGACGCCCGAGCTCGCCCGGATGATCCTCGACCTGCACGGGTCGACGGAGATGACCCAGCAGGAGATCGCCTTCAAGCTCGGCGTCAACCAGGGCCGGGTGAACGAGGTGATCAAGCGCGGCAAGTGGCTCTCGGGCGATCAGGCCGCCCCCGAGGCGGTGGCCCGCGACAAGGGCAAGGCGCGCATCCGCGGCGCCGAGCCGAAGCGTCCCCGCAAGGCCGCCGCCAAGGCGGCGCCCAAGGACAAGACCGGCAAGCCGGCCAAGCGCCCGACCTCGGCCCAGCTCGCCTTCGGCGACCTCTGATACCGGATCCGGTCTCACCAGCCCGCGACGGCGGAGCCTCGCTCGCACGCCTGGGCGACGCCGAAATCCGCATCGCGAAAGCGATCCCACAGGGATCGCCTGAAGCGATCAACCGGATTTCGGATGACGTCCGGGGCGCCGCCGGGCGCAGGCGGCGCCGATCCGGCTCGTCCCCGGCTGCGGCCGTCGGAGCTGACCCAGGGACACGTGCCCGACGGCATCCGTCATGGGCGTGAATGGCGGTCGCGCCGTGCCTCGGCGCCGTCCGCGTGCGATGCGCCGAGCGCGGCCCGCGCGGCGCCGTAGCGACGGGCCGCGCCGGAGACGAGACGCTCCAGCAGAGAGGCAGGCCTTCCTGCCTAATCCTTGCAGTCTAGCTACAGTGTTTGACCGGACATTAATTAACCAAGAGCATAAATGTGTCATTTGAGCGGAAACGATTTAATCCGCGGGTAGGCAAGGACTCACTAGTGTCCCTCGGCATGAGTGATCCGGCAAAAATCCGTCATGGTCAGGCAAGATGAGCCCACAGCGTGTGCGGGCGGGTGGCGGCGCCGCGCCCGCCATTTCGCTGCGTCGTGCCGCAGCGCCTTGGCCGATGCGCGCGGTGTCACGGCGGTCGAGTTCGCCCTCGTGGCCGCGCCCTTCACCATGACCCTGCTCGGCATCATCCAGACCGGATACGCCTTCTTCCTGATGGCGGCCCTCGACAGCGCCGCCAGCGCCAGCGCGCGCGCCGTCACCACGGGCGCGATCTCCACGGCGGGGCTCACCGCGACGCAGTTCCGCGACCAGGTCGTGTGCCCGAAGCTGCCGTCGACCTTCGTCTGCGCCAACGTCTTCGTGACGATGAGCGTGGTCCAGGAGGGCCAGTCGCCGACCGGCTACTACGCCTACGTCAATGCCGCCGGGACCGGGCTGGTCCAGCCGCCCCTCGACGGGACCGGCAAGTTCTGCCCCGGCGCCGGCGGCCAGTACGTCGTCCTGCAGGTCCAGTACCCGACCACCTACCTCACCGGCCTCCTCGCCTCGGCGGCGCCGACGACCTTCAACGGCAAGCCGAGCTACGTCCTCATGGCCAGCACCACCTTCCGCTCGGAGCCCTACAATGGTGCCGTCGCGTATGCGGGCTGCTGAGACCGCGCCCGGGCCGCCCTGGCGCCGGATCGTGGCCTTCCCGTCCGACCGGGGCGCGGTCGCGGCCCTCGAATTCGCCCTGGTCTTCCCGTTCCTGGTCGCGCTGACGGGAGGGGCGTTTGAGTACGCGCGCTTCATCCGCCAGGCGCGGCTCATCGCCGAGGCGGCGAGCGGGGTCGCCGGCATCATCGCCATGAACGTGTCGAGCAGCATCGCCTCGGCCGACCTGCACTACGCCAACGACGCCGTGATGCTGATCTTCCCGCAGGTGCTGGCCGACGCCGCGCTCCGCAAGGTCGCCTGGAACAGCGACATCCTGATCAGCATGGCGGGCATCAGCTTCAGCCCGACGGTCGCCGGCTGCACGGCCTCCTGCACCTACAAGGCGAAGGTGGCCTGGACCGGCGGCGACAAGCAGCGCGCCTGCGGCGCGTCGCTCGCCGCCGCCCTCGACACCGCGAACCCGGACCCGGCGACCCTGCCGGCCTCGCTGTTCACGCCGGTGGCGAACCCGCAGGGGACCAGCTCGCCGCCGTCCTTCGTCATCGTCGCCGACCTCTCCTTCAACTGGACCCCGTTCCTGTTCTCGACGCTGTTCAAGACGGTGACGATCCGGCGCTCGGCCTACATCAAACCGCGCTACACGAACGCCATCGCGTACGCGGCCGCCTCCGGCGACGACGGGTTCGGCCAGCAATGTCCCTGATCTCCCGGATCTCCTTGATGGTCCTGGCCGCCTCGCGGCCGTTCGTGGAGGGCACCATGCGCATCACCGAGGGCGCGCGCGCGGTCGCGCACGCAGTGGCGCGCCGCGCCCTGTCCGGCCTTCGCCGGCGCGGCCGGGCGCTCGCGGGCGACCGCCGGGGCAACGTCGCGCTCATCACCGGATTCTGCCTGGTGCCGCTGATCGGGGCGCTCGGCTGCGCCACCGATTACGGCATGGCGCTGGCCTACAAGGCCAAGCTCGACCGCGCCGCGGATGCCGCCGCCATCGCGGCGATCACCGGGGTGCAGACCTACATCCTCAACTATACCGGGGTTCTCGACCCGACGAGCGCGGCCATCGCCTCGGCCAAGACCCAGGCGCAGGCCCAGTTCAACGCCAATCTCGGCGCCCTGCCGTCGACGGCGCCGGTCCCGACGATCCAGATCACCGCCCTGGGGCTCACGGTGAGCGCGAAGGTCTCCTACAGCCTGTCGATGCCGACGCTGTTCATGAAGTATCTCGGCACCAGCACGAGCGCCCTGTCCGGCTCGAGCGCCACGACGCTGACGATGCCGGGCTTCAACAACATCTACATCATCATCGACACCTCGTCGTCGATGGGGATCGGCGCGACCCAGGCCGACCAGCAGATCGTCTATACGGCGACGAATGGCTGCGCCGTCGCCTGCCACTACACCGGCACGACCACGACCGCGCGCAATGCCGGGGCGACGTTGCGGATCGACGTCGCCAAGCAGTCGGTGATCGCCGCGCTCAACCAGATGATCAGCACCGGCAACACCAACCGGTTCAAGGTCGCGATCTACACCTTCAGCAGCCAGTTCAAGTCCGTCTTCCCGCTCTCGTCCGACCTCCAGGGCGCCATCGCGGCAGTCGGCGGGATCGAGCTGAGCGCGGCCCTGAACGACGGCGGCACGAACTCGACCTACGGGCTCAAGAGCCTCAACACCCTGCTGCCGGTCCCCGGCACCGGCCTGACCTCCCTGACCCCGCAGGGCACGGTGATGTTCATCACCGACGGCGTCCAGGATTCCGACATCAAGGTCACCAGCAACGGCAGCCAGGACGGGTACGACTCGAACTTCACCCCCTGGTCGCCCTGCACGCAGGCCAACTGCAACAAGTACACGCAGTTCGCGGTCCCGATCTACATCCAGTCGCTCGATCCCAGCGCCTGCTCGGCGATGAAGACCAAAGGCTACACGGTGATGACGCTGAACACGCGCTACATCGTGCCGGCCGCGAACCTGCGCAGCTCGTCCGCGGCGCTCAACACCATCTTCGACTACATCCAGGCCAACCTGCTGAGCTCGATCTCCTCGAACATGGCCGCCTGCGCCACGTCGAGCGCCGACGCCTACGCGGCCAGCACGCCGGCGGAGATCAACACCGCGGTGGCCAAGATGTTCGCCGCCACCGGCGCGCTCGCGCGCATCACGCAGTAGCGGGGCACCCCATCCCGGGGCGCATTGGCGCGCGTCCGCCCTGCGCTAACTGTCAGGAGGCCGAGCCGCCCCGGCCGACGGGTGGCCGGCACCGGCAGACCGGGAGGACACGCCATGCACGACCACGCCCTGTACGACGCCGCCAACCTGAAGAAGCTGCCCGCCCTGAAGAGCCTCGCCCCCGAGGCGATGGGGGCCTTCGAGGCCCTCGACAAGGCGGCGCTCGCCGACGGCGCGATCCCGCGCAAGTACAAGGAGCTGATGGCGCTGGCGGTCGCCCTGACGACCCAGTGCCCCTACTGCCTCGAGGTGCACCGCGAGGCCGCCAAGAGGGCCGGCGCCAGCGAGCAGGAACTGGCCGAGACCGTGTTCGTGGCCGTCGCCCTGCGGGCCGGCGCGGCGCTGACCCACGGCACGCACCTGCTGCCCTGACCGTCGCGCACGACAACGCCCCGGCCGGGCGGCCGGGGCGCTCCCCTGACGGGATCGAAGGCGCGTTACGCGGCCTTCTGGACGCTGCCCTCGATCGACTGCGGGCGGGAGCCCGAGGCGATCTGGATCTGGCGGGGCTTCTTGGCCTCCGGGATCTCGCGGACGAGGTCGACATGGAGCAGGCCGTTCTCCAGCGCCGCGCCCGTCACCTGGACGTGGTCGGCGAGCTGGAAGCGCCGCTCGAAGCCGCGGGCCGCGATGCCCTGGTGCAGGAACTCGGCCTGCTTGGCCTCGGCCTTGCGCTCGCCCTTCACGGTGAGCGCGTTCTCACGGACCTCGATCGACAGATCCTGGTCGGTGAAGCCGGCCACCGCCAGGGTGATCCGGTAGGCGTTCTCGGCCGTGCGCTCGATGTTGTAGGGCGGATAGGTCGGCGCCGCATCCGCGCTCACGAACTGGTCGAGGGCGGAAAACAGGCGGTCGAAGCCGACGGTCGAACGGTACAGGGGAGCGAGATCGAACTGACGCATGACATATTCTCCGTATGAAGCAATATGTAGTCTTGTGGGTCCGCCGCGGGGGCCGGTCCCGGTCTTGCGCGCCGCCGTATCGGCCGGCGCCCCCGGGATATCGGAGTGGGGTCTAGACTGTTCAAGGCCGGCGCCAGCAGGGTCGCGCGAATTTTTTTCAGGCCCCCGATCGGGTGTGGATCGCGCGCGCGCCCATGCCTCACTTTTAAGGCTCTGCCGTGCGAGGATGCGCGGGACGACGTTTCCGGGGACCCGACCGTGACCGTGCCGCTGCTCGCCACGCCCGACAACCCGATCCCGCCGGGCGCCACCTTGCGCGCCGTGCGCACCGCCGACGGCCTGTCGCTGCGGGTCGCCACCTGGGCGCCGACGGCGCGGACCATCCAGGGCACCGTCTGCCTGGTCCAGGGCCGGGCGGAGTTCATCGAGAAGTACTTCGAGACCGTGACCGAGCTGCGCGCGCGCGGCTTCCACGTCGTCGCCTTCGACTGGCGCGGGCAGGGGGGCTCCGACCGCACCGTCGAGGACCCGCACAAGGGCCATGTCGACGATTTTTCCGAGTACCGGCTCGACCTCGCGGCGGTGGAGGCGCAGGTCATGGAGGCCGGGCTGCCGCGCCCGTTCTTCGGTCTCGCCCATTCGATGGGCGGTGCGGTCTGCCTCACCGCCGCCCGCGAGGGCTGGCTGCCCTTCGACCGGCTGGTGGTCCTCGCCCCGATGGTGGCGATCTGCATGATCCGCCGGCCGAAGGCGGCGATGCGGCTCGCCGCCTTCCTGCGGGCCTTGGGGCTGGCCCGGCGCTACGTGCCGGGCGGCTCGGCGGTCTCGATCGCCACCAAGCCGTTCCCGAACAACCGCCTCACCGCCGATCCGGTGCGCTACGCCCGCAACGCCGCCGCGGCGCTCGCGGTCGGGGCCGGCGCGATCGGGGACCCCACCATCGGCTGGCTCGCCGCCGCCTTCCGGGCGATGCGCCGCTTCGAGGATCCGCGCTACGCGCTGGGCATCCGGGTGCCGGTGCTGGTGGTGGCGGCCGGCGCCGACCCGGTCTGCAGCACCCCGGCGGTGGAGCGCTTCGCCGCGCGCCTCGCCGCCGGCCACACCATCACCCTGCGCGGCGCCCGCCACGAGATCCTGATGGAGCGCGACGCGATCCGGGCGCAGTTCTGGGCGGCCTTCGACGCCTTCGTGCCGGGTTCGCAGACCCCGGTGCCGGGCTCGGCGGCGGACAGGCCGGTCCCCGCGCAGGTCGCCTGAGCGGCCGGCCCGCCGCCACGGTACCGCCGGATCGCGGCGCCTCGCCGCAGGCCGCGCGTCGTCCATGCCTCGTATCCGGCGGGGCTGGCGGCGCAGATGCGTAGCCTGAGGTCGCCACATCGCCGATAATGTGGCAGGGGCGGGCGCACCGTGTTCCGCTCGGGACGACGAGATGGCGGCAGGGAGAGAGACAGGCCTCGATCGCCCGGGACGGGTGATACCGTTCCTCCTCGTCGCCGTGGTCCTGGGCCTCGTCGGGCTTCCAGTGGCGGCCTGGCTCGATCTGCGCGGCCTCTCCGAGCAGATCCTGCGCCTGCAGGCGACCGAGACCGGCCAGCTCATCAACGAGATGATGACCTTCTACGCGGAGGAGGTGGTCAACCACGTCGTCACGGCCGAGGTCCCGGTCACCGTCACGCACGATTTCCGCGAGGTGCCGGGCGCGATCCCGCTGCCCGCCACCCTGTCGCTGGAGATCGGGCGGCGCGTCAGCGGGACTACCCCATCATCGGGGCCGCCGCGAACCTGGCCGCCCGGCTGCAGCAGGTCGCCGAGCCGGGCGGCATCATGCTGAGCTTCGAGACCTACGCGCAGGTGAGCGATTTCGTGCGGGCGGTGGAGCTCCCGCCGATCCAGATCAGGGGGATCGCCGGCGAGATCCTGCCCTACCGGGTCGAATCCCTGGTGGCCGAAGCGGCCGGGGCGGCCGTCATCTCGGAGCACCAGCCCGGCCTCGACCCCTACATCGATCTCGGCGCGCTCGATCCCGCCGCCGCCGCCGCGCCCTCGGCCTGAGCCAGGACGGCGCGCGGGTCCCCCTTGCGACGCGGCCGAGGCCGCCTGATCCTCCGGCGTCGGCCCGGATCAGCGGAACTGGCGGGTGTTGGCGTTGGCCGGGGTCTTCACCACGCCGGGCTGGGGTTTCACGAAGGCGCCCTTCGCCGCCTCCTGGGTCGACGAGGTGAACAGCGGCTTGGGATTGGTCGCCGGCGGCGGCGGCGGGGTGGGGGCGTTGCGGATGCCGACGGTTTACCGTGGGGATGATCCTCGGCCCGATCACGGTCTGCGGGACCTGTGCGACCTGCGTGGGCTGGGCGACCGGCATTCCGCCGCCCGTGGGACAGGGCGGACAGCGATCGACGTGGCAGGCGGCCCAGGCGGGGCTGGAGACCAGGGTGGCGAGAACCGTGAGAGCAGCGTACGTCCTGGTGATCACTCCTCGTGCCGGACGTCTCTGGTGGCCGGCGGTGATCAAATGAATGTTGATTTTGCGAATTGACATATGTAATTAGTCGTGCATATCGTCAGCAAAATATCTTAATTCTAATTTAGAAACCTATGTTATCGGCATATGGATAGTTTTATATCGCGCTAAATGTGCTTGAAAATCGCCGCAGTACAACATATATTGAAACAAATATCGGATTAAGTTTGCGATAATTACGGATAGAAGCCTTCGGTTTATGCGTCTTATGGCTAGGAAAATCGAGTGTGATCTGACGATGGCTTTCTGTGCCGCATCGCCGGCACCATGACCGGTTACGACCCCACGCATTGCCGTCATCCGCGCCGGCAGTGACGGGCCGCTTCTGCGCGCCGAAGTCTTTCGCGGCGTCGTCCCTAGAATCATGAGCGCGCGGTTGCTGCACATGGAGAAAAATGCGTATTTCTATCCCCGTGCATCGGCGACGGAACGGGCCTGCGGTCTTGGAAGCCACGGAGCGGGCATACGCGACACCCGACCGGATCCTGCAGGATCCACGATTCCCCGCCAGTCGCGACGTCTACATCGACGCCGTGCTGGAACTCCACGAGGCCAAGCCGTCGACGATGGAGCTCATGCTCGATGGCGGGCGGATCCTGGTCTACGGCATCGTCATGGCGCTATGGGGCGGATACCGGGAGGACGACGTGGCGAGCTGGCCGACGATCAGCCGGCTCAAGGAGACCGTCGGCTGGTTCGGTGTCGCCAGCCCACGCCAGATCGATCTCATCGTCGCCCGTTTCGTGCAGGTCGGCCATCTCCGGATCGCCCCGGCTCCCAACGACCGGCGATTGCGCATCGTCCTGCCGACGCCGGCGCTGATCGACCACGATCGGGCCTTCGTCCGGTCGCATTACGAACCTCTCGGCGTCCTGTTCGGCCGTGAACGCTATGCTCTCCCGCTGGCCGAGGATCTCGCGTTCCTCAAGGCGATGCGCGGGGCCTGGATCGCGACGCTCCAGACCATGGCGCGGGAGATCATTCTCGCGAATACACGGCTTCTGCGCTTCTACTCGGCATCGGCCGGCATGCTGATGCTCATGAGGCTCGTCCGCCGGCAGCACCTCCGTCCGGACGGATGGGTTGCGGTCGACTACACGGATTTCGGCCGGCGGTTCTGCGTGTCGCGCACCCATGTTCGCACTCTCCTCAAGGCCGCCGCCGCCGACGGCGACATCGAGGTCGATGCCCGTGGCCGCCTGCGCGCTCGCCCGGAACTCGTCGCGGCGCTCGACAGCAACATCGCAGGGCGCCTCTCGCTGCTCGACCGCTCGCACGCCGCCGCGATGGCGTGCCTCTCGGCTTCGGACGCCGCCTGACCGATGCGAGGCGTGCCGCACCGCGCCGGCGGCCCGCGCGGGCGATCGCCCGACGATCGCCGCGGGCCGTCGCTCAGCGCAGGCCGAGGATCCGGCTGATCTCGACGTCGGCATCCGTGATCGGGTTGTTGGGCGAGCGGAACAGGCGGTCGCTCGTCACCGTCGCGCTCGGCAGGACGCGGGGCGGGGCCAGGAAGGAGAGGCGCGGCTGGGTGAAGACGATGCGGCGGTCCCGTCCCGCCAGGGCGAGGGCCGGGTTGACGCACCGCCCCGACGGCCCGCGGCCTTCCGGGCAGCGCCGGTCGTCCGGCATGGCGGGCGCGACGGTGCTGACGGCCGGCGCCAGCGCCTCGTCCGGCGGGGTGGGCTGGGCCGCGCCCGGGGTCGGCATCGCGGCGACGAGGAGGCTGCCGAGAGCCATCCAGAGGCGTGCGGAACTCATGTGCCCCTCTCAGAAGCGGTAGGTCAGGCTGCCGGCGAAGGCCCAGGCCTCTGGGTGGCCAGGGCGATCACGCCGGTTCCCGGAAGGACGAGCCCGGTGCTCGCGTCGACCCGATCGGGCATGCGCCGCGTGTGGATCCAGATCCGTTCGACCGACCCTTGAGCGTCAGCGCGTCCGTGACCGCGTACTGCGCCACGCCGCCGAGCCCGTACCGGGTGTTGGCCGGCGCGAACTGCATCAGGGTCGGCAGGAACCCGTTCCGGTCGCGGTAGCGGAGGCTCGCGGTCGGTCCCACGGATGAGTCGGGAGTCACCCGATAGGTTGCGTCCACGCCGACCCGGTAGACGGTGCTGTTGATGTTCGGGCGCTGGATCCGCAGGGGAAACGGCAGGACCGCTCCCGGCACGAAATCGTTCTCGAAGTGGGCGATGGTGCCGACGACGCTGGCCGAGAGATCGTCCGTGAAGTTGTAGCTCACGAACACCGTGCCGGACGTGTTGTCGCCGCGCCGGCTGATCACCCGGAAATCGCGGAACAGGGGGCTGACCTGCTCTGGTGTCCGGCGGAGGCGACCAAGTGAGCGTCAAGTCGTCGTGAGTCACTGTGTGCTCAAGCGCACATGACGTCAACAACGTCCGAGTCGAGATCGAGCCTGCACCTGGGGCAGGTGTCGGGACTGGACGACGTCGCGCAAGGCGTGTGGCGATGCGCGGGAGCGCACCGGCGCGCTGGCGCGGACGGGGTCGACCGGCCGCCGCTCCCGCGCGCGCCGGTCACGTCCGGCCTCGCCGGACCTGCCCTTGCCGGACCTGCCCTTGCCGGACCTGCCCTTGCCGGACCTGCCGGGGCTCCTGCCGCCGTAAGGCCGGCCGGACGGTGTCGTCAGGCGTTCAGCAGCGCCAGCGCCGCCTCGTGCAGCCGCTTGTCGCCCGCCGCCACGATCCGCCCGCCTTTCGCGGCGGACGTTCCCTCCCAGGTGGTGACGATTCCGCCGGCGCCCTCGATCACCGGGATCATCGCCACGATGTCGTAGGGCTTGAGCGCGGCCTCCACCACGAGGTCGATGTGGCCGGCGGCCAGCATCGCGTAGGCGTAGCAGTCGGCGCCGTAGCGGGCGAGGCGGCTGGCCGTCTCGACCCGCTCGTAGGCCTGCCGGTCCGACGTGCCCTCGCCGAACAGGCGCGGGTCGGTGGTGTGGAGGATGGCTTCCGCCAGGTCGCCCTTCCGGCGGGTGCGCAGGCGGCGGCTGCCATGCGGGCCCTTGTAGTGGGCGGCCTCGCCGTCGCCGAAGAAGCGCTCGCCGGTGAAGGGCTGGTTCATCAGCCCGTAGCAGGGCACGCCGCCGCGGGTGAGCCCGATCAGCGTGCCCCAGATCGGCAGGCCGGCGATGAAGCCGCGGGTGCCGTCGATCGGGTCGAGCACCCAGACATATTCCGCGTCCTCGCGCTCGGAGCCGAACTCCTCGCCCAGGATGCCGTGGTCCGGGAAGCTGCGCTTGATCAGCTGGCGCATCACCGCCTCGCCGGCCCGGTCGGCCTCGGTGACCGGGTCGAAGGCGGCGGATCCCTTGGACTTGTCCTCGGTGGCGAAGGCGGCGCGGAAGAAGGGCAGGATGGCCTGGCCCGACTGGGTGGCGAGCTCGTCCACGAACCGCGCGAAATCCACCACGCTCATGCTGTCCCCGATTCCGGCTCGGCGGGCCCTCGGCCCATTCCCGCCGGATCGAAAGGACGGAGCGGCGCCGGCGTCAAGCCCCGCAGCGGCGGCCTCATGCCCCGGCGGGTGCCGGCTCGCGGCGGGGCTCGGCGGCAGAGGGCTCGGCGACCGGGGATCCGGCGGGAGCGGGCTCGGCGGTCGGCACCTCCCGCACCGCCTCGAGGCAGGCCTCGACGCCCTCGCGCAGGGACACGGCGTAGTGGTCGGCGCCGATCGATTCGCGGGCGCCGGGATCGGTCAGCACCGCGTCGTCCGCCGGCCACAGCCCGACCAGGATCTGCGCCTCCGGGGCCCGGCGCCGCACCCGCTGGACGAGGTAGCGCAGGTGGGCGGGCGTGCCGCTGATCTCGAGGTAGGAGATGCAGATCATCCGGGCCTCGGCGGCCTCGAGCGCGCCGATCGCCGTCCGCGACACCGCCTCGAACGGCACCACCCGCGTGCCGAAGCCGTGCTTGCCGAGGAGCTGGGCCAGCATCATCGAGGCGGCCTCGTCGAGGGGCCCGCGGCCGGCGACGCACAGGACCGCGCCCTCGCGCCGCCAGGCCTCCGGCAGCCGGTCCGGGGCCGGGGCGTCCGGCACCGCCGGCGCGGCTTCGCAGGGCATCTCCTCCTCCGCCCGGCTCGGCAGCAGGCGCCCGGCGAGGGTCGGGCGCGCCGAGGGCGCGGTATCGTCGCGGTCGGAGAGGTCCTCGATCAGCTGCGCGATGCCGATGCGGATGCGGTCGAGCTGGTCCTCGGTCAGGACGCCGCGGCGGGCATCCGTGGCGGCGAGCTGGAGGCCCTTGAGGGCGACCTCGTCGTAGTAGGACGAGAGCGAGCACTGGGCGAGGATGACCTCCGCCAGCTCCTGCGCCTCGTCCTGATCGTCGGCCAGCATGCGCTGGTAGAAGTTCTCGACCGGGGTCAGGGCCGGCCGGTCGCCGAACAGGACGTCGAGGAATTCGAGCTTGTCGACGTGGCGGCCGAGCACCACGAGGCAGACGGTGAGCGGCGTCGAGAGCAGGAGCCCGACCGGCCCCCAGAGCCAGGTCCAGAACAGCGCCGAGACCAGCACCGCGAAGGGCGACAGGCCGGTGGAGTGGCCGTAGACCAGGGGCTCGATGAACTGGCCGACCAGGGGCTCGAGCACCAGGAACAGGGCCGCGGTCGCCAGCACCATGTTCCAGCCCGGATCGACGGCGGCCGCCAGCGCCAGCGGCAGCAGGGCCGACAGGAAGGCGCCGATATAGGGCACGAAGCGCATCAGCGCGGTGAAGATGCCCCACAGGATCGGGTTCGGCACGCCAATCAGCCACAGACCGACGCCGATGACGAGGCCGAAGCCGGCATTGAGGGCGAGCTGGACCAGGAAGAACCGGCTCAGGCGCCGCGCCGCGTCGTCCATCGCCACGGTGGTCCGGTGAAGGTCGCTCGAGCCGACGAGGCGGATCATCCGGTCGCGCAGGTCCTCGCGCTGGACCAGGATGAAGATCAGCACCACGAAGACGATGCCGAGGGTGGCGAGCGGCGAGACCACCGGGGCCAGCACCTTCTCGGCGAGCTCGACCGGGCCGGGCTCGCGGTCGCGCACCTCGACCAGAAGCGGCTTGTCGGGGTTCTGCACCGCCGGCGGGGCGGCGCGCCTGCCCGGTTCGGGCTTCTCCTGCGGCTTCTGCTCGGCCGCGCCGGCCTGCTGGATCTGGTGGTTGATGCTGCGCAGATACCCGGCGATGTCGCCGAGCGGACCGGATTTCAGGTTCTCGGCCTTCTGGGCGATGGTGCGCTGGTAGCGCGGCAGGCCGGTCGAGAGATCGGCGAGCTGCATGCCGATCAGCGCGCCGAGGCCCGCCACCACGGCGAGCAGCAGCAGCACCGCGACGCCGACCGACGGCAGGCGCCCGAGCCGGAGCTTGCGCAGGAGCGCCACCAAGGGCCCGAGCACGAAGCTCAGGAGCACCGCGATGACGATCGGGATCAGGATCTCGCGGCCGAAATACAGGGCCGCCACGATCACCGCCGCGATGACGAGGGGGGCCGCGAGCCCGTCGCCGGGGGTCTCGGCGGCCTGGACCCGGGCCGGCCTGGTGGGAAACACCCGCCTGCGATCGTCTCGCCCATCCGCCATGCGACGCACATCCAACGCTTGCGCGGCGGGCCCGATGCGCCACGCTTTCCACGAGGGGGGAACGGGGCGGGGCGCGAAACGATCCCCCGGTGACGCTGGGCGAACCCCGCGAAAATGGGGTCGGGGCTACTCGATCCGCACCATGACGCTGTCGCTCGCGCCCGCCGCGTCGAGCACCGAGATGCGCACGAAGCCGGCCCCGTCGGGCTGCCACTCGGCCTGGCGGCGGTCGGATTCGGTCACCGGCAGGCCGCCGACGAGCCAGGTCAGCGGCAGGGTGCCGCCCAGCGCCTTGAGGGCGAGGCCGGCCGGCGCGCCCTCATGGGCGCCGAGATCGATCCGGGCCCCGTCCGGCGGGTAGGCGATGCGCAGGCGGTCGGCCGGGCCCGCGGCGGCGTCGCGGCGCAGGTGGCGCAAGGGGGGCGGCAGGGCGCTCGTCGTCGCCACCAGGGCGTCGGGGGGCCGCGGCACCGGCTCGGGCTCGGCCCCGAGCCGCGCGACGGCGTCGAACAGCAGGGGCGCGGCCGCGACCCGCCCAACGAGGCCCGGCACCCCGGCCCCGTCCGGCCGCCCGAGCCAGACCGCAACGGTGTGCCTTCGGTCGAACCCCACCGCCCAGGCGTCGCGGTAGCCGTAGGACGTGCCGGTCTTGTAGGCGAGGCGGTTGGGCAGGGCGCTCTCCGGCGGGGGCGTGCCGCGTAAACTATCGGCGACGTACCAGGCCGCCACCGGCTCGGCGATGCGCGGCGGAACCGTCCCGGGCTCCGCCGGGACGTCGAGGCGCCGGCGCAAGGCCGGCACGGAGCCGCCGCGGGCGAGCCCGGCATAGAGCCGGGCGAGGTCGCTGAGCGTGATGCCGAGGCCCCCGAGCGCCACCGGCAGGCCGGGGGCGGCGTCCCGCGGCAGGACGATCCCGGCGCCGGCGGCGCGCAGGCGGGCGATGAAGCGGGCCGGGCCCACCGCCTCCATCAGCTCCACCGCCGGCACGTTGAGGGAGAGCTGGAGCGCGCGCCGCGCCGTCACGGTGCCCTGGAAGGTGAGGTCGAAGTTCTCCGGCGCGTAGGAGGCGCCGAAGCGCGACGGGCGGTCCTCGATCAGGGTCTCAGGGTGCGCGAGCCCGGCCTCGAACGCCATGGCGTAGACGAAGGGCTTGAGCGCCGAGCCCGGCGAGCGGATCGCCGCCGTCATGTCGATGGCGCCCGCGCGCGCCATGTCGAGGTAGCCGGCGCTGCCGACCTGCGCCCGCACCTCGCCGGTGGCGTTGTCGACAACGAGGATCGCCGCCGACAGCCCGGGCCCGAGCGCCGCCGCCCGCTCCGCCGCGAGCGGCTCGAGGCGGGCCTGGAGCCGGGCGTCGAGGGTCAGGCGGTGCACGCGCCGGCCGGGCTCCTGCGCCAGGGCGGCCTCGGCGGCATGGGGCGCGAGCATCGGGAAGGGTTTTCGGGCCATCGGCACCGGCTCGGCCTTGGCGGCCACCGCCTCCTCGGCCGGGACGACGCCGCGGGCGGCCGCGATGTCGAGCACCCGGTCGCGGGCCCGGCGGGCGGCCTGCGGGAACCGGTCGGGCCGGCGCGCTTCCGGCGCCTGCGGCAGGGCGACCAGCAGGGCCGCCTCCGCCAGGGTGAGGCGGGTCGGCTCGCGCCCGAGATAGGCGAGGCTCGCGGCGCGCAGGCCCTCGACCGGCCCGCCATAGGGCGCGAGGGCCAGGTAGAGCCGCAGGATGCCGTCCTTGCCGAGGCGCCGCTCCAGCGCGACCGCCCGGGCGACCTGGCGCAGCTTGGCGTTCAGCGAGCGCTCGCCCCGCGGCTCGATGAGGCGCGCCACCTGCATCGACAGGGTCGAGGCGCCCGACACGATCCGCCCGGCGACGAGCCACTGCCCGGCCGCCCGCAGGAGCGCCGCCGGGTCGAAGCCCGGATGGGCGCGGAAGCGGCGGTCCTCGTAGGCCGTCAGCATGGCGAGGAAGCGGGGATCGGTCGCCGCGGGCTCGAGCGGCAGCCGCCAGCGCCCGTCCGCGGTGGCGAAGGGGCGCAGCAGGGCGCCCGCGCGGTCGAGGACGACCGCCGAGCGGGCCTCGGCCGCGACGAGGTCGATGGGCGGCAGCTGGGCGAGGACCGACCCGAGCCAGATCGCGGTGGCGACGACCGAGCCGCCGGCGAGGCCGGCGAGCGCCAGGGCTGCCTTGCGGCGCCGGCTCATCGGTCTCGTGCCCGCTCCCATTGCCGTCGTCCTGCCGCCGGTCCGGGGTCATCCTGCCGCATTTCGCGGTCCGGGGCGATGGGCCGCTGCGACGGGCTTTTCGAGGGTCGAACGGGCCGGCTCGCCCGGGGACACGGTGCGCGACGCTGTGGCGGGGGACCTCGTCGCCGGCACGCGTGGCCGGCCGTCGGCATGCCCTCGCGACGGGACACGATCGGCGAGAGAGGTCGTGCCCGCCGTCACGTCCCGTGTTTCCCTCCATCGAGCAGCGGGTTAGCGCGCAGCCGCGACACGGCGAGGTCGACGAACGTCCTCACCTTCGCCGGCGCCTGCCGCCCCTCGGGATGGACCACGTGGATGGGCAGCGGCTCCTCCTCGTACTCGGCGAGCACGATCCGGAGGCGCCCTTCGCGCAGGGCCGGGCCGATCTGGTAGTGCAAGGCCCGCGTCAGGCCCCAGCCCGCCACCGCGGCGGCGATGCCGGCCGCGTTGGTGTTGCTCACCAGGGCGGGATGGACCGTCACGCGCTGGTCCTGCGCGAACCGCCATTCCGGCGAGGCCCAGGCGCCCGTCGACATGGCGATGCGGTGGTCCTTCAGGTCCTGCGGGGTCTGCGGGACGCCATGGCGCTCGAAATAGGCCGGCGCGCCGCAGACCACGCGGCGCACCGCGCCGACCCGGACCGCCGTGAAGCCGGAATCCGCCAGGTGGCCGATGCGGATCGCGACGTCGATGCCCTCCTCGACGATGTTGACCTGGCGGTCCACGAACAACGTCCGCGCCGCCATGCTCGGGTAGTCGTCGAGGTAGTCGGTGACGATCGGCAGCACGTGCATCTGGCCGAACAGGACCGAGGCCGTGACCGCGAGCGTGCCGGACGGCGTCGCGTAGGAGCCGGCGGCGGCCGCCTCGGCCTCGACGATGTCGGCCAGGATGCGCCGGCAATCCTCGTAGTAGCGCCCGCCCGCCTCCGTGAGCTTCACCGAGCGCGTCGTGCGCACGAACAGCCGGGCGCCGATCGCTTCCTCGAGGGCCGCCACGGCCCGGGTCACGGCCGGCGGGCTCATGTGCAGGAGGCGCGCGGTCTCGGAAAAGCTCGCCGTCTCCGCCACCTTCGCGAAGATGCGCATGGCCTGCCAGCGATCCATGGCCTGCCTCCTCCGTCCCGGACG
The DNA here is from genome assembly GCF_004745635.1 of Methylobacterium nonmethylotrophicum. Lineage (GTDB taxonomy): Bacteria > Pseudomonadota > Alphaproteobacteria > Rhizobiales > Beijerinckiaceae > Methylobacterium > Methylobacterium nonmethylotrophicum. Next base: position 113,072 of record NZ_SRLB01000014.1, on the reverse strand, counting down.
GCCCGACCCTCGTCACGACGATCACCGTCCTGTTGACGATTACAGCTCTTCGCGGGATCGCGCCGCGAGTTCGTCCCGGGATGGTGAATCGCGTCGGCCGGCGCCTGGCTCATCCCGCCGGGAGGCCCGCCCTGCCGCGGGCCGCGCCGTTCACAGGGCCAGATGGACCGGCCCGCTGCCCGCGGCGGGAACCGCCGAGCAGATCAGGACCTCGTCCGCCGCCGTCGCGGCCGAGGGCTCGTTCCGGTAGGTGACCGTGCCGGCCACGAGCCTGGTCCGGCAGGTGCCGCAGGTGCCGGCCCGGCAGCTGAACGCGGGGCTGAGGCCCCTTGCCTCGGCGAGCTCCAGGAGCGTGCCGGATTCCGGCGTCCAGCGTGCCTCCTTGGAGGCGGTCAGGAAGGCGACCGGGACCGGCTCGGTCGCGGCGGGAGGCCGCGTCGGGGCGGCCGCGCCGCTGCGCACCAGCGACGAGGGCCCGAACGCCTCGGCGTGGATGCGGTCGTCGGCGACGTTGAGGCCGCGCAGGCCGTCGTAGAGGGCCTGGGTGAACGACGCCGGTCCGCAGAGGTAGAAGTCGTAGTCGCCGAAGGGCAGGGTGCGGGCGAGGAGCGCGGTGTCGATCCGGCCGGCGACGTCGTAATCGACGCCGGCCACGGCATCGCCCGGGTTGCTCAGCACGCGCACGATCTGGACCGCGCCGCCCGCGGCGGCGGCGAGCCCGGCCAGCTCCTCCCCGAAGGCCAGGTCTTCCCTGGTGCGGGCGGCCTGGATCAGGGTGGTCGGCCGGATGCCGCGGGTCCGCAGGCCCTCGTAGACGACGTGGCGCAGCATCGCGAGGAGCGGCGTGATGCCGACCCCTCCGGCGAGGAGCACGGCGGGCCGCGTCGCGCGCGCGTCGAGGGTGAAGCCGCCGGCGGGCGCCCGCGCCTCGATCACGTCGCCCACCCGCAGCCCGTCGTGCAGGTGGCGGGAGACGAGGCCGTCGCGCTTGACGCTGATCCGGTAGGCCGCGTCCGAGGGCGCGACCGACAGCGTGTAGGTGCGGATGACGGGCTTGTCCGCGCCCGGGAGCGTCACGCGGATCGGCAGGTGCTGCCCGGCCTGATGCGGGACGAGCCCGGACCCGTCCGCCGGGAGCAGGTGGAAGGAGCGGATCTGGCGGCTCTCGTCCACGATCTTCGTGACCGTGAACGGTCGCCAGCGCGTCGCGAGGTCGGCGGCGCGGAGCCGGTCGGCGGCCCCGCGCCAGTCGCCGGTCATCAGGGAGTTGGGCGACCAGCCCCCCTCCCGGAAGGACCAGCGCAGCGGCAGCGCGCCGCGCCGCCGCACGACCCGGCGCGGCCGGAACGTCCAGAGCCGCTCGGCGCCCTGGAAGGCGGCGATCTCGGGCGAGGCCAGGACGACCTCGGCGTCGCCGGTCATCTGCAGGAGGTCGCCGGTCTCGAAATCGGCGAAGACGAGGCCGGCCTTGCCGTTCAGGAGGATGTTGCCCAGCGTCGCGAAGAACAGGTTGCCGGCGAAGTCCGGGATCGTGAGCGTGCCGTCACCCGAGACCCGCACGAAGCCCGCCTTGCCGCCGCGATGCGAGACGTCGACCTGACGCCCGCCGTCCCGTTCGGCGTAGGAGGCGACGAAGAAGGTGTCGGCAGCCTCGATCGTGGCGCGTGCCTCGTCGTCGAGCCCGGCGCTCGCCTCGACGGCGACCGCGAAGGGCGCGTGCGGGTCGCGGACGACCGTGAGGTCGCGCAGCTGGATGTATTGCGGGCAGTTGCCGAAGCTCTGATCGACCGCGACATGCAGGACGCCGCCCGAAGACGACTCGATCAGGCCGTTGACCCGGTTGCGGCGGCGGGTGTGCAGCTCGATCCCGAGGAGCCCGAGCGCGTCCCCGTCGCGCCAGCCTTCGCTCGCCGGGTCGCTGGGGTCGGGCCGCGCCGCGATGTCGAGCGTCGTCGGGCTCGGCGACGTGATGAACCCGCGACCGCCGGCGACGAGCGTCGCCCAGGCGTCGCCCCGGCCGTCGACGCTGCCGGCCACGACGAAGGGGATCTGGGCGTAGAACGCCCGGTGCTGGTCGGGCATGTAATCCCGCACCACGCGGCGCCCCACCTCCTCCATCCGGTCGGCCACGCCGACCTTCTCCTGGATCGCCTTCTCGCCCGGGTGCCAGGGCGAGGTTTGCGAAGCCGGCCGCCTCGCCATCGTCGGACCGTCGCTCATGATGCTCTCCTGTCCGGTTCCGGCGGGCGCGCCGCCTGGCGCGCCCGGACCCGCGGTCATGCGGCGGCCGTGAGGCCGGCGGGCGTCTTTGCGAAGGCGACGAAGCCCGGCAGGGCCTCGATCCGGCGCAGATACGCGGTGACGCGGCGGTAGCCCGACAGGTCGACATTGCCCTCGGGCGCGCGCGCCAGGTAGCTGTAGAGCGCGACATCCGCGATGGTGGGGCGCTCGCCGACCAGCCAGTCCCGGCCGTCGAGATGGGCCTCCAGGCGGCCCAGCAGCGTATGGGCACGGCCGATCACCTCCTCGGGCCGGAAATTGGCGCCGAACACCGTGACGAGGCGCGCGGCGGCCGGGCCGTAGGCCAGCTCACCGGCCGCGACCGACAGCCAGCGCTGCACCGCGGCCGCGCCCTGCGGATCCTCGGGCAGCCAGTCGGTCCGGCCGAGCTTGCGGGCGACGTAGACCAGGATGGCGTTCGAATCCGCCACGATCGTGCCGTCGTCGTCGAGCACCGGCACCTGCCCGAACGGGTTCAGCGCCAGGAAGTCGGGCCGCTTGTGCGCGCCCGCCTTGAGGTCGACCTCGATGGCCTCGTGCGGAACGCCGACGAGCGAGAGGAACAGGCGGGCCCGGTGCGCGTGGCCGGAGAGGGGATGGTGGTAGAGCTTCATGATCGCGTTCCCTGGACGCATGGCCGGGATCAGTCCCGAACCGCAGGGGAATGATGACGCGACCGGACGACCGGGAGAATGTCCGCTCTCGACAGTTCATTGCTGCCAGGAGCGGAATAATCGGCGACGAGGGGGCCCGGCGCTCCGCGGGTGAGCCGAGTCGCCCGGAGGGCTGGCCGTCACGATCGGCATGCAGGCCCGGACCATCCGCCGGGACCGTGAGACGGGTCCGGCCCGCCCTCGGCAGACCCGCGTCGGCCGCCGCCGCGTCCCCGGTCGAGCGCCGGCTCACGCGCGCGCATGGCGGGGGCGCATGGCGGGGACAGTCTCGATCCTCATCCCGGGCCCTGGCCGTGCGGCGATGCGGCGGATCGCAGGAGAATCGGCCGGGTCCATGTCTCGCCGACAGTCGAAGGCATTGGCGGATGCCGGCGGATCTGCGCTCGACTTCTCGCGTCCGGACGCGGTCCGGTCGACGGGCCGATCACAACTCGAACAAGGAAAACCCCCTGTAGGGAAGCCGCCCCTCTTGAGCGCCCGCCGTATAGAAATGCTCGGCCGCGCTCTTGATCGTGCCGTTCGCTACACCGTCTCTCACGTCCTGATTTTCTGATAAATAAAAATTGTCATCCACGGGAATGCGATAGGGTAATTTTCCTTCAAAATACCCATATTTGATGAAATGCTCTTTTGCGTTCTTGATTTCACCGGCTTCTATTGCCTGTTTTATATCCTGGTGCCTTTCAAGATACCAGTCTTCATCAAATTCTACATTCTTAAGTGCGCATTTTATCAGATCATAGAGCATTTCTTTGCTGATCGTAAATTCTTCGCTTCCGGACAGATTACGCCTCTTCTTGAATTGTTTCTGGATGTGAGACACCAACATTGCCCCGACCTCCTGGCCCTAACGGCGATGCTGCGTCGCAGCATACTTGGCAAGACCAGGAACGCAAGGACAATTGTCTTAAGGGCAGCCGAATCGTCGCGATGTCGGATTGCGGACTCTCGATGGCCGGAACCGCTGGCCGGCCGTGGCGAACCCCGATCGCCGGCGCGGCCGGCGATCCGGCGCCGGCACCGGACGATCTCGGGACACGGGGTCGGCACGGCCGGCCTGCCGCGCCGTGCCCCTGATCCGATGGCGACCGCCGGGGAGGCGGCCCGCGCCTCGCCCCCTTTCAGCCGCCGCTGCCGGCTCCGTCCTGGCAGCGGATCAGCCGGGTCGCGCCGGCCGCCCGGTCGGGCTCGGCGAGGCGGAACTCGCCGGTGTCGGGGTCGCGGATCCGCAATTGCCCGGTGGCGATGCCGAAATGCGCGCCGTGGAGCTGCAGCCTGCCGCGCTCCACCAGGATGCGCACGCAGGGGAACGTCATCAGGTTCCTCAGGCTGTTCGTGACGGTCGCGTATTCGAGCTGCTCGAGGTAGTCGGGCCCGCGCGGCTCGTCGCCGAGCGCCTCTGCGGCCGGGCGGATCAGCGAGACCCAGCGGCCGATGAAGTCGCCGGGCGAGAGCGGCGCCGCGTCGTCCGCGTAGGCGCGCACGCCGCCGCAGCGGGCGTGGCCCAGCACCACGATGTGCTTCACCTTGAGCGCCTGCACGGCGAATTCGAGCGCCGCCGAGGTGCCGTGATACTCGCCGCCGGTCTCGAAGGGCGGCACCAGGTTGGCGACGTTGCGCACCACGAACAGTTCGCCCGGCCGCGCGTCGAAGATCACCTCCGGCGAGACCCGGCTGTCGCAGCAGCTGATGATCAGGATCTCGGGGCTCTGCCCCTCGGCGAGGCTGGCGTAGCGGTCCTGCTCGCGCACGAACCGGTCGTCCAGGAAGGCGCGGTAGCCCTCCGTCAGCGCCTGGGGAAATGACGGGGTGTCGGTCATGGTCGCGCGTTCCTTCGGGAATGTTCCGCCGCAGGCTTACGCTGCGCCCGGGCCCCAGGACAACGTCACCCCCTCCGGCGTCTCGCCGGCGACGAGGCGCTTCGCCAGCTCGGCGAGCCCCCGCGGCTCGACCCGCTCGTTCGTGGCGGCGAGTTCGTCGAGGGGCCACCAGCGGGTGCCGTAGACCGGGTTGTCCTCCGTCTCGGCGAGCCGGCTGGTATCGACGTTATCATCCGGCAGCCGGACCACGAAGTAGCGCTCGCGGGCGAAGCGCGGCTTGTTGAACAGCGTGAACGGGCCGTCGCAGCGGGCGACCTGGGGCCCGAGCGGCGCATCCCTGACGCCGATCTCCTCCTCCAGCTCGCGCCGGCAGGCCTCTTCGGGTGTCTCCCCGGGCTCGATCCCGCCGCCGGGCATGAACCAGAACGTCCGCTCGCCGGGCCGGGCGGGATCGACGTCGCGCGAGGCCTCGTAGGCGATCAGGAGGAGGCGTCCCGCCGGGTCGAGCACCAGGGCGCGGGCGATGTCGCGGGTCGCAAGATCAGTCGGTCGTTCGGTCATGCGGGAGCCTCGCTGGCGGGGAGCGTCCAGATCGCGGCCGGCAGGCCGTGGGCGTCGCGCTCCGGCGGATCCGGATACGGCACCCCGCGCCCGTTGGCGATGGCCCGCGCGACGGCGAGGGCCGCCAGCGCATCGAGGAGGTCGTCCGGCTTGGCGCCGCGCGGGGCCGCGAGGTCGGCCGGCAGGCCGGCTTTGGCGACGAGCGCGCGCCGCAGGGCCGCGCCGGCGGGCTTGCGCTTCGGCTCGGGCAGGGCCGTGCCGCCGTTGAGGCACAGGAAGGCGAGCTCCGGATGCACCTCGTAGACCCGCGCCTGCAGCTCGGGCCGGGCGCGCAGGAGACCGTCCGCCTCGCGGATGCGGGGAAAGATCGCGTTGGCGGGCGGGGAGGGGGCGAAGGGCTGGGTCTCGGGCCGGCGCGACAGGGCGATCGCGGCGGTGTAGTCGGGCGCGTAGACGACGCTGCGGGCGGAGGTCGGGAAGACCGAGGCACGCCGCGGACCCAGCAGCGCCCGCACCAGCACCTCGGCGGTCCGGCCGCCGGGCCCGACCCGGTGCGGCAGGCCGATCGGGATGTCGACCGCCACCACGACGGGGGCTTCCGGGGCGTCGCAGATCGCCGCGAGGCTCGGGAGCACCCGGGCGCGGATGTCGTCGCTGCCGCCGTCGCGCGGCGCGAGGACCGCGACCCAGCCGCCCGGGCACCCGTCCACCCCCGCGACCCAGGTCATGCGCCGTCTCCCGCTCGGGGCGGGGATGTAGGGCGGAGACGGGCCTTGTCTCGGAGCGGGAACTCACGCTTCCGCTCCACCGGATCATCCCGGGGCGGGCCGAGGGCAAGAGCCCGCGATTCAGAAGAACCGGCGACTCGGATAAGTGCAGGAGGCCATCAGGTCGCTTCTACGATCATCCAGCTCTCAACCTCATCCTGAGGCGTCAGCCCATCTCCGATGGACTGACCTCGAAGGAGGGCTCCAGGGATCGCGGAGGCTTCTGGAGCCCTCCTTCGAGGCTGCCGCATGCGGCGCGATCTTCGATCGCCGGTCACCTCAGGATGAGGTCGAGGGTGGGAGAGAGCGGCTTCGGGTGACGCGACGCGCAAGAGGCAGAGTCGCGTCAGCGCTTCCGGGCATGCCTTCGGCAGCCCGGGCTCCGCTCTCGCGGCCCCGGGATGTCGCTGAGGGTGAAGGCTTGGCAGTGAGAAGGCCGTCTCACGCCGCCCGGGCGTAGCGCGCCTCGGCCAGATCCTGGTGGGCGATCTCCGGCGTCCGGCCGCCGATCAGGTCGGCGAGGAGCCGGCCCGAGCCGCAGGCCATGGTCCAGCCGAGCGTGCCGTGGCCGGTATTGGTGTAGAGGTTGGGATAGGCGGTCGCACCGACGATCGGGGTGCCGTCCGGGGTCATCGGGCGCAGGCCAGTCCAGAACTTCGCCTTGGCGACGTCGCCGCCCTCGGGGAAGAGGTCGAGGACCGAGCGCTCCAGGGTCGCCCGGCGGGGCCCGCGCAACGCCTGGCTGAAGCCGGCGAGCTCCGCCGTGCCGCCGACCCGGATGCGGTCGCCCAGCCGCGTGATCGCGACCTTGAAGGTCTCGTCCATCACGGTCGAGACCGGGGCGGCTTCGGCGTTCGTGATCGGCAGGGTCAGGGAGTAGCCCTTCACCGGATAGACCGGCAGGTCGATGCCCAGCGGCTTCACCATCGCCGGGGTGTAGCTGCCCATGGCGGCGACGTAAGCATCGGCCGTCAGCACCTCGCCGCCGGCGAGGCCCACGCCGGCGATCCGGCCGCCTTCCTGGCGCAAGGACGTGATGGTGGCGCCGTAGCGGATCGTCACGCCCATCCGCTCGCAGATCGCCGCGAGGGCTTTCGTGAAGAGATGCGCGTCGCCGGTCTCGTCGCCCGGCAGGCGCAGGCCGCCCACGAAGGTGCCGGCGACGCGGGCCAAAGCCGGCTCGGCCGCGATGCAGCCCGCCGGGTCGAGGACCTCGTAGGGCACGCCGTACTCGTCGAGCACACCGGTGTCGTCGCCGACATGGTCGAGCTGCTTCTGGGTGCGGAAGAGCTGGAGCGTGCCCTTCTCGCGGTGATCGTAGGCGATGCCGGTCTCGGTGCGCAGGTCGCGCAGCACGTCGCGGCTGTACTCGGCGAGCCGCACCATCCGGCCCTTGTTGCGGCGATAGGCGTCCTCGGTGCAGTTCGCCAGCATGCGGGCGAGCCAGCCGTAGAGCTTGGGCTCCAGGCTCGGCCACAGCACCAGCGGCCGGTGGCGCATCATCAGCCACTTCATCGCCTTGACGGGGATGCCGGGAGCCGCCCAGGGCGCCGAGTAGCCCGGCGAGACCTGGCCCGCATTGGCGAAGCTGGTCTCGAGGCCCGCGCCCGGCTGCCGGTCGAGCACGGTGACCGCGTGGCCGGCCTTGGCGAGGTAGTAGGCCGAGGTGACGCCGACCACGCCGCCGCCGAGGATCAGAACGCGCATCGTCGGAAAATCCCTGTCGCGCCCTGCCCGTCGTGACCCGACCCGGCGCGTCGGTCGAGGGCCACAGTGTCGCGCAAGGATCGCCGAATGTCCCGCCGAACCGCCGCACAGGCTGCGACTCTGTGCTACGACACGCACGGTTCTGCGGCCAAACGACAGGAGATTGCGCGGTGCCGGTACGGGACGAGATCGACGCGCGCATCCTGCGCGTCCTGCGCGACGACGGGCGGATCAGCAACGCGGATCTCGCCGCCAAGGTCGGCCTGTCGCCCTCCGCCTGCCTGCGCCGGCTGCGGCTGCTCGAGCAGAACGGCACCATCCGCGGCTACACCGCCCTGATCGAGGCCGACGAGCGCGAGGCCCACCTCGTGGTGCTCACCCAGATCACCCTGGAGCGGCAGACGGAGGAGTCGCTCAACCGCTTCGAGGCGGCGGTGCGCCGCTGCCCCGAGGTGCGCGACTGCTACCTGATGACCGGCCTGTCCGATTACCTGATGCGGATCGAGGTGTCGGATGCGGGCGATTACGAACGCCTGCACAAGGAGGTGCTGTCGCGCCTGCCGGGCGTGGCGCGGATCCAGTCGAGCTTCGCGATCCGCACGGTGGTGGGGCGGGGATAGAGGGTTGCCAAAATCTCAAAATGAGATAGTCATCCTCGGCCAGCGTCGCGCGCCGTCTCGGCTCGATGCTTCTGGAGTGGTGAGGCCTCCAGATGGATGGTTCCAGCCGCGATGCGCGTCATTTCGAACAGGACCCTCGTGGATTTTGCGGCAATTCATCCGGTGGCCGCGGCGCCACTCCAAGCATGGCGCAAGATCATCGAGGCGAACAGCTTCACAAGCTATGCCGATTTGAAAAGAGCTTTTAACGCTACGGATCGGGTGAGGGGTTTCTATATTTTCGACATTGGCGGCAACAAATATCGTATTATCACAGCCATTCATTTCGATAAGCAGAGATTGTACCTGCGACATGTCTTCACGCATAAGGAGTACGATGCATGGAATGCCTGACCTTGAGCCGCGACGACGTTGCCACGCTCACCCACCATTTCCAGGTCATCACCCAACGCATTCCGCTGCATCCGATCACCGATGGTGCGCAGTACGAGACAGCCGTCGCCGCGATGAACGGCCTCATCGACGCCGGCGCGGGTGACGAGACGCATCCCTTAGGCCCGCTCCTCGGCCTCCTCGGCGAGTTCATCGCCGCCTACGAGGAGGCCGAGCACCGCCGGCCCGACATTGCTCCCGCCGAGGTGCTGCGCCTGCTGATGGAGCAGCACGGGCTCAAGCAGGGCGACCTGCCGGAGATCGGCAGCCAGGGGGTCGTCTCGGAATTGCTGAACGGCAAGCGCGAGCTGAACAAGAACCAGATCGCGCGCCTGTCGGAGCGCTTCGGCGTCAGCCCGGCGACGTTCTTCTGAGCCCACGCCTCACGCGAAATACGCCGGCCACCGCGCCCGGATCTCGTCGCCGAGCGCGATCGACTTCGACAGGTGATCGCGCAAAGCCTCCTGCGCCGCCTCCGGCGCACCCTCCGCGAGGGCCGCCACGATCCTCCGGTGGTCGGCCACGATCTGCTGCGCCTTGCCCTCGACCGGCAGGTGCAGGCGGCGCAGGCGGTCGATGTGGCCGCTGCGGCGGCGGATCAGGTCCCAGAGGTCGGGCACGTCCGCCGCCTCGCAGAGCGCCCGGTGGAAGGCCGCGTCGCTGGCCGACAGCCGGGCGAAATCGCCCTGCTCGGCGAAGATCCCCTGCTCGGTCACGAAGGCCCGGAGCCGGGCGACGAGCGCCCGGTCGGGCGCGAGCGCCAGGGTGCGCACCACCTCCTGCTCCACGGCGCGACGCAGGAACTGCGCCTGGCGCGCGGCCGCCAGGTCGATCCGGCTCACCACCGTCGCCGATTGCGGGAAGATGTCGACCAGGCCCTCCTCCTGCAGGCGCAGCAGCGCGTCGCGGATCGGGGTGGCGCTCAACCCGAAGCTCGCCTGCAATTCGGGCCGCGACAGCACCGTGCCGGGCGCGAGGTCGAGCGAGACGATCTTCTCCCGGATGAGGTCGAAGACCTGCGGGGCGGCGTGGCGCGAGCGGTCGCGGAGGCGCTGCGCGCCGGCGAAGACGGCGTTCATGGGGTAGACTCGTAGCAGGCACTCGGGGCCGCCGGGGCGGCGCCGGCACGAGGCTAGCACAGCCCGGTCCCGGTTGACATACTAATGCATTACCATTTTAGTGCGGGGGCCAGGCCGGCAATCCAACAAGGGCCGGCGCACGCCACCGCCCCCCGGGGCGGAATCGGGAGAACGCTCATGATCCAGTCGCCCGCGCGCCGCGCCTTCGTGGCCGGTTTTCTCGCTGCCGGAACGGTCCTGTCCGGCGCGGGCCCGAGCCTGGCGCAGCAGAAGAGCGAGATCGCGATCACGCGCCAGCCCGGCATCATCTACCTGCCGACCCACGTGATCGAGAAGCAGGGGCTGATCGAGAAGCATGCCGAGCGGCTGGGCGTGCCGGGCGTCAAGACGAAGTGGATCACCTTCTCGGGCGGGGGCAGCCAGACCGACGCGCTGCTCGCCGGCGGGGTCGACATCGTCAATACCGGCACCGGCAACCTGCTGCTGCTGTGGGACCGCACGCGGGGCGGGGTGAAGGGCATCGTGGCCACCTCGGCGCTGCCGCTGCTGATGGTCACCCGCGACCCGAAGATCCAGACGATCAAGGACATCGCGCCCGGCGACAAGATCGCGGTGCCGACCGTGAAGGTCTCGACGCAGGCGATCCTCCTGCAGATGGCGGCGGGCGAGCTGTGGGGGCCTGACCAGTCGGGGCGCCTCGACGCCAACACGGTGCAGCTCGGGCACCCGGACGCCGCGATCGCCCTCTCCAACCCCACCCATGAGATCAGGACCCACTTCGCCGCGCCCCCGTTCCAGTACGTCGAGCTGCGCAACGTTCCGGGCGCCCGCATCGTCGCCCGCTCGCCCGACATCATCGGCGGGCCGCTGACGCAGGGCCAGTTCTTCACCACCACCAAGTTCGCCGACGCCAACCCGAAGATCGTCCAGGCCGTGCGCGCCGCCTCGGAGGAGGCGCAAGCCTTCATCCGCCAGGATACCCGCCAGGCGGTCGAGATCTACCGCGAGGTGACGGGCGACAAGACCAGCGTCGAGGACCTCCTCAGCTACCTGGGTGAGCCCGGCATGATGGAGTTCAACCTCCAGCCGCAAGGAACGATGCGCTTCGCCGAGCATCTCGGCCGGATCGGCACCCTGCGAACGAAGCCGAAGGCCTGGACCGACTACTACCTGCCGGTCGCCCACGACCTGAGCGGCAGCTGACGCCACCTTGAGAGAGGACACGACACCATGACCGCGCTCCTCGACGTCCGCGGCGTCACGCTTCGCTACAAGACCCCCAACGTGCTGGTCACCGCGACCGAGCGCGTCAGCTTCCGGGTCGACACCTCCGACCGCTTCGTGCTGCTCGGGCCCTCCGGCTGCGGCAAGTCCACCCTGCTCAAGGCGGTGGGCGGCTACCTGCATCCGAGCGAGGGCGAGATCCGCATCAAGGACCGGGTGGTCAAGGAGCCCGGCGCCGACCGGATGATGGTCTTCCAGGAGTTCGACCAGCTCCTGCCCTGGAAGACGGTGCTGGAGAACGTGATGTTCCCGCTCCTCAACGCGCGCAAGATGCCCCGCCGCGAGGCCGAGGAGCGGGCGAAGGCCTATATCGAGAAGGTCAGCCTGACCCGGGCCATCGACAGCTACCCCCACACCCTCTCGGGCGGCATGAAGCAGCGCGTCGCGATCGCCCGCGGCATGGCGATGGAGCCCGACATCCTCCTGATGGACGAGCCCTTCGCGGCGCTCGACGCGCTGACCCGGCGCACCTGCCAGGACGAGCTTCTGCAGCTCTGGGAGGAGACCAAGTTCACGGTCTTGTTCGTCACCCACTCGATCGCCGAGGCGATCAAGATCGGCAACCGCATCCTCCTGCTCTCGCCCCATCCGGGCCGGGTCAAGGCCGAGGTGCGCGACGTGGACAAGGTCTCGGCCCAGGACGGCAGCGCCGGCCAGCTCGAGCAGCAGATCCACGACCTGCTGTTTGCCGGCGAGCCGGGCCACCATTGATCGAGCGCTGAGGAGGCACACCATGACCGCCACCATGCCGGCCCGCATCATCATGAGCGATGCCGCGCCCGCCGCCGACGGCGCGGTCGAGCGCCAGCTCGGCACCGCCGAGATCCTGTGGAACAGCGGCTTCGTCCGCAAGACCGCGATCATCGTCGTGCTGGCGCTGATCTGGGAGGTCTACGCCCGGGTCCTCGACAACCCGCTGCTCTTTCCGACCTTCTCCGACACGGTCACGACGCTCTGGCAGCAGACGATCGACGGCACGATCCCGAACCGGGCCTTCTCGTCGCTCAAGGTGCTGCTGATGGGCTACGTCGCCGGCATCCTGCTTGCCGCCACGCTGACCATGCTGGCGATCTCGACCCGCATCGGCACCGACTTCCTCGAGACGATGACGGCGATGTTCAACCCGCTGCCGGCGATCGCGCTCCTGCCGCTGGCGCTGATCTGGTTCGGCTTGGGCAACGGCAGCCTGGTCTTCGTGCTGGTCCACTCGGTGCTGTGGGCGGTGGCGCTCAACACCCATTCGGGCTTCCGCGGCGTCTCGAACACGCTCCGGATGGTCGGACGCAACTACGGCCTGAAAGGTCTGCCCTACGTTACCAAGATCCTGATTCCGGCGGCGTTCCCGTCGATCCTCACGGGCCTCAAGATCGGCTGGGCCTTCGCCTGGCGCACCTTGATCGCGGCGGAGCTGGTCTTCGGCGTGTCGTCGGGGGCGGGCGGCCTCGGCTGGTTCATCTTCGAGAACCGCAACCTCCTCGACATCCCGGCCGTCTTCGCGGGCCTGCTCACGGTGATCATCATCGGCCTCGTGGTCGAGAACCTGATCTTCCGGACGGTCGAGCGGCGCACGGTGCAGAAGTGGGGCCTGCAGCACTGACCCCCATACGGCCGAAAGCAGCGTCCACTTGTTACGTCGCCGTCTGATCTGACGCTCCGAAGAGAAGCGCGGGATCCCCTCTCCCGTGTGGGAGAGGGGTAGGGGTGAGGGTGGAGACGGTGCCGGAAGAGACCCCGGACGTTCCGCTGCCAGCACGACGGTGTGAGCTTCAGTTCGTACCGTAGCACCCTCACCCCCGACCCCTCTCCCACACGGGAGAGGGGAGACGCGGTTCCCCTGGAAACGTTGGTGGAAGCGGACGACCGGTACGACGATCAACGACAACCAACAGGAGCCGAAAACCATGGCCCGCGACCCGCTCACCCCGCCCGAACTCGAGCCCGGTGCCGTGCCGGACGGCCCGCAGGCCGTGCGCCGCGATCCAGCCTCCTTGCGCTCGGCGCGCTGGTTCGGCCCGGCGGATCTGCGCTCCTTCGGGCACCGCTCGCGGGCGATGCAGATGGGCTACGCGCCGGAGGAATGGACGGGTAAGCCGGTCATCGCGATCCTCAACACCTGGTCCGACCTCCAGCCCTGCCACGCCCACTTCAAGCACCGCGTCGACGACGTGAAGCGTGGCATCCTGATGGCGGGAGGCTTCCCGGTCGAGCTGCCGGCGATCTCGGTCTCCGAGAGCTTCGTCAAGCCGACCACCATGCTCTACCGCAACATGCTGGCGATGGAGACCGAGGAGCTGCTGCGCTCCCACCCGGTCGACGGCGCGGTGCTGATGGGCGGCTGCGACAAGTCCACGCCGGGCCTGCTCCTCGGCGCCACCAGCATGAACCTGCCGGCGATCTACGTTCCCGCGGGGCCGATGCTGCGCGGCAACTGGCAGGGCAAGGTGCTGGGCTCCGGCTCCGACAGCTGGAAGTACTGGGACGAGTTGCGCGCCGGCAAGATCACGGACCAGGACTGGCTCGGGATCGAGGGCGGCATCGCCCGCTCCTACGGCACCTGCATGACCATGGGCACCGCCTCGACCATGACGGCGATCGCGGAAGCGGTCGGCATGGTGCTGCCCGGCGGCTCGTCGATTCCCGCCGCCGATGCCGGGCACATCCGCCTGTGCTCGGAATCCGGCCGGCGCATCGTCGACATGGTGTGGGAGGACCTGACCCCGCAGCGGATCCAGACCCGCGAGGCCTACGAGAACGCCATCGCGGTCGCCATGGCGATGGGCTGCTCGACGAACGCGATCATCCACCTGATCGCCATGGCGCGCCGGGCCGGCCACGCCATCGGCCTCGAGGATTTCGAGCGCTACAGCCGCCAGGTGCCGGTGATCGGCAACGTGCGCCCTAGCGGCAACGCCTACCTGATGGAGGATTTCTTCTACGCCGGCGGCATCCGGGCGCTGATGAACGAGATCCGCGACCACCTGCATCTCGACTGCCTGACCGTCAGCGGCCAGACGCTCGGCGAGGCGATTCAAGGCGCCAAGGTCTACAATTCCGACGTGATCCGGCCGCTCTCGAACCCGGTCTACGGCCAGGGGTCGCTGGCGGTGCTCAAGGGCAACCTCGCCCCGAGCGGCTGCGTCATCAAGCCGGCGGCGATGGACCAGCGCTTCCTCAAGCATTCCGGCCCGGCTCTGGTCTTCGACGACTATCCGTCCCTCAAGGCCGCGATCGACGACGAACATCTCGACGTCACCGCCGACCACGTGCTGGTGCTGCGCAATGCCGGTCCGCAGGGCGGCCCCGGCATGCCCGAATGGGGCATGCTGCCGATGCCGAAGAAGCTCCTCAGGCAAGGCCACCGCGACATGCTGCGCCTCTCCGACGCGCGGATGAGCGGCACCAGCTACGGCGCCTGCGTGCTCCATGTCGCGCCCGAATCCTTCATCGGCGGGCCGCTGGCGCTGCTCCGCACCGGCGACATCGTCAGCATCGACGTCGAGGCGCGCTCCATTCGCATGGAGGTGTCGGACGAGGAGCTGGAGCGGCGCCGCGCCGCCTGGACCCCGCCGGTCCCCCGCTACGAGCGCGGCTACGGCGTGATGTTCTCGCGCCACATCCAGCAGGCGGACGAGGGCTGCGACTTCGACTTCCTGCGCACCGAGTACGGCGCCCCGGTGCCCGAGCCGGCGATCTACTGATACGCACCCGGGACGAATCCCCGTCCCGGAGCCCCCGATGACCCGCCCGACAGGCACCGCCGCCGCGATCGGCCGCTCGCTGCGGATCTACCGCGGCGCGGGCGCGCCGCACGCGGCGATGGACGCGCTCTACCGCCGCTTCGTGCGCCCGGGCGACCTGGTGTTCGACGTCGGCGCCCATGTCGGCGACCGGGTGGCGGCCTTCCGCCGCCTCGGCGCCCGGGTGGTGGCGCTGGAGCCGCAGCCGGGACCGGCCCGGGCCCTGCGCCTGCTCCACGGCCGCGATCACGACGTGATCCTGGTGGCGGCGGCGGTGAGCGACGCGCCCGGCGAGGTCGTGTTCCATCTCAACTCGGCCAATCCCACCGTGTCCTCGGCCTCCGCGGATTTCGTCGCGGGGGCGGCGGGCGCGCCGGGCTGGGAGGGGCAGGTCTGGGACCGGCGGATCACCGTTCCGGCCACCAACCTCGACCGGCTGGTGGCTGAGCATGGCCGTCCCGCCTTCGTGAAGATCGACGTCGAGGGGTTCGAGGAAAGGGTGCTGGCGGGACTGTCCGCGCCGCTGCCGGCCCTGTCGTTCGAGTTCACCACCATCGCGCGGGACGTAGCCCTGCGCTGCCTCGACCGGCTCGCGGGTCTCGGGCCCTACGGCTTCGACGTGGCGCTGGGGGAGAGCCAGAGGCTGACCTTCGGGCGGTTCGTCGGCCGGGCGGAGATGGCGGATTTCGTGATGGGGCTGCCGGTCGCGGCGAATTCGGGGGATGTGTACGCGGTGCTGACGACGTCTGCGGATGCGCCCGAGTAGGTGCCCCTCACGCAACTCCCGCTGCGCCGAGACCGCCCCACTGAGCCATGCCGGCGATCGGGAGTTGTGTGGGAGACACGAAAAGCGCGATCGATGTCGTGACGGCCATTCACGCCTCGCTGCGTCATCCCGGGGCCCGCCGGAAGCGAGAACCCGGGATCCACAAACACTGACGATTCAGGAAGCGGAACGCGCGCCGCTGTGTTCTGGCCGGTCAGCCGTCATGGATCCCGGGTTCCGCGGCGCGGCCCCGGGAAGAGGTGAAGCGGTGGGACATCGCCCCTGGCATTCAAGGCGGCGCTCACGCCGCCGAGCGCACGATCTTGGTAATCGCCAGCGGCGGCCGGCCGGACTTCTCCGCGATGTCGCGGTCCTGCTCCTCGATCGCCTGGCGGATGGCGGTGTCGGCGTCGAGGTCGAGCAGGGCCGCCCGGGGCACCCGCCGGTTGGAGCGGCGCGAGCCGTCCTCGTAGTAGACGTCGTACAGGACGTAGCCCGTGTCCTGCACCTTGGGCTTCTGCTTCGAACGCAACATGGTCGTGACTCGTCTTGGCGGCGGAGCGCGCGTGATCGTGGCGCCGAGCGCGGCCCGGGCCGCGCTGCGCGGACCCGCGCCGCGAGGTGGGATGGTCGATCAGGCGATGGCGGTCCTTCGGGCGCCTGGTCGGGGCCTCGCCTCGAACGGGCGGGCGCGCGACGCGAGCGGGGATATGGGGCCGAACGCCGCCGAGCGCCAGCGCGAAGCGCCAGCCCTGTTGCCGCAGGACGAGAGAGCGGTCGAACCGGCCTCAGCCGGTATACATCACCGCCGCCACCGGGGCGGCCTTGGTCCGGCCCGGATGCGTCATGGTCCAGATCGTCCAGGCGGCGAGGGCCGAGCAGGACAGGAGCACCAGCCCGCGGACGTAGCGGCCGCGGTGCAGGTCGCGCACGGCGTAGACCGGCATCAGCACCGCCTTGGCGGCGTTGCGCAGGGCGAGCACCATCAGGATCGCCAGGAAGGC
This sequence comes from Methylobacterium nonmethylotrophicum, assembly GCF_004745635.1. Lineage (GTDB taxonomy): Bacteria > Pseudomonadota > Alphaproteobacteria > Rhizobiales > Beijerinckiaceae > Methylobacterium > Methylobacterium nonmethylotrophicum. The sequence continues at coordinate 96,341 of NZ_SRLB01000014.1, read as the reverse complement.
CGTCACAGTTCCGAGCATGCCCCATCCCCCCTCGGTTGAGCCACCGTGTTTGAGCCTAACCTCGCAACACGGCGAAACGAAGTCACGTGCCCGCACGGTCGCAGGGCCGATACCGCGGCCCTGCCGGGAGAGTGCGCGCCGGATGGTTAACGGGAGGTAGCGTGCGCCTCTCAGCGCACCCGCTCGAAATGCCGTCCCGCATAGGCGCGGACCGCGTGCCCGCCCCGGTCGGCGACGGCGCCGTTCAGGGACCAGCGCTCGCGCATCCCCGCTTCGGCCTGCGCCTCCGCCCGGGCGGCGAGCGCCACCCTGAGCCGCGCCAGGGCGAGCGCCCGGTTCCGGTGCTGGCTGCGCTCCGTGGCGCAGGTGACGACGAGGCCGCTCGGCCGGTGGCGCAGCCGCACCGCGCTGTCGGTGGTGTTGACGTGCTGGCCGCCCGGGCCGGACGACCGGAAGGTCTCCCAGTGCAGGTCGGCCTCGCGCACGCCCAGATCCTCGAGGCGGGGCGGCGTCACCCGGGCGACGGTGACGAACCAGTTCTTGCGCCCGAGCCCGGGCCGGAGCGGGCTCGGACAGGTCCACCGGACGGTGCCCTCCCAAGACCGCGCCCAGGCCTCGGCGCCCTCGCCCTCGACCTGGACGAGGGCCGAGAGCGGGCCGGCCTCGCCCGGATTCGTCTCCAGGACGGTGGCGCCGAGGCCCGCCGCCGCGGCCTCGCGCGGCAGCACGGCGCAGAGGCCCGCGACCGCGAGCTGGCACTCGCCGGGGCCGCGCCCGGCGCTGAGATGCAGCAGGATCGCCATCTCAGCGCTCCCGATGCTTGATGGCGCGGGCGGCGCGGCGCTCGCGCAGGCGGGCCTGCTTGTCGGCGCGGGCCGGGCCGTCCGGGTCGAGCGAGCACTTGAAGGTGACGAGCGGCCGCAGCACCGCGACCGTCCGGACCAGCCCGGCGGCCTCCAGGTCGCCGATCACCGAGGCTGCCGGCTTGTAGGCCGGCGGTGCCTCCTCCCAGAGCAGCCGCTCGTCCCCGCACACCACCACGCCCCCGTAGGGATTGCGGGCCAGGTCCTCCCGGCGCAGGCGGCCCTTGAGCTTGGCCTTCGCCTCGTGCCGCCCGAGCTTGCGCCCGGCGCCGTGGGCGAGCGACCAGAGGGTGTCGGTCCGGTCCGGGACCGGCTCGACCAGGACGCTCACGTCGCCGCGCGAGCCGGGCACCACCACCGGCCCGCGATCGGCCGGGGCCGCGCCATTGCGGTGGAGGTGGCAGCGGCACCCGCCCGTCTCGACCGGCGTGACGCCGTTGTGGCAGAGGTCGAGCAGGAGCCGGCCCTCCGCCCCGAGGGCGGCGAGCGCCCGGTGGGCGACGAGGTCGCGGTTGGCCCGGGCCCATCCGACCGCCGCGTCGTGCGCCGCCAGGTAGGCATCGGCTTCCGGCGTGTCGGCCCTAAGGGGCGAGGCTCCGTGCCGCTCGGCATGGGCCCGCAGGATCGACTCGCCGAGGCCCCGGCTGCCGGTATGGACCAGGAGCGCGACGCGGGCCGGATCGAGCCCGATCCGCGCCGCCGCCGCAGGATCGCGGATCTCCGCGACGGCCTGCACCTCCAGGAAGTGGTTGCCGTGCCCGACCGTGCCGAGGGAGGCATCGAAGGGCGTGGCCGCCACGCCGTGTTGGCCGAGCCAGCCGGCGACGTCGCCGTCCCAGGGGGCGTCGAGCCCGTCGAACCGGGCGGCGATCCGCTCCGGATCGGCCCGGCGAAGGGGCAGGTCGGTCTGCCACAAAGCCATGCCGCAGCCGATGTCGGAGCCGACCAGGGCGGGCCGGATCAGCCCCTCCGACAGGAAGGCCGCCCCGACCGGCCCGTTCTTGCCGGGGTGAAGGTCCGGCATGCCGACGGTCTCGCGCATGCCGGGCAACGCGCCGGTCTCGTCGAGCTGGCGCAGCGCCTCGCCCTCGATCCAGGTCGAGGCGGAGGCGACCACGCGAACGCCGGGGGCGCGCGTGGCGATGATGGGATTGCCCATGAGGGATGTGTGTTCCGAAGGCCGCGCGGAGCGGCCGAAGACGAGCCTCAGCGGACGGACGAGCCGCCTCGCTGCGTCAGAACGCCGGTCCGCCGCACATGCGGGGAGCCTCGCGTTGGTGCCCCGTCAGAGGACGGGGCGGGCATGGATGGATTCCATGGCTCGCCCTCCTGCCGGGTCCGGTCCCGGTCAAGCGGTTCAGTACCGCAACGGAAGAAGCGTTGCAATCCGCACGCCGTGGGCTGTCACGCGGTTTCCGCCCGACTCAGTCGAAACAGTATCAAGCGCGTCCCCCTCTCCCGTGTGGGAGAGGGATCCCGCGCTCTACTCGAATTGTAGCAAAGAAAGCAGATAATTTATCAGAATCTGTTTGACCTATGGAGCCAGTATCGCCGGCGCCTCTTCGATCCGATCCTCGACCTCATCCTGAGGTGTTGGTCGATCTTTGATCGACTGACCTCGAAGGAGGGCTCCAGAAATCGCCGGGATCCCTGGAACCCTCCTTCGAGGCCGCTACGCGGCACCTCAGGATGAGGTTGTGGGTGGGACGAGCATGGAAACCAAATCAAACAGGCTCTCAATAACCACGGCCCGCATCCACCGTCCCCGGCGGCACCCGTCCCTCGCGCAAAGCCTCGGCCGCGGCCAGCAGCGTGCGGGCGACCGCCTGGGGGCTCGCCTCGCAGGCCTCGTGCGGGGTGATGCGGATCGCCGGGTGGTCCCAGAACGGGTGCGAGGCCGGCAGCGGCTCGGTCGCGAACACGTCGAGGGCGGCGCCCGCGAGGTGGCCGGACTCGAGCGCCGCGAGAAGGTCGGCCTCGACCAGGTGCTCGCCGCGGCCGACCTGGACCAAGTAGCCGCCCGGGCGCAGGCGCGCGAGGAGCCGGGCATCGAGGAGGCCCCGGGTCTGCGGCGTCAGCGGCAGCAGGTTCACCAGCACCTCGCTCTCAGGCAGCATCGCCGCGAGCCCGTCCGGTCCGTGATGGTGGATCACCCCGGGATCGGGCACTTGCGGCGTCCGGCTCCAGGCCCGGACCGGAAAGCCCAGGCGCGCGAGGTCGGCCGCGACCCGGCGGCCGATCTGGCCGTAGCCGAGCAGCCCGACCGGCACCGCGCTCGCGTCGCGCGGGTAGAGGCGGCGCCAGACCCGGTCGCGCTGGTTGTCGGCATAGGCCTGGAAGCGCCGCTGATGGCCGATGACCTGCCAGAGCACGAAGCCCGCCATCGCCCGGGCCTGGTCGGGATCGACCACCCGCACCACCGGAAGGTCGGGCGGTCGCCCGGGGCAGGCCAGCAGGTTGTCGACGCCGGCGGCGATCGAGCACAGGGCGCCGAGATTGGGATAGCGCGCCAGCGCGTCGGCGGGCGGACGCCAGCCGAGGGCGAGGCGCACCCGCTCGGGGTTCTCCGCCGGATGGTCCAGGATCTCGACGCGGTCGGCGATCGTGTCCAGCGCCGCGCCGAACAGCCCGCGCAGGTCGGTGGTGGTGCTGAGCAGCACGCAGGGCAGGCGGTTCATTCTCAGGCCTGTTCGAGCAGATGAACTATCGACGAGGCGAAGATCGGCGGCGCATCCCACCCGCGACCTCATCCTGAGGTGACCGGCGATCGAAGATCGCGCCGCGTGCGGCAGCCTCGAAGGAGGGCTCCAGGGAGCGCAGGGACTTCCGGAGCCTTCCTTCGAGGTGAGTCGATCTGCGATCGACTCACGCCTCAGGATGAGGTGTGTGGTTGGAAAAGCGTATTCTTGGACACTCTCACGCCGCCTGGCGCACCCGGCCCGGCACCGCCTCGAGGAGCGCGCGGGTGTACGGATGCTCGGGATTGGCGAAGAGCGCGCTCGCGGTCTTGAGCTCGACGATCTCGCCCTGGCGCATCACCGCGATCCGGTCGCAGATCTGCGCCGCGACCCGAAGATCGTGGGTGATGAACAGCATCGACAGGCCGAGCCGCGCCTTCAGGTCCTCGAGGAGCGCCAGCACCTGCGCCTGGACCGAGACGTCGAGGGCCGAGACCGCCTCGTCGGCGACCAGCACCTCGGGCTCGAGGGCGAGCGCCCGGGCGATGCCGATGCGCTGGCGCTGGCCGCCGGAGAATTCGTGCGGGAAGCGCTCGAGCGCCTTGGCGTCGAGGCCGACGAGATCGAGGAGCCGGCGCGCCCGCTCCATCGCCTCCGTCGGGGGCACCCCGTGCGCCACCGGCCCGTCGGCGATGATGCGCCCGACGCTGCGGCGCGGGTTGAGCGAGGCGAAGGGGTCCTGAAACACCATCTGGATGCGGCTGCGGGCCTGGCGCAAGGCCTCGCCCTTCAGCCGCGTCAGGTCGGTGTCGCCGAGGCGCACATGGCCGGCATCAGGCTCGATCAGCCGCATGACGAGGCGGGCGACGGAGGATTTCCCCGAGCCCGACTCGCCGACGAGGCCCAGCGTCTCGCCGCGATGGAGCGCGAAGGCCACGTCCCGCGCCGCCGCCGTGCGCCGCGGCGCCCGCCACAGCCCGCCGCCGGTGACGTAGGTCTTCTGCAATCCCACCACCTCGACCGCCTTCGGGCCCGCGAGGGGAGGGCGGGTCGGCGGGTCCATGGTCGGCACCGCGGCAAGCAGCGTGCGGGTGTAGGGCGCCTGCGGCCGGCCGAGCACCGTGCTCGCCGGGCCTTCCTCCACCACCCGGCCGTGTCGGAGCACCAGCACCCGGTCGGCGATCTCCGCCACCACGCCGAAATCGTGGGTGATGAACAGGACCGCCATGGTGCGGCGCCGCTGCAGGTCGCGGATCAGCTTGAGGATCTGGGCCTGGGTCGTGACGTCCAGCGCCGTCGTCGGCTCGTCGGCGACCAGCACCGCGGGTTCGAGCGCCAGCGCCATGGCGATCATCGCCCGCTGGCGCTGGCCGCCCGAGAGCTGGTGCGGATAGGAGCGGACGATCTGCTCCGGGTTCGGCAGCCCGACCTCGCCGGCGAGCGCCACCGCGCGGGCGCGGCGCTCCTTGGGGGTGAGCTGCCCGTGGGCCTCGAACATCTCGGCCATCTGGTCGCCGATCCGCATCAGCGGGTTGAGCGCCGTCATCGGCTCCTGGAAGATCATCGCGATCCGCCGGCCGCGGGTGTCGCGCCAGGCCGCGTCGTCCTGAGCGAGCAGGTCGGTGTCGCCGAGGCGGATCGTGCCGGAGACCGGCCGCACCGCCTTCGGCAGCAGGCCCATCAGGGCGTGGGCGCACATCGACTTGCCGGAGCCCGACTCGCCGACGAGGCACAGGATCTCGCCGGCGACGAGGTCGAACGACACGCCGTCGACGGCGTTCGCCCGGTCGCCGCCCTCCGGCAGGGCGAGGCTCAGGTTGCGGACCGAGACGGCGACCCGCCTGGAATCGGCGTCCATCTCAGCGCTCCCGGGACAGGCGCGGGTTGAGGGCGTCGTTCAGCCCCTCCCCGATCAGGTTGAGGGCGAGCACGGTGAGCAGGATCACCACCCCCGGGAAGGCGGTGATCCACCAGGCCTGCCGGATGACGGTGCGGCCGGCCCCGACCATGAAGCCCCAGGACATCCGGTTCGGGTCGCCGAGGCCGAGGAAGGAGAGCGAGGATTCGAGCAGGATCGCGGTCGCGACCATCAGCGAGGCCAGGACCACGATCGGCGAGAGGGTGTTGGGCAGGACCTCGCGCCGCAGGATGGTGAAGGTGGTCTGACCGGTGACGATCGCCGCCTGGACGTATTCGCGCGAGCGCAGGGACAGCACCTCGCCTCGCACCAGCCGGGTCACCGGCGGCCAGCTGACCAGCGCGATGGCGAGGATCATCGAGGAGAGCGAGGGCTGCAGGATCGCGACGAGCACGATGGCCAGCGCGAAGCTCGGCACGGTCTGGAACAACTCGGTGAAGCGCATCAGCGCATCGTCCACCCGGCCGCCGAGATAGCCGGCGAGCGCGCCGAGCGGCACGCCGATGACGAGAGCGGCGAGCGTCGAGACGAGGCCGACGATGAGCGAGACGCCGGCGCCGTGCATCAGCCCGGCGGCGATGTCGCGCCCGAGCGCGTCGGTGCCCAGCGGCACCCGATCGAGGGTGAAGGGCGGCACGAAGGGCCGCTGCACCATGCGCCAGGGCGAGGTCGGGTACAGCACCGGCGCGAGGAGGGCCGCCGCGACGACGAGCGTGAGGATCGCGAGGCCGATCACCGCGCCCGGGTGGCGCAGGAAGGCGGCGAGCGGCCCGCGGCGGCGCGACCGGGCCGGGGCGGCCAGGGGGACGGCGTCGCTCATCGCGCCACCTCGATGCGGGGATCGACCGCGCGGTAGACCAAGTCGGTGACGAGGTTGAAGACCAGCACCATCGCGGAGGAGACCACGAAGACGCCGAGGAGCAGGTTGTAGTCGCGCTGCAGCAGCGCCTCGTACATCAGCCGCCCGATCCCCGGCCAGGCGAAGACCGTCTCGGTGAGCACCGCGCCGCCGACCAGCGTCCCGGCCTGGAGGCCGGCCAGCGTCACCACCGGCAGGAGCGCGTTGCGCAGGATGTGGCGGCGCTGGACCACCCCCTCGGTCAGGCCCTTGGCCCGGGCGGTCTTGACGAAGTCGAGGCGCGAGACCTCGAGCATCGAGGACCGGGTCATCCGCACATAGACCGCCATGAAGAACAGCCCGAGGGTCATGGCCGGCAGGATCAGGTGCCGGGCAATGTCGGCGGCGCGGGCGAGGCCCGTGTAGCCCGCGCCCACGGTCTCGAAGCCGAAGCTCGGCAGCCATTCGAGCCGGACCGAGAACAGCAGGATCGCCATCAGCGACACCCAGAACAGGGGCGTGGCGTAGAACAGGAGCGCCGTCCCGGTGATCGCGGTGTCGGCCAGCGTGCCGGCCCGGCGCGCGGCCAGCGAGCCGAGCAGCACGCCGAGCGAGAGCGAGATCAGGAAGGCGCTGCCGGTCAGCAGCAGCGTCGCCGGCAGCCGCTCGCCGATCAGCGTCGCCACCGGCATCTGCTGGCGCACCGAGTAGCCGAGATCGAGCCGGACGATGCTGCCGAGATACGCGGCGAGCTGGCTCGGCAGCGGCTGATCGAGGGCGAACTTTTCCCGGAGCTGGGCGATGAAGGCCTCGTCGCCCGCCCCCGCCTCGCCGGCCATCACCAAAGCCGGGTCGCCGGGGGCGAGGCGGATCAGGAAGAAGTTCAGGACCACGATGGCGAGGAGCACCAGGATGCCCTTCCCCAACCGCCGCGCGAGAAAGCCCGCCATGCCCCGACCTCAGCGCTCGATCCAGGCATCGCGGAAGCCGTCATTGACGCCGATGCCGGTGGTGACGAGGTCGTGGATCTTGCAGCGAGTGATGGTGGGAAACTGCAGTTCGAGGAGCCAGGCCACCGGCGCGTCCTCGACCAGCGTCCTCTGCACCGCCTCGTAGATCGGCCGGCGCTCGGCATCGCCGACCGCGATCGCACCCTTCGCGAAGGCCTCGTCGACGCTCGGGTTGGAATAGCCCTCGACGTTGTTGAACGGCGAGCCCTTGGCGATCTGCGACGAGACGTAGTTGCGCCCGACCCCCAAGGCGGGGTCGCCATATTGGTAGAGGTAGGTGAAGGCGATGTCGTAGTCCCACTCGGACGTCTTCTGGTTCCAGCCGGCGACGTCGGTGGCGACCAGCTCGACCTTGATGCCGACATCCTCGAGATTCTGCTTCACGGCCTCGGCCCAGCGCTGCCAGGTCTCGCCATAGGGGAGCGGCAGGAGGCGCACGGTCTCGCCCTTGTAGCCGGCCTCCTTCAGGAGCGCCTTGGCCTTGGCCGGATCGTAGGTGTACTTCGCGGCCTTCGGGTCGTGGTAGCGCACGGTGGAGGAGAACGGGCCGGTCGCCGGCTTGCCCAGCCCGTTCCAGACCACGTCGCGGGCGAAGTCGCGGTCGAGGGCGTAGGACACCGCCTGGCGGAAGGCCTTGTTGGCCATCGGGCCCTTGCGGTTGTTGAGCCAGAGCCAGGAATGTGGGCTGAAGAACTCCCAGCCCTTCGTCGTCGAGCAGGCGCCCTTGATCTGCGACAGGCGCGGCACGTCGAAGTTCTCGACCGAGCCGCCCGGCAGGATGTCGACCTTGCCGGTCTCGAACGCCACCGCCCGGGCGGCGGCGTCGGGGATCACGTGCCAGTAGATCTCGTCGAGGTAGGGCTTGCCGGCGACGTGGTAGTTCGGGTTCTTCACGAGCCGGATGTAGGAGCCCTTCTTCCACTCCTTGAACATATAGGGGCCGGTGCCGATCGGCGTGTTGTTGGCCGGGTTGGTCTTGTAGTCGGTCCCGGCATAGACGTGCTTGGGCACCATCGGCAGCGAGCCGACCTCGAAGATGCCGAGGAACGGCCCGAACGGCTCGGAGAGGGTGAACACCACGGTGGTGGGATCGGGCGCCGTCACCCCCGCCACCCGGGTGAGGTTGCCGCGGGCGCGGGCATGGGTCTGGCGCAGCAGCTCGACCGAGAAGATCACGTCGTCGGCGGTGAACGGCTTGCCGTCGTGCCAAGTGGCGTTCTTGACGAGCCTGAAGGTGTAGGTCTTGCCGTCGTCGCTCATGCTCCAGCTCTCGGCGAGGCCGGGCAGGGGCTTGAGGGCGGCGTCGTAGCGCAGCAGGCCCTCGTAGATGTTGCCGGCCACCATCTGGGTCGGGCCGTTCTGCACCATCGCCAGCATCAGGCCGGGCGGCTCGGGCTGGATCACCGCGTTGGCGGTGCCGCCGGGCTTCGGCGTGCCTTGCGCGAGGGCTCCGCCGGCGAGCGCCAGGGAGAGCACGGTGCCGGCCAGAATCGTCTTGAGCATCGGTCGAGTTCCCCTTGGTCCCTGTCGCGGCATTGAAGAAGGCACTTTCCCCTCCCCCTTGTGGGGAGGGGTCAGGGGTGGGGGTGGCGCAGAATTGAGCGTTGCGCTTTACGCGGCACCACCCCCAACCCCCTCACCCCTCCCCACAAGGGGGAGGGGAGGCGCTCTCGTCTTCATCAGATGAGGTTTGTCGGGCCGAGATGTGTTGATGTGGTGGTCTACCCGGGCGAAATGATCTCGCGCCCTATTCCTTGTAATCCGGGTCGCTGCGCTCCAGCATGCGCTTGAAGGCGGCCCACTCGGTGTCGGGCAGCGTGCCGGTCTCCATCTTGTCGTAGTGCGAGGCGTACTGGCCGGCGGTCTTCACCGCGACCGCCGCCGAGGGGCGGATCAGCGGGGCGCCGGCGGCCTGCAGCGCGAGCTGGGCGCGGCACGAGCGCTCCAGGTTGTGCATCAGCTTGAACGCCTCCGCCACCGAGCGGCCGCAGGTCAGCATGCCGTGGTTGCGCAAAACCATCACCGGCTTGTCGCCGAGATCGGCCACCAGGCGCGCGCGCTCGTCGAGGTCGAGGGCGATGCCCTCATAGGCGTGGTAGGCGAGGCGGCCGTGGAACTGCATCGACCACTGGTTGAGCGGCAGCAGCCCCTCCTCCTGGCACGACACGGCGACGCCCGCCACCGTGTGGGTGTGGAGGACGCAGAGCGCGTCCTCGCGGGCGGCGTGGACGGCGCTGTGGATGGTGAAGCCCGCCGGGTTGATGCCGAGGCCGCAGGGGTCGTCGACGACGTGCCCCTCGAGATCGACGGTGACGAGGTTGCCGGCCTTCACCTCCTCGAAGCGCAAGCCATAAGGGTTGATCAGGAAGCGGTGCTCCGGCCCCGGCAGCCGGGCCGAGATGTGGGTGTAGATGCTGTCGTCGAGGCCGAGGCGGTGGATCAGCCGGTAGGCCGCCGCGAGGTCGACGCGGATGCGCTGCACCTCGTCGGCGTGCGGATGAGCGGATGACGACATCGGACCTCCTCGCGGACCAATTCGGCGGCCTGGCGCGCCGCGACGACTTCGCATGAATGGGCGACGCGGCGCGAAGACCCGCGCGGCGACGGCCGTTTACTGGGCCGGACGGAACGCGACATCACCCGGCCCGAGCCTAGACTGGCCCGGCCCCGCGCGGCGATCAAGCCAAAAGTGTCGACAATCGACGCCTACACATTGCACAGTGGCGCCACGGAGGTGCGATGCGCGCGATGTCCCCACCCGTCGGGTTGCCGGTGCTGGCCGAGAGCGATCTCGTGCGCCAGGTCGCGCGCCGGCTCACCGACGCGATCGTGCAGGGGCGGCTTGCCCCCGGCGCCAAGGTGGCGGAGGCGGCGGTGGCCCGCGAGCTGGGCATCAGCCGGGCGCCGGTGCGGGAGGCGGCGCGCCTCCTCGAGAGCCAGGGGCTGCTCAGGGCCTCGCCGCGGCGCGGCTTCTTCGTGCGCGAACTCTCGGCCCGGGACGTCGACGAGCTCTACGACCTGCGTCTCTGCGTCGAGCGCCACGCCGCGGTCGAGGCGGCCCGCCGCCTGACGCCGTCTTTGCGCGATGCCCTGCGGCGCCAGCTCGCCCTGATGCGGGAACTGGCCCGGCGCGACGACCCCGTCGCCATCGTGGAGGCCGACTACCAGTTCCACCGCCTGGTCTGCGAGGCCGCCGGCAACGCCCGCCTGCTGCGCCTGTTCGACGGGCTGGCCTCGGAATTGCGCATCGTCATCGGGCTGATCGGCCGGCTCTACGACGACCCTGAAGAGATCGCCCGCACGCACGAGCCGGTGCTGGAGGCCATCGAGGCCGGCCACCCGGAGCGGATCGTCGCCCATATCGACCACCATATTGGCGTCGCCCGCCGCGAGGTCGGCCGCCTGGTGCAGAGCCTCACCCCCACCATACCGGAGATCCCATGAAGGCCGTCCATTCCGAGGACCACCGCAGCCACGACCCGAAATTCTTCCTGGTCCGCGGCCAGGTGAAGCCCGCCGCCGACCAGCCCGAGCGGGCCGACCGGCTGCTTGCCGGCCTCAAGGCCGGCGGCCACCGGGTGGTGGCGCCGCAAGGACACGGCCCGGGCGCCCGGGCGCAGGTGCACAGCCCCGACTACCTCGCCTTCCTGGCGGAGGCCTGGGAGGCCTGGGAGGCGCTGCCGGACCACGGGCCCGAGATGATCGCCAACGTCCACCCGGTGCGCGAGGCCGCGACCTACCCGACCCACATCGTCGGCCGGCTCGGCTGGCACACCGTCGACACCGCCTGCCCGATCGGGCCGGGCACCTATGCGGCGGCCTGTGCGGCCACCGACGTCGCGGCGAGCGCGGCCCAGATGGTGCTCGACGGCGAGGACGCGGCCTACGCGCTCTGCCGCCCGCCCGGACACCACGCCTATCGCGACCGGGCCGGGGGCCATTGCTACTTCAACAACAGCGCGGTCGCGGCCGCCCACCTGCGCCGCCAGCACGCCCGGGTCGCGGTGCTCGACGTCGACGTGCATCACGGCAACGGCACGCAGGGCATCTTCTACCGCGACCCCTCCGTGCTCACGGTCTCGCTCCACGCCGATCCGCGCGGCTTCTACCCCTTCGTCTGGGGCTACGCCCACGAGCGCGGGGAGGGGGAGGGGATCGGCGCCAACCTCAACCTGCCGCTGCCGCTGGGCACCGGCGACGACCCATACCTCGACGTATTGGAGGGCACGGCCGCCCGCACGGTCCAGGCCTTCGCCCCGACCGCGCTCGTGGTGGCGCTGGGCCTCGACGCCTCGGAGCACGACCCGCTGGCGGGCCTTGCCATCACCACGGAGGGCTTCCGCCGCATCGGCGCGGCTCTGGCGCGTCTGCGCCTCCCGACGGTGCTGGTGCAGGAGGGCGGCTACCTCTCGGACCTGCTCGGCGAGAACCTGACGGCTGTCCTCGCCGGCTTCGAATCCGCCCGCTAACGGAGTTCTCTTCGCGATGGCCTTCGCCTGCACGATTCCCGCGGTCCCGACCGTCCAGCACGACGACGACGCGGTCCGCATCACCCGCTGGGATTTCTCCCCCGGCGCCGTGACCGGCTGGCACGAGCACGGCTGGCCGTACTTCGTGGTGATGATCACCCCCGGCACCCTGCGGGTCCACGACGGGACGACCGTCACCGAGGTGCCGCTCGCCCACGGCCAGTCCTACCGCCGCCCGGCCGGCATCCGCCACGACGTCCAGAACGGCTCCGACCACCCGATCGCCTTCGTGGAGATCGAGGTGAAGCGGCCGGAGGCGCTGGCGGCGCTCGCCTGAGCGGCGCGCCTCCCCAAACGGGAGCGGCCGGGGCGTGAGCCCCGGCCGCTTCGTCGTTGGGGTGCCTTGACGCCGCTCAGCGCAGGAGCTGCAGGATGCCCTGCTGCGACTGGTTGGCGAGCGACAAGGCCGAGATGCCGAGCGAGTTGCGTGTCGAAAGGGCCTGCGAGTTCGCCGCCTCCTCGTTCAGGTCCGCGTTCGTCAGGTTCGCCGCGCCCGCATCGAGCACGTTGATCATCTGCTTGGTGAAGTCCTGCCGGTTCTGCACCACCGCCAGGTTCGCGCCCAGGGTCGAGGCCTGGTTCTTCAGCTGGCTCGACGCGCTGTTGATCATCGAGATCACGCTGTTGATCGAGTTGCTGTCCTGGAAGTCGGTCTGGCCGACCGCCGTCATCCCGAGCAGCGAGGCCGAGACCTGCGTGCCGGAGATCTTGAGCGAGGAGGTGCCCTTCTCGTTGAAGCTGACGTTGACCGTGTCGCCGGCCAGCAGGTTCGTGCCGTTGAAGCCCGAATCCGCCGCCATCTGGTCGATCTGGGACAGCAGGTTGTTGTAGGTGCTCACCAGGTTGTTGCGGGTGTTCGCGCCGTCGCCGCTGATGATCGCGCTCGACGTGCTCGTGCTGAACGGGTTGCCGGCGCCGCTCGCCGACACGGTCAGGTTGTCGGCGCCCGACTCGTTGGTGGTGGTGATCTTGATCGCGCCGGTGGTGCTGTCGATGCTCGCCATCGCGTTGGCCGGCGCCAGGGCCGCGTTGAGCTGGTTGAGCGTCGAGATCTGGCCCGCCGCCGTGCCGAAGCTCAGGCTGACGGACGTGCCGCCCTGCACCTTCACAGTGATCGACTTGCTGTCGAGCGCGCTCTTGGTGAAGGTCTGGGTCGGGGGGGTGCCGGCCGTCGCGACCGTGGAGCCCTGCCCGGCGCCGTAGCTCTTGAGGAGCGAGAAGCCGAGGTTCGAGATTTTGGCGGTCGAGGTGCTGCCGTCGCCCAGCACGATGCCGGTCGCCGAGTCCGCCGCCGTGAAGCTGAACTTGCGGGCGGTGGCGTCGTAGGTGGCGCTGACCGTGCCGTTCGTCGCCGTGCTCACCTTCTGGGCGAGAGAGCTCAGTGTGTCGGAACGTCCCACTGTCACGGCCTGACCGTTCACGGTGAACGTGTCGCCGACGTTGAAGCCGGCGCCGGTGGCGAGCGAGGTCGCGGTCGGCAGGAACGTGCCGGCGGTGGTGACGGTGGGCGTGGCGCCGAACAGTGAGGTCGACTGCGCGTCGGTGCCGAGCGAGAAGGTGCCGCCGTCGGTGGTGCCGGTGAAGGAGATGTTGTTGCCGCTGACGGCTGCGATGACCGACGAGCCGGCGGCCTTGAGCTGGGTGTTGATCGCGGCGACGAAGTTCGCCTGCGTCGTGTCGTCGATACCCTTGGTCAGGGTGACGCCGACGCCGTCGATCGTGACCGTCTTGCTCGAGGCCGAGGCGCCGAAGAAGTTGGTCTGGATGTTGGCCTGGGAGCTGACGTCGACGGTGGTGGTGAGGACCCGGGCGACAGCGGGGCCGGCGGTGCCGACCTGGTTCTCGGCGACGGCAGTGGTGGCGCCAACGGAGAGAAGGTTGTTGGCGGTGGCGCCGGAGAGGGCAGTCGAGGCGATGCTGGCCTTGGCGCTGAAAGCGTTGGAGGCCGACAGCGCCTGCTGGGCGACGGACTTGAGCTGGTCGGTCAGGCCTTGCAGCTTGGTGAGGCCGGTATTGGCGGCCTGGATCGTCTGGATGCCGTTCGACACACCGTCGAGGAGGTTGCTGAGAGCAGACGAGCGCGAGGACAGGCCCTGAGCCGTGAAGTAGTTGCTCGGGCTGTCGAGGGCGCTGTTGACCTTCTTGCCGGTTGCGAGGCGGGTCTGCGTGGTGGAGAGCAGGTCGGCCGTGCCCTGGAGCGACAGGAGGTTCTGACGGGTGGCGGCCGAGAGGGTGATGCCGGAAGACATGGGGCGATCCTATTGATCGGTAGACCTTCGTGTTTTGAAGGCGAGTTCACCTTCGGCTCCGCGCCCTTGCCCGCTCCTTACCGCAAAGCTGAAAAGGCTTCCGTTCCCCTGGTTCCGAGCGCCATGACTTTCAAAATATTAATGAGATCGCCTCCCACGACTTATCGGTTTACCTTAATGCTGAGGTTACCATAATTCGTCCACGGCTGAGAGCAGATCGTCGAGGCAGTTGATTGCGAAATGGCAATGGGTTGCGCGGCGCGCGGATCCGTCAGGCACCAACGGCTACCGGAAGGATGCTACTGTGATATCCGCAGCAAATGTAGCGGCCCCGCTGCCGGGCGATCCAACCGTCAGTCCGTCAGCAGCAGGCTCGGCGACATCCATCACAACCCGCCGACCCACGGTCGCCGGCGGATGCATGCCCGGCGATTTTTCAGGGTCTCGTGCCTGTCTCGACAGTATTAGCACCCACCGAGGGCCTCTTTGTTTGGCTGCTTCGGCGATCTGGCGCTAACATTGAAACCTCTCAACGTCATCCCGGGGCTCGCCGAAAGCGAGAACCCAGGATCCATTACCGCTGACGGCGAAGAGCACTGCGAACCGCTTTCCGCTTCATCCTGATGGGCGAGCGGTTATGGATCCCGGGCTCCCCTGCGCGGCCTCGGGATGACGAAGGAGGATCTCAGTTCGGTCTTCTTAGTCGAGCAGGCTCTGGCACGATAAAAGGCAAAATCCCAAGCATTAGCGCATGACACGCTACTGCTTGGGATTTTGCCACAGTACAAAACAATGCGGATTGGTAGCAGTATCAGCCCCCTCCTACCCGCAAACCTCATCCTGAGGTGCTGCCGCTTGCGGCAGCCTCGAAGGAGGGCTCCAGAAGCCGCCGCCATCCCTGGAGACCTCCTCCGAGGCCCACTGACGTGGGCACCTCAGGATGAGGCCGCGAGAAGGAAGGAATACCGCCACCACGAGACCGTCCTGTCGTGTACCGGAGGATTTTGCCTTCGATATCGGCGTAGTGCTGGCTGAAGCAACGAGCAGCGTGTCATGCTGCCCGTCGTAGCGGGGCCGTTCGGCAGCATAAAAGGTGCAGACTCCCGTCTCTCAGACGAGAGGCGGGGAGCCTGCGCCTGTTCCGCCTGTGCGATCAGCCGCGAAGGAGCTGGAGGATGCCCTGCTGGGCCTGGTTGGCGAGCGACAGGGCCGAGATGCCGAGCGAGTTGCGTGTCGAAAGGGCCTGCGAGTTCGCCGCCTCCTCGTTCAGGTCCGCATTCGTCAGGTTCGCCGCGCCCGTATCGAGCACGTTGATCATCTGCTTGGTGAAGTCCTGCCGGTTCTGCACTACCGCCAGGTTCGCACCCAGCGTCGAGGCCTGGCTCTGGAGCGCGGCGTTGGCGCTGTTGATCGTGGCGATCACGGCATTGATGGAGTTGCTGTCCTGGAAGTCGGTCTGGCCGACCGCTACCAGGTTGAGACCCGATGCCGTCACGGCCGTGCCGGCGATCTTCAGCGAGGACGTGCCCCGCTCGTTGAAGCTGACGTTGACCGTGTCGCCGGCCAGCAGGTTCGTGCCGTTGAAGCCCGAATCCGCCGCCATCTGGTCGATCTGGATCAACAGGCCATTGTAGGTGTTCACCAGGCCGTTGCGGGTGTTCGCGCCGTCGCCGCTGATGATCGCGCTCGATGTGCTCGTGCTGAACGGGTTGCCGGTGCCGCTCGCCAGCACGGTCAGATTGTCGGCGCCCGACTCGTTGGTGGTGCTGATCTTGATCGCGCCGGTGGTGCTGTCGATGCTCGCCATCGCGTTGGCCGGGGCCAGGGCCGCGTTGAGCTGGTTGAGCGTCGAGATCTGGCCCGCCGCCGTGCCGAAGCTCAGGGTCACCGAGTTGCCGCTCGCCACCTTGACGGAGATCGACTTGCTGTCGAGCGCGCTCTTGGTGAAGGTCTGCGTCGGGGGGGTGCCGGCCGTCGCGACCGTGGAGCCCTGCCCGGCGCCGTAGCTCTTGAGGAGCGAGAAGCCGAGGTTCGACACCTTGGCGGTGGAGGTGCTGCCGTCGCCCAGCACGATGCCGGTCGCCGAGTCCGCCGCCGTGAAGCTGAACTTGCGGGCGGCGGCGTCGTAAGTGGCACTCACCGTACCGTTCGTCGCCGTGCTCACCTTCTGGGCGAGCGACGCCAGGGTGTCGGAGCGGGCCACCGTGACGATCTGGCCGTTGACGGTGAAGTTGTCGCCGACGTTGAAGCCGGCGCCGGTGGCGAGCGAGGTCGCGGTCGGCAGGAACGTGCCGGCGGTGGTGACGGTGGGCGTGGCGCCGAACAGTGAGGTCGACTGCGCGTCGGTGCCGAGCGAGAAGGTGCCGCCGTCGGTGGTGCCGGTGAAGGCGATGAAGTTGCCGCTCACGGCTGCGGTGACCGAGGAACCGGCGGCCTTGAGCTGGGTGTTGATCGCGTTGACGAAGGCCGCCTGCGTGGTGTCGTCGATACCCTTGGTCAGGGTGACGGCGACGCCGTCGATCGTGACCGTCTTGCTCGACGACGCCGCGGTGAAGAAGTTGTTCTGGATGTTGGCCTGGGAGCTGACGTCGACGGTGGTGGTGAGGACCCGGGCGACGGCAGGGCCAGCCGTGCCGACCTGGTTCTCGGCGACGGCAGTGGTGGCGCCAACGGAGAGGAGGTTGTTAGCGGTGGCGCCGGAGAGGGCGGTGGAGGCGATGCTGGCCTTGGCGGTGAAGGCATTGGAGGCCGACAGCGCCTGCTGGGCGACGGACTTGAGCTGGTCGGTCAGGCCCTTCAACTTTGTGATGCCGGTATTGGCGGCCTGGATCGTCTGGATGCCGTTCGACACGCCGTCGAGCAGATACGTCAGGGACGACGACCGCGAATTCAGGTTCTGGGCGGTGAAGTAGTTCACCGGGCCGTCGAGGGCGCTGTTGACCCGCTTGCCGCTCGAGAGGCGCGTCTGCGTGGTGGAGAGCAGCGCGGCCGTGTCCTGGAGCGACAGGAGGTTCTGCCGGGTGGCAGCCGAGAGGGTGATGTCGGACATGCGGGCGACCTTTTTGATCGTCGGGAAGGGCGTCTTTTTGACGACGCGTTCACCATCGCCGCCCGGGCCTTTCGTCTTTCTTAAACCTAACGGCGACGCTGATCAGGTCCGTCCTGTTATGGTTAATGTTAGATAAATCTGCCGCCGGGAGAGTTGTTTCGTTCACCAGTACAGTGAATTCTTAATCGTCCGGCCCCTAGCGTCGGGCGCATGTTCACCCTTTCCCGCCATGACGCCCCGCCTCGGGGGCCGGTGCGCCGGACGCGGCCATCCCCGGACGGTCCGTCTCCGGTCCCGCCGTCCTTCCCGCGCGGATCGTGCTTGCGGGGCGGGCGGCGGGGGGCGGCGCCGGCGGCGCGGTCTCCGGCCGGCCCGTCGGGGTGAACGTGTCGGATGGAACCAGATTCGGAAGGCGCACCCTTCGCCAAGACCCTTACGGACAGACGCCCATGCCCCTGCGCATCCATCTCAAGCCGTTCGAGCGGCTGATCATCAACGGCGCGGCGCTCCGCAACGGCGAGCGCGCCACGAACCTCCTGATCGAGAACACCTGCAAGTTCCTGCGCGAGAGCGAGATCATCCCGGAGAGCGGCGCCGACACCGCCTGCAAGCGCCTCTGCGTCACGCTCCAGCTGATCTACCTCGCCGACCATCCCCTCGAGGCCGACGACCTCCTGGTGCGGCAATCGCTCGAGATCCTGCGCAGCATCCCGACGAGCGCCCCCTACCTGGTGGCGATCCAGGACGAGCTCGCGGCCAAGCAGTACCACCGCGCCCTGAAGGTCGGCCGCGAGCTCGTCGCCTACGAGCGCAGCCTGCTGGCCCGGCTGACCGGCGCGACCGACGCCGCCTGAGCGCGGCGTCCGGCCCTCGGCCCTGACGGTCCGCGAGACGGCCTCGCGCTTCGTCGCATCCCGGTCTCCTTCGATCCTCCCCGCCGGCGGCCGCGCCCCGGTGGGATCGCGGCGTTTCAAGCGGGGCCGCCCGGCGCGTGAGCCGGGCCCGCTATCCTGCCCAAACCCCGGCCGCCCCCGCGCGTTGCCTCTCTCCAGAACCGGAGGGGTGATGCTGATCTTCGAATGGATCGCGGGCGTGCTCGTCGTCGCGGTCCTGCTCGCCGGGCTGGCGCGGCGCCTCGGGGCGCCGTTCCCGGCCTTCCTCGCCATCGGCGGCGCGGTGCTGGCCTTCGTGCCCCAGGTGCCGAACCTGCGCCTCGACCCGGACCTGGCGCTCGCCCTCTTCCTCGCTCCCGTCCTGCTCGACGCCGCCTACGACACCAGCCTGCGCGACCTCCGGCGCAACTGGATGCCCGTCGCCGGCCTCGTCGTCGGGGCGGTCGGCGTCACCACCGCGGCGGTGGCGCTGGTGGTGCGCTGGCTCGTGCCCGACATGCCGCTCTCCGCGGCCATCGTGCTCGGCGCCATCGTGGCGCCGCCGGACGCGGTGGCGGCGCTCTCGGTCCTGGCCCATGCCCGGCTGCCGCACCGCCTCGTCACTCTCCTCAAGGGCGAGAGCCTGTTCAACGACGCCTCGTCGCTGCTGATCTACCGCTTAGGGCTCGGCGCCGTGGCGACCGGGTCGTTCTCGGCCGGCGAGGTCGCCCCGACCTTCCTCGTCGGCGTCGTCGGCGGGCTCGTCGCCGGGCCGGCGCTCGCGGTGCTCTACGTCCGGCTGATGCGCCGGGTCACCGATCCGCCGAGCGCCGTGGTGCTGCAATTCATCACGACCTTCGGCCTCTGGCTCGCGGCCGAGCGGGTCGGCGTCTCGGGGGTGCTCACGGTGGTGAGCTTCGGCCTCACGGTGTCGCGGATCGCCCCCCGCGCGATGCCGGCCCACCTGCGGGTCACCTCCAACACCGTCTGGGAGACGGCGGTGTTCGTGCTCAACGTGCTCGCCTTCGTGCTGATCGGCCTGCAGATCGGCCCGCTCCTCGAGGGCTTGGGGCCGGCCGAGCGCAGCCGCTACGCGCTCGTCGCCGCGGCGGTGTTCGGCACCACGGTGGCGGTGCGCCTCGCCTGGGTGCTCGGCGCGCGGGGGGCTGGCCGGCTCTGGCACCGCCTCGCCGGGCCGATCGGCCCGAAATCGATCGTTCCTGGCCCGATCGGTCTGCGCTCGGGCGCCACGGTGGCCTGGTGCGGCATGCGCGGCGTCGTCACCATCGCGCTCGCGCTGGCGCTTCCGGGCGAGTTCCCGCACCGCGACCTCGTGGTGCTGACGGCGTTCTGCGTCGTGCTCGGCACCCTGGTGATCCAGGGCCTCACCTTGCGCCCGCTGCTGGCCTGGTTCTCCCTCGGGGACGACGATCCGGTCGGGCTCGAGATCGGCCGGGCCCGGGCCGCGGCCTACCGGGCCGCCCGCGACAGCCTGGCGGACGACAGCTCGCCCCATGCCGAGGCCCTGCGGCGCGAGTTCGACGCCGGCATCCGCGAGGCCGAGGCCCACGACGAGGGCCTGGCCCCGGAGAGCCTGCCGGCCGATTCCCTGCGCCGCCGCGCCGTCGAGGCCGCCCGCGGCGCCATCCTGGCGATGCGCGAGCGCGACGAGATCGGCGACGACGCCTATCTGCGCCTCGAGGAGGAACTGGACTGGGCCGAGCTCAGCGCCACGCCGCGGGAGGAGGTGGCGCCGTAACGGAGCCGGCGCGGTGCCGGGCCGCGCCGGACGGACAGCAAAAACGATGGTCAGAGCCGAACGGATGGGGCTATCCCGGTCGGCGCGAAGACAGCACCCCCCGCGCCCGGGCGAGGACGACCCGCGCGGGGACGAAAGACACGCACGAGCGAGACGCCATGCACGCCACCCGAATGCCCTCGTCGCGGCCGCCCTCCTGGATGTCGCGGTTCTTCACGAGCGGGCCCGTCACCTGCATCGAGGACCTGCGCGTGCTCGCCGAGCGGCGGGTGCCGCGGATGTTCTACGACTACGCCGATTCCGGGTCGTACTCGGAGGGCACCTACCGGGCGAACGAGGACGACTTCTCCAGGATCAAGCTGCGCCAGCGCGTCGCCGTCGACATGACGAACCGCACGCTCGCCAGCACCATGGTGGGCCAGCCGGTGAGCATGCCGGTGGCCCTGGCGCCGACCGGCCTCACGGGGATGCAGCACGCCGACGGCGAGATCCTGGCTGCCCGGGCCGCCGCCAAGGCCGGCGTGCCGTTCACGCTCTCGACCATGAGCATCTGCTCGATCGAGGACGTGGCCGAGAACACCGACGCCCCGTTCTGGTTCCAGCTCTACGTGATGCGCGACCGGGACTTCATCGACCGGCTGATCGACCGCGCCAAGGCGGCGCAGTGCTCGGCGCTGGTGCTCACCCTCGACCTCCAGATCCTGGGCCAGCGCCACAAGGACGTGAAGAACGGCCTCTCGACCCCGCCCCGGATGACGATCCCCAACATCATCAACCTGGCGACGAAGCCGCGCTGGTGCCTCAACATGCTGCGCACCCAGCGGCGCACCTTCCGCAACATCGTCGGGCACGCGCAAGGGGTGGGCGACCTGCGCTCCCTCTCGTCCTGGACCGCCGAGCAGTTCGATCCCCGGCTCAACTGGGACGACGTCAAGCGCATCCGCGACCGCTGGGGCGGCAAGCTAATCCTCAAGGGGATCCTCGATCCCGAGGACGCGGAACTGGCCGCCCAGAGCGGCGCCGAGGCGATGATCGTCTCCAACCACGGCGGCCGTCAGCTCGACGGGGCGATCTCGTCGATCGCGGCGCTGCCGGAGATCGTCCGGACGGTCGGCGACCGGATCGAGGTTCTGATGGATGGCGGCATCCGCTCGGGGCAGGACGTCATCAAGGCGCTGGCGCTCGGCGCCCATGGCGTCTTCATCGGCCGCGCCTTCCTGTACGGGCTCGGGGCCGGCGGCGAGGCGGGCGTGACCCAGTGCCTCGACATCATCCGCAAGGAGCTCGACGTCACGATGGCGATGTGCGGCCTGCGCGACGTGCGCCAAGTCGACGAGCGGATCCTGGCCGGCAAGCCGGCGCTCGCCAACCGGCCGTTCTGACGAAAAAGGGCCCGCCCGGCGCCGGCCGGGCGGGTTCCTCCGCCTTACATGCGGTGCATGCGGCGATGCATCATGTGCCGCCGGTGCATCATGTGCCGCCGGTGCATCATGTGGCGGCGATGCATCATGTGCCGCCGCATCATGTGGCGACGCATCATCCGGCGCTCGTGATGCATCATGGCCGCCTGCTCGACCATCGGGGCGCCGGCCTGGATGCCGGCCGGGCTCGCCGGGGCGGCGGAGGCCGCGCCGATGCCGAGGGTGAGGCTGCCGAGAACGGCCGCCGCCGCGAGGCCCAGAGTCAACGTCTTCATCTTGGGGATCTCCCTCTCCCGAGCTCCCGCCCCATGGCGGGACTCGGCCCACCGGAACGGCGGGTAGGCAGGAAAGTTTCATCCAACGGCGAAGGTTCCGGTAGGCCATTCGTTTCATGCCCGCCGGGTGCCCAAAGAAAAAGCAACCCCGCCGCGTACCCGCGGGGCCTGTCACGCGTTGACCTCCGCATCGGCGGCGGGTGCCGCAACGACAGGAGGGAGCGCCACGCCATGTACGAGGGCATCCGGATCCAGGCCGACCCGGACGGCACGTTCACGCTCTACAGCGACACCCGGGTGATCCTGCGCGGGCTGACCCGCGAGCGCGCCTACCGCCTCGCCGGCCGGCTCGGCGAGTTCGTGCGGTATTGACTTCGTGCACGACCGATAAGGAACGCCTCAGGTCGACGGCCAGCTGACCATGGCGGAGAAGTCCTGCGTGTGGTTGCGCAGACGCACGGTCAGGGCGAGGCTGTCGGGCGCTGGTCCATCGCCCAAGGGCACCCGGAACAGGAAGCCGCAGCGGGCGCCCTGCGCGTTGCCACGGGCCGCCGTCACGTCGTGGCGCAGGTCGTGCGTCCTCGTGACCTGCCGGTGCGGGCCTGCGACCATCTCGACCGCGTCGACATAGGCCCCGTCCGCGCCGAGGGACCAGCCGCTGACCGTCAGGATGTTGCCGCGCGTCACCCGGCATTCGTCGATGTAGAGGGAGGCGTTCTCCCGGTCCCCGAGCTGCGAGCGATGCGGGTCGACGGATCCGGAGCGGCGCGAGCCGATCATCATCGCGGCGGCGGGGGACACCTTGGCCCGGCCCGACCGGATCGGGATCTCCGCAATGGTCTCGTCGGTGTAGCGCAGCGACCGGGTCTTCGAGTTGGTGACGATGAACAGCAGGCTGTCGAGGCCGATCTCGTCCGCCAGCTCCTGCGCCCGGACCAGGTCGTCGGGGTGGTCGTTGCCGTCGAACAGGATGTACTTCCACTCGACGAAGGTGTCCGGATTGCCGTAGGTCTTGGCATCCCGCATGAACCGCAGGGCCTCCTCGAGGGAGCCGTTGATGCGGTATCTCTGGTACTCGGCCTGCCGCACCCCGTCGCAGGACACGACCAGGCGGTCGATATAGGTGTCGCCGAGGCTCGTCCGGAAGTCGGCGTTCCCGGTCGTGGTGACCTCCTGGATCGTCCGCGGCGAGAGGGAGCGCACCGTGTCGACGAGGTCGCGGAAACCGGGATGCAGCAGCGGCTCGCCCCAGCCGAGGTAATGCACCTCGTCGACCGTGATGCCGGAGCGCACGCAGCTGCGGATCAGGTTGCCGAGCAGTTCCGGCGAGAGATGGTCGTCGTTCCGGCGCCGCCCCAGCTCCTGCTTGCGCTTGCAGGACGGGCAGGCCAGCCGGCAATCGAGCGTCGGCTCGACCATGATCCGTACCCGCGATTCCAGGGTATCGACGGGCCGGTCGTTCGGCGAATAGCAGTCGCAGGTCTCGCACTTGCCGGGCCACGGCGCCCGGCCTTCCTGGAACGACCGCCGGATATGCTCGTAGATCGCGCCGCCGAAGACCTGCTTGATCGACCAGCCTGGCTTGGAGGCAACGTCGCCAACATGGATATAGTAGCCATTGCTGTCATCGCAGGACAGATGGCCGTCCGCCTTGAGGGTGAGCTGGCGCAGGATCCGGCAATCCATGGGTTTCTCCCTCGCGGGGGTGAGCGGCCCGGGGTCTCCTCCATGTTTACGCGGTTCTCGCCAGTGACGTGTCGCCGTCGAGACACAGCCCGGCAGATCGTGCGGGTGAGGCTCACGGCCGGGTCAGGCTGCGCCGTTCATCCCCACGGTGTTGGGACTCGGTGGGGCACCGCTCCCTCACCCCCGCAACCCCTCCGCCACCGCCACCAGCTCCGCCGCCCGGTGCGCGCAGGTGTGCCGCGCCCGGATCGTCCGCAAGCCCTGCTCGGCGAGCGCGGCGCGCAGGCCCGGATCCTGCGCGAGGTCGCGCAGGTGGCGCTCCATCGCAGGTCCGTCCGGGGCGACCAGGAAGTCGCGGCCCGCCGTGAACAGGCCCTCGCTGTCGCGCCAGGGGGCCGAGACCAGGGGGATGCCGCAGGCCAGGGCCTCGAACACCCGGATCGTCGGGATGCCGGGCAGGGCCTCGACGTAGAAGCGCCGCGGCACGTGGACGGTGGCGAGGTGGCGGGAAAACACCTCCGGGGCGCGGGCGTTCGGCAGCCAGCCGCGGTAGCGGGCGCCGTGCTGGCGCAGCACGTCCAGGGCCTCCTCCGGGTAGCGCACGCCCCAGACGTCGAGGGGCAGGCCGGTCCGCCGGGCGGGCCCGAACAGGAACCGCTCCAGCTCGGCGCTGCGCTCGCCGTCGCCCCAGTTGCCGATCCAGACCAGCCCGTCGCGGGGGAGGGGGGTGGCCGGCGGGCGAAACAGGCGGGTATCGGCGGCCTCGTGCCACACGAAGACGCGGTTGCCCCAGCCCCAGCCGCGATAGACCTCCGCCAGGGTCTCGCCGAAGGCCAGCACGCCGTCGTACCCTGAGAGATCATAGGCCCGCATCGCGTCTGGCTCGCTCACCGCCCGGTGGTGGGTGTCGTGGAAGAGCAGCGT
The DNA here is from genome assembly GCF_004745635.1 of Methylobacterium nonmethylotrophicum. Lineage (GTDB taxonomy): Bacteria > Pseudomonadota > Alphaproteobacteria > Rhizobiales > Beijerinckiaceae > Methylobacterium > Methylobacterium nonmethylotrophicum. The sequence continues at coordinate 72,270 of NZ_SRLB01000014.1, read as the reverse complement.
GAAGCGGCCGCCGTTGCGCCGGGCCGCGCCGATGCGGGCGACGAGGGCGGGCGCGTTCCACTCGTGCACCAGCACGAGGTCGGCGCCGTCGAGGGCGGCGTCCAGCGACGCGTCGTCCAAGCCGAAGTCTGGCGGGTCGATCGTGGCGGTGAGTTCGGGGTAGGGCGCGAGGGAGGCGGCGAGGCCCGCCGCGCCGTGATCGCGAAGCAGATTCTCGACGCTCCAGGCGCCCTCCGGCTCGTGGGCCGCGACCGTGTGGCCCAGCGCCTGGAGCTCGCGCAGCACGCCGCGCAGGAAGTGGGCGTTGCCGTGGTTCCAGCACGAGCGCAGGGAATGCGTGAAGGCGACGATCCTCACGCCGGCACCCCGGCCCGCAGGGCGGGGGCCTCCAGCACGGTCCGGTAGGCGTCGAGCACGCCGGCCGTCATCGCCTCGACCGTGTAGGTCCCGGCCCGCGCCCGCGCCTCGGCGCCGAGCCGCGCCCGGATCGCGGGATCGGCCGCCACCATCTCGATCGCGCAGGCGAAGCCCGCATCGTCGTCGGGCGCGATGAAGATCGCGGCCTCGTCCCACAACTCGCGGAAGGTCGGGATGTCGGAGAGCACCAGGGCGCAACCGGCGCTCGCGGCCTCCAGCACGCCGAGGCCGAAGGGCTCGTAGCGGGCGGCGGAGGCGTAGACCGGCGCGCCCGCGAGCCAGCGCGCCACGTCCTGGTCGCTCAGGCGGCCGAGGGGCCGCAGGTGCTCGGGGGAGAACTGCGCCGCGTTCGGCCCCTTCAGGTCGCCGGCGGCGAGGAAGGGCAGGCGCATCCGCGCCGCGGCCCGATCGAGGGTGCGGGCGTTCTTGCCCTCGTCCCAGAGCCGTCCGGCCGTGAAGGCGAAGGGGGAGGCCGCCGTGCCGGCCGGGGTGCGGTGACCCCGCGCGGCGGCGCTGCGGCGACCGTTGCGCACGACCTGCGGCGGGGCGAGGCCGTAGGTCGCGGCGGTCGCCGCCGCGAAGGCGTGGGTGGGGCTGATGAGCGCGTCGACCCGGCGGTAGCCCTCCGCCACCAGGTTCGCCCGCCAGGCGAGGTCAGGCGGCAGGGGCCCGGGGCGCATCGCCGCCCACCAGGTCGCCACGCAGGAATGCGCCACCGCCACCACGGGGGCACCGAACGCGGCGATGCCGGCGAGCGCCGGGCTGTTGAGGTGGATGAGGTCGGCGCCGGCCCGCTCGGCCTCCCGGGCGACCATCGCGGCGGCGGCCTCGACCTCGCCGGGCGTGAGCGCGGTCCAGTCGAGGCTGGCCCCGAGGGGGCACAGGGCGACGCCGCGGATGGCGCGGGCGGCGCGCAGCTGGTCATGGCCCGGCTCGGGCCCGAGGACCGCGAGCGTCACGCCGACGCCCTGGCGGGTCAGCTCCTCGGCCAGGTCGAGCCCGTACTGCCAGACGCCCCCGACCGCATCGACGGTCATGAACACGTTGAGGACCGGCGCGCCGCGATGCGGGATCGGGCGTCCGGCCGGGACCGTCAGGCTGGGCAGCATGCCGCCTCCAGTTCGCGCAACGGGGCCGGCCGCTCCTCCTGGATCTCGCTGAAGCGGTCGAACTGGCCGAGGTAATGGGCGTGGGCCCGCTCCCAGGCCTCTCCGTCCGGCTCGCCCCACAGGCGGCGATAGTCGGGCGAGGACGGGTAGGGGTAGAGCGGCACGGGATCGTTGGCCCAGACGCCGGCGGCGCGCAGGCGGTCGCGCCAGGCCGCCACGAGGTCGGGATCGTCGCCCGCCACCTTGATCAGGTTCGCCTGCACGAACGGCACCGAGCGGCGGGCATGGATCAGGCGCTCGGCGAGGTCGTCGGTCGAGGCGCGGCAGTTCTTGTCGAGCAGCGCGCGGCCGGCCTCCGTCAGGCTCTCGACCCCGGCCTCGATCGAGACGCAGCCCGCCGCCCCGAGGAGGTCGAGCATGTCGGGCTTCCACAGGTCGATCCGGGTCTGGACCCCGAATTCGACCCGGCGGGTCGCCAGGGCCTCGAGCAGCGGCTTCTGGGGCAGGAAGATCTCGTCGATGAAGTAGAGGTAGGTGACGCCCTGCGCGATCAGCCGGTCGACCTCCTCCAGGATCAGCGGCAGGGCGCGCCGCCGGTACTTGTCCCGGAAATCGATCTTGGCGCAGAAGGTGCAGGAATACGGGCAGCCGCGCGAGGCCTCGACCTCGGCGCCCGGCCCCTCGGGCGCCCGGTCGAAGCGGTGATGGTGGTGGGCGTGGCGCGCCACCCAGGCGTCCGGCCAGGCCAGGGCCGGCAGGTCGACGAAGGTGGTCGCCGCGGGAGGCCCGGTGACGATCGTCCCGGGCCCGTCCCGGAAGGCCAGGGCCGGCACGCTTGCGGGCCGCTCCAGGCCGCCCTCGGCGAGCTGCGCCACCACCTCCTCGCACTCGCCCCGCACCACGATGTCGCAGGCGAGCTTGGCGAGCGTCGTCTCAGGCGTCACCGAGCCGTGCGGGCCGACCGCCACGGTGCGGCCGCCGCGATCGCCCAGCGCGTCCAGGAAGGCGCGGGGCACCCGCAGCTCGGGCTGGGCGCAGCGCCAGAACAGGTAGGTCGGGGCCGTGGTCACCACCGTGATGGTGGGCGCGAAATCCGCCACCCGGTCGGCCAGCGCCTCCAGCGAGAGCCCGTCGAGGGCGCCGTCGAGCATCAGCGTCTCGTGCCCCGCCCGCTCCAGCAGCACCCGGCAGGCGCCGAGCTCCAGGGGCAGGTGCGGGGAACGGCACCCGAAATAGATGCTGTTCTCGAAGCTCCAGGTCGGGTTGACGAGGGCGATTCTCAAAGCGGGCGTCCTCGGACGGAAACGGGCATCGCAGGTACTGGGGGCGACTATGTGTGATCTGGCGGGGCCGCTCCGGACGACAAGGGCTTTTCGCCCGGGTACGGTTAAGCGATCGATACCGATTGCTCGCTTGCTATGACGCCGGCGCATCGGCGCGGGATCGAGCATGCCGCCGCCGCAGGCACGCCGCGGGAACCGGATCGCCTCTCGCGCGTGTCCCCCGCCCGCGTCAGGCCGGCACCGCCCGGGCCGGGAGACGCAGGCCGCGGCTCTCCGCGAGCCAATCCGCCAGGCGGGTGAGGCCGCGGCGCCAGGGCAGCGGGGGCGGCAGGCCGAGCTCGGCGGTCGCCCGGCGGGCGTCGGAGACGTAGTAGCGCTGGTCGCCGGCGCGCCACCCCTCGAAGGCGAGGTCGAGGGGATGGCCGACGAGTCCCTCGATCGCGGCGAGCACCTGGCGCAGGGAGACCGCGTTCGCCGGGCCGCCGCCGAGATTGAAGGCCCGGCCCGTCACGCGCCCGATCCGCGCCAGCACCGCCCGGTAGGCCGCCACCGCGTCGCCGACGTCGAGCACGTCGCGGACCTGGCAGCCGTCGCCGTAGATCGTGATCGGCCGGCCCTCCAGCGCCCGGATCAGGAAATGGGCGACCCAGCCCTGGTCCTCGGTGCCCATCTGGCGCGGGCCGTAGATGCAGCTCATCCGCAGGACGCAGGTCGGCACCGCGAAGCTGCGGGCGTAGTCGAGCACGTACTGGTCGGCCGCGCCCTTCGAGCAGCCGTAGGGCGTGTGGAAGTCGAGGGAGCGGCCCTCGCCGATGCCATGGGCCAGGATACCCGGGTCGGTCGGCGCGTAGGCGTCGCCGGCGAGGCGGAACTCCAGGTCGGCGAGGTCGCCGTAGACCTTGTTGGTCGAGGCGAAGACCAGGGGCGGCGGCGCGGGGCGCCGGCGCAGGGCCTCGAGCAGGGTCAGGGTCGCCCCGAGATTGACGGAAAAATCCGTGCCCGGATCCTCGAGGCTCGTCGTCACGGCGACCTGGGCGGCGAGGTGGACGACCGCCGAGGCCTCCGCCGCCGCCGCCGACAGGCTCGCGGCGTCGCGCACGTCCGCCGTCACGGCGGAGATCCGCTGCGGATGGCGCGCCTTGAGCCAGGCGAGGTTGCCCTCGACGCCGGGGCGCAGCAGGGCGTCGTAGATGAGCACGTCGCGCCCCTCGGCCGCCAGGGCGTCCGCCAGGTTCGCGCCGATGAATCCGGCGCCGCCGGTGATCAGGACCGGCTGCCGGCCGGTCAGTGCAGGGTGCGCCGTCATCACGCCACCAGCCCGCGCCGGTCGAGCTCGCGGCGCGCCTCCTCGACCCGGTCCCGGGCCTCCTCCTGCGCCGCCACCCAGGCGGCGAGCTCCCGCAGGCCGTCCGCGAAGTCGCGGGCCGGGCGGTAGCCCAGCTCGTCGCGCGCCTTGCCGATGTCCGGGATGCAGTGCCGGATGTCGCCGGCCCGGGCCTTGCCGGCGATCTCCGGCGTCAGGTCCGGCCGGCCCATCGCCTGGCCTAAGAGGGCTGCGACCTCCCGCACCGAGCGGTCCTCGCCCGAGCCGATATTGTAGACCTGGCCGGCGGCCCTGGGTCGGTCGAGAGCGAGCAGGAAGGCCTGCGCCACGTCGTCGACCTGCACGAAGTCGCGCCGCTGGTGCCCGTCCTCGAAGATCACCGGGCGTGCGCCGTTGTGCAGGCGCGAGGCGAAGATCGCGAGCACGCCGGTATAGGGGTTCGACAGGGCCTGGCCCGGCCCGTAGGCGTTCCACAGCCGCAGGGCCACGCCCTCCATGCCGTAGGCGGGCGCCAGCATCAGGGTCAGGCGCTCCTGGGCGTACTTGGTGAGCGCGTAGACCGAGGCCAGCGCCGGGCGCTTCCATTCCGGCGTCGGCACCGGCACCAGCGGTCTTCCTTCCTCGTCGACGGGATCCCAGGGCGCGTCGGGGCCGGAGCGCGGCTGGCGCAGAACCTCCTCGCGCACCCGTCCGTCGGCGCCGCGATACAGCCCCTCGCCGTAGACGCTCATCGAGGAGGCGACCACCACGCGGCGCACCGGCCGCTCGATCAGCGCCTGGAACAGGATCGCGGTGCCGTGATCGTTGACCGCGACGTAGCGGTCGACGTCGTACATGCTCTGGCCGACCCCGACCTCGGCGGCGAGGTGGATCACCGCGTCGATCCCGATCAGGGCCTCGGCCACGGCGCGCCCGTCGCGGACGTCGCCGACGCGCAGGTCCACCGCCTCCGGCAGGCCTTCCGGCCGGGCGCGGGCGCCATCGCCGTGGACCTGCGGGATCAGGCCGTCGAGCACGCGCACCCGGTCGCCCCGGGCGACGAGGGCCCGCGCCACGGCCCGGCCGATGAAGCCGGCCCCGCCGGTGATCAGGATGGTCTGCGGCACCCGTCGCGCTCCTTCGCCTTCATTCCCGGCACGATCCCGGTCCGGGCCGGGCTCGATACATGGGACCTGTATCCTCGGGGGCTGTATCTATGGGAGCGGGGCCTTCCGAACAGGTGTCATCGTTCTGGCGTCATTCAGCCCGATTGATCCATGACGTGTCAGCGGGATAGCGCAGCCGCGGCGCGCCGCCGGCGCCCGGCGCCGCATCGTCCGGCCCTCATCCACCGAGCCCACGCGACCCTCATGCCCCTCGTTTCCCCGTCGCACGATGCGGTGCCGGCTGCTCCCGGCGCGGACCTCGCCCAACGGCAGGAAGCCGTCTCCCTCCACCGGCGGCGCCTGGCGCTCGCCCTGCCGACGCTGGCGACGGCGCTCGCCCTCGCGGCGGCGGCGACCGCCAGCGTCGGGCTGCCGGACGGGCCGCTCCCGGCCGCCGTCCTGGCGCTGTTCTGCCTGGCGATGGCCTGGCAGGCCTATATCGCCTGGCAGTACCTCTACGGCGCGGTCGCGGCCGGCCTCGGGGCGCGGGTCCTGTCGGGGGTGGAGCGGCAGGCCGCCGCGCTGCCGCCGAAGGCCAGCGGCCGCAGCCGCACCGCCGCCCTGGTGGCGATCCACGCCGAGGACGCCGTCGCGGTCTTCGCGGCGATCCGGGTCATGGCCCGCTCGCTCGCCCGCGCCGGCGGCGATGGGCGCGACCTCGACATCTTCGTCCTCAGCGACACCCGCGACCCGGAGATCGCCGCCGTCGAGGCGCGCGAATTCGCCCGCATCCAGGCGTGGCGCGCGAGCGCCGGGCCCGGCCTGCCGGCGATCCGCTACCGCCGCCGCCGGGACAATACCGGGCGCAAGGCGGGCAATATCGGGGAGTTCTGCAGCACCTATGGCGACGAGTACGACTTCATGATCGTGCTCGACGCCGACAGCCTGATGACCGGTGCGGCCATGCGCCGCCTGGTGCGGCTGATGGAGGAGAACCCGCGGGTCGGGCTGATCCAGACCGTCAGCTACGCGGCCGGGCGCGACACGCTCTTCGCCCGCATCCAGCAATTCGCGGTGCGGCTCTACGCCCCGCTGTCGATCCGGGCGCTGGAGACCTGGCAGGGGCCGGATGGCGGCTACTGGGGCCACAACGCCATCCTGCGCATCGCGGCCTTTGCGGCCAATGCCGAACTGCCGGTCCTGCCCGGGCGCCCGCCGCTCGGCGGCGAGATCCTGTGCCACGACACGGTCGAGGGGGCGCTGCTGCGCCGGGCCGGCTGGGAGCTGCGCCTCCTGCCGGAGGAGCCCGGGACCTGGGAGGAGATGCCCACCAACCTCACCGACCTGCTCGGCCGCGAGCGGCGCTGGTGCCAGGGCAACCTGCAGCATCTCGGTCTCATCGGGATGCCGGGCCTCACCGGAGGCAGCCGCTGGCATCTCGGCGCGGGCATCCTGTCCTACCTCGTCGCGCCGGTCTGGGTCGCCTTCCTGGCGCTCGGCACCTGGCAGGCGGTGCGCAGCGGCGATCTCGGGCTGCTGGCCTACGGGCTGACCGGCGAGGGGCCGGCGGCGGCGGTCCTGGCTTCCCTGAGCCTCGCCGTCCTCGCCCTGCCGAAGCTCCTCAGCCTCGGCCACGTGCTCGTCTCGGCCCAGCGCCGCGCCGCTTTCGGGGGTACGCGGAGCCTCCTGGCGAGCGCCGCCCTCGAACAGGCCCTGTGGGTGCTGCTCTGGCCGGTCATGACCCTGTTCAACGCCGGTGCCGTGCTGTCGACCTTCGCGGGCCGGGTGGTGCGCTGGGAGACGCAGGCCCGCGACGACCGCCGGGTGCCGTGGTCCGAGGCCTGCCGGCTCCAGGCCGACTCGCTGGTCGCCGGCGGCCTCCTGGCGGCGGCGCTCCTCTATGCCGGCGACCCGCTCATCGCCCTCTGGATGGCGCCGCTGGTCGTCGCCCTGCTGGCGAGCCCCGCCCTCAGCGTGCTCACCAGCCGGTCCGATCTCGGCCACGCGGCGCGCCGGCGCGGCCTCTTCCTCACCGTCGACGACACCGCCCAGGCACCGGAATTGCGCGACCTCGCGGCGGCCCGCGCCGCGCCGCCGGCGCCGGCTCTCCCCCGGCCGCAGCCGGTCCGCGGCGAGGCCCCGGTCTGGCTTGCCACCGCCACGGACGACGCGAAGGCCTCGCCGCCGCGGTAAGAGTCTTACTGCGCCGGCTTGCCCAGCACCTTGATCGGGTCGGTGCGCTGGCTCGGCGACGGCTCGGCGGTCAGGCTGTCGGCGCGCTCCTCCGGCCTCGCGCGGGTGCTGCCGGTGGTGGCGGGGCTGCCCTGGCCGGCGGTGGCGCCGTTGCGCGGGCTCGTCACCGGCACGGCGCCGCTGGCGAGTTCGAGGCAGGTCAGCATCTCGACGTAGCTCGGGAAGCCGCCGGCATTCGATTGCTGCGCACACTGGTTCCTGGCCGGGCCGGAGAACTCGCCCCAGCGCTTGCGCAACTCGTCGCCCGCCGAGCGCTCGGAGCGCAGGCAGCCATCGGAGCCGGATTCCTGGCTGACGGAGGCGCGGCCGGGCGAGTTGCAGGTGGCCTCGATGTTGAGCCGGGGCGGGCCATCCGCCGCGGCGAGAACGAGCTGGGCACTCAGGAGCGCGAGGGGCAGGGCGGCGGGCATGGCGGGTCTCCCGTGAGCCGGAGAACAAAAGCTTCGCCGGGTCAACGCGCCAAGTCTGCCGGAAGCTCCAATCCTGCCGGAAGCGCCCTCACGCCGGCTGCAGCGCCTGGTCCAGATCCGCGAAGAGGTCGTCCGCGTCCTCGATGCCGACCGAGAGGCGCAGCAGGTCCGGCGGGCAGGGGGTGCCCGGGCCCTCGATCGAGGCGCGGTGCTCGATCAGGCTCTCGACGCCGCCCAGCGAGGTCGCGCGCTTCCACAGGCCCACCCGGGACGCCGTCCGGACCGCCGCCGCCTCGCCCGCCGCCACCCGGATCGACAGCATGGTGCCGAAGCCGCCGGTCATCTGCCGGGCCGCCACCGCGTGGCCGGGATGCTCAGGGAGACCCGGATAGAGCACCTTCGCCACCGCCGGATGGGCGGAGAGGCGCCGCGCCAGGTCGGCGGCATTCGCCATCTGGGCGGCGATGCGCACGTGGAGCGTGCGCATCCCGCGCATCAGCAGGTAGGCCTCGAACGGGCCCAGGATCGCACCGTTGCCGGAGCGGATGCGCTGGATCCGCGCCCAGAAGTCGTCGGCCTCCGCGCCGGCGAGCGCCCCGGCGATCACGTCGGAATGGCCGTTGAGCACCTTGGTGGCGGCGTGCATCACCACGTCGGCGCCGAGGCTCAGGGGCCGCGTCACCACCGGCGAGCTCGCGGTCGAATCGACCGCGAGGCGCGCGCCGGCCGCGTGGGCGATCTCGGCCGCCCCGGCGATGTCGGTGATCGTCCAGAGCGGGTTCGAGGGCGTCTCGAGCCAGACGAGCTTGGTCTGCCCGGGCCGCACCGCGGCCTTGAGCGCCGCGAGGTCGTCGGTGGCGACGAAGTCGACCTTCAGGCCCCAGCGGGTCGCCTCTTCCGACAGCCAGCGGCGCAGGGCCCAGTACATCACGGTCGGCGCCACGATGTGGTCGCCCGGATCGAGGGCGCCGAACACCGCCGTGGCGGCGGCCATGCCGGAGGAGAACAGGAGCGCCCCGGCCTGCGCCTCCTCCAGCATCGCGATCACGGCCTCCGCCTCGCGCACCGTGGCGTTGTCGGGCCGGCCGTAGACGTAGCCGGAGGAGTACTGGTTGTCGGGGTCGCGGATGTAGGTGGTGGCGACGTGGATCGGCGGCACCACGGCCTTGGTGACCGGATCGACGTGGCCGAGCGCCTGCGCGGCGAGGCTCTTCTTCGACCAGGGGCGCGGGGCGCTGCTCATGCCGGGACTCCAGGGTTCGGCCGACGGTTCGGCCAAGGACATTGTGGCGTCCCGCCGCCCTTGCAGAAGCGGTGCCGGCGCGCAACCTCCTTCCCGAACATAGCACCCGAGCCCGCGATGCCGCCCACCGCAACGCTGCCCCGCACCGGACCCGTCCTGGCGCCCCTGCCGCGCCTCCTCGCCGCGACCCTGCCGGTCGCGGCGGTCGCGGTCGTGGGGAGCCTGTCGACCACGTCGAACATCCCGACCTGGTACGCGGGCCTCGCCAAGCCCGTCTTCACCCCGCCGAACTGGCTGTTTCCGGTCGCCTGGACGATCCTCTACACCCTGATCGCATGGTCGGGCTGGCGCATGCTCGGCACCGCCCCGGCCACGGGGGGCTTGCGGCGTACCCGCGCCCTGGCGCTGGGGGCGTTCTTCGTCCAGCTCGCCCTCAACGGCGCCTGGACGCCGGTCTTCTTCGGCGCCCACGACCTTGCCGGCGGCCTCGTCGTGGTGGTGGCCCTCCTGGCGATGATCCTGTGGACGATCCGGCTCTTTCTCCCCCTCGACCGGGCCGCCGCCCTCGTCCTCGTGCCCTACGCCGCCTGGGTGAGCTACGCGACGGCGCTCAACGCGGCGATCTGGTGGATGAATCGAGGGGTGTGACAGAGGCTTGCGCGGGCAAGTCGAAGGCCGCTCACATCGACATCCCCGCTCACGGCACCAGCACGATCGCGCCGGTCACCGCCCGTGCCTCCGCCGCCTCGTGCGCCTGCACGACTTGATCGAGGGAAAAGCGCGCCCCGATCTCGACCGCGACGTGGCCGCGGCCGATCGCGTCGAACAGGTCGGCGGCGTTGGCCCGGAAGGTGGCCGGGTCGGCATTGTGCGGGAAGACCGAGGGGCGGGTGAGGAACAGGCAGCCCTTCTTGTTCAACAGCTCCGGGTCGATCGCCGGCGAGGGGCCGGAGGCGGCGCCGTAGGAGACGACGAGGCCGAACGGGGCGGCGCAGTCGAGGGATTTGAGCAGCGTGTCCTTGCCGACGGCGTCGTAGACCACCCGCGCCTTGGCGCCGCCGGTCGCCTCCAGGAAGGCCTTGGGCCAGTCGGGATCGTTGAGATCGATCACCGCCGCGCAGCCGGCGGCGAGGCCTGCGTCGCGCTTGCCCGGCGAGCCGGTGGTGCCGACGACCCTGGCGCCGAGCGCGGTCGCCCAGCGGGTCAGGATCTGGCCGACGCCGCCGGCGGCGGAATGGACCAGCAGCAGGTCGCCCGGCTGCACCGCATGGGTCTTGCGCAGGAGGTACTGCGCCGTCATGCCCTTGAACAGCAGGGCGGCGGCGGCCTCGTCGGTGACGCTCTCGGGGATTCGCACGAGCTTGGCCGCCGGCACGTTGCGCCGGTCCGCATAGGCGCCGACCCCGGCATTCATGTAGGCCACCCGGTCGCCAGGCTCGAACTCCGCGACCCCCGGACCCACCGCCTCGACCACGCCCGCCGCCTCGAAGCCGAGCCCGGTCGGCCGCTCGAGCGGGTAGACGCCCCGGCGCTGGTAGATGTCGATGAAGTTGAAGCCGATGGCGGTCTGGCGCAAGCACACCTCGCCGGTTCCGGGCGCGGGAAGGGGATCGCTCGCCAGGGTCATGACCTGCGGCGGGCCGAACTCGGTGAGCACCACGCGGCGTTGGGTCGACATGTCGGGCCTCTCCTCTGGATTTCTCCCGCTCGTGCCACCGGTATGGACCCGGTCGGCGGCGTGATAAATCCGGGCCCGTCTTCGACATTCGAAACGCTGGGTTTGCAATCAATGGACCGTCTCTCGGGCATGGAGGCCTTCGCCAAGGCCGTCGAGACCGGGTCGTTCTCGTCCGCAGGCGAGATCCTCGGGCTCTCGCCGCAAGCGGTCGGCAAGCAGGTGCGCCTGCTCGAGGAGCATCTCGGCGTCCGGCTGATCCATCGCACGACGCGTCGGCAGAGCCTGACCGAGGCCGGGCGCGAACTCTACGGGCGGGTGCGCGTCATCCTGTCGGAGGTCGAGGCGGTGGAGGCGCTGGCGGCCAGCAGCCAGGCGGTGCCGCGGGGCCAGATCCGCATCAATGCCCCGGTCACCTTCGGCGCCTACGACCTCGCCCGGGTGCTGCCCGCATATCTCGCCGCCTATCCGAAGGTCGACGTCGCGCTGACCCTCTCGGACCGGAAGATCGACCTGATCGAGGAGGGCGACGAGGTGGTCTTCCGCGTCGGCTCGCCGGTCGACAACGGCCTGGTCGCCCGCCCCCTGCGCCCGATGGATTTCGCTCTCTGCGCCGCCCCGTCCTACCTGGCGGCGAGGGAAGCGCCGCGCGCGCCGGCCGACCTGCGGCAGCATGAATGCCTGGGCTTCGCCCATATGGCGACGGGGGACCAGTGGCTGTTTACCGGGCCGGAGGGACCGGAGGCGGTCGAGGTGTCGTACCGGCTCCTGGTCAACAACGGCCAGGCCCTGCTCACGGCGGCGCTCGCCGGCCTCGGCCTGCTGCTGCAGCCGACGGCCCTTGTGCGGGACGCCGTCGCGGCGGGCCATCTGGTGCGGGTGCTGCCGGCCTACCGGCCCGTCTCACGGCCGATGCACCTGCTCTACGCGCCCGACCGGCGGATCACCCCGAAGCTGCGCTCCTTCATCGATTTCGCGCTCGCCCACTTCGCCGGGCCGGCATCCGCGGGCTGAAGCGGCGCTCAGCGCGCCGCCACCGCGCCCGCGGCGCGCAGGGTCCGGGACACCATGGCGCGCATGTCGGCCAGGGTGAAGGGTTTCGTCAGCACGTCCGCCACGATGGCGTCGAGGCCGCGGGCGCGCTCGCGCTGGTCGGCGAAGCCGGTCATCAGCAGGATCGTCAGGTCGGGATGGTCGCGCTTGGCCGCGAGCGCGAGGGCGATGCCGTCCATCAGCGGCATGCGGATGTCGGTCAGCATCAGGTCGAAGGCACCCTCGGCCAGGCGGTCGAGACCGTCGCTGCCGTCGATCGCGGTCACGACCGTGTGGCCGTCCATCTCCAGCCCGCGCTTCAGGAAGCCGCGGATCGGTTCCTCGTCGTCGACCAGCAGGATGCGCGCCATGTCCTCTCGTCTCTGTCCTCGCGTCTCTCGGGGCCTCGAAGCCGCGCAGACGGAGGAGAGTGTGAGCGGGCGCGCGGCACGAGGTCAAGCCGATGCGGCGGCCCGGGTTCCGCTTTCGGGCCGTCCGCCGAAAAGCGCGCGGCTGCGTTGCAAACGCGCATCGCGCCGGGTCTCCGCACGGGCCGCATCCCCCGCGGCGAGGCCCGCCCTCAAGGCTTGTCGAACAGGTCCGGCTCCCCGTCGCCGTAATCGACGAGACCGACATAGGGGAGCTGCCGGAAGGCGTGCGCCACGTCCATGCCGTAGCCGACCACGAACACGTCCGGGCAGGTGAAGCCGACATAGTCGGCGTCGATCGTCACCGCGCGCTTGCCGGGCTTCTCGAGCAGCACGGTGGTGAGAACCCGCCGCGCGCCGCGGGCCATCAGCAGGTCCTTGGCGTAGACGAGCGTGCGGCCGGATTCGAGGATGTCGTCGATCAGGAGCACGTCGCGCCCGCGCACCTCGCTCTCGACGTCGCGCAGGATCGCGACCTGGCCCGAGGAGACGGTGGCGGCGCGGTAGCTCGACAGGTGGATGAACTCGACCTGCGGCGCCAGCCCGGCCCGGTGCAGGGCCCGGATCAGGTCGGCGGCGAACATGAAGCTGCCCTTGAGCACCGCCACGACCAGCAGGTTCTCCAGCGGCTGGCCCGCGATGGCGCGGGCGATCTCCTCGTTGCGCTGCGCGATGGCGGATTCGTCGAAGAGGACGCGGACGCGGGGCAGGGGCGGGTTCATCGGTCTCGGTCTTTGGGAGTCACGTCGGGGTTCATCGGAGCCCTCAGGCTGACGGCAGAATCCCCGCTGTCAACCGCGGCAAAGCGGACCAGCACGGCCTGCCCCTTCACCGGCGCGCCCGGGAGCTCGGCCCGGAAGCGGGCGGATTCGTCCGGTTCGAGCCGCTCCCGCGGCGCCTCGGCGCGCCAGCGATAGACGGTCTGGCCCCGCGCGTCGCGCAGCTCGAGGCTGAGGGGCGGCACCGGCACGGCCGCCTTCGAGGCGCTCACCACGTCGCCCTCGACCACGAGCCGGCCGGCTCCGGAGGCGTCCGGCACCTGGTAGGCGGCGACGTCCCGGAAGGTGAGGCCGCGCAGGTTCACCGGCAGGCCTATCCCCGCGTAGAGCCTCGCGGTCGCCGGTACGGCCCGCACCAGCGCCGCGCGGCCCGAGGGCAGGAGGCCGACGAGCACCGCGCCGCAGGCCAGAGCCAGAGCGGCGGCCGTGGCGAGGCGCCGGCGCCCGGGCGGCGCCTCGCCCCGCCCCGTTTCAGGCCCCGCCCGCCGGCCGGCCCGGCGGAGCGGTGTCGGCGCATCGGTCGCCGTGAACACCGCCTCGCCCGGAGGCGAGAGCACCGCGGCGGCCTCGGCCAGTTCGGGAGGGGCCGACACGAACCAGGGCTCGCGGCAGGCGGCGCAGCGCACGGTGCGGCCTCCGGGACCGATCCGTTCCGGATCGAGCGTATATTCGCTTGCGCAGGATGGGCAGACGATCAGCATGGCGAATCAGTCGGGCGCGGCACCGGGGCCGAACCACGACTCCTCCCGCCTCAGCCTTAATGCGTGGTAAAGCGGCGCTGCCGGAAGGCCTCGCCGCAGGGCGGATCGACCGCCGCGACGAACCCGCAACGGAGACCGGATGGACGCGAGAACGGACCGGGGGACCGGAAGCAGCCTGCTCGGCGGCATGGACGAGCCGGTGGTCCGGTTCGAGAATGTGGGGATGCGCTACGGGGTCGGACCGGAGGTCCTGAGCGACATCAGCTTCACCATCGCGCCGCACTCGTTCCAGTTCCTCACCGGCCCGTCGGGAGCCGGCAAGACGACGCTTCTGCGCCTGATCCTGCTCTCGGTGCGGCCGAGCCGGGGCCTCGTCTCGGTGTTCGGCGAGGAGGTGAGCGGCATCTCGAGCGACGCGCTCACGAGCTTGCGCCGGCGCATGGGCGTGGTGTTCCAGGATTTCCGCCTGCTCGACCACCTCACCACCTACGAGAACGTCGCCCTGCCGCTGCGCGTCCAGGGCCGGGCCGAGACGAGCTACCGGGCCGAGGTGGTGGAACTCCTGCGCTGGGTGGGTCTCGGCGAGCGCATGCACGTGCTGCCGCCGCTGCTCTCGGGCGGCGAGAAGCAGCGCGCGGCGATCGCCCGAGCGCTGATCGCCCGGCCGGAGCTGCTGCTCGCCGACGAGCCCACCGGCAACGTCGACCCGCAGCTCGGCCGGCGCCTCCTGCGCCTGTTCGTCGAACTCAACCGCCTCGGCACCTCGGTGCTGATCGCCACCCACGACTTCGCCCTGATGGACCTCGTCGACGCGCGCCGGTTCGTCCTGGGCAACAACCGCCTGCGGATCGAGGGATGAGCCGCGGGGAGGCGTACCATGTCTGACGGGGCCACCCTGGAGCGGGCGACGCGGCGCGAGGCGCCCGCCGCCGACCTTCCCCCCACCTTGCGCCGCAACGCAGCCCTGGTGCCGACCGACACCAGCGCCGGCCGGGCGCTCGCCGCGGTGATCGCGATCCTGACCTTCCTGGCCGCCCTCTGCGCCGGGGGCGCCGAGATCGTCGCCTCGAGCGCGGCGCAATGGCAGGGCTCGGTGGCGCAGGAGGTGACGATCCAGGTCCGCCCGGGGCCGGGCCGCGACACCGATGCCGACGTCGCCAAGGCGGCGGCGCTCGCGGCCGGCACCCCCGGCATCGCGGCGACGCGGCCCTTCACCAAGGCGGAATCCGAGCGCCTGCTCGAGCCCTGGCTCGGCAGCGGCCTCGACCTCGGCGACCTGCCGGTGCCGCGCCTGATCACGGTTCGGCTCGGCGGCGGCACGCCCGATCTGGGCTCCTTGCGCCAGCGCCTCGCCGAGGCGCTGCCCGGGGTGGCGAGCCTCGACGACCACGCGCTCTGGCTCTCGCGCCTCTCGACCATGGCCAACACGGTGGTGGGGGTCGGCGTCGCCGTGGTGGCGCTGGTGCTGCTGGCCACCGGGCTCGCCGTCACCTTCGCGACCCGCGGCGCCATGGCGGGCAACCGCGAGGTGGTGGAGGTGCTGCACTTCGTCGGGGCCGACGCCGACTTCATCGCCCGCGAGTTCCAGCGCCGCTTCTTCCGCTTGGGGTTGCGCGGCGGTGCGATCGGGGCTGCGGCGGCAGTCGCGGTGATCGGGATCGGCGGGATGCTGGCCCGGCTCTGGCGCGCCGGCCCGGCGGGCGACGAGATCGAGGCCCTGTTCGGCGGCTTCGCCATCGGCTGGCGCGGCTATGCCAGCGTGGTGCTGATCGGCGTGATCGCCTCGATCGTCACCGCGGTCGTGTCACGCCTGACCGTGAGGCGCTTCCTCGACTGAGGGAGTCCGGTCCGCCCGGCGGATGCAGGGTTGTCCGGGGAAAATTCCTTGAAAGATCAGGCGCGGGATCCCCTCTCCCACACCTTGCAGCGATCCCGGGCAAGCCCGGGATCGCCTGGAGAGGGGAGATGTGCCTCTGCTTTTCCCCGGACAGCCCCGAGGCGGGCCGGGGCGATCAAGCCGAGGGAGCCGTCGCCCGGCCGGACGCGAAGCTCAGCCGCTTTGAGACAAAGGCAACTGCCGCGCTCTTGCCATCCGTGATCTCGCGGTCTTGTCCGCCGGTCTTGGCGTGCTGGTCTTGGCGGCCCGGTCCCGGAGGCCTATGCATGCGCCCCATGGAACTCCACGCTTTCGCCGATCGAGCCCCGGCCCCCTTGGCCTGCCCATCGCCGCCCAACGGACAGGCGGCGCCGTTCCTGCCGATGAGCCGCGCCGAGATGGCGGCGCTCGGGTGGGATTCCTGCGACATCGTGCTGGTGACGGGCGACGCCTACGTCGATCACCCGAGCTTCGGCATGGCCATCATCGGCCGGCTGCTGGAATCGCAGGGGTTCCGGGTCGGCATCATCGCGCAGCCCGACTGGCATTCGGCCGAGCCGTTCCGGGCCCTCGGCCGGCCGAGGCTGTTCTTCGGCGTCACCGGCGGCAACCTCGATTCCATGGTGAACCGCTACACGGCGGACCGGCGGCTACGCCACGACGACGCCTACACCGCCGGCGGGGAGGGCGGAAAGCGCCCGGACCGCTGCACCATCGTCTACACGCAGCGCTGCCGCGAGGCCTACAAGGACGTGCCGGTCGTGCTCGGCGGCATCGAGGCGTCCTTGCGCCGCATCGCCCACTACGATTACTGGTCCGACAAGGTGCGCCGCTCGATCCTGGCGGACGCGAAGGCCGACCTGCTCATCTACGGCAATGCCGAGCGGGCCGTGGTCGAGGTGGCCAACCGCCTCGCTTCCGGCGAGGCGCCGCACGAGATCGACTCGGTCCGGGGCGTCGCCCTCTTTCGCCGCGTGCCCGCCCACTACACCGAGCTTCCCGCCGACGACCTCGATTCCGCGGACGAAGCCGCCACGCGCCGGCCCGGCGACACCGTGATCCGGCTCCCCGCCTACGACGAGGTCAAGGACGACAAGGAGGCCTATGCCCGCGCCTCGCGGGTGCTGCACCGGGAGGCCAATCCCGGCAACGCGCGCCCGCTCGTCCAGCGCCACGGCGACCGGGACCTGTGGCTGAACCCGCCGCCGATCCCGCTCACCAGCGACGAGATGGACGAGGTCTACGACCTGCCCTACGCCCGCGCCCCCCACCCGTCCTACGGCGATGCGAAGATCCCCGCCTGGGACATGATCAAGTTCTCGGTGACGATCATGCGCGGCTGCTTCGGCGGCTGCACCTTCTGCTCGATCACGGAGCACGAGGGCCGCGTCATCCAGAACCGGTCGGAGGGCTCGATCCTGCGCGAGATCGAGCGGATCCGCGACAAGACGCCGGGATTCACCGGCGTGATCTCGGATGTCGGCGGGCCGACCGCCAACATGTACCGGATGGCCTGCAAGGACCCGAAGATCGAGGCGGCGTGCCGGCTGCCCTCCTGCGTCTTTCCCGATATCTGCCCCAACCTGAACACCTCGCACGACGACCTGATCCGGCTCTACCGCAAGGTCCGCGAGGTGAAGGGCGTCAAGAAGGTGATGGTGGCGTCGGGCGTGCGCTACGACCTCGCGGTCCGGAGCCCCGAATACGTCAAGGAGCTCGTCACCCATCACGTCGGCGGCCGCCTGAAGATCGCGCCCGAGCACACCGAGCGCGGGCCCCTCGACAAGATGATGAAGCCCGGGATCGGCACCTACGACCGCTTCAAGGAGATGTTCGACGCCGCCGCCAAGGAGGCGGGCAAGAAGTACTACCTGATCCCGTACTTCATCGCGGCGCATCCGGGCACGACCGACGAGGACATGATGCACCTCGCGCTCTGGCTCAAGAAGAACGACTATCGCGCCGACCAGGTCCAGACGTTCCTGCCGTCGCCGATGGCGACCGCCACGGCGATGTACCATACCGAGATCAACCCGCTGCGGGGCGTGCGCCGCGGCGGCAGCGAGCCGGTCGAGGCGATCAAGGGCCTGCGGCAGCGGCGGCTGCACAAGGCCTTCCTGCGCTACCACGACCCCGAGAACTGGCCCCTGCTGCGCGAGGCGCTGCGGGCGATGGGCCGCGCCGACCTCATCGGGCCGCGGCCGGACCAGCTCGTGCCGTTCTCGCAGCCGCCGGGAACGGGCGCGGGCGCTGGCGCTGGCAAGGGGCGGGGCCAGCCGCGACCCCTGCGCCACGCGGGCGGCGGGCAGCGTTTCACCACGAAGGGCGTGCCGCTGCGGAAGTGACGCGAAATCCGGACGATGACGTCCGGATCAGGTCTCACCAGCCCGCCACGGCGGAGCTTCGCTCCGCGCGCCTGAGCGACGCCGAAATCCGCATCGCGAAAGCGATCAATCGGATGTCGCAGGACGGCCTCGCCGGGAGGCCGCTGAACGGCGGTCCCCGGTCGCGGTCGCCCGAACGCGCGAGGGGCGGAGGGGACCCTGCCCCTCCGCCCCTCGCACATGTCCGCGCTCCCGCCGGGGCGGGGCGGCCCGTCAGGCCGCCTTCACCCCCTTCAGGAACTCCGCCACCTCGCGCTCGAGGTCGGCGGCGTAGCGGCCGAGGCGGTCGGCGGCGCCCAGCACCTCGGCGGCGGCGGCGCCGGTGCTGCCGGCCTCGCGCTGCACCGCCACGATGCCGGTCGTCACCGCCTGCGTGCCCTGCGCGGCGTGCTGGACGTTGCGGGCGATCTCCTGCGTCGCCGAGCCCTGCTGGTCGACCGCGCCGGCCACACCCCCGGCGATCTCCGACATCTGCTCGATCACCCCGGAGATCTCCCGGATCGCCTGCACGACGCCGCTGGTGGTCTCCTGGATGTGGCCGATCTGCTGGGCGATCTCGGCGGTGGCGCGCGAGGTCTGGCTCGCCAGGTCCTTGACCTCGGCGGCCACCACCGCGAAGCCGCGCCCCGCCTCGCCGGCCCGCGCCGCCTCGATCGTGGCGTTCAAGGCCAGGAGGTTGGTCTGGCTGGCGATCGACGAGATGAGCGCCACGATGTCGCCGATCTGGTCGGCGGACTTCACCAGCCGCTGCACCGTCTCGTCGGTCCGGCGCGCCTGGTCGACGGCGGTGCGGGCGATGTCGGAGGATTGCGCCACCTGGGCCGCGATGCCGCCGATCGAGACCGACAGCTCCTCGCTCGCCGCCGCCACCATCTGGACGTTGGCGAGCGTCTGCTCGGCGGCGCCCGCCACCTCGGTCGAGCGGCCGTTGGTGGTCTCGGCGGCCTGGGTCATGGTGCGGGCGGTCGCCTCCATGCCGGCGGCGGCCTCGGCCAGCGTCTCGGTCATCGCCACCACGTTGGCCTCGAAGGAACGGGTCACGGCATCGAGGCGCGCGGCCCGCTCGGCCTTGGCCGCGGCCTCCTGGGCGGAGGCCCGGTCGGCCTCGTCCTTGGCCACCAGCGCCTCGCGGAACACCCGCACGGTGCCGGCCATGGCGCCGATCTCGTCGCGCCGCCCCTGCGCCGGCACCTCGGTCGCGAGGTCGCCGCCGGCGAGCGCCCGCATGGCGCCCGACAGCTGGTCGATCGGCCGGGTGATGCCGCGCCCGATCATCAGGGCGAGGGCGGCGCCGATGGCACAGGCCAGCGCCACGCCGCCGGCCAGCAGCCACAGCGCCCGGTGGCGCTCGGCGGCGAGCTGGGCGAGCTCGCCCGCGCCGATCCCCTGCGCGGCCGAGACCAGCGCGGCCGAGCGGCGGTCGAGATCGGCGAGGATCGCGCCTTGCGCCTCGTTGGCCTTCACGATCTCCGGGATGCTGTCCTTGAACCCGCGCACCTTCTCGCTCAGGGCGCGCAGCACCTTCTGCGCCTCGGCGTCGATGTCGCCGTACAGGATCGTCTCGGCCTGGTTGGTCAGCGCGTCGGCGGCCGCGTCGAGGGCCTGGGCGGCGTCGGCCTCCCGGGCCAGGATCAGGCGCTGCTCCTGCATCTGCGCCTCCTTGGCGGCGGCGATCGCCTTGCCGCTGGCGATGAGCAGGCTGGTGCCGGACGCGACCCGGTCCTGCTGCTGGCGCAAGCTCACCTGGGCGGCGGTCTGGGCGTTGTTCTGCGCCTGCTCGATCTGGCGCAGGCCGACGATCAGGCCGCCGAACAGCGGCGCGAGCTCCTCCTGGCGCTCGGCCCGGCCCCCCGGCCCCATCGGCTCGTCGAGCTTGTCGCGATAGGCCTCTAGCGCGGTGAGCGCCGGCTCGACAGCCTCGAGCGAGGTCATCGCGCCGAGGCGCCGCAGCAGCACCGCGACGGAGTTCACCTTCGACTGCATCTCCAGCCGGCCGTCGTCGCCGTTGCCGGCCAGGAAGCTGACCTGCAGCACCTGCATCTCGAGCGCCGAGCGGATCGCGAAGGCCACCACGACGCCGGTATTGCCGGCAGTCTTCTGGTCGGCGAGCGCCCGCTCGAGGGCCTTGCCGGCCTCGGTGAGCTGGCGCTCCTGCGCCGTGCCGATGCCGCTCACCGTCATCTGCAGGTCGGCGATCAGCGCGGCGTGACGGTCCTGGAGCGCGCGCTTCTCGGCCTTCTGGGTGCCGAAGGCCTTCACGGCCGCCTCGAACCCGTCGAGGGCGGTGCCGATGCCGGCGGCGGCGGCCGCGGAGGCCGGGTCGTCCGCGAGACGGCCCGAGAAGGTGCCGGCGCTCGCGCGCACCCGCCCGATCGCCGCCCGCAGCGCCTCGTCCCGGCGCCCGTCGTCGCTCTTGAGCGCCCGGTCGGTGGCGAGGGCGAGATCGCCGATCTCGCCCGCGAGCATCTGCGCCGCATTGGCCGTGTCGACCCGGCGGGCGAAGCCCGTCAGGGTGTGCCACCCGATCACCGCAACCGCGACCGTCAGCAGGAGGGTGAGACCGAACCCTCCGAATACGCGCGCCCTGATGGACATTCTCTCGTATCTCCTCGTCCGGGGCACGATAACGAGAGGATCTGAAGCAATTCCTACTATATTTTTACAACCGAAGATTGTTTTGGGCGCGTTTGCTTGTCAGTGCCGGGCGCCGGGCTCCGGTCACGGGATCAGCCGGTCGGCCCGCAGGCGCGCGAACAGGTCGAAGAAGGCGTCGTCGGTCGGCTGGTAGTCGAGGAAGCCGAGGCGGCGGCTCTTGCTCATGTCGGTGACGACCTCGATCGGCCGGCCGAGATCGGCGTCGGTGTGCCAGGCCGAGGCGAGGCGGCTCAGGTCCGGCTCGGCGAGGCCGTACTTCCGTGCGATCTCCGCCCAGGCCGGGGCGTCGCCGGCCATCTGCGCCTCGAGCGGCCGGACCGTGCCGTCGAACGGCGCCGGCTCGATCCCGAACCAGGCGGCGAGCCGCCCCCACATCCAGCTCCAGCGGAAGACGTCGCCGTTCACCACGTTGAAGTCCTGGTTGGCGGCCTGCGGCGCGCTCATAGCCCAGAGCAGGTGGCGGGCGAGCAGCCGCGCGTCGGTCATGTCGGTGAGCCCGTTCCACTGCATGGCGGAGCCCGGGAAGCGGAACGGCCGGCCGGTCTCGCGGCAGAGCGTGGCGTAGACCGCGAGCGTCGTGCCCATGTTCATCGCGTTGCCGACCGCCTTGCCGATGATCGTGTGCGGGCGGTGCACGCTCCACGAGAACCCGTCGCGTTCCGCCGCCGCGAAGACCTCGTCTTCTTGAGCGTAGTAGAAGTTCTCGACCGGCAGCCGCCCCTGCTCCTCGCGGAACGGGGTCTGGGGCACCGCGCCCTTCCCGTAGGCCTCGAACGGCCCGAGATAGTGCTTGAGCCCGGTCACCAGGGCGACGTGGCGCACGCTGCCGGCCGGGCGCAGCGCGTCGAGGAGGTTGCGCACCATCGCGCCGTTGACCCGGATCATCTCGGCCTCGGTCGGCCTCCGCATCCAGGTCGACAGCACCACCCGGGTCGGCCGGTGCGGCGCCAGCGCCTGCGCCAATGCTTCCGGGTCCTGCAGGTCGGCTGCCACCGGCGTCACGCGCTCTTGCGCCGGCGGGGTGCGGGCGAGCCCCAGCACCGACCAGCCGGCCTCCCCCATCACCGCCGCCGCGGCGCTGCCGACGATGCCGCTCGCGCCGACGATCAGCACGGTTTCCGTCATGTTCGCGTCCTTCGTTCGCACTCCGTCGGCGGGACAACGCGTGCGGGGCGGGCGGGTCCCCATGGGCGATGCCCTGACGGTCCGTTCCGGGCTGCCGCGCGCTCATTCTTGTTCGGGGCGTCGGCAGCGCTTATGTCGGTCGAAGACCGGAAGGCTGTCCGGTCGAGAGGCTGTCATGGCAGACGTGGCGACGCCGGCAGGCCTGGCGACGAAAGTGCTGTCGACAGTGAATGCGCCCTATGGGGCGAACCTCACCGCCTATGAGCTCGCCGCCAAAATCGCGGACCCCGCGAGCGTCAACGCCAACGACGCGTCGGTCTTCGCGTTCTTCTCGGAGGTCCGCGAAGAACTGCAGAGGCAGTTCATCGCGCAGATGGGCATCGATCCATCCCGGGCGCGGACAGTCGCAGCTCAGTTCGCCGTGAAGGCGGGCTATTCCCTTCCTCTCGCCGATTGAGATCGTGCCCGTCGCGCAGTCCAGCCAATGTCGCGGCTCTTCGGTTGGGCGCTGAGCATCATCGAGCAAGCCAGGTCCGCAACGTACCCGTTCGATTGAACGTTCGGAAGCGGGACAGCCCTCATGCTTCAGATCGACCATCGTGAAAGTCACGATGTCGATCTCTTCTTGGGCGATCCGCAAATTCTGCCTTTCCTCAACCCGACGACACAGGGATATCGCCTTGACAGGCAGCCCGACGGCTATGAGGGCGATGGCGCGCACGTTGCAAAACTGATTTTCGACGGCATCGGCGAGATCGATTTTATCTGTTGTGGATCCATCACCTCCAAACCCGTGCAACAGTGTGAGGTTTCCGGCCGGCTCGTTCAACTCGAGACGCCGGCCGAGATCGTCGCGAAGAAGATCCATTACAGAGGATCGCGACTTCAGCCTCGCGACATGTTCGATGTTGCGGCCGTCATTCATCGTTGCGGTGAGGATTACGTGGTCGACGCCTTGAGGGCTTGCGGAACCGGCCGATGCGCTGAAGCCCTGGCGGTTGCCGATGCAATGGATCCCGCCTTCGCGTCCGATCTGATGAGGCGGCTCATGCTCAGGGAGCACAATCGGCATTTGCCGTCCAAAGCCCAATCGGCGACCCGAGCGGTTCTTCGCGCCGCACTCGATCTCTAGATCCCATCGCTCTCCCGCGGGCGCGCCTTGCCGCCAGGGCATAGCTTGTTCGTCCTAAGCCGTGACCCGTGCGGAGCCCGACGGGGGGACGCGCGTTCCTAGACGCGGCAGCGGGGCCGGAAGCGCCCGGGCGTGCCGGCGGAGGCGACCCGTGGGCCAGGTCATCGGCACGGCGGAAGACGACACGTCCTCGACGGCAAGGCCGTCGCACCAGCCGGCGCGGCGGCTGAAACCCGCCCTGCTGCTCGGCGCCCTCGGGGTGGTCTACGGCGACATAGGCACGAGCCCGCTCTACGCCTTCAAGGAGGCGGTGCGGGCGGCCGGGCACGGCCAGGCCGAGCCCGCCGCGGTGATCGGCGCGGTGTCGCTGATCCTGTGGGCGCTCATCGTCGTGGTGTCGCTCAAGTACGCGGTGCTGATCCTGCGGGCCGACAACCACGGCGAGGGCGGCATCGTCGCGATGCTGGCGCTGCTGGGCGCCCGCCACGCCGAGCCGCGCAGCTGGGCGGGCCTGCTCCTCGTGGTCGGCCTCATCGGCGCCGCGCTCCTCTACGGCGACGGGGCGATCACGCCGGCGATCTCGGTCCTGAGCGCCGTCGAGGGCCTGAAGGTCGAGGCGCCGGGCCTCGCCCGCGCGGTGGTGCCGATCACCCTGGTGATCCTGATCGGGCTGTTCCTGATCCAGAGCAAGGGCGCGGCCTTCATCGGGCGGATCTTCGGGCCGGTGATGCTGGTGTGGTTCGGCGTCATCGCGCTCCTGGGGCTCGGCGGCATCCTGCAATCGCCGCAGATCCTGACGGCGCTCAACCCGCTGAAGGCGATCGACTTCCTCACCCATGCGGGCTGGGGCGTCAGCTTCGCGATGCTCGGCGCCGCCTTCCTGGCGGTCACCGGCGGCGAGGCGATGTACGCCGATCTCGGCCATTTCGGCGCCCGGCCGATCCGGCTGGCCTGGTTCGGCCTGGTGCTGCCGGCGCTGGTCATCAACTATTTCGGACAAGGAGCCGTGCTGCTTGCCGAGCCCGACGCGATCGAGAACCCGTTCTACCGCCTCTCCCCCGACTGGGCGCACTATCCCTTGATCGGGCTCGCGACGGTCGCCACCGTCATCGCCTCGCAGGCGATCATCTCGGGCGTGTTCTCGCTGACCCAGCAGGCGATCCAGCTCGGCTTCCTGCCATACATCCGCATCGTCCACACCGCGAGCGACGAGCGCGGCCAGATCTACGTGCCGGCGGTGAACTGGCTGCTCGCCATCGCCACCTTGAGCGCCGTGCTGATCTTCGAGACCTCGGACGCGCTGGCCGGCGCCTACGGCATCGCGGTCTCGCTGCTGATGGCGATCACCACGCTGCTCGCCGCCCTCATCGCCCTGCGCTGGGGCTACAACCTCATCCTGGTGATCCTGGTCAACGGCCTGTTCCTGGCGATCGACCTGGTGTTCCTCTCCGCCAACAGCGTGAAGGTGTTCGAGGGCGGCTGGTACCCGCTGGTGCTCACCGCGATCGTCGCCACCACGATGCTGACCTGGCTCCAGGGCAGCCGGCTGATCGAGGCCTACCGGGTCGGCGCCCGCCAGGACGAGGCCGTGTTCCTCGCGCGCCTGCGGGACGACCCGCCGATCCGCCTGCCCGGCGCGGCGGTCTTCCTGTCGGCGGCCAGCAAGGGCATCCCGCTCCACATGACGCGGTTCCTCGAGCGCAGCCACGCCCTGCCGGCCCGCTGCACCATCGTCAGCGCGCTCTACGAGGAGGTGCCGGTGGTGCCGGAGGTCGAGCGCGCCGAGGTGACCCGGCTGGCCCCCGACCTCTACCGCGTGACCCTGCGCTACGGCTTCATGGAGGACGCCTCGATCCCCGAAGGCCTCGCCTGCGCGGTGGCCCATCGCGGCCTGCCCCCGGACTTCGTCGAGGACGCCACGGTCTTCGTCGGCCACGAGACCGTCATCCCGAAGCGCAACCACCAGGGCATGGCGGCGTGGCGCGAGACCCTGTTCGCCTTCATGATGCGCAACGGCGAGCGCACCGGCGCCTTCTTCTGCGTGCCGACCCGGCAGGTGGTGGAGGTAGGGACGGAGATCGAGATCTGAGAGCCTGTTTGATCCACCTGGCAAATTTATCCCATCCTCAACCTCATCCTGAGGTGTCAGTCGATTGAAGATCGACTGACCTCGAAGGAGGCCTCCAGCAATCTCTGTGATATCTGGAACCCTCCTTCGAGGCTCCTTTCAGTCGCACCTCAGGATGAAGTCGTAGATGGGATGGATCAATTCTGTATGATATCCTTGTCGGCAGTCAAACAGGCTCTGAGAAAGCCTAGGAGGGTGTTGGCGGCTTCAGCTCGATAATGTGACAGAGCTCCACCAAGAGTTCCGTGCGTCTACCTCGCGGCCACCGGCCGCTCGCCCAGCTTCGCCCCGAGACGCAGCAGGTAGCCGTCCGGATCCTGCACCAGGAACTGGCGCTGCCCGACCTCGATGGTGCCGGCCCGGTACCAGGCATCCTCGACGGCCATGAACAACGGCCAGCCCGTCTGCTCCAGCCGGCCTAAGATCGGCTCCACCGCCGCGACCTCGACCTGAAGGTTGACGCCGCGGCCGAGCGGCGGGTCCATCGGGCCGGTCAGCCAGTGCCGGCCGGCGGGATTGTACTCGTCCAGCATGATCTGTGCCCCGTCGAGGTCGAGATAGGCGAAGCCGTCCTCCGGCCGGTCGTAGGCGATCCGGAAGCCGATCAGGCCGACCCAGAAATCCAGGCTCGCGGCGAGGTCCGCGACCACGAGTTCCGGGACCAGCGTCGCGCGCGTGAGCGTGATCGTCATGCGTCGTCCCTATCTCGGTTGACCTCACGCTGCCGATCCCCGACGGTTCACGCAACGGCGCCCGAAAACGAGCGCCGAGGATTCGTGAGGCGGCGAGCGCCGCCCCGGGGAGGGGACATGAGCCTGTACCACAAGCTCGCCGCGCGGGCCGAGGCCGGCCATCCGGTGCGGATCGGGGTGATCGGGGCCGGCAAGTTCGGCTCGATGTTCCTGTCGCAGGCGCCGCGCACGCCGGGGCTGCACGTCGTCGGCATCGCCGACCTCGACCCGCAGCGGGCCCGCGCCGCGCTTGCCCGGGTCGGCTGGCCGGCGGAACGGTCCGAGGCCAAGAGCGTCGCCGAGGCGATGCGCCAGGGCACGACCTTCCTCACCGACGACGCGGAGGGCCTGATCGCCGCCGACGGGATCGAGGTGATCGTCGAGGCGACGGGTCATCCGGGCGCTGGCATCCGCCACGCCCTCGCCTGCTGCCGCCACCGGCGCCACATCGTGATGGTCAATGTCGAGGCCGACGCCCTCGCCGGCCCGCTCATTGCCCGCCGGGCGCAGGAGGCCGGCATCGTCTACTCCTTCGCCTATGGCGACCAGCCGGCGCTCATCGCCGAGATCGTCGACTGGGCCCGCACGGCCGGGTTCCGGGTGGTCTGCGCCGGCAAGGGCACGAAGTACCTGCCGGTCTACCACGCCTCGACCCCCGACACGGTCTGGGGCCATTACGGCTTCTCGGAGGAGCAGGTCGCCGGCGGCGACTTCAACCCGCAGATGTTCAACTCCTTCCTCGACGGCACCAAGTCGGCCTTGGAGATGGCGGCGGTGGCCAATGCCTGCGACCTGACCCCGCCGCCCGCCGGCCTCGCCTTCCCGGCTTGCGGCGTCGACGACCTGCCGAATCTCCTCAAGCCCGCCTCCGCCGGCGGCATCCTGCCGGTGGACGGCACCGTCGAGGTGGTCTCGTCGCTGGAGCGCGACGGCCGCCCGGTCTTTCGCGACCTGCGCTGGGGCGTCTACGCCACCTTCGAGGCGCCCTCCGACTACGTCCGCAAGTGCTTCGCGGAGTACGGGCTGAAGACCGACGCGAGCGGGCGCTACAGCGCGATGTACAAGCCCTATCACCTGATCGGGCTCGAGCTCGGCCTCTCGGTCGCCAGCATCGCGGTGCGCGGCGAACCCACCGGCGCCACGCGGGGTTTTTCCGGCGACGTGGTGGCGACGGCCAAGCGCGACCTGAAGGCCGGCGAGCGCCTGGACGGGGAGGGCGGCTACACGGTCTACGGCCGGCTGATGCCGGCGCACGACTCGCTTCAGGCCGGCGGCCTGCCGATCGGGCTCGCCCACGGCCTCACCCTCACCCGCCCGGTCGCCGCCGGCCGGCCGGTCTCGTGGGACGACGTCTCGTTCTCGGCCGACGACCCGGCGATCCGGTTCCGGCGGGAGATGGAGGCGGTGTTTCGGGGGGAGGTGGGGGCGCGGTGAGGCGATGGCCGACTCTCGCCATCCATCTCCATTGCTGAGGGACGCGCCCGAACCCTCCCCCGCAGAGGGGGGAGGGTTTGCCGCAGCTAAACTTGAAACTCCGAATCCACCGGCACCTGCATCCCGGTGACGAGCGCGTTGGTCTGGTTCGCCATCCCGATCACTGCCAGCAACTCCCCGTGCTGCGCCTCGGTCATGCCCTTTGCTCGCGCCGCGGCGGTGTGGGAGTGGATGCAGTAGCTGCAGCCGTTGGCGGTCGAGACCGCGATGTAGATCAGTTCCTTGGTCAGCGGATCGAGGGCGCCGTCGGCGGCCATCACCTGCTTCAGGTCGGCCCAGGTCCGCTCCAGCACCGCCGGCTGGTTGGCGAGCGCGCGCCAGAAATTGTTGATGAAGTCGGAGCGGCGCACCGCCCGGATGTCGTCGAACACCACCTTGACGCGGGGATCGGCATCCGCCTCCGCATCGGTCCAGAGCCTCACGGTCGCCATCGGCGCCCTCCTTCTGTCGGGCGCGCATGATCCGGGACGCGGCGGCGCGAGTCGAGGTCAGGAGCGGCGCTCGTTGCTCGCGACCGGGCGGGTGGCGGCCTCGCGGTCGGCCTCGTTCATCACCTGGCGGCAGGCGGGGCTCAGCTTCGGCTTCTCGCGCCGCAGGCAGGCGGTGATCCCCGGGATGTTCGGGATCTCGCTGGCGCAGAGGCGCCAGACGTCGGGCGTGCAGGCCGCGCGCTGCGCGCTGGTGGCCTCGGCAAGCGCCGCGGTCGCACCGCAGAGCGTCACGACGGTCAGCAGACCGGTACGGATGAGCGACGTCCTCATGATCGTTCCCCACGATGCGAGATCAGCATTCGGACGTCGACATCTTGCGATATCCGGCGGGATCGCCGTCATCCGCTGCTCGCCATTCACATGAGAATTATGAACGGTCGAGAAAATCGGTCAATTGCAATGCAATCCGAGATGAAGTGTCCCGTGCGAAGGAGCACGCGGAGGTTTGACAGGGTGCCGACTTGCGCGTGCGGCCGCACACGAGACGACGATGAACGATGTGCCGGGCGTTGGTCTCCGGCGCGATCCGTGCCGAGCCGGCCGCCGCTGGGCGACCGGCCGGTCCGCGCGGGCTCGCGCCGCCCGCGAAGTCCTCAGCCCCGCCGGGCCGCGGCGTCGAAGCCGTCCGGCACCCGGCCCGAGGGCGTGGCGAGGGCGTAGGGCCCGCGGGCCAGGAATCGGCCGGAGCCGGGCGCGGCCAGCACCTGGCCCTCGCGCACCGCGACCTCGCCGCGCCGGATCGTCATGACGGGCAGGCCCTTGAGGCGCATCCCCTCCCAGGGCGTGTAATCGATGGCGTGGTGCAGGTCGGCATTGGTCAGGACCCGCTCGGCCTCCGGGTTCCACAGCACCAGGTCGGCATCGGCGCCCGGCGCCAGCGTGCCCTTCCGGCCGGCGAGGCCGAAGAGGCGCGCGGCGTTGGTCGAGGTCAGGCGCACGAAGGTCGGCAGGTCGATGCGCCCGGCCGAGACGCCCTCGGAGAAGAGCACCGGCAGCCGGGTCTCGATCCCCGGCACGCCGTTCGGGATCGCGTTGAAGGCCGGCATCCCGTCGGGCCGCGCCTTGGCGCCGCCCTGGCCGTAGCCGCTCGAGCCGGGATCGCGCTTGGCGGTGGCGAAGGAGAAGCCGCAATGGTCGGAGGAGACCACGTCGAGGGTGCCCTCGCGGATGCGGGCCCAGATCCGCTCCGACTCGCCCGGCGCCCGCAGAGCCGGCGAGCACACCACCTTGGCACCCTCGAAATCGGGCTTCGCCAGATCGTCGGTCGAGAGCGTCAGGTATTGCGGGCAGGTCTCGCCCCAGACCTTCAGGCCGCGCGCCCGGGCCCGGGCGATTTCTTCTGCCGCCTCGTCGCAGGAGACGTGGAAGACCTGGATCGGCTGGTCGACGAGCTCGGCGAGCGCGATGGCGCGGTGCGTCGCCTCGCGCTCGACCACCGGCGGGCGGGCCCAGGCGTGCTGGAGCGGGTCGGTGAGGCCGGCCTCGAGCAGCGCCCGGATGCGCCAGCCGATGGCGTCGTAGTTCTCGCAATGCACCGTCACGAAGGCGCCGAGCCGCCGGGCGGTGGCCAGCACCTCGAGGAACTGGCCGTCGGTGAGGCGCAGGGGATCGTAGGTGAGGAAGACCTTGAGGCTGCGGATGCCGCGGGCGACCAAGGCCGGCACCTCCCGCTCCAGCACGTCCGGCGTCGGGTCGGTGATGATCTGGTGGAAGCTGTAATCGGCGCGGGAGGCCCGGGCGCTCGCCTCGTATCCGGTCGCGGTGGCGGCGATCGGATGACCCTTCCACTGCGGCACGAAGCAGATGAGCGAGGTGGTGCCGCCGGCGAGCGCCGCGGCCGAGCCGCTGGCAAAGCTCTCCTCCTGCACGCCGCCGCCCTCGGATGGCTCCTCGATGTGGCAATGCGGGTCGAGGCCGCCCGGCGTGACGATCAGGCCCTTGGCGTCGATCTCCTCGCGGCCGCGGCGCAGGCCCCGGCCGACCGCCGCGATCACGCCGTCGCGCAGGCCGAGATCGGCCTCGAACACCTCGGCCGGGCCGGCGAGCGTCCCCCCGCGCACCACCAGGTCGTAGTCGAAGTCATGGCTCTGCATCGCGGCTCCTCCGGGTCGCCCGAGGGTGTAGGAAGCGCCTCGAAACGCTGTCAATTCCGGGATGGACCGCGATCGGCCCCGGTGCCGGCGGGATGGGCACGCGGCCGGCAATTTGGGCGGGCAACCGGCAAGCCCTGCCCGCGCGGGCGGCACCTGACGCAAGGAGATGGCGATGAACGACCGGCGGGAGAAACCGGTTTGACAATGCTTCGGGGCCGACGGACAACGAGGTCACCGCAGAGGTTCCGGCCGCGCTGAGCCGGCGGAGATCCCGCCGGCTCAGCGCGCGACAACGGCGCCCTCGGGACAGCGTGGAGGAACCCTCGATGACGATTCGGTTGGATGCCCCGAGCCGGCGCGGCCTGATGCTCGGCGCGGCGGCGGCCGCGGTGACGGCTGGGCTGCCGGGGACGGCGCAGGCCAAGGCGCCGATGCTGCGCAGCCAGAGCCCCTACTTCTACCGCTTCACCCTCGGCGACGCCGAGGCCACGATGGTCTCCGACGGCACCCTGCCGCTCGGCGACCCCCACGCCAACTTCCTCGGCCTGACCCCGGCCGAGATGGACGCGCAGCTGACCTCGAATTTCCTGCCGCTCACGAACGCGGTGCTGGAGCAGAACATCCTGATCCTCAACACCGGCAGCAAGCTGGTGCTGTTCGACACCGGCATGGGCTCGCTCAAGCTGTTCGGCCCCACCACCGGCAAGCTCCTGACCACGATGCGCCAGGCCGGCATCGACCCGAAGGACATCGACGCCGTGGTGATGAGCCACGCCCATGTCGACCATTGCGGCGGCTGCGTCGGCGACGACGGCACGCCGCACTTCCCCAACGCCCAGTACTACATCTCGCAGGCCGATTTCGACTACTGGACCGATCCCGGCAAGGTGCCGGCCTCGTTCAGCGCCTTCCTCGACACCGCCCGCAAGAACCTGCTGCCGATCCGCGACCGGCTGGTCTTCGTCAAGGACGGCCAGGAGGTCCTGCCCGGCATCCAGGCCCTGGCGGCGCCTGGCCACAGCGTCGGCCACACGATGTTCATGATCACCTCGGGCAAGGAGAGCCTCTGCTACCTCGGCGACCTGACGCACCACCCGGTGCTGCTGATGGAGAAGCCGCTGACCGAGTTCGCCTACGACACCGACCCGAAGCAGTCGGCCCAGACGCGGCTCAGGATGCTCACCATGCTGGCGAAGAACCGGATCCCGGTGCTCGCCTACCACTTCGCCTGGCCGGGCATCGGCCACGTCGCGGAGAACGGGCAGGGCGGGTTCCGGTACTATCCGCAGGCGATGAAGATGGAGCTGTAGGTCAGCACCCGAGCCGGCGCGATCGGGGCGCCGGCTCATCCCGTGAGCGGATAAGCGGTGACGAAGCTCGCGACGCCCGTGCGGTCGACGATTCAAATCGTGCGGATGGAAGGAGCCCGGCCATCCGGGGCCTGGATCGATCCCTCGTAGATGTGCTTCATGCCGTGGACGGAGGGTGTCGATCGCGTCAGACGGTTGGGCGAAGGATGAAGGAGCAGTGCTTCGGCCTGAGCCGCGGGATCTGCCGGCGAGAAGCCGAAGCGCAGGAAGAATCCGGCCTTGGATTTTCCGGCCGGATGATTGCGTCTCAGCAGATACTCGGTGATCTTCGCGCTATCGAGCCTGAACGTCGTGCCGGGCGGCGGCCCGTCGGTCACGGCGTCCTGTCCGTCGCCTGAGCAAGATGCCCGGCCGCAACTATGGCCAAAGCCGCGAAGGGTGTCACGAACTCCACCTCGTAGGCTTCGCCCTGGTTCCATACCCCGACCACCGTGCCGACCGACCCGGCGGGCACTTCGCGGCCCTCGTCATCCGGGACCGGTACCAGAAGCCGCGCCGCATCCAGTTCCCGGATCGCCAATGGCGTATCGGGCGTCAGCACGAAGGTCGTGGACCTGTGGCTCATGTCCGACGGAAGACGCTCGGCGCGGAGGACGGGCAACGCCTCACCCCGCCTTCGGCCGCGGCCCGTACGACTTGAACCGCTCCATCGCCTCGCCCACCTCCGCCTCGCTCAGGATGTGCGGCCGGCCGACCTGGAGCGCCACGGCGTATTGCCGGCACAGGGTCTCGAGCTCGACGGCGAGCCACAGGGCCTTGGCGAGCGTCGGCCCGGTGGCGATCATGCCGTGATTGGCGAGCAGGCAGCAGGTGCGGTCCTGGAGCGCGTCCAGGGCAAGCTGCGACAGCTCCTCGGTGCCGAACAGCGCGTAGCCGCCGCAGCGCACGGTGGGCCCGCCGGCCGCCGCGATCATGTAGTGCGCCGCCGGGATGTCCTTCCGGCACATCGCGAAGGCGGTGCAGAAGGTCGGGTGGGCGTGGACGATCGCCGACACGTCGGGGCGGGCCCGCAGGATGTCGCGGTGGAAGCGCCACTCGGAGGAGGGGGCGAGGGCGTGGTCGGCCCGCCCGTCCATGCCCATCGGCACGATGTCGTCCGGCGTCATCTCCTCGTAGGGGAGCCCCGAGGGGGTGATGAGCAGGCCCTCGCCGAACCGCGCCGAGACGTTGCCGGAGGTGCCCTGGTTCAGGCCCTGCGCCGCCATGCTGCGGCAGGTCTCGACGATCGCCCGCCGCAGGTCCGCTTCGGTCTCAGCCATGGCCCGCCTCCGCCGGCGCGTCGCCCCGCTCGCGTGCCATCGCCTCCTGGCGACGCCCGAGCCAGATCCCGTTGAACAGCCAGGCGAGCGAGAGCGGCACCGCCAGCACCGACAGGGCGGTGGCGCTCAGGCCCAGCCAGGCCACGAGGCCGTAGGACCAGGCGCCGACCTGGTCGCCGAGGCGGTACACCACCGTGTCGATGAAGGCCTTGGCCTTGTAGCGGTCCTCCCGCGGCAGCACGGTGAACAGCACCTCGCGCACCGGCCGGGCGATGGCGAAGTTGCCGGCCCGGCGCAGCACGCCGAACACCACCACGCTGGCGATGGTGGGGGCGACCGCGAGCAGCCCGAAGCCGAGCGCGCTGACGAGCGGCAGGATCGCCAGGGTGAGCCCGACGCCGAGCCGCCTCACGATCCGCCCGGTGAGGAAGAGCTGGACGCCCAGCGTCAGCACGTTCACCGCGAGATCCACGCTGGCGAAGAACGCGGTCTGCGAGCCGCGGTCGGGAAAGCTGCGCTTCGCGATGCCGGCCTGCTCGAAGTAGAGGAAGGTCGAGGTGATCGAGAACAGGAGCAGGAACAGGCTGATGCCGAGCAGGTAGGGCGAGCTGAGCGCCCGGCTGATGCCGGCAAACGGGCTGCCGCCGATCGCCTGCGTCGCCTCGCCGGGCTCGCGCGACAGGGTGTCGGAGATCCGCGCCAGCCCGCGCATGCTGAAGACCGCGACCTCCAGGAGCACGGCCGCCGCCAGCAGCAGGAAGGGCGTGGCCACGTCCCGCGCCAGCACGGCGGTGAAGGCCGAGCCGGTGATGGCCCCGAGCGTCGCGCCCGCCGCGATGAAGCCGAACAGCCGCTTGCCCTGCTCGGTGTCGAACACGTCGACGATGGTGGCCCAGAAGATCGACACCACGAACAGGTTGAAGATCGACAGCCAGACGAAGAACACCCGGCCGATCCACACCGCCTCCTCGGGCCCGCTGAGGGAGAGGACGAGCGCGAAGACCAGGATGTTGGCGGCGAAGAAGCGGTAGGTGAGCGGGATGAAGCGGGATCGCGGCAGCCGGCGCACCAGCCAGCCGAACGGCACGTTGAGCGCCAGGATGCCGACCAGCGTGGCGGTGAACAGCCAGGGCAGGTTCTCGAGCCCGCCGGCCAGACCCATCTGGTCGCGGATCGGCCGCATCACGTAGTAGGACGAGAGCAGCGCGAAGATGTAGAGCCAGGCCCAGCCGAGGGCCGGCACCTCCTCGGGCCGCACGTCGGTCAGGCGCCGCAGCCAGGCCGGCGCCTTCAGCCCGGCGCCCCGCGGGGCCGGAATCGCCTCGCTCTCGCTCATCCGCCACTCCTCGCGCCCGCAACCGGGCCGTGCGACGTGCTTGGCCGAGGCGCGCCTCGCCCGCAAGACGCGCCAGCCGCCTCAGCCGTTCACCGTCCCGCGACCGCTACTCGACGAAGACCTCGTCGCGCCCGCGGCGGATCGACGGCAGCAGGGCGACGACGAGCATCGCCACGGCCACCAGCAGCAGGCCCGCCGAGATCGGCCGCTCGAGGAAGGTGCTCATCTCCCCGCGCGACAGGAGGAGCGCCCGGCGCAGGTTCTCCTCCATCAGCCGGCCGAGCACGAAGCCGAGGAGCAGCGGGGCGGGCTCGAAGTCGAGCCGGATCAGCCCGTAGCCCACCACGCCGAACAGGCCGATGAACAGGATGTCGGTCGGCAGCGAATTGATCGAGTAGATGCCGACGCAGCAGAGCAGCAGGATCGCCGGGAACATCAGCCGGTAGGGCACCTTCAGGAGCCGCACCCAGAGCCCGATCAGCGGAAGGTTGATGATGAGCAGCATGACGTTGCCGACCCACATCGAGGCGATCATGCCCCAGAACAGGCCGGCATTCTTGGTCATCACCTGCGGCCCGGGCACGATGCCGTGGATCGTCATGGCGCCCACCATCAGCGCCATCACGGCGTTGGGCGGGATGCCGAGGGTGAGGAGCGGGATGAACGAGGTCTGCGCCCCGGCATTGTTGGCGCTCTCCGGCCCCGCCACGCCCTCGATGGCACCGTTGCCGAAGCGGGAGGGATCGCGCGCGATGCGCTTCTCGAGGGTGTAGGAGGCGAAGGGGCCGAGCACCGCGCCGTTGCCCGGCAGGATGCCGAGCACAGCGCCGATCGCCGTGCCGCGCAGGATCGGCAGGCTGGACTGGCGCAGGTCGTCGCGGCCCGGCAGGAGCCGCCCGATCGCCTGCCGGACCACGTCCCGGCTCTCGGTCTGGTCGAGGTTGCGCAGGATCTCGGCGATGCCGAACAGTCCCATCGCCAGAACCGCGAAATCGATCCCGTCGGAGAGGAACGGCAGCCCGAAGGTCATGCGCTCCTGACCCGTCTCGAGGTCGGCTCCCACCGTCGAGAGCAGGATCCCGAGCAGGATCATCGCCACGGCCTTGAGGATCGAGCCGCGGGCCAGCACCACCGCGAAGACGAGCCCCATGACCATGAGCGAGAAGTATTCGGCCGGCCCGAACACCAGGGCGAGGCGGGTGAGCGGCGCGCCGAGCGCCGCGATCAGCACGGTGGCGGCGCAGCCCGCCACGAAGGAGCCGATCGCCGCGATCCCGAGCGCCACCCCGGCGCGGCCCTGGCGGGCCATTTGGTGGCCGTCGAGCGTGGTGACCACCGAGGTCGCCTCGCCCGGGATGTTGACGAGGATCGCCGTGGTCGAGCCGCCGTACTGAGCCCCGTAATAGATGCCCGCCAGCATGATGAGCGCGCCGGTCGGATCGAACTTGAAGGTGATCGGCAGGAGCATCGCGATCGTCGCGACCGGCCCGACCCCGGGCAGGACCCCGATCAGGGTGCCGACGAGGCAGCCGACGAAGCACAGAACGACGTTCATCGGCAGCGGCACCGGGCCGAGGCCCGGCACCTCCACGGGCACGACCTGCAGGACGGTGCCGAAGCCGAGCGCGAGATTGCCGAGAAGGTCGCCCATCAGGCGCCCCCGGAGCGGCCGGCGACGTCGGCGCGGGCGGCCTCCCGGCGCGGCCCGGCGAGCAGCAGCGCGGCCGCGAGCCCGGCGAGCAGCCCCGCGGTGACGCGCACGCGCCCGTCCTGCGACCAGCCGGCCGGGAACAGGGCCGCCCAGGCCTCCGGGAACATCGGGATCGGCAGGTTGAGGAGGTCGCCGAACAGCAGCATGGCGAAGGCGGTGAGGCCGAGACCGAGGGCGAGGTTCTCCCGCAGCCGCGCCTCCGGCGAGGCGAAGCCGCCGACCACCACGGTGAGCGGCCCGGCCCCGAGAAGGCCGAGCCCCGGGGTGGCGACGTCGCCGAGGGGAAACGGCCGGATCGTGAGCGCGAAGGCGGTGATCGCCAGCAGGATCACCACGGGGCCGCGCAAGGGGAGCCGGTCGAGCGGGTGGCCGCGCCGCACGAGGCCGATGCCCACGAGGACGAGGCCGCACAGGCCGAGGCCGATCGCGAGCGCGCGCGGCACCATGCCGGGGCCCATGCTGCGCAGGGTGCCCTGGCCGAGGTCGCGGGTGAGGGTGAGCGCGAGTGCGGCCAGCCCGACGAGGAGCAGGCCGCCCACGAGGCTGCGCGGACCGCGGACCGGCCCGCGCGCATGACGATCGGAACCGGCCGGCATGGCGGATCCCCCCTGGCTGCCGGGCCGATTGTCGGATCCCGCCTTGGCCGAGTTGTGCACGATGGCTCCGCGGACGATCAAGCGGGTCCGCCTTCCATCTCGCCATGTCTGGATGTTTCTGCCTAGATTGCGGCATCGGCAACCGGCCACGGACAGGATGGCCGGCCTAAGGGAGGGGATTGGGATGACGTCCGGTCTGTCACGCCGTTCGCTGCTCGGCGCCGCCGCGCTCGCGCCCCTGGGTGCCCCCTTGGGCAGCCGGGCTCTGCGCGCCCAGCAGGGCTACCCGGCGCGGCCGATCCGCTGGGTGGTCGGCTACCCGCCGGGCGGCACCACCGACGTGCTCGCCCGCCTCATCGCCGAGCCGCTGAGCCGCCGCCTCGGCCAGCAGGTCTATATCGAGAACCGGCCCGGGGCCGGCAACAACATCGGCACCGACGCCGTGGTGAAGGCCGATCCGGACGGCTACACGATCCTGCTCGTCAACCCGGCCAACGGCATCAACACGACGCTCTACAAGAAGCTGAACTTCGACTTCGTGCGGGACATCGCCCCGGTGGCGGGCATCACGCGCTCGCCCAACATCATGGAGGTGACGCCGGGCCTGCCGGTGAAGACGGTCGCGGAGTTCATCGCCTATGCCAAGGCCAATCCCGGCAAGGTCAACATGGCCTCCTCGGGCCTCGGCACCTCGGTGCACATGTCGGGCGAGCTGTTCAAGAAGATGACCGGCGTCGACATGGTGCACGTGCCCTATCGCGGGGCGGGCCCGGCGCTGGTCGACATGCTGTCGGGGCAGGCGCACGTGCTGTTCGACAACCTGCCCTCCTCGATCGAGCACGTCCGCTCGGGCGGCCTGCGGGCGCTCGCCGTCACCACGGCCGAGCGCTCCCTGGCGCTGCCCGACGTGCCGACCGTCGCCGAGACCGTGCCGGGCTACGAGGCGAGCGCGTGGTTCGGGGTCGGGGCGCCCCGGCGCACCCCGCCCGAGCTGATCGCGCGCCTGAACCGGGAGATCAACGACGTCCTGTCCGACCCCGAGACGGGCAGGAAGCTCGCCAATCTCGGCGGCACGCCCTTGCGCCTCACGCCCGAGGAGTTCGGTAAGGTGATCGTCGACGAGACCGAGAAGTGGAAGAAGGTGGTCGAGTTCTCGGGCGCCAAGCTGGATTGATCCACCCCGTCGCGGGCGTGGCGGTCATTGCGTCAGCCCGAAGGCCTTGCGGGCCTCGGGCGCGGTGGCGTCGCGGCCGTAATTCGAGGCGCCCATCTGGAACTGTCGCGCGGCGTCGAGGCCGCCGACCACCACCGGCTCGAAGCCGGCATCGCGCACCAGGGCCGCCGCCACGTCGAGAGCCTGCTTGTCGTCACCGGCGATCGGTATCGCCATCGCGGGCCCGCTGCGATGGGCGTTCTGGGCGAAGAGCCGGTAGCTCGCGGCGTTGAAGGCCCGCACCAGCCGCGCGCCCGGCAGGTACTTGGCCGAGGTGGCGCCGATGCCGGCGCTCTCGGCCTCCGCCGCCAGGTCCCCGTCGCGCGCCTTGGTGGCGTTGCCGGCGTCGAGCACGATCTTGCCCTTCAGGAGCCCGCCATAGGCCTGGCCGAGCTCCGGATAGGCCCGGTAGGGCACCGCGATCAGCACTGCGTCGGCGAAGGCCAAAGCCTGCTCGACCGTGGGCCTTGGCGAGCGGCCCCAGCTTCTCGACCAGGGGCGCGAGTTGCTCCGGATGGCGCGAGGCGAACATCACCGGGTGGCCGGCCTTGACCCACAGCCCCCCGATGGTGCCGCCGATATTGCCGGCGCCGATCACCGCGACCGGGATCTTGGCATCCTGCGCGAAGGCGGGGCCGGCGGCGAAGGCCAGGGCAACAACCCCGGCGCGCAACAGCGTGCGACGATCACAGGCCATCGATGAACTCCTCCATCTTGCGGCGGGCGGCGGCGTCGGGAAGCCGCCCGCGGGCCGCGCCGAGATTGTCCTCGACGTAGCGCACCTGCGCGGTGCCCGGCACCGGACAGGTCACCGCCTCGTGCGACAGGACGTATTTGAGGAAGAATTGCGGCCAGCTCCGGCAGTCGAACTCGGCGGCCCAAGGCGGCAGCTCGCGGCCGCGCACCAGGTTGAACAAGCGCTCGCGCCCGAACGGCACGTTGACCATCACGGCGATGCCGCGATCCTTCGCCAGCGGCAGGATGCGCTCGGCGGCCTGGCGGGCATCGACCGCGTAGTTGACCTGGATCACGTCGAGCTTTTCCGCCTTCATCAGGGCTTCGAGGTCGCCGTATTGCTTCTCGGCCCAGGTGGTGGCGCCGAGGTAGCGGATGCGCTTATGTTCCTTGAGCTCCCGCAGGAGCGGCAGCTGAGCCTCCGGGTCGATCAGGTTGTGGACCGCGATCAGGTCGATCCGGTCGGTGCCGAGGCGGCGGAACGACTGCTCGATCTGCGCCTGCCCCGCCTCGCGTCCCTTGGCCGCCACCTTGCTGCACAGGAAGATCTTGTCGCGAAGTCCCGTCTCCTTGAGGATCCGGCCCAGCACCTCCTCGGCCCGGCCGTAATCCGGCGCGGTGTCGACCACCGTGCCGCCCAAGGACACGAACGTCGCCACCGTCTCGCGCAACGGCGCCAGGCCTTCGGAGTCCGGCGCCACGTCGTAGCGCCGCGAGGTGCCGATGCCGACGACCGGCACCGTCTCGCCGGTCGCCGGGATCGGGCGGCGGATCAGGCCGTCGCCTTGCGCGGAGGAGCGGCCTGACATCAGGCCCGCGGCCAGAGAGCCGGCCAGCACGGCGCGGCGGTGGAGCATCATGCGGGATCCCTTCGGCTCGTCGATCGCCGGCGCAAGTTTAGGGCGTGGTGGGGCGCCCGCCCACGCCGCGCCCGCACACAAGCGCTTGAGGACGGGCTCCGCTCGCGGGAGGGCTCGCGCTCCCGAGACGCCCTCACCCGCGTCCGTTCGGGGCGCAGGCCGGGTTCATCGGCAGGAAGGCCTCTCCTTTCGGGATGGTGCGCAGCACCTCGTAGAGATCCCACGGGCCCTTGCTCGCGGAGGCCTCCTTCGCCCGGTAGAGCACGGGGTCGTAGAGGAGCCGCCCGTCGGCCCTCAAGGTCGCGGGGTGGTCGAAGAACGCCACCGGCATCGCCCGCATGGCGGCGTTGGCGGCCACCGCCTCGTCGGTGCCGGCCTTGTCGACCGCCTTCAGGTAGTGGGTGACGGCGGCGTAGATCAGCGCCTGGTTCTTCGTCGGCATCGCGCCGGTGCGCTCCTGGAACCGCTTGGCGAAGGCGCGGGCGGCGTCGTTCTGGTCCCAGTAGAAGGCCTCCGAGAAGGTCAGGCCGTGCGCCACCGGCAGGCCGAGGCCCTTGATGTCGGTGACGTAGACGAGGAAGCCCGTGAGCGTCTGGCGCCCGCCCGTCAGGCCGAACTCGTCGGCCTGCTTGACCGCCTTGGTGAAGTCGTCGCCGACGCTCGCGAAGGCGACCACGTCCGCCCCCGAGCTCTGGGCCTGGAGCAGGAAGGACGAGTAGTCGGCGGTGTTGATCGGGTGGCGCGAGGTGCCCACCACCTTGCCGCCGAGCGACTCGACGACCGTGGTCGCCTCCTTCTGCAGCGCGTGCCCGAAGGCGTGGTCGACGGTGATGAAGTACCAGGACTTGCCGCCGCGCTCGAACACCGCGCGTGCCGTGCCGGCGGTGAGGGCGTGGGTGTCGTCGGTCCAGTGCGAGCTGACCGGGGAGCAGGTCTTGGCGGTGAGGTCGGAGGTCGCCGCCGCGGTGATCATCACCGTGCGGTTCTTCTCCTTGGCGACCGCCTGGACGGCGAGCGCGATCGCCGTCACCGGCAGGTCGACGACGGCGTCGACCTTGTCGACGTCGTACCAGCGCCGGGCGATGGCGGAGGCGACGTCCGGCTTGTTCTGGTGGTCGGCCGAGACGATCTCGACCGGTTTCCCCTGCACCTTGCCGCCGTAATCCTTCGCCGCCATCTCGGCGGCGGCCACCGAGCCGCGCCCGCCGCTGTCGGCATAGGGCCCCGAGAGGTCGGTGAGCACGCCGATCCGCACCACGTCGTCGGAGATCTGCGCGGCGGCGGGACCCGTCAGCGCCGCGAGCGCGAGAACGGCCCCGCACAGGCCGGTGGTGAAACGGTTCATCGGTCGGCTCCTCCCGGCGCCCGCGTCGTCCTCGCGCGAGGTCGCCCCTGTCGTCACATCCGCCTTCACAGCCGATCCGCGCCCGCGAGGCAAGATCCTCCGCCGCCGAACCTGTGCTTTGCCTAAGAAACACGATTTTTTGCCGTCCCGGTGGGCAGGACGGGCGCGGAAGACGAAATCTTGACGTAAAATCGCTCAAGGGAGCTTCGGCGTCGACGGGCAGCGGAGACGGCTCGTCGTTGCTTCGACGCCCTGGGCTTCCGGTCGCCGGACCTGGAGTCATCCTCCAGGGGGAGCAAAGGGGTCGTCAGAATGCTGAAGCCCGCGCCGAGCCTCGGCCTCTTCGCCGACCTGCTCGACGGCCTCGATATCGGCCTGTGCGTCTTCGATGCCGAGGATCGCACGCTCGGCTGGAACCAGACGTTCCTGTATTTCTTCCCCGAGCATGACGGCTTCGTCCATGTCGGCGAGCATTACCGCGAGAACCTGCTGCGATTCTACCGCACCCGCCTGACCTCCGACGAGGTGCGCTACGTCGAGGAATACGTCGCGAGGGCGATCGCCCGCCACCAGGCCCTGACCCGGCCGTACGAGTTCGAGCATCGCGGCAGCTGGCTGCGGGTCGCGGCCCAGACGATCCCGGGGCTCGGCCGGGTGCGCCTGTGGCGCCGGATCACCCGAGAGGCGGAGCCCCCGGGCGGCAGCGCCGCCCGGGGGGATGCCAGCAGCGGCAGGCCGGACGGGATCGCGGTGGCGAACGCGGACGGGCGCATCGTCTCGGCCAACCGGCAGTTCGGCCAGCTCTACGGCCTGTCCCCGGCCGAAGCCGTCGGCATGACCCTGGAGACGGTGGTGGTCCGGGCCTGGCACGAGGCCCAGGGCGACGCGCCGGTCCAGCCTCCCGCCCAGCTCCTGACCCATCTGCGCGAGTCCCTGCAATTCACCGGGGCGCCGTTCGAGGTGCCGCTGCCGGGCGAGCGCTGGATCCGGGTGATCGAGCACGTCCGCGAGGGCGGCGTGCGCACCGGCGTCCACTTCGACATCACCGCCCTGAAGCGGGAGCAGGCGGCGCTGCGGGCCGCCGAGGCGGAGGCACGCCGCAGCGCGACGCATTGCCGGGGGATCATCGAGCACGCGCCGGCCGGGATGCTGGTGGTCGACGCGGCCGGAATCCTGGTCGAGGCGAACCGCGCCTTCCGCCACGCCCTCGGCGACGGCGCGGCCGCCTGCCTCGTCGGACGGCCGCTCGCGGCCCTCGGGCTGCCCGAGGATGCCGGGCTCCTCGACGCGGTGCTCTCCCGGGCCGGCGAGGACCCGGGGCCGGCGGTGTGCGAGATGCGTTTCGCGCGCGAGGACGGCAGCACGATGTGGGCCCGGGTCTCGGCGGTGCGCCTGCACCTGCCGCCCGATCCGGTCGCGACGCTGCTCCAGGTCGAGGACATCACCGCCCGGCGCGAGGCCGAGCGGCGGATCGCCCACATGGCGCGCCACGACGCCCTCACCGACCTGCCGAACCGCACCCTGTTCCGCGAACGCCTCGACGCGCTCCTCGAAGCCCGCGAGGCCTGCGCGATCCTGTGGCTCGACCTCGACCGGTTCAAGGTGGTCAACGACACCCTCGGCCACGCCGCCGGCGACACCCTGCTGTGCGAGGTCGCCCGGCGCATGCAGGCAGCCCTGGCCCCCGAGGACACGATCGCGCGGCTCGGCGGCGACGAGTTCGCGGTCCTGCTCGGCGACGCCGATCCGCTGGCGGCGTCGCAGGCGGCCGCGCGCCTGGTCGAGGTCGTCCAGGCGCCGGTCACGGTCGCGGGCCGGCCGATGCATCTCGGCGCCAGCATCGGGGTCGTGCTGGCCCCGCGCCACGGCGCCGACGCCGACACCCTGATGGCCCGGGCCGACCGGGCGCTCTACAGCGCCAAAGCCGCGGGGCGCAGCACCTTCCGGCTCTACGATCCGGCGATGGAGGCGGCGGCGGCCGAGCAGCACGGCCTCGAGCTCGACCTGCGCCTCGGCCTGGAGCGCGGCGAGTTCGTGCTGCACTACCAGCCGATCGTCACGGCGGCGGAGCGCCGGGTCGTCTGTCGCGAGGCCCTGGTGCGCTGGCGGCACCCGACCCGCGGCCTGGTGCCGCCGGCGGCCTTCATCCCGCTCGCGGAGGAGACCGGCCTGATCGACCGTCTCGGCGCCTGGATCCTGCGCCGGGCCTGCCGCGACGCGGCCGGCTGGGCCGACGGGACCCGCGTCGCCGTGAACGTCTCGGCCGCCCAGGTGCGGCACGGGCCGCTGATCGCCGCCGTGCAGGCGGCCCTGCTGGAATCCGGCCTGAGGCCGGACCGGCTCGAGATCGAGATCACCGAGAGCCTGTTG
Organism: Methylobacterium nonmethylotrophicum; assembly: GCF_004745635.1. Lineage (GTDB taxonomy): Bacteria > Pseudomonadota > Alphaproteobacteria > Rhizobiales > Beijerinckiaceae > Methylobacterium > Methylobacterium nonmethylotrophicum. The sequence continues at coordinate 29,627 of NZ_SRLB01000014.1, read as the reverse complement.
GTCCACGCGGACGCCGCCGACCTGCTGCTGGCGCTGCGCCGCCTCGGCGTGCGGATCGCGCTCGACGATTTCGGCACCGGCTACTCGTCCCTGAGCTACCTGCGCCGCTTCCCCTTCGACGCGATCAAGATCGACCGCTCCTTCATCGCCGACATCGATGATCCCGACACCGCCGCGATCGTGCGCGCGGTGGTCGGCATCGCGGCGCAGCTCGGTGCGACGATCACCGCCGAGGGCGTCGAGACCGAGGCCCAGCTCGCCGCCATCCTGCGGGATGGCTGCACGGAGGCGCAAGGCTACCTGTTCGGGCGGCCGGTGCCGCTGGACGGGACGCGGGCGGAGTGGCAGCAGGTCAGGACCTGACCGGCCCGCTCCCTGCGCGCGTCCGATCCCATCCGACACGATCCAAGGGTCCGCAACCCCGATGAGCCCAGCACAGCCGAGCCGGAACGAGAGTGGCCCCACGGCAATCGACGCCCGGGAGCCGGGCTACGACATCCCGGCCCGGCTGGGCGATCCCGTCGCGGCGATCGCCACGCCCGCCCTGATCGTCGACCTCGACGCGTTCGAGCGCAACCTCGACCGCATGCGCGACCGGGCCGCTGCGCTCGGGGTCGCGCTGCGGGCGCACGCCAAGATGCACAAGTCGGCGGACGTGGCGCGCCTCCAGACGACCCGGGGCGGGGCGGTCGGAATCTGCTGCCAGAAGGTCTCGGAGGCCGAGGCCCTGATGCGGGCCGGCATCACCGACGTGCTCGTCTCCAACGAGGTTGTCGGCGAGGCCCGGGTCGCGCGCCTGGTGCGGCTCGCCGAGCGGGGCCGGATCGCCGTCTGCGCCGACCATCCCGAGCAGGTCGCCGCTTTCTCGCGCGCCGTGATCGCGCGCCGGGCCGAGACGGGCGCGACCGGCCTCACCCTCGACGTGCTGGTGGAGATGGATTGCGGCTCCGGGCGCTGCGGCACCGGATCGGTCGCCGAGAGCGTGGCGCTCGCCCGGGCGATCGACGCGGCGCCGGGCCTGCGCCTGGCGGGCCTCCAATCCTATTACGGCCGCGCCCAGCACCTCTACGATCCCGCCGAGCGCCGCGCCGCCCTGGCGACCTCGCTCGCGCTGACCGCCGAGACCCGCGACGCGATCCGGGCCGCGGGCCTGCCCTGCGACCGGGTCACCGGCGCGGGCACCGGCAGCTTCGAGATCGAGGGCGCCTCGGGGATCTACACGGAGATCCAGGCCGGCAGCTACGCCTTCATGGATGCCGACTACGCCCGGGTGCGGAGCGGGGACGGGACCGCGCCGTTCGCGCACGCGCTCTTCGTCCTGGCGACCGTCATCAGCGTGCCGGGGCGGGGCCGCGCCGTGTGCGATGCCGGCCTCAAGGCCGTGGCGGTCGATTCCGGCCTGCCCCTCGTCCACGACCGGCCCGGCCTCGCGGTCACCGGCCTGTCCGACGAGCACGGCAACCTCTCCGATCCCGACGGCCAGCTGCATCTCGGCGATCAGATCCGGCTCGTCCCGGGGCATTGCGACCCGACCTGCAACCTCCACGACTGGTATGTCGGGGTCCGTGACGGCCGGGTCGCGTGCCTGTGGCCGGTCACGGCGCGGGGCAAGGTTTTTTGAAGGGCTGCCGGGCCAGCCCTGCCTCATCCCATCCGCGACCTCATCCTGAGGTTGCGGATGGGACCAATCCTCGCTTCCGCTCCCGAGCCCTTACCCGATCGCCAGCGCCACGCTCCCCAATCCGGGGAACTCCGCCACCATCCGGGTCGGCGCCGTCACGAAGTCCGTGCCCGTGCAGGAGCCGGTGGTGACGACCTGGCCGGCCTTGATGCCGCCCAGCGACCGGGCGCCCTCGTTGGCGAGCCAGACCAGCAGGCGCACCGGGTCGACCGCCGAGTTGCCGCCGGTCTTGTCGTGCAGGACCGTCCCGTCGATCGTGAGCCGCACCGGCTGCGCGACGGGGTCGAGGCCGCGCCACTCGGCGAGCCCCGGCCCGAGCACCAGCACGCCGTGGTTCTGCTGGTCGGCGCGCTGGCTGTGGGCGTCGACGGCGCCGAACGTCGCGAAGCGGGTATCGGCGATCTCGATCGCCGGGTGCATCGCGGCGACCGCCGCCAGCACGGCGTCGCGGTCATAGGGCCCGGCCTCCGGGGGGAGGTCGCGGCCGAAGCGGTAGGCGATCTCGGCCTCCGCCCCGATGACGTGGAACAGGGAGGCCGGGAGGGTGCAGGTCCCGGCCTCGCTCGCGAAGATCGTCTCGGCGTGGAGCGCGGCCCGGGCCGGGGCGGCGGTGGCGCTCGGCGCGCCGACCTTCCAGCCCGCCACCGGGCCGAGGACGCGGGCGACCGCGTCCTGGACCGCGTAGGCCTCCGGCTCGGTCTCCGGCCGCGCACCCTCGGGGAGTGCGGCGAGGCGCGATCCCGTGCGGCGGGCGTCGAGGAGGGCCGCCGCGGCGGCCTCGATGTCGAGGGGCATGGTCACCTCAGTAGCCGAGCGCGCTGCCGTCCTTGCGCGGGTCGGAGCCCGCGGCGAGCACACCGCGCTCCCGGTCGATCCAGATGATCTGGCCGCCCCCGATCGGGCCGGAGGCCGGGATGATGCGGTGGCCCCGCGCCTCGAGGCCGGCGACGATCTCCGCCGAGAAGCCCGGCTCCATCTCGATCCCCCCGCCATAGGCGAAGCTGCGCGGGGCATCGAGCGCCTCCTGGACGTCGAGGCCGCGGTCGAGGATGCCGGTGAGGAGTTCGACGTGGCCCATCGCCTGGTAGTGGCCGCCCATCACGCCGAAGGGGGCCACCGCCGCGCCGTCGCGCATCAGCATGCCGGGGATGATGGTGTGCATCGGCCGCTTCCTCGGCCCGATCGTGTTCGGGTGGCCCGGCTCGATGCGGAAGGACAGGCCGCGGTTGTGCAAGAGCACCCCGCTCTCCGGCGCCGTGATGCCGCTGCCGAAGCCCTGGAAGATCGAGTTGATCAGCGAGAGCGCGTTGCCGTCGCGGTCGACGACGCTCAGGTACACCGTGTCCTTGTGGGCGAGCTCGGGCCAGATCACCGGCTCCTGGGCGCGGCTCATGTCGATGGCGCCGTGGGCGCTCGCCCGCCAGGCCTCGGAGAGCAGGTGCTCCACCGGCACCCGGTTGAGGACCGGATCGGCGAAGAGCGCGTCGCGGTGGTGATAGGCCTGCTTGCAGGCCTCGGCGAAGAGATGGACCCGGTCGAGCTCGGACAAGGCGGCGATGTCGTGGTGCGTCAGCACGTTGAGCATCATCAGCACCGCGAGGCCCTGGCCGCTCGGGGGGCACTCGTAGACGTCGTAGCCGCGATAGCGGGTGGTCACCGGCGTCACGACCTCCGGCGCCGCGGAGGCGAAGTCGTCGAGCGTGTGCAGGCCGCCGAGATCGCGCAGGCGCGCGACGATGTCCTCGGCCACCGGCCCCTCGTAGAATCCGCGCGGACCGGCTTCCGCGATGCGCCGGAGGGTGGCGGCGAGCTTCGGGTTGCGCATCGTCGTGCCGACGCGCGGCGCCTGGCCGTCGATCAGGAAGGTCGCGGCGGAGGCCGGGTCGCCTGCGACGCGCTCGACGCTGCGCGACCAGTCGAGGGCGACGCGGGGCTGCACCGGGTAGCCTTCTTCCGCATAGCGGATCGCCGGCTGCAGCACGTCGCCCAGGCCGCGGGTGCCGTGATCCTCGAGCAGCTTCGCCCAGGCCGCGACGGCCCCCGGCACCGTGACGCTGTGGGGCGAGGTGGGGGTGAGCGTGATGCCGCGCTCGAGGAACCAGGCGTCGTGCGCCGCCGCCGGGGCACGGCCGGAGCCGTTGAGTGCGACCGGCGTCGTGGCGCCCTTCGGCGCGTAGAGGGCGAAGCAGTCGCCGCCGATGCCGGTCATCAGCGGATCGACCACGCACTGCACCGCCACCGCGGCGATGCCGGCATCGACCGCGTTGCCGCCCGAGCGCAGCACCTCGATGGCCGCCAGCGTCGAGAGCGGGTGCGACGTCGCGACGGCGGCGTTGGCGGCGTAGACGGGCGAGCGCCCGGGCCTGGAGAAATCCCTCACCGAACGTTTTCCTCAAAGAGTCGATCGTTGCGATCGACGGAATTGATCGTCTCTGAACCGGTCCTGGGTCGCACAGCGCGCACCGTAAACGGACACGTGCGCGTAAGCGCCGGCCCGATGTGATTCACACGTTTCATCCCACCCGCGACCTCATCCTGAGGTGCACGCGAAGCGTGCCTCGAAGGAGGGCTCCAGGGATCGCCGAGACGTCTGGAGCCCTCATCCTGAGGTGTCAGTCGATCAAAGATCGACTGACACCTCAGGATGAGGTCGCGGGCGGGATGAACGGAGGAACGCAGCCGAGCAGGCTCCATCGCGTGTGTTCCAGATCGCGCTCCGCGCCCCGTCAAGTCTGGGCTCCGCTCTCGCGGCCCCGGAATGACCGGACGGGTATGAGATCGGGTGGCGCATCAAGCAAGGCCTTACACGCCGACCGTCCGCGCCACCCAATGCCCGGGAGCGACCTCCTCCAGGGCTCCCGCCTCCGGGAGGACGGCGGCCGGGCTCTCGCGGGTCGCCCGCAGGCGGGCCCGCTCGGCCGCCGGGTCGGGCACCGGCACGGCGGAGAGCAGCGCCCGCGTGTAGGGGTGGCGCGGATCCTCGTAGAGGGTGTCGCTGTCGGCCAGTTCGACGATGCGGCCGCGCCGCAGGACCGCGACCCGATGGCAGAGATAGCGCACCATGCGCAGGTCGTGGGAGATGAACAGGTAGGACAGGCCCAGCTCCTCCTGCAGGTCCTGCAGCAGGTTGACCACCTGGGCCTGGATCGAGATGTCGAGGGCGGCGATCGGCTCGTCGGCGACGATGAAGCTGGGCTTGAGCGCGATGGCCCGGGCGATGCAGAGCCGCTGGCGCTGGCCGCCGGAGAACTGGTGCGGGTAGCGCCCGGCGAAGCGCGGATCGAGCCCGACCCGCTGGAACAGGCCGGCGACGGCGTCGCGGCGCTCCGCTCCCCCCATCTCCGGCCGGTGCAGCCGGAACGGCTCGGCCACGTAGGCGCCGGCGCTCATCCGCGGGTTGAGGGCGGCGTAGGGGTCCTGGAAGATCACCTGGATGCGCCGGCGCATCCGCCGCATCGCCCGGGCCGGCAGGCTCGCGAGGTCCACGCCCTCGAACGCGACGGAGCCGGAGGTCGGCGGGTTCAGCATCGTCACCGCCCGGCCGATGGTCGACTTGCCGGAGCCCGATTCGCCGACGAGGCCCAGGGTCTCGCCGGGCGCGATGTCGAAGCTCACCCCTTCGACCGCCCGGAACACCGAGGATTTGCCGCCCCACCAGTGGCGGAGCGGGTAGTGCTTGCTCAAGGAGCGCACCGAGAGCAGCGGCTCGGGCTTGACCGGCCTCATCGCCCGGCTCCCGCGGCGAGCAGCGCCGGCAGGTCGTACCAGGCCGCCGCCAGGTGGCCCGGCACGCTGCCCTCAACCTGTGCGAGGGGCGGCGCCTCGGTGCGGCAGCGCGGCGTGGCGAAGGGGTTGCGGGGCGCGAACGGATCGCCCGGGGGAGGGTGGCGCATGTCGGGCGGGCTGCCCTCGATCTGGCGCAGGCGCTGGCGCCCGGCTCGGTCGCGGCTCAGGTCCGGCAGCGAGCGCAGGAGCCCGAGCGTGTAGGCGTTGCGCGGATCGGAGAAGACCGCGTCGACCGGCCCGCGCTCGACGATGCGGCCGGCATACATCACCTGCACGGTGTCGGCGATGCCCGCCACCACCCCGAGATCGTGGGTGATCCAGACGATCGCCATGCCGATCTCGCGCTTCAGCTCCTGCACCAGGGCGACGATCTCGGCCTGGACGGTGACGTCGAGGGCGGTGGTGGCCTCGTCGGCGATCAGGAGCTTGGGCCGGCAGGCAAGGCCGATCGCGATCATCACCCGCTGGCGCTGGCCGCCGGAGAATTCGTGCGGGTAGTGGTCGAGGCGACGGCTCGCGTCGGGGATGCGCACGAGGTCGAGGAGGTCGCGGGCACGGGCTCTCGCCTCGCGCGCGCCGAGGCCGAGATGCAGCCGAAGCGGCTCGGCGATCTGGGCCGCCACCGTCATCGCCGGGTTGAGCGAGCTCATCGGGTCCTGGAAGACCATGCCGATCTCGGCCCCGCGCACCCGGCGCAAGTGCCGCTCCGGCATCGCCAGGAGATCGCGCGCCTGGTCGTGACCCTCAGGGTCGCGGCCACGGAACAGCACCTGCCCGCCGGTGATCCGGCCGGGCGGGCGCGGCACGAGCCCCAGCATGGCGAGCACGTGGACGCTCTTGCCCGAGCCCGACTCGCCGACGATCCCGAGGGTCTCGCCCTCGCGCAGGGTGTAGGAGACGCCGTTGACCGCCCGGACGGTACCGCTCTCGGTGTCGAAGGCGACCGCGAGGTCGCGCACGTCCAGCAGGGGAGGGGAGGCGGTCATCGGCGCTCGCGCGGGTCGAGGGCGTCGCGCAGGCCGTCGCCGACGAGGTTGAAGGCGAGCACCGCCAGGAAGATCGACAGCCCGGGCCAGATCGCCATCCAGGGCGCCTGGTCGAGGAAGTTCTTGGCGGTGTTGAGCATCGAGCCCCAGGACGGTTCGGGCGGCTGCTGGCCGAGCCCGAGGAAGGACAGGCTCGCCTCGGCGATGATCGCCGCCGCGATGGTGAGGGTGGCCTGGACCAGGATCGCCGGTACGATGTTGGGCAGGATGTGGTGGAGCGCGATGCGCCAGGGCGGGTTGCCGACGGCGCGGGCCGCCTCGACGAAGTCTTCCGCCGCCGCCGCCTGCACCTGCGCCCGGGTAAGGCGCACGAAGATCGAGGTCGCCGAGAGCCCGATCGCCACCATGGCGTTGGTGAGGCTGGGGCCGAGGAAGGCCGCGAGCGCGATGGCGAGGATCAGGAAGGGGATGGCCAGCAGCGCGTCGGTGAGGCGCATGATCGCCCCGTCGATGACGCCGCCGGCATAGCCCGCCAGCATCCCGAGCGGCAGCCCCAAAGCCACCGCGAGGGCCACCGAGGTGAGGCCCGCCCCGAGGGACGCCCGCGTGCCGTAGACGATGCGCGAGAGCACGTCGCGCCCGACCTCGTCGGTGCCGAAGAGGTGGGTGAGGGTGGGCGCGGCCCGCACCGCGCCCCAGTCGGTGGCGGTCGGGTCGAACGGCGCGATCCACGCGGCGCCGAGCGCCAGGATGCCGAGGAGCACCACCACGACGAGGCCGGCGAGCGCCCCGCGCCGACGGCTGAAGCGGCGCCAGAAGGCGCGCAAGGCCCCCGGCTCGGGCGGCAGGGCGGCGACCGGGGGAGCCGCCATCTCGGCGGCGGTGGAGAGACCGGCTTCGCTCATGCGCGCCGGAGCTTCGGGTTGACCAGCGCCGAGGCGAGGTCGGCCGCGAGGTTGAGCAGGATGTAGGTCGTGGCGGTGCAGATCACGACGCCCTGCACGGTCGCGAAGTCGCGGTTGAACACGGCGTCCACCATCAGCTTGCCGAAGCCGGGCACGGAGAAGACCTGCTCGGTCAGCACCGCGCCGGAGAGGAGCTGGCCGAATTCGAGGGCGCCCAGCGTGATGATCGGGATCGCGGCGTTGGGGAGCGCGTGGCGCAACACCACCCGGGCGGTCGGCACGCCCTTGGCGCGCGCCGTGCGGACGTAGTCGGATTGCAGCACGCCGAGCATCGCCGCCCGGGTGTGGCGCATCATCACCGCCGCGATGGCGTTGCCGAGCACGAAGGCCGGCATCGCCATCGAGCGCAGGTTCTCCGTCAGGCTCTCGCCCGGCGGCACGTAGCCGGAGGCCGGCAGCCAGCCGAGCTGCACCGAGAACAGCAGGATCATCAGGATGCCGAGCCAGAAATTCGGCACCGACAGGCCCCAGAGCGCGACCCCGTTGGCGAGCCCGTCGATCCAGGTGCCGGGCCGCACCGCGGAGAGGATCCCCATCGGCACGCCGATGACGAGGGCCACCAGCATCGCCAGGCAGGCGAGTTCGAGGGTGACCGGCAGCTTCTCGCGCACCAGTTCGAGCACCGGCTTCTGCAGCCGGATCGACTCGCCGAGATCGCCCTGGAGCACCCCGCCGGCCCAGTAGGCGTAGCGGACCGGCAGCGACCGGTCGAGGTGGTACTTGGCGCGGATGAAGGCGATCACCTCCGGGTCGCGCTCCTCGCCCGAGAGTGCCGTCGCTGTGTCGCCCGGCAGGAGCTGCTGCAGGGCGAAGATGATCATCGAGGCGATGATCAGGGTCGGGACCGCCAGCGCCAGGCGCCGGGCAAGGAATCGCAGCATCAGAACCGCAGCATCAGTCGAGCTTCAGGCCGGTGAAGCGCACGAGCCCGTCCGGGTACTCGCCGAAGCCGCTGAGCTTCTGCGAATAGGCCCAGAGCAGCTTGCGGTGGAAGAGGTAGACCAGCGGCTTGTCGGTGAGCACCCGGTCGGCGAGGCGCTTCCACGCCGCCTTGCGCTCGCCCGCATCGGTGGTCAGCCGCGAGGCGTTCATGGCGGAATCGGCTTCCGGGTTGCAGTAGCGCGAATAGTTCAGCGGCGTCTTGCAGGCGAGGAAGCTGAAGGTGTTGCCGTCCGGGTCGGGCCGGCCGCTCCAGTTGTAGAGATAGGCCTCGAAGTTGCCCTTGTCGGCCTGGTCGAGGGAGGTGGTGAAGTCGGTGGCCTGGAGCTTCACGTCGAAGCCGGCCTCGCGGGTCATCGCCTGGATCACCTGGCCGACCTGGGGCGCGTCGTTGTTGGCGTAGAGCATCATGGTGATCGAGGGCTTCTCGATCCCGGCCTCCTTCAGGAGCCCCTTGGCCTTGGCGACGTCGCGCTTCGGCACCGGGTACTCGGTGACGTAGTTCGGGTTCTTGGGCGAGACCCACTGGTTCCCGGCCAGGTACTCGCCGTTATAGACCACCTGGGTGATCGCGTTGCGGTCGATCGCCGCCTCGAAGGCGGCGCGCACCCGCGGATCGGCCACCGGCGAGCCCTCGCGGGCGGTGTTGAACACCACGCCCGAGAAGCCGAGCTCGTAGGCCTGGCCGACCTTCAGCTTCGGGTCGCGCTTCACCTGGGCGAGGTCGGTGGGGGCCAGGCGCTCGATCAGGTCGAGCTGGCCGGCCCGGAGGTTCGTCAGGCGCACCGTCGTGTCGGGGATCGGCCGGAACTCGATCCGCTTGATCTGGATCGCGTCCTTGTTCCAGTAATCGTCGAACCGCTCGACCACGATCCGGTCCTGCGGCACCCGCTCGACGAACTTGTAGGGTCCCGCGCAGACCGGCGCGGTCGCGAACTTGTCGCCCAGGCGCTCGGCGGCCTTCGGCGAGACGATCATGCCGGACCGGTCGGTGAACTGCGCCAGCAGGGGCGCGAACGGCGTCTTCAGCGAGATCTTCACGGTCGTATCGTCGACGGCCTCGACCGCGTCGATCGGCGAGATCTCGCCGCGGCGCTGCGAGCCCGGCATCTTCAGGTGGCGCTCGAGGGAATACTTCACGGCCGCCGCGTTCATCGGCTCGCCGTCGTGGAAGCGCACGCCCGGCCGCAGGGTGAGCGTCAGGGTCTTCTGGTCGTCCGACCACGACCACGCGGTGGCGAGCTGCGGCACCGGCTTCAGGTCGGGCCCGATATCGACGAGCTTGTCGCAGAGCGCCGCGAACACCATGCGGCCGGCGAAGGTGCGGGCGAGCGTCGGGTCGAGGGCGTCCGGGTCTTCCATCAGGCCGAAGCGCAGGGTCTGGGCCTGGGCGCTCCCCGCCATCGGGGCGGTGAGGGCGAGGCCCGCGAGCAGGCAGGCGGTGAAGAGACGCGGCATCGCGCTTCCTTCTGCAGGGTTCTTGGGTGGGGGGTCGATCCTCCCCCGGCCGGGACGCACCTACGGGCAGGCAGTATCCGTGCCAGCGGACGCCCCGGGACCCCACCCACGATCGTCGGCCCTACTCTGCGCCCGCTCCGGGGGCCGGCGCAATGCGCGTCATCGTCCTCGTGGCGGCGGCCCGAAGCGTCGCTGCCGACCTTGTCCTGTTCTCCACGCGGCATGCCGGCGTGCCGTCAAGTCCGGGTTCCATGGTATGCTCGTGCCCGCATCGACTTGGCCGAGCACTGCCATGGCCGAGTGCCGGACCGGCCGGGAGTGTGGCTCATGAGGCGGCGTGACCTGATCGCGAGTCTCGGTCCCGCGTCGCTCCTCGCCCTCGTCGGCGGGGAGGCGAGGGGGCAGCCGCGCGGTCGTCCGGCGGCGATCGGGTGCCTGGTCTCCGGCTCGGTCGCGTCGCACGGGTCGTATGTCCGCACGTTCCAGAAGGGCCTCAGGGACCTGGGCTACGCCGAGGGGCGGGACCACGTGCTGCATCTGCGCTGGGGCGAGGGCCGGCTGGAACGCCTCCCCGCGCTCGCCGAGGAGCTCGCCGGGCTCGGGCTCGACGTCGCCGTGACCGCGACGGTGGCCGCGGCCCTGGCGTGCAACCAGGCCATGCCGCAGGTGCCGATCGTCTCGGCGACGATCGTCGACCCGATCGGGTCGGGCCTCGCCCAGAGCCTCGCGCGTCCGGGTGGCAACGTCACCGGCATGTCCCTCGTCAGCTTCGGCACGCTGCTCGGCAAGCAGGTCGCCCTCGCGCGCGAGCTGATCGCGGGGGCGGACTCGTTCGGCATCCTGATCAACGCGCAGAACCCGGCCAGCCGCTTCCAGAAGAACGGCGCGCTGGAGGCCGCGCCCTCGGCCGGCATCAGGCTGCACGCGGTCGAGATCGACCGGCCCGAGGCGATCGCCGCGTCCATGAGGGAGTTCGCGGATCGCGGCTGCGACGTCGTGCTGATCCCGACCGACGCCCTGTTCATCACCGAGCGCGACCGCGTCGCAGCGGCGGCCCTGGCCGCCAGGATGCCGATCATCTCCGGATTCCGCGAGGTGGTGGAGGCCGGCGGGCTGATGAGCTACGGCACCGACATCGCCGAGAACTGGCGCCGCGCCGCCTACTTCGTCGACCGGCTCCTGCGCGGCGCGAGACCGGCCGACCTGCCGATCGAGCAGCCGACGCGCTACGAGCTCGCCCTCAACCTGAGGACGGCCCGGCTCCTCGGCTTGACGCCCCCGACGACGCTGGTCGCGCTCACCGATCAGGTCATCGAGTAGGCGCCCGGCCGCCGCGTGAGGGCCGGGCCCCCGGCGCAGCGTCAGGCCGTGCGCAGGTCGATCCGCGTGCCCGTCTCGCCGTTGAGCAGCCGCCGCAGGTGGAAGCTCGCGAGGTGGTCGTCGGCGGCGAGGCCGACGAGGGACGCGAAGGCCGGCATCGCGGTGGGGTCGCCGGCCGCGAGCTTCTCGAAGGCCTCGATGTAGCGCGCCGTGCCGGGGGCCGCGAAGGCCTCCGCGCCGAGGGGCTCGAAGGTGCGCAGGGCCTCGGTCTTGCCGCGCAGGACGAGGTCCCCGATCGGGCGGCCGAGAAAGCCCTCGGCGCGCTCCGCGACCGCCGCGCTGGCGCAGATCCGCGTGCCGAGCGCCTTGTTGGCGCCCTCGAGCCGCGCCGCCGTGTTGATGGTGTCGCCGTAGGCGGTGTAGTCGAAGAAGCGCCCGCCGCCGAAATTGCCGACGATGGCCGGCCCCGCATGCACGCCGATGCGGGTCGCCCCGAGCGCCACGCCGCGGGCGGCCCATTGCGCGCGGAAGGCTTGCGCCGCCGCGTCGAGGGCGAGCGCGCAGGCCACCGCCCGCGTGGCATGGTCCGGCTGCTCGCCCGGCGCGCCGAACAGGACGTGGATGGCATCGCCCACGATCTTGGCCACCGTGCCCTCGTGCGCGAACACGATTCCCGTCATCTCGGCGAGGTAGCCGTTGAGGAGCTCGGCGAGCAGGGCGGGGTCGAGGTTCTCCACGAGGCCCGTGAAGCCGGCGATGTCGGTGAAGACCGAGGCGACGTCCCGGCGGTGGCCGCCCTCGGCCAGGGACGAGGCGTCGGCCGCCAGCCGCTCGGCGAGGTTGGGGGAGAAGTAGCGCGACAGGCTGGCATGCGCCCGCTCGGCCGCGGCCTGCCGCCGCCGCGCCTCGCGCAGCGCGCGCACGTGCAGCACGGTCCGGTCGACGGTGGTCTCGAAGTCGGAAAAGTCGATCGGCTTGGTCAGGAAGTCGAAGGCGCCGCGGTTCATCGCGGTGCGGATGTTGGTCATGTCGCCATAGGCCGAGACGATCACGGTCGAGACCTTCTCGTCCGCCTCCTGGAGCCTGGCCAGGAGGGTCAGCCCGTCCATGCGCGGCATGTTGATGTCGGAGACGACGAGGTCGACGTCGGGATGCTCGGCGAGCAGGGCCAGCGCCTCCAGGCCGTCGCGGGCGAACAGGAAGGCGACGGTCCCGTCGCGGATGCGGCGGCGGAACTTCTGCAGGACCAGGGCCTCGAGGTCGGGCTCGTCGTCGACGACCAGGACCTTCGTGGGCGGGATCCCGCCGCGCGCGGTCTCGCCGCTGGTGATCCCGCTGCTCATGCGGCCCGACCAGACTCGGCCAGGCGCCGCTCGACCTCCTCCCGCAGGGCCGCAAAGTCGATCGGCTTGGTGAGCAGGCCCGCCGCGCCGCACTCCGTCGCCCGCCGGCGCGTCTCGGCATCGCCGTAGGCGGTGATCATGATGACCGGCACCTCGGGCCGGGCGCTGCGCACGTGCGGCAGCAATTCGAGGCCGGTCATGCCCGGCATGTTGATGTCCGAGAGGATCAGGATGAGGGTCTCCTCGCCCGGGACGCGCAGGCGCGCCAGCGCCTCGTCGGCGGAGTGGGCGAAGGCCAGCGCGAAGCGGCCGGCGCGCAGGTCGCGCCGGAACTGCTGCCGGAAGAGGTCGGCGACGTCGGGCTCGTCGTCGACGACGAGGATCAGGACGCTCATGCGGTGCTCCTCGGTTGGGCGGGTCCGCCGCGGGGCAGGACGATGCGGAAGGCCGTGAAGGCGCCCGGCTCGGTCTCGACCTCGATCGTGCCGCCGTGCTGCTTCACCACGATGTCGTGGCTGAGCGACAGGCCGAGCCCGGTGCCCTCGCCGGCGGGCTTCGTCGTGAAGAAGGGGTTGAAGATCTTCGCCCTGACGGCATCGGGGATGCCCGTCCCGTTGTCGCGGATCAGGATCTCGACCCGGTCGCCGCGGTCGCGGGTCGCCGTCAGCAGATTCGGCTCGTAGCCGGCCTCGGCGCCTTGCGCCTTGCGGGTCATCACCGCGTGGAAGCCGTTCGAGATCAGGTTGAGCAGCACCCGCGTGATCTCCTGGGGGTAGAGGTCGGCGCTCCCCGCCGCGGGATCGAGGTCCCGCGACAGCGTCACGGTGAAGCCCGGCTTCTCCGCGCGGGCCCCGTGATAGGCGAGGTTCAGGCTCTCCTCCACCAGCGCGTTGACATCCGCCGGCCGGCGCTCGCCCGAGCCCTCGCGGGAATGCAGGAGCATGTTCCGGACGATGGAATCGGCGCGCTTGCCGTGCTGGACCACCTTCTCGAGGTTGCCGCGCAACAGCCCGGTCAGCTCGTCGACCTCGTCGCGGATGGGGGCCTCGAGGCTGGCAGGAGCCAGGACCTCGTTGAGCTCGTCGATCAGCTCCGCCGACAGGGCCGCGAAGTTGTTCACGAAGTTGAGCGGGTTCTTGATCTCGTGGGCGATGCCGGCGGTGAGCTGGCCGAGCGAGGCGAGCTTCTCGGACTGGACGAGACGGTCCTGGGCGGCGCGCAGGTCGTCGAGGGAGGCCTGCAGCTCGCGCGACTTCGCCTCGACCTCGCTGAACAGGCGGGCATTGGCGATGGCGATGACCGCCTGGTCGGCGAAGGTCTTGGCGACCGCGATCTGGCCGGGCGCGAAGGCGCCCGGCGCGTTCCGGGCGAGGCTGAGGACGCCGATCACGGCGCCTTCCCGCACGAGGGGCACGTTGAGCGTCGCCCGGTAGCCGCCGATGCGGTGCAGCTCGGCCGCGCTCGTGAGTTCCGGGTCGGCGAGGATGTCGGGCACGTGGTCGATCTCGCCCGTGACCGCCGCGCGGCTGCTCGGCACGTCGCGCGTGAGGGGCTGGGGATGGGCGCGCTTGTAGGCCACCCATTCCGGCCGGTTGACGGTCGAGGCTTCGAGGTGGAGGCAGCCCTCGCGCAGCAGGTAGAGGGCCGAGGTCTCGATGCGGCAGAGCCGCGTCGCCGATTGCAGCAGCGTGTTCAGGATCGCCGGCAGGTCGAAGGCCGAGCGGCTGATCGTCTGGAGGACCTCGCTCGTCGCGGTCTGCTGCTCCAGGGCGTCGGTCAGGTCGCGGGTGCGCGCCTGCACCTCCTCGAACAGCCGGGCGTTCTCGATCGCGATCATCGCCTGGTCGGCGAAGGTCTGCGCCAGCGCGATCTGGCGCGGCGTGAACGGGCGGCAGGCGAGGCGCATCAGCACGAGCACGCCCTCGACCGAGCCCTGCCGCAGGAGCGGGACGCCGAGCAGGGTGCGCGTGTCGCTCAGTGCCGTCTCGCCCGGGGGCGGCGCGTAGTCGGGGTCGAGCCGCTTGTCGGGCACGTGCTCGATGCGGCCCGACCGGGCGACGCGCGCCGCGATGGTCGTCCGGTCGCCGGCCCGCCGCGGGTGGGCGCGCAGCTGGTCGAGGAATTCGGGGCTCGCCCCGAAGGTGGCGCGCGGGTGGAACAGGTCGCCCTCGCGCAGGAACAGGATGCCCTGGTCCGCCGCGCAGAGCTGGCAGGACGAGGTCGCCAGCGTGCCGAGGACCGCCTCGAGGTCGAAGGCCGAGCGGCTGATCGTCTGGAGGACCTGCGCGGTGGCGGTCTGCTGCTCCAGGCTCTCGTTCAGGTCGCGCGTGCGCTCCTCCACCTTCGCCTCGAGGGTCGCGTGGCTCTCCTGGAGCCGGTTCGCCATGACGTTGAAGCGGTCGGCCAGCGTCTCGATCTCGTCGCCGGTGCGGATCGCGAGGCGCTGCGAGAGGTCGCCGCCGCCGAGCCGCTCGGCGCCCTCCTGCAGGCGGCGGATCGGCACCACCATCCGGCGCGCCAGGAAGGTGCCGGCCACGGTGGCGAGCAGGAGGCCGAGGCCGAGGAGCATGAGCGATCGGGTGAGCGCCGCGTAGACCGGGGCCATCGCCTCGCCGAGGGGCGACTGGACGAACACGATCCAGCCGACGCGGGCGATCCGCGCATGCGCCGTCAGCACCTCGCGCCCCTGCATGTCGGCGACGATCTCGGAGGTCAGGCCGTCGGCCGGCGTCCCCCGGGCGGCCAGCGCCCGGCGCACCTGCGGCAGCCCCGAGAGGTCGGTGTCGCGCAGCACCAGGCTGAGGTCGGGATGGGCGATCAGCCGGCCGGTGTCGGTCACCACGAAGGCGTAGCCCTGGTCGCCGATCCGGATCGCCGAGATCACGTCCCAGACGAGCTTGAGGTTGACCTCCGCGACGGTGACGCCGGGGTTGCGGCCCGCATGGGCGACCGCGACGGTCATGTAGGGCTCCGAGCCGCGCCGGAAGGTGACGGGCCCGAGCCAGAGGCCGTCCGCCACCGCCCGCACGAAGCGCGGATCCCCCGAGAGGTCGCGCCCGCTCCCGACCGCGTCCGGCTCAAGCCGGGACACCTTGAGCTGCTCGCGGCCGGCCGGATCGATGTAGAGCGCCTCCGTGATGGCGGGCGCCTGCCGCAGCAGCCGGATGAAGTCGTAGCGCTGCTGCTCGGCCGGCACGCGGCGCCATTCCGCCCGGGTGGTCCAGCCGATCTGGCCCTCGATCTCCGACACGAAGCCGTCGATCCGCTCCGCGGCGCTCCGGGCCTTCTCCTGCTGCACCCGCACCGCGTTGCGCTTCGCCTCGTCGTAGTTGAGGAGGAGGTTCACGGCGCCGTTGACGAGGAGCACCACGGTCACGAGCCCGACGAGGGCGATCGCGAGCTTGACGGCGAGCGGGATCCGGCGCGCGGCCCGGGCCGGCTCGCGCGACGCGGCGGCGGCGGCGAGGGGCGCCGTGGCCGCGCCGCTCATTCGACGACCTCGTCGGCCCGGGCGAGCAGCGTCGGCGGAACGGCCAGACCGATCGCGGTCGCGACCTTGAGGTTGATCGCGAAGGTGAAGCGGGTCGGCTGCTCGAAGGGCAGGTCTGCGGGCGCCTCGCCGTTGACGATCCGGTCGATCATCCCGGCGACGCGGTCGAAGGCCTCGGTCTCGTCCGAGCCGTAGGCCATCAGCCCGCCCTCGCGGACGAAGGAGCGCTGCTCGTAGATGGCCGGGATCCGGCGGGCCAGGGCGTCGTCGAAGATGCGCTTGCGGTTGAGGTTGGTGAGCGCGTCCGTGACCATCAGGATCGCCTCGGGCCGGGTCTCGTCCATGCCCCGGAAGGCGGTCGCGAAGTCGTCCGGCTCGCGCACGCCGAGGGCCTGGACGCTGAGGCCGAGGCGCCCGGCCGTCGCCTCGGTGACCCGGTAGCGCAGCGACATGCCGAGGTCGTCGGCGTTGTAGAGGATCGCGAAGCGGCGCAGGCCCGGGCGGATGTCGCGCAAGAGCTCGAGGCGCTTGGCCGAGAGGTCGACGTCGTTGTCGGAGATGCCCGTCACGGTGCCGCCCGGGCGCGCGAGGCTGGCGACGAGCCCGGTCGCGACCGGATCGCCGGCGCCGACCGCCACCACGGTCGGCACGCCGGTCCGCTTCGCCGCCAGCGCCGCCGGAAAGCCGACCGTCACGATGGCGTCGACCTTCTCCGCCGCGAGGTCGCGCGCCAGGGCCGGGAGCCGGTCCACCCGTCCCTCGGCGGCGCGGGCGACCAGGGTCAGGTTGCGGCCAAGGACGTAGCCGCGGGTCTCGAGCGCGCGCACGAGCAGGCCGCCCCGCGGGGTCGCCGGCCCTTCGAGGCCGATCGGCGTGAGGAGCCCGACCCGGCCGTTCTGCGGGGCCAGCTGGGCCCGGGCCCGGGACGGACGGGCGAGGACGGCCGTCACGCTGGCCAAGAGGAGGTCGCCGCGCCGCATGCGGTCACCGCGCCTGCCGGGCGCCGCGGCGGCGATCGAGGGCGCCGGCCATTCCTGCGTGGGGCGCGGTCTCTCCCGGGACACAGTCGACGCTCGCCGAACAGCGCCGCCTCGTGCGGCCGGTCTCGATTGTACCGTGGCCGAGCTTCCGCCGCTACTGCGTCGGGTGCGATCCCGGGCGGACGGGAGCATGGCGGGACGCGGCTCCTCCCGAGTGTCACGGTCGAGGGACCTTGCCGTGGCCTGCGGGACGACGCGCAGCCGGCCGCGGTCCCGACGACCGTCGTTCCCCGCCGGACCGATGCCGCGCAGGGCCGCCAGGGCGACACCATGGCCACCCTCGCGACGCCGTGGCTGCCCCGCGAAGACTTATGCCGTCTGGGCAATCGTTGCTTCGCGGCGGTCGAGGTGCGAATCTTTTCGGGACGCATCACGGCGACCGGACTGACCCAGCATGAACGAGGAGGCTCCGAGCCCGGCGTGCCGGCGCAGCCGGCCGGCGGCGGTGCGGGTGCGTCCCGGACGGCCGGTCGCGGCCGCCGCGCGAGGCGGGGGGATCGACCGGCGCTGGTTCCTGTCGTGTCTCGGGGTCGCCCTCGCGCGACCCCGCGGGGCGGCCGCGGAAACGGCTGCCCCGCCGTCCGTCGGTCTCCTGTGCAGCGAGTCGCCGGACCTCTGGAAGGCGCGCATCGAGGCGTTCCGGGCGGGCCTTGCGGAGGCCGGCTACACCGAGGGACGCAACGTGCGGTTCTCCTACCGCTGGGCGTACGGCATGAACGACCGCCTCGCCGGGATGGCCGAGGACCTCGTGCGGGAGGGCGTCTCGGTGATCGTGGTCCTCGGCAACACGACCTCGGCGCGGGCCGCCCAGCGCGCGACGGCGCAGATCCCGATCGTCGTCCGGGCGGCGGTCGATCCGGTGAGCATCGGGCTCGTCGCGAGCGCGAGCCGGCCCGGCGGAAACCTGACCGGCTGGACGACGCTCGGCTCCCAGATCGCGCCCAAGCAGCTCGAGCTCCTGAGGGAGATCGTCTCGCCGGGGGCGACGATCGGGATCCTGGTCAACCCGACAAACCCGCTCCTGGCCGACCGGCAGGCCAGGGACATCCCCGAGGCCGCCCGCGCCCTCGGCTTCGCGCCCATGACGGTGACGGCGAGCGCCGACGCCGATGTCGCCCCCGCCTTCGCGCGCCTCGCGGCGGCCGGCGCCAAGGGTTTGATCATCGGGGCCGACACCTTCTTCAACAGCCGGAACGAGCTGATCGCCGCCAGGGCGCGCGATGCCGGGCTCGCGGCGGTCTCGGCCTACCGGGACTTCGCGTTGGCGGGCGGCCTCCTGAGCTACGGCGGCAGCGTCGTCGAGGCGTCGCGCGGGGTCGGCGCCTATGTCGGGCGCATCCTCGGCGGCGAGAGGCCCGGCGACCTGCCGATCCAGCAGATCAAGAAGCTCGACCTCGTCGTCAATCTCAGGACCGCCCAGCACCTCGGCGTCAAGATCCCGCTGCCGGTCCTTGCCCGCGCGGACGAGATCCTGGAGTGAGACGGGATCCTGGAGCGAGATGCTTTCCGGAGCGGCCGTTCCGGACCGCGTCTCAACTCACGACCTTCAGGAGCGGGCGCGACCGCACCCGGTCGAGGGCATCGCGCAAAGCGTGGCTGTCATAGGGCTTCCTCAGGATCACGAACCCTTCGGCCGCCGCCGCTTGCGCGACGTCGCTGTAGCCGGTCGCAAGCAGGACCGCGATCCGTCCGGCATGCTCGTTGCGCACGTGACGGGCGAGATCCAGGCCGTTCTGGGGGCCGGGCATCACGATGTCGGTGAGCACGATCGCGATGTCGCTGGAGGCTCTCAGAATCTCCATCGCGGTCTCGACCGATTGGGATTTGAGGACGCCGTATCCGAAATCCTCCAGATAGGACCTGGCGATCTCGGCCACCTCGGCATTGTCGTCGACCAGCAGGATCCGGCCCAGGCTCTGGCGGGGCGGAACCGGCTCTGCGGCGGGATGGCTGGCCGGTGCGCTCCGGACCGGCTCCGAGGTTCGCGGCAGGTAGAGGGTCACGGTGGCCCCTCTGCCCGGCTGGCTCGCGACCGTCGCGGTGCCGCCGGACTGCGTCGCGAAGCCGTAGACCTGGGAGAGGCCGAGGCCCGTTCCCTTGCCCTGCGGCTTGGTGGTGAAGAACGGCTCGAAGACGCGCGCCAGCACGTCGGGCGGGATGCCGCTCCCCGTGTCGGTGAGGCTCAGCGCCACGAACTCGCCCGTGAGCCCGACCGTGCTGTCGTCGACGAGCGCGACGTTCTGGCCGGCGATGGTGAGCGTCCCGCCCTCCGGCATCGCGTCGCGCGCGTTCACCGCGAGGTTGAGGATCGCGAGCTCGAGTTCGTTGAGGTCGACCTTGACCGGCCAGAGGTCGGGCGCGAGGGACAGCGCGATGGCGATGTCGCCCCGCAGGCTCGACCGCAGCACGTCCTGGAACAGCGGCAGGCGCTGGGCGAGGTCGATCGGCACGGGCGCGTGGGTCTGGCGGCGGGAGAACGACAGCAATTGCCGCGTCAGGCTGGCCCCGCGCTTCGCCGCCGTCTCGATCGCGTCGAGGGCGCGGCGCTGGCGGTCATCCGCGGCCGGATAGCGCTTCAGGCGCTCGACATTGCCGGTGACGACCATCAGGAGGTTGTTGAAGTCGTGGGCGACGCCGCCCGTGAGCTGGCCCACCGCCTCGAGGCGCTGCGCCTGCTTGAGGGCGGCCTCGACGACCTCGCGCCGGGCCACCTCGGCCTGGAAGCGCTGGGTCCGGCGCAGGGCGTGGACCGAGAGGGCGCAGAGCGCGAGCGTCGCCGGCAGCCCGAAGGCCAGGGTGCCGAGGAGCGTGTCGCGCAGCTCCCGCGCCATCGCGGCGGTCTCGATCCCCGCCTGGACGTAGACCGGGTAGCCCGGGATGTGCCGGTAGCCGATGCGCCGCTCGATGCCGTCGACCTGCGACGTTGCCGTGAAGACGCCGCTCTCCGGCTCCCGCGCGATGGCCTGCCGGAAGTCGCTGCGCGCGTCGAGCCGCTCGGGCCGGTCCATGACCGCCGGGAAACGGGCCAGGAAGGTCCCGTCGCTGCGGATCAGCCCGAACGAGTCGGCCACCCCGCGGGCGAGGCGGGCATAGAACTCGCGGAGGCGCTCCGGCAGCACGCTGATCGCCACGACGCCGTTGAAGCCCCCGTCCGGCCGCTCCGGCCGCCGGGCGCTCATGACGAAGAAGCGGAAATCGCCGACCCTCGCCTGGACGACGTCGCCGATGACAGTTCCGGCATCGTGCGCCACCTGCGCGCGGAAGTAGTCCCGGTCCGAGTTGTCGAGGCTGACCGGCACCGGCATGACCGTGCTGGAGACGAGCGGATGTCCGGCCGCGTCGAAGGCCCAGATCGCCTGGATCTGCGGCAGGGCCGCCTGCGTCCGGCCGAGACGCCGGGAGAGCTGCGCCTCGTTCTCCCGGATGGCCGCATCGTCGAACCCGCGCAGCACCTCGTTGGCCTCGGCGAGCGTCCGCTCCACCGTCTGGAGCGCCTTCAGGCTGTGCTCCTGAAGGATGTCGAGCGCACGCTCGATGCGCTCGAGCGACGTCCGCTCGATCGCGCGACCCGTCGACCAGGCCGTAAAACCGAAGGCGAGCGCCGGCCCGATGATGCTGAGGGCCGCGATCAGGCGCAGCGGCCACAGGACATTAGGCTGCACGAGACGCACCGACATGCTGCTTTCCGAAACGACCTACCCGGCTCGACCCCTCGGCGCGGCCTTCAACGCGCTCGCGCATACCCGGTTCCAGTATTTTCGCCGCGTCCTCTCCGGTGTCCGGAGGACGCGACGCGAGACGGCCTGCCCGCGGCACGGATGGGCCGCTTGTGCTTGCGGACGAATGTCCGGGCGGCAGGACATGCGCGACGAGCGCGTGGAACGGCGACCGGACTTTCCCGGCCGCCGCCCCGCGCGTCACTCGGCCGGTGCGGCCTTGGTCGCCGCGCTCTCCAGGTCGCGGCTGACCTTCAGGGTCATCGCCACGATGCCGCCCGCGAGGGTGCAGGCGCCCAGGACGAGGAGCCCCGCCGTGAAGCTGCCCGTCAGGTCCTTGAGGTAGCCCATCACGTAGGGCCCCGCGAAGCCCGACAGGTTGCCGATCGAGTTGATCGCCGCGATCCCGGCGGCGGCCGAGCTGCCGGTCAGGAAGGCGCTCGGGATCGGCCACAGCAGCGGCGGCGTCGCCGACACGCCGATCTGGCTCAGGCAGAGCAGCCCGAGCACCAGGACCGGGCTCGAGACCAGCCCCGCGCCGGCGACCCCGACCGCCGCGATGATCATCGCGAAGCACACGTGCTCGCGGCGCTTCAGCGTGCGGTCGGAGCTGCGGCCGAGGAGGACCATCCCGACCGCGCCGAACACGAAGGGCAGCGCGGAGAGCAGGCCGGTCTGGAAGTTGCTGACCCCGAAGCCCTTGACGATGGTGGGCAGGAAGAACGCGACGCCGTAGCTCGCCGCGTTCAGGCAGAAATACACGAACGAGCAGGCCAGAACCCGCGGATCGGAGAGCGCCTTGCCGATGCTCATGTGCTCGACGGCGGTCTTCTGCTTGCGCTCGGCCTCCAGGCGCGCCTCGAGCCACGCCTTCTCGTCGTCGCGCAGCCAGGTGGCCAGGCTCGGCCGGTCGGTGAGGTAGGCGACCACGACGACCGCCATCACGATCGACGGCAGGGCCTCGAGGATGAACAGCCACTGCCAGCCGTCGAGCCCGGCGCCGGTGATGTTCAGGAGGGCGCCGGAGACCGGCGCGCCGACGATCGACGAGAACGGGATCGCCAGCATGAACAGGGCGACGACGCGGGCGCGGTAGACCGACGGGAACCACAGCGTCAGGTAGAAGATGATGCCCGGAAAGAAGCCCGCCTCGGCGATGCCGAGCAGGAAGCGCAGGATGTAGAACACCCACTCGCTCGAGACGCCGGTCGCCCGCGAGATCGGAGCGATGAAGGCGAACAGGCCCGAGATGAGGCCCCAGCTGAACATGATGCGGGCGATCCAGAGCCGCGCACCGAACTTGTCGAGCGCCAGGTTCGACGGCACTTCGAGCAGGAAGTAGGCGATGAAGAACAGCCCGGCGCCGAAGCCGTAGGCGGCTTCCGACAGCCCGAGCGCCGCGTTCATCTGCAGCTTGGCGAAGCCGACATTGACCCGGTCGAGGTAAGCAACGAAGTAGCAAACGACCAGAAACGGCATCAGCCGCCACATGACCTTGCGGATGGTCCTGGTTTCGATCTCTTCCACGGTAAGTTTCCTGCCCTTGGGTTATGCTTGTCAGAGCTGCAGCACGCGACGCTCTCTAGCAGAGAGCCCTTAGCAGGGACATGGGCGATGAGGGGAGTCCGAAGCCGGACCGGACCCACAGGCGGCGAGATCGCCCGTCTTCGGGCCGGATCGCAGCGCCTCCTCGAGGGCGAGGCGCTGCAGGGATCCCGGGATGCCGATCGCGGGCGCCAGGACACGGGCTCCAGGACACGGGCGCCACGACACGGGGCGCACGACGGGGGCGATGGTCGTCCTCCGCCCCTGCCCCGTGCAGAAGCCGGCGCGCGCAACCCGAGAAGGCCCGCCCGGCGATCGGGCGGATCAGGCGTCATGTCGGATCGGTGGCGGCCTCTCCGCTGTCGCGTGCCGGCGCTGCGGCGACAGGTCCCGCCCGCGCCCGATCAACTGGCGAGTTTCTGTCCCTGCCGCCGGCTGACCTCGTAGGCCTGCAGGTCCAGCGCCAGGGTGACGACCTGCTCCGACGTCAGGCGCATGGGGTCCAGCGGACCCCCGAACCCGTGCTGAAGGTAGACCTCCTGCACCTCGGGCGTGCGCATCGCCCCGCCCATCGTCCAGTTCGGGAACAGCCGGCCCGGAACATCTCGCACGTTCAGAATCGTTGCCGCCGCGTGGCGGGTGTCCCGCGCGATCCGATCATAGGTCCTCGTCACCTGGCCGCGCTCGCCCTCCAGGATCTGCACGAACCACGTCTTGTCGAAAATCAGGAAGCCGGTGATCCCGTCGCGGCTGTTGTTGCGCTGAGACACGGAAAGGATCTCGCGCATGTTGATCAGCATGGCGCGGTCGCCGCCCGGTACTGTGTTGCGGCTGTAGTAGACGAGTTGGTGAAGCATCGTGTCCGTGCCTTGCCGATTCGGCGATGATACGCGAAGGCGGGATCTCATCAGGGGTGCCGTGCCGGGCTGACGAATACGCCATAGGAGTACCTTGGTCGCGGCGTGCTAAGAATTCCTGAATAGGCTCGCGTGGGGTCCGGGTGCCGGCACCGGCCGCACGAGGAAAGGGTTGATGATCTCTGAATTGCGGCCCCACCGCCGCTTCCGCCTCGCTCCCGGCCCCCTGCGCCGGAACCGTGATGCCAGGCTCCCTCGCCGGCACGGGGGCGGTCGGGCGCCCTGGCGCCGTCGCGACCGCGCGGAACAGCGCCGTGTCGAGGGTGTTCGATCATGCCGCCCGCGGCCGGCATGAGGAGCGCGTGCCCGGCGAGGGACCGGGTCGCGCACCGGTCCCGTCCACTCCGCCATGGACGAGGCCGGATCCACAGTCCCGTCGGTGTTCCTCGCCCGGGAGCCGCGGACGCCTGACCCGGCCCGATCCCGTCCGGGCGTAAACATTTACGAAACAGAACGATAAGTCACAAACAATCAATTTTACCTAAGTTCCGCAGGCCGGTACGAGATCTCGCGCCATCCGCAAGATCCCGAGGAGATCCTCGTGCCCATCCACGACCTGCCGCTGCTCGCGCCCGCGGCACTGCTCGCCTGCGCCGCATTCTGCTTCTCGCATCCCGGGCGTCGCCCGGGGCACGTCCTCCCGCTCGCGGAGGCGGCGGCGCTCGCGGGTCTCGCCGTCGCCGCCGTCTCCCTGGTCGCGCTCGTGGCGACCGGACCGGGGACGGGCCCGCTCCTCGGGCTCCACGGGATCGGCCTCTCGGTCCGGCTGGACGCGGTGAGCGTCACCATGCTCCTGCTGGTCGCGTTCATCGGCTGGGTCGTGGTGCGCTACGCTGCCCGCTACCTCGACGGCGAGGAGCGCCAGGGCGCCTTCACCGGCTGGCTCTGCCTCACGCTCGCCGCGGTGCTGCTGCTCGTCACGGCCGGCACCCTCGCCCAGCTCGTCGCGGCCTGGATCGCCACCAGCCTGTTCCTGCACCGCCTGCTGCTCTTCTACCCCGAGCGGCCGGGCGCGCGGCGGGCGGCGCGCAAGAAGTTCATCGCCGCGCGTCTCGGCGACGCGGCCCTGGTCGCCGGGGTGCTGCTGCTGGCCACGGCCTACGGCACCGGCGACATCGGCCTGATCCTGTCGGCGGCCCGCGCGGGGGAGGGCGGCGGGCTCGCCGTCACGGCCGCCGGCCTCGTCGCGCTCGCCGCCCTGCTCAAATCGGCGCAGTTTCCCGCGCATGGGTGGCTGACCGAGGTCATGGAGACGCCGACCCCGGTCTCGGCGCTGCTCCACGCCGGCATCGTCAATGCGGGCGGGTTCCTGCTGATCCGCTTCGCGGACGTGCTTCTCCTGGCGCCCGGCGTGCTCGCGATCCTGGTGATGGTCGGCGGCTTCACGGCCCTGCTCGGCGGCCTCGTGATGCTGACCCAGCCATCGGTGAAGACCTCGCTGGCGTGGTCGACCGTCGCCCAGATGGGCTTCATGACCCTCGAGTGCGGGCTCGCCCTGTTCCCGCTCGCGCTGCTGCACATCGTGGCGCACTCGCTCTACAAGGCCCATGCCTTCCTGGCGGCGGGCGGCGCCGTCGAGGCGGTCGCGGCGATCCGCCGGCCGGGGCCGGTGGCCGTCCCGGGCCTGGGCGCCGTCGCACGCGCCGTCGTGGCGGCCCTCCTGATCTTCGTCGTCGTCGGCCTCGGCTTCGGGCTCGCGCACAAGTCGCCCCAGGCCCTCGCGCTCGGCGCCATCCTGATCCTCGGCGTCGCCTACATGCTCGCGCAGGGCTTCGCCGATGCCGCGCCCCGGGCGCTGACCTGGCGCACCGCCGCCTACGCGGTCGCCGCCTCGGTCGGCTACTTCGCCCTGCAACTGCTCGCGATCCGCCTCACCGCGGGCGTGCTGCCGCCGGCGCCCGCCCCGGGGCCGCTCGAA
Organism: Methylobacterium nonmethylotrophicum; assembly: GCF_004745635.1. Taxonomy (GTDB): domain Bacteria; phylum Pseudomonadota; class Alphaproteobacteria; order Rhizobiales; family Beijerinckiaceae; genus Methylobacterium; species Methylobacterium nonmethylotrophicum. Next base: position 4,523 of record NZ_SRLB01000014.1, on the reverse strand, counting down.
TGGGCGCTGATCGTGCTCGCCCTCCTCAGCTTCGGCCTCGTCGCGGTCCTGCAGGCGATGTTCCCGCTCTGGGCCCACCACCCCGCCGCCGCCGGCCTGCGGGTGCACCTCGCCAACGGGCTCTACGCCAACGCCGCCCTCGACCGGCTGATCGGCGGCTGGTCGGCCCGCCACGCCGCCTGACCCTCTCGGAGATGCCACGATGATCGAGATCGTCCACTCCCTCCCGGCCCCGCACGACACCGTCAGGGCCGCGGCCGACGCGGCGGGCCGCCTGATCCCGCCCCTGTGGCCGCTCGCCTCGAGCGTCGCCGTCAATCCCTTCCTCGGGCATGCCGGCGAGCCGCTCTGGGTCGCCGGGGCGCGCCTCGCCCGGGCGGGCGGCGCGGCGGTGACGATGCCCCGCCGCTGGTACCGCGACAGGGTCGCCTCCGGGCTCATCGCCGACGAGGACCTCCTGGAGGCCCTGGCGCAGGCCCCTGCGGCCTTGCGCCCGGCCGGCCTCGACGTGCTGAAGGCGGCGATGCAGGCGGAGGCCCGCCCCGCCCCGGTCCTGCCGACCCTCGCCTCGCTCTGCGCCGACCTGTCCGGGATCGACTGGCCGGGCCTGATCGCCGACCGGATCACCGCCTGGGCGGCCGGTCACTTCGACGAGGGGCAGGCCCTGTGGGCGCCGCCATCCGGCAGGAGCGCGTTCGCCCTCTGGCGGGACTGGGCCGTCCACGACCTCACGCCGGAGATCGCCGGCCTGAGCGGCTTCGCCCGGCACGTCGCGGAGGTGCCCGACGGGACGCTGCCGGCGCTCGCCCGCGCGGTCGCGCGGCTCGGCCTCGGCCCGGACGCCCTGGAGAGCTACTTCCACCAGGCGCTCCTGTCCCTCGGCGGCTGGGCTCAGGTCGCCCGCTACCGGCTCTGGCAGGCGGAGCTCGCCGGGACGTCCGACGGGACGCTGCGGGACATGCTCGCCATCCGGACGATCTTCGACGAGGCCCTGCTCGCCCGCTACGGAGACGCGGTCGCCGGACGCTGGGCGGCGGTCGCCACGGCGCACGCGACCCCGGCCGCGCCGACGCCCGACCTCGTCCTCGACGCCATCCTGCAGGAGGCCGCCGAGCGCGCAGGCCAGCGCGCGCTCGCCGCGACGCTCGCCGGAACCTCGCCGGAAGGAGGGACCGGCCGCCCGGTCCTGCAGGCGGCGTTCTGCATCGACGTCAGGTCCGAGGTCTTCCGCCGGGCCCTCGAATCCCTCGATCCCGGCATCCGCACGCTCGGCTTCGCGGGCTTCTTCGGCTTGGGTCTCGCGCACCGGCGTTTCGCCTCCGACGTCGCGGAGCAGCGCCTGCCGGTCCTTCTCAAGCCGGCGCTGCACACCTGCGCGGGCAGCCACGAGGTCGCGCAAGCGGACCGGTCCGCCCGGGTCGCGGCCCGCGCGGGCCGGGCCTGGGGCCGCTTCCGGCAGGCGGCCGTGTCCTCCTTCGCCTTCGTGGAGGCGGCGGGGCCCCTCTCCCTCGGCAAGCTCCTCGGCGCGTCGCTCGGCCTCGGCAGGGCGGCGCCCGACGATCCCGCACCGCGCCTCGATCCGGCGCTCGATCCCGCCGCACGGGTCGCGAGCGCCGCCGGCATCCTGCGCGCGATGTCGCTGACGGCGGGGTTCGCCCCCGTCGTGCTGCTCGCCGGGCACGGCGCGACCACCGTCAACAACCCTCACGCCAGCGCCCTGCATTGCGGCGCCTGCGGCGGATACTCGGGCGAGGTGAACGCGCGCCTGCTGGCGCAGCTCCTCAATGACCCGCAGGTGCGGACGGGCCTCGCGGCGCAGGGCATCGCCGTGCCGCCCGACACCGTGTTCCTCGCCGCCCTCCACGACACGACGACGGACGAGGTCAGGCTCTATGCCGACGATCTCCCGGGGATGCTGCGCCCGCAGGATCTGGAGCGGATCCGGGGCTGGCTCGCGGCCGCCGGCACCATCGCCCGCGGCGAGCGCGCGCTGCGCCTGCCGGGTGCGGCCGATGGCAGCCGCGTCCCCCGCCGCAGCCGCGACTGGGCCGAGACCCGCCCCGAATGGGGGCTGGCCGGCTGCAGCGCCTTCATCGCCGCGCCGCGCCGCCGCACGGCGGGAAAGCCCCTCGCCGGGCGCGCCTTCCTGCACGAATACGACTGGCGGCAGGACCAGGGCTTCGGCGTGCTGGAGCTGATCCTCACCGCGCCGGTGGTCGTGGCGAGCTGGATCAGCCTGCAATATTACGGCTCGACCGTCGCGCCAGACCTGTTCGGCAGCGGCAACAAGCTCCTGCACAACGTCACGGGCGGCATCGGGGTGCTGGAGGGCAATGGCGGCCCGCTGCGGGCCGGCCTGCCCCGCCAGTCGGTCCACGACGGCGAGGCCTATGCCCATGAGCCGCTGCGGCTGTCGGTCTGCATCGAGGCGCCGCGGGAGGCGATCACGGACGTGCTGAGGTGCCACGCGGAGGTGCGGGCGCTGTTCGACCATCGCTGGCTGCACCTGTTCGCGCTCGACCAGGACGGCCGGATCGCGTGGCGCTACGCCGGTGACCTGCGGTGGACCGGCACCGCACGACCGGGCGGCGTCGCACCCGAGGTGCCGCTGCGGGCGGCCGTGTGAGAGCCGTCGCGGCGGCATCGGCGAGCCGGAACCCGGGCGGGCAGGGCTCGCCTCACCCGGCGGCCGGGGCTGTCCGCGCCGGCACGCTCGCCGCGATCAGGTCCTGCAGCACCGGATTCGGGAAACGTCGGGTCTGGACGATGGCGTAGAAGCGCTCGGTGACATCCGGGATGCGGCAATGCTCGACCAGCACGCCGGCTTGCAACTCGTCCTGCACGACGATCGGGGGCACCACCGCGACGCCCTCGCCCTCCCGCGCCAGCAGGCGGAGCATGGCCATGTCGTCGACCTCGGCCTGGATGACCGGGTGGATGCCCGCCAGCGACAGCACGCGGTCGAGGGCGACGCGGATCTCGCTGTCGAGGCTGGGCAACGTCACCGGCACGGTCCGGAGGGCATCCGGAAAGCGGATCGGCTCCCGGTCCGGCGCGGGTCGTCCGACGAGGCTGACGGGCTGCTCGGCGATGAGGTGGCAGTGCAGGTCCGTTCCCGCATCCCGGCGGACGGCGGTGGTGGCGAGGACCACGTCGAGGCCATGCATCTCGAGGTGAGACAAGAGTTCGCGCATCGTGCCCGAGCGCACCACCAGCTCGACGTCCGGGCGTCCGATCACCGGGCGCAGGAATTCGAGCTGGAAGTTGCGGGAGAGGGTCGTCAGGGCTCCGACGCGCAGCACGTGCTGGGCGGCGCGAGGGCGCCCCTGCAGGACCTTGATCAGCTCGTCGCCGGTCTCGAAGACGGTGTCGGCGTAGTCCAGCGCGATCCGGCCCGCCTCGGTGAGGGTGAGCTTCTTGCCGCGCCGTTCGAACAGGTCGTGGCCGAGCTGCTGCTCCAGCTTCTGCAACTGCACCGAGAGGGCGGATTGCGACAGGTTGAGGACGTCCGCGGCCCGGGTGAGGCTGCCCTCGTGCGCGATGCGGTGGAACAGGCGCAGGTGATGGTAGTTCAAGGCCGCCATGCCGCATATCTACGGGAGCGAACGATGTCTCGCAATCTTTGAATTTGCCTGCGAGCCGCGCGTTCTCTAGCGTGATCTCGGGTAGGCGGAAGTCGCGCCATGCATAGCCGGGATATGACGCAGCATCCGTTCGCTGCGCAGAGATCGTCGCCGCTCTTTGCGGGCCGACACTCGGCGTCCTAAGCGGCCTCTCCTTTCACGGCAACCTGCGCCGACCTTGGCAGCGGCGATTTGATCGCGGCGCCGCGGCAGGCTGCGCGCCCGTCCCCGTGTCCAGATCCGACGAGGCGGGTCTCTCCGTGTCCTGAAATCGGCCGAGCAACCATGCGATCGGATTGGGGTCAGACAGCCATGCTCACGACGCTCGATCCCGGCCCTGTTCCAATGTCGGCAGCGGTGCGCAGGGCGCCGAGCATCCTGGACCTGCTTCTGCAGGGCGACCTCCTGGACGGCGATATCGACGCGGCGGTCGATGCCTACCTGGCCGACCCGACGGCAGAGTCGTACGCGCTCCACGCGCTGTACCGGATCGATTTCGCCGAGATCGCCGCCGCGATGCGTGTCTCCGCGCGCTGCGCCCGCGATGCCGGCGGGCGCGACGGCAGGCAGGCCCTGATGTGCGCCCTCCTGCTCCACCGCCCGCGTCTCCTGCAACTGCCGGTCGCAGCACCGCCCGGCTGAGCGATCCCGTCCTGCGCGGTGAGACCCGCCCGGTCTGTCCCGCTGAAGCTTCCCGTCGATCCCTCCTCTTCCCCCCAATGAGGTCCGCCCCATGAAGGAGATCCTTGCCCTGCTGGACCACCGGCGGGACCACGCACGGTGCGGAGGCGGCGAAGCCCGCGTCGCCGCCCAGCACCGCAAGGGCAAGCTCACGGCGCGCGAGCGCATCGAGCTCCTCCTCGACTCGGGGTCGTTCGAGGAGTTCGACATGTTCGTCCA
>NZ_SRLB01000013.1 GCF_004745635.1 Methylobacterium nonmethylotrophicum | reverse complement strand
ACTGCATGCCGCGTGAGCCGAGACCCCAGAGCTTGGCTGGACAAGCACCCGTCAGCACCGAAAGTGCGGATGAACCCCGGGAAGGGCAAGCGCGTGGCCGATGATCAGGACGCCGCTGCAGACATCGAGGCTTGGATCACGAAGGCCCGGACCTGTGAGGCTCCTGCGATCGCGACGTTCGCCTCAGGATTAGAGGCGGACATCGCGGCCGTCCGGGCTGCTCTCATGGAGCCATGGAGTAGCGGCCAGGCTGAAGGCCAGGTCAACCGGCTCAAGCTCATCAAGCGCCAGTGCTACGGACGGGCAGGCCTCGATCTCCTGAAGCGCCGCATGGTTCTGGCCGCCTGATCCACGCAGAATGAGCAAGAACCAGAAACGGGGCAATCCCAGAATGCGGCGCGCAGCCTCCTCGAAGTCGTCGAGACCCAGCATTCCGCCGAGGCGGCGAGGCAGGACCCTCGCTGCGGCGGGGAAGATGCTGCGGGCCGGATCCGCGTCCGGCTCTCCCGTCGCAGAGCGTTCGCCGACCCTTGTTGATGGTGCCATGTCCGTCATGTCCTCTGTAGGGGCCCCGGATCCGACCGACTCGATCTGCCGTGCGGGGGACCAGCGGACCGCCGCCGCCACGGCTTTCGTCGGCGAGTCGAGGCCCGAAAGGTTGCCCATGGAGGACCGCGTCCGGTCCTAGCTTGCGTGCCGCGCGTCACGATCCCGTGCGGTCGCCGCGGCGGTTCGATCTGAACGCCTATCGTTCGCCCGCCGCTGAGCCTCGACTGCGGGAGGCCCGGTGCTCCAGCGCGCGGGCGTAGGTCATGCGCAAGTGGAGTTGCATCGCACGCCGCCCGAGATCGCCGTCCCCGACGCAGGCTGCGAAAGTGATGTCACGATGGTGGTGAACGCTCTGCTTCAGCTCGGTCAGCGAGTACAAGAAAGACCACGCCATAACGGGCACGTCGATCAGCGTCGTGAGCATGGATTGAAGTCGCGGTGAGCCGGAGAAGGCGATCAGCGCGTGATGAAAATCCCGGCTCGCCTCCTGTGCGGTGCCGATGGATTCTTCGTCGTTCTCGGCGATGGCCTTCGCCATGGCGGCGTTGCCCGCCTCAAGGTGTTCGACCAGCGCCGCTCCGCCGCGCTGCACGGCGAGTTCGGTCGCATGCGGTTCAAGCAGCATGCGGAGACGGAACGTCTCCGCGATATCGGACTCGCTCCACTCCGCCACGTGGATGCCGTGGCCGGCATCCGTCGCGAGGCCGTCCTCGACCAGCCGCCTTAGCGCGGCCCTGATCGGCGTGCGACTCAGCCCGAACGCCCGGGCGAGGGGTTCCTCGCGGAGATGGAAGCCCGGCCGGTAGTATCCATCCACGAGCTGCCGGTGCAGCAGCCCGTAGGCCCTGTCCTGTCTGCGTCCCATTCGGGCAAACTCCGTGCCCTCGACGCCGTCACCTTAACGCCCATGCGCGGTCGGCAGCAATCAGCACGAAATGCAAAATGTACATAATTTGTACAAAAAATTGCGAAAACGGCTGTTGAAAGCGAGGTGATTCGGAATTATGTATTTTTCCTGCACGGCATGCTGATGAATGGAGCAGCCTGCGAAGGAGGCGATGGCCGCGGGCGGATGCCGCGCGAGAGCCGGTCGGTGCCGGCGATCCTCAACCATGATTGAATGCGGGCTTGGCGGGCGGCGTTTGTCTGCGTCCTGCCGCGCTTCGATGTTTCGTGCCCGCTCCCGACGCCCGAGCTTGGAGCGTATTCCGGCGAAGCGGAATCCGGTTTGTCGCAGGAACGCTGCAAGTTTAAAGATCTAAAGTGCTGTCCGCTGGCGACGCGATCGAGCGGTGCTCCAGCAACCTTCCACGTTGAGTCGAACTGTGCGGCATGAGCAGGCCGCGGTGTGATCTATCACGCTTTGCGCCCGTCAATGACGGCACGGAGGCATTCCGGGCATCAACACGTGTCGGGGCCATCGACAGCGGTTTGCTTCCGGGAGACCGATCGCCCGAAACGTCACGACTTGTACACCCAAACAACAATTGACATCACGAGGGAGAACACCATGAGGCTGTCGCGTCGCGGCTTGATTGCCGCTGGTCTGTCCGCGCCTTTCATCGTCCGGTCCGATTTCGCCCGGGCGGCACAGCACACGCTGAAGCTCGTCTATCCCGATACGCCGTCGCACCCGTTCATGCAGGTCGCCCGGCGCTTCGCCGACACCGTCAAGGCGAAGACCGAGGGTGCGGTCGAGGTCCAGGTCTTCACGACGGGGCAGCTCGGCTCGCAGAGCAACATGCTCACCGGCATGCAGACTGGCATTATCGATCTGTGCTGCCACACGTCGGGCTTCGTGCAGACGCTCTACCCAAAGTTCATGGTCGTCGATCTGCCCTTCCTCTTCAAGGACGCCGAAACGGCCGAGCGCCTGCTGGACGGCCCGATCGGGCCGAAGCTGCTGCAGGACCTGCCGAGCAAGGGCATCTACGGCCTGTCCTACGGACATTTCGGCTGGCGGGTGGTCTCGACGACCGGTCGCTCGGTCAAGGCGCCGGGCGAGGCTAAGGGCATGAAGATCCGCGTCCAGCCGGGCGCGATCTATGCCGCGATGTTCAACACGCTCGGCGCGAACCCGATCCAGATCGACCTGTCCGAGATCTACCTCGCCCTGTCCCAGGGCGCGATCGAGGCGATCGAGACGCCGATGATCTCGATGGCGGCCTCGAAGCACAACGAGGTGGTCAAGACCATCACGCAGACCAACCACGTCTACAATCCCGGGATCATGATGGCGAGCAAGCGCAAGCTCGACAGTCTCGCGCCGAATTACCAGCAGGCGATTCGGGAGGCGTCGCTTGAGCTGACCAAGGACGCGCGCGTCACGATCGCGAAGGCGAGCCAGGAGGTCGAGACGCGCTTTGCCGGTCAGGGCATCGCGGTCCAGGCCGCCGACCGCGCGGCGTACAGGTCCGCGATGAAGCCCGTCTACGATCAGTTCCGGCCGATCATCGGCGCCGATCTGATGGACGACGTTCTGAGCCAGGCGGCCTGACCCGGGGGAGGCGCGACGTGGTGAACATCATGGCCAACGCTGCACCGGAGACGGTCCATCTCGGATCCGCTCCGGGCGCCCTGCCGGCGCCCGGGGCCTTCGCCCGCACCTACCGCCGCGCCATGGATGCGGTCGACTGGCTCGCCCGGGCGGTCCTGTTCGCCGTGCTTGCCGGGGAACTCGGCCTCATCCTCGTCGAGATCGTCCAGCGCGTCTTCCTCGGTCACTCGTACCTCTGGGCCGAGGAGATCTCGCGTCTCGCCCTGCTCACCATCGCCTTCGTCGGCGGGGCGCTCGCGTACCGGAGCCACCAGCACACCACGGTCGCGCTCGTCACCGACGCGCTCTCCGCGCCAATGCGCCGGATGGTGATGGCGGGGCTCGACGTCGTCGTCCTGGCTGTCGTCGCGGTCTCGCTCCTGGCCGCGCTCGATCTCCTGGAGGTCAACGCCCAGTCGATCATGCCGATGCTGCAGTGGAACCTCGGCCTCACGGTCGTGCCGTTCATCGCCGGCATGCTGCTGATCGGCCTCTTCGCGGTCGAGCGGCTGCTCGTTGCGCACCGCCTCGTTGCAGTCGCGCAGGCGGCGCTCGCCGTTGGGGTCCTCGGCGGCCTCGTCCTCGCGATGAACCGGATGCCTGACCTGCGCCTCGACACGAGCGCGGCGCTCGTCGGGATGCTGCTGGTGTTCTTCGCCAGCATCCTCCTCGGCCTGCCGGTCGCGTTCGCGATGCTGCTCGGGTCGATCCTGTTCCTGCTCGCGACCGACCTCGCACCGACCGTCGCGGTGGCCCAGAACACCATCGACGGCTCGGGCCACTTCATCCTCCTCACGCTGCCCTTCTTCATCTGGGCCGGGATGGTGATGGAGAAGGGCGGCATCAGCCGCCGGCTCGTCGGGTTGGCGATGGCGCTGGTCGGCCATTTCCGAGGCGGCCTGCTGCAGGTCGTGATCATGACGACCTACCTCGTCTCGGGCGTCTCCGGCTCGAAGATCGCGGATGTCGTCGCGGTCGGCTCGGTCATGCGCGAAGAGCTGGAGCGCAAGGGCTACCAGCCGAAGGACGGCGCCGCGGTCCTCTCCGCCTCCGCGGCGATGTCGGAGACGATCCCGCCCAGCATCGCCATGCTGGTCCTGGGCTCCGTCGTCCCGGTCTCGATCGGGGCCATGTTCATCGCCGGCCTGCTGCCGGCCGCCGTGCTGGCGGTGATCCTCATGGCGCTCGTCTACGTCATGGCGGTCCGCAGCCCGACCGTCCGGGTCGAGCGGGCGAGCCGGGCCGCCCTCGGCGAGGCCGCTCTCGGGGCGATCCTGCCGCTGCTGATGCCGATGATCCTCGTCATCGGCATCAAGTTCGGCCTCGCGACGCCGACCGAGGTGTCCTCCGTCGCGGTGCTCTACGGCATCCTGCTCTGCGTCCTCGTCTACCGCTCGATCGGGTGGCGCAGCTTCGTGAGAATCGTGGTCGAGTGCGCGGTGACGTCGGGCATGGTGCTGTTCATCGTCGCGGCAGCGGGCTCCTTCGCCTGGATCATGGCGGCGGGCAACCTGCCTCAGCATCTCGCCTCGCTGCTCCACGCCGCCGGGGACAACCGCTACCTGTTCCTGGCCGGCTCGATCCTGATCCTCATCGTGGTCGGCTCGCTGCTGGAAGGATTGCCAGCCCTGATCATCCTCGGGCCCATCCTCTACCCGATCGCGACGCAGCTCGGCATCGACGGCGTGCACTACGCCATGGTGCTGCTGCTCTCGATGGGCGTCGGCATCTTCATGCCGCCGCTCGGCATCGGCTTCTACGTGGCCTGCTCGGTGATGGGGACGAGCGTCGAGGAGACCTCGCGGGCGATCCTCCCCTACCTGCTCGCGCTCCTCCTCGGCATCTTCGCGGTGGCGGCGGTCCCGTTCTTCTCCCTGGCGCTGCTGCACGTCTTCGGGCGCTGAGCAGACAGCCGGCCGCCCGGACGAGGGCGGCCGGCGCAAGAACCCTCTCGACGCAAGATTCTCTCGAGGACGGAGCAGGCGATGACCTTCGCGGCGATCCACGGGGCGACGGACTGCCACTTCCACATCATGGACGCAGCCTTCCCCACCGTGCCGAACCCGGCGGTGCGCAACCGGACGGCCGACGTGGCGCAGTACCGCGCCTTCGCGGCCGGGCTCGGAACGACGCGGGGCGTGGTCGTGCAGCCCTCGCTCTACGGCACGAACAACGACCACACCCTCGCGGCGCTGCGCGCCCTCGGCCCCGGCTACCGCGCCGTCGCGGTGATCGACGAGCGCGTGCCGGCGGCGGCGCTGCGCGACTGGCACGAACTCGGCGTCCGGGGCGTGCGCTTCAACCAGGTGCAGGCGGGCGCGACGACGATGGCGATGATGCCGGCGATCGCCGGGCTGGTCGCGGATCTCGGCTGGCACATCCAGCTTCATATCGAGGCGAGCGCGTTGGCCGAGCACGAGGCGATGCTGCGCGCGCTGCCCGTCCCGCTGGTCCTCGACCATTTCGGACGCGTCCGGTGGGCCGGGGATTCGGGCCTCGACGCGGTGCTGCGGCTGCTCGGCACCGGGCGGGCCTGGGTCAAGCTCTCGGCCCCCTACCAGGACAGCCGGACGGGCCCGCCGGGCTACGAGGACATCGCCGGGATCGGGCGTCGGCTGGCCGGCGAGAACGAGGACCGCCTGCTCTGGGGATCGGACTGGCCCCACGTCACCGAGCCGGAGTCGCCGGAGGCGGCGCCCCTCGCCGGCATCCTGACGTCGATCCTCGGCGGGGAGGACCGCCTCCGCAAGGTGCTCGTCCGGAACCCCGCATCCCTCTACGGCTTCTGAAGGCGAGCGGGCCCCCCGGGGGGGGGGCGCTCGTCAGGAGCAGGGTTCGCTCAGTTCCTGTAGGCCGCCGGGTCCGGGCTGTCGGTCGGATGCTCGAAGGCGCGCTTCAGCTCCGCCGGCATCGGGAACCGGTAATTGATCCCCTTGGGCGGCACCGGGGATTCGAACCACTTCCTGTAGATCGCGCCGATCTCCGGGCTGCGGTAGAGGTCGGCGGTGGTCCGGTCCACCAGGGCCTTGAACGGCGCGTCGTCGCGGCGCAGCATGATCCCGTAGGGCTCGGGCGGACCGAACGCCTCCTTGCTGATCGTGTAGGCCGCCGGATCCTTCGACAGCGCGATCAGGATGCTGAGCTGCACGTCGTCCATCACGAAGGCGGCCGCCCGGTCGGTCTCGAGCAGCAGGAAAGCCTCCACGGTGTCCTTCGCCGTCTGGACGGTGATCCCGAGCTTCCGCTCGGTGTTCAGCTTGTTGATCTGGACGATGTTGACCGAGCCCGCCACGGACACGACCGACTTGCCCTTCAGGTCGTCGATCGTCTCGATCTTCTGGGCCTTCTTCGACGCGAAGCGGCTCGCCGTGACGAAGTGGGCGTTGGTGAAGGTGACCTGCTTCTGGCGCTCGGGATTGTTCGTGGTCGACCCGCATTCGAGGTCGATCGTTCCGTTCGTCATCAGGGGGATGCGGGTCGACGAGGTGATCGGCAGCATCTCGACCTTGAGATCCGCGGCGCCGACCTCCTTCTTGATCGCGTCGACGATCCTGCTGCAGATGTCGATCGTGTAGCCGACATAGGTCTGGTTGTTGTCGATGTAGCTGAACGGCGGACCGCCGTCGCGCACGCCGAGGACGATCCGGTTCGAATCCTTGATCTTCTTCAGGGTTCCCGTCAGTTCCGCCGCGTGCGCGGGCAGAGCCAGGGCGGACAGGAACACGAACAAGGCAATCTTCTTCACTGGACGACTCCGGAGCGGGTGCTTCATCGTGAGAATTCCGAACGTCCCGGCCACGACCCGCCGACGGCGGCACGCAAGACCCGCGCCGGGTTCCGTGCCGCGACGGGCGGCGACCGAGACGATACGCTTGGTGCCGCTACTTGGCGGTCTTGCCGTAGCGGCCGTCGTAGCGGCCCTCGCCGATCATATGCAGCATCTCGGCCTCCCGGGCTTCCTGGGCGCGAACGGCCGTGATCAGGCTCGCCGCGATGGCAGCCGGGAAGGTGACGACCCCGTCCGCGTCGCCAACGACGACGTCGCCGGGACGGACGGTCCAGCCGCCGACCGAGACCGGCACGTTGATCTCGCCGGGACCCGCCTTGTACGGCCCCCGGTGGATCGCCGCCCGCGCGTAGCAGGGGAAGTCCGAGGCCGCGAAGGCGGCGGAGTCGCGGATGGCGCCGTCGATGACGAAGCCCGCGACGCCCCGGCTCTCGGCGATCGCCTTCATGATGTCGCCCACCAGGGCACGGCTGGTGTCGCCGCCGCCGTCGACCACGATCACGTCTCCGGGCTGGGCGATGTTGAGCGCCTGGTGGATCGCCAGGTTGTCGCCGCTGCGCACGCGCACCGTGAGGGCGATGCCGGCGAGCGCGCCCCCGCGATGGAACGGGCGCAGGCCGACGAGGCCCGGCAGCCGGTCGAGGTTGTCGCTGATCAAGGCGGTCGCGGCGCCGCGGAACAGCTCGACCGCCGCGGCGCTGGCGGCGCGATCCGGGGCGGAGAGGGCTTGGGCGTCGGTCATGGTATGCTCCTTCTAGTCTGGTTGGTCGTCATCAGATCCCGTCAGCCGTTCCGGGCGCCAGGACGACGAGGAGGTCCTTGGCGTCGACCGTCTGTCCCGGGGCGACGAGGAGCTCGGCCACGACCCCGTCGCAGGGGGCGTGCAGCAGCGTCTCCATCTTCATCGCCTCGATCGTCATCACGACGTCGCCGGCCCGCACGGCCTGGCCCTCCCGCACCGCGACCGTGGAGATGCTGCCCGGCATCGGCGCGGCGAGGTGGTCCTCGCGTCCGTCCTCCGCCTTGCGGCGCGCCGGGCGCGTCGCCGCCGCCGCGCGGTTCGGCACCGTCACGATGCGGGGCTGCCCGTTGAGCTCGAAGAACACCCGGACCTGCCCCTCCTCGTCGGTCTCGCTCCGGGCGACGAGGCGCACCACCAGCACCTTGCCGCGCTCGAGCGTCACCACGATCTCGTCGCCCGGCTCCATCCCGTACAGGAAGACCGGGGTCGGCAGAACCGCGACCGGGCCGTAGCGGCGGGCGGCGAGGCAGAACTCGGTGAACACCTTCGGGTACATCAGGTACGAGGCCAGCTCCGCCTCCGTGAGCGCCCGGCCGCAGGCCGCCTCGGCCTGGAGCCGCGCCGCCGCGAGGTCGGCCTCCGGCAGGAGCGCCCCCGGCCGCGCCGTCGAGGGCGTCTCGCCCTTCAGCACCCGCCGCTGGATCTCCGCCGGCCAGCCGCCCGGCGGCTGGCCGAGGTCGCCGCGCATCATCTCGACCACCGAGGCCGGGAAGGCGATCTCGGTCCCGGGCGACAGCACCTCCTCGGCGCTGATGCCCTGGGAGACCATCATCAGGGCCATGTCGCCGACCACCTTCGAGGACGGCGTCACCTTGACGATGTCGCCGAACAGGTCGTTCGCCGCCCGGTAGGCCTGCGCAACCTGATCCCACTTGCGGTCGAGGCCGAGGGAGCGGGCCTGCTCCTTCAGGTTGGTGAACTGCCCGCCGGGCATCTCGTGCAGGTAGACCTCGGAGGCGCCCGACCTCTGGTCGCTCTCGAAGGCGGCGTATTGCCGGCGGACCGCCTCCCAGTACAGGCTCAGGCGCCGGATCGCCGCGGGATCGAGCCCGCTGTCCCGCTCGGTGTGGCGCAGGGCCTCGACCAGGGAGCCGAGGCAGGCCTGGGAGGTCGTGCCCGACATGGCGTCGATCGCCGCGTCGACCGCGTCGACGCCTGCCTCGACGGCGGCCAGCACCGTGGCACCGGCGATGCCCGAGGTGTCGTGGGTGTGGAGGTGAAGCGGGAGGCCGACCTCCTCCTTCAGGGCGTTGACCAGGACGCGCGCCGCGGCGGGCTTGAGCAGCCCCGCCATGTCCTTGATCGCCAGAACGTGGCAGCCCGCCTGCTCAAGCTCGCGGGCGAGCCCGACATAGTAGGCGAGGGAATACTTGCTGCGGGACGGATCGAGGATGTCGCCGGTGTAGCACAGGGCGCCCTCGGCGATCTTGCCCTCGGACGCCACCGCATCGATCGCCACCCGCATGTTCTCGACCCAGTTGAGGCAGTCGAAGATGCGGAACAGGTCCATGCCGCCGCGGGCCGCCTGGCGCACGAAGTGGCGCACGACGTTGTCGGGGTAGTTGGTGTAGCCGACGCCGTTGGCGCCGCGCAGCAGCATCTGGGTGAGGAGGGTCGGGGCCGCCTCGCGGATCAGGGCGAGCCGCTCCCACGGATCCTCGGTGAGGAACCGCATCGCGACGTCGAAGGTCGCGCCGCCCCAGCATTCGAGCGACAGGAGTTCCGGCAGCCCGGTCGCGGTGGCGCCCGCCGCCGCCGCGATGTCGAAGGTGCGCACCCGCGTGGCGAGCAGCGACTGGTGGGCGTCGCGCATCGTCGTGTCGGTGACGAGCACCCGGGTTTCGGCACGCATCCAGGCCGCGAAGCCCTGCGGCCCGAGCCGGTCGAGGATCTGGCGCGTGCCCTCGCGGGCTGGGGCCCGGCCGGCTTCGGTGGCGAAGCGCGGCGGCTCGGGCCGGCGGGCCTCGGCGGGCGGGCGGGGCCGCCCTCGGGTCTCCGGATGTCCGTTGACCGACACGTCGGCGATGTAGGTCAGGAGCTTGCTCGCCCGGTCGCGGCGCTCCTGCCGGGCGAACAGCTCGGGCGTCTCGTCGATGAAGCGGGTGGTGTAGGCGTCGCCGCGGAACCTCGGATGGTCGAGCACCGCCTCGAGGAAGGACAGGTTGGTGGCCACGCCCCGGATGCGGTACTCGCGCAAGGCCCGGCTCATGCGGGCGATGGCATCGGCCGGCGCCGCCGCCCAGGCGGTGACCTTCTCCAGCATCGGATCGTAGTGGCGCGTGACGACGGCGCCCGAATAGGCGGTGCCACCGTCGATGCGGATTCCGAAGCCGAAGGCGCCGCGATAGGCGGTGATACGGCCGTAATCCGGGATAAAGCTGTTGTCCGGGTCCTCGGTGGTGATGCGGCACTGCAGGGCGTGGCCGTTGAGGCGCACCGACTCCTGGTCCGGGATGCCGGTCTCCTCGACCGCGCCGAGCCGCCCGCCCTCCATGATGCGGATCTGCGCCTTGACGATGTCGAGGCCGGTGACCTGCTCGGTGACCGTATGCTCGACCTGGATGCGCGGGTTGACCTCGATGAAATAGAAGCGCCCGGTCTCGGCATCCATCAGGAACTCGACCGTCCCGGCGCCGACATAGCCGGTCGCCCGGCCGATGCGCAGGGCCGCCTCGCACAGCTCCTGGCGTGTCGCGGCGTCGAGGTAGGGGGCGGGGGCGCGCTCGATGATCTTCTGATTGCGGCGCTGGATCGAGCAGTCGCGCTCGAACAGGTGCATCACGGTGCCGTGCCGGTCGCCGACGAGCTGGACCTCGACGTGGCGGGCGCGCCGGACGAGCTTCTCGAGATAGACCTCGTCCTTGCCGAAGGCGGCCTTGGCCTCGCGGCGCGCCGAGCGCACCGCCTCGATCAGGCCGTCCTCGCCCTCGATCGGGCGCATGCCGCGCCCGCCGCCGCCCCAGGACGCCTTGAGCATCACGGGATAGCCGATCCCGGCGGCGAGGCGGCGGATCTCGGCCTCGTCGTCGGGCAGGGGATCGGTCGCCGGCATCACCGGGACGTCGACCGAGGTGGCGAGGTTGCGGGCCGAGACCTTGTTGCCGAGCGCCCGCATCGTCTCGGGCGAGGGGCCGACGAAGACGATGCCGTTGGCCGCGCAGGCCTCGGCGAATTCCGGGCTCTCGGAGAGGAAGCCGTAGCCGGGATGGATCGCGTCCGCGCCGCTGGCGCGGGCGACGCGGATCACCTCGTCGATGGAGAGGTAGGCCTCGAGCGGCCCGAGATGCAACTCGCCGGCGGCCCCGCGGCCGACGAGGTAGGCCTCGTCGGCCTTGAAGCGGTGGAGCGAGAGCTTGTCCTCGTCGGCGTAGATCGCGATCGTGCGGATGCCGAGCTCGGTGGCGGCCCGGAAGATCCGGATGGCGATCTCGGACCGGTTGGCGACCAGCAGCCGCTTGATCGGACCGGTCTTGCTCATGGCCTGCAGCATGCTTCCTCCTGACGCGCTTCGCGTACGGTTCTGGTTGTCCGGGCTCCGGTGGACGGATCCGGCGGTGCCTCGGCGGCGCCCGGTGCTGCCCGCCCGCGCGGAGCCCGCCGGCCCTCCGGGGCGTCCGCGACCCCGCGCTGCCGTTCAGAGCCCGGGGAGGGACGCGATAAGGAGACGGGTGTGAGGAGAGCCGCGATCGTTGCAGCCTCCTAGGTGCCGCGTGCATCCCACGCCGCCGGGCTCGAAAAAAGGGATTTAAACGACCGGTTCGACATTCTAAAAAGGAATGAAACGCGGGGCTGGCGACGGATGGCGACGCTCAAGCAGCTGGAAGCCCTGCACTGGATCGCGGTGCTCGGCAGCTATGAGAAGGCCGCGGAGCGGCTGAACACCACGCAATCGGCGGTGTCGAAGCGGATCCAGGAGCTGGAGGCCGACCTCGGGACGGCTTTGTTCGACCGCAGCAAGCGCCGGGTGCGCCTGACCGTGAAGGGCGAGGCGATCCTGCCCCTGACCGACGAGCTGCTCGACCTGCACGCCCGGCTCGTCGCGATCGGCTCCAGCCAGGCCGCGCCGATCCGCCAGCTCCGGTTCGGCGTGACCGAGCTGACGGCGCTGACCTGGCTGCCCGCCTTCGTCGCCGAGATCCGTGCCACCTATCCCGCCATCGTGCTCGAGCCGGAAGTCGAGATGAGCACGGACCTGTTCCAGCGGCTCCGGGACGGCACGCTCGACTTCATCGTCGTCCCGGACAGCATCTGGCAGCCCGGCTTCACGAGCGTGCCGCTCGCCAGCGTACAGAACGTCTGGATGTGCAGCCCGGCGCTGATGCACGACCGCGGGATCGTGCCGCTCGCCGAGATCGGTCGGTTCAACATCCTGACGCAGGGCACCCGGTCGGGATCTGGGCTGTTCTTCGCCAAGTGGCTGGAGGGCTGTGGCGTCCGGTTCCCGCGCCTCGTCACCAGCAACAGCATGATTGCGCTGGTCGGGCTGACGATCGCCGAGATCGGCATCAGCTACCTGCCGCTGCATTGCTGCGGCGGCCTGATCGAGCAGGGGAAGCTGCGGGTGATCGAGACCGACCCGCCGCTGCCGCCCGTCACCTACGCGGCGATGTTCCGCAGCGACGAATCCGCCAACGTCGTCAATACGATATCGAGCATCAGCCGGGCGACCTGCGACTTCTCGCACCCGATTCGCTGGGCCTGACGCAGACGGAGCCTGTCCGCCGGCAGGCGGGGGCGACGCTCAGGCGCCGTTCGTGGCGATCTGGCGCCACGACCCGCGATGGCGCATCACGCGGGCATAGGACATGCGCAGGTGCAGCTGCATCGCGCGCCGGCCGAGCTCACCGTCGCCGACGCGGGCCGCGAAGGTGATGTCGCGGTGGTGATGGAGGCTCTGCGACAGCTCGGACGGCGAGTAGATGAAGAACGACCGCACCACGATCGGCATATCGATCATCGTCTCCAGGATGGAGCGCAGCCGGGGCGAACCCGAGAAGTCGAGCAGGGTGCGGTGGAACTCCTTGTTCGTCTTCTGGATGGTGGAGATCGCCTCGCCGTCGCCCTGCTCGATCGCCAGCGCCATGGTGCGGTTGCTCGCTTCGAGGCGCTCGACCAGGGCATCGCCGCCGCGCTCGACGGCGCGCTCGGTCGCGTGGGGTTCGAGCAGCATGCGCAGCCGGAACGTCTCCTCGATGTCGGCCTCGCTCCACTCCGCCACGTGGATCCCGTGGCCGGCATCCGTGGTCGCGAGCCCGTCCTCGACCAGCCGTTTCAGGGCCGCCCGGACGGGGGTGCGGCTCAAGCCGAATTCCTGGGCGAGCGGTTCCTCGCGGAGGTGGAAGCCGGGCGGATAATGGCCGCCGACCAGCCTCTGGCGCAGCACGCCGTACGCCCTGTCCTGTCCGCGCGCCATCCAGACGATCCCTTTCTCTTGATCCTGCCGGACCTTAGCCCCTGGCGCCCCCTGCGGGCAATCGTCGGCGCGGTCCGGTTTTGTACATATCTTGTACGAAGTGCGCCGGCCGCCCCTCCATCTCAGGGGTTGCGAGTTGACAGTTTGTATTTTTATTGTATGAATGATCGGAACGAGCGAGGAAGCGCACGGCAGGAGGCTGCAGCGATGCCAGAGCGGTTCGCGATGCACGGGTCGGCTACGCCGGAATCCGTCGGCGCCGCTCCCGGCTGAGGCTCCGGGGTGGGCGGGTCCGCGGCACCGAAAGGCCGCCGATCACCGCCATCGCCCCCCGAACGCCCGCATTCTCACCAGCGATACCCGATCCCGACGGTCGTTCCGCGATCGTCGCGGCGGAGTCCGTCCGACGTTGCGCGCGACCCGGCTCCGAGCGGGGACCGCGAGAACCGGCAGCGTCCTGGCCGGACGCGTCGAGTCGAACCGAAAAAAGAAGAACCGGTATCCGTAGCAGAGGAAAGCACACGCCATGACGATGCAGGTCACGACGGAAGGCCGGCTTCCCGCCCTTCTGTCCTCCGCCGACGAGCAGGATCTCCGCGGCCTGGTCACGCCCCTGATCAGCGACAACCTGGATCGCCTGTCGGGGGTGACGGGCCTCACCCGCTACAACGGGTCGGGCAAGCTCGTCGGCACGGCGCTCACCGTCAAGACCCGCCCCGGCGACAACCTCGGCATGTACCAGGCGATGACCATGATGCAGCCGGGCCACGTCCTCGTGGTCGATGGCGGCGGCGACCTCACCAACGCGCTCTGCGGCGACCTGATGCGGGCCTACGCCGTGGCCCGCGGCTGCGCCGGCTTCGTGATCGACGGCGCCATCCGCGACGTCGCCACCTTCGCGGCCGGCGACTTCCCCTGCTACGCCCGGGGCGTCGTGCATCGCGGTCCCTACAAGTCGGGCCCGGCCCGGATCAACGTGCCCGTCTGCATCGGCGGCCAGGTCGTCAATCCGGGCGACGTCCTGGTCGGCGACGAGGACGGCCTCGTCGTCTTCGCGCCCGCCGAGACCCGCCGCCTCGTCGAGGCGGCCCGGGCTAAGCTGCGCCAGGAGCAGGCGATCATGGCCGAGATCGAGGCCGGAGCCGAGCGCCAGACCTGGCTTCACGGCGCCCTCGAGGGCCTCGGCGTCGCGCCCTACACGGCCTGACACCGCTTCCTCGACGCGCTCGTCGGCCTCGTCCCGCGAGGCCGGAACATGACGACAATCCGGACCGGGACGTCCGCGTCCGCTACTCACACCCCGCATCGCGCAAGAAGTCCCGGTCAAGGGAACGGCGAGCCCGCACCGGCTCCGGGCGATGCTTCGATTTCAGGAGGAAACGACATGTACAACGCGACCGTCGCCGCGGGGTCTGCCGCGGCATCCAGGACGACGACCCGATACCGCTGGGTCGTGATGAGCCTGATCTTCGTCGTCTACACCCTGGCGGCGGCGGACCGGGCCAATATCGGCATCGTCCTTCCCTTCGTGAAGAAGGAGTTCGGGATGTCCAACACCGAGGCCGGGGCGGTCGTCAGCCTGTTCTTCGTCGGCTATGCCGTGATGCAGATCCCGGCGGGCTTCCTCGTCCGGCGGCTCGGCACCCGGGTCGTGTTCCCGATCTTCATGCTGCTGACCTCCCTGTTCACGGGGCTCCTCGGCACGTCCGGCTCCGTCCTGGCGATGAAGCTCAACCGCCTCGCCCTCGGGATCGCCGAGGCGCCGCTGCCCGTCACCATGCTCTCGACGGTGAACCGCTGGTTCCCGGCCCGCGAGAAGGGCACCGCGGTCGGGCTGTTCCTGGCCGCCGCGAAGTTCGGGCCCGTGATCGTGCCGCCGCTGGGCGCCCTGATCATCGCCACGCTCGGTTGGCAATACGTCTTCTACATCTGCGCCGCGCCCGGGATCGTCTTCGCCGTGCTGTGGTACTTCCTCGTCGTCGACGAGCCGTCCCGCAGCCGGTTCGTGTCGGCGGCCGAGGCCGAGCACATCCGCGACGAGCCGTCGTCGCGGCCCGCGGCGCCGGATGCCGCCGCGGCGGTGACGGCCGCCCCGGTGCCGCCCGCGCGCCGCTTCGACCGCCTGGATCGCGTCATCCGCGGCCGCCCGGTCCGCCTGATCGCCACCGCCAAGGAGACGTTCCGGTCCGGTAACGTCTGGGGCCTCGCCCTCGGCTACCTGATGATGACCGGGATCATCAACGTCATCCTCGCCTGGCTGCCGACCTACCTGACCACCGTGAAGCAATTTTCGCTGATGAATGTCGGCTTCGTGGCCTCGGCGCCGTTCATCGGCGGCGTGCTGGGCAACATCATCGGCGGCTGGTTCTCCGACCGGGTCGTGGGCAAGCGGCGCAAGCCGACCATCCTCATCAGCGCGGTCTCGACCGTGTTCATGATGTACGCGCTCATTCACGCGCCGAACGAGCCGGTGACCCTCGCGATCCTGCTGTTCCTGACCGGCTTCCTGCTGAACGTCGGCTACTCGTCCTTCACCGTCTACCCGGCCGGGCTCACCACCAAGGACGCCTACCCGCTCGCGGTCTCGGTGGTGAATACCGGCGGCCAAGCCGGCGGGGCGCTGTTCCCGTTCCTCACCGGATTGCTGCTCGACGCCTTCAGCTGGGACGCGGTGTTCCTGTTCCTCGCGGCCTCGGCCCTGGTGGCGCTCGCCGTGATGCTGCTGGTCGTCGAGCCGGTCGAGACCGAGACCGCCGCGGCCGGGTAAAGCTCTCGTCCCTCCGCCTAAGCCAGCATTCCCCTCAAGGGCGGCGTCGCCTCCCCCGGCGACGCCGAAGGTTGTCCCACCATGATCCCCGCCCTGACTCGTCTCCCAGCTCCCGCCTCGCCCTACGCGGCCTTCCTCGCCGAGCTCCGGGTGCGGGGCTTTGCCGGCGAGCTGTCGGGCGGGGCCGCCGACCGGACGGTGCTGGCCACCGACAACTCGATCTACCAGATCCGGCCCGAGGCGATCGCGTTCCCGCGCGACCGGGACGACCTCATCCGGATCGGCACCCTGCTCGGCGACCCGCGCTTTTCCGGGATCAAGGTGTCGCCGCGCGGCGGCGGCACCGGCACCAACGGCCAGTCTCTGACCGGCGGTCTCGTGGTCGACGTCTCGCGCCATATGAACCGCATCCTCGCGATCGACGTCGCGAACCGGCTGGTGCGCGTCGAGCCCGGCGTCGTGAAGGACCAGCTCAACCGGGAACTCGCCCGCCACGGCCTGTTCTTCGCGCCCGAACTCTCGACCTCGAATCGGGCCACCATCGGCGGCATGATCTCGACCGACGCCTGCGGCCAGGGCTCGTGCCTCTACGGCAAGACCCGCGACCACGTGCGCGCGCTGACGACCGTCCTGACGGATGGGACCGTCTGGACGTCGCGCCCCCTCGACGACGAGGCGCTCGCCGCGGCCTGCGCGCGGACGGACCGTGTCGGCGAGATCCACCGCGTCGTCAGCGATGTCGTCGCGCGCGATGCCGCCCTCATCGCGGAGCGGTTCCCCAGGCTCAACCGCTGCCTCACCGGCTACGACCTCGCCCATATCCGCGACGACCGGGGCCGCTTCGACCTCAACGCGGTGCTGTGCGGCTCGGAGGGCACCCTCGGGCTGATCGCCGAGGCGACGCTCTCGGTTCTGCCGATCCCCGGCCACGCGGCCCTGGTCAACGTGCGCTACGACAGCTTCGACGCCGCCCTGCGCGACGCGCGCACCCTCGTCGGGCTTGGGGCGGCCTCGATCGAGACCGTCGATTCCCGCGTGCTCGCGCTCGCCCGCGGCGATCTCGTCTGGCACGAGGTCAGCGCCTACTTCCCTGACGATCCCGAGGGACCGGCCGCGGGCGTGAACCTCGTCGAGGTGCTGGCGGAGACGGCCGAGGCGCTCGAGGCCGGGCTCGCGCGCGTGACCGAACCCCTGACGCGCGAGGGGCGGAGAGGGGGGCGGCGCGGCTTTACGGTCGCCCGGGAGGCGGCCCGGGCCTCCGTGCGCGAGACGGTGGGCCTGCCGGCGAGCGACGCCGCCCGAGCGGTCGGGGGCGGCGCGCAGGGTCCGGCGCGGCTCGCCGAGGACGGCGACGAGGTCGAGGGCGCCGGCCTCCCCCTTGCGCCCCCCGAGGCCGCCGACGCGGTCACCCGCATCTGGGGCATGCGCAAGAAGGCGGTCGGCCTCCTCGGCAACATGAAGGGGGAGGCTCGCCCGATCGCCTTCGTGGAGGACACCGCCGTCCCGCCCGAGAACCTCGCCGACTACATCGCCGAGTTCCGCGCCGCCCTCGACCGCCGCGGCCTCGTCTACGGCATGTTCGGCCACGTCGATGCCGGCGTGCTCCACGTGCGCCCCGCCATCGACACCAAGGACCCGGCTCAGGACCGGCTGATCCGGGAGATCACCGAGGAGGTGGTCGCCCTGACGCGGAAATACGGCGGCGTGCTGTGGGGTGAGCACGGCAAGGGCGTGCGCTCGGAGTTCTCACCCCAGGTGTTCGGGCCGCTCTATCCCGCGCTCCAGCGCATCAAGGTCGCCTTCGACCCGCGCGACCAGCTCAATCCGGGCAAGATCGCGGCGCCCGAGGGCGGGCGGCTCCTCACCATCGACGGCGTGCCGACCAAGGGCGGCCACGACCGTACCATCCCGGCCCCGGTGCGAAGCGCCTACGACGAGGCCCTGCACTGCAACGGCAACGGCGCCTGCTTCACCTACGACGCCGACGAGGCGATGTGCCCGTCCTGGAAGGGCACCCGCGAGCGCCGGCACTCGCCCAAGGGCCGCGCCCAGCTGATGCGCGAGTGGCTGCGCCTGCTCGCAGCGCAAGGGTGCGATCCGGTCGCGGAGAGCCGCGCGCTGCGCATCCGGCGCGGCTGGCTCGGCCTTCCCGCCCGCCTCGCCGCGACCCTGCGCCGGCGCGACGACGACTTCTCGCATGCGGTGAAGGAGGCGATGGACGGCTGCCTGGCGTGCAAGTCCTGCGTCGGGCAGTGCCCGATCAAGGTCGACGTGCCGACCTTCCGGGCGAAGTTCCTCGAACTCTACCACGGCCGCTACCTGCGGCGGCCGCGCGACCATGTCGTCGGCTGGGTCGAGCACCTGCTGCCGCTGATCGCCCGCGCGCCCCGGCTCGCCAACGCCCTGTCGGCCTCGCCGCCCGGGGCTCGGCTGATGCTCGCCCTCGGCCTCACGGCGATGCCGCGCCTGTCCGGAATCGACCTTCACCGCGAGGCCCGGCGCCGGGGCGTCGCGACGGCGAGCGCCGAGGCGCTGCGCGCCTTGTCGCCCGAGGCGCGGGCGCGCAGCGTCGTGATCGTGCAGGACGCCTTCACGACCCATTACGAGACGTCCCTCGTCCTCGACCTCGTCGACCTGCTACTGGCCCTCGGCTTCACGCCGTGGCTCGCGCCCTACGCGCCGAACGGCAAGCCGCTGCACGTCCACGGCTTCCTCGGCGCCTTCGAGCGCCGGGCCCGGCGCAGCGCAACGGCCCTGCGCGCCCTCGCGGCGACGGGCGTCGACCTCGTCGGCATCGACCCCTCGATGACGCTGACCTACCGGTCGGAATACGTCGCGGCCCTCGGGCCCGAGCCGGCGCCGCGTGTCCAGCTGGTCCAGGAATGGCTGGCCGCGCGCCTCGACTCGCCCGGCACGGGCGGGCGGTCGCCATCCGGGGCGCGGACCGCGTACCGGCTGCTGCCCCACTGCACCGAGCGGACCAACGCGGCGGCGGCCTTGCGCGACTGGCAGACGGTGTTCGCCCGCCTCGGGCACGATCTCAGCATCGTGCCCGCGGGCTGCTGCGGCATGGCGGGCACCTACGGGCACGAGAGCGAGCACCGGGCGATGTCGGAGCACATCTACGGCCTGAGCTGGGCCGGCCACGTCGCCGGCGCCGGCGCGTCGGGCCACCTCCTGGCTGATGGCTATTCCTGCCGGTCGCAGGTCAAGCTGATCGACGGCCTCCACCTGCCGCACCCGATCTCGGCTCTACTGCGCGCCGCCGACTTGGCAAGGCAGCGCGCCGCGTGAGCCCGGCCCGCCCGCGACACCACCACGAACCAGAAACCATTCCAGCGGAGGAAACCCCATGTCGGCACACAAGCAGCAATTCCGGCTCGGCCTCGTCGGCTACGGCGAGATCGGCAGCACCCTCGGCCGCGGCCTGCGCGGCGCCGGCCTCGAGCAGGTCGCGGCCTACGACAAGTACGCCTTCGACGGGCCTTTCGCCGGGCTGATCCAGAGCCGGGCGCAGGAGGCCGGGGTCACCCTGGTGCGCTCGAACCAGGAACTGGCCGACGCCGCGGACCTCATCGTCAGCGTGACGCCGGGCTCGCTCGCGCTGGAGAGCGCCGCGGCCTTCGCGGGATGCCTGAGCGAGCAGCATACCTTCTCGGACTTCGCCTCCGCCACGCCGACGATCAAGCGCGGCGTCGCCGAGCGCCTGGCCGGCACCGGCGCCTGCGTCGGCGACGGCTCGATCGAGGGCACGCCGCGGAACGGCTACGCCATGCCGATCCTCGTCAGCGGCCCCTCCGGCGAGCGGGTGCGCGACCTGCTCGTCCCCTGGGGCATGAAGATCGATTTCGTCGGCGACCGGCTCGGCACCGCCTCCGGGATCAAGATCCTGCGCTCGGTGCTGATCAAGGGCATCGAGGCGCTGACGGACGAGATGATGCTCGCCGCGCGCCATTACGGCGTCGACCAGGCGGTGCTCGCCTCGGCCTGCAAGACGCTGGCGCGGCCCTGGATGGACACGGTCGAGGCGCTGATCCCGTCGGGCGTGATCCACGCCAAGCGCCGGTCGGAGGAGCTGGAGATGTCGGCCGAGGCGGTGGCCGATGCCGGCATCGATCCGGTCATGGCCCGGGCGGTCGCGGCGCGGCTGCGCTGGAAGGCGGGCCTCGGCCTCAAGGAGAAGCTGAACGGCATCGAGCCCGCGACCGCCGAGGCGGCGTTCGACGAGGTCGTCCGCGCGATGACGCCGCGCTGATGCGGCCGGGCCGCGGTCCCGCGTCGCAACCGACGTCGCGAGACCGCGCCGGTACTCGAGTCGGGCCGCGACGTTCATGAGCCGAGGGAGGACGTCCGGGACCCCGTCCTGCATCTCCGTCGCGACGTTCGTTCTCGTACGCGCCCATACACGGCCCGTCATTGGATCGGCAAGGGCGATAGGGCCGTCGCGGCTCAGCACACCGTCCGCCAGTCGAGCGGTAGCAAGGCGCGGGCTTACCGCCTGCCGCCCCGGATTGCCGCTTCCGCGTCCACGGCGACCGCTTTCCGCCTGCGCTGGGGTACCTCGCAGCCGATCACCGTGCCCTGAAGGCTCGGCTCGCTACCCGCAATAAGGGTCTTATCCTCAAGCCGCGTTCAAGGGCGACACGGTCCGCTTTCAGAGGATGAACGGGCATTCGGTCCAAGTCAGGCGAAGGTCTGCTCCAGGCGCGAAGCCGAACGAAACGAGGTGTGACTCCGACATTCTGTGGGAGGTGCACCGACGCCTGCGAAGGGCTGCGTAGGATGCATGCTCCTGCTCCGCGGCGACAACTTTACGGCCCTGCGTGCCGCGGCCGGACACCTGCTAGGGTAGGGGAGGGGAACCGAAGACAACTATGTCGTCTCTGCAAAGCGGTTCAGGCTGGCGGGGTGAGCGCCCATGTGAGCGAGATGCGACACTTTGAACTCACAGACGCGCGGTGGGAGCAGATCGCCCCGCTATTGCCGCCGCAGAAGCCGCGCGCTGGCCAACCCGCCGAGGATCACCGTCGGATCCTCGTCGGCGATACGCCGAATACCTGTCTGGTCTGCAGGATAGAGCAATTGCTGCTCGTTATCTGGAATACATCCGTCACGAAAGCTTTACAAACCTCTGGTCGATCAAAATGTTGCCATACATCGCCAGCGTGCCCTGTTGAAGGCTCGCCGCCAAGTGTTCGTGCTACTACCGCTGACCCATAATCCGTCCATATGGCTCGTTCTAGGGCTAATTCGTATTTAGAAATGGGTTCACAGGAACATGCTTCGTCCTGATCCGTTCCGGTAAATCCAGCGATTTTCGATCCAATACCCCTCAACGCCCTCGCCCTCAAGCTGAAGCGGCAAGCCCGCTGCGACTTCCGGGGCCGGCACTTCGAGGCCACCCTGATCGTCCAGGCCATCTCTTGGTACCTACGCTATGCCCTCAGCTACCGTGACATCGAGGAGATGCTGCTCGAGAGGGCCATGGAGGTGGATCACTCCACCATCAACCGATGGGTGCTCGCCTACGCGCCGGCCATCGAGCGGCGCCTGCGGCGGTTCCGCAAGCCGCATTGCGGGTCCGTGCGCGTAGACGAGACCTACATCAAGGTGCGGGGCCAGTTGGCACTACCTGTACCGGGCCATCGACAAGCATGACGAGGCGATCGACTTCCCGCTCGCGGCCAACTGGGATCTCGATGCCGCGAAGCGCCTCTTCCGCAAGATGCTGCAGGACCAGCCGCTTCTCGCGCCCGGTCGGATCGGCACCGATGGCGCGGGGCCCTACCCGCCCGCTACCGCCGAGTGCCGCAAGGAGGGCCTGCTGCCGCGCACACCCACCCACCACGTCGCCAAGCATCTGCAGCAAGCATCTGCAGCAAGGCATCGAGAGCGACCCCTTCCGAGTGAAGCGGGCGATGCCGCGAGTGGGCGGGTTTCGGTCATTCAACACGGCCCGGTGCACGATCAGGGCGCCGAAGCCATGCTGTGGCTGCGCAAGGGCTTCCGGTTCCCGGGCGCATGGACCGTGCGGGAGCAGAACCAGTTGCTCGCCACCTGCTTTGGCCTTCCCGTCGCGAACAAAGCGTGAAAGTGAGAGCGGGCAGCCCGTTTCGCGGCCTGAACCCGAGTTTGCGACACGCCCCCTCGAAGTGCCGGCCCCGGAAGTTACCGCGGGCCTCTCTCTTCAATTTGAGGGCGAGGGCGTTGAGGATCACGCGCCGGCTCCGAGGCGGAGGCGGCAGGCTGGGTAGGCATGGTTTATGACCCGTAAGCGAAGGCCAGTTCGCGTTTGCGGCAGGCCCCCTGCCGAGCGGTCAAGGGGCGGATGCCGCCGGCATCCAGGGGGCCGTGGGCGGGAGCCTTGGGAAGCCCGTGGCAAGGACCTGAAACGCGGCATCCTTCGGCGCGTTGGCAGCGTGGCCATGAATGGGCACGATGTCCTGCGGGCAGGCCGACAGCGCGACCACGCAGTCCATCTCGGCCTGGAGGGTGATAAAGTCGCCGGGACGCCCTTGAGTCGGGCCGGTGACGAGGCTTCGGCCGTCCGCATCAACGGCAATGTTCATGAAGATGTTGAAGGAGGCCAGGCTCGGCGCGGCGATCGCCAGCCCGATCCCGGCCAGAGCCTCGACCATGTTGTCGAGGCAGTTGCGATGGTAATTCGTGCAGCCGAGTCGCTCGTAGCGATGGCGGTCGCAGGCCGCCATGAAGGTGTCGTGGATCCCGGGCGAGGTGTCCTCCACGAGGGTGAGGATCGGGTTGCGCCGGTTGGTGACGAAGGTGTCGCCGACGACCGGGTTGAGCCGCTGGCTCCAGACTCGGCTCGCCTCCATGGACATGGCCTCGTCGAGGTCATGCGCGTTCCAGGCCCAGCAATCGACGACTTGCGTCCCATGGAGGTTGATGACGCGCAAGCCGTGACCGGCCGGCACGCGGACGGCCCTGCCGTGCCGGGCGGGGAGGAGGATCGGTTCGCTTGCCGTCATGACTGTCACAGCCGTTTGCGGACCCGCACCGCGGGCGGGCCAGTGGCACAGGGAATGTCGAGGTCGATGACGCCGGCCGCGACGACGAAATGGGCGTCGATCAGGACGCGGCAGGTGACGGAGCCTCCGCCGGCGGCCCTTGACGGGCCGGGGATCAGGGTGCCGCCTGGCTCGAGGCGATGGCGAGGACGATCCTGCCCCCATCCGCCTTGTCGCCTCGTCCGGCACGCCAGGCACTGCGCCGTGGCCGCCGGGAGAGGGTTTCGCGGCGCGTATGGACGGACGAGAGCATCGCGCGGTGATCGGTGGCGGTCAGGGCGACGAAGTCGCCGGGCCGCTGCCCCGCCGGATCGACGAGCGTCACGAACGTGCCGGCCTTGGCGGCGAATCCATGCCCGACCCCGTCCGGGACGACGTGTTGGTGGGCGCAGGTCACGGCGCGACCACGAAATGCGCCTCGGTCGGCTGCCCTGCCTTGCCGTTGATCGGCAGGATGTCCTGGGGGCAGGCGGAGAACGCGATGACGAGGTCCATCTCGGCCCGCAGGAGCACGTAGCTGCCCGGCGTCGAGACCGGCGCCTCGAAGGAGATCGTCCGGTCCGGCTGGACCGGGATGTTCATGAACAGGTTGAGCGGGCTCGGCGTCTCGGGGGCGTTGAGGCCGATCTCGCGCATGCCAGCGTGGAGATTGTCCTCGCAATTGTCGTGGTAGCCCTCGACGCCGAGGAACTTGTAGCGGTGCTTGTCGCACGCCGCCATCAGCGTGTCGTGCACGCCGCCCGCCGTGTCCTCCAGGAAGGTTAGGATCGGCCGGCGCCGGTTGGTCAGCATCGTGTCGCCGACCACCGGGATCACCTTGAGGATATGGGCGCGGGAATGCTCCATCGACATGAATTCGGTGAGGTCGTCGACATTGAACGCCCAGGTGTCGACGACTTGCTCCCCATGTGTGTTGATCACCTTGATGGTTTGGCCTTTCGCCACGCGGGTCGCCTTGCCGCGGCGGGCGGGAATGGTCACGG
This sequence comes from Methylobacterium nonmethylotrophicum, assembly GCF_004745635.1. Classification (GTDB taxonomy): domain Bacteria; phylum Pseudomonadota; class Alphaproteobacteria; order Rhizobiales; family Beijerinckiaceae; genus Methylobacterium; species Methylobacterium nonmethylotrophicum. The sequence goes on along the minus strand of NZ_SRLB01000013.1, from coordinate 216,542 downwards.
GATCGGTCATCGGAGATCTCCCGGTTGCGGGTGGTGATGGGCCTGAGCGGCCGCGCGGCGGGCCAGGACGGCCGCGCGGCGGGATTCGAAGCGCGGCTGCGCGCAGATCTGGCCGAGGAATTCGGAGACGAGGAGCGCGCCCAGATAGGCGGTCGCCCCCGTCCCGACATCGAGGGGCGGGTTCACCTCGACGAAGTCGAAGCCGACGACGGCGCAGCGTTCGGCGACGCGGCGCAGGGTCTCGCGCAGTTCCGGATAGGTCATGCCGTTCGGCTCGCCCGAGACGCAGCCCGGCACGAGCGACATGTCGAGGGCGTCCACGTCGATGCTGACATAGAGCGGGGCGCCTTCGGGCAGCAGCGCGGCGATGCCGGCCGGCCCCAGGGCGCGCAGCTCGCCCATCGGGACGATCCGGTGGCCGGCCGCGATCATGTCCTCGTATTGCGAACGGCTGCTGCGCAGGGAGCGGATGCCGACCTGCGTCAGGCTGGCGACGCTGTCGAGCCCGGCAATGTGCCGGAAGGCGTGGCCGTTCGTGAAGCGCAATCCCTGCTCGAAGCCGGCATAATCCATATGCGCGTCGAATTGGAGCACATGGAGGGGCCCCGGAAAGGCGCGCACGATCGGATAGGTGATGGAGTGGTCGCCGCCGAGCACCACCGGCAGGGCGCCCCGCGCCAGGATCGCCGTGACGTCGGCGGTGATGGAAGCAAAGGTCTGCTCGACATGCGTCGGCGCGATGTCCACGTCGCCGGCATCGGCGATCAGGCCCGCCGCGAGATCCTGCCCGAGCAGGGTGATGCCCGTCTCCGGATCGAACAGGCCTTCGGATCCGAACCGGAGGGAATGCTCGCGCAGGGCGCGAGGCGCCATGCGGCTGCCCGGCAGGAAGGGCGAGCCCTCGTCGAAGGGCACGCCGAGGATCGCCACGGCGGCGTCGAGCCTGTCGAGATCGGCACAGATCGGCCCGCGCAGGAAGGAGGGGATGCCGACATAGCCGCGGTCGATGCGGGGTTTCATGCGGTCACTCCGAGGGAGGAGGGGAGCACGCGCCCAAGGAAGGCTCTCAGCCGCGGATCGGTGGGGTTGTCGAGGACGGCGCGGGCAGGGCCGGTCTCGACGATCCGGCCCTGGTCCATAAAGGCGATGCGATCGGCGACGCCGCCCGCGAAGCCGATCTCGTGCGTGACGACGAGCATCGTCATGCCGGTGGCGGCAATCTCGCGAAGCAGCCCGAGCACCTCGCCGACGAGTTCGGGATCGAGGGCCGAGGTGGGCTCGTCGAACAGGATCAGTTCGGGCTCCATCGCCAGGGTCCGGGCGATCGCGACCCGCTGGCGCTGGCCGCCGGACAGCTCGTGGGGATGCTTGTCCATCTGGCGCTCCAGGCCGAGGCGCGCGAGCAGGGCGCGGGCCTGCGCCTCCACCGCGGCGCGCTTGCGACCGAGCACTACCACCGGCCCGCGGGCGACGTTCTCCAGCGCCGAGAGATGCGGCCAGAGATTCAGGTTCTGGAACACGAGCCCGATCTTCGGTCGCAGCGCATCGATCTCGCGCCGGGTCTGGCGGTGGACGACCTGTCCGACGATGGTGCGTCCGAACGGCCGTCCCCCGACCTCAATGAAGCCGTCATCGGGCTCCTCGAGCCAGGTGAGGCAGCGCAGCAATGTGGACTTGCCGCAGCCGGACGGGCCGATGAGCGTCACGACCTCGCCGCGCGCCACGTCGAGATAGACGGAGTCGAGCGCCGTCACCCCGCGGAAGCGCTTGGTGAGTCCGCTCACCTTCAGGGCCGGGATGCTCATCGCGCGCGCTCCCGCTCGAGCAGCAGGTAGCTCGCCGCCAGGCGGTTGCGGCTGACGCCGCGGGCCTGGGCGACCCCGAGCCTGCGCTCCAGCCGGCGCGCGGCCCCTGCAACGGCGATGGTGATGCCCCAGTAGATCAGCGTCACCGCGGCGAAAACCTCGAACGGTGCGAAGGTGTTTCCCTGCACGACGAGCCCCTGGTAGGTCAGCTCCGGCACCGTGATCGAGGAGAGGACCGCCGATTCCTTGATCATCGTCAGGGTCATGTTGGTGGAAGGCGGCACGATCGCGCGCGCCACCTGCGGGCCGACGATGTGGCGCATGGCCTGCAGCGGCGACATGCCGATGGCGCGGGCCGATTCGAACTGGCCCCGCGGCAGGGCGAGGATGCCGGCGCGGACGATCTCCGCATAATAGGCGCTGGCAAACAGCCCGAGGGCTACCGTACCGACGAGGGGCGCAGGCAGGCGCAGGCCCGAGAACGGCAGGCCGTAATAGATGACAAAGAGGATGATGATGAACGGGATGGCGCGCAGCACCTCGACATAGCTCGTCGCCGCAAGCCGCGGCAGCCGGCCCGGCATCAGGCCGAGCAGCGCCACCGCGATGCCGAGCGTGTAGCCGAGCAGGAACGCCTGGACCGAGACCTGGATCGTCAACCAGGCTCCCTGCAGGAAGAGCGGCCAGTACTGGACGAGGATCGTCGGATCGAAGGCCATGCGCATCAGGCCCGCTGGACCGCGAACCGGCCCTCGATGCGGCGGCCGAGCAGGCTGATCGTCAGGTTGATCGCCAGGAAGACCAGGGCGGCGCCGATCAGGGTCTCGAATGGGCGGTAGCTCGCACTGGCGATCTGCTGGGCGGTGCGCAGCACGTCGACCACGGTGATGACGGAGAGCAGGGCGGTCCCCTTCACGACGATCGTCGCCTCGTTCACCAGCACCGGCAGGACCCGTCGAAAGAGCTGGGGAAGGATGACCTTCGCCCAGACGAGATGGCGCGGGAGCGACAGGGCGGTCGCCGCCTCGATCTGCCCGGGGTCGAGGGTGATGAGGGCGCCGCGCATCGTCTCCGAGATGAAGATCGAGGAGTTGAGCGCGATCGCCGCCACGCCGGCCACGGTGGGGCTGAGATCGAGGCCGATGGCCGGCAGCACGTAGTAGAACAGGAAGATCTGGATCAGCAGCGGCGTGCCGCGGATGAAGCTGATCAGGAAAGCGATGAGCGCGTTCACCGGACGGATCTTCAGGGAGCGCAGGATCGTGAGGGCGGTGCCGCCGATCAGGGCCAGCACGATGATCATCGCCGACAGGCGCAGGTTGACGAGGGCGGCGACGGCGAGGTTCGGCATCAGGCCGGCGAGGTAGGCGAACTGGAAACTCATGCGTCGCAGCCTCCGTCGCTGCCGTCCTGAAGACCGTCCAGATGACTTGGCCGAGACAGACTTGGCCGAGACAGACTTGGCCGAGACGTGGCTCCCATGGCTCCCCCGGATCGCGCGACAGGCCGGCGAGGAGCGATCCGCCGACTTCGCGTCGCGCGCCGACGGCGCCGGATCTTTCCTCGGGGAAATCCCGACGGGCCTCCGTCAGGATGGTCGGGCCGCTTTCGGCCTGCCTCGTCCGTCAGACGGCGCCCGGCGGCAGGTAGCCGCTGTCGGGGATGTCCATCTTGAAGCCGAACCACTTGTCCTGGAGCGCGCCGAGGCGGCCGTCATCGCGCATCGCCTTGATGGTCGCGGACAGGAAGTCGCGCAGGTCGGTGTCGCCGGGGCGCGTGACCCAGGACAGGTAGGTGAAGGCGCCCGGCGCGGCCACGGAACCGGCGAGCGCGAAGGTGTCCGGCTTCTCCTTCACCAGCACGGCGAGGCTGGGCAGGCTCTGGATGACGGCGTCGACCTCGCCGTTGGCCAGGGCGACGTAGCTCTCGGTGAAGGCGGTGAAGAGCTTGAGCTCCTTGAAGCCCGCGCCGCCGGCCTGCTTGAGGCGCGCATCGAGCGCGCGGGCGACGGGCTCCGTCGAGGAGGCGAGCTGGGTCGCCACGACCTTGCCGTTGAAATCCTCGGGCTTCGCCATCGCGTCGCCCTTGCGCTTCATCGCGTAGGGCTCGCCGTTGGCAATCGGCGTCGTGTAGGCGTAGCGCTTGGCGCGTTCCTCGTTGATCCCGACCGTGGTCGCTACGAAGTCGAACTTGCCGGCGAGCACGCCCGGCAGGATGCCCTGCCAGGGCAGGTCGAGCTGGTTGAGCTTCGGGTTCCCGAGCGCCTTGACGACCTCCGCCAGGATGTCGCTCCCATAGCCGACGATCTTGCCGTCCTTGACGAATTCGAAGGGCGGGAAGGCGGCTTCCGTGCCGACCGTCAGCACCTTGGTCCGCCGAATCTTCTCGAGGGTCGTCTCGGCATAGGCGGGACCCGCGAACCCGACGGCTGCGGCCGAGGCCGTCGCCAGCAGGCCGAATTGGCGTCTCGTGAAGTGCGGCATAGCAAAGCCTCCCTACGGGTCGCGCCCGGATCGCAAGAAGAGGTTGAAGCGGTCAGTCGAAATAACCCGCGCGCACCGCCGCGCCGATCAGGTTCACGATCAGCCGGCCGGCGACGATGCTGGTAATGTTGTTCACGTCCGAGGACGGCGTGATCTCGACGATATCCATGCCGAGCACGCGGCCCTTGGCGACGAGCCCGTGGATCAGCTTGCGGACCTGATGGAAGCTGAGCCCGCCCGGGGCGGGACCTTCGACCGCCGGCATCACGCTGGGGTCGAGCCCGTCCGCGTCGATGGTGATGTAGTAGCGCCCGCCATCGGGGATACGGGCCAGGACGGCCTCGATGCCGCCGTCATGGACCTCGAAGGCCGGGATGATGGTGGCGCCGTAGGCCTGCGCCGCCGCGACCTCCTCCGGGCGCCCGCTGCCCTGGGCGCGGATGCCGATCTGGAAGATGTCGCCGATATGCGCCATCTCGGAGGCCCGTCGGATCGGGCTCGACAGGCCGTCGCGCACGCCGTTGACGTCGTCGCGCCAGTCGATGTGGGCATCGACCTGGATCAGCGTGACGGGGCCGTGGTCTTCGAGGGCGCGGAAGATCGGGATCGGGATCGCGTGGTCGCCGCCGATCGTGATCGGCATCGCCCCGGCCTTGAGGATCTTGCGCACCGCCGCCTCGGCCCGCGCGACATGCGAGGTGCGGTCGTGAATGTCGAACGGCACGTTGCCGACATCGACCGCCCTGATCGGCCGGCCGTCATAGATCGGGCCGCCGACATCGAAGTCATAGCGCTCGAGGTTGCGGCACACCCGGTCGGTCACCCGGCGGACGGCATCGGGTGCGCGGGTCTGGTCGTTCGAGATGGCGTGCGGCTCGTAGGCGCTGCCATAGGGAATGCCGAGGAACGCGATATGCGCGTCGAGCGTGTCGAGGTCGGCATGGACGGGCGACCACAGGAAGCTCGGATGACCAGGATGGCTCGGTTGCGTCAGAGGAAGCGGCATCGGCGCCCTTTGCTAGATCTGCGGCCAAAGTTTTGTGCCCACTGAATGCTTTTTCAGCACTGAAATGCACATCTGTTCAGCAAGATACGAGTGTAGCGCCATGACATGCTTCGGAATAGGCGCAAAGATCGAAACCTCGGTTGTAGGGAATGCAACATGGCGGCAAGGAAAGGTGCGCTGGTCTCCGAGATCACGGAGGCCGATCTGCGTCTGCTGCGCATCTTTCGCGCCGTCGCCGAATCCGGTGGTCTGAGTGCGGCTGAGGCGCGGCTGCGGATGGAGCGGTCGACGATCAGCCGTCACGTCCAGACGTTGGAGACTCGCCTCGGCGGGGCGCTGTGCTTGCGCGGCCCGGCCGGGTTCGAGCTGACCGAGCTGGGCCGGACCGCCCTGCAGGCGGCGATTACCGCTTGCGACACCCTCGATCAGGTCCGCGACCAGCTGAACAGCACGCATGACGTCGTGGTCGGCCAGCTCGCCCTCGGGCTTGCGGATAATTGCCTCACGAACTCGGATGCGAAGATCGCGGAGGCGATCCGGCAATTCCGCCTGCGGGCGCCCGCCGTCCATCTGCATATCTCGGTGCGGCCCCCCGTGGATCTGGCCGCCGATCTTTTGACGCGACATCTCCACCTGGCGATCGGCGGTCCCTCGGTGGCCGATCCGCGTCTGGAAACGCATTGGTTGTTCATCGAGGAGGCCAAGCTCTACACCGCGGCCCCCGCCGATCCCGAGGCCGATGCCGCCGAGCTCGTCGGGCGCGGCTACGCCGTCGTGACGCGCGACCGCGACCGGCACAGCCTCGCCCTGGCCAACCGGCTCGGTGCGGAGCGCTGCGTCGTGGCCTCAGGCCTCGAAGCCGTCGCGACGCTCCTGGCCGCGGGCAACTGCATCGGCTTCCTGCCGACGCACCTCGCCCGCTCCCTCTCGCCGAGCAAGCCGCTGGTCGAGGTGCCGCGATCCGAGGAATGGATCTACGGATCCGATTTCTCCCTCATCCACGGCGTAGCCCGCCCCCTGTCCCGCGCCGGCCATCTGATGAAGGACATCCTCCTCGCCGTGCATGCCGCGGACCCCTCCGCTGCCGACCTCGAGACGGCGCGGTCCGGCTCGTGATCTCGCCGGACGTCGGTCCCGATCCAGGGCGATAGGGAGGCGCCCGGCGCGGGGGCTTCCAGCGCGGCGCACGCCCTCCGGGCGAGGCGGAGCGACCCGGCGCGTGGCCGGCGGCTCGCCGAGCCGGATCAGGATCACTCGGCCGCCGCCTCCGCGAGCGTCGGATAATCGGTGTAGCGCTCGGCCTCCCCGCCGTAGAAGGTCCGTTGGCTGTAGGGTGTGCGCGGGGCGCCGAGCCGCAGTCGTTCCGGCAAGTCCGGGTTCGAGAAGGACAGCCACCCGAACGCCACCGCACCGACAGGGCCCGCGGCCAAAGCCGCCTCCGCGCCACAGATGCTCGGTCTGCAACGAACTGCGGCGCCTCGGTCGAGTGGCGTTCATTACAACGATCACCGCGGCCCGTGTGTTGTCGGTCATGTGCGCGCCGAGATAATTGAAAAAACAATGATCAGGCAGATTGATAGTTTGTACGTCTAGTCTGGTAGCTAGAGATTATGTTTTGACAAGTTGCCGCCGATCAAATCTCACTTGCCCCTTGGCTGGTAGGAATTTTGTTAGTCTCTCTGGATTGACTCTGTCCTGTGAAACGGAACATTCCGACGGCTCGCCACGCCGTTGCGCGTGGTCGCGGGCCTGTGGCCCGGCCCGTGCAAGAGACGCCCGGCCGCTTTGCCGCGGCCGCATCCGTGCTGGGGCCTGGACGAAGGAGACCAAATGTCCCTCGACACCGTGACCCTCGCGACCGATGTCCTGGTGATCGGGACCGGGGCGGCCGGCCTGTCGGCAGCTCTTGCTGCCGCGTCGGTGGGTGCGGGCGTCATCCTGGCGGACCGGAGCCTGATCGGACGCAGCGGTGCCACCATCATGGCGCAGATGACCGTGGCGGCCGCGCTCGGTGAGGAGCAGCCCGACCACTGGGAGCACCACCTCGCCGACACGCTGACGGCGGGGCGCGGCCTGTGCGACGCCGATCTCGCACGCCTGGTCTGCGAGCAGGGCCCCGACGAGATACGGCGCCTGGACGGGTGGCGGGTCGGCTGGGCCCGTCGTCCCGACGGTGCCATCCGGCAGGCACAGGCGCCAGGGCACGACCGGCCGCGCTGCGTCTACGTGGACTTCCTCTCGACAGGTCCGGCCGTTGCCAAGACGCTGCGAGCTCAGGTGATCCGCCAGCCCCGCGTGACGCGGATCGGCGACCTGTGCATCGCCGACCTCGTCCTGCACGACGGAGCAGCCGTCGGAGCGGCTGGCTTCTCGCTCGCCGACGGGCGGCCGGTCGTGATCGAGGCCAGCGCCATCGTGCTCGCGACCGGCGGTTTGACCCGGCTCTACCAGCGCAACTCGGCCTCTGCCAACATGGGCGGAGACGGCCACTCTCTCGCGCTACGGGCCGGCGCCGAGCTGATGGACATGGAGTTCGTCCAGTTCTTCCCGATCGGACACCTGGCGCCCCGGCTGGTCGGCATGGATCCGATCATGTGGGACCCGTTCCGCTACAAGCTCGGCGGCCGGCTGCTGAACGCGGCAGGCCGCGAATTCATGGGCGATTACGGCCACGAGGAGCAGGGGCACTACAATGCGCCGCGCGACCGGGCGACCCACGCTATCCTGAGCGAGGTCAAGGCGGGCCGTGGATCTCCGTCGGGCGGCGCCTTCCTGTCGTTCCAGCATGTCGGTGCCGACGCGCTCCGGGCCGCCTTCGGCCCGGTCATCGACCGTCTCGCCGACAACGGGATCGACCTCACGACCATGCCGGTCGAAGTCGCACCGATCGCGCACTACCACATGGGCGGGATCCGGGTGGATGCTGCGCTCGAGACGCGGGTACCAAACCTGTTCGCGGCCGGCGAGGTCGTGGCTGGAGCGAACGGCGCCAACCGCCTCTCCGGCAATGCGATCACGGAGGCGCTGGTTTTCGGTCGCCGGGCTGGCGAGGCGGCCGCGCGGCGAGCCGGGAGCATGGGCGCTAGGCCGCCGGCGGGCCGTCCCGACGCCGTCGCGCTGATCTCGACCGCGTCCCACAGCAAAGGCAACGCAGCGAGCGCGATCGCTGCTCTCCAGACCGTCATGACGACCCATGTCGGCCCCTTCCGAACCAGGGCCGGGCTCGTGCTGGCGCTCGAGGCCATCGACGAACTGAAGGGGGCGCTCGGCGACGGACCGCCCGGCGCGCCCGGCCCCTACGCACAGGCCCGGCTGGACTGGTTCGACTTGCGCGGGATGCTGCTCGTCGCGGAGACCGTTGCCCGCGCAGCCCTCGCTCGTCGCGAGAGCCGGGGCGCTCATCAGCGCGACGATCATCCGGAGACGGACGAGGACTGGACGCTGCACCAGACGATCGCGCTCACCGGCGGAGACCTTGCGCTCGGCCGCGCTCCTGTGGTGGGCAGGCCGGCCCTGCAGGGAGCGCACGGTTGACCATCACCGCAATCCTGATCGTTCGGCGCGGGCCTGGCGCCGACGCCCCCTCCATCCGCTACGTCGTGCCCTACACACCCGGCCAGTCGGTGCTCGACGGCCTGCGGTTCGTGCGTCAAGCGCTCGACCCAACCTTGAGCGTCCGGCACTCCTGCATCAGCGCCAACACCTGCAAGGAGTGCATGATCCTCGTCGACGGCAAGGTCGCGTATGCCTGTACGGCCCGGCTTGAGCCACGCGAGATGGTCCTGCAGCCGCTGCCCAACAAGGTGCACCTGCGCGACCTCGTGACCGAGATCGGTCCGCCCGATGAGCGGCTCGATCACGCGCTGAAGACCCTCGGGTGTGTGCCCCCTCGGACGCCGACGCGGTGAGCGCCCCTGCATGGACGCCACGCGTGCCGGGCCGAAGCGCTGCTGCCTCGACCCATCGACACCGGCGCCCTCAGGGCCTCCTGGCCGAAATGCGCGTCGCAACCGATGCGCGGACACTGATCGTCGACACGGTCAGGCGCCTCGTGCACCGCGCCCAACCCCGTGGGTAAGGACGTCGTGAGGGAGGGCTGCTGTTTGGCTGGACGATGCGCACATTGCCGCGACGTCGAGCTAAATCGGAGTTTTTCTAATAATATCACGCAGATAATCAATAATTAATTAGATCTCGGATGGAGTGGCAGATTCGTGCGGAGCGATGCGGACGGCGCTGGAGAGGCCCTGCATGTCCTTGTCTTTGGGTATCGTTCGGGAGCGACGTCGCGCTGACATCGATGGCTGGAGTGAGAAGGCGGGTGCCAGCCTGCTGGGATCCTTCGCGGCACGCCTCGTGAAGGACAAATCTGCTGTCGTTGCGGCGCTGACGGAGCCGTGGTCGAACCGCCAGACCGAAATCCAGATCACCCGCTTGAAGCTGGCGAAATCGCAGATGTTCGGCCGTCGCAGTCTTGACCTGCTTGAAGCTCGGCTGTTTGGTGCGATTTGAACTGGTCTGCACCGAGAGTGCATCAGACCCCTTATTCCACGCCTCATCACGGTTGTGAAAACGCTGCGGTCGGCCGCGAGTTCTAGCTGGCGGTCCGCGCTATCCCGCGTAAAGCCGCCTCCCGGACCTGGTTAGGGCTGGGAGGCCGCCCCTTCGTCCCCCCATCAGGTCTGGGTGTGGGTAGGGCGGGCACGACCGTGCTGGGCCGGCTCAACGATGACGTTTGGCGGATCGCCCACCGCCTCTTTCATGGCTTCGCCCAAGGCGCCGCCCTCGACTGCCGCAGCCGTCGCCTCCGGCGTCGCCCGCGTGATCCGGTGAGATCGGGATCGTCCCACGCCGCCCCCGGCCCCTGCGTTCTCGGAGGCGACCTCCTCGACAGCCTCAGCGGCGATCAGGCCGAGGCTCGCCGCGTGCGCGGCGATGGCGCGGCTGTCGGCGGCCAGCACGAGGCTGCTTCCTGCCGCTGCGACGTTGAGCGCCAGCGCCTCGACCTCGGCCAAGCGGCCCGGCGTGCGCGACACGTTGCGGATGTAGACCGCCAGCACCCGCCCGGGGTTCTCCTCCACGATCCCAGCATAGACCTCCGGGTCGTGCTGCCCGCTGTCACCGATCAGCACGAACGGGAGATCACGGTAGAGCGCCAGCATGTGGCGGATCAGCTCGCCCTTGTGCGCCTCGGCCCGGCGGGGCAGGGGATGACGCCACGACACGCCCCATTCGCGCAGGAACAGAACCGGCCCGACCGGGATGCCGTGCAGGTGGAAGAACTCCGAGAGCATGTCGTAGATGCCCCAGGGCGCACGCGACACGTAGAGCATCGGGTTCTGCTCTCCGCCGCCCGTGCCGGCGTGGAGCGCGCGGTAAAGGGAAGCCGCACCCGGGAAGGCTACGCGGTCCGCCGCATCGGCGACGAACAGTCGCCACAGCATCTTCAGCTTGTTGGCGACGCCCGTGTGCATCACGGTGTCGTCGATGTCGCTGATTACCACGTAGCGACAGCCGTCCGGCGGGATGTAGACCTCGCCCCGAGCCTCGACCGGCGGGCTGGTGTCCAGGGTGATCGCGACTGGGCGCCACGCGCCCCCGCCTCCGGAAGGCGAGTGCGGGTACAGGTGAATGCGGAAGTAGCCGTCCGCATCGGTCGCGGTGCGAAGGGCGGTGCCGTCGTACCGCGCCGTCACGCCGATCCCAGGCATGCGCCGCCGTCGGATCCGTCGGCCGATGTCGCGCAGATGCGCACGCAGGTCATCGGGAGCCGCGTCGCGCTCGGCGCGAGCTTGCCTGAAGACACGGCCGATCAGGAAGATCTCCTCGGCCGAGCCGTAGCCTCGGTAAGCTTCGACGGCTACGCCCTGCCGTCCTTGCGCCCGACGCGCAGGGCGGGCGAGCAGGTTGAGGAGCCAGGCCGCTATCCGCCGCGGCTGATACTTCCGTCCTGGCATCTCACCCTCCGCGCCCCTAACTGAACAGGACTGAGCACGCCGGCCATACGACGTTGGTTCGATGGCGGGTACGGTCCGAATAGCCCACCAGATCACCTCGAGTGGCCAAGGTCTCGCCGGTGGGATTCAGGCAAGCTGGTTCCGAGAGGAAGCGGGCACTGCCGTTGCCGGCTGCTCGCTGGATGACGAACGAGCGCGACCTATCGGTCTCGAGGCCTTCGGTCATGGACGACTTCGTCACGGCGTGCTCCTGCAGTGCCTCACGTTATAGGACGGGGCCATGCTTCTCGAGGGCAGATTGGTACCGGTGAGTCGCGGCTTGCGTAGCGCGCGATCGCGCGAGGTGCGGCGCTGAGCCACTGGCAGGATACTGAAACGGTCTTGTCGGTGAGCGACGACAATGCGCGAGCTAACGAGCGCGCGCCTATTGACGCCCGCGACGGGCCTCCCAACGCATTAAACGACCCAAGCGTCTCTCGTTCGCATAATCAGAAATTTCCATGGATTCGAGATAGATTTCCATCATAATTATAGTATCGTCGATTTTATTCAGCTGTAATCTTTATTGTGATTTTTTATCTGAAGATGGAAAAATCCAAAACAAGCAACTATCATACATAGGGTCATCAAATTATGCATATTATTCAGACGAAAAATACGCATCGCAGGGATGGTGGCGGGACCCCGGGCGTTCATGGTTGTGCAGTAAGCCACCCCATTCCATTACACTATGGCGATACTGCCACCTCTCCCCACAGGGCTGCGGCGGCCCAAAATCAGCGGGGCACGGGAGGGGACCTGAGCAATCAGCTACGCCAATGCTAACACCTGACCCCAAGCGGACGTTCGAGCGACTATCCACCAATGTCCGCAAAAGATCTCAAGCTGTGGTTCGGCGTCCTCGAGCGCGTCATGAGCCGAACTGCGACGCCAATGATCTGTGATATCCCGGGCAACACGCAGAGATCCGGCCACATCTCGAGCGGGCACTCGTGCGAGCCGGACGCGCGCGCAGCAACGATGGGCCGGCGCCATCATACAAACGTTTGTTCCAGCTGAACCACCTTATGGTCCAGCCTTCCTCGTGGTTGATCGCCTCAAGGTCGGATCGCCCATAGCATTCTCTCTGGCCGACAACGCGAAGAGACAGCCCGGACACGCCGCCAGCTGCGACGGTGCTCCGGATTAGCTCGCGTCCTGGGAGAAATATCATGGCTAGACTGACTGTCGCTGATCTGATGATCGACATCCTCGAATATGCAGGGATCGAGCGGATCTACGGGGTCGTGGGCGACAGCCTGAACGGCCTCACCGACTCCATCCGCCGACGCGAGACAGTCGAGTGGATCCACGTCCGCAACGAGGAGGTGGGCGCCTTCGCGGCGGCAGGCGAGTCGCAGATCACCGGCAGACTGGCAGCTTGCGCCGGATCCTGCGGCCCGGGCAACCTCCACCTGATCAACGGGCTGTTCGATGCGCAGCGCACGCGGACCCCGGTGCTCGCCATCGCGGCCCACATCCCGACGTCGGAGATCGGCAGCAGCTACTTCCAGGAGACCCATCCGCAAAACTTGTTCAAGGAGTGCAGCGTCTATTGCGAGCTGGTCTCCGACCCGGCGCAACTGCCCTACATCATGGAGAGCGCGATCCGGGCGGCCGTGGGCGAGCGCGGCGTTGCCGTGGTGGTGATTCCGGGCAACATCGCGCTCGAGCCCGCACCGGCCCGCGCTCCGTCCCCGAGAGAGGGCCTGCTGCCGCCGGCCCCGGTCGTCGTGCCTCGGGAACGCGACCTCGACGCCCTCGCGGAACTGCTGAACGGGGCCGAGCGCGTGACGCTTTTCTGTGGGCGCGGCTGCGCCGGCGCCCATGCGCCGCTCCTGGGGCTCGCCGAGGCGCTCAAAAGCCCGATCGTCCACGCCTACGGCGGCAAGGAATACGTTGAGTACGACAACCCCTACGATGTCGGGATGACCGGCTTCATCGGCTTCTCGTCCGGCTACGCGGCGATGCATGCCTGCGACGTACTGCTGATGCTCGGCACGGACTTCCCCTATAAGCCGTTCCTGCCGACGCAGTGCCGCATCGCTCAAGTGGATATCCGCCCCGGGAATATCGGCCGGCGTGTGAAGCTCGATCTCGGCCTCGTCGGCGATGTCGGCGCCACGATCGCGGCGCTCCTGCCGAAGATCGAGGTCAAGACCGACCGGATGCATCTCGACGATTCGCTCGCGCAGTATCGCCGGGCGAGAGCCGGGCTCGACGATCTGGCGAAGGGCGCGCCCGGTCGCAAGCCGATCCACCCGCAATACCTCACCAAGGTCCTCAGCGACGCAGCGAGCGATGATGCCGTCTTCACTTTCGACGTCGGCACGCCGACGATCTGGGCGGCGCGCTACATCACGATGAACGGCCGCCGCCGGCTCGCCGGGTCGCTCAACCACGGCTCGATGGCGAATGCCCTCCCGCATGCCATCGGCGCTCAGGCCGCGTATCCGGATCGCCAGGTGATCTCGCTCTCGGGCGACGGCGGCTTCACGATGCTGATGGGCGATCTCGTCACGCTGACGCAGATGAAGCTGCCGGTGAAGGTCGTCGTCTACAACAACGGCTCGCTCGGCTTCGTCGTGCTCGAGATGAAGGCGTCCGGCTTCCTGACGACCGGGACCGACCTCGTCAATCCCGACTTCGCCGCGATGGCGCGCGCGATGGGGATCCACGCGATCCGGGTCGAGGATCCGGGCGACCTGCCGGGCGCGGTCGCCGAGATGCTCGCCCATGACGGCCCGGCCCTCCTCGACGTGGTGACGGCCAAGCACGAGCTGTCGATGCCGCCGACCATCGACGCCAAGGAGGTCAAGGGCTTCGGCCTCTGGCTGATGCGTGCGGTCCTCAACGGGCGCGGCGACGAGGTGATCGATCTCGCCCGCGAGAACCTCCTGCCGCGCTAAAGCCGCGCTCGCCCGCGTCCCGCGTCGCGGGACGCCCCTCCCGCCGCACGGGGATGCCCGCCATGGACCTGACGCCCCTGATCCTGTCGCGGATCCAGTTTGCGTTCACCATCACCTTCCACATCATCTTCCCCGCCTTCACCGTCGGGCTCGCCGCTTGGCTCACCTTTCTCGAAGGCTGCGGGATCGTGACCGGCCGCCCGATCTACCGGCGGCTCTCGGATTTCTGGCTCAAGATCTTCGCCGTCGCCTTCAGCCTCGGCGTGGTGTCGGGAATCGTCATGGCGTTCCAGTTCGGCACGAACTGGAGCGAGCTGTCGCGGCGCACCGGGCCGATCCAGGGCCCGCTGCTCGGCTACGAGAGCTTCACCGCCTTCGCGCTCGAGGCCGCGTTCTTCGGGGTGCTGATGTTCGGGCGCGAGCGGGTGCCACGCGCCGTCTACTTCCTCGCCTGCCTGATGGTGGCTCTCGGCACCTGCCTGTCCTCGTTCTGGATCATGGTGAACAATTCGTGGATGCAGGTCCCGAACGGGTTCACGCAGACACCGGACGGGGTGTTCGTGCCGACCGACTGGTCCGCCATCATCTTCAACCGCGTCGTGTGGGTCCGCTTCCCGCACATGGTGCTGGCGGCCTTCGTCACCTCGGCGTTCTGCATCGCCGCCACGGGCGCCTGGTACATGCTGCGGCGCCACGCGGTGCAGGAGGGGAGGGCCATGCTCACCATGGCGCTGCGGCTCGCCGCCATCCTCGTTCCGATCCAGATCGGCTTCGGCCACCTCGTCGGCGACTACGTCCACGACCTGCAGCCGGCGAAGTTCGCCGCCATCGAGGGCCGCTGGCACGATGAGCAGCCCGCCTCGGAAGTGCTCATCGCCTGGCCGGACGAGCGGACCGAGTCCAACCGCTTTCAGGTCGCAGTCCCTTATCTCGGGAGTCTTATCGGCTCGATGAGCCTGACGTCGAAGGAGGTCGGGCTGACAAGCTTCAAGCCGGAGGACCGGCCGCCCGTGCTGATTCCGTTCCTGGCCTTCCGGGTCATGGTCGGCTGCGGCCTCGTCATGCTGGCGATCGCCTGGATCGGTTCGTGGCTCAGCCTGAGCGATCGGATCGTCGGTGCACGGGTCCTCCTCTGGGCGACGTTCCTCTCCTTCCCGCTCGGCTTCGTCGCCACGATCACCGGCTGGTTCACCGCGGAGGTCGGTCGCCAGCCCTGGACCGTCTACGGCCAGATCCGCACCGCCGACGCGGTGACGCCGTTCCTGACCACACCCCAGGTCGCGACCAGCCTCGCCATCTTCGGCAGCGTCTACTTCCTCATCTTCAGCTTCGGCGTCCTCTACATCTACCGGCTGCTCAAGGCCGGGCCGATCCCGGCGCCGGATCTCGGCCGCCAAGCGACCAATCCGAAGCGTCCCCTCTCGATCCCCGGTGCCAGCCCCGGAGTGGGCACGACTACGGAGACGGCCCGATGACCCTCGTCGACCTCTGGGCGGCCGCGCTCGCCCTCTCGCTCCTGCTCTACGTCCTGCTCGACGGCTTCGACCTCGGCGTCGGCATGCTGTTCCCGCTCGCCCCCGGCGAACCCGCCCGCCGGCGCATGCTGGCCGCGATCTCGCCGGTCTGGGACGGCAACGAGACCTGGCTCGTCGTCGCCGGCGCGACCTTGTTCGGGGCTTTCCCGCTGGTCTATGCGACGCTGCTCTCCGCCTTCTACCTGCCGGTGATCGCGATGCTCGCCGGCCTGATCCTGCGGGGCGTGGCCTTCGAGTTCCGCTACAAGACCGTCCGCTTCCGCCTCCTCTGGGACGCCGGCTTCGTCGCGGGCTCCACGGTGGCGACGCTCGTGCAGGGCACGATGGTCGGGGCACTCGTGCAGGGGCTTCCCATCGTGGACGGCCGCTACGTCGGCGGCCCTCTGGGCTGGCTCAGCCCGTTCGCACTCCTCTGCGGTGTCGGCCTGTGCCTTGGCTACGCGCTGATCGGCGCCTGCTGGCTCGTTGCCAAGAGCGAGGGCGAGGTGCGGGAGTTCGCTTATCGCGTGCTGCCATGGCTGCTCGCTAGCCTGCTGGCCTTTCTCGCCGCCGCCTTCGTCTACGCGGTGCTGATCGACCTTCCGGTGATGCGCCGCTGGTTCGAGCGGCCCTCCCTCGTCGTCCTTCCGGTCCTCGGGGCGGTCGCGCTCGCCGGATTGCTCCGGGGCATCGCGGTCCGCAACGACCGCCTCCCGTTCCCGATGGCGGCTCTCATATTCCTGGCCGCGTTCGGGACGCTCGCGGCCTCCTTCCTCCCCTACATGGTGCCGTTCTCGATCACCATCGCGGAGGCGGCGGCGCCCGAAAGTTCGCTGCACTTCCTGTTCTGGGGCGCCGGCCTCTTCGTCTTCCCCATCACCCTCGCCTACACGGCCGCGGTCTACTTCATCTTCCGCGGCAAGGTCGCGGGCGAGGCCGAGTACGAGTGAGGCCGCCGCCATGCCCATACCCGACCTCTCCGCCGCCGCACCTCTCCTCCCGGGCCGGCCGGCCGCCCGGTACCCGCTGCGCGATCTGCGGCCGCTCGCCTTCGGGCTGCGGACGGCGCTCGCGGCGCTCGCGGCCCTGTGGCTCGCGATGTGGCTCCAGCTCGACAATCCCCGCTGGGCCGCCTGGACCGTGATGGCGATCGCTCTGCCGACGCGGGGCGAGGTGAAACGCAAGGGCGCCTGGCGCCTCGGGGGCACGCTCCTCGGCCTCCTCGCGGGGCTCATCGGGACAGCCTGCTTCGCGCAGAGCTCCGTCGGAGCCGGTCTCTATCTCGCCGCCTGGACGGCGCTTGCCGCGACGATCGGCGGCCGGCTCCCGGGCTTCGGCGCCTACGGCACCGCGCTCGCGGGGCTCACCGCCAGCCTGATCATGCTGGAGACCGCGGGGGCCCCGCTCTCGGCCTTCGACCTCGCGCTCGAGCGGGGCTCGAATATCGGGCTCGGCATCGCCTGCGCCTACCTGGCGAGCGTCGCCGCCGAGGCACTGCATGGCGCGGCCGCACCCGCGACTCCGCCTCCGCCGCCTGCACCGCCCGCCGCGGTCATCGCCGCGAATGCCGCGCGGCTCGTGCTGCTGGTCGGGTCGGCCTGGCTCCTCTGGTTCGTCACGGCCTGGCCGTCCGGCCCGATCTTCATCATCCTGGCCGTGAGCCTCGGCCTCAACTTCACTACCCTGCCGAACGTCGAGCGTGGGACCTGGCCGTGCCTGTGGGGCGTGGCGCTCGGGCAGGCGGCGGGCCTCGCGCTCAAGTTCGGCCCGCTCACCAGCACGCCGTCCTTCGGGCTCCTCGCAGCGACGCTCATTCCGTGTCTCACGATCGGCGCAGTCGGCGCCACCGACCGGCGCTCGGCGGTGCTCGCACTCGGCTTCAACGTCTCGTTCCTGCTCGCCGCCGCGCCGCAGAACCCGATGCAGTACGACCTCGGCGCCTCCCTGAATGAGGCCGTCGCGGTGGTCGCCGGCGTCGCGCTCGTGGTCGCGGCCTATCGCTATCTGTGGCCCCGGCACCTGTGGAGGCACCCGTGATCTCGCCCCTCATGCTCCTGCCGCCCTCGATTCTGCCTCTTCGCGAGATCTCCGTGATGGGCGTGCTGATCGCGCCCTTCGCCCTGTGCCTGCCGCTCGCCGCCGCCGCGACCGCAATCCTCCTCGCGGCCCTCCGCCGCCTGTCGGGCCGCGCCGTCTGGACGCGATCGGCGACGCTCGAACTGTCGCTGGTCGTCGGAACCCTGTCCGCCTTCGTCCTCTGTCTCGGGAGAGTGTGATGTCGTCTTCGCTTCGCGTGGCACCGGCCGGGCACGAGGCGCCGGCGGCGGCAACCACGCCCGCACCGCCCTCTGCGTTCGGGACGTTCGCCGCCCTTGCGACGATTGCCGCCGCCGCGCTCCTCGCGGTGCTCGCCTGGGACTACTACGTCCACACGCCGTGGACCCGGGACGGGACCGTCCGCGCCTATACGGCGCAGGTCGCGCCGGAGATCTCCGGGCGGGTCACGGCCGTGCTCGTGTCCGACAACCAGGCCGTCCGGAAGGGCGACATCCTGTTCCGGATCGACGACCGGGATTACGTCATCGCCGTGCAGCAGGCCGAGGCCGCCGTGCAGCGCGCCCGGGCGCAATGGCGCAACAGCGTGGCCGAGGCGACGCGGCGAAACCAGTTGAGTGACCTTGCCGTCACGACCGAGGAGAAGGAGACGTACCAGAGCAACGCCGATGCCTTGAAGGCGACCTATGACGGCACCGTCGCCGACCTGGCCAAGGCGCGGCTCAACCTCGAGCGCGTCCAGGTTCGCTCGCCCGTCAACGGCTATGTCACGAACCTGCTGCTGCAGGCGGGCACCTACGCCTCGACCGGGCAGGCCGCCATGACGCTGATCGACGCCGACAGCTTCTGGGTCACGGCCTATTTCGAGGAGACGCAGCTCGAGCGTGTGCGGGCGGGCGATCCCGCCACGGTGACGCTGCTCGGCTATCCCGGCACGCCGCTCAAGGGGCGGGTGGGCAGCCTGGGGCGCGGCATCACCGATCCGAACGCCGCTCCGGGCGTGGCCGGCCTGCCGGCGGTGAACCCGGTCTTCACCTGGGTCCGGCTCGCCCAGCGCATTCCGGTGCGCATCGACGTCGATGCCTGGCCGGCGGGCCTCGACGTTGCGGCGGGCATGACGGCGACCGTGCGGGTCGAGCCCCCGAACCGCAGCGTCGGGATGGGGGGCAGCGCGGCCGGGTCTTGACCGGACCCGAAGAGCGAGTCGACAGTGCCAGCCTCGCTCAAGGATCAGGTCTTTTCAGATGAGAACGCGTCGGACGGGTTCGTGCAGCATCGTCCGACCCGACGATCTTGCCCGGCCGGCCCGGACCCGCTCGTGAGCGCCGCCGCTCGCGGGGTTGAGCCGGCTCCGCTGATCGAGGCACGCGGCCTCGGCAAGACCTACGAGACCCTGGAGCATAGGAGCGTCCACGCCCTCTCGGACGCGTCGTTCACGGTGCGGGACGGCGAGTTCGTCTCGATCGTCGGGCCGTCCGGCTGCGGAAAGTCCACGCTGTTGAAGATCATGGCGGGATTGCTTCCGAGCACGGCGGGTACCCTGCATCTCGCGGGCCGCACGGTCACCGGGCCGAGCCCGGAGATCGGCGTCGTGTTCCAGCGTCCGCTGCTCCTGCCGTGGCGAACGATCCTGCAGAACGTGCTGTTCCCGGCCGAGATCCGCGGGGTCCCGCCGAGCCACATCCGCGATCGCGCCTCGTCGCTTCTCGACCTCGTCGGCCTGGGCGGCGTCGAGAGCCGCTACCCGCACGAATTGTCCGGCGGGATGCAGCAGCGCGCCGCGATCGTGCGGGCGCTGGTGCAGGACCCCACGCTCCTCCTGATGGATGAGCCGTTCGGCGCGCTCGATGCCCTCACGCGCGAGCGGATGAACGTCGAGACCCTCAGGATCTGGGACGCGCAACGCAAGACCGTCGTCTTCGTCACGCACTCGATCGGCGAGGCGGTGTTCCTGTCCGATCGGGTCCTCGTGATGACGCCGCAACCCGGCCGCATCGCTCGGGTCGTCGCCATCGATCTGGCGAGGCCGCGCACGCTGTCGATGATGGGCTCGGCGGCATTCGCCGCCCATGCCGGGCTGATCCGCGAGCATCTCGACATCGGGAGAGATCTCGACATCAAGAAGGATCTCGTTTCGGGCATGTCCCGATGAGCGTTCCGAGTCCGGCCCGGAAGATGCGCGGCGCTAGCGAGATGCGGACGGGGCGGTTCGGGCTTGTGCCGGCACGCCATCAGGTCCTGTCCCTGGCGCTTCTCCTCGTCCTGCTCGCCAGCTGGGAAGGCGGCACCCGAGCCTTCGGGGTGCCCGAGTTCATGGTGCCGTCGCCGCTCGCCGTCGCCCGATGGCTCGTGGCCGGGTTCTCGGAGCCGCTGACGAGCCCGGCGAGCCTCGCCTACCATCTGGGAGTCACGCTCGCGGAAGCGGCGATCGGGTTCGTCGTCGGGTCCGTGGCCGGCGTCGTCGTCGGTATGGCGCTGGCCCACTGGTCGGCTGCGGAGCGTGTGCTCTATCCTTACATCCAGGCCTTCAACGCTCTGCCCAAGATCGCCGTCGCGCCCCTGCTGGTGGTGTGGTTCGGGTTCGGCATCGAGGCGAAAGCGGTGATGGCGGCGATCCTGGTGTTCTTCCCGATGCTGGTGAACGCGATGGCCGGCTACCATTCCGTCGATCCAGACCTGATCGAGCTGGCACGCTCCTGCAACGCGACCGGAGCCCAGATCTTCCACAAGGTCGTCCTCCCGTCGGCATTGCCGTTCCTCTTCGCCGGTCTGCACATGGCGACGATCCTGGCGGTTCTCGGCGCGATCGTCGGTGAGTTCGTCGGCGCGACGGCGGGGCTCGGCATGCTGCTGCTCCAGTACAACAACACCATGCAGGTCACCGGCGTGTTCGCGGTTCTCGTGGTGCTGGGAGCGGTCGGCTACGGGCTAAACGTCCTGATGATGCACCTCGAGCGACATTTCTGCTTCTGGGCCCGTCGGCGGAAGAATTTCGGCTGATGCGTCCTGTTGTCTCCGCCATGATCGGGTTTCCCATGAGACTGGCTCAGTTCTGGGTCGCGGCGTTCGTTATCGCGGCATCGGCCGCGACCGCGCAGCCCGTGACCAAGGTCCGCTTCGTGCAGGCCCATCCCAACGTCGCGATCGGCGAGGAGGTCTTCCTCTACGCGGTACCGAAGGCCCTCGGCTACTTCAGGGCCGAGGGGCTCGACGTCGAGATGACGAGCGCCTCCAACGGGGTCGCTGCCGGCCAGTTCCTGCAATCCGGCCGGGCCGAGTTCGCCACGATCGTGGCGGAGGGGATGCTGAGCATGCGCGAGCAGGGCGCGACGCCGCTCGCCTTCTCGTCCCTGAAGCAGCACAACGGCTACTCGGTCGGCCTCCTGCCCGGCTCCCCCATCACATCGCTGGCCGACCTGTCCGGCAAGGCGGTCGGCTTCGTGTCGGCCGGGTCGGGAACCGCCAAGATCCTGGCCGAGTCGCTGCGCAGGATCGGCATCGCTCCGACGTTCCGGAGCATCAGCGTCGGGGGCGGCCCCCAAATCGCGACGGCTCTGCGCAGCGGAGCCGTCGACGCCGTCATGCTGTGGGACGCCGTCTTCGGCATGCTCGCGAACCAGGGCCTGCGTCTCGACCACATCGAGCTGCCGATCCAGGACGAACTCGCCGGAATGGCGATGGTGACGACCGAAGCCTATGCAGCGAGCCATCCCGGGGTCGTTGCCGGCTTCTGCCGGGCCTTCAACAAGGGGCTGTACTTCACCCGGCTGAACCCGGAGGCGGCCGTCAGGATCTTCTACAAGGAATTCCCGACCGTGCGACCGGCCGACAAGGACGAGGCGACCGCGGTCGCCGAAGGCGTGCAGGTCCTGAAGACATGGCTCAGCTACGCCGAGAAGGGCGTCGATCTCGAAGCCAGGACCGGTAGGCTCGATCCAGCGAGATGGGACTTCTCGGCCGCGACCTTCGCGAGGCTCGGCGACCTGAAGGGCACCACGAGCGGGAGCGCCGCCATAACCAACACCTTCTTCGAGCCCTGCAACGATTTCGATCGCGCGCCGATCGCCGCGCAGGCGAGCGCCGCGAGCCGCTAAGCATCATTCCGCCGGCCGCAAGCGGCTGGTGCCGGAGTGGTCGCCGGTTCGCCGGCGAGAATGATGCAGAAGCAAGAAGCCGAGCAGAGTTGCCCCGTGCAACGCGGCTTGGAACGACGGCCGTTTTGCGGATCGCGAGGGGGCAGGTAGATTGGACCCGGGCAAACCGGTCCCGGGGAGGCTGCGATCGTCGAGCGCTGCGGAATAACGCGTCTGCGGAGTCGTGGCGCCGGCGCGTGCGGGATACCGCGGGCGTGGTGACGCCGACGCCCGAAGCGGTGCTCGCCACGGCGCCGTCTCTCCCATCCGAGATCGCCGCGTTCGGGCCCTATCAGATATCGCTCGCAACGCGTCAGGTGTGGCGCGACGGCAAGCCGATCGCGCTCGGCGGACGCGCGGCCGATCTCCTCTTCGTGCTCATCGAGCGACGGGGGGATGTCGTCAGCAAGCAGGACCTGATTGCCCACGCCTGGCCCAACCTGTTCGTCGAGGAGGCCAATCTCCGGGTCCAGATGGCGGCGTTGCGGCGCGCGCTCGGCGATGGGCGGGATCAGCAGCGCTTCATCGTCAACGTCGCGGGGCGCGGCTACAGCTTCGTCGCACCCGTGGAGATCGGCGATCAGCCGAAACCGCTCCCGCTCGATCCGGGCGACAGCGAGCGCCACAACCTGCCGAACTCCCTCGTCCCGGTGATCGGGCGCGAGCGCGAACTCGCGCTCGTTGCCGAAGGCCTCGAGAAGGGTCGTCTCCTCACGGTGGTCGGCCCCGGCGGCGTCGGCAAGACCACGCTCGCCCTCGAAGCGGCCCGCGCCCAGCTTCCGCACCGCGACGGCGTCGTCCTGATCGACCTGTCGGGCATCTCCGATCCCTCGAGCGTCGCGGGCGTTGTCGCGTCCGCCGTGCAGCTGACCCTCGGCGTCACCTACCGGTCGATCGAGGAGGAGCTGCCGCTCCGGCGCGGCCTGCTGATCGTCGACAATTGCGAGCACGTGATCGCGGCGGCCGCTGACGCGATCGAGAGCCTGCTGCGCGCATCGGCGTCGCTGAAGATCGTCGCGACGAGCCGGGAATCCCTGCGGGCCGCGGGCGAGCGCGTCATCCGGGTGTCCGGCCTCGACGTCGGCGCGGGCGACGCTCGGGGAGAGGAGAGCGACGACCTCTCGACATCGTCCGCCGTCCGCCTCTTCGTCGAGCGGGCCGGCGCGGTCCTCGGCGCCTACGAACCGTCCGCCGCCGAGCTGACCGCCATCGCCGAGCTCTGCCGGCGCCTCGACGGCAACCCACTCGCCATTGAGCTGGCGGCCGGCCGATCAGACGCGTTCGGCGTTCCGGGTCTCATGCGCCAGCTGGACGACGTCTTCCGGCTGCTCGTCGCCGGGCGCCGGACGGCCCTCGCGCGTCAGCGCACGCTCGAGGCGACGCTCGACTGGAGCTTCGCCCACCTGACCGCCCGGGAGCAGGTCGTCTTCTCGCGGCTGTCGGTCTTCTCCGGCCCCTTCTCGCTGGAAGCCGCGTCCCAGGTCGCCTCGATCGACGAGGCGACCTGGAAGACGATCGACACCATCACGAGCCTGGTGGCGAAGTCGCTGGTCGCCACGGACTTCTCGCAGGCGTTGCCGCGCTACCGCCTGCTCGAGATCACGCGGGCCTACGCCCTGCGCAAGCTGGAGGAGCGGGGCGAGCGCCACCGCCTGCTGCGTCGGCACGCGCTGCACATGCGGGAGACCATGGTGCGGGCCGAGGCCGCCTGGCAGAACTCGCCGGGCTGGCGCGCGACCTATGGCGGCGAGGCCGACAATCTGAGGTCGGCGCTGCTCTGGTGCTTCAGCCCGGACGGCGATCCCGAGCTCGGCGTGGAGCTGACCGTCCGTTCCGCCCTGCTTTGGTTCCAGCTCTCCCTGGTGGCGGAGGCCTGCCAGTACTTTCAACGCGCCGCCGAGGCCCTGGAGGCGCGCTGCAGCCGGGATCCGCACGACGCCGTCTCGCTGCTCACCTCCCTCGGCACCGGCCTGCTCTACACCCTGGGCCCGGGTCCGGAGGCGTACGCGCCGCTGGAGCGGGCCGTCGCCATCGCCCGGGAGGCCGACGATGCGGACCTCGTGCTGCGGGCCGTCTTCAGTGCCTGGCTCTGCGAGTTCTCGAGCTCGCACTACGCCAGAGCCCTGACGACAGCCCTCGAATTCCGGACGACCGCCGGGTCGCAGATCGCCGGGAACACGGCCTCGTCGCGGCATATCGGCGACAGGATCGTGGGCGCCACCAGCCTCCATCTCGGACACGTCACGCAGGCCCACGAGAGGTTTTCCTCCGCGCTGAGCGCGGAGGTGGCGAGCCCGATGGTGCGCATGCAGTTCGATCATTCACTGATCTGCCGCGCATGGCTCGCCATGGCCGACTGGCTCCTCGGCGGGGCTGAGGCCGCCGCGATGGCACGATCCTGCGCGGCCGATGCCCGCGAGCACGGCCACGCCCCGACGCTGCTGCTCGCCCTGGTCGAGTCGGCCTGCCCGATCGCCCTGTTCGAGGGCGACCTCGACACCCTCGCCCATCACACCGACCTGCTGCAGGATGTCGCCGCCAAGCATCCGATCGGCCCGTGGCGCGCCTGGGGCGAGTGCTTCCGCGGCTCGCTGTCCCTCTTGCAAGGGCGCGCCGAGATCGCCGCCGACCAGCTGGCACACGGGTTGCGGCACCTTTCGGACACTCGCTGGTCGATCCACCGGGCACTGTTCCTCGGGCAGTTCGCGAGGTCCTGCGCGGCGGCCGGTCGCCAGGAGGCCGGGCTGGCGGCGGTCGACGAAGCTATGAGCCTGTGCACGGCGACCGGCGACGCGTACATCCTGCCCGAGATCCTGCGAACGAAGGCGGAGCTTCTCCGCATGTCGGCGCCCGGCGAGGCGCGCCGGTGCCTGGACGAGGCCGTGGAGCGCGCGACCCGCGGCGGCATGGCGGCTTGGCTGCGGCGCTGCGAGACGACGGCGGCGCTGCTGGCGGTCGCGCCTTCGGTCAGACGAGCAGTCTGACCCGCACCGGCGCGGCAGCCCGCCCGATCTCCCCGGTCTGGCGCGGTCGAGACGGTTCCGCACGCCTTGCCTTGACCGCGTCGCCGACGGGGCAAACCATCGCATGGTGAAACCATACGTCAGGTCCGGCGCCCCCAAACCAGAATTCAATCAAGAATTCCTGCCGAAAGCGCCATCTTCGACGAGACGGAGAAACCCTCTCGGTATGGCGGATCAAAGTCCCGGCACGACGTCGCTCCATCCAAGCGGCGCCCGATGCGGGGACTGACACCGTCGACCGAGCTCGATCGACCGGATGCCCATCATGATGCGCTCTTCATGCTTCCTCGCGGTGCCGCTGATCGTCGCCATCTCGGCGGCACCCGCCGCGGCAGCACCACGCGGGAGCTTCGCGCCGTTCGCGGGATCCTGGTCCGGATCCGGCCAGGTCGTGTCGGCGACCGGCAGCGAGGCGATCCGCTGCCGGGCCCGATCCGATGTGGGAGCGGGCGGGGCGTCGATCTCGCAGCGCCTCGTCTGCGCGAGCGCGAGCTACCGGTTCGACATCACCTGCCGCGCCGACGATGCCGACGGACGCATCTCCGGAACCTGGACGGAGACGACCCGCGGCGTCACCGGAATGCTCACCGGCGAATTGCAGGCTGGGCAGATGCGGGGCGTCGTCAGCTCGCCGCTGTTCAATGCCGGCCTGAGCCTCGTCACGCGCGGCAACCGGCAGGACGTGGTGATCGCACCGGAAGGCAACGACGTGCGCCAGGTGAGCGTCCAGCTGCGCCGCTGAGAGGTACGGCCGCGCCTTTCGGTATCGAGGCGGCTCGCGGGGCCGGCGCACGCATCAGCGCCACGCCACTGGAAAGGCCCTGGATGCTACGCGCCTTCGGGCCCGGATCAGCCCTTCGCCACGATCATCGCACGCAAGGACGGATCATCCATGAGCACCGAGACGAAAGACGGGCGCACCAAAGGACCCGGATCGCGGATGATCGACACCCGCGTCGAGCGGATCGGGCTTCTGTCCCTCCATCATCCGGCGATCATGTCCGCGCTGGCCGTGATCGTCCTCGCCGTCGCGCTCCTCGGGCTGCCCCACCTCGAGGTGGATGACTCGCTGAGTCAGCTCTTCCGGTCGGACAGCCGCGAGTACCGGCAATACGAGGAGGCGTCGAAGCGCTTTCCATCGAGCGAGTACGACGTTCTCGTCGTCGTCAGCGGCCCGATCCTGGAGCGCTCGTCGATCGAGGCCCTGCGCGGCCTGGCGACCGACCTGCAGCTCGTCGACGGCGTGCGCGGCCTCGTCTCGATCTTCTCGGCCCGCACCGCCCCGCAGAACGGGCAACTGCCGGGCCCGCTCTTTCCCGAGCCGCTGCCCGAAGGCCAGGCTTACGGCGCGCTCATGGACGCGGTTCGCGGCAACGAGATCATCAAGGGCAAGCTGCTCGCCCCGGACGGCAAGCTGACCCTGATGGTGCTGGCGCTCGCGCCCGACAAGGTCGAGAGCGGGCAGCTCGCGACCCTCGTGGGGCAGCTCCATGCGACCCTCGACGAGGACCTCGCCGGGACCGGCCTCTCGACCCAGCTGACCGGCGTGCCGGTGATGCAGCTCGAGATCCGGAACGCCATCGAGCGCGACCGGATCGCCTACAACGCGGCCGGCCTGCTCGCCGGCTGCCTCATCGCGGCGGCGTTCTTCCGCCGCCTGTCGTTCATGCTGATCGCCGCCGGACCGCCCCTGATCTCCATCGTCCTGGCGCTCGGAGCGTTCGGCTGGCTCGACCTCCAGCTCAATATCTTTCTCAACATGATGACGCCGCTGATCATGGTGATCAGCTTTTCGGACAGCATGCAGCTGACCTACGACATGAGGGCGCGGCTGATTGCCGGCGCGAGCACGCGCGATGCGGTCAAGGCCGCCATCCTCACCGTCGGCCCGGCCTGCGTCCTCACGCACGCGACCGCGGCGATCTCGTTCATAGCGCTGCAAACCTCGGAATCCGACCTGATCCGCAGCTTCGGCCGGGCCGGGCTGCTCGCGACTGCGATCTCGCTGGTCGCCGTCCTGACGATGATGCCGCTCCTCAGCCATCTCCTCGTGCGCCGGCCCGAACGGTTCGCCGACAGCGCCCGGGCGGCGGATCCGGGCGTCGGCCTGCTGCAGCGCGTCTGCGCCGCCATCGCGGGCCGGATGGTTCATCGGCCCGCCCTCTTTACCGGCATCGGCCTGGTCGTCGTGTCGAGCCTCGCGATCGGCTACGCGCAGCTGCAGCCGCGCTACCGCCTGGCGGACGAGGTGCCGGATCACGAGCAGGCGGTCGCCGCGAGCGACCGTCTCGACCGCGAGCTGACCGGCGCAAACCCGATCGACGTCATGGTCGAGCTCCCGAAAGGCCAGGATCTCTATTCGGCGCGCAATCTCGCCCTCGTCGCGGCCGTCCACGAGCGGCTGGCGACGCAGCCGGGAGTGGGCAACGTGTGGTCGCTGCAGACCTTGCGTGACTGGCTGGCGCAGAACCTCCACCGTTCCGACGTCGCCACCCTGAAGGCGTACGTGAACGCCTTGCCGCGCTTCCTGGTGCAGCGCTTCGTCTCGGCCGACGGCACGGCGGTGCTGGTGGCCGGGCGGGTGCGCGACGTCGACGCGAGCCGCCTGCTGCCGATCGTGCGCAACCTCGATTCGTCGCTCGATGCGGTGCGCCGGGCCTACCCCGACGCCACGATCTCGGTGACGAGCCTCTCGGCGATCGCCGCGCGCAACAGCGCGCAGATGATCGACAGGCTCAGCCGCGGCATCACCGTCGAGGTCGTCTTCGTCGCGGCCTTCCTGGGCCTGATCTTCCGCTCGGTCCGGGTCATGCTGGCGAGCGTGATGCCGGCGATCTTCCCGGTCGTCGCGACCGGGACCCTGCTGTGGCTGATGGGCGACGGGCTGCAATTCGCCAGCGTCGTCGCGCTGACCGTATCCCTCGGGCTCGGGCTCAGCGCGACGATCCACTTCCTGAACCGGATGACGATCGACCTCGCGGGCAACGATCGTCCGGCGCACGCCGTCGCGCACGCCACGATCCTGATGGGCCCGCCGCTGATCCTGACGACGGTCGTCCTGAGCTGCGCGCTCGCCGTCACGGTGCTGTCGAACCTCCCGATGCTCCGGCTCTTCGGATGGCTGAGCGCGCTGGCGATGCTGTGCGCCCTGGCGGCCGACCTGCTGATCCTGCGCCCGGCGATCACGCTTTTGTACTCGCTCGATCTCGGACGGCGGCGAAAGGCGTAGCGCCTCCTGCTCGGCCGAGACCCGGGGCCCGCGCGGACCGTCACGGCGTCCGCGCGGGCGGATCGTGCGGCAGGCCGAGAAGGCTGCGGATGCGCCCGGCGAGCCCGGGGGTCGTCGGCGGGAGCGGGCCCGCGTTCCGCGAGCCGGCCAGACGCCTCTCGGCCTCGCTCTGGCGCGACAGGATGACCTCGAGCTCCTCGGCCATGGCTGGACGGCCGCGCATCAGCGGCGCGAGGATGTCCCGTCCGATCTCGTAGGTCACGACGCGGCCGAGCGCCCGGACGGTGCCGGTCTCCTCGAGGCCGAGCAGGATGCCGCGCTCGCCGAAGCAGTCCCCGGGCGCCAGGCGCTCGAGTTCGTGTTCGTCGCCGTCGTCCGGATCCCGGCACGTGACGGACAGGACGCCGCTGCGGACGAGGACGAGGCGTTCGAGGACCGTGCCCTGCGCGGCGACGACCTCGCTCTCCCGGTACGACCGGCGATCCATCGCGGCGGCCAAAGCCTGCTTCTCGGGCTCGGTCAGGACGGCGAAGAGCGGGAGGTTGTCGAGAAGACGCAAGGACGAGGCGCGCCGGGGCGGGAGCGGGCGGCTCGCCCGGCGCGAGGGGAGGACGCCGGTACCGGGTGGCGGCGCCAGGTCGAGCCGGGCCGCCTTGGCGTGCCGGTAGACGAGATCCAGGATCTCGGTGCGGGCGGGGGACGCTCCGGAACGGTCGGCCACGTGGAAGCCGAGTTCGATCTCGATCGCTTGCGCGTCGAGCGACGCGACCTGCGCGCTCGGTGGCGGCGACTTCAGGATGAGCGTGCTGCTGAGAAGGACGTCCCGCATCGTCTCGACGACGAGGGCGGGGCGCACGCTCGGGGCGAGCCTCACCCGCAGGGTGACACCGTGGCTCCGGTCGGGCCCGCTCAGGTTCGTCATCCCGAGCTTCGCCAGGCTGCTGTTGGCAGGATGATCAGATCGTTCGACCCGCCGATGAGGTGCGTGGCACGCCAGTTCGTCTCGATCACGCGGCCCTCCGTGCCGTCCTTGAGGACGATCCAGTCGCCGATCGCGTAGGGCCGGCCGAGATTGAGCGCGATGCCCGAGAACAGGTCGTTGAGTGTGCTCTGCAGCGCAAGGCCGAGGATGATCGCGAACACGCCCGACGTGGCGATCAGCGCGCCGACCGGCACCCCGAAGGCGTAGGCGACGATCGACAGGCCGGCTCCGACATAGATCAGGGCGACCAGGAGGTCCTGCAGCAGCCGGGCCTCGTGCGGCCGGTGCTCGAAGATGATGAAGGCGCGCACCGTGCCGGTGAGGGACAGGGCCGCGCTCGTCCACCAGGCCGCCTTGGCCAGGCTCGTGAGTGCGTCCTGCAGGCTCGATAGGCCCCCCGGCTTCGGCGCGATAGGGAATCACGTTCGAGCGGACGAGCACGGCCGTGAGGCCGGAGAAGACCATCAGCCGCGTGACGAGGCGGATGACCGGGCGGCGCGCGAGCAGGCGGACCGGCGCGGCCGCCGCGATCGCCAGGAGGCCGATCTGCAGGATGGGATCGTGTCCCGGGAACACCGCGAGCCTTCGTCCTCTGCCTCCGCGCGAGGATTGACATCATGGCGGGAGCGTCTGGAGGCCTGAATCTATACGATGGTTTCGGCGTCCCACGCCAAAGCATGTCCGCACTGTCCGGCGGTTTGATGGACTGGCGTGACGCACAACAATATTTCTATGTTCATCGCCAACGTCACGATGGTCTCGCGAACGGCAGACATCGTTCAGGACCTGCTTTCGCCGCCCCGATGTCCGGATGCTGACGCAAGAAGGTCTTGCGTCAGCCGATCTCCGCACGCCGGCGACGCGACGATCCGGGACCGTTCAACACTCGCTCAGGGATGGACGTCGATGCTCAAGGGATTCTCCGTACCCCTCACGCCTCAGGGTGAGTCCGCGCTGGCGAGCCCGCCGCCGTGGCATTATTCGAGCGACTGCATCGCGATCGAGTACTGGACGGACCCGGACGCGGTCGCCGCCCTGCTGCCGCCCGGCCTCGCCCCTGACGAGGGATCGCAGGGGCGCGCCTTCTTCTGGTTCCTCGACTGGCAGTTCACCGGCTCGAACGACGAACTGACGGACCCGGCGCGCTACCAGTATCGCGAGGCCTTCGTCCTGGTCGAGGCCGTGCATGACGGCCGGCCGGTAAACTACTGTCCCTACATCTTCGTCGACAACGATGCCGCCATGGCGCGCGGCTGGGCGCAAGGCTACCCGAAGAAGCTCGGCAGCGTCTTCCAGACCCGCAGCTTCTCCGCGCCGAGCCCGGCGGCGGCCCCGCTGGCGGCGGGAAGCCGCTTCGGGGCGAGCCTGTCCGCGCACGGGGAGCGTCTTGCCACGGCGCGTCTCCAGCTCGAGGAGACGGTCGCCGATCCGAGGACGGTCTTCAGCCGCCCGACGACGATGCGGCGCTACTTCCCGCAGCTCGCGGCCGACCGTCAGGGCACTCCCGCCGTCGACGAGCTCACGCTCTCGCTCACCGACGACCTCAGGATCGTGGACATCTGGGCCGGCGAGGCCGAGCTGCGGATCCCCGAGGTCCGGGGCGAGGACATGTACCGCCTCGCGCCCCGGCGCGTCGGTCGCGGGTACCGATTCGGGATGGCCTATTCCGTCACCGATCTCCGAATCCTGACCGACCACGCGAACCAGCGCTGAGCCCCGTCGCGGCGGGTCGGCCGACCGTCCCGCCTCCCGTCCACGCGCCGATCCCTGCCGCTTCGCGGCGTTGCGGGACCGACCCCTCCGGAGAACCGATCCATGAATGTCCTGTCCCGCCGCGGCATGCTCGCGATGGCCGCCACCGGCGGCCTCGCGGCCGCGACCTCGGCCCGCGCCGCCGAGTTCGGCAATCCCGACCGTCCACCCCAGGGCGCCGTCAACGCGGGCCCGGGCGCGCTCGCCGATCCCGGACCGCAGAGCCCGGCCCTCGCCAAGCAATTCCCCTCGGCCCAGAAACCACCCGCCACCGATGTCGGCGACATGCAGACCTTCTGGTCGTCCTTCAACACGGCGCACCGGCGGATCCAGTCCGGCGGCTGGGCGCGGCAGGTCACGCAGGCTGATTTCCCGATCTCGACCGCGGTGTCGGGCGTCAACATGCGGCTCTCCGCCGGCGGCATCCGGGAAATGCACTGGCACCTCGCGGCCGAGTGGGCCTATATGACCGCCGGGCGCTGCCGCATCACCTATCTCGACGCGGAGGGCCACGCCTCGGTCCAGGACGTGGCCAAGGGCGACCTCTGGTACTTCCCGGCCGGCATGCCGCACTCACTCCAGGGCCTCGGGCCCGAGGGCTGCGAGTTCCTGATCGTATTCGACGACGGCAGCCAGTCCGAGTTCGGCACGCTGCTCGTCACCGACTGGCTCGCCCATACGCCGCCGGAGGACCTGGCGCTCAATTTCGGGCTGCCGGTCGAGGCGTTCCGGTCGATCCCGCTCGACGACCTGTGGATCTTCCAGGGCCGCGAGCCAGGCCCGCTCGCCGCCGATCAGGCGCAGGTCGCCTCGGCCGGCAGCCCGCCCGAGCCCGTCACCTTCTCGCTCGACCGTACGGTGCCGGTCCGGGAGAACCGATCCGGGCGGCTGCAGATGGCCGACAGCCGGACCTTCAAGGCGTCGAAGACCATCGCGGCGGCGATCGAGGTCATCAAGCCGGGCGCGATGCGCGAGATGCACTGGCACCCGAACGCCGACGAGTGGCAGTACTACGTCCAAGGTGAGGGCCGCATGACCGTCTTCGGCGCCGGCCCGCGGGCGCAGACCGCGGATTTCCGTGCTGGCGACCTCGGTTACGTCAAGAAGAGCAACGGCCACTACGTCAAGAACACGGGCACGACCGATCTGATCTTTCTCGCGGTATTCAAGACTGCGGAGTACCAGGAGATCAGCCTGTCCGACTGGCTGACGCACACGCCGCCGGAGCTGGTGGCCCAGCACCTCAACATCGACCCCTCCGTGCTCGCCCGCATGAGCAAGGACCGGCCCGGCCTGGTGCCGGCCTGATCCCCCCGCAGAGACATCGTGCCGAGGAGACCGACGATGGCCAAGCGTCCGACGGGCAAGCCCCGCATCCACCCCTACGCCCAGCCGGCCGGCGGCTGGGGCGCGCTCGCTGCCACCGCCAAGGCGCTCGCCGGGCAGGGCATCCTCGCCCGCGGCGGGGCCACTCTGCTCCACATGAACCAGCCGACGGGCTTCGACTGCCCCGGCTGCGCCTGGCCCGACCCGGACCACACCAGCGCCTTCGAGTTCTGCGAGAACGGCGCCAAGGCGGTGGCCTGGGAGGCGACCGGGAAGCGCTGCTCGCCGGAGGTTCTCGCCGCCCACACCGTCTCGGAGCTCGCCGGCTGGAGCGACTACGACCTCGAGATGCTGGGCCGGCTCACCCACCCGATGGCCTACGACCCCGCGACCGACCGCTACGTCCCGGTCTCGTGGGAGGAGGCGTTCCGGCGCATCGCCGCGATCCTGCGGGCGCAGGACGACCCGAACCGGGTCGAGTTCTACACCTCGGGCCGGGCCTCGAACGAGGCCGCCTTCCTCTACCAGCTCTTCGCCCGCGCCTACGGCACCAACAACTTCCCCGATTGCTCGAACATGTGCCACGAGGCGACGAGCGTCGGCCTGCCGCAGAGCCTCGGCGTCGGCAAGGCGACGGTGCTGCTGGAGGATTTCGACCACGCGGACGCGATCTTCATCTTCGGCCAGAATCCCGGCACCAACTCTCCCCGGATGCTGACCCCCTTGCGGGCGGCGGCCCGACGGGGCGCGGCGATCGTCAGCATCAACCCCTTGCGCGAGCGGGCGCTGGAGCGCTTCCAGTCGCCCCAGAACCCGCTCGAGATGGGAACGCTCTCGTCAACCCCGATCTCCTCCCTCTACCTCCAGGTCCGGGTCGGCGGCGACGCCGCGGTGCTGAAAGGAATGATCAAGAGCTGCCTGGAGGCCGACGACGCGGCGCGGGCGGCGGATCTCGCGCCGGTTCTCGACTGGGATTTCATCCGCGGCCACACGACGGGCTTCGAGGCGATGGCAGCCGATATCCGCGCCACCCCCTGGGAGGCGATCGAGCATGCGGCCGGCCTGCCCAAGTCGGAGATCGAGGCGGCGGCAAAGGTCTACCGCGAGGCCAAGGCCGCGATCCTGATCTACGGCATGGGCCTGACCCAGCATCGCCGCGGCACCGAGAACGTCCGGCTCCTTACCGACCTCGCGCTCCTGCGCGGCAATGTCGGCCGGCCCGGCGCCGGGGTCTGCCCGGTGCGCGGTCACTCGAACGTCCAGGGCGACCGCACCGTCGGCATCACCGAGAAGCCGGCGCCGGCCTTCCTCGACAGGCTCGAGGAGGTCTTCGGCTTCTCGCCGCCGCGGGCCCACGGCCACGACGTGGTGCGGGCGATCGAGGCGATGATCGCCGGGCAGGCCCGGGTGTTCATCGGGCTCGGCGGCAACTTCGCGGCGGCCGCCCCCGACACGCCCGTGACCCAGGCGGCAATGCGAAACCTCGCCCTCACCGTGCAGATCTCGACGAAGCTCAACCGCGGCCACCTCGTGCATGGGCGCGAGGCCTTCATCCTGCCGTGTCTCGCCCGCTCGGAGATCGACGAGCGGCAGACCGGCCCGCAGGCGATCACGGTCGAGGATTCGATGTCGATGGTGCACGCCTCCGCGGGCCGCAACGTCCCGGCCTCCCCCGATCTCCTGAGCGAGCCGGCAATCATCGCGGGGCTCGCCCGGGCCACCCTGGGCGACACGCCCGCCATCCCTTGGGAGGAGCTGGTCGCGGATTACGACCGCATCCGCGAAGCGATCGAGCGGGTGCTTCCGATCTTCCAGGGCTACAACGCCCGGATCCGCGAGCCCGGCGGTTTCCACCTGACCTCGCTGGCGCGCGAGCGCATCTGGGCGACGCCGAGCGGGAGAGCGCAGTTCTCTGCCTATCCGGGGCTCGGCGAGGACCCGCCAGTGGACGAGGAGGGGGTGCTGCAGCTCACCACCCTGCGCAGCCACGACCAGTACAACACCACGCTCTACTCGCTCTCCGATCGCTATCGCGGCGTGTTCAACCAGCGCATGGTGGTGTTCCTCAGCCCCGAGGAGATGAAGCGGCGCGGGCTCGGCATCGGCGCTCTCGTCGCCTTGGAGACGGTGTCGCAGGACGGCGTGGCGCGCCGGGTGGAGGGATTTAAGGTTGTGCCCTATCGCATCCCAGAGGGCTGCTGTGGCGCCTACTACCCGGAGACGAACCCGCTCGTGCCGCTCTACGCCCGCGACCCGCAGAGCGGGACGCCGTCCTCGAAGGCGATTCCGGTTCGCATCGTGCCGACGGCCGGATGAGGGGGCTGAACGCCCGATGCCCCCGCCGCGGCGAGGCGCTGGGCCCCGAGCCTTCAGGCCCGCGGCTTCCATAGCGCCATGCTGGCGAACACCCCGTCCCGGCGGATCAGCCCGTGCAGCAGGGCTGCCCCGAGATGGGCCAGGATGACCCCGAACAGCATGTAGGCAAGCACGGTGTGGATGGCGCGCAGGTCCGCATAGAGCGTCGGGCTGCCCGGCAGGATCGGTGGCAGCACCAATGGGCCGACGAGCGCCACGGGGTAGCGCGCCGCCGAGAGCATGGCCCAGCCGATAAGCGGCAGGGCGAGCATCAGCCCGTAGAGAGCGACGTGCGAGGCGTGCGCGGCGCGCCGCTGCCAGAGTGGCAGGTCCGCGGGTAGGGGCGGCGGCGCGTGGCGCTGACGATAGGCGAGCCGCAGCAGCGCGAGCACCAGGATCAGGAGCCCGACGGGCCGGTGCAGCGAGACCAGCACGTGATAGTTGCCGAGCGACGTCACCATCGCGGCGCCGATCAGCAGCATGGCGAGGATCAGGGCGGCCATGCCCCAGTGGAGCAGGCGCGCCGGCAGGGTGAAGCGGGCAAGGCTCGTCCGGGAAGGGCTCGTCACAGGGCGGCTCCGTGGTTCGGCGTGCGGGTGACGGCGGAGGGCAGTGTCGCCTCGCCGGCGCGGCGGGTGAAGGACTGGGAATAGGCGGCCGAGCGGGCGCTCAGCAGGGGATCGTCGGACGGTGCGATGCCGTCCGGCAGGACGAGCGGGTCGAAGTTGATGTCCCGGCAATTGCCCGGTGCCTCGGGCGTCGCGCCGGTGAGCGTCAGCGTTCCGGCGTCGATCGTCTCGCGGTCCACAGGCCAGGGTGTCGTCGCGTCGTCGGTCGGATCGCCCGGCTGGCCGAGCGTCACCACGAGGCGCCAGCGCAGTGGCTCCCGCCGCAGGGCGGCCGCCAGGTCGTCGAACAGGAAGTTCCTGTCAGCGCCGGGACTTCGCGCGTCCGTCGCCGGCGCGGCATCGCGCTCGGGCAGGTAAGCGAAGCGCACCGGCGTGGCGCGGCCGTCGGCCGCCACGAACCGGAAGGCGTTCAGGCTCCGGTACGTGCCGTCGGCAAAGCCCGCCGTGACCGTGCGCGCCCTGATCAGGGCCGCCGCCGCGGCGCTCTCCGGATGGGCCGCGTAGAAGGCGCGCAGCCGCTCAGGCTCGGGCCTGCCGGTCGCCGGATCGGGCTTGGCGGCGAGGAGCTGCTCGGCGAAGGCCTCGGGCGTGCGGACGGGGAAGACCGGGATGTCGTTCATGCCCGTGCGCCACTCCTCGCCGTCCGGCAGCCGGAAGCGCAGGGCGAGGCTGCGCACGGTGGTCTCGGCGTCGGCCGCATAGGGCTGCCCGCCCGCCAGCGCCACGCGGCCCTCGACCGGCGTCACTCGCCCCTGCACGAAAACGCCCGCTCTCGAGACCCGCGCGCCCGCACCGCTCGCCGCGAAGGTGCCGGCGACGCACATCCCCTTGGCGTGGTTGCGCCGGAAGCCCGGATGCCGGCCATTCACGTCTTCGAAGCGGTTGATCACCCGGGACGGCGTCAGCGCGCCCGGCGAGAGCCAGCCGCCCGCATAGGCGAAGGCCCCAGCGGTCCCGGCGAGCACCGCCCCGATGGCGGAGAGGCGCAAGATGAGAGCGCGCGTTGTCGTTCCGGGCGGCGCTCCAGTCAGGTCGGTCAGCAGGCTCATGGCAATCGCTCGGGTTTCCCGTCGCGGTTAAGCAACGGGTCTCGTTGGCAGGTGGAGGACAGCCGGCCCGTGCGGCCGAAGCGTCGAGAGAACCGGCATGCCGGTCGGGTCGTAAGAGCGGAACAAGAACTGGCCCGCTCTCAGCGAAGTTGCAGGTAGAAGATGTCAGATATTCTGCCGCGTCATCTCTATCAGGTCGTGCGCATGGCCGTGCAGCACGGCGCGCGCCGAATACAGCGCCATGCCGTAGGCGGCCTTCAACTCGACGGCAGGCGGCATGACGAGGGTCTCGTTCTCTACCACCACGTCCAGGACGGCGGGGCCGGGCTGCTGGAGCCAGTCGACGACCGCCTCCTCGATGTCGCGCTTGTGCGTGACCCGCCTTCCCCACAGGCCCATGGCCTCGGCGACCCTGCCGAAATCCGGGTTGAGCAGGTGCGTGTAGAGCGGGATGAGTCCTTCGGATTTCTGCTCGATGTCGATGAAGGCGAGCTTGCTGTTGTTGAAGACGGCGACCTTGATCGGAAGCTTCTCCTGCACGGCGGTCATGAGATCGCCGAGCAGCATGCTGAGGCCGCCATCGCCGGAGAGCGAGATGACCTGGCGGTTCGGCTGACACTTCTGGATGCCCAAGGCGGTCGGCATCGCGGCCGCCATGGTGCCGTGACGCAGGCTGCCGAAGATCCGTCGGTGCGGCGTAGCGGTGATGTAGCGGTGCGCCCAGACGACGGCCGTGCCGTCGTCGCCGACGAACGCGGCGTCGGCTGCCGCGTGACGATCGATCAGTTCGGTGAGATGGATCCCGGAGATCGTCTCGCGATGGGACGTCGCCGGCTTGGTCAACTCCTTCTCGTGCGTCCGCTTGTTGAGAGCGACGTGATGATCGAGGAAGGTGGTATCGCTCTTCGCCTCCAGCATCGGCAGCAGCGCGTCCATCGTCGACTTGATGTCGCCGACCATGCCCATCGCGATCGGATGGCGCCGGCCCAAGTGGGTCGGGTCGATGTCGATCTGGATGATCTTGGCGTGATCGGGGTAGAATTGGCGCCAGGCGAAGTCCGCTCCCAGCATCAGCAGCGTGTCGCAGTCGCGAACCGCATGGTAGCCGGCCGTGTTTCCGATCAGTCCCGTCATTCCCACGTCGTAGGGATTGTCGTATTCCAGTGCGTCCTTGCCGCGACTGGTGCGGGCGACCGGTGCCTTGAGACGTTCGGCGACAGCCAGGATCTCCGCATGGGCGCCTCGGCATCCCGCACCGCCGTAGATGGTCACCCGCTCGCCGGCATTGATGATGTCGGCCGCCTCCCGAAGAGCGGCATCGGCCGGCCGAACCATGGGAACGTGGTGATGCACGGCAAAGGTCAGGTCGTCCTTCACGACGGCATGGGAGATGTCGACGGGGACGATGAGGACGGCCACGCCGCGGAGCGCCAGGGCGGCCTGACATGCGGCGACCGTCTTTCGTTGCGCCTGCTCGGGCGTCAGGATCATGTCGCAATAGACGCTGAGGCTGGAATAGACGGCCTTGAAGTCGACCTCCTGGGGAAACTCGAAGCCGAGTTCGTCGCGCGTGATCTGGCTGGCGATCAGGATGACCGGGGCCCGGTTGCGCTGCGCCTCCGCGAGGCCGTTGATGAAGTGCAGGCTGCCGGGTCCGCAACTGCCGGCGACCGCGGTCAGCTTGCCCGTCACCATGGCTTCGCCCTGCGCCGCGAACGCACCCGCTTCCTCGTGGCGCATGTGCACCCATTCGATCTCGCTCTCGTCGATGGCATGGACGACGAGATTGAGGGTGTCGCCGACGATGCCGTAGCAACGCCGTACTCCGGCGGCCTGAAGGGTGTCGACGATGACTTTCGCAACGCGCTTGGTCATGACCTGCTCCTGTGGTGAAAGCTCTCGAGCAAGGTAGGACTGGATCGATATTCCTTATAGTGTGCCTGATTTATACTCACGTATGACTGGCGCCATTGAAGGTTTCGATGTCCGGTCGGCTCCCATTCTTGGCGACGCCTTGTTGCGAGCATCGGACGAGACCACCACGCGACGAAGCCGGGACGATGAGGGCTGGGGCCAAGGCTGTGAAACCGGGCGGCCGCCGCGGCGTCGACCGTTGCGGACGACGGTGGCACCATCGGGCGAACCGGGCCGGCCTGCCGCTCGGCGGCCCGTCGATGCAGCCACGGAGGTTGGCTGCTCGTGCTCCGCCACCCGTGCTCACGGGGTCGACGCCATCAGGCGGTCGGGTGAGATCAATCCGCTCGGCCCGCGATCGTCTCGGCGACGGACAGCGGCGCCCCGGCGCCGGACGGGCGTTGCGGCCGGTCTCCCGACGCTCCGCGGGGTGACGAGAGGGCAGCGCTGAGGCGCGCCATGAAGAGGTAGACGACCGGCGTCGTGAACAGGGTGAGCACCTGCGAGACGAGGAGGCCCCCGACGATCGCGTAGCCGAGCGGCTGGCGGATCTCGGACCCCGTGCCGGTACC
Source organism: Methylobacterium nonmethylotrophicum (assembly GCF_004745635.1). Lineage (GTDB taxonomy): Bacteria > Pseudomonadota > Alphaproteobacteria > Rhizobiales > Beijerinckiaceae > Methylobacterium > Methylobacterium nonmethylotrophicum. The sequence goes on along the minus strand of NZ_SRLB01000013.1, from coordinate 177,810 downwards.
GAGCATCAGCGGCACGGCCCCGAGCATGGCGCAGAGCGTCGTCATCAGGATCGGCCGGAAGCGCATGAGGCAGGCACGGGTGATCGCCTCCTCGGGCGAGGCATGCTCATGCCGCTCGGCCGCGATCGCCACGTCGACCAGCATGATGCCGTTCTTCTTCACGATCCCGATCAAGAGGATGATCCCGATGATCCCGATCAGGTCGAGGGGCCGACCGACCAGCATCAGGGTGGCGAGCGCCCCGAGACCGGCCGAGGGCAGGGTCGACAGGATGGTGAGCGGGTGGATCGTGCTCTCGTAGAGCATGCCGAGGATCACGTAGACCGCGAACAGGGCCGCGAGGATCAGCGGCGGCGTGCTCGCGAGCGAGGTCTGGAATGCCTGGGCGTTGCCCTGGAAGCTCGTGGCGATTGCGTGCGGCAGGTGCAGCGCCGCCGTCGCGGTCTCGACGGCTGCCACCGCCGCGCCGATCGTCGCTCCGGGCGCAAGATTGAAGCTCAGGGTCACCGACGGGAACTGACCCTGGTGGTTCACGACGGCGGGGCCGACCCCGGGGACGAGCCGTGCGATCTGCCTGATCGGCACGGCAGTGCCGCTCTGCGAGCGGACGTAGATCCGGTCGAGCGCTGCCGGGCCGAGCTGGTCGCGCGGATCGACCTCGAGGATCGCGTAATACTGGTTGAGGGCCGTGTAGATTCGCGCCACGTGGCGCTGGCCGAAGGCGTCGTACAGCGTCGCGTCGACACGCGCAGGGTCGATCCCGAGGCGGGAGGCGGCAGTGCGGTCGATCTCGACGGTGAGGGTGCGGGCGGTCGATTGCTGGTCGCTCGCCACCGAGCTGAGCTCGGGCAGCCTCCGTAAAGCCGCCAGCAGCTTCGGCGCGTAGGAGTTGAGCTCATCGAGGTTCACGTCGGTGAGCGTGTACTGGTACTGCGTCTTCGCGAGGCGGCTGCCGATGGTGATGTCCTGGGCCGCCTGCATGTAGAGCGTGATGCCCTGCACCTGCCGGAGCGCGTCCGAGAGGCGGGCGATCACCTGGTCGGCGGTCACGTCCCTCTCCGACTTCGGCTTCAGGGTCAGGAAGACGCGCCCGTCGTTCTCCGTCACGGTGGGACCGCCCGGGCCGATATAGCCGATCGCCGAGGCCACTGCCGGATCGCGGCCGGCAATCGCCAGGATCGCCGCCTGGCGCTGGCGCATGCCCTCGGGCGAGACATCCTGGGCGGCCTCGCTGATGCCGATGATCAGCCCGGTATCCTGCTGCGGGAAGAAGCCCTTGGGGATGACCCAGAACAGGTATCCGGTGGCCGCCACCGTGGCGAGGAAGCTGGCGAGCGCGAGGGGGCGATGGCGCAGCACGACGCGCAGGGCCCGGCCGTAGGCCTCGGTGAGGGCGGCGAGCCCGGTCTCGAGGAGGCGGGACGCACGGCCCGGGCTGGCCTCGCCGGCAGGGAGGAGCCGCCCGCAGAGCATCGGGGTGAGGGTCAGCGAGACCACGACCGAGACGAGGATCGACGCCGCCACCGTCACGGCGAACTCGCGGAAGAGCAGACCGACCACGCCGCCCATCAGGAAGAGCGGGATGAAGACCGCGATCAGCGAGAGCGAAATCGACAGGATCGTGAAGCCGATCTCGCCCGCGCCATCGATGGCCGCCTGCATCGGCGTGGCGCCGTCCTCGACGTGGCGGACGATGGTCTCGACCATCACGATTGCATCGTCGACCACGAAGCCGATCGCGATGGTGAGCGCCATCAGGGACAGGTTGTCGAGACTGTAGCCGAGCCCGACCATCGCCGCGAAGGTGCCGACGAGGGAGATCGGCACGGCGATGCCGGGTATGACCGTTGCCCACAGCCGGCGCAGGAACAGCGCGATGACGCCGACCACGAGCGCGATGGTGAGGAGCAGCGTGAATTTGACGTCCGCGAGGCTGGCCTGAATGGTCTGGGTGCGATCCGAGACGATCTCGACGCGGATGCCCGGCGGGAGCGAGGCCTGCAGCCGCGGCAGGGCGGCGCGGATCGCCGCCACCGTGGCGGTCACGTTCGCGCCTGGCTGGCGCTGGACGGCGAGCAGCACGGCCGGCTTGTCGTTCAGCCACCCGGCGAGCGTGGTGTCCTGCGGGGCCTTCACCACGCGGCCGATGTCGCGCACGCGGATCGGCGCGCCGTCGCGGTAGGCGATGATGGCGTCCTCGAAACCCTGCACGGTCGTGAGCTGGTCGTTGGTCTGCAGGGCGACCGCCTGCTCGCGCCCGTAGAGCTGCCCCTTCGGCTGCAGCACCGTGAGATTGCCGAGCGCGCTGCGCACCGTCTCGAGGTCGAGGTTCTCGGCGGCGAGCTGTGCCGGGTTCACCTGGATACGCAGGGCCGGGCCCTGCAGCCCGCCGATGCCGACGAAGCCGACGCCCAGGACCTGCGAGATCTTCTGCGCCAGGATCGAGTTCGCGTAGTCGCTCACCGTCATGATCGGCAGCACGTCCGAGGTGAGGGCGATGAGCAGGACCGGCGTGTCGGCCGGGTTGGTCTTGCGGTAGGTGGGCGGGTCGAGGAGGGCGGCGGGAAGCTGGCCCTGCGTGGCGTTGATCGCCGCCTGCACGTCGCCCGCGGCCGAGTCCACGGTGCGGCTGCGGTCGAACTGCAGGGTGAGGGCGGCGAATCCGGTGCCGCTGCTCGAGGTCATCTGGGCGAGGCCCGGGATCTGGCCGAACTGGCGCTCGAGCTCGGTGGTGACCGAGGCCGCGACGGTGGCCGGGTCGGCGCCCGGGAGCTGAGCGGTGACCTGGATGGTCGGCGTGTCGATGTCGGGCAAGGCCGCGACGGGCAGGAGCCGGTAGCTGATCGCGCCGAGCACCACCACCGCCAGCATCAGAAGCGCGGTGGCGACCGGCCGGCCGATGAAGGGGGCCGAAAGGTTCATGGCAGCATTCCCGCGCTCGCCGTCGTCGTGTCGGGAACCTCGGCGGCCGGTGCGTCCACGACCTCCGTGCCGGGGGTGAGCCGGTACTGGCCCTGAACCACCACCGTCTCGCCCGCGCTCAGGCCCGACGCGATCAGGGCCGTACCCCGGACGCGCTGGGCGATCCGCACCGGACGCATCGAGACCCTCCGGTCCGCGCCGACGACGAAGACGAACGAACCCTGGTCGTTCTGCTGCAGCGCGTCGGTCGGGACGGTGAGCGCGTCGCGGACGGTCGAGGTCGTCACCCGAACGGTGACGAAGGTGCCCGGCCAGAGCCGGCGCTGCACATTCGGAAAGGTCGCCTTGAGCTGCACCGTACCAGACTTCGCGTCGGCCCGGTTGTTGACGAGGATCAGGGTGCCGGTGTCGAGCCGGTGCGTTCCAGACTGGTCGTCGACGGTCGTCGGCACAGGTCCGCGCCCCAGCGCCTCCTGCACCTGTGGGATATCCGCGGCCGGCAGGGTGAACACGACGCTGATCGGCTGGACCTGCGTGAGCGTCACGATCCCCGTCGGATCGGTCGGGCGGATGACGTTGCCCTGATCGACCAGCCGCAGGCCCGTGACGCCGTCGAAGGGCGCGCGCAACGTTGCGAAGTCGAGCTGGGTCCGGGCCTCGGCGATGGCGGCCTGGTCGGCCGCAAGCGTGCCTTGCGTCTGCGCGATCCCGGCCCGCTCCCCCGTGACCCGCTCGTCGGTGGCAAAGCCGCGCTGGAGCAGCGGCTCGTCGCGGTGCAGGTTCGTCTCCTGGTTGGCCAGCAGCGCCTGATCGCGGGCGAGCTGGGCCTGGGCCTGATCGACCCGTGCCTGGTAGAGGCGCGGGTCGATCCGCGCCAGCACGTCACCGCGCCGCACCGACTGCCCCTCCGTGAAGTCGACGCTCTCCAGGATGCCGGTGACCTGGCTACGGATGACGGCCTCGTTGAAGGCCTGGACCGTGCCGATGCCGGTCAGGATCAGCGGCACGTCTCCTTGCGCCACGCGAGCCGTAACGACCGGGACCGGACCTGAGGTCGACGGCCCCCGGCTCGGCGCCGGCCTGGTGCCGAGATAAGCAGCGGAGCCGATTGCGGCGAGTCCTGCGCCGCTCAGGATGATCGTCAACCAGCGGGACATCGGCGGTCGCCTCCGCGAGACCATGCGCGGCCGGACGGAGCGGGGGAGAAGGTCGTCCCCGATCCGTCCGACCGCCTGCCGGGGATCCGGCTTCACTCCGGGATGAGGGCGTCCGCCGGGCCGCCGGCATGGCTGCCGGAGTAGCGGTAGGCGGGGCTCTTCACGACGGGCACGAGCGGTGCGGGGGTACCATCCGGGATCAGCGCGTCGGCCGGGCCACCGGCATGGCTGCCGGAGTAGCGGTAGGCCGGATTCCGGACGACCGGGACGATCGGCGCCGGCGTTCCGTCCGGGATGAGCGCGTCGGCCGGGCCGCCGGCATGCGTCCCAGCGTATTCGTAGGCATTCTTAGCGCCCTGCGCCGCGGCCAGGTTCGTCGTGAGGGTGAGAAACACGACGGGCAGGATGTATCGGGCGTTCATGACCAGCCTCATCTTTGCGAGAGCCGCCTCGGCGGCGTCACGGGTAAGATGAAGATCCGATGCGCGCTTGGATATCCATATCAAGGCATGGCGACGATGTCTGTTGATATGGGGCAATTATACTCAGGTATGGGCAAGCCGGGTCGCTGCCGGATGATGGCGCGTGCGAACGCGCCCCGTCCCCGTCGACGGATCGACTAGGCGTGCTCCGCAGGGAAGCCTTCCATGACGCCGCTTAGGAGACCCCGCGACACCGGTGAAGCGGGGGATGATCCAGGTTGAGGCAGCGGCGCTCATCCTCGAGGCCGTGCTATGCCGGCAGAGCTAGGTGAGGGGAGGCGAGGATCGGTTCGACCGGCACCAGGGACGGGCCGCCTACATCGTTCGACGACCGCATCGTTCCCGATCGAATGCGTGACATGCTTTCAGGACAACTGACTTCCGGCGTACGGCCCGAATGAAACCTCCGTATAATTCCGTCCGAGAGGGGCGTGGGGCATCGTCCAGCTCGCCGGATCGGGCCGGGTGGAGCCGGACGGCACCCGGTGGAATGGGCCAGGGAGGGGCGGATGCACACGACGATGGCGTTCCCGGGAGGAGCGGCGGGGAGCGATGCCCTGACGCGCTCCGAGGCCGCGCGCACGGCCCTGTCCCGCCTTCTGGCTATCGCCGGCCACGACCTCAAGCAACCGCTGCAGGTGGCACTGATGGCGATCGACCGCGCCGTCCGGGATGGAGTCGCTCCTCGCGCGGCGGCCCGCCTCGACCTCGCCAGCGACGCGCTGCAGCGGCTCGGGCGCGAACTCGACGACCTGGCCCGCTCGTCGCAGACGGCCGACGTACCACCCCGGCTCCAGCCGGTCCCGCTCGGTCCGATGCTCGCCGGGCTGCAGGCGGAGTGGCGGGCCTACGCCGAGACCTGCGGCGTGAAACTGACTGTCCGGACAACGCGGCTGGTCGCCTGGACCGATCCGGCGATGCTCGCCACGATCCTGCGCAACCTCGTCGGCAATGCCGTCAAGTATGCGCGGCCGGGCGGCCGGGTGGTGGTCGGCTGCCGGCGCCGCGGCGCCCGGATCGAGGTCACCGTGCTGGATGACGGCGCTGGGATCGCCCCCGAGAAACTTGCCACCCTGTTCGAGGCCTTCGATCGTGCCGGGCGCCGCGACGGGGCGGGCCTGGGTCTCGGCCTCCACATCGTCCGCCAGACCGCACAGGCGCTGACAATTCCGGTCGGGGTTCGCTCGGTGGTCGGACGCGGCTCGGCCTTCACCGTCAGCCTGCCGGGAGCGGATCACGAGGGGCCGGATGCGCGCGACGCCTGAGGCCCAATCCGAGGTCCGAGTCGAGGCCCAAGGCTACGACCGGCTGGCGCCTCGCACCGCTGCGATCCTGATCGCCGCCGGTGTCTTCCTCCTCGATGCGTTCTCGCCCATCGAGGGTGCGGTGGCGGTCCTCTACGTCGTCGTCGTCCTGATCGCCGCGCGGACCTTCAGCCGGAGGGGCGTGGTGCTGACCACCGCCGGCTGCCTCGCCCTCACGCTCGCCGCCTATTTCGCCGCGCACCGGACGGACGAGGTCGGCGCGCCGCTGCTGCGCTGCTTCGTCAGCCTCGCCGCCATCGGGATCACGGCGGCGCTCGGCCTGCGCCACAAGGCCGATGCGGCCGTGCTGGCCGAGCAGGCAAGCCTCCTCGATCTCACCCACGACGCTGTTTTCGTGCGCGACACCCGCGACGTGATCACCTTCTGGAACCGCGCCGCCGAGCAATTCTATGGCTGGCCTGCCGACGAGGCCATCGGCTGCGTCGCGCACGACCTGCTGCGGTCGACCTTCCCCGCCGACCGCGCCGCGATCTTCGACACCCTGCACCGGACCGGCCGCTGGGAGGGCGAACTCGTCCAGCGGACCCGCGCGGGCGAGACGGTCACCGTGGAGAGCCGCTGGGTGCTCCAGCGCGCCGCCGCCGGCGCGCCGCTCGCGGTGCTCGAGACGAACACCGACATCACCGAGCGCAAGCGCACCGACTCGCAGCTGGTCGCGAGCGAGCGGCGCTATCGCGCCATCTTCGACAACACCCGCGTGGCGATCCTCCAGCAGGACTGGTCGGGCGTAAAGGCCGACCTCGATCGGTTGCACCGCGAGGGCGTGCGCGACGTCGCCGGCTATTGCATGGCGAGCGAGGGCTGCGTCGTGCGGATGCGCAACCGGGTCAGGATCGTGGACGCCAACAGCGCGGCTCAGCGCATGCTGCGGGCCCCTTCCCGCGAGGCCCTGCTCGGCACTCTCGACGAGCGCCTGCCCGAAGCGGACCAGACCTTCCCGCAGGCCCTCGCGGCGCTGGCACGCGGGGAGCGATCCTTCGAAAGCGAGTCGCAGGTGCGCACCTACGACGGTGAGACCATTCCGGTGCTCTTCGGCGTCAGCTTCCCGGCCGATCCGGACGATCTCGGCTTCGTGCTGGTCCACGCCTTCGACATCACCGAGCGCAAGCAGGCCGAGTCGGCGCTGCTGGCGGTCCAGGCGGATCTCGCCCACGCGGCCCGGGTCTCGACCATGGGCGAGCTGACCGCGACCATGGCGCACGAGATCAACCAGCCGCTGGCCGCCATCGTGACGAACGGCGAGGCCGCCCTGCGCTGGCTGAAGCGCCCGTCGCCGGACCTGGGCGAGGCGACGGACGCCCTCGGCCGCGTCATCACGAACGGACGTCGGGCATCCGAGATCGTGGGGCGGATCCGCGGCTTCCTGAAGAAGGCCGCCCCGCGCCAGGAATGGCTCGACCTGCCCGAGATGATCGGCGAGGCATCCCAGCTCATCGAGCGCGAACTGGTGCGGCACGCCGTGAGCTTGCGGACCGAGCACGCGCCCGGTCTGCCGCAGGTCCTCGGCGATCGGCTGCAGCTGCAGCAGGTTGCCATCAACCTGATGGTCAACGGGATCCAGGCGATGGCGGCCGTCCGGGGACGTCCGCGGGTTCTGACTGTGCGGACGCTGCGGGAGGAGGATGGGCAGGTGGCTTGCGAGGTGACCGATACCGGGGAGGGCATCGCGCCGGAGATGCGGGAGCAGATCTTCCAGCCGTTCTACACGACGAAAGGGGACGGAATGGGGATGGGTCTGGCGATCTGCCGCTCGACGATCGAGGCGCATGGCGGCCGGCTCTGGGTCACGGATACGGGGACGGGAACGGGCGCGACGTTCCACATCCTCCTGCCCGCAGGAGCCGCACCATGAGCCGCCGTGACGGGCCCGCCGCCACTGTCTTCATCGTTGACGACGATTCGGACCTGCGCGACGCCCTGTCCGGCCTGTTTCGCTCCGTTGACCTCGCCACGACTGCCTACGCGTCGGCAGCCGAGTTCCTGAGCACGCCGCGGTCGGACGGTCCCGGCTGTCTCGTCCTGGACGTGCGCATGCCGGGTCTGAGCGGCCTCGATTTCCAGGCGCAGCTTGCGGGCCTCGGCATCCATCTGCCGGTCATCCTCATGACAGGGCACGGGGATATTCCGATGTCGGTGCGGGCGATGAAGGCCGGTGCCGTCGACTTCCTGACCAAGCCGTTCCGCGACCAGGACATGCTGGATGCCGTCACGGCCGCGCTCGCCCGTGATGCCGAGCGGCGCAGCCGCGACACAGGACTGCAGGCGATGCGGACAGCCTACGAGACGCTGACCGCGCGCGAGCGCGAGGTGTTCCTTCACGTCACGGCGGGCCTGATGAACAAGCAGATCGCCGGCCTGCTCGACCTGAGTGAAATCACGATCAAGATCCACCGCGGCCACGTCATGCGGAAGATGGAGGCACGATCCCTCGCCGAACTCGTCCGGATGGCGCAGGCGCTCGGGATCGCACCGGATTGATCGCGCTCCGAAGCTGCGGAGCCGGGAGGTGCTCTAGGTCTTCGATCTTGCCGCTTTGTCTTCGACGATCCGGTATCGGCTTCGTCGGAAAGTGCACTGGCCTCCCGCCAACAGGCTCAAGAGCCCCGATCTGCGAAGGCGAATGATGCTGGACATGCCGACCATCGCGATCGTGGACGACGACGAAGCCGTGCGCGTCGCCACCGCGAGCCTCGTCCGTTCCCTCGGCTACGCCGCTCGACCCTATGCCTCCGCGGAGGATTTCCTGGCCGACCTGGCTCGCGATCCGGTGGCTGCGCCCCCCGACTGCCTGATCACGGATGTGCAGATGCCAGGGATCACAGGGCTTCAGTTGCAAGACCAACTGCAGGCGGAAGGCAGAACCTTCCCGATCATCATCACCACGGCGTTCCACAGCGAGGTCCTGCGTCAGCGCGCCGTGGCGAGCGGAGCGGCGGCCTTCCTCGAGAAGCCCTTCAATGGCGACGTGATATCGGAGGTTCTTGAGAGCGTGCTCGCCCGCATAGGACGGTCGTGACACATCTCCGCCAGCTCCAAAGACACGGCCGGATGTCGTCGACAACATGTCCTGCAGTGCGTCCCGGCCTTGCCTGCGACCTCAGGCCATCCGCCCCGATCGTCGTCCGCGGAGGGGCGGACCGTGCCTGACGAGGTGAGGCTGTCCCCCCGGAGGCGGCTGCGACCGCTTGAGCCCTCGGCCACCCCAGGATTGACAGTTGGAGCAGGCAACGCCGCAAGCCGTGCCTATCGAGGCGTCTCGTCCGGCCTGACCTTTCGGCGTCGGAACCCTTTCCCGTCACTTCGCCGGGGTTGTCAGGTCCACACAGGCTACGGCGATCTCAGGCGGATTCCTTGTTGAAACATCGATAGCTTGGTGCATCACGCGAGAGCGGTCGAGTGCCTGTTCGATGCAGCGGACGATGGTCTCGCCATCGGCGGGTTTGCTCAGTAGGCAGGTCGCGCCGGCATCCAGTACGCGCTGCTTGATGGCATCAGTCGCATAGCCCGTCAGGAAGATGATCGGGAACCGCCGACCGTCCGCAAGCAATCGCGCTTGCAGCTCGTCACCATTCATGCCCGGCATCCGAAGGTCGGAGATCATGACCGCTGGCTCCTGATCCAGTGCGTCGCGGAGGAAGTCCGAGCCGGAAGCGTAAGTGCGGACGAGGTAGCCGAGCGAGCGGACGAGGCTCGCCATGGACAGGCGGACGCCCTCATCGTCATCCACGATCGCGATCGTTGCTTCTTGTGTCATGGCATTCGCCTCGCCGCGTCAGGTCCTAGGGGAAAAATCGCCTAACGCAGCATCTCAGCCAGTACCTAAGGGCCCGGGGGCGTTCCGGAAATCATACAGAGGTTTGCCATTCACTCCATCCGGCTGAAATTTTACGCTGCAGCTCAGGCCTTCCGGGTCATGGCGGGCCACTGAACATGCCCCCATCCCGAAAGCCGCGCCGTCCGCTCCGCAGGGCTCGGGTTCTCAGCCAACGGCTCGCTCCGGAGTCGTGGTCGGCCGGACTCCACGCGACTCGGTGCTGCATCATCCGAAGGGACAGTGCTGCGATCGGCTCCCGACCATTTCTATCTCGGGCAGCTCCGACGAGATTGTCCTATTTCAGCTCTCTAGAAGGTTCCAGGCTCGGCGCGCAGCAAAGATAATCTGCTCCGACGATCTTGCGATCTCTGCCGCCTCTTCGTCGTCCGTTGCAGAGCGACGTCGAACAGCTTCGGCATGCATCAGAATGGCCGTGAAGGCGTCGGCGAGCCCGCTGCGCCGGTCGGCGTCGTCGTGAAAAGCGAGGTCGCCCGTAACGCGGCGTTCCCGACACTGATCCACCGGCGGCTCGCGCACGACAATCGTGAGCGCATCGGCATTTTTGGGGCTATCGGGGGCTATGATCATTGGAATGCCTGCGACGTTTATTGCTACTCCGGAGCAAATCGGGAGGATCGAGTCTAAGGATGCCGGCTTTCTGCATGGGTCGCGTGCCTCGGCAGTCTCCGTGACAGTGCGCCGGCCCTTGTCATGGGACCAGAGGACCTGGTCGTTCGCTGGCCATTGCCATTCGAGAACGGCTTCACCGTCGCCTTCCACCGAGAGCCGGAGCTGGGACATGCATCCATTGAGATCGTGTGTGATAAGAACGAGCGAGCGCAGTCGCCGCCTCGATGATTTGACTGGCGTACGCATGATCTGCTCAAATTCGCAGCCGTTCTCAGTCTTAATCGCTTCGGTTACGATGCGCCACACAATCTCACTTTCGAAAGCATCGAGCTTTGCCGCCTTTAGGGCCTGCGATAAAGATCGCTCCAACTCCCGTGTTCGCCGCATCATGCCGTTCGACCTCCGTCCGTCGCGCATCCAACGAGGCGTACCGTAGCGGTTCACGGCGCCGGCACGTGTAAAACGGTGCAAAATTCGCCTTGGCGTCTGTGCGGCCCGTCCGACGGGCGTCTGGATTGCTGTCGGCGTCGAGGGCCGACGAGGTCGTGAGGCAATGCGCGGCAGAAGAATGCTCGGACCGCCAATCATCCTGCTGCGAGGACGGCGCGATGCCATTCTGGCGCAGACATCGGAGGTGACATGCAAATGCCACTCTCGTGCATATGGGCACGAGGTTCGCTGAAGTGCTTCTTTCCCTGCAATGCCCGCTTCCAGGCCAAGCGCCGCTATACCAGCGGTGTTGGTCTAAGGTCAGCAAATGGCGTGAAGCCGAACGAAACGAGGTGTGACTTCGTCATCATACGGATGGTTCGGTTGATGCCTCCGAGGGACTGCGTAGGATCCATGATCCTGTTCCGCCGTGACATGGTCACGGTCCTGCGTGCGGCGCCCGGATACCTGCCAGGAGAGGGGAGGGGGCTGAAGGCGACGAGAGGGTCCGGGAGACAATAACCCATCTTGGGCCGTGCCGCGCCTTTCCCATCGAACAGGCGCCGACCGTGCTCCGGTCCGATCCGATCATCACCTGCATGGTGACCTCAACGACTCTGACGGCGCCGGGGCCGTCATGCGAAAGGTAGAGGGGCGCGTCAGGCGGCATGCTCGTCGCCCTCGGCGATCCCCGGTTTCGCCTTCGGCTTTGACATCTTCGGCTTGCGGGCCTCGGTCATGGCGGCGCGCATGGCCCCCGGCGGCGGAAGGAGGGGGGCCGCGGCGACCGCGGCCTGCTCGACGAGTTCAATCCACGGGTCGAGGAATGCGGCCTTCTTCTGCAGGCGTCGGGCGCGGGAGTAGGCGCTTTCCGTGACATCCTGGGTGTCGATGCCTTCGTTGTGGTCTAAGACGTACTTCGTCTCGAAAAGGGTAAAGTCGAGGAGCTCTTGGGTGTGCGTCGTGTACCCGCGTCGGAAGTCGTGCGGACTCGCCTCGACGCCGGGCATGATCCTCGTGTTGTGGTTCAACACCGAAACGTTGACGTGCGTGACGATGTCGCCTGCCTTCTGAGGGCGCAAGCCGGGAAACAGCCACTTCGAATCGTCGTTCCGCATCAGCACGCGCTCGACCACGGCACGGGCGGCGCCGTTGAGGGGCAAGTCATGCGTCCGGACATCCCCCCGCTTCAGGGCCGTTTTCCGGTGCGCAGGGGGAATCTTCCAGACCAGCATATCGCCCTCGACGACGAAGTCCCTGCGTCTGGCATTCACGATCGTGCGTCGACGTTGGACCGTCAGGATCGCGAGCTCGATGGCGGCCGCCACGACCGGGTGCATGACGCCGGCGCGGCAAATGGCCAGGATGCGCCCGAACTCGGCGACCGGCGGCACGTAGCTTCCCGGTTCACCATCCTCGTCCACGTCCTCCTGCCCAGCCTCCTTGCGCGAGCGCTCCGGGGTCTTGAGTTCCTTCATCACGCCCGGCGTGACGCCGCTGCTCAACTTCTGCGCGCTGCTCGCCATCCACGTCCACATCGGGCGAATGCAATCCGCCAGCTTTTCCGCCCGACGCTCCCGCCCACTCCTATGCGTCTCGGCGATGACCTCGGCGAGCCGCTCAACGGTGATCAGGAAGACCTTCGTATCGTCGAAGCGCGCGAGTTCGGGCGCGTGAAGAATGGCGCGGTAATCGTTCCAGGTGTCCTCGCGCTTGGTCCTTCTCACCTCGTCGAAGTATCGCTCGCGGGCCTGGGCGAAGGTCCAGTGCTTGTCCCGGTCGAGCTTGTCCAGGAGCTCCTTGAGCGTCTCCTTCCTGGGCTCCGGCGGGGGAGGGGCAGGGACGACGCGCATCCGAACGAGCTCGGCACGGACCCAATCGTCGTCGACCTTGCTCCGCACGTCCCGGACCTGGTGCATCGCCTCTCCGGCGAGCGCTCGGGCCTGCGTAAGCGTGAGCAAGTCGATGTCCCCGAGCGTCAGGCGGATGGTCCGACCGGCGACCTCGGTCCGCCACGCCCACTTAGCGGCGCGGCGCCCGACGCGCAGCACCAGGCCAGTCTTGCCGTCGTTCAGGTCGTAGGCGGCTTTTCCGGCAGGGAGGCCCTTCTTGGCCAGCTTGACGTCGGGCTCGGCGATGCCTGTGGCCACTCGGAACGCCGCGCGAACTCGGACGGGTCTCGGACGGGATTTTCTCGCCGGCGTAAACCCTGGCCGCAAGACGGCTTTTGGCTGCTTGGTGAACGTTGCCGTGGAAGCTGAGGGCAGTTAGCTTCCACAACGCCCTGTCGCGGCTTGCTTTTCCGGGCGGCTGTTCCCCCTGTGGAAAACCACCCCGGGCACCCCCGTCCGAAATAGCGCTCAGGAATCATAATCCTTGTGTCGGGGGTTCAAATCCCTCCTCCGCTACCATCCGTTTCGCCCGCTTGAGCAATGACTTGGCGGGCTTTTTCGTGTTCTCTTCCCTGGCGAAAAGTGTTGCGTTGGCCTGCAACACGGATCGTTGTTTTACGATGGGTTACGGTTGGGCGTAGGTTGCTCCGTGCAACACGGATGCAAAACGGTTGGGACAGCAGAAGGCGATGTCGAGGGCGATTTCAAAGGCCGAATGCAATTCAACGAGCGTGCGTTGTTTTCTAAATACGAATTAATTGAGAAAAATGAGCCACTTGGTCGTTTTCCCTATAAATTATTGCAAAGGGGCAAAGAATATTTGGCTGCGTTTGAGAGATTGACATCCGGAGATAAAATAAATGAACCTTATGCCAACTATTACATTTTTGCGCATTCCTTAGAGCTTATACTTAAATCGTACCTCGTTGCATGCGGTATCACCAAACAAGAATTGAAAGATAAAAAATTCGTTCACAATATTGAAAAAATATATAACAAGTGCTTAGAAAAATCTACCGAGCATGTTGATAAGCTACAACAATTGCCTGAAAGATTTCATGATATGAACTGTGTAGATGAGTTACGATATCCAAGGCATTTTATCCTCAAACTGCCTCTTCGGAGTGAATTTATAGCTATAACAAGAAATGCCATAGAAAAAATAAAAGCTAAGGTTTTCTATTTGTATTTATATTATACATTAAATACGGCATGGGAAGCTAGGAAAAACGATGCGAGATTTCATTACAAATATTGATATCAGAATAAGGCCATAAAAATACGCGTGCCCCTCGCGGAGCACGCCCTTCAGCATTGATCTAAATTCTTAAGGATCTCACGGCTTCCATCGATCGTCCGCATCGGACACTTTTTCGGCTACGGCCCGCAGGTTGATCCTGATGTGCGAGCCCTCCGGGCCCAGCACGCGCGGGTCCCACTGCATCCGCCAGTCTTCGCCGTCCGGGGAGAGCCGGAGGTCGCCGGCACGCCTCGATGCTCCCGCGCTGCGCCACCTCGAACAGCACCATGCCGGTCAGGGCGCTCGACAGGTGCAGGCCGGGGCCGGTGAGGCGCATCGCCAGCTTCACCACCTCGGCGAGGCACTGGAGCCGCAGAGCGTCCCACACGTCGTAGCTCCGCACCGTCCCGCGTCCGGCGCGTCTACCCGGCAGGGCGCCGATGTGCGGTCACCGCTGGACCGTGCGCACGTCCACTCCGGCCACCGCGGCGAGGCGTGACAGGCCGAAGCGCGTGGCCGGCGCCGGATATGCCTTGCTCCAGTCCATGGCCCTACTCGGTGATCTCGGTGATGATGACGCGGTAGACGGTGATGCGGGTGAAGGCGCTGCCGTCCGGCTCGGCGCTGCCGGCGTCGTCGGCGTCCTGGCGCACCGTGCCCCGAGAGCACGAGGATCATCAACCCCGGCGGCACGGCGGAGGCCGCCGCCGCGGCGTTCCCGGCGATGATCAGGGCCGACGCGGCGACGAGCAGCGCAGTGCCGGCCGCGTGCTGAACGGCGGCGAGCAGGATCTCGTCCGTCCGGGGAGGCCAGCGGGCTTCGGGGTGGGATCGGTGCATTGGATGGCTCCATCCGGCGTCGGCTGCCGCTCGGTGGTCGGCGTCGAGGTCGGAGGATACCGGCCCTGGCCTGGACGCGGATGATCTCGCTCAACGCGGTCCGCGCCGGCGGCGGCGTCCTGGCCCGGTGATGTCGGGCAGCAACGGCGGGGCCTAGTCTTGGCGGCTTTCTCGGCCGTCTTTCGCGGCCTTGCTTCTCGGCCGTGGCCGCTGGCATCACTGGCGGGCCGTCTCGAGGGTGGAGGACGGCCAGCCCGCCGCCTTCTCCTCGCTCAGGCTGCCGGAGCAGCGGCCCGCCTCGCGCGAACGACCGCTTTTCGCAACTCCTCGAGAACCAGCACGATGCTCGCGACGCCGGCACAGAACAGCCAGTCGCCGGACGTCAGGCTCACCGTCGCGAAGCCTTGCTGAAGAATGGGCGTGTACACGACGGCGGCCTGGAGCAGGAGCGAGACGCCGATCGCGGCCCAGAGCCAGCGGTTCCGGAACGGGCCGTCGAGCGCGCTCGCCTCCCCGGAGCGGGCGTTGAGGACGTTGAAGAGCTGGCACAGGACAAGCGTCGTGAAGGTCATCGTCCGGGCGTAGGCCGGACTGCCGGTGCCCTCGACGAGCCCGCCGGGCAGGCAGGCGTCGAGCACGAACAGGCTGCAGGACGCGGTCACGAGGCCGACGAAGGCGATGCTCCACCCCATCGTGCCGGTCAGCACGCCCTCGCCCCGCGGGCGCGGAGCCCGGGCCATCGCGGCCGGATCCGCCGGATCGACCGCGAGGGCGAGCGCCGGCGCGCCGTCGGTGACGAAGTTGATCCACAGGATCTGTGTCGCGAGCAACGGCAGCATCACCTCGCCGGGGCTCGGCGCCAATCCGAGCACGGAGGCCAGAACGATGCCGAGGGCCATCACCATGACCTCGCCGAGATTCGACGACAGCAGGTAGCGCAGCACCTTGCGGATGTTGGCGAAGATCGCCCGCCCTTCCTCGACCGCCGCCACGATGGTGGCGAAGTTGTCGTCGGCGAGCACGATGTCGGCCGCCTCGCGGGACACGTCCGTGCCGGTCACGCCCATGGCGATGCCGATCTCCGCGGCCTTCAGGGCGGGCGCGTCGTTCACGCCGTCGCCGGTCATCGCGACGACGAGGCGGTTGCGCTGGAGTGCCCGCACGATCCGCAGCTTGTGCGCGGGGGTGACGCGGGCATAGACCGAGACGTGCCGCACCGCCTCCTCCAGCTCCTCCGGCGCCAGCGCGTCGATCCGGGACCCCGTGAGGACGGCGCCATCGAAGGCGATGCCGAGTTCGGCCGCGACCGCCGCGGCGGTGTTCGGATGATCGCCCGTGATCATGACGGACCGGATGCCGGCGGCCGCGGCGCGGGCCACTGCCTCGCGGGCCTCCGGGCGGGGCGGATCGCGCATGCCGATCAGGCCGAGGAAGACGAGATCCTGCTCGACGCCCTCGCCCGGAGCGGTGCAGCTCCCGTCCGACATCCGCCGGTGGGCGACGCCCAGCATCCGCAGGCCGCTCCCGGCGAGGCCCGCATTCGCCGCGAGGATCGCCTCGCGGCGCTCCGGCGTGAGCGGGCGTTCCTGATCGCCGACGCGCTCATGCGTGCAGCGCGCCAGCACGACGTCGGGTGCGCCCTTCAGGGCGACGAGCAGCCCATCCCGGCCCGCCTCGCGGCAGACGGCGCTCATCCGCCGGCGCTCGGACGAGAACGGGATCTCGCCGAGGCGGACGAAGCGGCCGAGGCCGACGTCGAGATCGGCGTTCCGGGCGGCGAGGAGCAGGGCGCCCTCGGTCGGGTCGCCCTGGACGACCCAGCCGCCGTCGCGCTCCTGCAGGACGGCGTCGTTGGCGAGGGCGCCCGCGAGGAGCGCCGCCTCCGCCTCGCCGCTCAGCCGTTTGTCGTCGGCGCGACCGGCCTGGGCGCCGTCGAGCCGGCAGCGGCCGCTCGCCGTCGCGACGACCCGGACCGTCATCGCGTTCCGGGTGAGCGTGCCGGTCTTGTCGGAGGCGATCACGTCGGCCGAGCCCAGCGTCTCCACGGCGGCGAGCCGTCGCACGATCGCGTGCCTGCGGGCCATGCGCAGCACGCCCAGCGACAGCGCCGCGGTGACGATCGCCGGTAGTCCCTCCGGCACCGCCGCGACGGCGAGCGCCACCGCGACGATCAGGGTGTCGAGCAGGGCCGGGAGGGTGCGGATCTCCTCGACGAGGACGATGGTCGCCGCCAGCGCGGCGGCGACGACCAGGACCGCGAGGCCGAGGCGCCGGCCGAGCTGGGCGAGCGCGGCCTGGAGCGGCGTGGTCTCCTCCGGCGTCTCCTCCAGCATCCCGGCGATGCGGCCGAGCTCGGTGCGCATCCCGGTCGCCGTCACGATGCCGACGCCCCGCCCGTTGACGATCGCGGTGCCGCTGAACACCGTGTTGCGCCGGCTGCCCAGGCTCGCGTCGCCGGCGAGGGGTGCGGCATCCTTCGGGACCGGAACGCTCTCGCCCGTCAGGGCGGCCTCGCTGGCCTGCACGGCGATCGCCTCGATCAGCCGCGCGTCGGCGGGGATCGCATCGCCCTCCTCGATGCGGATCACGTCGCCCGGCACCAGCTCCGTCGCCGGGATCTCCCGGCGGATTCCGTCACGGACGACCCGCGCCCGCGCGGCCGACATCCGCCGCAGGGCTGCGACGGCCCGCTCGGCCCGCGCCTCCTGGATGAAGCCCATCGCGGCGTTGAGAACCACGATCGCCAGAATGGCGAGGGCTTCGTAGGGCAGGTCGGTCCGCCCGTCCGCCACCGCCTCCCGAAGCCACAACCCGGCCGAGATGGCCGCCGCGGCGACGAGCAGCAGGACCAGCGGGTCGGCGAACTGCGCCAGCAGGCGGCGCCAGGCCGGGACTGGCGGCCGGACCCGCAGCGCGTTCGGGCCCCAGAGCCCAACCCGGGCGCGCGCTTCGTCCCGGCTCAAGCCGGAGACCGCATCGACGCCGAGGGCGGCCGCCACCGCGCCGGGGGGCAGACGCTCGATCTCGCGCCATGGCTCGCGACAAGTCTCGCGGTCCGCCGGGCCCGCATCGTCGCCGGGCTCGATCGGGCCCGACGGTGTCCGGACCCTCATCATCGGTTCGCCCACCGGCCCCTTCCTCATCCGGCCGCGATCGGCCGCGCCCGGCCCAGTCCGACGACCGATCGGCCGGTACGTCGTTGATCCACCGCAACGTGCCCGTGGGCCCGTCTGCCAGACTCCCCCGTGTCGGACACGAGCGGGGCGGCCATGATCGAGAACCTGCGCACCATCCTGATCGCCCTGACCGAGCGCCTGGGCGACGAGACCCCGTCGAGCGCACTCGCCTATGGCCTGTCGCTGGCGGAACGCGCGCATGCGCGGGTGACAGTCCAGGCGGTCTCGGTCCGGCTGGTCCTGCCGCATGCCTGGATCAGCCGCTTCGTCGGCATGGTCGTCGCCGCCGAGAACCGGCGGCTGCGGGACCTGGCCGAGGAAGCGGCCGAACGAGCCCGGGGCGATGCGTCCGCCGCCGGCATCCTGTGTACGGCGCAGGCCGAGCACCTGTCCTATGACCGCTTGCTCGCGCGCTTCTCCGCCCAGGCCCGGCTGCACGACCTCGCGGTGATCGACGCCGAGCCGCGGATGCTGACGGGCGACCGCGGCCTGATCGAGACCCTGCTGTTCGAGAGCGGCCGCCCGCTGATCGTCGTCCCGCCGGGCTGCGGGACGGTCGCGACGCAACGCATCCTCGTCGCCTGGGACGGCAGCGCCCAGGCGGCCCGCGCCCTGCACGACGCTCTGCCGTTCCTCCGCCAGGCCGAGAGCGTCGAGATCGTCGTGGTGACGGGCGAGAAGGATCTGTCGCACGCGGTCCCGGGGGCCGAACTGGCGCCGGGCCTCGCGCATCACGGCGTCGCCGTGACCGTCACCGACCTGCCGGCCCGGGACGGGGACGTCGCCGGTGCCCTGCGCCGCCACGCGATGGAGAGGGAGGCCGACATGATCGTGATGGGCGCCTTCGTCCACTCGCTCCTGCGCGAGACGGTGCTCGGCGGGGTGACGCAGGAGATGCTGCGCGCCTGCCCGGTCCCGCTGCTGATGGCGCATTGACCCCGCAGGACCCGTCCCACCTTGAGGCGGATCAAGGCGCGGAGCCGGGACCTCTGCACTCTGCCCGCGCCGGCCACGGAAGGCCGGGGGGAGCCGGCGATGGTGGACGACCTGCAAGCACCACGACGAGAGCGGAAGACGGCGCCGGTCATCTCCGAGTGTCGTTCTCCCGCAGCGCACGGCCCCTCTTCCTTGCGTGAGCACGGGCCGGTGTTCTGGACCCTTGCGCCGGAGGTGCTGCGCGCGCGCCTCGGCTGCGGGCCGGACGGCCTGACCGCCTCGGAGGCGGAGCGTCTCCTCGCGCGCCACGGGCCGAACCGCGACGCGAAGGCCCGGGTCGACGGCGCCGCGCGGGCGGTCCTGCGGCGGTCGAGCGAGCCCCTCGCCCTCGTCCTGATCGCCGCCGGCCTGGTCACGATCCTCACCGGCGACTGGGCCGGCGGGGCGGTCATCATCGCGATCCTGGCGCTCTCGATCGGCCTCGACACGATCCAGGAGGGCCAGGCCCTGCGCGCGGCGGAAGCCCTGCGGCAGAGCGTGGCGCTCAAGGCGGAGGTCCGGCGCGACGGCGCCTTCCGGGTCGTTCCCGTCGAGGGCCTGGTCCCCGGCGACGTGATCCGGGTGCGGGCGGGCGACATCGTGCCGGCGGACGCCCTGGTGCTCGCGAGCTTCGGCTTGACCGCGGCGGAGGCCGCGCTCACCGGCGAGCCCTACCCGGTCGGGAAGCGCCCCGGCCTCGTCGCGTCGGCGAGCCCGGCCGAGGCCACGAACGCCCTGTTTCGCGGCGCCGTGGTGCAGAGCGGCGAGGCGGTCGCCCTCGTGGCCGCCACCGGCCGCGATACGGTGTTTGGCGCAGCCGTTGCGTCGCTGTCGGAGGAGGCAGGCCCGTCGCCGTTCCAGCGCGATTTGCGCGACCTCGGCCTCCTGATCGCCCGCCTGACCCTCGTCCTGGTCCTCGGCGTCCTCGTCGTGAGGGTGGCGTTCGGGCGTTCGGTCATCGAATCCCTTCTCTTCGCCGTGGCGCTGGCGGTCGGCCTCACCCCCGAATTGCTGCCGATGATCACCACCGTGACCCTCGCCCGGGGGGCCCTCAGGATGGCGCACCGCAAGGTCATCGTGAAGCGCCTCGCCGCCATCCACGATCTCGGCGAGATGACAGTTCTCTGCACTGACAAGACCGGCACCCTGACCTCGGCGGAGATCACGCTTGCGCGGAGCCTTGATCCGGCGGGCACCGCCGCGCCGCGGCCGGCCCGGCTCGGCGCCGTGGCGGCGGCGCTCGGCGGTGACCGAGGACCGCTCGACGCGGCCCTGGTGCAGGCGAGCCCCGGGGCGGCGACGGGCTGGCGGCTCGTCCGCCAGCGCCCCTTCGACTACGCGCAGCGCACCGGCTCGGTCCTGGCGGACGGGCCGGAGGGGCTAACGCTGATCGTCAAGGGCGCGCCCGAGGCCGTGCTCGCCCGCTGCACCGCCCATCGGAGCGGGGAGGCGGTCTCCGCCCTCGGCGCATCGGAGCGCGAGGCGGTCTCGGCGCATGTCCGGGCACTCGCCGCGGAAGGGCTGCGCGGCATCGCGGTGGCGTCGCGGCTTGCCCTGGGACCGGCCGAGGCCGACGAGGCGGATCTCGTCCTCGAGGGAATCTGTGCGTTCGCCGACCCTCCTAAGGCCGGCGCGGCGGCGGCGCTCGCCGCGCTCACGGATGCGGGCGTACGGGTCAAGGTCCTGTCGGGCGACGATCCGGTCGTGGTGCGGCGCCTCGCCGGGCTCGTCGGGCTCAGCGTCGGCGAGGTCCTGACGGGGCCGGAGGTCGCAGGCATGGACGACGAAGCGCTGGCCGCGCAGGTCCGGCGGGTCGACGCTTATGGGCGGCTCAGCCCCGACCAGAAGGTCCGCGTCGTGAAGGCGCTCCAGGCGGGCGGCGAGGTGGTCGGGTTCCTGGGCGACGGGATCAACGACGCCCCCGGTCTGCGGCACGCGGACGTGAGCTTGTCGGTGGCCGGCGCGAGCGGCGTCGCGCAGGCGGCGGCCGACATGATCCTCCTCGCCCCGGACCTCGCGGTCGCGGCAGCCGGCGTCGCCGAGGGGCGGCGGACCTCCGCCAACATCCTCAAGTACATCCGCATGGGGGCGAGTTCGAATTTCGGCAACATGCTGTCGATGGCTCTCGCGGCCGCGGTACTGCCGTTCCTGCCGATGCTGCCGATCCAGATCCTGCTCAACAACCTGCTCTACGATCTCTCGGAGCTGGGGATCCCGTTCGACCGCGTGCGACCGGAGGCGATCGCGCATCCGCAGGCCTGGGACCGGCAGGCCCTCCTGCGCTTCGCCGCCGTGATGGGACCGCTCTCCTCGGTGTTCGATCTCCTCACCTTCGGCGTGCTCCTCCTTGGGTTCGGGGCGGGGCCGGAGGTCTTCCGCACCGCCTGGTTCCTCGAATCGATGGCGACGCAGATCCTGGTGATCGTCGTCATCCGCACGGCGGCGCGGCCGTGGCGCGACCGGCCGGGCCCCGCCCTCGCAATCTCCTCGCTGGCGGCCCTGGCGGTGGCGCTGGCGCTGCCGTTCACACCCCTCGGTGGCTGGCTCGGCTTCGCGGCGCCGGCGCCCGCGATCCTGATCGCCGTCGCAGGGATCACGGCCCTCTACCTCGCGGCGGCAGAGGTGGTGAAGCCTTGGGCCATGAAGACGCGGGCGCTGAAGACTCGGGCGATGGCATCCCGGGAGACGGGCGAACGGCAACGGCCGCTCGCGACGCCGCAGGGCCGCCCGTTCCGAGCGGACACGGAGGGATGGCGGCGGTGAGCACGCAGACCCGCAACGTGATCGAGCCTGCTGCCGGGCCCGATTCCGAGACCCGGGCATTCCTGGCGCACCTCCTGGCCGGGGAGGGGGCCGTCGAACGGATCGACACCCACGTCTCGACCGTCCTGCTGAGCGGCGACCAAGTCCTGAAGCTCAAGCGGGCGGTGCGCCTGCCCTATCTCGACTTCTCGACTCCCGAGCGCCGGCTCGCCGCCTGCATGGCCGAACTCGCCGTCAACTGCCGCGCGGCGCCCGGCCTCTATCGCGGCGTGCACCGGATCACCCGCACGCCGGAGGGCGGCCTCGCCCTCGACGGGGACGGTCCCCTCGTCGATGCCGTGGTGGCGATGCGGCGCTTCCCCGCCGAGAACCTGTTCGACCGCATGGTCCGCGACGGGCGCCTCACGCCGGCGCTGGTGGCCGATCTCGCCGGCCGCCTCGCGGCATTCCACGCCAGGGCGCCGGTGGGCCGCCGGGAGGGCGGCGCGACGGCAATGACCGATCTCATCGCCCTGAACGACCGGAGCCTGCGGGCGTGCGGCCTCGTCCACGACCGGGAGGTGGATGCCCTCACGGACACGTTCCGGGCACGACTCGCCCGCCATGCCGACCGGCTCGACGCGCGGCGCCGGGAGGGCAGGGTCCGGCGCTGCCACGGCGACCTGACGCTTCGCAACATCTGCCTGTTCGAGGGCGTGCCGACGCCGTTCGACGCCCTCGAATTCGACGAGCGCCTGGCCACGATCGACGTTCTGTACGACCTCGCCTTCGTGCTGATGGACCTCTGGCATCGCGGCCGGCCCGATCTCGCGAACCTGCTGTTCAACCGCTACGTCGACGAGACCGGCGAGGCACCCGATGCCGGGCTGATGCCGTTCCTGATGGCTCTGCGCGCCGTGATCCGTGCCCATGTGACGGCCAGCCAAATCACGGCGAGCCGGCCCGCCGTCACCCATGGACCGGCGCTCCGCGCCGAGGCGCAGGCCTACCTCGCCCTCGCGGGCGACCTGCTCGTCGAGCGGCCTGCCTGCCTGGTGGCGGTCGGGGGCGTGAGCGGGTCCGGAAAGTCGACGCTGGCCGCCGCCCTGGCGCACCGGCTTGGCGCGGGCCCGGGCGCCCGGATCATCGGCAGCGACCGCACCCGCAAGCGCCTGCACGGGGTTATGCCCCTGACGCGTCTGCCCCCGGGCGCCTACGCGGCCGCCGTCTCGGAACAGGTCTACGCGGCGATGCGGGACGAGGCCGCCCAGGTCCTGGCGAGCGGGGCGTCGGTTGTGCTCGACGCGGTATTCGCACGGCCGGCCGAGCGGGAGGCCGCCAAGAGCCTCGCGGCCGCCTGCGGCGCGACGTTCGAGGGATTCTGGCTGGAGGCACCGCTCGCCACCCTGACCGAGCGCATCGTCGCCCGGCGGGGCGACCCGTCCGATGCCACGCCCGCCATCCTGGCCGCCCAGGCGCGGCGGGATTGTGGGACGATCACTTGGCACCGGCTCGATGCGGGGCTCGCGCCGGAGGCGCTGGCGCGGGAGGCGCTGCGGGCCGGGATCGCGGACGGCACAGCCGGAGAGGCGAGACCCGTGACGAGCGCGATCCTCGCATCGGCATAGAAGAGAGCCGGCGGGCTGGGTTCGAAGCCCGACCGGCCAATGCTCGATCAGCCGGAGCCGGTGGAAGCCGCGAGCCTCCGCGCCCGTGTGACATGCGGCAGATTCTTTTCTTTTCTCAACTCTGGATTGATCCTGATCAATGATTGCATCAGCCTCAAGCCAAATACTCGTTTCGAAAATCAGCCTGATCATGCCTGGGGCCGGCGAGCCGTCGTCTGAAAGGTGCATCCATGCCACCTGCCGGAAGCGACCTGTCCACCCGGACGTTCCGTCGCCGGAGCTGCGGTACACGCTCGTCATTCTCAGTAAATCCGTCAATTTACTCGACATGCAAACGATGTTTGCGACGGGCGATGAAGAGACGATCATCCTGAGCAAGATGATAGCCGAAGGGTGAGCCTTCGAGCTGTGGCTGGAACATCGGCGCATCACGTATTTCACGGGCACCACACACTGAACGCCGGAGGCAGGAGAGGTGGATGTCCGTTTAATCTGTCCCTGACGGGCGGGACGCCGTCAGGACTCGACGCGCAGGCCGCTCCGCAACGATCGCCTCACCGTCACGCGAGGGGCTACCATCGCGCATGTGCCGGATATCGGCGGTGGCCATCGATGACCAAGCCGAGCATGTTCGAATCCAGGTCCATCGGGACGAGCCCGGCCTCAGCCCCGGCTGGCGGCCTCGGCGAGGCAGCGCACCACCGCCCGGGCGATCGGCAGCTCCTCGTTCGCCGGCACGACGTAGACCGCGACCCGCGATCCGGCCTGGCTGATGCACCGCTCGCCGCCCGCGTTGCGGGCCGGATCGAGCGCGACGCCGAACGCCGCGAGACCGGCCGCGATCGCCGCCCGCATCCGCGGCGCGTGCTCTCCGATACCCGCCGTGAACACCACGGCGTCGAGCCCGCCGAGCGCCGCCACCAGGGAGCCGGCCTCCCGCACCGCCCGGTAGGCGAAGAGGTCGAGGGCCTCCGCCGCCCGCGGATCGTCGGAGGCCTGCAGCACCCGCACGTCGTCGCTGATCCCTGAGACCCCGAGCAGCCCCGAGCGCGCGTTGAGGAGGTCCGCCACCTCATCAGGCGACAGGCCCCGCTCGCGGAGCAGGTGGAGCACGAGGCCGGGATCAACCGAGCCTGAGCGGGTGCCCATCATCAACCCGTCGAGGGCCGTCAGGCCCATCGTCGAGGCGATGCTGCGCCGGTTGCGCAGGGCGCAGAGGCTGGCGCCATGGCCGAGATGCGCGACGATCACCCGGCCCTCCGCCCGCGGTCCCGCCACCTCCGGCAGGACCGCGGCGACATGCTCGTAGGACAGGCCGTGAAAACCGTAGCGCAGCAGGCCTTCGTCCGAGAGCGCCCGCGGAATCGGGAAGAGCTGGGCGAGGCGCGGCTGGCTGCGGTGGAAGGCGGTGTCGAAGCAGGCGATCTGGGGCAGGCCGGGCCAGGCCTCCGCCACCGCCCGGAGGCCCGCGAGGTTGAGGGGCTGGTGGCCTGAGGCGAGCGGTACCAGCCGGTCGAGGCGGGCCAGAACCTCGTCATCCACTTGCACCGGCGCCGCGAAGTCCCGTCCGCCATGCACGACCCGGTGCCCCGCCGCCCGCACGGCGAGGCCCGGCACGCGCCGGAGCGCGTCGAGGAGCCAGGCGACGGCGCCGGTATGGTCGCAGGCCGGCGGCGGGGCGCCGGTGAGCACCAGGGAGCCGGAGGTCTCGAGCCGGGCGCCGCCGCCGAGACCCGACACCCCGCCGCGGCACAGGAGAGCGAGTGACTCCGCTTCGTAGAGGGCGAATTTCAGGCTTGAGGAGCCGGCGTTGATCGCCAGGATCGCGTCGGTCGTGGTCGCGTCGGTCATGCGGCGGCTCCCGTCGGCCGGGCATCCGGACACGGAGCCGCGCCCGGGGAGGCCGCCCCGCCCCCGTGCACGAAAAGCTGGGCGAGGGCGCAGGAGGCAGCGCGGGTCTCGGCACCGTCGGCCCGGCTCGTCAGGACGATCGGCACGCGCGCCCCGATGATGGGCCCGGCGGCCTCCGCACCGGCGAGATGGATCAGTTGCTTGGCCAGCATGTTGCCGGAC
This sequence comes from Methylobacterium nonmethylotrophicum, assembly GCF_004745635.1. Taxonomy (GTDB): domain Bacteria; phylum Pseudomonadota; class Alphaproteobacteria; order Rhizobiales; family Beijerinckiaceae; genus Methylobacterium; species Methylobacterium nonmethylotrophicum. Next base: position 152,485 of record NZ_SRLB01000013.1, on the reverse strand, counting down.
ACGAGGTCCGGCGCGACCAGGATGTCGGAATCCCCCGCCACCGTCTCGCCCAGGCCCTTGGCTCGCGCGGCCTCTCGCGAGACCGCTGTGTCAAAGGCGAGCGGGCCGTCGACGCGGCCGCCGGTGATCTGCCCGCGCTCAGCCATCTTGCACAGGGCCGCCGCGTCGAGGGTGGAGCCGAGCTTCGTCGCCACCGTCTCGACCGCCGAGAGGATCGCGGCCTTCGGCTCGGCGATCCCGAGAGTCCGGCAGAGGAGCCTGCCAAGGCTGGCAGCCGCCAGCACGTAGAGCAGGGCGAGCCCGAGGAGCGGATGCGGATCGGAGCCGCGCACGGCCAGCCCCACGGCGCGGCGCTGCAGCTCGATCGGCGCGAGACCGGCCAGGAACATCGCGACGGCCAGCAGCGCCAGCCCGACCTGCGCCAGCGCGCGCTCGCGCCAGAGGAAGGCCAGCAGGCCTGGAGCCGTGCGGCGCGGGGCCGGGCCGGCGACCTCGGGCCGGTCCTGCCGCCGGGTTCGGGCAAGGTCGGCCGTGTCCGTGTGCAGATCTGTCGGCATGCCGTCGCCCCCGGGGCGGGAGCGAACCCTCGGCGAGAGGCGCCCCCACGAGCGCTCGCTAGCCCGTCCTGTCCAATGCCGCCTTGAGACGGATCAAGGCTTGAGGAGCCGGCTTGCGCTGGATCAAGGTGGCGCCTCCCCGCCGGGCGGATCCTCCCCGGGTTCCATCAGCGGGAGATCAGCCGTGATCAAGGATCTGACGATCGTCGTCGACGGGGTGGGCCGGCGCGCCGCGCCGTACGGGGTCAAGCTCGCGGCGATGCTCGACGCGACCGTCTCTGCCGTGAGCGTCCTGCCGCTCGTGCCGTTCCAGACCTTCGCGCAATCCGAGATCCGCTACGACCTGGTCGTGGCCGCCGAGCAGGATGCCCGCGAGCAGGCCGCCGCAGCGGTCGAGACCGTGGCCAGTGCCGCCCGGGAGGCCGGGCTCCCGTGCGAGACGAGCGCGATCTGCACCTCGGCGCCGCTCGCGCCGTTACGCCTCGCCGGCTTCGTGCACCTGAGCGACCTCGCGGTGATCGAGCAGGCCGACGAGACCGCGCCCAAGCCGGCCGACGCCTATCTCGCCTCGCTGCTGTTCCAGGGCGCGCGACCGGTGCTGATGGTGCCCTACATCCAGGAGGCGCCGCCCGGGCTTGCCTGCGCGGTCGTCGCCTGGGACGGCAGCGCGCCCGCGGCGCGGTCCTTGGGCGACGCGCTGCCGCTCCTGCGCCGCATGGCGCGCGTCGAGCTCGTCAGCGTGATCGACGAGCCGGTGCCGGAGGCGATGCGCTGGCGCGCGATCCGCCACCTCGCACGGCATGGGATCGAGGCGACGTTCGAGGTCATCCCCGGCGGAGTTCCGGTGGGCGAGGCGCTGCTCTCGCATGTCGCCGATCGCGGCGCCGATCTCCTGGTGATGGGCGCCTACGGCCATTCGCGCCTACGCGAGGCGATCCTCGGCGGGACCAGCCGGACGATCCTCGCCTCGATGACCGTCCCGGTGCTGATGTCGCGCTGACGAAAGCGCCCTTGATGCACCTCAACGCGAGCGCGTCGCGATGGTGGCCTCCTCCGTTCCTGCCGGCCGCTCCGGGCCGGCCTCGAACAGGGAGACCGCCATGAACCTCAAATCCCTCCTCGCCTTCAGCGACCGCAGCGGCGGCGCGTCCGAGCGGGCGCTGCCGGCGGCGTTTCCATTCCAGCGCGAGATCGACCGGATGCTCGGCGAGGTCTGGTCCGGCAATATCCTGTCGGGAATCCCTGGTTTCGTCCAGGCCGGACCGTTCCCGCGGATGGACGTGATCGAGCGGGGCGACCACGTCGAGGTGACGGCCGAGCTGCCGGGCCTCGAGCGGAGCGACGTCCACATCGAGCTCGCCGACGACCTGCTCCTGATCCGCGGCGAGAAACGCCAGGAGAAGGAGAAGACCAACGGCGCCCGCAAGGTGACGGAGCGCAGCTACGGCGCCTTCTCGCGCACGATCGAGCTGCCGCCCGGCACGAAGCCGGACGAGATCGATGCCCGGATGGATAAGGGCGTCCTGACCCTGAAGCTGCCGAAGCCCAAGACCGCCGCCGTCACCCCGAAGGCGATCGAGATCAAGGCGGCGTGAGGTTTGACAGCTGCGGCGGCGCTCACGGCACGAGCACCGCCGCTCCCTCGATCCCGGCCCGGTGCGCGGCGATGGCCGCCTCGGCCTCGGCGAGGCGAAACACGCGAGTACGATCGGCCGGCGGAGGTCCGGCAGCTCGCCGTCGATGACGTGGAGGTCGGTACGGCACACCGCACAGGCTTCGACCCTGATGCGGACCTCGCCCAGGCCCGGCACCGGGTCGGGCCGGGACTCCCGGACCAGCGGACCACCGATCCGGTGCAGGGCCACCGCGTCCACGGGCTTGGCCTCCGGGGTCTCAGGCGGACGCGGATCGGCTCGTCTTGCCGTCCCCGGGCACGGCGGCGTCGGCGACGTCGCGGGAGAGCGTGTCCGCCTCGCGCTGGTAGTCGGTGAGGGTCTTCATCACGAAGTCGGCCTGGAGCTTGATCGTCTCGGCAGGTGAGCCGCAGCGTCCGAGCGCCGCGACGTGCTCGGCCTGGGCCTGCAGGCGACGGCTGCCGAAGCTCAGGATCTCGGCGGTGAGCCGCAGCGGCAGGTCGACGCCGAAGCTGCGCCAGAGCTTGGATTCGGTGGTCAGCAGCGCGGACATGTCGCCGAAGCCGGAGACCCGCGGTGTCTCGGAGCCTGTGGTCCTGGAGGTCATGATCGTCTCCTGTTCGCGTCCGGGTGTTCGCGTCCGAGGTGGCCGTGACGGCAAGATGACATTCGAGAATGGCCGTCACGCCGGGCGGGGTGGACGCATCGCCGCCGCACGGGAACCGTCAGGCGCGGACGTCGCCACCTGGACCGTCATCGGTCACCGGAGGGGCGTGGTCCGCAGGAGGGGCGACACAGGCCAGCCCGTCGCAGACCATCCGCACTCCGGGCACCGCCTCGGCCGCCGCCCGGAGAGCGGCGCGCTGTCGCTCGCCGGTCAGGGTGCCGTGCAGGATGACGTCGCCGCCTGCGACCGCGACGGTGACCCGGCCGGCGGGAAAGAGGCCCGTTTCGGCGATGGCCGCCTCGACGGCGGCGCGGATCTCGGCATCGCTTCGGGACGGCGTCGCGCGGGATCTCGTCAGGGCCGCGTGCAGGGCACGCAGGAGATCCGCCCGGGCGAGGATTCCGGCGAGCCGTCCGTGCACGATGACCGGTACGCGCCGGATACGGTGGCGCGCCATCAATTCGGCGGCTTCGGCGAGCGTCGCGTCGGGCGAGACGGTGACGAGCCTGCGGGTCATCACGTCGGAGACGCGACGCCCGTGCTCCCTCGCGTAGGTCTCCGCCAGGCGGTCCGGATCGACGACGAACTGGATCCAGCCGGGCTTCGGCGGGGCCGTGCCGAGCTCGGGGCGCCTCAGGAGATCGCCCTCGGTGACGATACCGACGATGGCGCCCTCGCGGTCGAGGACGGGCAGGCCGCTGATCCGCCGCTCCAGCATCAGGGCGATGGCTGCCTCGATCGAGGAGCCGGCCTGCACGGAAGCGACCTTGCGGGTCATCACGTTACGCACGATCATCGCGGCCTCCGACGACATGGGCCGGCCCTCGCCAGCGGGCTTCAGAGCATGATCGGATCGGCGCCCCAGTAGGCGACGAAGGTGTGATCGCGCACCGCGACGACGCCCGGGATGCCCTCCGCCGCGGTCACCAGCGCCCTCGCCTCGGCCTCGTTCGTGACGGCACCCCAGAGATGCACGACGCCGTCGAGCACTGTGACGTTGCCCTCGGCCTTGTCGGTCCAGGGCTGGCGGGCGAGTTCGGCCAGCAGCATGTCGCGGATGCGCCGGTCGCTGAGGGCCCGATCGGTGGTCGGGGCGGGGGAGGCCGGAACCAGGGTCGCGAGCGCCCGCACGAGGTCGCCGCGGGTCACGATCCCGACGAGTTGCTCGCTCCCGTCGGGCCTCGCCTCGACGATCGGTACCCGGCGGATGCGCCGGCGCTCCATCAGCTCGACGATCTCGGTCAGCGGCGCATCGGGGGCGGCGGTGACGACGGTGCGGGCCATCACGTCGCGCGCCAGCAGGCCGTGGGCGCTCCGATAGGCGTTCGCCAGCGTCTCGATCGACGCGAAGGCATCGAGCCAGCGGTTGCGCCGCCGCTCGGTGCCGAGCTCCTCGCGGTGGAGCAGGTCGGCCTCGCTCACGATCCCCACGAGGACGCCGGTCTCGTCCGTGACCGGCACGGCGCCGAACCGCTTCTCGACCAGCAGCCGGGCAATCTCCCCGAGCGGCGTCTCGGGCGTCACCGTGACGACGTCGCGGTGCATGATGTCGCGTGCCAGCATGGAATTCCCCTCCGTTCGGGCATGCGGGGATCCTCCGTCCGATGTCGTCGCCCGACATTGATCCTGCTCAAGGGTTGGCCGCCTCCGCCGCGCCGGCCCGCGCTTGATCCAGCGCAAGGCCCCGCTCCCGTCTTCGGTGCGTGTCTGGACAGGCAGAGCCAGGGAGGCGAGGACAGCCATGGAGCACTCACCCGCAACGGGAGGTGCAGTCGGCAAGGCTGCTCACGACAAGGTTCCCGACGGCAAGGCCCCGGTCGAATGGGCGGCGGCCCTGCGCGGCGGCCTCGTGGCGCTGCCGCTCCTCGGGCTGAGCGCCGGTCTCGTGGCCCGGGCCGTCGGTCACGCCGACGCCGCCGCCCTGGCCTGGAGCCTCGCGACCCTGGCGGTCCTCGCCGTTCTGCTGGTCCAGGTGGCGACGAGCCTGGCGCGGGGCGATGTCGGGCTCGACCTCGTCGCCGTCCTGTCCATGGGCGGGGCGCTCGCCCTGTCGCAACCCCTGGCCGGTGCCGTCATCGCGCTGATGTTTGCCGGCGGCCAATCACTGGAGGCCTACGCCGCCGGGCGGGCGAGCCGGGCGATGACCGCCCTGGTCGCGCGCCAGCCGCGCACCGCCCTTCGTGAAGAGGGGGGCGATGGCGACCCGCCTCGCATGCGCGAGGTCCCCCTGGCGGATCTCGCCCCGGGCGACCGCATCCTGGTGCGCGCCGGCGACGTCCTGCCGGTCGACGGGCGCGTCGCCGCGGGTCGCGCCGTCCTCGACCTGTCGAGCCTCACCGGCGAGTCGCTGCCCGCCTCCTTCGGGGCGAACGCGGCGGTCCTCAGCGGCAGCCTCAATGTCGGCCAAGCCTTCACGCTCATGGCCGAGCGGCCGGCTGCGGAGAGCACCTATGCGGGCATCGTGCGTCTCGTCGAGGCGGCGCGCGACGCCAAGGCACCGATGGCGCGGCTCGCCGACCGCTACGCGCTCGTCTTCCTCCTCGTGACGCTCGTCCTCGCCGGCGGGGCCTGGGCCGCGACGGGCGAGGCCTTGCGGGCGCTGGCCGTGCTGGTGGTGGCGACACCTTGCCCGCTGATCCTGGCGGTGCCGGTCGCCCTGGTCTCCGGCCTGTCGAGGACGGCGCGGCGCGGGGTCCTCGTCAAAGGTGGTGGTGCCCTGGAAGCCTTGGCCAAGGCGGAGATTTTGGTGGTCGACAAGACCGGCACCCTGACCCACGGCCGGGCGCGCTTGAGGGCAGTCGCGGCGCTGCCGCCCTTCGGGGAAGGGGAAGCCCTGCGGCTGGCGGCCTCCCTCGATCAGGCCTCGGCCCACCCGATCGCCCGGGCCCTGGTCGAGGAAGCGAAGTCGCAGGCCTTGAGCCTCGCCTCGCCGTCGGCGGTGACCGAGGTTCCGGGCGACGGCGTGATCGGGCTGGTGGACGGCCGGCGCGTCAGCGCGGGAGGGCCGCGCCTGATGCGCTCGCAAGGGATCGCCTTTCCGTCCGCAGGCTCCGACGCGGACGGGCCGGCCGCGTCGGCCACGGTCCTGGTGGCGGTCGACGGCCGGCCGGCCGCGATCCTGTCCTTCGCCGATCCGCTGCGCCGCGACGGTGCCGCTATCCTGGCCGCTCTGAGGGAAAGCGGCATCGCCCGGGTTGTGCTCGCGACGGGGGACCGGCGCAAGGTTGCCGAGGCGCTCACGGCGGGGCTCCCGATCGATGCGGTCGCGGCAGACCTCGACCCGGCGGACAAGACGAAGGTCGTCCTCGAGGAGCGCCTGCGCGGGCCGGTGATGATGGTCGGCGACGGGATCAACGACGCGCCGGCGCTCGCGGCGGCGGATCTCGGCGTGGCTTTGGGCGCCCGGGGCGCCGCCGCCGCGGCGGAGGCGGCCGATGTCGTCCTCCTCGTCGACAGCCTGGCGCCGCTGCCGGACGCCATCCGCATCGCGAAGGCGTCGCGCGCCATCGCGCTCCAGAGCGTGCTCGTCGGGCTCGGCCTCTCGCTCGCCGGGATGGTCGCGGCGGCACTCGGCGCGCTCACGCCCGTGCAGGGCGCGTTGCTGCAGGAGGCGATCGACGTGGCGGTAATCCTGAATGCCATGCGGGCCCTCGCGGGGCCCGATCGCGAGTCCCACCCCGGAAAGCCCGCGACCTGATGCCGATCTCAAGGCGCGCGCCACGTCAGCCCTGCCGGCAGGTCTCAGCGGGGGCCGCGATGGCGCGATCATGCGTCACTCGACGAAATGCCAGCCGGATCTCAGGGCGCGCAGGTCGCTTTCGTCGAACGGCTCGAGAGCGTCCGTCGCGACCGGCGGGATAGGCGCCTCGTCCTCGGGGGGCGACCGCGTCGGTGCGACCGCTGGCCTGAGCGTTTGCCGGATGGCCTTGCGCCTGCGCGCCGCCCGGACCGATGCCGTCTGGGTCGGTTGCTTCCGGATCATGACGAACCTCCATGATCACTGCGCGAGGAACAGCGGGACCGGCGCGTCCATGAGGAGCGAGCGCGTCACGCCGCCAAAGATGAATTCTCGCGCGCGGGAATGCCGGTAGGCTCCCATCACCATCAGGTCGGCCCGCACCAGGCCGGCATGGCTGCGGAGCGTGTCGGCGATGCTGCCGACCTGCGGCAGGTCGCTGACCGTGACGGCGACGCCGTGCCGCGCGAGGTGGCGGGCGAACTCGGCCCCCGGCACCGTCGTAAGCAGGTCGTCCGCGTCGCCGACCGACACGATCTCGACCGCGTCCGCGGCGCGCAGGAGCGGCAGGGCGTCGTTGGCAGCGCGGGCCGCCTGCAGGCTGCCATCCCAGGCCACGAGGATCCGCCGTCCGGCGAAGGCCGGGTGCGAGCGCGGCACGGCGAGGACGGGCCGGCCGCTGCCGATCAGCGCCGCCTCGACCGTCTCGCGCGAGAGGATCTCGCTGCGCGGATCGAGGTCGAGCACCGTCAGGTCGTGCAGCCGCGCCTCGGCCGCCAACCGATGCACCACCTCGGGATAGGGCAGGCGCGGCGTCTCCCAGGTGCAGACCAGGCCCGCCTGCGCCGCCGCGCCGGCCGCGTTCTCGGCGAAGGCGCGGGCGAGGGCGTCGAGGCGGCGGTCGACGACCCCGATGCCTGGATCGCCGGTGCCCTGGAGCCAGGCATCGGTTCCGACGAGGCACCACGAGGACGACTGGATCGTCACGTGGGCCCGCGCCGCCTCCGCCAGCGAGAGCCCGTACCCGATGGCCGGGGAGACCGGGTCGCGCTCGTCCTCCACGATGGTGCCGATGAGGACGTCGCGCAGGGCGGCGAGCGGGGAGGGAGCGTGCATCGACATGGATCGTCTCCGGGCTGGGCTCGACGCCATGGTTCGCCCTGGCGGAAACCGGCGGCCTTGATCCAGCTCAAGCGGGCTCGCACCCCGTCGAGCAATTGGTCGAGATCGAACGACGAGCGCCGGCCCAGCTCCGCCCCGCTGTTGCGCAGGAAGGCCTCGGCGCGGCGACGGCCCTCGTCCCGCAGCATTGCCAGGAGCATTCGTTCGGCATCGAGCTGCGAGGAGGAGCCGAGTTCCGCCATGACGTCTTTCGCGATGCGGTGCATCCGCATCGCGGCCCATCTCGCCCCCTCGGTCTCGTCGGCCGGCGCGACCGGCCGCAGCACGGCCATCATCCTGAGCTCCTTGAGCAGGACCGCGTTGAACGAGACCTCGTTGAGCCGATCGAGAAGCTCCCGTGCCGAGCGCGCCGAACCGGACCGCACGACGCGACAGCAATTCGCGTGTCATCGATCCCAAGGCCTTCACTCCCTGTTTAGACCGCAAAGCCGGTCCCTCAGGCCGGAGCCCGGATGTCCGGATCGAATGTCCTGCCCGGGCGTTCGGCGGAGCCCTTGCCCGCGACGCCGAGCAGCCTCGTCTCACCGCGAAATGGCCGGCGAGGTCTGCGCCTCGCCGAACAGACCGACTCCGAGCCACGACAATCCGGTGCTCAGGAGGTCGCAGGAGACGGACAGCCCGATCGCCCACAGGCCGGAATACGGCCACTTCGCGATGATGGCGGCGCCGAGTAGCACCGACAGGACGGCGAAGAGGATCACGGCGGCGCGGGACGTCCGCACCTCGTAGGCGAAGGCCCAGACTGCGCGCGCCACGCCCGAGGCGATCAGGGTCGCTCCGAGGACCAGCGTGAGGGCGAACGAGGCTTCGAGAGGCCGGAACACCGCGGCGAGCCCGCCGAGGAGATAGATCAGGCCGGCCAGGAAGCGCCCGATGCGGGAACTCAAGGCTTCGGAAGCCTCGGGCCGCCCGAGAGCTTCGACGATCTCGACGGCGCCGGCAACGATCAACAGGATGCCGAACCACAGAGTACTTACAAGCGTGAGCGTCGTGACCATGAACAGGCCCGCGGCTCCGAGGAGGAGCAGGGCACAGCCGATCGCGATGAACCATCCGCGGTCACGCCCCGCACCGAGAGGTGGGCGATCGAAGATTGCCGGACCGCTCATCTTTCGCCTCCATCATCAGTTTTGACTGCGAAACACGGTCGATACAGTGAGAATGGTCGGGATTGTGTGACCGATATTGACGAGGCAGCGTTGATGTGGATCAAAATGAGATCTCCGCCGGGCGCAGTACGATCCCGGGCCGAAGGGGCTTTGCGAGACGGGACATCCCTGCCGTGTTCGATCGCCGCCGCTCGCTCCCGACTGGCCTCCCGGCCTCGGCTTGTCTGGCCCTGATCCTCATGAAGGCAGAGGGCCGTGCCGCCTCCGCGCGCTCCGACTGGTCCGAGGCGGTGATCGAGCCGGTGGACCGCGCCGTGGCGGCGATATCGGACGGTCTGCTGGCGCGCCTCGACCGGATCGGGGCGGCCGGCACCGACCTCGATCTCGTCCTGTCCACCCTCGCCGCCGCCGGCTGGTCGCCGGTGCAATTCCTCGCCGCCATCGCGGCCGTGGTGGTCGCCGGCCTGGCGGCGGACCGGGTGAGCGCCAGCGCCCTCGGCCACGCGGGCGGGGTACGAGGAGGACGGATCCTGCGCAGCCTCGTCCGTGGCGCCGCCGCTCTGGGAGCTGGTCTCGTCGTCGCCGCCCCCGTCTCCGGGGAGGCCGAAGCCGCACGCCACTCCCTCCGCAACTGGGCCTTCGTCGTGCCGCTCGCCGGGCTCGCCGCGTCGCTGATCCAGAGCGCGATCCTGGAATCCTCCCCGCGCCGCAAGCGTCTCGTCCCGCTCGTCCATGGTCTGGCGATGGCGGCGGCCTGGGCGCTCGGCGGCATCGCGCTCCTGAGGACCCTCGAGCTTTGGAACGCGGGAATCGGCTTGCGCGACCTCGTTGGGACGGCGTTCGTTGCGCTGCCGACCGCCGGCCTCATCGCGGGCGCCTATGCGCGCTCCGGCCGGCCGCTCGCCGCCGCGCTGGCCGGTCCGCGTCCGCGCAGCGGCGCGCGGCGCCTCCTCGCCCGGTGCTGGCCGGTGATCGCCGTCGCCGTCGTCGCCTTGACGGTCGGAGCCTCGCAGGTGGCCACGACCCTCGGGCGTCCCCTCCCGCCGCTCGCGACCCTGGCGACGCTGATCCTCGTGCTGACCTGGCCGCATCTCGACCGGTGGATCGCGGCCTGGGCCGAGCGCGGATTCCAGGCCGATGCCGTCCCGGCCGCTTCCGTCGCGGCCCGCCGCACGGCCCGGATGGCGCTCGCCGCGGTGATCGGCGCGGCGCTCGCCGCCCTGTGGGGGGCGCCCGCCGCCCCCGGCCTCGGCCTCGAGGTCGGGACGTTGGCGCGAATCCTGGCGGAGATCGCCGCCATCGCGCTCGCCACCGCCTATCTGTGGAACGTCATCGGCGTCGCGGCCGGCCGGCTCCTCGCCGAGGAGCGGGGGGCGCGGATGGAAACCGGGGCCGAGGAGGCGGAGGAGGCGCCGCGGACGCGCCTGGACACCGTGCTGCCGCTCCTCAGCGGGGCGGCCAAGGCCGGGCTCGCCGCGCTGGCGGTCCTGTCGGTCCTCCTGGCCCTCGGGATCAACGTCTGGCCCCTGGTCACCGGGCTGTCGGTGTTCGGCCTCGCCATCGGCTTCGGCTCGCAATCCCTGGTCAAGGACGTCGTGTCGGGCCTGTTCTTCCTCGCCGACGACGCCTTCCGCCTCGGTGAGTACATCGAAACCGCCGGCGCCAAGGGCAGCGTGGAGAAGATCTCGATCCGCTCGGTCTCGCTGCGCCATCCCCGCGGCGCGCTCGCCACGATCCCCTACGGCCAGATCGGCAAGGTACAGAATCACAGCCGCGACTGGGTCATCGAGAAGCTGGCCTTTCGGGTCGCGTTCGACACCGACGTCGAGACGGTGCGCCGGCTGTTCAAGCAGATCGGCCGGGACCTCGAGGCCGATCCGGAACTGCGCCCGGATCTCTTGGAGCCGTTCAAGAGCCAGGGCATCGCGGCGGTCGAGGACGGGACGCTCGTCATCCGGGGCAAGTTCAAGGCGCGCGCCGGGCGCCAGTTCGCGATCCGCAGGGCCGTGCTGGCGGCGGTGCAGCGGGCCTTCCACGCCAACGGCATCGTCGCGGTCGCGCATCCGGCCCTGATGCCGGGAGTGCGCGGCGCGCTCGGCGAGCACGGCGCCCGCTGACCCTCCGCTCCCCTTACCGTCGACGCTGAAGGGACGCGCAACGACGCTCCGCGCGGCCCGGTTCCTCACGCGGACGCGGCGCGTGCTCCGCCATCCTGCGGCCGTGCATTGACGGACGTCAAACCTGCCGAGCCGAACCGCTCCTACCCTGCCGATCACGACGGCCGCGGGCGACAGGCTGCATCGTCATCCGCCGCGCTCCGCGAGCAGCCCACCCGTCCGCGGGAGGCTGCCATGGACCTCCGCAAATGCGCCGCCGGGGGGATCGGCACCTTCTGGCTCACCGTCTCCGGCTGCGGCAGCGCCGTCGCCGCCGCCGGTTTTCCGCAGGTCGGGATCGGCCTCCTCGGCGTCGCGCTCGCCTTCGGCCTCACCGTCGTCACCATGGCCTACGCCATCGGCCACGTCTCCGGCTGCCAGCTCAACCCGGCGGTGACCTGCGGTCTGGCCGCTGGAGGCCGGTCTCCCGCCCACGACATCGCGCCCTACCTGGTCTCGCAAGTCGCCGGCGGCCTCGTCGCGGCGGCTTTGCTCTACGCGATCGCCTCGGGCGCACCCGGCTTCGACCTCGCCAAGGGGTTCGCGGCCAACGGCTACGGCGAGCACTCGCCCGGGCAGCACTCCCGCATGTCATGCCTCCTCGCCGAGGTGGTGCTGGCCATGATGTTCCCGCTCGTCATCATGGGGGCGACGCACGGCAAGGCGCCGGTCGGCTTCGCGCCGCTGGTGATCGGGCTCTGCCGACCCTGATCCACCTCGTCGGCATCCCGATCACCCATCTCTCGGTCAATCCGGCCCGCCCGACCGGCCCGGCCGTGTTCGTCGGATCGGACTGCGCCATCGGTACAGGCATGTTGCGTCCTACGTCTCTTTATTGAATACGGTAATTTTATCAGTCTCTGAATTTTCCATCCTTGATTTGGATCGATGTAAATATATCGTCACACATCTCCGATTCCGGCCGCCAACCGATCCGGCGACGCCAGAAAAATATCAACGAAAAAATAGATGCTTGATGAGGGCGATGATCGCCAGCGCCAAAAAAACAAGAGCGAGCAGGGCGATGAGGCCCATGACGCTCATCATGCCGAACATGTCAGATGTCATGCCGTTCATCATGACGATGACCATGGTGCATGAACACGTGTATCAGGGGACAGGCGATCAGGAGGAGATAGGGAAGGGCACTCAGCATATGACCGGTGTGGCTCATAAGCAGGTAAATCCCGAGCGCGGCCAGCACGAGTGTGAGGAGCAGCCCCCATGATGAAGCGGCCCAGGCCGTGACCTTGCCGTAGGGATGTTGTGGCTGGGATGGTTGGTCCATGGAGGCCCTCCTGTCAGACCGGCGCTGCGGGGTGGCCGGTCAGGGCTGCCCACCGCGGGACAAAGGCCGGAACACGATGCATATATTCTCTGTAGGCATCGCCGAACTGCGCCAAAGCTTCGCGCTCCTCGCTACGGGAGAGTCGCACGTACATGACGACCAGCATAGGAAACATCGCGAGCGTCAGCAGGGTCGGCCACTGGATCAGGAACCCGAGCAGCACCAGCACGAAGCCGACGTATTGCGGATGACGCATGGAGGCGTAGGCGCCGGCAGTAGCGAGCTGGCCGGTGCGCTGAGCGTCGTAAAGACTCCTCCAGGCCGCGGCTGTCAGCCAGAACCCGGCGCCGATCAGCGCGTAGCTGAGGACGTGGAAGGGGCCGAAATGCGGATTGGTCTTCCAGCCGAACATCATCTCGAGCAGATGTCCGGCGTCATGCGAGAACCAATCGACTCCCGGGAAGCGGGACTGCAGCCAGCCTGACAGCATGTAGATGGTCAGCGGGAACCCGTACATCTCGGCGAAGAGTGCGACCAAGAAAGCGCTGAATGCGCCGAACGAGCGCCAGTCGCGCGCGGTTTTAGGCTTGGCGAAGCTGAACGCGAATATGATGAACACGGCGGCGTTGACCAGGGCGTAGCCCCATAGGCCGTAGGCGGATGTGACGTCGTGCATGGCGGGCGCTCCTATCCTGCTAGGATGGCGCCCGGCAGCATCAGCGGCCTTGATCGAAATCAATTAGGAAGCCGCAGGTCGGATGGAAGGTCTGCGACAGATCATGGAACCGGGAGGCCATAATGGCCACGCTGGCTTCAGGCCGCGCATCCGCGGGGATGGGCCTGAAAACCCCACTGAACCTTGTCGCAACCGGCTGGGGCCTGACCAGCGCTCTGGTCGGGCTGTTCATCCTGTGTTTCGCCCTGTCGTTCGCCTGGCCGGCAGGCGGCGGCTCCCATGCCTGGGTCCGGCTGTTTGCCTCCCAGCCCGACTCTCTCACCCGCATGTTTGTCGAGGGCGTACTGGGTTGCGCTGCGGCCGCATGGGTAGCGGCCGCGCTGTTCGTTCCGGTCTACAACCGGTTGGCAGAACGCTGAGAGGCCGCGCCGCTCAGAGTTGAGCGGCGCGGAGGCGCAGGGCGTTGCCGATCACGCTGACCGAGGAAAGGGCCATGGCCGCGGCAGCGATGATCGGTGAGAGCAGGATGCCGAGGAACGGGTAGAGCACCCCGGCTGCGATCGGCACGCCGGCCGCGTTGTAGATGAACGCGAAGAACAGGTTCTGCCGGATGTTGCTCATCGTGGCGCGGGACAGCTTGCGCGCCCGCACGATCCCCATCAGGTCGCCCTTGAGCAGGGTCACGCCGGCGCTTTCGATCGCCACATCCGTGCCGGTGCCCATGGCGATGCCGACATCCGCCGTCGCAAGGGCAGGGGCGTCGTTCACCCCGTCCCCGGCCATGGCGACCACGCGGCCCAACGCCTGGTGCTGTTTGACGATCTCTCTCTTCTGATCGGGCAGCACCTCGGCCCGGAACTCCTCGATGCCGAGCCGGCGCGCGACGGCCTCGGCGGTCGTGCGGTTGTCGCCGGTCAGCATCACCACCTGGATACCATCCGCCCGCAGCGCGTTCAGTGCCCGCGCCGTCGTCTCCTTGAAGGGGTCGATGATCGCGATCATGCCGGCCGCACGGTCGTCGACGCTCACGAGGATCGCCGTGGCGCCCAGCTGGCGCTGCCTCTCGGCCTCCTCGTCAAGCGCAGCCGTGCTGGTCCCTGTCTCAGCCACGAACTTGGCGTTGCCGATCCTGATCCTGCGGCCGTCGACCGTGCCCAGGGCGCCCCGGCCGGTCGGACTGTCGAAGTCGGCAACTGGCGAAAGGGACAGGGCCTGTTCCTCGGCCGCGGCGACGATCGCCACGGCCAGGGGATGCTCACTGGCCCGCTCGACACTGGCGGCGAGGCGCAGCAACTCCTGCTCGATAAAGCCGGCCGCAGGGACGATCTTGGTCACCGACGGCTTGCCCTCGGTGAGCGTGCCGGTCTTGTCGACCACGAGGGTGGTGATCTTCTCCAGCCGTTCCAGGGCCTCGGCGTTCTTGATCAGGACCCCGGCCTGGGCGCCACGGCCGACCGCCACCATGATCGACATCGGCGTGGCCAGCCCAAGGGCGCAGGGGCAGGCGATGATCAGCACAGCAACCGCCGCCAGCAGCCCGTAGGTCAGTCTCGGCTCGGGACCGAAGGCGTACCAGGCAATGAAGGCAAGGACGGCTACGGCGATGACCCCCGGCACGAACCAGCCGGCGACATGGTCCGCCAGCCTCTGGATCGGGGCCCGGCTGCGCTGCGCGTCCGCCACCATCTGGACAATGCGCGCCAGCATGGTGTCGCGGCCGACCTTCTGCGCCTCGATGATCAGGCCGCCGCTCTGGTTGAGGCTGCCTCCGATGACGCTGGCGCCCACATCCTTGCTGACCGGCATGGACTCGCCTGTGACCAGGGCTTCATCGACGGACGAACGGCCTTCGACCACGGCGCCATCGACCGGCACCTTCTCGCCGGGCCGGACGCGCAGGCGGTCGCCGACCTGGACCGCGTCGAGCTGGATTTCTTCGTCGCTGCCGTCAGGCCGCACACGGCGAGCCGTCTTGGGCGTCAGGTCGAGAAGCGCGCGCAACGCGCCGCTCGTGCTCTCCCGGGCGCGCAGCTCGAGAACCTGGCCGAGCAGCACAAGAGCGGTGATCACCGCCGCCGCCTCGAAGTAGGCCGGCACGGCGTCGTCATGGCCGCGCAGCGCGGCGGGAAGTAGTCCGGGCGCCAACGTCGCGACCACGCTGTAGAGCCAGGCCACGCCCGTGCCCATGGCTACCAGGGTGAACATGTTGAGGTTGCGGCTTCGAACCGAGGCCACGGCGCGCACGAAGAACGGCCAGCCGGCCCAGAGCACGACGGGCGTTGCCAGCACCAGCTGCAGGTAGTTGGAAGTCTGCTGTCCCAGGCGCTCGGTCAGCCCGAACAGATGGCCGCCCATCTCGAGAACGAACACCGGCACGGTCAGGGCGAGACCGATCCAGAACCGCCGGGTCATGTCGACCAGCTCGTCACTCGGCCCGGTCTCGGCGCCGATCATCGCTGGCTCCAGGGCCATGCCGCAGATCGGGCAGGCGCCGGGGCCAACCTGGCGCACCTCAGGGTGCATCGGGCAGGTGTAGATCGTACCCTCGGGCACGGGCTCGGCCTTGGCCACAGCGCTGGCCGGATCGAGGTAGCGGGCCGGATCGGCCTCGAACTTGGTCTTGCAGCCGGCCGAGCAGAAATAGAACGGGTGGCCGTTGTGCTCCGCCCGGTGCTGGGCGGTATGCGGATCGACGCTCATCCCGCATACCGGATCCTTGACCAGGTTCGCCGCCGCGACCGCGGGACCGTGATGGTGGTGACCATGCC
Organism: Methylobacterium nonmethylotrophicum; assembly: GCF_004745635.1. GTDB lineage: Bacteria > Pseudomonadota > Alphaproteobacteria > Rhizobiales > Beijerinckiaceae > Methylobacterium > Methylobacterium nonmethylotrophicum. The sequence continues at coordinate 136,712 of NZ_SRLB01000013.1, read as the reverse complement.
CGTGATGTGCGTGGTCATGGGCAGCCGGCGCCGCGTTGGCGTGGCCGCCGCAGCAGCTGTGGCCGTGGGCGACCGGCATGGCCTGATCGGTGGCGGTAGCCTGGCTCTTGCCGCCACAGCAGCCGGCAGCCCCGGTGGCCTTATTCGGCGGCTGGTCGTGGGCGTGGCGGTGGGGTTGATCGGTCTTCCCGGTCATGGCTGGGGTCCTGTCTTGATCCTCTTGCCGGATGGCCTGCACCTTCCCATGATGGGAAGGTCAACAGGGAAGGGCAGGGGCGATGAACATTGGGCAGGCGGCGCAAGCCTCGGGTGTCTCGACCAAAATGATCCGCTATTACGAGAGCATCGGGCTGGTGCCGCCGGCGGGCCGCCGCGACAGCGGCTACCGTGATTTCGGGCCGGCCGACCTGCACCGCCTCGGGTTCATCCGCCGCGCCCGCGACCTGGGGTTTTCGGTCGAGCGCATCCGGCTGCTGCTGGAGCTGTGGAGCGACACCCACCGTAGCAACACCGAGGTGAAGGCGATCGCGCTGACGCACATCCAGGAACTGGAGGAGCGCGCGCGGCAGCTGCAGGAGATGGCCGACAATCTGCGCACCCTGGCGCAGGCCTGCGACGGCGACGGCCGGCCGGATTGCCCGATCATCCAGGGTCTGGAAGCTGGCGGGGAGCCCGCCTGTCACAGCGTGCACCCCGCACGGCATTAGCCGCGCCCGCAATGGGATCGGGTGTGCTGCCGGCTCACTTGCCGTGCTGCTTCAGCCAAGCCTGCATCTCCGCGATCTCTTTTTCCTGATCGTCGATGATCTTCTGGGCCATCTGCTTTGTAGCGGGGTCCTTGGCGTGCTTGAGCGCAACCTTGGCCATGTCGATCGCGCCCTGATGGTGCGGGATCATGTGCGTGCGAAAGTCGACGTCAGCATTGCCTGTATAGGCGACGTGCATGTTGTGCATCATCGCCATGTCGGCGTCCTTGAAGTCCTTGGTCGATGGCGCGTCGCCCGGCTTGGGCATCACGTCGGCCATCATCTTCTGCATGTCGGCCTGCATGTCGCCCATCGACGTGCTGCCGGGCTTGGCCATGTGGTTGCCATGGCTGTGAGCGCTCTGCGCCGTCGCGGCGCCGGCCAGACCGGTGGTGAGCAGGGCAGCGGCCAGCAGGGTAAGGGTGGTGGTCATGAGGTTATTCCTCTCGTTGGTGGTTAGTTGAACGTCCCGCTGGCGGAGGCGCCATCGGGAGCTGTCAGCTGCACGGCGCCCCTGGGGGCGGTGCCCAGCGGAACCTGGGCCTGACCAGTCAGGCGGTTGCCGTCGGCGGGGGTCAGCGCGATGCGGGCCGGCTTGCCGCCCTCGACCAGAATGGCAGTGGCCTTGAACCCGGCCGCGGGCACGGGCTGCTCGCTGCCGTCGAGCAGGCAGACGTCGACCGTCTGGCCCTTGGCGACGAGTTCGACGCCGTAGTTGCCGGCGTTGGTGACCCGGCCGCCGCACTTGCCGGCGGTTTCGTGAGCGCAGACCGGGGCGGCCACCAGCACCACGCTGGTCAGCAGGGCGGCTCTCCAGGGGATCATTGCGGTTCTCCTTGGTTGGGTTGCGTGGTGGGGAAGGGGCTCAGAACGCCTCGCGCGGCGGCGGGCCGGCCGTCGCGGGGTGAGCGGCGTGAGCCTGGTCCTGGGCGGCCTGGAGCCGCGCCAGCGGCCGGCCGCCGAAATGCAGGAACAGGATCGGCGTCAGGAACGTGTCGAGCAGCGTGGCGCTGATCAGCCCGCCGAAGATCGTCACCGCGACCGGGTGCAGGATCTCCTTGCCCGGGGAGGCGGCGTCGTAGAGCAACGGCACCAGGGCCACGCCGGCCGACAGGGCCGTCATCAGCACCGGGGTCAGCCGCTCCAGGCTGCCACGCACGACCAGGTCCTGCCCGAACGGCACACCCTCGTGCAGCGCCAGGTTGAGGTAGTGGCTGATTTTGAGGATGCCGTTGCGCGCGGCGATGCCGGTCAGCGTGATGAACCCGATCATCGAGGCCACGCTGAGCGGCTGTCCGACCAGCCACAGTGCGGTGACGCTGCCGATCAGCGCCAGGGGCACGTTGCCCATGATGATCAGGGCCAGGGCGGCTGAGCGGTAGCGGCTGTAGAGCAGCGCAAAGACCAGTGCGAGCGACAGCGCCGACAGGGCGGCGATGGTCCGCGTGGCATCCTCCTGAGCCTGGAACGTACCCTCCAGGCTGGTGAAGAACCCCGGCGGCAGTTTCTCCTGGGCGATCGCCGCACGCATAGCCGCCACGATGGTGGTCATGTCGCTGTCGCCATTGGTGTTGGCCTGCACCACGATGCGGCGGCGGGTATTCTCGCGCAGGATCTGGTTGGGACCGTCGGTTTCGCGGATGTCCGCAACCTGGCGCGCTGGCACCCAGCCGGAGGGGGTTTCCAAGAGAAGATCCCCAAGGCCTGCGGTGGTGCGCTGGTCCTCCGCCAGGCGGATCAGCACATCGAAGCGCCGCACGCCGTCGACCACGGTGGACACGACCCGGCCGTTGGACAGGCGGCTGACCTGGTCGACCACCGCGGCCGGCTGGACGCCGTAGAGGGCCGCGCGGGTGTAGTCGACGCGGATCTCCAGCTGCGGGATGCGTACCTGCTTTTCCACCTGCAGGTCGGTCAGGCCGGGGATCGTAGCGAACCGCTCGCGCAGGCTGCCCGCGATCCGCCGGAGCGCATCCAAGTCCTCGCCGTAGATCTTGAGCGCGATCTCGGCACGCACTCCGGACAGCATGTGGTCGAGGCGGTGGGAGATGGGTTGGCCGACGTTGACCGACACCGGCAGGACCGCCAGGCGTTTGCGCAGGTCGGCGACCAGGGCCTCCTTCGGGCGGCCCTCGCCGGGTTTGAGCTCGACCTCGATTTCCGAGGAGTGGACGCCTTCGGCGTGTTCATCCAGCTCGGCCCGGCCGGTGCGTCGGCCGACCGCCGCCACATCGGGGATCTGCCGCAGCAGCTGCTCGGCAATCAGGCCGACCCGGTTGCTCTCGGCCAGCGAGATACCCGGGTTGAACGTCATGTTGACAGTGAAGCTGCCCTCGTTGAACGGCGGCAGGAACGCCCGCGGCAGCTGCCAGGCGGCAATGCCAGCGCCGAGCACCGCCAGGGCGACCGTGCCGGCCAGCAGGCGCTGATGGCGGAAGGCAACCGCCAGCAGCGTGGCGTTGCCCCGCTTGAGCGCTTTCAGGAACCAGCTGTCGTGCTCCTCAAGGTTCTTGAGCCCCGGCAGCAGCCAGGAGGCGAGCACCGGGGTCAGCGTGATCGAGGTAAAGAGGCTGGCCAGGATCGAGATGATGTAGGCCTGCCCCAAGGGGGCAAACAGCCGGCCTTCGATGCCCGAAAGGGCGAACAGCGGCACGAACACCAGGATGATGATCAGCGTCGCGTAGACGATGCCGGAGCGCACCTCGTTGGATGCTTCGACCACCACCTGAAAGACGCTCTTGGGGTTGCCGGCCTTCCGGTTCTCGCCAAGGCGCCGGAAGATGTTTTCCACGTCGACTACGGCATCATCGACCAGCTCGCCGATCGCGATCGCCAGCCCACCCAAGGTCATCGTGTTGATCGACAGCCCAAAGAAGTGGAACACCACCGCCGTGGTCAAGATCGACACCGGGATTGCCAGGATTGAGATTGCGGTGGTGCGAACGTTCAGCAGGAACAGGAACAGCACCGCGGCCACCACCACGATTGCCTCCAGCAGCACGCGCTCGACGTTGCTGATCGAGGTCTCAATGAAGTTGGCCTGCCGGAACAGGATTTGATCGGCCCGAATGCTATCTGGCAGGGTCTGGGTGATCTCGCCCAGGGCCTGCTCGATCTGCCGGGTCAGTTTAACGGTATCAACGTCGGGCTGTTTTTCGACCGAAACGATCACCGCCGGCTTGCCCTGGTAACCGGCATCGCCGCGTTTGACCTTGGCCGCGAACGACACTTCGGCGATCTGGCGCAGATACACCGGCGCATTGTTGACCGTCGCGATGACGACATTGCGCAGGTCGTCAAGGTCGAGCGTGCGCGCGATGTTCCGGATCAGGTATTCGCGGGAGTACTGGTCGGTGAACCCGCCGCCGGCGTTCGTGCCGAACTGCTGCAGAGCGGTTTCCAGCTGGGCGTTGGTCACGCCCAGGGCGCGCATCGCGGCCGGATTCGGCGCGACACGGAACTGACGCACCTCGCCCCCGATCGGGATGACCTGAGCGACCCCGGGGATGGTCAGAAGGCGTGGGCGGATCACGAAGTCGGCCGCCTCACGCACCTGCATGGGCGTGGCCTTGTCGCTGGTCACGGCAACCAGCAGGATCTGCCCCATGATCGAGGAGATCGGCCCCATCCCAGGGGTCACGCCGCGCGGCAGCTGGTCCTGCACCAGGCTCAGGCGCTCGGCGACCTGCTGGCGGTTGCGGTAGATGTCGGTACCCCAATCGAACTCGACATAGGTGACCGACAGGCCGACGCCGGAGACCGAGCGCACACGGCTGACGCCGGGCAGCCCGTTCATGCGAGTTTCGATCGGGTAGGTGACCAGCTGCTCGACCTCGGGCGGGGCATAGCCCTCGGCCTCGGTCATGATGGTGACGGTCGGCCGGTTGAGGTCGGGAAAGACGTCGACGGGCAGCTTGGTGACCGTGAACGCGCCGTAGAGCACCAGCACGGCGGCGACGGCGAGGACCAGCAGGCGGTTTTTCAGCGATTGGCTGACAAGGAACGTAAACACTGGCCAGCCCTCCTCAGCGCACCTGATCCAGCAGCTCGGCGCCTTGGGTCACCACGCGCTTGCCGGCGCCCAGGCCAGCCGCAACCAGCACCCGGTTGCCATCCAGCGGCGTCACGCGGACCTGACGGGCCTCGTAGCGTTCGGCGCCGGTGTGCTCGTAGATGACATCCTGGCCGTTGCTGCTGCGCACGACCGCAGCGCGGGGCAGGGCCAAGCCCTGCAACTCGGTGGTGGTGGCCGCCTGCACGGTGACGAACTGGCCGACCCGCAGGCCGCTGGTGTCGCCTGAGATGGCGAACTGCACCGGAATGGCCTGGTTGCGGTCGGCGAGCCCCGAACCGCGATAGGTGAGCGGCAGGGTCCGGCCGTCGGCGAGGCGTGCGCTGGCGTTCTCGGCGCCGCCGAGAGCATCGAAGCTCAGCGCTTCCACCCAGAGGCTTTTCGGATCGACAATCTGAAAGACCATCGCGCCCGGATTGGCCATCTGGCCGGCGACCGCGGCGGCTTCGGCGATCACGCCGTCGACGGGTGCGACCAGCGCCTCGGGCTCCAGGCGGACCGTGTCGAGGGCGGTCCGCCGGTCCCGCAGGCCTTTCAGTTCGTCCTGCGCCTCCTCGAGCTGCACCTGGGAGACCGCGCCGCTCGGGGCGAGTTTCAGGTAGCGCTCAACCCGGCGCTGCACGATCGCGATCTGCTGATCGAGTTCGCCCTGCCGCTGGCGCATGTCGGAGACATCGACGCGCGCGACTGGCGGGGTCACGTAGGCGAGCACGTCGCCCTTCTTCACCGGCGTACCCAGACGCGGGAACTGGCCGTTCTGGGGCGGTGACAGCCGGCCGCCGACGGACGACTGGACCACGCCGCTGGCGTTCGGGTTTGGAATGATCCGGCCGGGCAGGCCGATCGTGCGGTAGAAGGTGCCGATCTCGGTCATCACCGTGCGCAGGCCGAGGAGGTGCTGAGTCGGCTTGGGCACGAAGACGCTGCCGTCGGGCAGGCGCTGTGCCAGGTCGGTGGGTGCCGTGCCGGGGGCGGGCTGGATCAGCGCCGCGCCTCGAATGGCTTTGTCGTCGTGGTCCTCGCCGCCATGTGCAAAGGCGCTGGCGCTCAGCAGCACCGTGACGGTGACGGCCAGCAATGCGAGCGCCGGCACGCGGCGCCGGCCACGGACGGCCAGCACAACCAGGATGCTGAGCAGGAAGCTGCCGCCAGCCACAGCCATCAGCACCGGATCAGCGCGGTTGATGCGATTCCTAACCCCGTGGGCGAGGGCCGGCACGGCCTGGGTCACAGTGGCACTGATCTGCTGCCTGGCGCTGACCGGCTTGGGCGCCGCGGTCACCAGGGCGGTCGGGTCCGGCACGGTCAGGGCGACGGGCAGCACATCGACGTCACTGCCGGCGGTCACGGTGACCATCACGTCGTAGTGGCCGGGCTTGTTCAGCCAGGGCGCTGGCAGGCGGTACACACCCGGCGCCGCAGGCTGGGCGGTCGCGGTACCGGCAGGGGTGTCGATCTCCAGGGTCGCGCCGGGAACCGGCTCGCCGCTCTGAATGCGGTCGAGGTACAGGCTGAGGATGCCGTCGCGGGGCACCGCAACCAGCTCGAACCCGGACGACACCGCCTCACCGCGGGGCGCAATGGTCTTGGAGACCGGCGGCGGCGCGGCGCCGTGGTCGTGCCCTTCGTGGGCATAGGCGGAGCCTGCAGCAAGGGCGAACGCCATGGCCAGCGCACGCAGCGCGGCCGTTATAGGGGACATCATGGATCAATCTTTCGCCGGTGGACGCAAGCGTCCACGCACGCGCAGCAGCGCACCACAGCGCTGCCCCAGGCGTGGGGACGCGGGGTTTAGGCGAAGGATCGAGGGGGCTTGGGCAGGGCCTCGCGGGCGAGGCTGGGCACGGCCGGTTGTTCGGAGAACACCACCCGGCTGCCACCGGCCAACGCCAGCGGCATGAGGGAAACATCGGGCAGCAGGCCCAGGGCGCAGCAGGAGGCGCCCATGGAGCAGCAGACCCCGTTGCAGGGGCGCTCACCGGGCACCTGCCCGATGATCTGGCGACTCACCGGCACGGCGGTCACGGCGACCGACGCGTTTGGGGCGCTGATTGTGATCGTTGCGTCAACCGCCTGGACGGTCTTGGCCGGCAGGGCCGCAACCGTCGGTGCCGCCTGGCTGACCTTGACCGGTGCCGGGGCATGATGGGCGTGCCCCTCATGCGCCAGGGCTACTGACGCGCCGAAGCAGGCGGCGATCATTACGATCACCACCGCCATCAGGCGCGCGAGTTGCCGGTCACGGTTCATCGGCGGCTAGCCTACCACACGTAATCCCGGAGCAGAAAGGTTTTCATGCTGGTGCTGAACCTCCAACCCGTCGGGGGTGATGTGGCTTCGTGGGGTGGCACGTGCAAGGCAGCCTGGAATACCGCTCCGGCATCCGTGCGGCCAAGAGGCTGATGCAGCTCCTCGTGTCCATCCGGTGTGCGTGGTTCCATACGCCTCCCTTACGCCAATGAGCGCGGAGGCTGTGACGCGAACGGCGAAGCTTGGATGTCCGGTGTCGGATGAGGAGCGGCCATTCGGACGACCCGGACCGGAGGTCCGTAACTGGCGCGATCTGACTGGGCGGCATTCATATGGCGAACCACCGCTTTTCACCCTGAGCAGTCCTTCGTTCAAGGCGGCCCTTCATGCAGTCAAGCTGATCGGGTCTAGACCGTAGCACTATAGTTGCAAGCGGGTGTCGTGCGGGTGCCGAACGACCTCGGCGACTGCGGGCCGACACCGGCGGTTTCCGGCGAAATCAATGCCTGCAACTGTAATGCTAGTACTTGATGCTCTGCAAGCACAGATGGTTGCCGGCGCAGCGTCTGCCGGCCCGCGAAACGGTTCCAGGGTGGAAGGGATCCCGCCAGGAACGCACCGTTATCAAATGATGGCCACGAGTCGGACTCACGAAGCCATACTGCTGGATGGAATGGGCTTGGCACCCCCGCTTCCGGACGAAAACGATGGTCGATCAGGTCGCCCCAACGCCCGCGGATCCAGGCAGCGCCGACCTACTCAGCACGGACGAGCTCCTCCACACCCTGGACGAGGTTGGCGTCTGCACCTGGTCGCTAGACCTGTCGACGCACCGGATCACCGTATCCTCGGCGTGCTCCCGCCTCTTCGGCGTTCCCTCCGAGCGGCTGACGTCCTTTGCCGCGACGCAGGACCTGGTGCATCCCGACGACCGCCGCGCCCGGGCGGATGCCATCGGGCGCGCGCTGCGTGAGGGCGGCGCCTATGAGATCGACTACCGCGTCGTTCATCCCGGCGGGGAGGCGTGCTGGCTGCGCTCGCGCGGGCGCGTCCTGCTCGACGCGGATCGCCGGCCCTGCCGGCACCGCGGCATCGTCGTCAGCATCGACGGGCAGAAGCGGGTCGAGGAGGATCTGCGCGCCAGCGAGGCGCATCTGCGCTCGATCCTCCACACCGTGCCGGATGCGATGGTGGTCATCGATGAGGCCGGCCTGATCCACTCCTTCAGCGCCGCCGCCGAGCGCCTGTTCGGCTATGCGGCCGACGAGGCGATCGGGCAGAATGTCCGGATCCTGATGCCGGAGCCGATGAGAGCCGAGCATGACGGCTACCTCGCCCGGTACCACCGCACGGGGGAGCCCCGTATCATCGGTACCACCCGGGTGGTGACGGGGCGCCGGCGCGACGGGTCGACCTTCCCGATGGAGCTTGCCATCGGGGAGATGAGATCAGGCAGGCAGGTCTTCTTCACCGGCTTCATCAACGACCTCACCGAGTACCAGCGGATCCAGGCCCGGCTGCAGGAACTCCAGTCGGAGCTCGTTCACGTCTCGCGCCTGAGCGCGATGGGCGAGATGGCCTCGACGCTCGCCCACGAGCTCAACCAGCCGCTCGGCGCCATCGCCAACTACACCAAGGGCTGCCGCCGCCTCCTCGCTCAACCCGATCCCGCCACCGTCGCCACGGCGGTGGACGTCCTCGACAAGGTCGCCGAGCAGGCGCTGCGGGCCGGCCAGATCATCCGCCGGCTGCGGGATTTCGTGGCAAGGGGCGAGACCGAGCGGCGGGTCGAGCCGGTCACGCAGCTGATCGAGGATTCCTGCGCGCTCGCCATGGTCGGCGCCCGCGAGCAGGGCGTCGTCCTGCACCTCGCGCTCGATCGCCGAGTCGGCTCGGTCCTCGCCGACCGGGTGCAGATCCAGCAGGTCCTGATCAACCTGATCCGCAACGCCCGCGAGGCCATGGCGCAGGGCCCGCGACGTGAGCTCGGCATCGCCACGAAGCTCCTCCCCCCTGACAGGGTCGAGATCGCTGTTTCGGATACCGGGCCCGGCATCGCCGGGGACGTGGCCGGGCGCCTGTTCCAGCCCTTCGTGACCACCAAGGCGCACGGGATGGGGGTGGGCCTCTCGATCTGCCGCACCATCAGCGAGGCGCATGGCGGGGGGCTGGAGGTCGAGCCCAACGAGGCCGGCGGTGCCACGTTCCGGCTGACCTTGCCGGCGAATCGGCAACAGAAGCCGAGCCAAGAGAAGCCGGGCCAAGAGAAGCCGGGTCAAGAGGAGCCGAACCATGGGGCATGAGCTGGTGCACGTGGCGGACGACGATCCCGCGATGCGGGACTCGCTTGCTTTCCTGCTTGAGACCGCCGGCTTCGCCGTGCGCCTCTATGAGAGCGGGACCGCGCTGCTCGAGCGGCTCGCGACCCTGGTCTCGGGCTGCGTCCTGACCGACATTCGCATGCCAGGCCTCGACGGCCTCGACCTGCTCCGCCACCTGCGCGAGACCGGAAACACCCTGCCCGTGGTCGTGATGACAGGCCACGGCGACGTTCCGCTCGCCGTGGAGGCGATGAAGCGTGGTGCCTGCGACTTCATTGAGAAGCCGTTCGACGACGAGGTGCTGCTCCGGGCCCTGCGCCACGCCCTGTCGCCAGGACGTACTTCCACCGCGGCCGATCCGATCGTGCAGGACTTCCTGCGGCGGGTCGAGACGCTCAGCGAGCGCGAGCGTCAGGTCCTCGACCGCCTGGTCGCCGGCGCGACCAGCAAGGAGATCGGCCGCGCCCTCGACATCAGCCCGCGCACCGTGGAGATCTACCGGGCGAAGCTGATGACCAAGACGCAGGCGACCAGCCTTCAGGACCTGGTGCGCCGGGCGGTGCTGGCCGGCCTCGCCTGATCCGCTTGAGGCAGGTCAAGGCGGGCCGCCCTCGGGCCACCGATGGTCGGATCTCGCATCCGCGCCTCGATCCGCATGGCCGGTCCCATGGTGAGCGCTTCCCCCATCTACGTCGTCGACGACGACCCGGCGGTCCTGCACTCGACCCGCTTCCTGTTCGAGAGCGAAGGGCACCGCGTCGAGACCTTCGCCAGCGGGTTCGCACTCCTGGCGGCTTTCCCCGGTCCCTGTCCCCTTTGCGTGCTCCTCGATCATGTGATGCCGGGGATGGATGGGCTCGAGGTCTGTCGGCGCCTGTGGGACATCGATGCCCGTGTCCCGGTCATCCTGATCACCGGCCATCCCAACCCGCGCATCCGCACCCGCGCACGCGAGGCCGGCGTGCCCCTCGTCGACAAGCCGCTCGCCTTCGAGGCGCTCGTCGGCCTCCTCGCGGCCGGTCGTACCGCATCAGCCCCCCGAGAATCGCCCTGACGGCGAGCGGTCGTGACATGTCCTGGTTCGCGAACGGCACTCGTTCGCGGCCTGCCACGGCCAGGCAGCCCGCCGCGGGATTTCGCGGGCGCGGCGGCTCTTCGCGGAACGGCCCAGGGCGGGCTCGGGAGGGCGAGACCCGCTTTCCCCGCTCCGGCTGGAGATCGAGCCTGACGGGGCCCGCCCTGGGCGCCTTGATCCAGCGCAAGTGATCACCGCGACTGGGCTGTCTCGAACGGAAGCGGCTGGGCGAGACAAGCCAAGGTGCAGAATTTGCCCCTGATCAACGCGGGGATACGTTGAAACGTCAGCAGCTCAACATTCCCGATTTCTCCGCCCTGCGGCGCGTCGCCCAATTCGACGGCAGCTATCTATGCCGCGCCGACTGGAGGACGGCGCAAGCCCTGCGCCGGCCCTGCAGCTCTTCGCGGCCTCGACCATCGGCTCTGCCGTCGGGGCGTGATCGTCGCGGGCCACCGGGACCGCCCAGGCAACCGCCGATCGGCCACGGCCCGTCCCGAGCCCTGCCGCCCGGCGCCGGCACGATGGAAAACGACGTGCAACGCGGGGCGAGGCTTCCGGGGGCGGGGTCGGTCGCAGCTTCGCCTTTCGTGCCTACGTATTAGTCCTTAAGCAAGTCCGCTTAAGCGCCCTACCGGAATTTCTGCAGGACAATATTCCGGCCATTCTCGCCCTCGTTCGACGAGATGAGGAGCGGAAAGATGTCGCGAGAGATGGTCCTGCCCCCCGCCTCACCTCCGGTCGTAGGCTCCCGCGCGCCGGTGACGGCCGGCGGCGGCCCTGGCCTCTTCGCCGCCTGCCCCGAACTCATCGGCACCCCTGCCGCTTACGACCGCGAGGAGGAGATCTTCGGCGAGGGCGAGGAGGCGGAGAGCGTCTACCGGGTGATGCAGGGCGCGGTCCGCACCCACAAGGTCCTGAGCGACGGCCGGCGCCAGATCACCGGCTTCCACCTGCCCGGCGACCTGTTCGGCTTCGAGCCGGGCGAGGCCCATCGGCACAGTGCCGAGGCTTTGTCCGGGACCCGGGTCCTGATCTTCAGGCGGCGGCAGGTCGAGCGGATCGCCACCCATCGCGCAGAGGTCGCCTGCCAGCTCTGGAGCTTGGCCACCTGCTCCCTGCGCCAAGCCCAGGACCACATGCTGCTGCTCGGGCGGCGCTCGGCGCTGGAGCGCGTCGCCGCTTTCCTGCTCGACGTCGACCTGCGGCTGGGCGGGACCGGCACCTTCGACCTTCCGATGACCCGCCGCGACATCGCCGATTACCTCGGGCTGACCATCGAGACCGTGTCGCGCACGATCACCCAGCTGGAAGCCGAGGGGGCGCTCCTGCGCACCGGGGGACGCCAGGTCAGCCTGCGCCGTGGCCGGATGCACCGGCTCGTCGAGGATTGAGCGGCCCAGCCCGCACACGCGACAGCAGAGACGGGAGGTCGTCATGACGACGTTCGACGAACGCGAGCAGGCCTTCGAGCGCCAGTTCGTGCACGAGGAAGACAGGCGCTTCCAGGAGCGCACCCGGCGCAACCGGCTCCTGGCGCGCTGGGCCTGCGAGCGGATGGCGCTCGGCCCCGACGCGGCCCCGCACTTCACCGATTCCTTCGTCGCCCAGACCGTGCCCCTCGACGATGAGGCGCTCCTGGCGCGCCTGGCCGTGGAACTCGCGGCGGCGGGGACCGACGAGCCGGTCTCCGTGCTGCGCCGGGAGATGCAACGGTGCGCCAGGCTCGCCCGGGCGGAGGGCCGCGCCGGCCTTGCGCTGGATCAAGGCTCGTCTCCGTAGCTCGCCCAAGATCTCGACGAAGGCAGCCGCGCCGTTGGAAGCGATTGAAGGGGAGCCATGCCATGACCGACAAGGATCTGCCCCGCGACGTCCTCGACGAACTCGACTTCGATCCCAGCCTCGACGCGGCCGAGATCGGTGTCGCCGTCTCCGAGGGCGTCGTCACCCTGACCGGCCACGTCGGCAGCGACGCCGAGCAGGTCGGGGCCGAGCGCGCGGTACGCCGGGCGAAGGGCGTGCGCGCCATCGCCCAGGAGATCGAGGTCCGCTTCCCCCAGGCCAAGAAGGTGATGGACGACCGGATCGCCGCACGCGCCCTGGCGATCATCGACCGCTGTGTGCATCTGCCGAAGGACGCCATCCGGGTCCGCGTCGCCAAAGGCTGGATCACCCTGACCGGGGCCGTGCCCTGGCGGTATCAGATGGTGGAGGCGCAAGCTGCGGTCCGCAAGCTGTCCGGCGTCGTCGGGGTGTCGAACCTCATCGAGGTTCGGCCGGAGGTGCGGCCGAGCGCGGTCCGGAGCAACATCTTAAAGGCTTTCCGGCGCCGCGCCCTGCTCGACGCGGATGCGATCACGATCAGGGTCGAGGGAGACTGCGTCACCCTGGAGGGTGCCGTCTCGTCGCCTGCCGAGCGCGACGCGGCCGAGCGGGCGGCCTGGTCGGTCCCGGAAGTGCGCGCCGTCGACGACCGGACCGTCGCTCTGACCTGAGGAGGCGATCATGGCTCATGGAACGCAAGCACCCGGAAGGCGGGCGCAGGACCCCGGCGCCACCGCTTCCGTCCGGGCCGCATCGGCCGAGCTGCACCGCGTGACCCTGACCCTGGCGCGCTGCCCCGAGCATCCCGACGGCAGCGCCGGGCGCGGCTACGACATCGTCGCCCCGCTTGGGCCGGATGGCCATCTCGACGCCGCCCTCTGGCGCGAGGCCCGCGACCATTGCCGCGTCCGCCGGTTCTGGACCGGCGAGCCGGACCGCCACGGCCGGCTCGTCCATCGGGCGGGCGGGGAGGACGGAGCGACCTGGCTCATCGACTACGATGACCGCACGACGGACGACGACGAGCCCGGCTACCGCCTCGGAACGCACGCCTTCGTGGTGGGCGAGTACGTCTCGATCCGCGACGCCGGCAGCGGGGACTTCCACACCTTCATGGTCGCTTATGTGAGCGCGACGATGCCGGACCGGGAACCGTGACCGTTAGGCGCTGCGGTCCCGCCGGCCGCGGCGGACGGCCCGTGCCTGCAGCAATGACGACCGGTAACTGATCGCCTAACAAAAAAGAAAGCTCTCCCCAGTTCGTAGGATCGTACAAGGACCACTTGCAGGCTTCGAGCATCTGGCGCGCAGCGATCGAGAGCATCCGCTCCCGCCATCCCTCGGTCGGAGCGTTGATGCTGCGTTTCTTCTTCCACATCTTCGACGGCGCCGGCCTCTTCGATCCCGTGGGGAGGGAGTTGCCTGTTTGGCAGGCGTCGCAGACTTGCGCCATCGCGGCGACGGGCGAGGTGCTCCAGCGCGACGCCGCGCGCATCGCTCCCGGCGAGGACTGGCACCTGGACATCACGGACGAACTCGGCCTCCTCCTGTTCCGCCTCGATTCCAGCATCGTGCGATCGGCTGTTATGGCGCACGCGCACGCGACGCGGCTGGGTCGCCGACGTTCCGGTCTCGACGTTCCGTAGGACGGATCAGACGGGCCTGCGCTCCGGTTCCGGCGCGCGGCTGATCGTTCGAGGCTCCCCGGCATCGATCCGCGATGCGGGCACGATTCACCTCGGCCTCACGCCTCGGGCGCGATGGCCCAGCCGTCGACGGTCTCACCCGAGCCGGATCCGCTCGGCGCCGTCGCCCCGGGATGCCGGTCCCTGGTCTCTCCATCCCCTTGACCTCCATCTCCCTGCATGACGTCCCCCTCGACCCGGCGCGGATCGGGCCGCATCGAACCATGCCGCCCGGCCCAGGCCCAGTTGCAGATCTCCGGCAGGTCCTCGCCGGTCCGGCAGACATGGGCATGGTGGGCGGCGAGCGCGTCCCGCAATGCCTGCTCGGCATGGTCGCCCCGTGTCCCGAGGCGGCGCGGGACGGTGCGCAGGGCCGCTTGCGCGAGGTGGTAGCGGTCGAGCCGGTTCAGCACGCACATGTCGAAGGGCGTCGTCGTGGTGCCCTCCTCGATGAAGCCGTGCACGTGGAAACTGTCGTGGTTGCGGCGCCGGTAGGTCAGCCGGTGGATGAGCCAGGGATAGCCGTGATAGGCGAAGATCACCGGGCGGTCGCGGGTGAACAGGCTGTCGAAGGTGGCGTCGTCCAGCCCATGCGGATGCATCTCGGGCGAGGCCAGCGTCATCAGGTCGACGACGTTGACGACGCGCAGGCGCAGGTCCGGGACGTGCCGGCGCAGCCACTCGACCGCCGCAAGGATCTCCTGGGTCGGCACGTCACCGGCGCAGGCCATCACGACGTCGGGCTCTCCCTCGCCCTCGTTCGATGCCCAGCCCCAGATCCCGGCGCCCGCCGCGCAGTGGGCGGCTGCCGCCTCAAGGTCGAGCCATTGCAGGGCCGGCTGCTTGCCGGCCACCACCACGTTGATGCGGTCGTGGGTGCGCAGGCAGTGGTCCATGACGCAGAGCAGCGTGTTGGCGTCCGGCGGCAGGTAGATGCGGGCGGTGTCGCCGCGCTTGTTGGCGAGGAAGTCGATGAAGCCCGGATCCTGGTGGCTGAAGCCGTTGTGATCCTGGCGCCAGACGTGGGACGACAACAGGATGTTGAGCGAGGGCACCGGCCGGCGCCAGGGCAGGGCACGGGACCCTTTGAGCCATTTGGCGTGCTGGTTCACCATCGAATCGACCACGTGCACGAAGGCCTCGTAGGTCGCGAACAGGCCGTGGCGGCCGGTCAGGACGTAGCCCTCGAGCCAGCCCTCGCAGAGATGCTCGCTCAGGACCTCCATCACGCGGCCGTCCCGGCTCAAGTGATCGTCGCCCGGCAGGATCGGGCCCTGCCAGGCGCGGCTCGTGACGGAAAACACCGCGTCGAGGCGGTTCGAGGCGGTCTCGTCGGGTCCCATGATGCGGAAGTTGCGGGCCTCTCGGTTCAGCACCAGGGTCTCGCGCAGGTAGCCGCCGAGAGCGCGCGTCGCCTCCGCCGTCACGCGCCCGGGCGCCGGCACCTCGACCGCGAGCGGTGTCATCTCCGGCAGACGCAGGGGCCGCGACCCGTGCCCGTTGGCGTGCGGGTTGGCCGAGAGGCGCCGCGGACCCTTCGGCGGCAGTCCTGCGAGATCCGATGCAAGCGCTCCGTCCGACGTGAACAGCTCCTGTGGGCGGTACGAGCGCATCCAGCTTTCCAGGACCGCGAGGTGCTCCGGGTTCTCGCGCACCGACGCGACCGGGACTTGGTGCGACCGCCACGTCCCCTCGACCGGCTTGCCGTCGACCGTCCGCGGCCCGGTCCAGCCCTTCGGGCTGCGCAGAACGATCATCGGCCAGCGCGGGCGCCCGGTCGCGCCGCGCCGCGCCCGCTCGCGAATCGTCGCAATGGCATCAAGGGCCGCGTCGAGGGCGGCTGCCATCGCCTGGTGCATCGGGCCGGGCAAGGGATGGGGTTCTTGACCCTCGACGAAGACCGGAGCGTAGCCGTAGCCGACGAGCAGGCTCTCCAACTCGTCTCGCTCCAGGCGGGCGAGCAGGGTCGGGTTGGCGATCTTGTAGCCGTTGAGGTGCAGGATCGGCAGGACCGTGCCGTCGCGCAGCGGATCGAGGAACTTGTTCGAATGCCAGGCGGCGGCGAGGGGTCCCGTCTCCGCCTCGCCGTCGCCGACCACGCAGGCGACGGTCAGGCCCGGATTGTCGAGTGCGGCCCCGAAGGCGTGGGCAAGCGCGTAGCCGAGTTCTCCGCCCTCGTGGATCGAGCCCGGCAGGTCCGGCGATGCGTGGCTCGGAATGCCGCCCGGGAACGAGAACTGCCGGAACAGGCGCGCCATCCCGTCGGCGTCGCGCGAGACGTCCGGATAGATCTCGCCGTAGGTCCCTTCGAGCCAGGCATTCGCGACGAGGCCGGGAGCGCCGTGGCCGGGACCCCAGACGGCAATCATGTCGAGGTCGCGCTGGCGGATGACCCGGTTCAGGTGCGCATAGATGAAGTTGAGCCCTGGCGTGGTGCCCCAATGCCCGAGGAGCCGCGGCTTGACGTGCTGTGGGGCCAGCGTCTGGCGCAGTAGCGGGTTGTCCATCAGGTAGATCTGCCCGACCGACAGGTAGTTCGCGGCGCGCCAATAGGCGTCGATCTCGCGCAGGCTTCGCGGCCCGAGCGGACCGGGCACGAAGGCGAGGCCGGTCTCGTCGTTCCGTTCGTCGCCGGGCTGCGCCGTGCCCGCGCTCGTCTCCCGCATGTCCGCCTCCCGATGCCGCAGATCTCGGGCGAGCCTGCCGGCGGGGCGCGATCCCGGCCTTGAGGTGAATCAAGGCCCCGGGCGAGGCCGCGCGCGAGAGTGATGCCGACACGGAAGATCAAGCTCCAGCACGGAAGATCGTCATGACGCTCTCCTCCATCCTGGTGTCCGTCGATCTCGGGCCTAACGGCGCGGATCGCGTCCAGCTCGCAGCCGGGCTCGCTGCAACTCATTCGGCACGGCTCGTCGGCATCGCCGCCTGCCCGGTTCCCGTCATTGTTCCGGCCCGCGACGGGGTCGTGGCCGAGCGCGTCTACGACGCGGAGGAGGAACGAGCCCGCGAGCGGCTAGCGGCCACCAAGGCGCTGTTCGAGCGCGAGGCCGGATCCGTGGCGAAGCGCATCTGGGGCAGCAGCCTGGCCTTGCCCTTGGCTTATACGGCCGAACAGGCCCGCGCCGCGGATCTCGTGATCGTCGGGCGGCACGGGCCTGGCGACGGGGATCCGGGGCCGATGGGCGTCTCCCCCGGTGCCCTGCTGATGGAGGCCGGCCGGCCCGTCCTGGTGGCGCCACCGGGCCTGGAGCGCCTCGTGCCCAAGCGGGTGGTGATCGCCTGGAAAGACACGCGCGAGGCCCGTCGCGCCGTCCACGATGCCCTGCCGCTCATTGCCGGCGCCGAGCGGGTCTGCGTCGTGGCCGCGGGGCCGGACGCTCATCATGGGGGCGCTGAGGCGACGGCCCAGTACCTGTCCGGGCACGGCATCGCCGCCACCACCCATCTGCTGCCGAACCCGGCCCTGTCGGTGGCGGACGAGTTGCTGCGCTTCTGCGAGCGTGAGGGCGCGGACCTGCTGGTGATGGGGGCCTACGGCCATTCGCGCCTGCGCGAATGGGTGTTCGGCGGCGTCACCCGCGACGTCCTGCGCACGACCTCCCTCTGCTGCCTGATGAGCCACTGATGCGCGCCCGCTTCCTGCTCGCGACGGGCACCGTCGTGCTCCTGTCCCTGTCCACTCCCGTGCGGGCCTGGGACCGGCAGGTCGAGCAGGGTCGGACGCTGGCGCGCGCGCATTGCGCCCGCTGCCACGCCGTCGGGCGCTCTGGGACCAGCCCCTTGGCCGCCGCGCCGCCGTTCCGCGACCTGCACGCCCGCTATCCCGTCGAGGACTTGGCGGAGTCCCTGGCCGAGGGCATCCGCACCGGCCATCCGAGCATGCCCGAGTTCCGGTTCGACCCGGACCAGGCGCAATCCCTCATCGCCTATCTCAAGTCCCTCGAACGTTGAGCCGGAGGATCCTCCGATGTTCCTGCGCTGCCTCCTCGTCCCGACCGCGCCCGGCCTCGATCCGACCCGCCGGCTCGACGCCGGCTTACGCCTCAGCCGGCGCCTCCACGCCCATATCGGCGTCGGCTTCATCGCTCCCGGTCCGGAGACCGTGCTCGCGGCTTTGGCCGGCACGGCGCCGGTGAGCAGCGCCACCATCGCCGCCATCAAGGAGGGCATGCGCGCCGCCGCTGCCGATGGCAAGGCGGCGCTCCAGGCCTGGTGCGCGCGCGAGGGCGTGCCGTTCATGCCCGCAGTCGATCGGCTGGATGCCACCTTCGCCACCTGGACCGAGTGGTC
Organism: Methylobacterium nonmethylotrophicum; assembly: GCF_004745635.1. Lineage (GTDB taxonomy): Bacteria > Pseudomonadota > Alphaproteobacteria > Rhizobiales > Beijerinckiaceae > Methylobacterium > Methylobacterium nonmethylotrophicum. Next base: position 118,449 of record NZ_SRLB01000013.1, on the reverse strand, counting down.
CGGCGAGGTCGAGCGCATGCTGACGCTGGCCGGCCGGGTCGCCGACCTCGTGATCGTCGACCGGCCCGATCCTGCACAACCCTTCACCGGCCGGGCCCTCGACACCGCGCTGTTCTCGGTTGGCCGGCCCGCCCTGATGGTGGGCGAGGTCGTTCCCCACGATCTCCTGGAGCACGTGGTGGTCGCCTGGAACGGCAGCCTGGAGGGGACGCGCCTCGTCGGCCAGTCGATCGCGCTATTGCACGCAGCGAGCCGGGTCACGGTGGTGCAGGCGCGCACGGACCGCGCCGAGGAGGCAAGAGCCGCGGACCTGTGCGCCTATCTGCGCTGGCACGGCATCGTGGCCCATGCCAGCAACCTGACGGTCGGGGAGGGGACCTCCGTGGGCGCCGCCATCCTCGATGCCGCCGGGAGGATGGATGCCACCCTGCTGGCGCTCGGCGCCTATACCCACAGCCGGGTGCGCGAGTTCCTGCTTGGCGGGGTCACCCGCCAGGTGATCGAGACCGCGCGCATGCCGGTGCTGATGGCCCATTGAGGCCGGCAGCGCTGGTGTTCGGATTGGCTTCCCGAGATCGATCTTGCCGAGATCGAAGGAACGAGGATCATCGGCCGCAGAGATGCCGCTGCATCTCGCTCACCGCAGTCTTCGTAAGATCCTGATCGATCTCCGCCATGAGGACGCGACGGAGCCCCTCGGACAGGTCAAGGTGCAGGGCGGCGAGGATCCGCGGCGGGGCGACGACGACCAGGGCCGAGACCGGGCCGGCGACGCGGTTGAGCCCGGCCGCGACCTCGGCCGCGAAGCGCTGCTCGGCCAGCTCGTGCCGGTCCGTCTGCGCGATGGCGCTGCGGCGCTCGTCGACCCCGGACACGGGGCGGCCGGTCGGTACGCTGCTCGCGGCCCGGCGGGTTGGGCGGAGCTTCGATCGCCTGCTGGACCTGACGATCCGGGTTGAGCGGATATCCCTCGTTGTGCAGCACCAGCGCCTTTCGGCCGTCGGCCTCGAGGGCGCATCCGCGATGCGGGGTCAGGAGGGGAGGCTTCGCGATCATCGGGTCGCTCCCGCGCGTCTCGACCGCCGTCGGACTCAATGGCTCATCAGGCAGCAGACCGGGCTGCCGGCCATGAGGTCCCGGGTGACCCCGCCGAAGGCCCATTCCCGCAGGCGCGAATGGCCGTAGGCCCCCGCGACGACGAGGTCGACGCCGTACTCCGCGGCGGCCTCCGTGAGCGCCTCCGCAACCGTGGTGCCGGTCGCGTCCGGGGTCACGGCCCGCGTCGCGATCCCGTGGGCTCGAAGCAGGGCGACGAGGTCCCGGGGGTCGGCCGACCCAAACCCGTCATCGACCGAGGCGACAACGACCTGGGAAGCCTTCTCGAGGAACGGCATGGCGTCCCTCACCGCCCTGCGGGCCTCGCGGGTGTTCTTCCAGCCGACCAGGACACGCTTGGCGTCGAGGTGGTCGATGCCTGGCGGCACGACCAGCACCGGTCCTCCGAGCTGCATCGCGAGATCGCCCGGGTCGATCGCGAAGAGGGTTGGCGCTTCCCCGCGGCCGACCACGACGAGATCGGCTGCGGCGGCCTGCGCGATCAGGAAGGGAAGCGTGGGGCCGAGATTCGACCGCCACGCCCTGCGCCGGTCCCGGCCGATCTCCGCCTCGAAGACCGCATGCGCCCGCGTGAGATCGTTCATCACCATCTCGCTCGCGGCCGCCAGGGCGTAGGTGCTGCCGAGCGTCGGGCCGACCGGGGGAACCCCGTAGGGCGGCTCGTCCGCCGCCACGCCGATCAGGCCGGCTCCGAACGCATCGGCGAGAGCGCCGGCGAGGCGCAGGCGCTCGCGCGCCGAGGGCTCGAGGTCGACGGCCACCAGGATGCTGGCGATGGTCATGCGGGTGCTCCGATCGGTCTAGAGCGGTTCCCGGGCCGGAGCGCGCGACGGCAGGCCGGCCCGCCCCGCGCCACGGTTCAGGCGTCGGGTTCAGGCGACAGTGAGCCGGTCCACGACCGCGCGGACGCCGGGCGCGGACCACGCCGCGGCCTCGGCCAGCCTGAGCTCATGCCAGGCGTGCACCTTGCCCTCGAGCGTCACCTGCGCGTCCTTGACCGTCACCCGAATTGCGTCTGCCTCAACTTCGGCGCTGCGCTTGAGCGCCGCCTCGATCTTCTTGCGCACGTCGGCCGCGTCCGCGCGCGGGGTCACGTCGATCATGTTGACGATGCCGGCGACGCCCGTCAGCCGCTTCAGCGCAGCGCGCGCCTCTTCCTTCTGGTACTGCCACTCGACCTCGCCGGTGAGCGTCACCCAGCCGTCCTGCACCTTCACCTGCACCGCGTTCTTCGGCACGGTCACGGCCCAGTCGAGCATCTGCACCGCCCGGTGGGCCAGGTCCTCGTCGCGCGGCGGCTTGTCGCCGGCGAAACGGACCTTGATCTCCTCGACGACGCCGCGCACTCCGCGCACCTTGCGGGTAGCTTTCTCGGCGGCGACGCGCTCGGTGTAGCTCGCGACGTGCCCGGAGAGCGTGACGATGCCGTCCTCGACCGCGACGCCGATCCCGGCGGCGTCGATGCTCGGATCGAAGTCGAGTTCGTCGATGACGTTCTGGCGGATCGTCCTGTCACTCATGAGTGCCTCCTTGATCGCGCCGGGGTCGGGGCCGATCAAGGACCGACCCGGCCGACGATGAGGCTGACGCCCGGCAGGCGGCCGGACATTGATCCAGCGCAAGCGCGCCGCCGGCCGACAGGCGGTCCGCCATCGGGCAGGCCCGGCTTTCCCGACGCATGCCCGGACCCGCGCGGCAAGCCGCGACGGTCCCGATCATTTCGCCCGCCCCGAAGAGCCGGTCGAAGACGGGCACGTCGACGAAGGCACGGGGGATCCGCGCCGTCCCGGCGATCAGGGCGAAGGGGATGCCCCGCCGACGCAGCGCGCAGGCGAGCGGGAAGCCCGAGCCCCGGTTCAGGTCCGTGCTGACCACGGCGAAGTGCGGGGGCGCATCCAGGCTCGCGAGAGCGTCGGAACAGGTGCCGAAGGGACCGCTGACCGTGCAGCCCGCGTCAGTCAGCACGTCCTCCAGCCACAGGCCCAGCAAGGCCTGCGGCTCGGCTACCAGGACGACCGGCGCGGATGTCATCGTCTGCATCGCCTGACTCCCCTGGCCCCATTCCGTGAACGCTCGCAAACCAGCCACAGATGGACGGGCGTGGCGGGTTCGCGTTGCGCTGGATCAAGCGTCGTACGTCCGAGGCGGCAGGCACCGCGAGGCTCGGACCGGCTCTCCTCAATTCCCCATAGGCGCGGGAGTGGCATCCGTCAGAACCGCACGTGCCACCTTCAGGGCGGCGTCGAGGTCGTCGCGATCCGTACCGTAACGGCGGCGCAGCGCCTCCAGCCAGGGCGCGGGTCCGTCATCCGCCTGCGGAATCTCGGAGAACGGGACGTGGTACATCCCGTCGAGCGCCTCGATCCCGTAGGCCGTCACGGCCCATTGTCGCCCCTGCCAATGGATGGGCTGGGCAAGGTCTTGACTCATCGCGGCCTCCTCATGCGGCGCGTTCGGTCAGGACCACGACCTCGCAAATGTCCGCCCGCAGGCGCCAGTCGACGATGCCGGCGGTCTCGCAGAACAGGGCCTTGGCCATGGTGAGGGCCGAGACCGGGCAGGGCGCGGCGACCACGGCCTGCTGCTGGAGGACTCGGCGTTCATGACCGGTATCGTCCGAGACGACCTTGTGGAAGGTCACGAGGTACTCGCGCAGCATGGCCCTTCTCCGTCTGCAGGATGCGGGATCGTCGGCGTTGCGTAGGGCCGCGACCTTGATCCAGCGCAAGGTCGCGGTGCAGCTCAAGGCTCGGCCCGCGGTACGAAGGCGGGGGGCCGGGCCGGCCTCGCCGCCGCGCGGCCCCGGCTCCTCGATGCCTTCCGGGAGGACGTCCTGCCGTGCAACGGCCAGTAGCGCTCCATCGCCAGGTAGGTGAACGACGCGGACCAGCCGATCAGCAAGAGGCCGTTGAGCGCTTCCACCCCGGTCAGGAGCCGGGCGTGGCCAAGGGGCGCGTGATCGCCGTAGCCGAGCGAGGTATAGGCGACGACGGAGACGAACAGGCAATCCTCGAAGGTCTCGACGGGCACGCCCGAGAACGCGCCGAGCCCGAGCCGCAGCACCAGCACCCAATAGGCGCCGGCATAGACCCAGACCGCCACAGTGTGCCCGACGAAGGCCGCGAGCACCACGACGATGATCCGTGTGCGGGGCGGCACAGGCAGCTCGGCGAGATGCTCCGAGGTCAGCCGCAAGGTCTCGTAGAGCACCAGGATGGTGATGGCGACGAGAACGACGCTGGCGGCCATCACGACGAGCATGGTTCGACCCATTTCTTGGAACGGCGCCGCGTCCCGCTGCTTCGGGTCCGCTCGTCAGAGCACGATTCGGAGCAGCCCCGTCACCAGGAGGGATGCGGCGACCGCGATGAGGAGGGCCATGGCGCTTCCGATCGTCCGATACCGGTATCCGTCGTCGACCGTGACTACGGCGCGGTACGCCTCCTGCGGTCGAACGATATCGCTCGGCATCCGCGCCGTGCGTGGGTGAAGCATGCCCGTTAGATCCGCGATCGGCATCATCGTCGTCCCCCGTGGTTGAACACGGCGTCCACAATGGCGCGGTGGGCGGTGGCAGCCTTGATCCAGCTCAAACGGGTCGTGGCGATGCTGCGATCGTCCAGCGAGTGAATGACGGTGCACCAAGTCCCCGCGGCGCGCCGTTGCGTCTCTGCATCAGTCGTGCACTGGTCGGTAGCTGGCAAGCTCGACCGTGAGCCCGGGTTCAAGCGGCCAATCCGCCTGTCCGTCCACGACCGCGCCGCTCAGGTTCCACAAGAGAGCCAGCAGCAGCCCGAGCACGAGGGTGACGTCGTCGGGCCGATGTCGGCAGGCATGGATGGTCGCGCATCTGGCCGTGAAGGTTACCGCCAGGACGAGGCTGAACGGATCGGGTTTCATGGCGACCTGCACTGCGAGAAAGCTCGGTCGAAAGATTCGTGGCATCAGGCTGGACCGGCGCCGGACATCCTTCGCAGACGCCACAGGCTGGAGAGAGCCGAGACGATGATGGCGACGCCGAAGCCAAGATGGGCCAAATGGGGAATGGAAGCGTGGCGGAACCCGAGCAGCGAAGGAGCGGCGCAGGTCCAGAGACCGGCAAGAGTGAGACCAGCCTCACCCGGATCGTAGGCTCGTCTCACGGAAAGCGCTGCAGGGACAGCCGTCAGCACGGCACAAGCCCGTAGACTGAAGATCGGACGTTCTTCCACCAGAAAGCCGAGGAGCCGAGGAGCCGAGGGGTCAGCACCATTCCGGCCGCTAGCAGCATGGTTCGGGTGCTCAGGAGGATGTCTTCCGCCGCATTGTTGAGATTGCACGTAATGCGCGCAATTTACTGCTTTGAAAAATTAATATCTGTGGAGGAAATATCTCTGAATGCATCGATATGCCTTAAATACATAAGTCTGTGACAGAATTTACATGCTCGAATTTTACTGACAATTCGTCGAATGCTGTTTAAGAACGCGCGTTTGACGTGCAGCTCTGCCCAAGAGACCGGGAGCTGATGCGCTACGAACAGCGAAGGTGCGCGCGCGGGGGCGCGACCGATATGAGGCGCAACGCATGATCGTCGAGGATGTCGCGGTTGTGCTGGAAGTCGCCCGCATTGAGTGCCGACCTCTTGTCGTTGCAGAGAGCGTTCAGATGCGGCGTGACGCGTAACATCGGCCAGCCAGACTGATAAAACTGTTGTCGGCGCATGACATGGGACAGCTGCCCGACGCTCCAGCTGGACGGTCCGCAGCCTGTCCGTGCTGCCCCGTGCCCGGTCCTAATCGTTAATCGGTCCGCCCCGGGACCTTACGCTCGAGTCATGGTCCCGGTCGATTTCTCAGACGCATCGATACGGGCTCGAGGAAGGCGGCCGCTCGGGAACGAGCGAAGGGCGTCAGCATCGCGCCACTTTCGGACCGTCGAACATGGCTTCTGAAAGGGCCGCTCTTCTCCTCCAGGCCGCCATCGCACGGAACAGGCAAGCCGGGTGACACAATATCCTCGGCAACGAACAGTCGCTGAATCCATGCGTGGAAGTACGCTCCGCGACCGGGCGGAGCCCGTACCCTGCCGCAAAGGTCGCAGGGAGGAATTTTCCGAGGTGCCGTGCATGAGGATGAAGCCGCTTGCCGCGCAAGTCGCCGTCGTGGAGCCCGGCGGCTTCCGGACCGTCGTCGCGGGCACGCCAACGCGGATCACGGAGGGCAACCCGGCCTTTACTGGGATCGTCGGCAAGGTCGCCGCATGTCGCGGGCCTGCGATGGGCAGGTGTCATCCAATGGATGGAAGGGCCGGCATGGCGAGTCCGAAGGGCAGCATGCCGAACTCGGCTTCGAGTGGGCGACCACGGCCGTTCTGGCGGAACCGCCTTAAAACGGATGTGAAATCAATATTTTGGCAGAATAATAGTCGCAACGTAGCCGGGGTCTGCTGTGATTGTGACCGACCCTCCCGCGTCCTCGGCGAGCAGGCGGACGATTGACGATGACGTGAGTGACGTCGGTTCTTGGATGGTCGCACTATCGGAGGCCATCAGCCGCACCGATCCGCACGGCGTCGAGGTGAGCTCGAGCCGGATGCACGCTTCCCTCTCGTCCGCAAGACTGTGCTTGACCGCGTTCGTCAACAACTCGACGACGATCAGCGCGATCGTCAGCCTCTGCTCTCGGCTCGCAGGTTCGGCCGTGAAGTCGATGAGCAGGACGATGTCCGACCGACCGAAGGCGGACAGAACACCGGCACAGAGTTCGCGGCAGTGCTGGGAGAACACGAGCGAGGCGGGCGCTTCGTAGATCTGGCGGTTGAGCCGGGCGATGTGCCCGATGCGCTCCACGGCCCGCACGACGGCAGCGGAGCCGTCGAGCATCTGCTTCGCGCGAGGTGGTGAAAGGGCTCCGACCAAGCCCTGAAGCTCGTTCGCAACCCGATGATGGATCTCCTGGAGTAGTATCATCGTATGACCGGAGCTTCGGTACTGATCTGTCGACGGCATCATGGGAAGAACGCCTCGGCTGGAAAATTCTTGGTCGAACCTAAGCCCCTCGGCTCAGCGTGATGGCGGAGAGATCGATGGACACCACGAGCGGCTCGGGCATAGGCCGGCCGTCGGGCCGCCGCGGGAAGATCCGTCGCCGCGTCGGGACCTTGATTCCGGAGACGTCGACGTAATCCGAGAGAAAATGCGCGCCCGGCGTGCTTCCGGCGATCTCGACGTCGTAGTCGTGCCGGGCGATCAGGTTGTCGGCATCGACGTAGAGCGTCTGGATCCGACTGTGCGTCGCGATGCCGGGCGCGAAGGTCGCCCGCAGGCGACGCCAGACCGTGTCGCCGTCGCGCCAGGGCTCGATCTCCTGCGTCTCGACACCCGGATAGGCGAGCAGGAACGGCATGTTGAGGTAGGTCCACATCGCACAGCCGGCGAAGTAGGCGAGTTGAGGATCACTCCAGGGCGTCTCCAGGGTGTGAGCCTGGAACGACGCGCGCGGGTCGACGAGCTCCTCGATCGTCGACCCGGCCGCATCCTCGATCGAGACCCGATCGGGCGTGAAGCGGGAGCGGCGTCCGTCGCTCCCGAACGGCGCGTGGGACGCCCACTCGTCGCGCAGGCCCACCGTCACGTCGACTGCGTCGAGCAGCCCCGCCTTCCCCTTCAGAGCCCAGAGCGCGCCGCCTTGAGCGAGATGCGCTGTCATCGTCGAGAATTGGTTCCAGCGTGCGAGGCCGCCATGGGCGTCGAGCACGGTCGCGAGCAAGGTCATCATGTCGTTCATCCGGTTCAGTGGTCGGCGAGGACGCGGCCGACCTCGGCGGTGAAATCGGCGATGTGCTGGAACAGGAAGCCGTGGCCCGCATCCGGATAGAGGACGAGCGTGGCGTCCGGGGCCTCCTGCGCGATGGCGTAGGAGCGGTAGGCCGGAATCATCACGTCGGCGACGCCGTTGGCGACGAGCACCGGCATCGCGAGCCCGCCGAGCCGCTCGCGCAAGCCGGCCGCCCCGCCGATCGCCCGCAGCTGCGTCAGGAAGGCCGGGCCCGTGACCGCCGGGACCCGCTCGGGGAACGCCGCGAGGCGGCGCAGATGGGCACGGCCCGCCGCGCGGCCCGTCTCCGTGCCGGTGAAGAACAGGAAGAGGAAGTCCTCCTCGGTGTTCTGCGAATGGGCCATGACCTCCGGCACCCGCGGGTGGGATTGCGGCCCCTCAGCGACGCCGCCCGGTCCCGAGCCGGCGATGATCAGCCGGCGCACCCGCTCCGGGGCCGCGTGGGCGAGGTCCTGGGCGACGAAGCCGCCGAGGGACCAGCCGAGGATATCGGCCCGCGCGAGCCCGGCGGCGTCCATGAAGGCGCGGGCGACCTCGGCTATCCCCTCGACGGTGGCCGGCACCGTGCCCCCGGAGGCGCCGATCCCGGCATTGTCGAACCGGATGACGCGGCGCCCCTCGGCAAGGCGCGCCAGGAAGTCGGGATCCCAGTCGTCGAGTGTGCTGCGGAAGCGCTGGAGCAGCAGGAGCGGCATCCCGGTCTCCGGCCTTTCGGCGCGGAACGCCAGGTCGCCGAACGGGGTCGGGATTGTCTGGAGCGGTGCAGGCATGGTCATGGCCTCCGGCTGTCGCGTCGTCACGGCGTCGGGGAGCGGGCTTCGGCCGAGGCCGCGAAGGCGTCGAGGGCGCGGGTGTCGTAGACGATGGCCGCTCCCGCCCCGAGGCTCGCGGCGACCCCGAGCGCCTCGACCAGCTCCTCCTGCGTCGCGCCGAGCGTGCCGGCCGCGTCGGCGTGGACGGTGATGCAGCCGTGGCAGCGCAGCGTCACCGCGACGGCGACCGCGATCAGCCCGCGCACCTTGGCGTCGAGGAGAGTGGTCTTCTGTCCCGCCGCGCTCAGCGCGCCGTAGCCCCCGATCGTCTCCGGGCTGAGCTTGGCGAACCCGCCGACGCCGGCCGTCACCTGCTGCCGGTAGAGGTTCCAATCCATCATGTGCCTGTCGCTGTCCGCCCGGAGCGCAGCCGGCGGCTCGTCCATGGCCTCCAGGGCTAAGCGGTTCGACGGCTCCCGTCGTGAGAGGCGTCGTGAGACGTTGTGAGGGAGTGCGCGGCACCACGTCTTGCGCCTCACGAGCGCTCGCAGGTCCGAGGACGGCGGGGCGGATCCGGAATCGGCGACCGACCGGGATGGGCCCAGAAGGCCGCGTATCGGCCTGGCCGGATCAAGCGGAGCTGCGACGCGGAATCGTGCCCGAGCAGGCCGCCGCAAGCCGGCGCAGCCTCGTTGGTCTTCGCTCCACGACGCAGCTTATGACGGGCGCGGACCGGGCTGCGGCGCCTTCATGCTTGGGCCGGCGCGAGAGCATCGGCCGTGACGCCGACGGCAGGAGCCCCTCCCGTCGGCGCATCGCTCGAACGTCGGGTCCTGCTGCCGGTCAGGCGCCGGCGAGCTTGGTGTTGGCGACCGGCAACGAGCGGATCCGCTGCCCGGTCAGCGCCGCGATGGCGTTGAGGATCGCCGAGGGCACGCCCGGCAGGCCCGGCTCGCCGACCCCGCCCATCGGGGCGCCGCTCTCGACGATGCGGACATGGACCGCCGGCATGTGCTCGCGGCGCAGGATCGGGTAGGTGTCGAAGTTCCGCGACTGGCGCAGGCCGTCCCGGTAGACGATCTGCTCGAACAGCACCGAGGAGGTGCCGAGCGCGGCCGCCGACTCGACCTGCGCCTTCACGATCGCCGGGTTGACGACCGAACCCGGATCGAAGGCGATCCAGAGGTTGTGCACCCGCGCCTCGCCGCCCTCGACCGAGACTTCGGCGATCGTCGCGGTCTCCGAGCCGAAGGGCGAGGCGAGCGAAACGCCGCGAGCCCTCTGGCCAGCCCCGGCCGCGTAGGGGCCGCGCCGCCAACCACCGGCGAGGTCGGCGACCTCGCGTAGGAGTCGCAGGTGGCGCGGCTTGTCCTTCAGAAGCGTCATCCGGAGTTCGAACGGGTCGTGCCCCCCGGCCTGCGCCACCTCGTCGAGGAAACTCTCGTAGAAGGCGTCGTTCATCGAGTGGCCGACCGAGCGCCAGAACGCGATCGTCACCGGATGCGCGACCTTGGTGAAGGTCATCCGCCGGTTCGCAATCGCGTAGGGCTTCTCGACGATGCCCTCGACGGCGGAGGGATCGACGGGCGTCTTCATCAGGGCGCCGAAATAGCGGCCGATCGGCCCCTCTCCGACCGTGCGCACCTCGATCGCCGTCGGGTTGCCGGCCGCGTCGAGGGCGGCGCGGAAGCGGCTGAAGCTCAGGGGACGCAGGCCGTCGCGGGCGAACTCCTCCTCGCGCGACCACAGCACCTTCACCGGACGGCCGGTCGCCTTCGCGAGCAGGATCGCCTGCGGGAACGGGTTGCCGGAATCGTAGGGGAAGTGCCGGCCGAAGAACCCGCCGAGCATCGGCGAGTGGATGCGGACCTTGTCCGGCGACACCCCCGCGACCTTGGCCGAGATGCCCTGGAACAGCTCCGGCATCTGGTTCGGCAGCCAGACGTCGAGGGTGCCGTCAGGGTTGAAGCGTGCGATCGACGAGGGCGGCTCGAGCTGGGCGTGGGCCAGGTAGGGCGCGGCGTACTCCGCCTCGACCACCTTGGCGGCACGCGCGAAGGCGCCGGTCACGTCGCCCTCCGCTTCCGCCGCGTGGCCGGCCTCTGCCGAGGCCTTGAGCACCGCGAGCAGCCCGTCGGAGGAGAAGTCGGCCGCGACCGTGTCGAGGCCGGTCGCCTTCGGGGCGCTCCAGCGCACGGTCAGCGCTTCGACGGCCTTGCGCGCCCGCCACCAGCTGTCGGCGGCGACCGCCACCGCCCCGGGAAGGCGGTGGACCGAATGCACGCCCGGCATCGAGCGGACTGCCGCCTCGTTGTCGAGCCCGACCGGCTCGGTGCCCGGATGCGGCGCGTGCGCCACCGCGGCGTAGAGCATGCCCTCGACCTTCTGGTCGATGGCGTAGACGGCGCGGCCCGTCGCCTTGTCGCGCACGTCGATCCGGGCCACCGGCTTGCCGATGTAGCGGAAGGTCTTGGAGTCGCGCAGGGGCGCAGACTCGTTGGGCTTGAGCGCCATCGCGTCGGCGGCGAGCGCGCCGTAGGCGAGCGTGCGGCCGGACGCGGCGTGGACAACGGTGCCGTCGCGGGTGGTGAGCTCGGCCGCCTGCACCTTGAGCCGCGCGGCCGCCGCGCGCACCAGCATGTCGCGGGCGGTGGCCCCGAGCTGGCGCATCAGCGGATAGCTGGAACGCGTCGAGAAGCTGCCGCCGGTCATGCGGATGCCGTTGACCACCGCGTAATCCGGGCCGGGCGGGGCGCACTCGACCACGAAGCGCGCCGGATCGACGTCCAGCTCCTCGCCGACGATCTGGGCCATGCCGGTGGCGATGCCCTGGCCGCCCTCGACGAAGGGCGACAGGAAGCGGAATGTCCCGTCGGGGCGGATCTCCAGGAAGGCCGGGACCCGGGTGCCGGGCTTCGGAGCGATCGCGCCGGCGCCCTCGGCGGGTCCCTGCGCCTCGGCCCGGACGCGGGCGGGCAGCGCGACGGCGAGCACCAGCGCGCCGGCCGCTGCGCCGAGGAGATGGCGGCGCGAGAGGGTTGCGGTACCCTCGGGGGCCCGGGCGGGCGAGCGCAGGATCTGGTCCATGGTCGCCTCCCCTCAGGCCGCGGCGTGCCGCACGGCGGCGGCGATGGCGTTGTAGGTGCCGCAGCGGCACAGGTTGGTCATCGCGCCCGCGATATCGTCGTCGCTGGGCTTCGGCGTCTCGCGCAGCAGCGCGGTCGCGGCCATCACCTGCCCCGACTGGCAGTAGCCGCATTGCGGGACCTGGGCGGCGATCCAGGCCGCGACCACCTTGCGGCCGACCGGATCGGCCTCCACCGCCTCGATCGTCTCGACCTTGGCCGCGCCGATCGAGTCCACCGTGACCTGGCACGAGCGGGTCGCTTGGCCGTCCATCAGCACGGTGCAGGCGCCGCATTGCGCGATGCCGCAGCCGTACTTGGTGCCGGTCATGCCCAACGTGTCGCGCAGGACCCAGAGCAGCGGCGTGTCGGGCTCGACATCGACGCGGCGGGACTGGCCGTTGATGGTCAGATCGAACATGGCGGATCTCTCCTGGATGGCGAGCTTGGATGGCGAGCCTGGATGACCGCCGGGAGTCCGGGCGCCCGCGGCCTGCCGGGATCGTGCGTGTGGAGCCCGTCGTAGGCGCCGGGCCGCGCGGGTGTCGTGCGAGGCCTCGTGAGATTCCGTGAGCCGGCGGCTCCGTCAGGCCTCTTCGCGGGCCGTCCCCGCCGGCCGGACGGATGGATGGGTCGTCCGCCGGAAATCCTGGGGCGGCCGGCCGTAAAGCCGCAGGAAGGCGCGCCGCATCCGCTCGCGGTCGGCAAAGCCGACCCGGTCGGCAACGGCCTCGCACGAATGCCGGCCTTCGATCAGGAGCGCCCGGGCCGCTTCGGCGCGCAGCCGCTCGACGAGCTTCGCGGGCGACTCGCCGAATTCGGCGGCGCAAGCCCGCCCGAGCTGGCGCGGCGAGAGGTTCGCGACCGCGGCCATCCGGGCCACGGAGAGGTCGTCGCGCAGGTGCCGCCGGACGTGATCCAGGACCTTACGGATCCGGTCGGTCCGCGGTTCGAGTTCCAGGAGCCCGGAGGCCTGCGGATCCGCCCCCGGCCGCCGGCGGTCGAGGATCATCCGGCGCGCGATGGTGCGGGCGACGTCGGCGCCGAGATCGGCCTCGACAAGGGCGAGCGTCATGTCGATCCCGGCCATCATCCCGGCCGAGGTCCAGATCGGGCCGTCATTGACGAAGAGACGGTCCGCCTCGATCCGGATGTCGGGGAAGCGCGCCTGCAGCTCGCGGGCGTGGCGCCAATGCGTCGTGGCACGGCGCTGCGACAGGAGGCCGGCCTGCGCCAGGGTGAAGGCCCCGGTGCACAGGGCGCCGACCCGGCGCGACGTCGCCGCCGCCTCGCGGGTGAACGCGACCAGGGCGGCGGGGGCCGGTTCCGTGCCGATGCGGGCCGCCACCAGCAGCGTGTCGTAGATCTCCGGCTCCAGGGGGCGGCTCGCCACCGCGAAGCCGGCGGCGGTCGGGACCTCGCCGCCGCCCTCCGACACGAGGCGGGTCTCGTAGACGCGATCCTCCAACAGGACGTTGGCGGCCTGGAAGACCGCGAGCGCCGCGATCGACATGAGTTGCAGGCCCGGGGCGACCACAACTCCCACCTTCCGCATCGGCTCGCCTGCCTGCTGCCGGACCGAACGGGAGGCGGTCGGGCTTCGGCGCATGTTAGACCATCAAGCAAGGGAGGCAGCGGCGGATCCGGACGTTGATGTCACGATTCCGGACATTCTCGGCCGGTCGGACCGGGCCACCGGCTTTACCCGGTCACAGGGCGGCGACGGGCCCCGCCCCGACGCGGACGTTGCGCGGCCCCGCCCCGTAGGCCCGCAGGAACGCCCGGCGCATCCGCTCGCGGTTGGCGAAACCCGTCTCGCGCGCGATCTCCTCGATCGGCAGACGGCTCTGCTCCAGCATCAGCTTCGCCGCCTCCAGGCGGATGCGCTCCACCGCCTTCGACGGCGAGGTGCCGGTCTCCGCCCGGAACAGCCGGGTGAACTGGCGCGGGCTGAGGCAGGCCACCGCCGCCAGCGCCTCGGTCGTCAACGGCAGGTGGAGGTTGCGTCGCGCATAGGCCAGGACGGCCTGGATCCGGTCGGTGCGGGCGTCGAGATCGAGGAAGGCCGAGTGCTGCGCCTGGCCGCCGGCCCGACGGCGCTCCATGACGAGGCCGCGGGCCACGCTGACGGCGAGGTCCCGGCCGTGATCGTGTTCGATCATGCCGACCGCGAGATCGATGACGGCCGACATGCCGGCCGAGGTCCAGATGGTGTCGTCGACGACGTAGATCTTGTCGATATCGAGCCGGCAGGCCGGATAGCGCGCGCGGAACTGCGGCGCGAAATGCCAGTGGGTAGTCGCGCGGCGCCCGTCGAGCAGGCCGGCATCGCCCAGCATGAAGGCGCCCAGGCACAGCCCGGCGACCCGCCGCGTCGAGCGGGCGGCCGCGCGGAGATGGTCGGCGAGGACGGGGGAGGTCTGGGGTATGCTGATGCCGGCCGCGACGAGGAGCGTGTCGAAGGCCGCCGGGTCGCCGAGCGGCTCGGTGGCGAGGTCGGGGCCGAGACCGGACCGGATCGGGCCGCCGCGCTCCGACAGCAGGTGGACGTCGTAGAGCGCCGCCCCGGCGTAGCGGTTCGCCACCACGAAGGGCGTGGTCACGGCGAGGCCCATGAAGTCGAAATCGGGGCCGATCACCAGCCCTGTGCGGCGCGTCGTCGTCATCGGCTCCGTCCCCCTTCTCGCGCCGCACCATCGGCCCGGGTTCCGGCACTGGCAAGCGGGACGGCCGGAAACGAGGCCTGGCCTTTTCCATGCGGCTTTCCCCTGCGGAAGGTGTGCGCTCCGGCGGCGGAATGTCCGGAAAGGTGGCATCTACGTCCGAGGACCTGGATGATCGGCGATACGGCTACGCTATGGTGCGCCGGCCGGTTTCGCGTGCGGGGCGCCGCCCCGGAAGGGACGGGGCCGGCAGCGGCCCGGGCGATCGGTGTCGGGCAGGTGCGGGAGCGGCGGCATGACGAAGGCAAGCGACGCCACGGCGGGCCCGCCCGGCGCGGCGCGGCCGGAGATCGTGTTCGGCGTCTTCACGCTGCTCCCCGAGCACCGGCGCCTTCTGGCGGGGTCGTCCGTCGTCAAGCTCGGCAGCCGCGCCCTCGATCTCCTGATCCATCTCGCGTCACGGCCCGGCGAGGTGATCAGCCACCGCGAGCTGACGGCAGCCGCCTGGGCCGGGGCGCAGGTCGAGGAGAGCAACCTCCGCTTCCAGATCGGGCAGCTGCGGAAGGCGCTCGCCGAGCACGCGAAGGGGGCCGAGCACGTGACGAGCGTGCCGGGCCGCGGCTACTGCTTCACGGCGATGGTGACGTCCGGCGCGCCGGCCCAGCCGGTCATGATCCGGCCGGCCGGCTCGTCGCTCCTGCCGCCCGAGCCGTCGAACCTGATCGGCCGGTCGGCCGATGTCGAGATCCTGCTCGCGTGCCTGGCGCGCCATCGGCTGGTGACGGTGGTTGGCACGGGCGGCGTCGGCAAGACCACGCTCGCCGCGGCGGTCATGCATCGGACCGGCGGCCCTGCCGGGCCGTCGCCGACCTTCGTCGACCTGACGACGCTGGACGATCCGCGCCTCGTGCCGAGCGCCGTCGCCTCGGCTTTGGGCGTCCCGGTCGGATCGGCCACTCCGCTGCCGCAGGTCGTCAAGGTGCTGGCGGATGCGGACGCCCTCCTCGTCCTCGACAATTGCGAGCACGTCATCGATGCCGTCGCGCTCGCGGCCGAGGCCATCCTCCGCGGCGCGCCCGCCGCGCGCATCCTCGCGACGAGCCGCGAACCGCTCCGGCTGTCCGGCGAGGCCGTCCACCACCTCCTGCCGCTGGCGGCGCCCTTCGCCGATACGGACGACCCGCTCGCCTTCTCGGCGGTCCAGCTCTTCTGCGACCGGGCACGCCTGCAATACCCCGACTTCGCCCTCGATCCGGTCCAGGCCCGGCTCGTCGGCGAGATCTGCCGGCAGGTCGACGGTCTTCCCCTGGCGATCGAGCTCGTCGCGGCCCGCATGCGGACCCTGGGTCTCGCCGGCCTCGTCGAGCTTTTGCGCACCGGCGCCGAGCTCGCCCACCGCAGCGCCGTCCCCCGCCACCGCAGCCTCCAGGCCACCTTCGACTGGAGCTACGCCCTTCTGTCGGAGGCCGAGGCCCGCGCGCTGCGGGCCCTGTCGATCTTCACGGGCCACTTCTCGCTGAATGCGGCCCTGTCGGTCCTCGACGACGGCAGGGACCGGTCCGATCACCTGGAGGTCCTCAGCGCGCTCGCCGACAAGTCCCATCTCGTGCTGGAGGCCGCCCAGGGCGGCGCCCGCTACCGCCTGCTCCAGATGACGCGCCAGTTCGCCCTCCGGAAGCTCCGGGCGGCGGGCGAGGACGCGGGCGTCGCCCGCCGGCACGTCGCCTGCTACGCCGGCCTGCTCGAGGGCGCGCGGGCGGCGAGCGGGACGCGGCACGGTGGCGACGGGGTGGCGGCCCTCGCCTTCGAGATCGGCAATGTCCGCGCCGCGCTGGTCTGGGCGTTCGGGCCGGGCGGCGACGCGCAGCTGGCGGTCCGGCTCGCGGCCTGTTCCGCGCCCCTGTTCCTTCACCTGTCGCTCCTGGCCGAATGCGTCGAGTGGACCGGGCGGGCGCTCGGGGCGAAGGAATTCGCCGCGCTCGGGCCGAAGCCGCGGCTCGAACTGAAGGCGGCACGAAGCGTCGCCCTGCGCTACACCAGGGGTAACGGCGAGGACGCGCGAACCGCGCTCCACGAGGCCCTGGACCTGGCCGAGGCCGAGCAGGATCTCGCGTACCAGATCCGGTTGCTGGAGGGCCTGTACATCTTCGCGCTCCGCCTCGCGGACTTCAAGGCCGCGATGGCCTATGCCGAGCGCGGCCGGGCCAGCGTATGGCACTCGCTCAGCGATACGGGCCTCGCGACCGGCGACTGGATGGTAGGCGTCCTCGATCATTTCATGGGGCGTCAGGCCGAGGCGCAACTGCGCTGCGGGCATGCTCTGCGCAACTTCCCGCTCCAGCGCCGGCCCGAGGTGGTCCGCTTCGGTATCGACCAGCGCATGCTGGCCCACTGCGCCATCGCCCGCGCGCTGTGGGTGCAGGGCCTCCCCGACCAGGCCGCGGCGGCCGTCGACGGGGTGGTGCGGGAGACCGATGCGATCGGCCATCCCGTCTCGCTGTGCACGGCTCTGCTCTGGACGGCGCCGGTCGCCCTGTGGTCGGGCGATCTCGACCGGGCGGCGGAGGCACTCGCCACGGGGCGGGTGCTGGCCTCCCGGCACTCGCTCGTCCCCTACGAGCTTCTCGCCCGGGCGCTGACCGGGCAGCTCCACGCGCTCCGCGGCGATCTGGAGAGCGGCGTCGCACTCCTGTCCGAGGGTCTGGCGGGCCTCGCCGAGGTGTCGCACCTGACGATGAACTCGGCCCTGCAGCTCGCCCTCGCCGAGGCCCTGATCGAGGCGGGGCGGCCCGGCGAGGCCCTCGCTGAAGCTGGGCCTGCGCTGGTCCGCATCGAGCGCGACGAGGAGCTGACGCTCGTCCCCGAGGCGTGGCGCATCAAGGGCCGGGCCCTCGCGGCTCAGGAAGCGGACCAGGAGGCGGGACCGGCGGAGGAAGCGTTCCGTCACGCCCTCCGGATCGCGCAGGATCAGGGGGCGTTGTCCTATCGTCTCCGAGCCGCGACGGATCTCGCCGAATACCTCTCCGGCCGGGATCGTGCCGGCGAGGCGGCAGGCCTGCTCTCGGACGTCTACGATGCGCTGACGGAGGGCCGTTCCACGCAAGATGTCTTGAGGGCGACGCGCCTTCTCAAGCGCCTGACCGCATGACGGGACCCGGCACGCCCGCGGCTCGCTTCGTCCCGTCTCACAGGATCTCACAAGCCCTCTCGGTACATCTTCCCCCCTCGCCGATATCACCGGCGGCAAGTTCGAGCGGGCCACGGTCGCGGGCGGAGCGTCGAGATCGAGCTGGCATAGCCGAGAGGCGAGCCGCGCTCAGCGACCACGGGCGGCGACCGGCCCGGCGCGGGCCCTCGATCAACGGCCGAGCTATGAGCTAACAGCTGCGCCTCGCCGTGATGGGGCGCAGCGATCCTGAGACGGAGCCGCGCGACCGGGCAACGACCCGACCGGCGTGCGAGAGGACGAGGCGAGAGCATGACGGTATCGCACAAGCCGGCCTCCGGGCAGACCACGGCGCGCGTGCTCCTCGCCAGCCTGATCGGCACCACCGTCGAGTTCTACGACTTCTACATCTACGCCACCGCCGCGAGCCTGGTCTTCGGGCCGCTGTTCTTCCCGGCCGCGCTGCAATCGGCCGAGTTGATCAGCGCCTATGCGAGCTTCGGCCTCGCCTTCGTGGCCCGGCCGATCGGCGGCGCGGTGTTCGGACATTTCGGCGACCGGGTCGGGCGCAAGGCGACGCTCGTCGCCTCGCTCCTGCTGATGGGATTCTCGACCTCGGCGATCGGCCTTTTGCCGACCTATGCCCTCGCCGGCTGGCTCGCGCCCGCCCTGCTCTGTCTCCTGCGCTTCGGGCAGGGCCTGGCGCTCGGCGGCGAGTGGAGCGGGGCGGCCCTTCTGGCGCTCGAGAACGCCCCGCCGGGCTGGCGGGCGCGCTACGCCATGTTCGCGCCGCTCGGCGCGCCTCTCGGCTTCTTCGTCGCCAACGGGCTGTTCCTGATCCTCACCCTGGCCCTGACGCCGGAGCAGTTCGCCGAGTGGGGCTGGCGGGTGCCGTTCCTGCTCAGCGTGCCGCTGGTGTGGCTCGGGCTGTGGGTGCGCACCCATCTCCGCGAGACCGAGGAATTCGCCGCCTCGCTCAAGGAGGCGAAGCCCCCGCGCGCGCCGCTCGTCGAGCTGATGCGCCTCCATGCCGGCCAGGTGGTCGCCGGGATCTTCGGGGTCGTGGCCTGCTTCTCGCTGTTCTGGACCGCGACCGCCTTCGCGCTCGGCTACGGCACGACCACGCTCGGGCACTCCCGGGCATCGTTCCTCCTGGTCGAGCTCGGCGCGATCCTGTTCATGGCGGCCGCGATCGTCACCGCGAGCTGGCTGTCCGACCGGGTCGACCCGACCCGCGTCCTCATCGTCGGCTGTGCCGGGACGATCGTCGCCGGCATCCTGCTGGCGCCGATGCTCGGCAGCGGATCGCTCGTCACGACCTTCGTGTTCCTGGCCTTCGCCCTCTGGGTGATGGGCTTCGTCAACGGGCCGCTCGGGGCTTGGCTGCCGAGCCTGTTTCCGCCGCGGGTGCGCTACTCGGGCACCTCGGTGGCCTTCAACGTCGGCGGCATCGTCGGCGGCGCGTTCTCGCCGATGATCGCGCAAGGACTCGCCGAGCGCAGCGGCCTGACCGCGGTCGGCTTCTACCTCGCGCTGACCGGCGGGGTCAGCCTGATCGCCTTCGACGTGAGCGCCCGCCGGCGCGCCCTCGGGGCGCTTGCCCGCAGCGAGCGGCGCTATCGCGCACTGTTCGAGCAGGCCCACGTCGCGCTCTGCGAGATCGACCTGTCCGCCGCGCACGAGGCGGTGACGGCGTCGAGTGGCGCGCAGGCCCCCGGATCGATCCTCCAGGAAGCCCTTGCACGCCGCGATGCCTTGCCAGACGTGACGCTGATCGACGTGAACGAGGCGACGGTGCAGCTCCTCGGCGGCGCCTCGCGGGAGGCGGTCCTCGGCTCGGTGACCCGCTTCCTGCCGCCGGGCAGCGACCTCCTCGCCATGCTCCTCGCGCGGCTCGGCCAGGGCGGCGGCCGATACGAGATGCAGGGGAAGCTCCTGCGGGCCGACGGCCGGGAGGTCACCGCAATCCTCGTCCTGGCGCTGCCCGACGACGCGTCGGGCTACGACCGGGTCTCTTGCGCGATGATCGACGTGACCGAGCGCGAGCGCGCCAAGGAGGCACTGCTCGCCGCGCAGGGCGAGCTCGCCCGGGCCGGCCGGGTCGCGACGGTGGGGGCGATCTCGGCCTCGATCGCCCACGAGGTCAACCAGCCGATCGGCGCCATGGTGATGAGCGCCGAGGCCTGCCTGCGCTGGCTGCGGCGCGAGACGCCCGACCTCGCGGCCGCCGAGCGCGCGGCCGAGCGGGCGGTGCGCGACGGCCTACGGGCGAGCCAGATCGTCCAGCGGACCCGCGAGCAGCTCCGGCGCGACCGGCGCGCGCCTGAGATCGTCGACCTGCGCGACGTCCTCGCCGAAGCAGCCAACCTCCTCGACCGCGAGATCTCCGCCGCCTCGGCGAGCCTGCGCATGCGCGTCTCGGTGCCCGAGGCCCGGGTCCTCGCCGACCGGGTCGAGCTGCAGCAGGTCGTCGTCAACCTGGTGATGAACGGCCTGCACGCGATGCGGACGGTGCCGGAGGCCCGGCGACGGCTCGAGATCGCGGTCTCCGCCCCGTCGCTGGATCGGGTCCGGCTGACGGTGAGCGATTGCGGCACCGGCATCGCGCCCGACCAGCTGCCGAAACTCTTCAGCCCCTTCTTCACCACCAAGCGCGACGGGATGGGCATCGGCCTGTCGATCTGCAAGGCGATCGTCGAGGCCCATGGCGGGACGCTCGGAGGCCACAACAACGAGGGACCGGGCGCGACCTTCGCGGTCGAGCTGCCCCTGCACGAGGAGGCGGCCCGCGCCGCGGCAGCCGAGCCAGCCACCGCGGACGCCTGAAAGCACGCTCAGCGCGCCGGCACCGCCGCGAACAGAGCGTTCAGCCCCTCGGCCGTCGTCGGATGTGCCAGGATCGCGTCGCGCAACGCCGTGTAGGGGAGCCCCGCCAGCATCGCGACCTGCACCGTCGCCATGACCTCGCCGGCGTCGGCGCCCAGCATCGCGAAGCCGAGGATGCGGTCGTCCGGCCCGATCACCGCCTTCATGAATCCGTCGGTCAGGCCCGTGGTCCGGGTGCGCAAGACCGCCCGCATCGGCAGCTTGGCGACCCGGATCTCCGCGCCGCCCGCCCGCGCCTCCGCCTCGCTCGCGCCCACGCGGGCGAGGGGCGGGTCGGTGAAGAGGCAGTAGGGCATCTGACGGCCGGCGGTGGAGCGCCCGCCGCCCTTGAGCGCGTCTCGCACCACCCGGTAATCGTCGGCCGAGGCGTGGGTGAAGGCCGGGCTGCCGGCGCATTCGCCGATCGCCCAGATGCCCGGCGCCGTCGTGGCGAGGCGGTCGTCGACCCGGATCGTGCCGCGCTCCGTCACCGCAACACCGGCGAGATCGAGCCCGATCCCGTCGGTATTGGGCGTGCGCCCCGCCGCGACCAGGATGTGGCTGCCCGCCACCACTGACTCGCCGTCGCTCGAGCGCACCACGACCTCGACGGCTTCGCCCGAGCGGCCACGCACCCTCACCACACCGGTGCCGGTCCGCAGCGCGATCCCCTCGGCCTTAAGGAGCCGCGCCAGCTCGTCCGCCACGTCCGCGTCCTCGCGGCCCGCGATCCGATCACCGCGCTCGATCACCGTGACGGCGCTGCCGAACCGGCGATAGGCCTGCGCCAGTTCGAGGCCGACATAGCCGCCGCCCAGCACGATCAGGTGGTCGGGCAGGGCGTCGAGTTCGAGCGCCTCGATGTTGGTCAGCGGCTCCGCCTCGCGCAGGCCCGGAACGTCCGGAACCGCCGGACGCGTTCCGAGGTTCAGCACGATGGTGTCGGCGGTGAGCACCCGCTCCCCGCCCGCGTTCAGGTCGACCGCGATCGTCTTCGGGCCCGTGAACCGCGCGCTGCCCATGACCAGCTCGGCGCCGCTGTCGCGGTACTTGTCGAGGTGCATCTCGACAAGGCCGGCCACCATCGCCCGCTTGCGCTCGACCACGCGGCGCATGTCGACCCGGACCGGGCCGGTCTCGACGCCGTAGCGGCCTGCGTTGCGGGCGAGATGGGCGATCTCGGCGCTCCAGATCTCGTTCTTGCTCGGCAGGCAGTTGGTGTTGGGGCAGGAGCCGCCGATCCAGCGGCGCTCGACCACCGCGACCCGCTGACCGCCTTTTGCCAGATCCCACGCCAGGAACTTGCCGCCCTCGCCGCTGCCGATCACCACGGCGTCGTATCGCTCGCTCATCGCATGTCCTCCTCGAAGCGGGTTGCCGATGGGCGGACCTTCGCGGTCCGCCCGGGGCGGGTCTCAGACCGGGATCGGGTTGGCGACGAGCGCCGCATTGAAGGCGTCGACCATCGCGTGCTCCTTGGCGCCGGGATTGTCGCGCACGGACCGCACCGCTTCGACCACGACCTCCTCGGCCTCGGTGCCGAGCCCGATCATCGTCTCGGCGATGAAGGCATCGAGGGGCATGGCGCGCGGATCGCCGCTCTTCTTGATCAGGTCGGTATCGACCCAGGGCGGCGCGATCTCCTGGACGGTGACGCGGGTGTTCCGCAGCATGAAGCGTTGCGAGAGCGTGTAGGCGTGCAGGGCCGCCTTGCTCGCCGAATAGACCGCCGTGCTTGCAAGCGGCAGGAAGGCGAGGATCGAGGTGTTGTTGACGATCGTCGCCCGCGGCTGCGCCTTGAGGTGCTCAATCAGGGCGGAGGTCATCCGGATCGGCCCGAGCAGGTTGGTGGTCAGGATCGCCTGGGCGACCGCATCGTCGATGATTCCGGAGGCGTCGTCGAACGGCATGATGCCGGCATTGTTGAACAGCACGTTGAGCGCCTGGAACTCGGCCACGACCCTGGTGGCGGCCCTCTGGATCGCCTCCGGATCATTGATGTCGAGGGCGATCGAGGCCATCCCGGGATTGGCCCGCGTGACCTCGTCGAGGAGCGCCTGGCGGCGGCCCGCGACGATCACCTGGTTGCCGAGCCGGTGAAAGGCCTCGGCGAAGCCGCGGCCGATGCCGGAGGTGCCGCCGGTGATGAGGATGGTGTTGCCGGTGAGCTGCATCGTTTCGTCTCCAAGGGCATGGGCCGGATGGGCATGGGCCGGACGACCGGGGTCGCGCCGCTCGGGGCGGGCCCTCCCGGACGAGGGGATCGGTGGTGTGGCAGGTTCGAGGAGGGCCAGCCCCGTGGATCGATGCCTCAAGGCCGGCGACGAGGATCAGCTTACCGGTTCGGCCCGGCCGCGATATCGACGGCTGGTCTGAGCGCGATCACACCTTGTGCATGCGTGATCATACGAAGGTGTCAGGCGATGGTCCGCACACGGTGATTGACGCAGGGATAGCCTTCGTTTTGGTGGACTCGTTTCCGTCGGGCGCGGCATGTGGCGTCATCACGATGAACACGGATCGTCCACCGGAACGGGACGAATAACTTGGCCGTCGCCTTGAGCCGGATCGGTCCGTTCACTATGCCGGTGGGGCGAGGGCGCGGCGAGGCTCGCGAGGACGCGGCGATGACGGTGGCAGGAAACATCCGAGGCCCGGGCGCGAGCCCGCCCGCCGCTGCGGCGATGGCCCCGCTCGTGGTCATCGTCGAGGATGACGAGGGGATCCGCGAGGGCCTCCAGGACCTGCTGCGGTCGGTCGGCCTTGATGCGATCGCCTTCGGATCGACCGCCGATCTGCTCGCGGCGAGCCTGCCGGACAGGCCGGGCTGCCTCGTCCTCGATGTCCGGCTGCCCGGCACCAGCGGGCTCGACCTGCAAGCGAAGCTCGCCGCGATGGGCAGCCGCCTGCCGATCATCTTCATGACCGGCCACGGCGACATCCCGATGAGCGTCCGGGCGATGAAGGCGGGGGCGCTCGACTTCCTGACGAAGCCCTTTCGCGACCAGGACATGCTCGACGCGATCACCGTCGCGATCGAGCGCGACCGGGCATGGCGGACCGAGAGCGCGGGCACGGCCGAACTCGCCCGCCTGGCCGCGACCCTGACCGCCCGCGAGGCCGAGGTGATGCAGCACGTCGTCCAGGGGCTGCTCAACAAGCAGATCGCCCATGCCCTCGGCATCAGCGAGATCACGGTGAAGATCCACCGCGGCAACGTCATGCGGAAGATGCAGGCGGGCTCGGTCGCCGACCTCGTGCGCAAGGCCGAGGCGCTGAAGGTGTCGGAGGGCTGACGGCCCCCCCGCATTCCGCACCCGGTGGGGTTCGTCGATGATCCCCGCGGAGCGGCACGGGCGGCTGGGGACGATCCGGTCGCACCACACCATCGTATGATTCCGTTCGATCGGCGCCCGGCCCATCTCGGGCGGGGGCGAGCATGCCCACGGGACATCGGAAGGGACGCCCCTTGTCGGTCGGAAAGGCAACGGTTGCGGTCGTCGACGACGACGAGGGGGTACTGGACGCGACGTCCGGCTTCCTCGAGTCGCTGGGCTACGAGGCCGTGGCGTTCAGTTCGGGCGCGGCGTTCCTGGCTTCCGACGCGTTCCTGGGCGCCCAGGCGTCGGGCCGTCCCGCGGGGCAACTGGCCTGCCTCCTGACGGACGTGGACATGCCGGGCATCAACGGCCTGGAACTGCAGGAGCGCGTGCGACGGACCCGGCCCGATCTGCCGATCATCATGATGACAGGGTTCTACGACGATGCGATCCGCCGGCGTGCCCTTGCCGGCGGGGCGCGGGATCTCCTGCGCAAGCCCCTCGCAGCCGACGCGCTGATCCGCTGCCTCGAGGACACCGTCCGGTCCTGACCACGGCCATTCCGTGGGATGCGCCGCAAGGCTGCGCGGACGCGCCGGCCGGAGGCTTCAAGCCTTCGGTCGGCGAGCCCGCGCGGCTCGAACCCGGTCCTAAGCGTCGGCTCTCCCGACGCCCCTTGGGCGGGTTCGCCGGACCGATGTCCGGCGGACCCGTCTCCCGGCTTCACTCCGGGATCAGGGCGTCGGCGGGACCGCCGGCATGGCTGCCCGGGTAGCGGTAGGCCGGGTCCGTCGCCCTGCGCGTCGCCGGAACGGGCGTGCCCGCCGGCACCAGCGCGTCGGCCGGGCCGCCCGCATGGGTGCCGGAATAGCGATAGGCCGGATCGACCGGGCGATGCACCACCGGAGCCGGTGCTCCTTCGGGGACGAGCGCGCCGGCGGGCCCTCCGGAATGCTGGCCCGAGTACCGGTAAGCGGACGGGGCGTCCTGCGCGGCCGCGCCGCCGGTAAAGGCCGCGAGGACCAGCGCGCAGAGCAGGTTCCGTGTCATCATGGTCTCTTCCTCGTCTCGATCGATGAGCCTTCGTCTCCGCTCGGAGACGAGATCAATCTAGCCGAGACCGTACAGCGCAGCAGTCAGACCAGCGTCTGCCGATATCGTGACGACGGGTGATGGTCTCATACCGCAGTATAGGTCCGCGGGCTGGCGTCAGTGGCGAGGGGCGACATCACGGGCCGGCTGGGGCAAACCTCCGTATGATTTCACGCCTCACGGCCAAGATGCATGGTCCGGCTCATGGACGCGCCGTCCCGGGTTGGGACCGATCGAGGAGGTAGCAATGGGAACGATGGTGGCGATGCCGGCCGGCGGCGATGCTCTCACCCGTGCCGAAGCCGCCCGCAATGCCATGTCCCGGCTCCTCGCCGTCGCCGGACACGATCTCAAGCAGCCGCTCCAGGTCGCCCTCATGGCCATCGAGCGCGCCGTCTCCGACGGCGTCGCGCCGCGCGCCGCCGCGCGGCTCGGCCTGGCCAGCGACGCCCTGGTGCGCCTCGGCCGCGAGCTCGACGACATCGCCCGCACGTCACAGGTCGGTGGGGCGCCACCGCGCCTCGGCCCGGTGCCGCTCACCCCCCTCCTCGCCGCGGTCGCGACCGAATGGCAGCCCTATGCCGAGGCGGTCGGGGTCCGGCTGCATGTTCGTGGCGCGGACCTGTGTGCGGAGAGCGAGGCCGCGATGCTCTCGACGATCCTGCGCAACCTCGTCGGCAACGCCGTCAAGTATGCGGGCCGGGGTGGCCGGTTTGTCGTCGGGTGCCGGCGGCGGGCCGGCCGGATCGCGATCGAGGTTCACGACGACGGGCCGGGCATTCCGCCGGAGCGCCTCGCCGGCATCTTCGAGGCTTTCGACCGCGCCGGCCGCCGCGACGGGGCCGGGCTCGGCCTCGGGCTCCACATCGTGCGCCAGACCGCTCAGTCGCTTGGCCATCCGGTCGTGGTTCAGTCCCGCTGCGGTCGGGGATCGGTCTTCGGCGTGACCGTCGATGCGGCGCGGAGGGAACTCGCATCCTTCGTCTGAGGCGGTTCTGGGCGTATGGGGCCATCCGCTCCGCATGGCACCCGGCGTCGAATCTGCTCGCCCGATACCTTCGTATGCTTCATGCAGATCAGCGCATAAATCCACGTATCTCCGATAGTGATAGCGGCTATTCTTGCATAGAATATCTTCGAGAAAGGCGCCATTTTTGCATGTATCGTGAGATCGGAGACATTCAGATGTCGCATCGCTTGATTATCGGTACGACGATTGTTGCCGAGACCGGCGGCGCCTTGGTGCGGCAGACGCAAACGATCGGCGTTTGAGGGGTGCGGATCGAGGTGCCGAACGAGGCCCCCGGCGACCTATTCGGCAACGGGGCGGCGCCCCGCACGATGCCGACGTGGTGACCGGAACGACGACATCCGGTTCTCCGGCGGCCCGGTTCCCGGCGCAAGGCGCTCCTGCCCGTTCGAAGGCGAGCGCGCGACGGGCTTGAGCCCTGCGCTCTGCACGCCCGGCGACCCGGCGCGGCATTCCGGATCAAACGGCATTGCCGTCGATTTAGTCGAAATACAGATCATGGCGATTTGAACTATGCGCTTATCAGATCGATCTGGCGACGACATCCTCGCCTCGTCTCGATCGTCGCGGACGCCACGCCGCCGCTCATCCGGCCGGCGGGCTCGAACTCCGACGCCAATTCCGACGAGGCTCCTCATGTCCGCCTCATCCTCCGAAGCCAGCCCGGCTTCGCCCGCCCTCACGCCCCCCGGCCTGCGGGCGCGATGCGGCCCCGCGCTCCTGCTCGGCGGCGCGATCCTGCTCTGGGGTGCCAACTGGCCGGTGATGAAGGTCGGCCTCGGCCACATCTCGCCGTTATGGCTCTCCGCCTCGCGCTTCACCGCGGGCGCGGCCTGCCTGTTCGCCTGGCAGGCCTCGCGCGGGGAGCTGCGCTTGCCGGAGCGGGCCGACCTGCCGGTCGTCGCCTCGATCGGCCTCCTGCAGATGACGCTGTTCACGGCGCTCGGCGCCGTGGCGATGACCCACCTGCCGGCCGGCCGCTCGGCGATCCTGAGCTACACCACGCCGGTCTGGGTACTTCCCGCCGCGCTCCTGCTGTTCGGCGAGCGGATTGGGCGGCGGCGCCAGGCCGGCATCGGCGTCGCCGGCCTCGGCGTCCTCGCGCTCATCAACCCGTACGCGATCGACCGGCGGGACACGTCGGGTCTCGCCGCCAACGCGATGCTGCTCGCCGCCTCCGCCGCCTGGGTCCTGTGCATCCTGCACCTGCGCTACGGCCGCGCTCCCTCGCCGGCGTTCCGGCTCGCGCCCTGGCAGATGCTCCTCGCGGCGGCGATCCTGGTTCCGCTCGCCCGCGCGGTCGAGGGGCCGTTCACCGGCGACGGCACGGCCACGCTCTGGGCCTGCCTCGCCTTCGTCGGCCCGGTCGCCACGGCCTTCTGCTTCTGCGCCGTCAACGCCGCGAGCGCCCGGCTGCCGGCGAGCGCAATGTCGACCCTGATGCTGGCGGTGCCGGTCGCCGGTCTCGCCTTCTCCATGGCGGCCCTGCGCGAGAGCCCGGGCCCCGACCTGATCCTCGGCGCCGCCGCGATCGTGGTCAGGCCGAGCGTACGGCTGGTGCGGTCGAAGACGCGCCGCCCCAGGATCTCCTCGAGCCGCAGCACCTTCTGGCTCACCGCCGATTGCGAGCGGTGAACGACGTCGGCCGCGGCGGTGAAGCTGCCGGTCTCGGCTACCGCCACGAAGGCGCGAAGAAGATCGATCTCCAGGTCCGGGTAGCGCATCGTCGCGCCTGCTCCTCTCCCACGATGCGGGGTCGTTCCCGCAGAATGGTGCGGACCGTCAAGATCGGGACCGCCCGACCTCGCCCGACGCGGTCCGCGCGACCGGCGGCCCGGCGGGCTCGACATGCTCGTCGGCCGGCAGGACGACGACCCGCGTCTCGACCGGCACCGTATTGTGGTTCAACGCCGAAACGTTGACGTGCGTGACGAAGTCGCCCGCCTTCTGCGGAGGCAGGCCCGGGAACAGCCACTTCGACGGGTCATTTCCGCATCAACATGCGCTCGACCACGGCACGGGCGGCTCCGTTGAGGGGCAGGTCATGCGTCCGGACCCCCGGCCGATGATCCCCGCCTCGTCCGGCTCGCGCATCCGGCTGGCGACCGTGTCAAGGCCGATTGAAGCCTGATCCACCTTACCCGTGTCGCCGACCGTAACCTGTCCCGAAGGCTGCCGGACCAGCTGCTCCGTCACCGAGCCCAGACAATGCGGCGGGAGACGTCTGGTTCGGCAAGACGTGGATGACGACGGTCGCCGATGACGCCGCAGAGGACCTGTCCGTCGTTCTGCTCTCGGGCGTTCTGGCCGACTGATGCAGGACCCGGTCAGCCCGTCTTCGTCCGGCGACACTCGCGAGGCAACAAGCCGAAGGCGGCTTTGAACCGGCGTCCGAAATGCGTCATGTCCGAGAAGCCCCAGCCATAGGCGATCTCGCTCACCGTGCGATGCGCCTGCGCAGGGTCCTCCAGCGCCTGCCGGCAGCGCGCGAGGCGCCTTGTCTGAATGAGGTGCGCGATCGAGGTGTCCTCGTCAGCCAGCACCACGTTCGCGTACCGCACGCTCACGCCCGCGGCGTCAGCGATCGTGCCGGCACGAAGCGCGGGATCGGCCAGGCGCGCTTCGACTGCGGTGTGCAGCCGCATGCGAACGAGCGAACGAGCGGATGAGGGGCGGGGCGTCGGCCCGGTCGCCGCTCGCCCGAACGCGAGGGCGATCAGATCGAGCAGGTGCGCCTGGACCACGTCGGCGGCCGTGCCGGCGACGTCGACATGCGACGGGAGCATGGCCAGATAGGCGGATGCCAGGCGGCCTTCCGGGGTCGGCAGCGTGTGAGCGAGCAGATCTCGCATCGGCCCGAGACGGCGCTCCAGAGGGGCGCGTTGAACCTTGACGACGAGAACCTCAGAACCGTCGGAGAACTGCCCCCTGTAGGGCAGGCGCGGATCGATCAGCGTGAGATCGCCCGGCTCCAACACGGTCTGCCGGCCGTTCTGCTCGAGAGCGACGCGCTGCCGAAACTGACGGCATAAAAAAACTTCATCGTGACTCGTGCGAGAAAGATGGTGCAACGTATGATTGACCGTCATCCCCGAGTTCTGAAAGCAAACGAGATCGAGTGAGCCGATCGAACCGGCTCGCAGCTCCGCCTCAAACGTTCTTCTGCAATCCGGCTTGGAGTCATGGTCGACGACGTCTCGACACGCGACCTCATGCCAGTAGTCGAACCGGTCGCGCTGGTGAACGTGGTCCGTCGTGAAAACCGTCTCCATCGTCACTTCCCTGCGGCCCCGTCGGCCCGTCGACGACGTGCGCCCACCGGGAGGATTCCTGTCCCACGGCCGTGCATCACGGCAGACGATCGAGTCAGACGAAGACGTGCGCCGTCGTCAAGTCCTGACAACAGGACGGGCCTCGGCGCTGAACCGTCCCGAGGTCGGAACCGGCTGGCCCGGCTTTGGCCCGCGTCGGAGACTGTCCTGCGCGACGATCCAGGGCCGCAGGGCGGCCATCCGGTCACGACGCCCTGATGAACGAAGCCCGTCGGGTTGAGGGTTGCGGAGGGGGCAAGGCAGACCCGCTCGCGGAGGTCGCCTCACGCTGCCCGTCCTCGACGGCCCGCGACAGGCCTTCCAGAGCGTGATGTCGGCCGTCGTCGGTGCGATTGGTCAACCAGAGCCGCATGCCGTCCAAGGCTTCTGATGATTATTCCCGAGCGGAGCTGTCTCTCGACAGCGTGTCGCCCATAGGAAGTCCAAGTTTCTCTAAAACCGAATTGGCGCTCGTTATGTCGCTTTCGCGCTTGCGGCTCAGGTCCGATTTGGCTTCGTGCGGCGGATATGGTCTTCGCGATTGCACGACGATGCCAGACAATCCGTTATCCAGCTCTCGGCCTCGATCAAGCTGCCGAAGATGTGACCACGATCGATGATCTTCTCGTGAAATGCGATTTCCAGAAACCACTTTCCCGCGTTGCCTTCGTGCAGATCTCCCAGCAAGACAAGCACTGCGACGAGGCTGTCTGCCAGGAACACGAGCCGCCCTTCCACGCTTCCGGATACGGCGATTTCGACCGGTACGAGCTTCAGATCCATGTGTTCGTTCTGGAGACGATGCGAGCGATCATGATTGACGGTGCGTCTCCCGACGGCTCCTGCCTCGTTCGAGGGATCCGACCCGTGTGCAAGACGGCTTCGGTGGCTACGCCGCAGGGGATTTCCGAGTGTGCGAGAGCATCCTGTAGAACGCCCGGCCATGCGCGGATCGGCCGGATCGGCACGATCTCTCGGCTTTGCGAATACCCCTGAACTCCCGCGGCGCGTCGGGAACGGAGCCGAGCACGCGGCTCCGTCATCCGGCCAGGCTTGCGGGCCGTCATCCGCCGATGGGGATCGGCACCGCGCCCTCCGGCGGCGCCCCGTGCGTCTCATACCCTGGCGCCGTCGCATCGATACGTCGATGCGACGGCGTTCGGCGCATCAGCGCCTGGCGATGCGACGGCGCGCGGGCATGAGCGACGGGGTGTCGATCGCACCTCCCGCGGCCGTCTCTTCAGGCGGCGGAGGTGCGCGGGGAAACCGCCGCCAGGGCGGGGGCGTGCCGCAGGTCGGGCGGTGTCTTGAAGTCCCGCGCCGCGCCGCGGGAGGCGTCGACGCCGCGGGGGAATCCGCTGCGGTCCCGGTAGGTCCGCCTCCGGCCCGCGCTGCGGCTGTGCCGCATCGTGGTGGCCTGGGCGTCGATCAGGTCGATCGCCGTGATGCCGAGCAACAGCGCCAGGGCGATGACGGCATTGTCGCGCTTCGGGTTGTCGGGCCGAAGCGCCGTCATCACGGTCGCGATGTCGAGGCCGTCGCCGGCGACGCGGCTCCAGAGCCCGAGCTTCTTGTCGACCGACAGCGAGAGGATGCCGCTGCCGATCTCCCGGGCGCCGTAGACGCGCACCAGGGCCTCCTTGCCCTCCATGCCGAGCGCGCGCGTGATGCGCCCGGGCGCCAGAAGCTCGGTCAGGCCGAGGCCGAGGCTGAACCAGCCGAGCCCTCGGGCCAGGCTGTCCGGTACGCCGCGCGAACTCGGCCCGGAGTGGATGACCTTGGGATCGCCCTCGGATCGCGTGATGTTCGAGAAGTTCGTGAGGCTGGAGAGATTCGTCATGATCTTTGTCCCAATCTGTCAGGGTTTGAGGACGACCTTGATGCAGCTGTCCTGCTTGTCCCGGAAGGTCCGGTACATCTCGGGTCCCTGATCGAGCGGAACCTCGTGCGTGATGACGAAGGAGGGGTCGATCTGGTCCTCCTCGATCCGCCGGAGGAGATCGGCGGTCCAGCGCTGGACGTGGGTCTGCCCCATGCGGAACGTCAGGCCCTTGTTCATCGCCGCGCCCATCGGGATCTTGTCGGCGAGGCCCCCGTAGACGCCCGGGATCGAGATCAGGCCGCCCGGCCGGCAGACGTAGATCATCTCCCGCAGCACGTGCGGCCGGTCGCTCTCGGCCAGGAGGATCTGCTTGGCGCGGTCGTAGACCGTGTCCGGCATGGCGGGGGTGACGTGGCTCTCCATGCCGATGCAGTCGATGCACTTCTCCGGACCTTCGCCGCCGGTCAGCTCATTCAGCCGCTCGACGACGTTCTCCTCCTTGAAGTTGATGGTGATGGCGCCCCCGGCCTCGGCCATG
The DNA here is from genome assembly GCF_004745635.1 of Methylobacterium nonmethylotrophicum. Classification (GTDB taxonomy): domain Bacteria; phylum Pseudomonadota; class Alphaproteobacteria; order Rhizobiales; family Beijerinckiaceae; genus Methylobacterium; species Methylobacterium nonmethylotrophicum. The sequence continues at coordinate 86,831 of NZ_SRLB01000013.1, read as the reverse complement.
TCCAGCCGCTCGGGCAGGTGGTCGATGGCGATGACCTGCTCGGCGCCCAGGAGCACGGCCGAGCGGATCGTCATCTGGCCGACCGGACCGCACCCCCAGATCGCCACCGTGTCGGTGGGCTGGATGTCCGCCTGCACGGCCGCCTGCCACCCGGTCGGAAAGATGTCCGAGAGGAAGAGCAGCTTCTCGTCCGGAATGCCCTCGGGCACCTTCTGCACGGTCGAGTCGGCGAACGGCACGCGCAGGTACTCCGCCTGGCCGCCCGGGTAGCCCCCGGTGAGATGCGTGTAGCCGAACAGGCCCGCCGTGGTGTGGCCGAAGACCTTGTCGGCGAGGTGCTTCTTGCGGTTGCTCCGCTGGCAGACCGAGAAGTAGCCGCGCTTGCACTGATCGCACTCGCCGCAGACGATGGTGAAGGGCACCACGACCCGGTCGCCCTTCTTCAGCTTGCCGTTCAACCCGCGCCCGGTCTCGACGACCTCGCCCATGGTCTCATGACCCATGACGTCGCCGGGGAGCATCGCGGGAATGAAGTTGTGAAACAGGTGCAGGTCCGAGCCGCAGATCGCGCAGCTCGTGACCTTGACGATGACGTCGCGCTCACCCTCGATTTCCGGATCGGTGACCGTGTCGCAGCGGATGTCTTCCTTCCCATGCCAAACCAGGGCTCGCATCGCCTTCGTCTCCCGTCGGTTGAGGGGCGAGAGCCGGCCTCGCAGCGGTACAGCCCTGTCGGGCCCGGGCTCTCGCGGGATTGGTGGTCGGGACTGCGATGAGGCGAACCGGATGGAGAAAGGCCGCGTTCCCGCGGATGAATCCTTAGGGGGCCTCCGGTGCGGGCCGGTTTCGCAGCTCGCCGAAGGGTTTCCAAAGGCCTGTCCGGGCGGGCGGGCCGGATTCGCGTCGCACCTATGGACATCTCCGATCGTCCCGCGGGGCCGGCGGCGTCATGGTCGCGGCCGTGAGGGCGGCGCGGGCCGCCCGCCGAGCGGGAGGAAAGCCGTGACCGATGCTCTCTCAGACGCCGAACGGGACGCCTGCGCCCATGACGGCATGACGGCGCTCGAGGCGGTGCTCGACCGGCTGTCGCCGGAGATGAGGAGCGCCTTCTGGGTTGCCGTCGCCAGGCTGTATCGCTCGCAGGCCCAGACCGGTGAGCGGCGCCAGGGATGAGCCTGGACGGACCGGCCTCCGCGTCGCGCCACCCGGTATGGCCCTAAGGATGTCGCCCAGGAACCAGGACAGCAGCGGCCGGTTCGCGACGGGAGTGGCGCCTGCGGCGCACGGAGCCTCGCGGCAGGCGGATCATGGTGTCCTTCCTCGAACGCGCGTCGGGCGTCCTCGTGATGGGGATCGTCCTCCTCGACGTCTTTCTCACCGTCCTCTACGCCCGCATCGGCACCGGCCTGATCGCCGACCGTGCCGCCCATCTCGCCTGGATCGCCTTTCGCGTCGCCGCCGAGGCGGCGGGCCCGCGACGCGGCACCGTGCTGTCCTTCTGCGGCCCGACGATCCTCGTTCTGTACGTCCTGCTCTGGGCCGGCGGCCTGACGCTCGGCGCCGGTCTCATCATCCATCCCGGTCTCGGGACGGGCGTGCAGGCGGCCAACGGCCCGACGCCGACGGATGTCCTCGCGGCGCTCTATGCCGGGGGCAGCAGCATGGCGATCGTCGGCGCCAGCGACTTCCGGCCCACGACCGATGCCTACCGGGCCGTCTACCTGGCGAACTCGCTCATCGGCATGTCGGTGACCTCGCTGGTCCTGACCTACGTCATGCAGGTCTACGGCGCCCTGCAGCAGCGCAACGCGCTCGGGCTGCAGTTCCACCTTCTCTCGGGGGCGACCTCCGACGCCGGTGAGCTGCTGGCGCGGCTCGGCCCCCGCGGGCAGTTCAGCGCCGGCTACAGCCATCTCGCCGCGCTCGGCGAGGCCATGGCGGCGATGAAGGAGGCCCATCACTTCTACCCGGTGCTGTTCTACTTCCGGTTCCGGCAGCCCTATTATTCGGTCTCGGCGCAGGCCCACCTCGCGCTCGACACCGCCTCGCTGATCCGCAGCACGCTCGCCGGCGAGGACACGGCCTGGCTGAAGGAGGCCGCCGCGGTCGAGACCCTCTGGCGCGTCGCCCAGATGCTGGTCGTCACGCTCGAGACGGCGTTCCTGCCGGGCGATCCGCCGGCCGCGACGCCTGTCGATCCGCGCGAGCGGCAGCGTTGGCGCGTCCAGTGGGAGCGGGCCGCGGCGCGGCTCGCCGAGGCCGGCATCGCGGTCGCGCGCGACGAGGCGGCCGCGCGGGCCTATCTCGACCTGCGCGCGCAATGGTGGCCGCATATCGCGCGGCTCGCTCCCGCGATGGCCTACCGGAGCGACGACATCGAATCGCGCGGACCGGAGAAGTCCTAAGGGACCGGCCGGATGTCTTCGTCCCGCGGCGAGGGTGAATAAGGACCTGTAATGGAGGAAGCCTGATGGAGACATTCGCCACGGCCACCGTGATGGATCCCGCCGTTCCCGGGTTCGCCCGCACGCGACGACACGCGGCTCCGGCGGCCGGCCGGTCCCGCCCAGGCTGTGCGCTGGCGCGCAAGCTCGCCGGCTTCGGCCCGCTCGACGAGCAGGACCGCGCGGCGCTCGAGGGCCTGACCGGCTATGTCCGGCCGGTCGAGCGGCACACCGTCCTGGTGGAGCAGGACGGCGTGGCCGATCACGCGCTCATCGTCTTCGCCGGGTTCGCGAGCCGTGACAAGCACCGCGCGTCAGGCCGCCGCCAGATCGTGGCCTATCTTATCCCCGGCGACCTGTGCGACCGCGGCGTCCTTCACGACTACCCGCTCGACCACACGATCGAGGCCCTCACGCATTGCCTCGTCGCCAAGGTCCCGCGCGCGGCCTACCTCGATCTGCTCGGCCGGCACCCCCGCATCGCCCTCGCGCTGCAGCGGGCGCGGCTGGCCGAGGAGGCGACGGCGCATGAGTGGGTGGCCAATGTCGGCATGCGCTCGGGCACCGAGCGCACGGCGCATCTCCTGTGCGAGCTGATGGAGCGCCTGGGGATGATCGGCCAGGTCACGGACGGTCAGTACGACCTCCCGCTGACGCAGGTGGATCTCGCTGACACCCTCGGCCTGTCGAGCGTGCACCTGAATCGCGTGCTGCAAGCCCTGCGGCGCGACAAGCTGATCTCGTTGCGCGAGCAACGCCTGCGGATCCTCGCGCCGCGGCAGTTGCGCGCTCTCGCGGAGTTCGAGGCCGGCTATCTCTGAGCAGAGCGGCCCCCTGCGACGCTTCCGACCTCTCGGCCGCGCATCACGCCCACCGCCGAACCGGTGACCACGTCGGCGAATGCTCTGGGCTTCGCCTGCGTCGGTGTGGGCGGCGCAGTTCACCTCACGCGAGTCACCTCACGCAGGTCACCTCACGCACCTCCCCGACGCAGCGGCTCCCGCGCCGCTCACCCGACATCCGGCGCGGGCACTCGCGATCGACGCCGCTCCCGCGCACCCACCGCATCGGGCCGGCACGAACGGCCGGATGACCGCGTGCGGAGATCGGCCGCCTGCGCGCGGCTGAATAAGGTCAAGCCTCAATCGTCAGAGGTGCATTGCGCTGAAATGGACGCTTCGTGCCCAATTATTCGGCGCGCCCACGAAGCAAAACCTGGCGGAAACGAGCCCGATCCGGACATGTCCTGAGGGATCCTCCGTAGGAACGGGGGTAGGCCGTCCTGGTTCGGATCTACGCCGCATCGGCAGGAGGTATTCATGGCATTGAGAAAAGTCTTCCTTGCGGGCACAATCCTTGCCGCCATGGTCGGCGGATACGCGCAAGCGCAGCAATCGGCGGTCAGCAACCAGCGCACGGTCCAGGATCAGTCGGAAGGACAGGGCACGCAGATCTTCGTGAGCTCGGCCGGAGTGCGGCAGATCCAGCAGGCGCTGACCCAGAAAGGCTACAGCACGGGCAACGTCGACGGGCGCTGGAACGGACAGACCGCTGCGGCGGCGCGCAGCTTCCAGCAGGCGCAGAACATGGAGCCGACCGGCACGCTCACCATCCCGCTCGTCTACGGCCTCGGTCTCGACCAGGACATCATCCTGGGGAATACCGGCGGGCAAGGCGGCGGCCAGTCCGGCGACCAGGGGACCAAGCAGGCCGACAACCAGCGCGTCGTCGTCGAGCGCGCCGACAGCCGCGGCACCCCGCTCCATGTCAGCCCGGCCGGCGTCCGGCAGATCCAGCAGGCCCTGAACCAGCAGGGCTGGAACACCGGCCAGGTCGATGGCCGCTGGGGACCGGCGACCGTGCAGGCGGCGCGCAGCTATCAGCAGGTGCACGGGCTCGAGCCGACGGGACGGCTCGAGGTCGGCCTCATCGCGGCGCTCGGCCTGACCGATCCGATCTTCTCGGCCGGGCACGGCACGGGCGCGCAGGCCGCCGCCGTGGCGCGGCCGCAACCGACCCAGGCGGCCGGCGCAGGCGGTGACAAGCAGGTCGACAACCAGCGCATCGCCCTGGAGCGCGCCGACAGCCCCGGGGAGCCGCTCTGGTTGAATTCCGACGGCGTGCGCCAGATCCAGCAGGTGCTGAACCAGCGCGGCTACGCGGCCGGCCATCTCGACGGCAACTGGAACAGCGACACGGCGCTCGCCGCGACCCACTTCCAGCAGGCGCAGGGCCTGGAGCCGACCGGCACGCTGACCACGAACCTGCTGGCCTCGATCGGGATGCCGCGCTGGCAGCGGGGCGAGTTCCTGGCCGGCATGACGACGAATGCCAACGCGGCGGGCAACCCCAATCCGCAGACGACCGGCACCGTCTCGTCGGCCCGCGGTGCGGGCTCGTCCGCACAGGGCGCCGCGACTGGCGGCGGCTCCGCGGGCGCCGGTTCTCCCGCCGGACAGGGCAGCGGCGACGGACAGGCCGCGGCGGGCACCCGGTAGCCGGACGCGCGCGAAGGCGGCGGGCTCGTCCCCCGCCGCGGCCATGGCCCGCCCGGCATTCGTGCCGGGCGGGCGCCTCTCGGGATCCGCAAGGCCGCCCCGATCTCCTCGGAGCCGAGACGCCCGACCGCACCGGAGGCACCGGGCCTCGTCCACAGGACCGTCCGGCCTCGTCCACCGCCGACCAAGCCGCAGGAGGGAGCCCCATGGCGCACGGATCACTGAACGGAGTACGGGTCGCGATCCTGGTCACCGACGGTTTCGAGCAGGTCGAGCTGACCGAGCCCCGCAGGGCCCTCGACGAGGCCGGGGCCGAGACGCGGCTCGTCTCGCCCAAGCCCGACCGGGTCAAAGGCTGGAACTTCACCGATTGGGGCGACACGCTGCCCGTCGACGTTCCGCTCGCAGAGGCGCGGCCCGACGATTTCGACGCCATCCTGCTGCCGGGCGGGGTCATCAACCCGGACACCCTCCGGATGGACGAGACCGCCATCGCGTTCGCGCAGTCCTTCCTCGATGCGGGCAAGCCCGTGGCCACGATCTGCCATGGCCCGTGGACGCTGATCGAGACCGGCACGCTGAGGGGCCGGCGGATGGCGTCATGGCCGTCGCTGCAGACGGACCTCGAGGCGCAGGGCGTCGAGTGGCTGGACCAGGAGGTCGTCGTGGACGGCAACCTGGTGTCGAGCCGGATGCCCGACGACATCCCGGCCTTCAACCGCGAGATCGTCGCGCTGTTCGGCCGGTCCCGGGCGCAAGGCGGACGGCCCGCCCGTTAAGCCGAGCGAGGGCGGATCGGGCTCAGCGCCCGCCGATAATCTCGGGGGTCAGGGCAGCCCGGCTCCCGAGAGGATTCTCGGCCGCGTCGCCCGGCGCGCCGGGCTGATCGGCCGGGCGCACGCCGGCGGCGGTGGCGATCAGGACCGCCTCGGGCAGGGTGTGGGCCCCGAGCGCCTCCATGACCTTCGCGCGGTGGATTTCCACCGTTCGCGGGCTCAGGCCCAGGGTGCGGGCGATGGTCTTGTTCGTGCCGCCCGCGAGCAGGCCCTCCAGCACCGCGCGCTCGCGGGCCGACAAGGCGGCGATGCGATGATGCGACGCGTCGCGCTCGCGCGTCCGGTCCGCGACGTCCCGGATCTCGACCAGGGCCGATCGGACCGCCAGCAGCAGCCCGTCCGCCGTCCAGGGTTCTTCGAGGACATCGACGGCGCCCGCCTTCATCGCCCGGACCCCGAAGCCGACATCGCCTCCGCTCGCGCCGACCGCCACCACCGGCAGATGGGACCGTGCCGCCTTCAGCGCGCTCGCCACCCCGAAACTACCGGCCTCCTCCAGGTGGAGCACGACGCAGCCCGGCATCAGCGAGCCGGCGATCTTGAGGAAGGCCTGGCCGCTCGCGAAGGCCTGCACCTCGTAGTCGGCGGCCTGCAGGGCCGCCCCGAAGCGATGCCGGGCGTCCTCCCCGGCCGCGACCACGTAGACGCGCTGGCCGGTGTCGGGGGTGACGTCCTGCGCGATCCCGCCCACGAAGCGGATCTGCCCGTCGCGCCCGGGGATCGGGAAGAAGGTGTCGCGGATCCGGCGCACCCCATGGTCCGAGGCGCGCAGGATCCGGTACCCGAGCACCAGCGTCTCGCCGTCGCCGACACGCTCCAGCGCCTGGGCCGCCTCGTCGCGGTCCTCCGGATGGACGCTGGCGAGCCAGCCCGCGAGGTCCGGCATGGCCTCGACGGGCATGCCCCAGACCTGCGCGAAGGCGGGGCTGAGGTAATCGAGCCGCCCGCTCTTGAGGTCGGCGAGCCAGAGCACGTTGGCCGAGTGCTCGGCGTAGCGCCGGAAGCGCTCCTCGCTCTCGCGCAGGGCCGCCTCGGCGCGCTTCTCCCGGTCGACGTCCTGCATGACGATGATGGCGAGCGGGATGCTGCCGTCGTGCTCCCGCACCGGAATGCCGCTGACCCGCATCCAGCTCTCGTCGCCCTCGCGGGACCGGTGCAGGAAGCTCATGTCCTGCACGACCTCGCCCCGCACCGCCCGCGCGAAGGGATAATCGGACGGGCTCACGACCCGGCCCTCCGCGTCGAAGCCGGTCCACTGGGGCTGCACGGCCGGATCGACCGCGGGAACGATGCCGCGGGGAAGAAACCGCCGGCAGAGCGGATTGGTGAGCAGGGCGCGCCCATCGGCCCCGAACAGCCCGGCCGCGAACGGGAGGTGCTCGATCAGCGTGCCGAAGCGCGCCTGCTGCACCTCGATCTCCCGCAGGGCGGACCGGAGCCGCTCCTCCGTGCGGACCCGCCCGGTCGTCTCGTGCACGTGGCAGAGCACGCCCCGCACGCTCCCGTGCTCGTCCCGGACCGGCGAGTAGGCGAAGGTCCAGACGGTGTTCTCCCGGGATCCGTCGCGGTTCACCGTCACGGTATAGTCTTCCAGGTAGCTGGCCTCACCGCCGAGCGCGCGCTCCGTCACCGGTCCGATCTGGTCCCAGGACTCGCCCCAGACCTCCGGGAAGGGGCGCCCGAGCGCCTCGGGCTTGATGCCCAGGATCGGACGATAGGCATCGTTGTAGAAGCTGATGAGGTCACGGCCCCAGGCGAGATAGGTCGGAAAGGCCGAGTTGAGCATGCCGCTCAACGTGTACGTCAGCGCCTGCGGCCACGCCTCGATCGCGCCGAGCGGCGAGGATCTCCAGTCGTACGCGCGAATGCGATCGGCAATCCGACCACCGCCCGTGAGGAAATTTCCATTGTCCACGGCGACCTCCTTCGAGGTTCAACTCGAAGTGGATCATCGGCGCTGCTGCAATCACTTATGATGTCGAGAAGTACAACAAACGATTGGAGCCGATATGATAAGGGGCCATCTGATCTGACATGATAAATTAAACAATATTAATTTTCCAAAAATAAATACTTCGACATGGAATTCGCGCACATCGATCTAGAGCAGTAGTTAAAATTATCTCAGAAACTTACGATCATTCGATTATCTATTTATAGGCGTGTGTTTTTTTATGCTAGATTGACCATGCATGGCCGCGCTCCTGCCCAATCCCGAGATGAGATTTTGAACCAACTGGCATCTTGTCCGAGACGATTCGACGTTCTCGTGCGCGCATCGAGACCCCATGATTGCGCCGCACGACACCTGCGATCCGATGCGACTGGGACAAGGAGCGGCAACGGCAATTCGCGCTCGCGGCGCAACCGACGGCAGACTGTCGACCCGGAACGAGCTTTTTGGGAAGCCACGTGGCTTCCGGTGCGCAAGATCGCCGTTGCGAGGCCTGCGACGCTGACATGGCGGCCACTCCGAGGGCCTGTTTGACTTGCTCGGACCGATCTCTGTCCCACCGCGTCACTCCGGGGCCGCGCAGCGGAGCCCAGAATCCAGAAATGCCGGGGGGGGGGGGGGGGGTCGGAAGAGAGCGGAGCGCGTACCGCCCACCGATGTTTTTTTTTGGATTTCGGGCTCCGCCGCGCAGCCCTGGAACGACGAGGGAGGGTGTTCATCGTGCTGGACGAACCAAACCGGCTCAGAGAGCCGGTCGCCCGAAGCACGAGGCGGTGACGCCCGGCCCTGCCGTGACCTCACATCTGCTTTTGCCTTGCCAGACCATCAAGGAATGAACACGGATCGGACGCAGCCGTCGGTCTTGTGCTTGAACATGGCATATCCCCGCGGCGCGTCCTCGAGCGAGAAGCGGTGAGTCGCCAGGAACGACGGGTTCAGTTCGCCTTTCTGGGCGTGGTCGAGCAGGCGGTCCATGTAGGCCTGCCCGTGCTGCTGGGCGGTGCGCACGGTCATGCCCTTGTTCATGATCGCCCCGATCGGAAACTTGTCCATCACGCCGTAGACGCCGAGGATCGAGAGCGTCCCGCCCTTCCGGCAGGCCAGGATGGCCTCGCGCAGGGCCTGGCCGCGATCCGTCTGCATGAAGGTGAGCTGCTTGGCGCGGTCGTAGGCGTATTGCAGGCCGGTGCCGTGCGCCTCCATGCCGACCGCGTCGATGCAGGAATCGGGACCCCGCCCGCCCGTCATCTCCCGCAGCACCTCCAGCACGCTGTCGACCTCCTCGTAGTTGATGGTCTCGGAGCCGACATGCTCGCGGGCCATCCGCAGCCGCTCGGGCATGCGGTCGATCCCGATCACCCGCTCGGCCCCCATCAGGAAGGCGCTCTTCTGGGCCATCAGGCCGACGCCGCCGCAGCCCCAGACCGCGACCACGTCCCCGCGCCGGATGTTGCAGAAATCCGCCCCCATGTAGCCGGTCGGGGCCGCGTCGGAGAGAAACAGGACCTGCTCGTCCGGCAGGCCGTCCGGCGCCTTGAAGCAGTCGTTGTCGGCGAAGGGCACGCGGACGTACTGGGCGTGCGCCCCGGCATAGCCGCCGAAGGCATGCGTGTAGCCGTAGATGCCGGCGGTCGCATAGCCGAAGACGGGCTCCTGCAGCTCCGGCTTGGGATGGGTGTTGTCGCACAGCGAATGCAGCTTGTTCTTGCAGTACCAGCATTGCCCGCAGGTGATGAAGGACGGGACGACGACCCGGTCGCCCTTCTTGACCTTCCGCACCTCGGGCCCGACCTCCTCGACGACGCCCATGAACTCGTGGCCGATGACGTCCCCGGCCTTCATGGTCGGGATGTAGCCGTCGATGAAATGCAGGTCCGAGCCGCAGGTGGTCGACATGGTGACCCGCAGGATGCAGTCATGCGGATTGACGATCTCGGGATCCTTGACCGTCTCGACGCGCAGGTCGTTGACGCCGTTCCAGATGAGCGCGCGCATGTGAAGCCTCCTCGTCAGCGGGGATCGGGCCGGGCCGCAGGCTGGCGGTCGGTCGTGGGGATCTCGCCGGTCTGGACGAGGGCCTTGAAGAAGTGGAGCGACTTGCCCGCCAGCGTCGCCGGGATCGCGCCGCCCAGCATCCGTGCCGCGACCCGGCCGAGCATGCCGCCGGGCGGATCGAGGCTGGCGCGCAGGGTCACCACCGTGCCGCGATCGCCGCCGGCGGGGTGGAAGCGCACCGAGGCTTCCCGGACCAGGGCGCCCTCGCCCTGTGCCTCCCAGCGCAGGACCTCGCCGGGCCGGTCATCGACGAGGCGCATCTCCCAGGACCCGAGATCGTGTCCGGCGCTCCAGCGCGTCTGCCCGTCACCCGTAGGCTCGACATCGGCGAAGGGCGCCATGACCCGGCGCAAGGTGTCCGGGTCGCGCCAGCGACGGTAGAGCTCGTCCGCGGACACATCCTCGATCGTGATCGAGCGCGTGATCTCCGGCTCCGGCGTCGCGGCCGACCGCCGACGGGTCGGCCCCGCCCCGGTTCGGCTCGCGGGACCCGTCCCGGCGCCGATCAGACCGATGACGGCGACACCGGCGGCGGCCGCGAGGGCAAGGCCGACCAGGCCGGGGCTGGAAACGCCGCCGAGACCGTCATGCCCCCCTCGTCGCCGGCCGGCCCACGACCCCGCGCGCGCCGTGGCGCGAGCGCCGGCCGGACCGTCGCTGCGATCCTCTGGGAGGCGCCCATCGTGTTGGTCCGTCATCGCACACCTCTGACGCGTCGAAGGAGCCGAGAGCCCGCCCGCGCGTGCGTTCAGCCCACGAGTTATGGCAGCTCAACGCCCTCGGAATCGGCGATCTATCATTCTCAGGCTGCGTGATCGGGCGTCACTATAACGAGCTTCGGCTCGGCGAGATCAGAGCTCATCATGATGCGTGAAGCAATAACATGCATCAGTTCGTTCACGTCGGCCCTCCGCACGAGGAATGCCTCAGGGACGATCCTGCAGACTATGCGGGGTCTTGCCTGTTCGGCCGGCCGGCTTCGGTCGGTAGGGCCGGCTCGGCCCATCGGGCGTCCGTCGGCGTCGCGTCGCTTGGCTCGGCGCGAAGGAACGTGCGCATCCGCAACCCAGTCCGCCAAGTCATGGCGATGCTCCGGCGGCGTCTGGACGCCCGTGAACGCGCCGATGGGCGGGCCCGCCCCAATGCTGTCCAAGAAGGCCTGACGACGTGGCCCCCGGCCTGCCGTCGGGCAGCCAGGGGCCTTCCTCAGAGCAACGTCGTATCCAGGAAATGGTAACGACTATGCGCCCGACTCGTCAGGAGGCCTGACCGTGGCCACCTCTCCCATTGACAATGAAACTTTATTCAAAGCATCGGCAACTTTACCAACCTGGCCACCTACGTATTCCAATGCCCCAACATCTGTCGACGCGCTTCCGATGCCTAATCTATATAATTGATGAGCAAGTTGCTGAATTGCATAGGCAATAGCAAATTGACCATCCTCGGCCGCCTTTTCGCGAATGATGTCATCGATATGCATGGAATTTCCCAATTTCCGCTGACTGCACGTGTTACAGATTGGGATACAGCCGCTAATTTACAATTACCACATTGGAAGCTTCTCGCCTGCCGGTCCCGTGGTCGTCGCGCGTCGGGCGCGCCGGACCATGGCCCGAGGTCACCACTTCGGGCGATCCGCATCCGGGGCCGATCCGGAATCGTCCGCACCAGAAGCTCGCGCCAGCAAGGCTCAGTGCTTGCGATCGCTGCGGCGCCCTGCGGGATTCGGGGCGCGTCGTCACAGAACGGCTTGAAAGGCCGACTGAGAGCTGAGTGCAACGATCCGCTGATTTGAACCTGAAGCTCCTCTCACCGTTGGCCCTATGCAGCTTCCTCACAACCATGTGCGCGCATGAAGCCCCAGATCCCGTTCGACAACAGCTACGCCCGCCTACCTGACCGCTTCTTCGCTCGTACCCAGCCGACACCCGTTCCCGAGCCGCAGCTGATCCACCTGAACCGTGCGCTCGCGTTGAACCTCGGCCTTGATCCAGACTGGCTTGCGAGCGCTGACGGCACCGAGATCTTGGCTGGAAACCGCCTTGCCGAGGGATCCGAGCCGATTGCCACCGCCTATGCCGGCCACCAGTTCGGGAATTTCGTGCCGCAACTCGGCGACGGACGCGCCCTCTTGCTCGGTGAGATCCTCGACCGTGACGGCCAGCGCCGTGACATCCAGCTGAAGGGCTCGGGTCCGACGCCGTTCTCGCGCCGGGGGGACGGGCGGGCAGCCCTCGGTCCGGTGCTGCGCGAGTATCTGGTCAGCGAGGCCATGGCGGCTCTCGGCATACCGACCACTCGCGCATTGGCTGCCGTCGCGACGGGCGGACGCGTCGTCCGCGAGACCCTGCTCCCGGGCGCGGTGCTCACCCGCGTCGCGGCCAGTCACATCCGTGTCGGCACCTTCCAGTTCTTCGCCGCGCGCGATGACATCGCGGGCCTGCGCGCGCTGGCCGACCACGTGCTGGAGCGGCACTACCCGGAGGCCAGGGCGGCCGAGAAGCCGTATCGCGCCCTCCTCGCCGATGTCGCAGCGCGCCAAGCCGATCTCGTCGCCCGATGGCTGCTCGTCGGCTTCATCCACGGGGTGATGAACACCGACAACATGTCGGTCGCCGGTGAGACCATCGATTACGGCCCCTGCGCCTTCATGGACGCCTACCATCCTCGAACCGTCTTCAGTTCCATCGACCAGCATGCACGCTATGCCTACGGTGCTCAGCCGCAGATCGCGCTGTGGAACCTGAGCCGCCTGGCGGAGGCCCTGCTGCCGCTCCTGGATCCGGACGAGCCGCGAGCCGTGACCGAGGCCGAAGAGGCCCTCGGCAGTTTCGGGCCGCGGTTCGAGGCCGCCTTCCACGGCGGCCTCAATCGCAAGCTCGGTCTTGCGACCATGCAGGACGGAGATCCAGCTCTGGCCGGGGACCTCCTCAAGCTGATGGCCGAGAACCAGGCCGACTTCACGCTCACGTTCCGGAACCTGAGCCGGGCCTGCGAGGCGGCCGAGGCTGACGAGGCGGTGCGCAGCCTGTTCGTCGATCCGACCGCGTATGACCGCTGGGCCGTTCGCTGGCGACAGCGGCAGGCCGAGGAACCGGGCGACGCGGCCTCCAAGGCGGCCGCCATGCGCGCGGTCAATCCGGCCTTCATCCCGCGCAATCACCGCGTGGAGGAGATGATCGAAGCCGCTGTCGAGCGCGCCGATTTTGCACCTTTCGAGGATCTTCTGGCAGTTCTCTCAAGACCATACGAGGATCAGCCGATGCATGCGCGCTACGCCGAGGCCCCGAGAGATGGCGGCATCGGGTACCGGACGTTCTGTGGAACTTGAGCAGGGCGACCGTCTGGGAGGCAATAATCGGCATGATAGAACTCACGGCCTATCGCAAACATCTCGTCTCGAATTTTGATGAAGTTTGGCCGGGATAGCCCTGAGAGTTTGCTGTCAAATGGATGAGTACGAGCAACGTAGCCACGGTTTCCGTTTGGAGGCTGCTGATGATATCAAACTCAAGAGACATTGCACGGCAGGTTCCCAAAAAGCTGGTCACATTGAAAGCCGTGAGTCCCGACCGCTACCCTGGATCCAAGTTGCAAAATTTGGTGCGCCCTACTTCGTTACCGAGACAGGCACTGCTTGGACGCCGATCGGTCAGAACGACGCAATCAGCTGGGTCGAACTCGCCGGTCTCTTTCGTCGCCGCGACCTTCCTGCCGTTGAAGCTTACCTCTGCTATCTGGCAGATCACGGTGTCACCTGCCTGCGCCTGATGCTCGAATATGCTCAGGTCCGTCATCGCTACATCGAGCAGCCTGTTGGCCGGTTTGTGCCAGCGATGGTTCGGGTGTGGGACGACCTCTTCGCCCTGTGCGAGAAGGTGGGGCTCCGCATCTTGCTCACGCCCTTCGACACGTTCTGGATGTGGCGGCATTGGCGTCACCATCCCTACAATCGTCACAACGGCGGACCACTGGCCCATCCTTCGCGCTTCCTCCTCGACGAGGCGGTGCGTGCCGCGATCAAGAACAGGCTGGCCTTTGCGGTCGAGCGCTGGGGCGGGTCCGGCGTGCTGTTCGGGTGGGATCTCTGGAACGAGATTCACCCGGCGCATGCCGAGGACAATGCTGACGGCTTTGCCCCCTTCATCGCCGACCTGAGCCAGCATGTCCGGGCGCTCGAGATGAGGCTGTACGGGCGTAGCCATCCGCAAACGGTGTCACTGTTCGGGCCTGAACTTCTGTGGCGATCGCATTTGCCGATGGCGGAGCCGATCTTCCGTCATCCCGATCTCGACTTCGCGACGATCCATATCTATGCCGAAGGGACCATCGACGACCCGCGAAACACCGTCGATCCCGCGATCGCCATGGGACGGATCGTTCGCGAGAGTTTGGCCCAGATTCATGACGGCCGGCCCTTTCTCGACACGGAGCACGGCCCGATCCACAGCTTCAAGGATCGGCACGTCACGCTGCCCGCCGCCTTCGATGACGAGTACTTTCGCCATCTGCAGTGGGCGCATCTGGCGAGTGGCGGGGTTGGCGGTGGGATGCGCTGGCCGAACCGGCATCCACACCGCCTCACAGCCGGAATGCGGGCCGCTCAGCGTAGCCTCTCCGGCTTTCTGCGATTGATCGACTGGAACCGTTTCCGGCGGCGCAATCTGAGCCAGGATATCGACATTTCACAGCAAGATGTGGCGGTCTTCGCCTGTGGAGACACAGAACAGGCGATTGTCTGGTGCCTGCGGACGAACATGGTCGCAGCCAATGGCCAAGTGCGTCGGGATGGGCGTCCTGTTTCACCCCGCCTCGCGCTTCCCGGTCTGCGAGCAGGCCGTTACTCCGTTACAGCTTGGGACACCGAGGCTGGACTCCTGCGCAAAACGTGCGAGGTGACTGCCGGCGGCTCGGTGCCGACCGAAGTGGAGACAGGGCCATTCATAGCGGACATTGCACTGGCGTTGAGGCGAGTGTAAGCGTAGTTTCGACGTATTTCCGCTCGCCGGTCGACGAACTTATCCTTTACAGCTGAGTGCACCAGGGAATTTTGTGCGCCCAGTGACGGCATTCGGGTTGCAGTTCTCGGAACTGATCCAGGTAGCGCTCGTCGGCTGGGCGCCTGTCCAGGATAGCTCACGACGAATACCTGTCGCGTGATCATCATCGGAGGCGGATCTGCAGGTCTGGAGGCCGCCAAGGCTCTGAGCCGCGCGCCAGACCAAGGGCGAGCCGAGCGGCTCTCCGAAGAATGAAGGGCGCTGACGATGGCCGAGCCAAAAGGCGAAGATCGCGTGGAGGGGTTCGCGAAGCGGAGCGTCGAGGCGAGCCCCGGAAACCCGAGCCAGAGCGACCCTGACCACATCGAGCGGGGCGATCGCTCCTTGATCAACCGGCGGCTCACCGCGGTGCCGGGTCCTGCGGGCGATCCGGATCGGCCCTCGCCGGCAGACCGCTACAAACCATAGCTCCGTCCGTCGACAAGTCGACCACCACGTCCTGAGAAGGACAGGTGAGTGACTCCTTCACCGGCTCATGGAGCGACGAGTTCCCGTTCGCTGCATGATTGATCATCACGAAGTGCTCCATGTACAAGTCGCTATCTGGCGCTTGTCGCAATCGTCGAAGATAATGTCGGATACGGCGTCTTGAGACAAGCAAGTGCGACGACCGATCAGATGGAGATAGGGGCCGACGGCGCAACCCGTCCCAACGCTGCCCACGTCAGCTGAAGAGGGCAGTGCTGCCGGGTGAGGCCGCGCCAGCCCCGGGTCCGCGCGTCCGCGCTCCGGGACACCGCCTCGGCCACCGCCGCGATCTCGGCGCCGAGATCCGCGCCCTCGGTCCGGACCCGGGCGAGGGCCCGGCGTGCCTCGTCGCGGCGGTCGTGGGCGACGAGCCAGCGCGGGCTCTCCGGCGGGGCGAACATCGCGCAGAAGGTGGGTGCCGTTGAGGAGCCGGCCCTTGATCTGCTTCTCGACATCGCGGTGCCGGCTGAAGCCGGAGGCGCCGCCGGCGCACGGATCGGGCAGGATCTCGGTCCCCGGATCCTGCGCCAGCTTGAGGGAGGCGTAGGGCTCGACCTGCACCGCGACCGTCTTGTGCCAGGGCGGCCGCCCATCCGATCCCGCTGGACGCGGCCGTGATCACCACCGTCCGTCCTGCGACATCCCTCGCTCCCTCATCGCTCGGCCTGTCGTCTCTCGCCAGGCCTCATCCCCGCTGACTGTCGCGCTGCCGCCCTGCCTCGAGGGATCACGACGGAACGCGCCGACGCGCATGCTGAAACAAGTCCAGCAAATCCGGCGCTTCGCTTAACATTCATCAAATCGATGCCTCATGAAGAGAAGTCGATTTAACGAAAGTCAATGAGCGCATACCGGCTTTCGTGTTGTCTTGCATGCAGCCAACCCACCAGGCGCGGAGGCGTTCCGGCACACTGGCCAGCGATCATTCCCGGCCAGCGGCTCCCGCGCTGGCGATCGTCTCCGCGCTGCTTGTGGATCTTTTCCCCGGGCCGGACCTCGCTTCGAGGCTCCGCCCCCTCTCGCGAGCGATCCATGCGGTTCATTCCCTCACGCGTCCACGCCATGCTCGATTACGGAGCCGGGCTCGTGCTCATCGCGCTGCCTTATCTGGTCGGCTTCGCCGACGGCACGGCGGCGCAGTACGTCATGCAGGCCGTCGGCGCCGCGCTCCTGCTGATGAGCCTGTGCACCGACTACGAGCTCTCCGCCGTCAAGCTCGTCCCCCTGCCGGTCCATCTCGGCGCCGACGTCGCGGCCGGGCTGCTGCTCGTCGTCTCGCCGTGGCTGTTCGGGTTCGCCGACCGGGTGACGTGGCCGCACGTGGTCATGGGCGTCCTCGAGATCGGAGCGGGACTGACGACGCGCGCCGCGCGCGACGACCGCATCGCTACCTCCACGGGAGCCGCCGCGTGATCAGCAGACGCCTCCACGCCGCCAGCGACTACGCCATTCCGGCCTTCATCGCGGCGCTCGGTCGGACCAAGGGGCGCGGCCCCGGAACACGCCGGATCATGAGCGTCGGACCGGTCTGGCACCTCGCCTACACGCTGCTCACGCGGCACGAGGGCGGCCTCCTGCCCGTCCTCTCGATGCGGGCGCATCTCGCCCTCGACGCGGCGAGCGCCGTCTCCTTCGTCGGTGCCGGGCTGCTGATGCGCGAGGAGCGGCGCGAGGACCGTGCCCTGCTGGTGGCGCTCGGCCTCGCCGAACTCGTTCTGGTGGCGATGAGCGACCGCGGACCGGACCAGCCCGGGACGGAACCGGACCGCAGGGTTGCCCGGCCCCGCCGAAGCTTACGCGATTTCGACCCCTACACCGACCGTAACGGCCAGGATTTCGGGCAGGACGATCCCCTCGACGTCGCGCGGCCCGACGACCTGCGGCGCCGGATGGACCGCGAGCCCGACTGGCAGGCGGAGGTCGTCCGGATCGCCTCCGACAGGGCCCGGCTCGACGCGGTGGCGGGCGGCAGCGCCGACACCGTCGCGGCGACCGAAGCCGAGACGCCGCCGGAGACACTCCGGCGCCTGAGCGACGCCTCGGTGCGGATGCCCGCGGCGGGCCCGCACGCCGATCCGCGCCACATGAATCCGGACGTGACGCCGGGCACCGGCGCCCTGCCGCCGATCGGACCGAGCGACGATCCCAACATGCAGTCGACGAGCTGAGTGGTCACGCCGCGATCCCGACGGCGGGATCCCCCCGCGCCTCGTCGAGGGCCCTGGCGTCCCTCGCGATCACGAGGCCGATGTCACGCGACGTCGGGTCCCCCGCCGGACGGACCGCGGGGCCAATGAGCCGCCAGGGCCTTCAGCGAGGCGCGGGCGGAGCGATGCAGGATGAAGGTGCCGCCCGCCGCCTCCCAGAGCGCGCGGTGGGTCGGCGTGTCGTCGATGAGCACGTCGCCCGGACGGCAGTGGCGACGCTTCTCGACCGCCAGGCAGGTGATGAGGCGCGTATTTGGAAAGTGCTCCGCCGCCCAGCGGTGCTTCTGCGGCTGCGCCCAGGTCCCGCGCGGGCACCCGGTGAGGATCACCGGCTCCAAAGGCCGAACGGCGTCGAACAGCGCCATCGCGTCCGGCATCAGAGGGAGCTGCCCGTAGAAATCCGGGGCGCGTGCGAGCGCGGCCCAGAACCGGGCAGGGCCGTGGCGCCGCTGGTACTCGCGCGGCGGGCAGCCGAGCACGCGGGTCGCGCCCGCGTCGAAATCCGCCAGCACGCCGTCACAGTCGAGATAGAGCTGCATCACCTCGCCAACGCACCCGCCTCGCGGTGGGATCCGCCGCAGCGAGGGGACGTTGCCCATGCCCGCCGCGCGGGCGCGAGGCATCCTTGCCAAGCAACGTCTTCCTGGTTCCGTGATGGCATCCTGGCCCGATCCCGAATTCTCCATGGTCCCTCTGGCGGGTATGACCCTGCACCTCGCCGCGGCCGGCCCGGCGGACGGGCCGCTGACGATCCTGCTCCACGGCTTTCCCGAGGCGTGGTTCGCCCGGCGGCAGATCGGCCCACTCGCGGCGGCCGGTTTGCGAGTCCTGGCACCCGACCTGCGCGGCTACAACCGCACCACGCGGAGCCGGAGGGGGTGGCGGCGGAGCTTGACCGGATGAGGCCGGGACGGCGCGAGGTCCTCGCCGCGTCCGTGCTCGTCCTCGCGCGAGGGGTGTCGGCGCGCGCAGGCGACGAGACGCCCGAGACGGAGAGGTTCATGACGCACGCGGTCCTGATCGGCGATTCCGTGTTCGACAACGCCGCCTACGTGCGCGGCGGTCCCGACGTGCTGCGCCAGCTGCGCGCTCTCCTGCCCGGCGGGCGAGCGACGCTGCGCGCGGTCGACGGGGCGGTGCTGGCGGACGTGCCGCGCCAGCTCGCCGGCCTGCCGGAGGACGCGACCCACCTCGTCGTCAGCGCGGGCGGCAACGACGCCCTGCGTGCGTCCGGCGTGCTCGATGGGCCGGTGCGCTCGGTGGCGGAGGCGATCGACCGGCTCGCGAGCACGCAGGATCGCTTCCGGGCGGAGTACCGCGCGATGCTGGACGCCGTGCTGGCGCGCGGGCGCCCGACGGCCCTCTGCACCATCTACGACCCGCGTTATCCCGATCCGGTCCGCCGACGCCTGACCGCGACGGCCCTGGCGATCCTCAACGACGTCGTGACGCGCGAGGCGGCCGCGCGGAGCCTCACGCTCCTCGACCTGCGGGTGCTGTGCGGCGAGGATGCGGACTTTGCCAACCCGATCGAGCCGTCGGTTCAGGGTGGGGAGAAGATCGCGGCGGCGATCGCGGCGTTCCTGCGCCGGGACGCCGGGTTGGCCGGGGGCCTGATCATCGCGCGGCCCTGAGGACCGACCGCCCCGGCGCGAGGGCGCCGCCAGCGTGTCCTCTCAGCATTCCTCGGGGCGCTGAGCCAGTGCTCGCCATGATCCGGCCCTCGCCATGGCCCTGCTGCGGCAATCGCGAGCGGCTTGCCGGGCTCACAACCCACTCGGGAAGGTCTCGCTCTCGCCGGATCGGATCTCTCCGGCCTGTAACGGCGTAACGGCGCGCGTCTCCTCAAGCCAGACATAGGCGTCGAACTGCTCCGGCAGCACGGCCTCGAAATAGTGGCTCTGCAGCTCGCTGCGCGGGCGATAGACGACGCCGATCGCCCGCTCGCGGCGCGGCGCGGTCCAGGCCTCCCGCAATGCCGCCGAACCCGGCTCGCGCAGGTCGAGGAAGGCGCGCGGCAGGCCCGCCTCCCGGAACAGCGCCTCGTGGCTGTCCTCCCGGACCGGCCGCACGGTCATCGCCTGCATCGGCTCGTCCCAGTCGTCGGCCGCCGCCACCGTGCCGCGGTCGGTCCCGAAGCCGACGAGAACCGCCTCGTCGCCGTAGGCTGTCTTGGCGAGTTCGCCGATGTTGAACTCGCCCTCCCACCCCATCGCGGTCGCGCCCGCGTGGCCGATATGCGAGTTGTGGGCCCAGACGACCGCCTTGCGACCGCCCGCCATCAGGTGCTGGAGCGTGTCGAACATGTGCCGGTCGCGGATATTCCAGGACTCGACGGAGCCGCGATACATGGTGCGGTAGTACTGTTCGGCCGCGCGCACGATTCGGGCGTTCTGCGCCGCGTCCAGGTAGGCATCCGGATCCTGGGCAGTGTAGGCGAGCTGCTTCTCCTGGAGGTCGTGCAGGATCCGTGTAACCGCCTCCTCGCAGGGGTGCTTGGCGCCGAACATCACCTCGCGGCCGTAGCGTTCGGGCTTGGCGTGCCAGGGCGAGAGGCAGCCGTACCGGTCGCGGGCCTGGCGTGCCGCGGCAGGATCGACCCGGTCGAGGTAGTCGAGCACGGCCGCCATGGACGCGCCGAGGCTGTAGACGTCGAGACCACGGAAGCGGACCTGGTCCGCCGCCTGCCGCCCCGCATTGAAGGTGCGCAGGCCGAACGCGAGGTCGAGGATCTCGCGGTTGCGCCACATCCAGGTGGGGAAGCGGGCGAAGGTCTCGTCCGGGAACGGCGTGTCGGCCCGGTGGCGGAGATAGCGGTCGATCCTCGCCGCATCCGGCCAATCGGCCTCGACCGCGACGACGCGGAAGCCGTGGCGCGCGACGAGGCGCTGCGTGATGGCGGCTCTCGCCCGGTAGAAGTCGGAGGTGCCGTGGGTCGCCTCACCCAGCAATACGACCCGGGCCTGCGCGAACCGGTCGGCGAAGGCGGCGAAGTCGGGATCCTCCACCTCCGGCAACGGCACGAGCCGCTCCCGCAGGAGCGGCGTGATCCGGGTCCGGGCCACTGAGACGACCATGCCGGCTGTCCTTTCGTTGACGGGCTGCCCTCGCGAGCCGCCGCGGCCTCAGGCGAGGAAGCGGCGGAACGCGGCCTCGACGATCTCAGTCGGGACCACGTGCCCGCCGCTGAACGGGTGATAGGCGACGTCGTAGCCCGACTGCGCCAGCGCCGCCGCCAGGCGGTCGCCGCAGCGTGCGAAGGGCAGGACCGGATCCTGCCGCCCGTGCGAGATGAAGAGGCGGGGTGCGCCCTCCCGGCGCGCCGGCGCGGCGAAGCCGGGGGAGAAGGCCAGGACGTCCCGGACGAGGTCGCCGTTGGCGAGGCCGAGCGAGAGCGCGTAGGACGCCCCGTCCGAGAAGCCGGCGATCGCGATGCGCCGAGGGTCGACCGGCACCTGCGCGAAGACCTGGGCCAGGGCCGCGTCGAGAAAATCGGTGTCCGGCCCGTAGGCGTGCTGGATGACGTCCCAGGTCGCCCCGCGCGAATCGGGCGCCAGCACCGCCACGGCGTGTTCCTCCGCTGCCGCGGAAACCAGGGGCAGGACGTCCTGTGCCGAGGCTCCGGCCCCGTGCAGCATGATCAGGAGGGGGACCGGCCGCGTGGCGCCGGCCGGAACGTGGAAGACCCCGTCCCGTCCCCGGCCAAGGCCGAGCGGATGCGTCCCGGCCGCCGCGGGATCCGTCGGCCCGTCGCAGGGCCGGGACGTGAGGATCCCCGAGGAATGGGGGTCTGCCCGCTCCATCCGTCCCACCTCCGGATCGGCCGCGGTCACGGCACGGCCGGCGTGACCCGCCAGACCGTGTTGCCGAGATCGTCCGCCACGAGGAGGGCGCCGCGGGGATCGACCGCGACGCCGACCGGGCGGCCGCGGGCCCGGTTCTCGCGATCGAGGAAGCCCGTCACCACGTCCCGGGCCTTCCCGCTCGGCCGCCCGTCGGCGAACGGCACGTAGACGACCTTGTAGCCGTTGAGCTCCTGGCGATCCCAGCTGCCGTGCTCGCCCACGAAGGCGCCGCCGCGGAAGTCCGGGCCGAGGCGGTCGGTGCGCGAGAAGGCGAGGCCGAGCGGCGCGACGTGGGAGCTCAGGCCGTAATCCGGCTTGACGGCGCTCGCCACGAGGTCTGGCCGAGGCGGCTGCACCCGCGGGTCGACGTGCTGGCCCCAGTAGCTGTAGGGCCAGCCATAGAAGGCGCCCTCCCGCACGGAGGTGAGGTAGTCCGGCACGAGGTTCGGCCCGATCTCGTCGCGCTCGTTGACGATCGCCCAGAGCCGGCCGGATTGCGGCTCGAAGTCGAGGCCGGTCGGGTTGCGCAGGCCGCTGGCGAAGGTGCGGTGGGCGCCGGTCGCCCGGTCGATCTCCCAGATCGCGGCCCGGCCGCGCTCGGCCTCGAGCCCATGCTCGGTGATGTTGCTGTTCGACCCGACGCCGACATAGAGCTTGCTCCCGTCAGGGCTCGCGGCGAGCGCCTTGGTCCAGTGATGGTCGATCGGGCCGCCCGGCAGGTCGGTGACCTTGATGCCGGGCTCCGTGATCTTCGTGTCGCCCTCGCGGTAGGGGAAGCGCAGCAGCGCGTCGGTGGCGGCGACGTAGAGGTCCTGGCCGACGAGCGCCACGCCGAACGGCGAGTTGACGTGTTCGAGGAGCACGCTGCGCACCTCCGGGATGCCGTTGCCGTCGGCGTCGCGCAGCAGCGTGATGCGGTTGCCGCCCTTGGCGCCGGCCCCGGCGAAGGCCATGACCCAGCCCATGACCAGATCCTTCGGCCGCCGCACCGGCTCGACGTTCGGGCCGTTGGCCTCCACCACCAGCACGTCGCCGTTCGGCAGGACGGTGACCTGGCGCGGATGCGCGAGGCCGGTGGCGAAGGCCTTGACCCGGAAGCCCTCGGGCACGCTCGGCGTCGCGTCCCCGGACCAGCCGACGGCGCGCGCGATGCGCATCGGCGGCAGCAGGTAGTGCTGCGGCTCGGGCAGGACCGGATCGGGACCGACCTGGCTCTGCGCGTCGAAGTCCTCATCGTGAGAGCCGACGAATTGGCAGCCGGCGAGAAGCAGCAAGGCGCCGGCGAGGAGGATGGCGGGACGGCGCGGGCTCATGAGGCCACTCCGACGCGGTGGCGGTAGACCATCGCCCAACCGAGCCATCCGGTGACGCACAGGATCAGCACCACCGCGCCTGAGAGGATCAGCCCGGTCGGCACGACCGAGGTCCAGGCGTCGCGGCTATGCACGAAGGCGTTGACCAGCGACAGGCCGAGAACCAGGACGTTGCCGAGCATGTGCGCCCAGGCCGGCCTCTGCGCCCGCACGCGGCGGTGGCCGAGGAAGTCGGTGAGGCCCGCGAGCGCCGCCAGCACCCCGAAGACCAGGCCGGCGGCGAGCAGCCAGGCCGAGAAGTTGGCCCATTGCATGTCGGCGGTGCGCCAGTAGGCGAGATCGGTGGCGAAGGCCCCGACGAAGCAGACGATCGGGAACGGCACCAGCATCGGGTGCAGCGGATGCCCGGCGATCGTCGCCGTCGAGGGCGGGTTGCCGGGCTCCGAAGCTCGGTCGGTCGCGGCACGACGGGTCACGGCGCGGTCGGTCATGAATTCTCCGGGGGACGGCCGGCGTGTCGGACAACGTCGGGTCGGACGGACGTTCCGGCGCGACCGCGCCTCGCGTCGGGGTGTTTCGGTGTCGTGACCGTAACGGGGGTCAGCCGGCGGCGAGCGACGGGCCGGTCGCGGCGGCCGGACGCGCCGGGGCCGGCCGCCCGAGCTGCGCATCGATGTGCCGGAAGGCGGCGAGCGCCTGCCCGACGATCTGGTCCATGTTGTAGTAGCGGTAGGTCGCGAGCCGCCCGACGAACCAGACGTCGGCTTCCGCCCGCGCCAGACGCTCGTAGCGCTTGAACAGGGCTTGGTTCTCCGGCCGCGGCACGGGATAGTAGGGGTCGCCCTCGGCGCTCGGATACTCGTAGGTGAGCGAGGTCTTCGGGTGCTCCTGGCCCGTCAGGTGCTTGTACTCGGTGATGCGGGTATAGGCATCGGTCTGGGGATAGTTCACCACGGCTACCGGCTGGTGCCGGGCCACATCCCGGGTCACGTGCACGAAGCGCAGCGAGCGGTAGGGCAACCGGCCGAAGCGGAAGTCGAAATACTCGTCGATCGGCCCGGTATAGATGACCCGGCGGTGCGGGATCACCTCGCGCACGTCGCGAAAGTCGGCGTTCGTCATCACGTGGATGTTGGGGTGGTCGAGCATGCGCTCGAACATCCGCGTGTAGCCCTGGGCCGGCATGGCCTGGAACGTATCGGTGAAGTAGCGGTCGTCGCGGTTCGTGCGGGTCGGCACCCGGGCGGTGACCTGGCGGTCGAGCTCGGAGGGATCGAGCCCCCATTGCTTGCGGGTGTAGCCGCGGAAGAATTTTCCGTAGAGTTCGCGGCCGATCGCCGACACCACCACGTCCTCGGAGGTCCGGATGTCGGCCACCGGCTCGGCCCGCGCGGCGAACCAGGCCTCCAGTTCCTCGGAGGTCAGCGACAGGCCGTAGAGGCGGTTGATCGTGTCGAGGTTGATCGGGATCGGCACCTGCATCCCGTCGACCATCGCCAGCACCCGGTGCTCGTAGGGGCGCCAGGCGGTGAAGGCCGACAGGTAATCGACGATCGCCTCGGAATTGGTGTGGAAGATGTGCGGCCCGTACTGGTGGATCAGCACGCCCGCCTCGTCGAGACGGTCGTAGGCGTTGCCGCCGACATGCGGCCGGCGGTCGACGAGGAGGACGCGCTCGCCGCGCCGGCGCGCCAGGCGCTCGGCCAGCACGCTGCCGGCGAAGCCCGCGCCCACGATCAGCCAATCGTACATGTCTCGGGACCTCTCGGGTGCAGGGAAAAGGGGATCGGTCAGGCCGGGGTGGGCGTCTGCGCCAGGAGGAGCGGGGCCGCCTCCCGCTGGAGGCCCTCGCGCAGGCCTTGGCGCAGGAGCGCGTGCATCGCGTCCCAGGTCCGGTCCCAGGAAGTGTGCGCGAGGTGGCGGTCGACCCGCTCGCGCCAGGCCGCCAGTGGCTCGGCGTGCAGGGCATCGATCGACAGGGCGACGCTCGCCGGCGTCTCGGCGATGGCGACGAGGCCGGCCTCGCCGTAATCCCGCAGCACGTCGACGATCGGGGTCGAGATCACGCGCCGACCCGCCGCCAGGAATTCCGGCGTCTTCGTCGGGCTGATGAACCGGGTCGCCTCGTTGAGGGCGAACGGCATCAGCCCGAGGTCCCAGTGGCGCAGGTAGTCGGGCAGCGCCCCATAGGGCTTCGGCCCGAGCCAGTGGATGTTGTCGCGCTGCGGCAGGCTCTCGGGCTCGATCTTCACCACCGGGCCGATCATCACGAAGTGCCAGTCCGGCCGCGAGGAGGCCGTGGCCGCCAGGAGCTCGCTGTCGAGCCGCTCGTCGATGACGCCGAAGAAGCCGATGCGCGGGCGCGGGATCGCGGCCTGGTCGTCCGGGTCCGGCCCCGCCTCCCGCGCCCGGGCGAAATGCGCTGCATCCACGGAGGACGGGAAGCAGTGGATGGACGGATGCGCCCCGCGCTTGGCCTCGTAGAGGCTGCGCCCTCCGGTGAAGACGAGATCGGCCTGCGTGAGAAGCTCCGCCTCCTGCGCGACCAGGTCCGGCGACGCGCCGCGGAAGGCCGACAGCTCGTCCATGTTGTCGTAGACGGTGAGATCGCGGGCGAGATCCGCCGAGACGCCGAGCGCGGCCGGCGTGTAGTACCAGAACACCCGCCTCGGGCCGTCCCATCTCTGCAGGTAATCGCGGATCAACCGCGCCTGGATCCAGTCCGCGGCGTAAATGCGGCTCTGCGCCAGCACCGGCACCGCGACGGCGATCCCGGGCGCCACCGCCTCGACCTGCAGCCGGGGGGACTCCGCCGGTCCGAAGACCGGCTCCTCGATGAAGAGGACGTCGAACTGTCGTGCGGCACGGCTGAGCAGATGCTGCGGCCGCTGCCAGACGAAGCTCCAGCGCAGGTGCGAGAAGCAGACCAGGAGCGGTCGGGACGGCGCGTCGACGACGATCATCGAGGAAGGACCGTCGTGGCCCCTGGCGTGAGTGTCCTCGGCATGGGTCTGGCCGCGGTCACGAGGCATGTTGCGGCTTTGACCGGCCTGGCGTGCGCCGTCGATGGCGTGCGAGTCTTTCACACTCTACCCTTCATGCGAGTGGGCGATCGAACCGACTAACGCCGGATATCTTCTGGCGTTCTCGCATTTCTGATTATATTTAACGCCGATAACAGGCGTATGTTAATGTCATTATTTGTGTTTTTCGCAGATTTTTCAGCCCGTGCGCTGGGTTTTAACTTGTGTTGGTCGCAGCGCAACAGGCATGCGACGGCCCGGAATGAAGCCAACGTGAGAGGCTTGTGGCGGTTGCAGAGCGGGAGAGTCGGCGGGAGGCTGGAACTCTGGGGTGGCATCGAGTGCAGCATCGTGCGGGCGGGCGACGCCTGGCGCGACCAGGTCGCCGAGACCGGCCACGGCGACCGCCCGGACGACCTCGACCGCATCGCGTCCCTCGGCCTCACCACCCTGCGCTACCCGGTCCCGTGGGAGTCGGCTGCGCCGGAGGATCCCGATGCCTGCGATTGGGCCTGGGACGACGACAGGCTGGCGCGCTTGACGCGCCTCGGTCTCGCGCCGGTCGTCGGCCTCGTCCATCACGGCAGCGGGCCGCGCACCACGAACCTCCTCGATCCCGGCTTCCCGCACGGGCTCGCCCGGCATGCCGGGCGCGTCGCCGCGCGCTACCCGTGGATCACCGCCTTCACGCCGGTCAACGAGCCGCTCACCGCCGCCCGCTTCGCCGGGCTCGACGGCCACTGGTACCCGCACGCCCGCAGAGAGGACGCCTTCCTGCGCATGGTGGTCAATCAGTGCCGGGCGACGCTGCTCGCCATGCGGGCGATCCGCGCCGTCACGCCCGCGGCGCGATTGATCCAGACCGAGGATGTCGGCAAGACCTTCAGCACGCCGGCGCTCGCGGGCCAAGCGGCCTACGAGAACGAGCGTCGCTGGCTCAGCCTCGATCTCCTCTGCGGCCGGGTCGATCCGGCGCATCCCTGGCACGCGCGCCCGCGCGCTGCCGGGGTCGCGCCGTCGGACCTCGACGACTTCCTCGGCGGCGAAGCCTGCCCGGACCCGCGACCTCATCATGAGGTGCCGCGGAGCGGCCTCGAAGGAGAACTCCAGCTCGCTCGGAGACCTTTGGAGGCCTCCTTCGAGGCCGCTGCGAGCAGCAGCGCCTCAGGATAAGGTTGCGCGGGTAGGAAGGGCTGGCCTGCGGATGTGTCGTTCTGTGTCGTACCGTGGCTTTTCACCCTGAGCGGCTCTTCGCGCGGTCAAGCTGATTGAGCGTTGAGCCTAACTCGCCTGCAACCGCGGGATCGCGTCCGCGAACCGCGCGATCGGCAGGAAGAGGCTGAAGCGGCGCTCCTTGTCCTCGACGTGGATGATCGCCTCCTTCCACTCCGGCTCTCGGCAGGCGCGGCGCTTCAGCAGCACCGCGATATGGGCCGAGCAGGTGATGATCTCGTGCGGCTCCTCGAGCTCGACGCCGCGCGTGTCGCGGATGAGGCGGCTGCCGACCTGGAAGTGGAAGTAGTAGCAGGACATTCCGCTCTCCCCTGGGATGGCTGTCCTGTACGAGTACGGCCGGATGTCTCCGGCCGCCTTAACCCGAGTCAAGGGTTTTTGGATTTGCGCCTGCGGTCGAGCTTTGGTCCGCCGGCCTGTTCGTCGCCTATAGGTAGCCGGTGCCGGCTTCCGCGGCGAAGCGGTCGGGCGTTCCCTCCCAGACGATGCGGGCATGCTCCAGCACGTAGACCCGGTCGGCGTGGGGCAGCGCGAAGGTGACGTTCTGCTCGCCCAGGAGCACCGTGATCGGCGTCGTCTGGCGCAGGCGCTCCAGCGCCTTCGAGAGCTGCTCCAGGATCACCGGGGCGAGGCCGAGGGTCGGCTCGTCGAGGATCAGGAGCCGCGGCTTCATCATCAGGGCGCGGGCGATGGTGAGCATCTGCTGCTCGCCCCCCGACAGCGTGCGGGCCATCTGGCCGCCGCGGCTCTTGAGGATCGGAAAGAGCTCGAACAGCCATTCGAGCTGGCGTGCGCTCTCGGCCTTCGGCAGGTGCTGGCCGCCGAGATCCAGATTCTCGCGCACGCTCATCTCGCCGAACAATTCGCGGGTCTCCGGCACCTGGACGATGCCGCCGCGCGCGATGCCGGCCGGGGTGCGCTTCGCCAGCGGCTCGCCGGCGAAGTGGATGCGGCCCGAATGCGGCACCAGCCCCGAGATCGCGTTGAACAGGGTCGTCTTGCCGGCGCCGTTGAGGCCGACCACCGAGACGAACTCGCCCTCGTGGACATGGATCCCGACCTGGCGCAGGGCCTGCGCCTTGCCGTAGAGCACGTCGAGGCCTTCGACCTTCAGCAGCGGCTCGCCCGCGAAGGTCGCCTCGGGCCGCGACGCGGTCTCGATGCTGCCGCCGAGATAGACCCGGCGCACGGTCTCGTTGCGCATCACCTCGGCGGCCGAGCCCTCGGCGACGCGCTCGCCGAGATACATCGCGAAGACCCGGTCTACGAGGGCGGCGACGCTCTTCACGTTGTGGTCGACGAGGAGCACCGCCTTGCCCTCGTCGCGAAAGCCGCGGATCAGGGCGGAGAAGTCCGCGACCTCCGCCGAGGTCAGGCCCGCGAAGGGCTCGTCGACCAGCACCACCTTCGGGTCGCGGGCAATCGCCTTGGCGAGCTCCATCCGGCGAAGATCCGCGAAAGGCAGGGTGCCGGGGCGCCGGTCCATCACGGCGCCCAAGCCGACCCGCTCGGCGATGGCCCGCGCCCGCGTCTCGACGCCCGGATCGGCGAGGAGCCGGATCAGGCTGTCGGGCAGGAGCGCGAGCTTGATGTTCTCCAGCACCGTCTGGCGGTGGAGCGGCCGCGAGTGCTGGAAGACGAGGCCGATGCCGGCCCGCGCCACCCGGTGCGAGGGCCAGCCGGCGATCTCGGTGCCGTCGAGCTTCACGCTGCCGGCATTCGGCCGCTCGAGGCCCATGATGAGCTTCATCACCGTCGACTTGCCCGAGCCGTTCGGCCCGATCAGCCCGACGATCTCGCCGGCGCGGACCGAGAAGCCGATGGACTTCGCCGCCACGAGGCCGCCGTAGCGCTTCGTCAGCCCCTCGACCGCGAGGAGCGGCGGGCCCGAAGCGGGTGCCCGGGCGGGCGGGGAGGGCAGGGGGGAGGGGGCGAGGCCGGCCGCACTCATGAACGCAACCCTTGTGAGGTGGGGACGGTGGACATCAGGCGTGCCGCCCCTGGCGGGTCAGGATCCCGAGGAGGCCCGACGGCACGAACAGGATGACGGCGAGCGCCGCGGCGGAGACCACGAAGGTCGAGAGCGAGCCGAGCGGCCGCAGCAATTCGCCGGCGGCGATCAGGAACACGGCGCCCAGCACCCCGCCCACGATGGTGCGCCGGCCGCCGAGCACCGCCCCGATGATGACCTGCACGCCGACCGAGACGTCGATCAGCGTGCCGACCGAGGCGGTGCCCATGTAGAAGACGAACAGCGCGCCGGCGAGGCCGGAGAAGACCGCGCTGACGCAGAACGCCGCGAGCTTGTGCTTGGCGACGTTGAAGCCGAGCGCGCCCGCCTCGACCGGGTCCTGCCCGCTCGCCTGCAGGATCAGCCCGACCGGCGAGACCGCGATGGCGTAGAGGACGAGCCCGCTCACCCCCATGAAGCCGAGCGCGATCCAGTAGTTGGTGGCGGCGTCGATGCTGATGACGTCCGGCACGGTGAGCCCGATCTCGCCGCCGGTGGTGTCGGCGAAGACGACGATCAGGTTCTGCAGGATCAGGACCGCCACGACGGTGGTGAGGCCGAAATAGGGCCCCCGCACCCGGAGCGCCGGCAGCGCCAGGACGAGGCCGCCGATCACCGCCGCGACGGTGCCGGCGAGCAGGCAGAGCGGGATGCCGACGCCGTGGCCGTTGAGGATGCCGGCTGTGTAGGCGCCGAGGCCGATCAGGAAGGTCGGCCCGAAATTGACCTCGCCGGCGAAGCCGAACAGCAGGTCCCACGCCATCGAGAACACGCCGAAATAGTACGCGACCGTGAGGAGCCCGAGGATGTAGCCCGAGACCCAGAGCGGCAGCACGCTGGCGAGCGCGAGGCCGATCAGGCAGAGCCAGAACAGCGGGTTGCGAAATGTCTTTGCGAGCATGGGGCCTCTGGCGGAGATCGAGGAAGGCCGGGCGTCAGCGGCGCCCGAGCAGGCCCTGCGGGCGGACATACATCACCGCCACGAGCAGCAGCAGCGCGGGGATGGTCCGGTAGGCCGGGGAGACGAGGTAGGCGGTCAGGGTCTCGAGGTAGCCGACGACGTAGGCCGCGATCAGCGAGCCGGAGACGCTGCCGAGGCCACCCAGCACCACGATCGAGAAGGCGCTGGCGGTCAGCGGGCCGACGCTGTAGCTCGACACGCCGAGGAACTGGCCGAGCAGGACCCCCGCGATGCCGGCGAGCACGCCGTAGATCAGCCAGATCGCGACGTAGATCTTCGACAGTTCGAAGCCCAGCAGCGTGACGCCGCGGGGGTTCATGGAGGCGGCGAGCAGCACCTTGCCGGTGCGGGTGCGGTTGACGAGGAGCCACAGGAGCCCGATCACCGCCCAGCAGACGACGGCCGTGAAGACCTGGTTCCACGGCGTGCGCACGCCCGCGATGGTGACCACGCCCTCGACGATCGGCATCACCGTCTTGGCGTTGCTGGTGAACAGGTAGGCGATGAATTCCTGGATCATGATCCCCCACAGCAGCGTGCCGGTGAGGATGAAGATCTCCTTCTCCTCCGGCGGGATCGCCCGGGAGCGGTCGATGGGGCGCACCACGGCGCCGTAGGTCGCGAGGGTGAGAAGCGTGCAGACGACGATGCCGGCGGCGGCGCCGGCGTAGGAGCCGAGGCCCAGTTCGCTCGAGGCCGCCCAGGCCACCACCGCGGCGGTGACCATGAGGGCCCCGTGCGAGAGGTTGAGCACGCCCGAGACGCCGAAGATGAGGGTGAAGCCGGTGGCGCCGAGCGCGTAGAGCGCCGAGATGGCGAAGCCGTCGATGAGGATCTGGATCGCGGTCATGGGTCTCGCGGGGAGAGGTGGGGGCGAGGCGCGCGCGAGGACTCCCCTCTCCCGTTTGGGAGAGGGGTTGGGGGTGAGGGTGGCTCGGGTTCAGAACAAGACGCCAGCTGCCGAGCTGCGCAGCTCGACAGTCGAGGCTTCTACTGAACCGTCTCCACCCTCACCCCTAACCCCTCTCCCACACGGGAGAGGGGATCCCGCGCTCGCTGGATCGGGGTCGGTCCGGTCGTGCTCAGTTCGCGGCCGTGCCCGCCTTGACGAAGCTCGGGAAGGTGATCTTGCCGTTCGCGACGTTCTGCGGCCAGATCGCCAGCTGCTTGCCGTCCTGCCACTGCATCATCATGCCGGAGACGAGGCCCGGGCCGTACTTGATCGAGTGGGTGAACTCGTCGTCCTTGCCGTAGAACTGGATGCGCCCGAGGGTGCCTTCCCAATCGGTCTTCTCCAGTGCGTCGACGAGCTTGTCGGGATCGGTCGAGCCGGCCCGCTTCACCGCGTCGGCGATGTAGTAGACCTCGTCATAGGCGGTGTAGCCGGCGTATCCCGGATAGCTGCCGTACTTGGCCTTGAACGCCTCCGCGAAGGGCGCGGTCTTCGGCGTCACGTTGGTGCCGGGGGCGGCGAACATCTCGAACAGCACGCCTTCCGTCGCGCCGTTCGTCTCCTTCCAGAAGGTGGCGTTGGTCGCCTGCGAGGCGATGCCGATCATCGGGATCGGCACCTGCTGGCTGCGCCACTGCACCGTCGGCTGCACGCCGACATGCGAGATGCCGGTGACGATCACGTCGGGCTTGGCGCCCTCGATGCGGCTGAAGATCGGGTTGAAGTCGGTGGTGCTCGGCGAGAACCGGATGTGGTCGAGCACCTTGAGGCCGACCTTCGGCAGGCACTCCTTGTAGCCCTCGTCGAGCGGCTTCGTCCACGCCGCGTCCTCGCTCATGATGACGGCGGTCTTCATCTGGCGGCCCTCGACGAGGATCGCCTTGGCGGCGTCGCAGACGGCCTGGGACTGCGCCTTCGAGGTCAGGTAGCCGTGGAAGGAGTACTTGTTGCGGGCGTAGTCCTTGTGGACGTTGAGCGGGATCTCGTTCGAGGCCGCGCCCGGCGTGATGAAGGGCAGCTTCAGCCGCGCCGACCAGGGCTGGAGCGCCAGCACCACCTCGCTGATGTAGCTCGCGATGACCGCGTGGACCTTGTCCTCGCTCGCCGCGCGCTGGAAGGCGCGGACGGAATCGGCGGCCGAGCTCTTGTTGTCGTAGGTGACGATCTCGATCTTGCGGCCGTCCATGCCGCCCTTGGCGTTGATCTCGTCCGCGGCGAGCTGGGCCGCCTGCGGGATCGCGGCCCCGGCGATCGCCTGCGCCTCCGCGATCACCGCGATCCGGATCGGGTCGGCGGCCTGAACCGTCGCGAGCGAGGCATTGGCGGCCAGGAGAATCGTAGAACCAAGCAACGCCTGGACGAGCCGTCGCCCGGCGACGGTTGCGCATTCCAGCATGACGTTCCCTCTTCCGGCCGCTGTTGATGATGGCGTCGCGGCGCGGGCCGGGAGTGTAGCCGGAGCTTGTTAGACCACAAGCCGCGGATCGGCCGGAGGATCGCCGAGGCGGGGATGAAGCGGCGAGCCATCGCGTGAGTGCATGGCTGCGGGGCGGAGGAGGCGGTGGGGCAGCGGACCGCTTCCCCAAGGGTGCATCGCTCGGGCAGCAGCGGCATGCGGTCCCGTCTCGACCGTCATTGCAAGTGTCCGGGCAAGTGTCCGGACTCCCTCGATTTCACCCGACCGTGCCAAGACCCTCCTCGTCATCCCGGGGGCCGGGCAGCCGAGCCCGGGATCCCTAAGCGCGAATGGCGCAGGACAATGCGGATTGCGTTCCGCTCATGGTGCAAGCCTCGGCGGTGATGGATCCCGGGTTCCGCTGCGCGGTCCCGGGATGTCGCGGCGCGGTGTCGAGGCAGGAGCCCGTTCGGCTGGTCCTTGCGATCACCCGCTTCACCCCGGCACCCGCCACGGCGCCTCCGCCGCCGCCCGCGCCTCGTAAGCCGCGATGGCCTCCGCGTGTTCCAGCGTCAGCGCGACGTCGTCCAGTCCCTCGACGAGGCAGCGCTTCTTGAACGGGTCGATGTCGAAGGGGATCGCGCTCCCGCCGGGGTCGGTCACGGTCTGGGCCGGCAGGTCGACGGTGAGGCTGGCGCCGGGCTCGGCCTTGAGGCGCGCGCGCAGGGCCGCCGCCGTCTCCTCCGGCAGGGTCACGGTCAGCAGCCCGTTCTTGGCCGCGTTCGACGCGAAGATGTCGCCGAAGCTCGGGGCGATCACGCAGCGGATGCCCCCGTCGACGAGGGCATAGACCGCGCCCTCGCGCGACGAGCCGCAGCCGAAGTTGCGGTCGGCGACCAGGATGCCGGCCCCCGCGTAAGGCGCCGCGTCGAGCGGCACCGCCTCGCTGCGGCGGCGCTCGTCGTGAAACAGGAAGTTGCCGTAGCCGGCGCTGCGGGGTTTCTTGAGGAAACGGGCCGGCAGGATCTGGTCGGTGTCGATGTTCGCGACGTCGAGCGGCACCGCGACGGCCTGGAGCGTGGTGAAGGGCTGCATGGTCAGCGTCCCCCGAGCCGGCGGATGTCGGTGAGGCGGCCGGTGACGGCGGCGGCGGCGGCCATCGCCGGGCTCATCAGGTGGGTGCGGGCGTTCGGGCCCTGGCGGCCCGGGAAGTTGCGGTTGGTGGTGGACGCGCAGCGCTCGCCCGCCGGGACGAGGTCGCCGTTGATGCCGACGCACATCGAGCAGCCCGGCTCGCCCCATTCGAGGCCGGCCGCGCGAAACACCTGGTCGAGCCCTTCCGCTTCGGCCTGGCGCCGCACCGGGCCGGAGCCCGGCACGACGAGGCCCGGCACCGCTGCCTTCTGCCCGCGCAGCACGCCGGCCGCGGCGCGCAGGTCCTCGATGCGGGAATTGGTGCAGGAGCCGATGAACACCCGGTCGATCGCGATCGCCTCGAGCGGGGTGCCGGGGGTGAGGCCCATATAGTCGAGCATCGCCCGCATCTGCCCGGCCTTGGTGGGATCGGACTCGGCGCCCGGGTCCGGCACCGCGGCGGTGACCGGCAACGCCGTCTCCGGGCTGGTGCCCCAGGTGACGGTGGGGGCGATCGCACCGGCGTCGAGCGTCACCTCGCGGTCGAACCGGGCGCCCTCGTCGCTCGGCAGACGCCGCCAGGCCGCGACCGCCCGCTCGAACAGCGCGCCCTTCGGCGCGTAGGGGCGTCCCTCCAGGAACGCGAAGGTGGTGTCGTCCGGGGCGATCATCCCGGCTCGCGCCCCGGCCTCGATCGACATGTTGCAGATGGTGAGGCGCCCCTCCATCGACAGGCCGCGGATCGCGCTGCCGGCATATTCGAGCACGTGCCCGACCGCCCCGCCGGCGCCGAGCGCCGCGATGATCGCCAGGATCACGTCCTTGGCGGTGACGTGGGGGCCGAGCACGCCGTCGATCCCGACCCTGAGCGTCTTGGGCCGGCGCTGCCACAGGGCCTGCGTCGCCAGCACGTGGGCGACTTCCGTGGCGCCGATGCCGAAGCCGAGCGCCCCGAAGGCGCCGTGGGTCGAGGTGTGGGAATCGCCGCAGACGACGGTGAGGCCCGGCAGCGTCAGGCCCTGCTCGGGCGCCAGGACGTGGACGATGCCTTGCGCGCGGTCGTCGAGCCCGAAGTGGCGGATGCCGTGCCGGCCGGCATTGGCGGCCAGCATCGACACCATGTTGGCGATCTCGGGGTCGGGGATCGGCCCGGCGCGGTCGCGGGACGGCACGTAGTGGTCGGCGACCGCGAAGGTCAGCTCCGGCCGGCGGATTTTTCGGTCCGCATGGTCGAGCATGCCGAAGGCGTGGAACGAGCCCTCGTGCAGCAGGTGCCGGTCGATGG
Organism: Methylobacterium nonmethylotrophicum; assembly: GCF_004745635.1. Taxonomy (GTDB): domain Bacteria; phylum Pseudomonadota; class Alphaproteobacteria; order Rhizobiales; family Beijerinckiaceae; genus Methylobacterium; species Methylobacterium nonmethylotrophicum. The sequence goes on along the minus strand of NZ_SRLB01000013.1, from coordinate 52,153 downwards.
CCAGCAGCGCCTGGCCGTCGGGGCGGGTCGCCATCACGTGGGCGTCCCAGACCTTGTCGAGGAGGGTGCGGGGTTGCGGGGGCATGAGGCGTCCTCCGTCTTGTCGTTGGGATTCGGGGAGATACCGTGGGTCTTCAGTGAAACGCGTTCCCCTCTCCCGTGTGGGAGAGGGGTGAGGGGTGAGGGTGGAGACGGTTCAAGGTGAAGCGTTGAGCGGAGAGCGGCCAGCACGACGGTTTGAGCTTTACACGGAAGCGCGCCACCCTCACCCCTACCCCTCTCCCACACGGGAGAGGGGATCCCGCGTTGTACTTGCCGGAGGCAGCTTGATCCTCAGCTATGCCATCGCCCCAGCCGCCTGCCCGGCGATGCGCCCGAGCGCCACGGCCGCCAAGAGCCCGTTGCCCGAGAGATAGCCGCCCGGCCCCGTCCCCGACACGCCGCAGGCCGCCCCGCCGGCCGCGAACAGGTTCGGGATCGGCGCACCGTCTTGCCTCAGCACCCGCGCGTCGCCGTCGACCACGAGGCCCCCTTGCGTGTGGAACAGGGCCCCCGTCACCCGCACCGCCCGGTAGGGCGGGCTCAGCATCGGCACGCCCGCGAAGGAGCGTCCGAAGTCGTCCCGGCCGCCCGCGCGCTTGAGCGCCTCGACCTCGGCCAGCGTCGCAGTCAGCGCTTCCTCCGGCAGGTGCAGCCGCGCCGCCAGCGCCGCCATCGTATCCGCCGCGACGATCGCCCCGGCGCCCTCCGCCCGGCGAAAGTCCTCGAACTGGCGGGCGATGCCGGCGATGCGCGCGTCGAACACCGTGACGGCGGTGCCACCGGGCTGGCGCAGAACCTCCGCCGCCTGCTCGGAATAGCCTTTGCTCTCGTCGGAGAAGCGCCGCCCTTCCGCATTCACCTGGAACCCGCCCTCGGTGATCGTGGCCCAGGTGATCAGGATGCCGTGCGGGTGCGCCACGGAGCCGTGGCCCTGGTGGCCCGAGAGGTGGCGGGTGGCGGCGCCCAAGGCCTCGCCCCAGAGCAGCGCGTCGCCCTGGTTGCCTTCGTGACCGAAATAGAGCGCGTCCGCCAGCTCCGGGACGTGCTGCGCCACCAGCGCCTTGTTGCCGCCGTAGCCGTTGCAGGCGAGCACCAGGGCCCGGCAGGCGACACGGTCCCGCGAGCCGTCCGGACGCACGAGGGCGATGCCCCGGATCGCGCCGTCCTCCGTGTAGAGCGTGTCGACGGTGGCCTCGCACAGGACCGGGATGCCGGCCTCCTCGACCGCCCGGGCGAGGCGGTCGACCAGCTCCTCGCCCGACCGGCTCGGCAGGCCGTGCATGCGGTTGGCGGAGTGCCCCGGATAGCGGAAATCGGTGATGACCGAGAAGGGCAGCCCGTGGCGGTGGCTGAGCCATTCGAGGGCGGGACCCACGGCCCCGGCGAGCCGCGCGACGAGGGCGGGATCGGGCTCGTTCTTGGCCTTCGCCATGATGTCCCTGGCGAAAAGCTCCGGGCTGTCCTCGATGGCCGATTCGCGCTGCCAGCGGGTGCCGGGGGCAGGGACCAGCCCGGCCGAGAGGGCGGTGGAGCCGCGGGGCACGGGGTCGCGCTCGACCACCAGCACCTCGGCCCCGGCCTCGTGGGCGGCCAACGCCGCCACCAGCCCGGCGGCGCCGGCGCCGATGATGGCGACCGGCACCTCGATGTCGAAGGACACGGAGGCGGCGGGCTCGACCCTCATGCCGACAGCTCCCGGATGATCTCGGCGACGTCCGCCACCCGGCAGACCGGCTTCAGGGCGTCGATGGCGGTCTGGTGCACGGAGGGCGAGAAGGCGGCGCAGCCATCCGACAGGACCGTGACCGAGAAGTCGCGGACATGGGCGTCGCGCACCGTCGAGGCGACGCCGCCATTGGTGACGATGCCCGACACGATCAGCCGCTCGATGCCCGCCTTGCGCAGGACCCATTCGAGCCGGGTCATGTAGAAGGCCGAGTAGGCGACCTTCTCGACCGAGAGGTCGGCGGGCTGCAATGCGTCGACCAGTGCATGCCCCCAGGCCCCGGGCAGGAAGTCGCCCTTCCGCAGGAACGGGCGCAACTCGCGCAGGTGGGGCGAGATCAGCGGCTCGCCGCCCTTGCCCGGCACCAGGGTGAAGTGGGTCGAGACGATGAACCCGCCCTTGGCCCGGATCAGCTCGGCGAGCGGCCGCACCGTTGCGGGCACGGCGGCGATCTCGGGCGCGGCCTGGCCGGCCCGGCCATAGGCGCCGTCCGGATGCAGGAAGTCGTTCTGCAGGTCGCAGATCAGGAGCGCCGTGCGCTCGATCGGGATCGGGGCATGGCTCATGCGGGCTCTCCCGTGCGGGTGACCACGACGTTGCCGAGCCGGTCGACCCGCGCCGTCAGGTCGGGATCGACCACGGTGGTGGCGTCCGGCTGCTCGAGGATCGCCGGGCCGGGGATCTCGGCCCCGACCGGCAGCGCCAGGCGGGCATAGACCGCCGCCTCGTGCCAGGCGCCGGAGAACCACACCGGGCGGCTGCCGAGGCGGGCGGAGTCCAGCGAGGCGTCGGGTCCCGGCGCCAGGGCGGCGAGGTCGAAATGCGGCCGCCGGCCGATCGCCGCGGTGCGCAGGTTGACGATCCGGGTGCCGAGGCCCGGCAGCAGCCGGCTGAACGAGGTGCGGTAGGCCGCCTCGAACGCCGCCTGGATCACGCCTGCGGTGATGCCGGTGGTGCCGTTCGCGACCGTGACGGGCAGCGCCACCGCCACGGTGTGGGTCTGGCCGACATAGTGCATGTCGAGCTCGAACACCGTGTCGATCCGCGAGACGGTGAGGCCGGCGGCCTCGACCACCGCGCGGGCGCTCTCGGCTTCCGCCACCATCCGCCGGTCGAGGGCGGCGGCGTCGAGGGTGGCGAGCGACAGGTTCAGGGTCTGGACCTGGTCGTGGCGGATGTCGGCGATGACGCAGCCGAGTGCCGAGGTGACGCCCGGGTAGCGCGGCACCAGGGCGCCGCGCAGGCCCACATCCTTGATCAGCGCCCCGACATGGAGCGCCCCGCCGCCGCCGAACGGCACCGCAGCGAATTTCTGGGGGTCGTGGCCGCGCTCGATCGAGACGAGGCGGATCGCGCCCGCCATCTTGCCGTCGGCGACGCGCACGATCGCTTCGGCCGCCGCCATCACGTCGAGGCCGAGCGGTGCGGCGACGTGCTCCCGGATCGCGGCCTTCGCGGCCTCGACGTCGAGGCGCTTGAGCGCCCCGCCGATCGGCCGCTCGGCGTTGATGCGACCGAGCACCACGTTGGCGTCGGTCAGCGTCGGGCGGGTGTTGCCCTGGCCGTAGCAGACCGGTCCCGGCCGCGAGCCGGCGCTCTCCGGCCCGACCTGGAGCAGCCCGCCGGCATCGACATGGGCGATCGAGCCGCCGCCGGCCCCGATGGTGCTGATCTCGATCATCGGCGTACGGATCACGAGGCCGAAATCGATGGTGGTCTGGGCGGCGAGCGCCGTCTCGCCCTCGACCACCAGCGACACGTCGAAGGAGGTGCCGCCGAGGTCGCCGGTGATCACGTTCGGGAAGCCGGCCTCCTTGGCGATCGCCGCGGCCGCGATGACCCCGGCGGCGGGCCCCGAGAGGGCGGTGCGCACCGGCAGCCGCCGGGCGGTCGCGGTCGACATCACGCCGCCATTCGACTGCACGATGTGGAAGCGGCCTTCGAACCCTTCCGACTCCAGCGCCCGGTCGAGCTTGCCGAGGTAGCTGCCGACGACCGGCTGCAGGTAGGCGTTGAGCACCGTGGTCGAGGTGCGCTCGAACTCGCGGATCTCCGGCAGGATGCCGGACGACCGCTCGACATTGGCGTTGGGCCACACGGCGGAGGCGGCGTCCAGCGCCACCCGCTCGTTCTCCGGGTTGGCGTAGGCGTTGACGAAGCAGATCGCCAGGGCCTCGGCGCCGTTGGCGAGGAGCGCGCGGGCGGCCTCCGCCACCTGGTCCGGATCGACCGCCTGGCGGATCGTGCCGTCGGCGAGCGTGCGCTCGTCGACCTCGAGTCGGAGATCCCGGTCGACGACGGGGACGAAATCGCCCCACAGGCCCCAGGTGTGGCGCCGGTCGCGCCGGCGCATCTCCAGGACGTCGCGAAAACCCCGGGTGGTGATGAGGCCGATCCGGGCGCCCTTGCGCTCCAGCAGCGCGTTGGTGCCGACGGTCGTGCCGTGGACGATCGAGGCGAGACCGGCGACCGGGCCGAAGCCTTTGAGGCCGGCGAGGAAGCCGACCGCCTCGTCGCCGCGGTTCGACGGCACCTTGCCGGTCTGGAAGCGGCCGGCGGCCTCGTCGTAGTAGAAGAGGTCGGTGAAGGTGCCGCCGACATCGACGCCGACGATGGCGCGGGGGGTCATCGGGTCTCTCCCAAGCGGATCTTTTCAAGCTCGTAGTCGCGGGCGGCAGCCTCCGGCGTGACGTAGCCGAGGCGCAGGTCGCGGTTCAGGGCCTCGCGGTCGCGCTCGGCCGGGTGGCCGAAGCCGCCGCCGCCGGGCGTCTCGAGCCGCACCCGCTCGCCGGCCTTGATCCGCACATCGGTGACCTTCGAGACCATCGGCGGGCTCGCCCAGCCGCCTTGCGTCTGCCAGGCGAAGCGGTTGAGCGCCGCCGGCTTCCCGCCCTTGACGCCGAACGGCGCCACCTTGCCGCGCTCGCCGAGCAGGAAGACGTCGGCGTCGGTCAGGGTCTCGATCTCGTAGACGGCCCCGAGCCCGCCGCGATGCGCGCCGGCCCCGGCGCTGTCGGGCCTCAAGGACCATTGCGTGAAGACGACCGGGTAGGCGGCCTCCAGGATCTCCACCGGCGGGATCGTCGCGGTCGAGATCGGGTTGTTGGCGTGGCTCAGGCCGTCGGTCTCGGGGTTGCCGCCGAGGCCGCCGCCGAAGAACGAGAACATCACCCAGCGCGAGCCGTCCGGCCGGTGGCCGGCGAGCGACAGCGCGTTGATGGTGCCGAAGGGCGCGGCGGTCGCCCGCTCCGGATCGGCCTCGGCCAGGGCGCCCAGCACGACGCCGATCAGCCGCAGGATCGTCTCGGTGTAGCCCGCCATGGGCTTGGGCGCGCCGGCGCCGAGCAAGGTCGTCTCCGGCACCGTGAAGGTGATCGGCCGCAGGCAGCCGGCATTGGCCGGCACCTCGGTGAAGACGTGCTTCAAGGCGACGTAGCAGGCGGCGACGGTCGTCGCGTGCGAGATGTTGATCGGGCCCTGCGCCGGGGCGGAGGAGCGCGAGAAGTCGAGGACCATGCTGTCGCCCGCGATGGTCAGGTCGAGGGCGATGGTCAGGGGCTCGTCGGTGATGCCGTCGTTGTCGAGCACGTCCTCGAAACTGTAGCGGCCATCCGGCAGGGCGCGGATCGCGGCACGCATCAGGGCCTCGGCCCGGTCGGAGAAGGCCGCGAAGGCGGCGTCCACCGTGGCGTCGCCGTACTCGTCGAGGAGCGCGGTGAAGCGGCGCTCGCCGAGATCGAGGGCGTTGAGCTGGCCGTTGAGGTCGCCCCAGTTCGAGGTCGGCACGCGGGTGTTGGCGGCCAGGATGTCGACGATGTCCTGGTTCAGGCGGCCGGCGGAGAAGAGCTTCACCGGGGGAAAGCGCACGCCCTCCTGGAAGCTCTCCGTGGCCTTCGGGTTGTAGCCGCCCGGCACGTTGCCGCCGATGTCGAGCCAGTGGCCGACCGAGGCGAGCCAGCAAAAAAGCTTGCCGTCCCGGAAGACCGGGCGGACCAGCCGGAAGTCGTTGAGGTGTGTGCCGCCGCTATAGGGGTCGTTGAACAGGAACGTGTCGCCGGGCTCCAGGCCCCCCTCAAGCGCGACCTTGGCGATCACGGCCTTCACCGCGAAGGCCATGGCGCCGACGAAGATCGGCAGGCCCTTGGTGCCCTGGACCAGGGTGTCGCCGGTGGTGGCGTGGTAGAGGCCGTGGCAGGCGTCGCGGGCCTCCGCGATGATCGGGTTGAAGGCCGAGCGGTAGAGCGTCGCGTCCATCTCGTCGGCGATCTGCTCCAGGCGGCCCTTCAGCACCGCCAGGGTGACGGGGTCGATCTGGGTCATCGATCGCTTCCTTCATAGGCGCGGCCGCGGGCCAGCATCTCGGGGGTGCCGATCAGCGCGTTCAGCTCGCCGAAATCGAACATCCGCTCGGAGAAGGGGGCGTTGGTGCCGGCCTCGGCGAGGGAGGCGTAGTAGGCCTTCGCGGTGTGGGCGAGCGCCCGGACGATGCCGCCCGGGAAGATCACCAGGCGAAAGCCCAAAGCCCCGAGATCGGCCGCCGAGGCGAGCGGCGTGTCGCCGCCCTCGACCATGTTGGCGACGAGGGGACGCTGCGTCCCGAGAGCCTTGGTGACCGCGGCGAGCTGGTTGGCCGAGCGCGGCGCCTCGACGAACAGCACGTCGGCGCCGGCCTCCGCGTAGGCCTGGGCCCGCTCGATCGCCCGCTCGAAGCCCTCGACCGCCACCGCGTCGGTGCGGGCGACGATCAGGGTCTCGGGGCTCAGGCGCGCATCCAGGGCCGCGCGGATCTTCCCGACCATGTCCTCCTTCCCGATCAGCGTCTTGTCCTGCAGATGGCCGCAGCGCTTCGGGTAACTCTGGTCCTCGAGCTGGATCGCGCTGGCGCCGGCCCGCTCGAACAGCCGCACGGTGCGCTCGACGTTGAGCGCGTTGCCGTAGCCGTTGTCGGCATCGACCACGAGGGGCGTCGCCACCCGGTCGCGCACCAGGGTCACGGTCTCGGCGACCTCGCTCATCGAGACGAGGCCGATATCGGGCCGTCCGAGGCGGGTATAGGCGATGGCCGCGCCGGAGAGGTACAGGGCCTCGAAGCCCGCATCCGTGGCGATCGAGGCCGTGAGGGCGTCGTAGACGCCCGGAGCGACGAGGACGCGGTCCTCGGCGAGACGGGACTTCAGGGACATGACGACAGGTGTTCCTCGTTCGGTTTCATCGCATTCGCGTGGTGCGTGCTCGCCTCTCCCTGCCGGTAGCGGAGTGGAGCACTCTCTCCTCCCCCTTGTGGGGAGGAGCCGGAGGTGGGGGTGGTGCAGAAGACACCGCCGAGCTTCACGCGGCCCCACCCCCACCCCTAACCCCTCCCCACAAGGGGGAGGGGAGCGCGCGCACTTGTAACGTGTTGGCAGTGGCTAGACGGAAGTTGGGTCAATTCCCGAATTGTTAATTCGTCAGTGATCCAAGAGGCGTATCTATAATTTTATTTTATTTTTCTTCCGAGATCAGGCGAGAAAGTCACGCCACCAACCCCAGCAACCCCCCAATCCCCTCCGCCCGATCGATCCCCGCCACCGCCGCGACGATCTTTTCGCTCCGCTCCGCCCCCCAGACCGGCCCGGCGAGCGCCCGGAACTTTTCCCGGACGTCATCGGCCGAGTACGGGTCCTCGGTATCGCCGCGGTTGGTGAGCGCCTGGGCCGAGAGCTTGCGGCCGTCGGCGAGCGTCAGGGTGACCTTGGCGGGTCGCAGGCCCGGGAGCTGCGCCGTCATGGTCGGATCCTCCTGCACCATCACCCGGCGGGCGAGCGCCAGGATGCGGCGATCGGCCCGCGCCTCGTCGCGGAAGGCGTCGGTGTTGGCCTCCCCCCGCACCAGGGCGGCGGCGAGCGCGAAGGGCAGGGAGAACTTCGCCGCCAGCATCGTGCCGGGCGCCGGATGGTCGAGCTGCGCCGCCCAGACATAGGTCGCGACCTCGACCGACCGCACGGAATCCGGGTCGAGCGGCCCGGCCTCGGCGCGGATCTGCGCCAGGGCGTCGAGGGCGCCGTGGGTGTAGCGGCAGGCGGCGTGGCGCTTGAAGTAGTTGCGGGCGATCTCCCAGCGGATGCCCAATTCCTCGACCATCGCCTCGGGCGAGAAATCGTCGGCCAGGATGCCGCCGTAAACCGTGCCGATCCCGTCGCGCTCCGGCAGGAAGCCGCTCGCGGCGAGGTCCCAGGCGGTCAGACCGAGCTGGTTGGAGAAGCCCGCATAGGTGTTGCGGACCGTCGCCCCCTCCAGCATCGTGCGCCGGCTGGTGCTCAGGCCCAGGGACGAGGCGAGGCCGATCGCCTGGCCGATCATCGCGGCGTCGGCGCCGTGAATCTTCGCGACACCGAGGGCCGCGCCGACCGTGCCCCAGGTGCCGTGCGGGTGCATCGTCACGCGCAACCGCGAGGCGATGCCGATCCGCGCCCCGATCTCGTAGCCGAGGACGAGGGCCGCGATAAGCTCTGCGCCCGAGGCGCCGGTCTCCTGCGCGGCCGCCAGCACGGCCGGGACAACGTGGATCGCCGGGTGGCCGCGGGCGTACTGGTTGCCCTCGTCGAGTTCCAGCGTCGTCCCCGCAGTTCCGTTGACGAGGGCGGCGTCGCGGGGATCGAGCGAGAGGCCACTCCCGATCGCCGGCGCCGGGCCGGTGCGGCGGGCGAGGCGCTCGGCCAGCGCCCGGCATTCCGGCTCGCGCATCCCGGCGGCGATGACGCCGAGGGAATCGAGGAGGACGAGGCGGGCGCGCTCGACGGCGGCCTCAGGGATGTCTGAGAACGCGAGGTCCGCCGCGAAGGCGGTCCAGCGGCCGAGCCAAGCGGGAGCGGGCTCGGCCAGCAGCGTGGTCGCCGGGACGATGCCGGGGGTGACGATGCCCATGGCTACAGCCCCAGATAGGCCCGGCGCAGGGCCGGGTCGGCGGCCAGCGTCGCGGCGTCGCCTTCGAGCGCGACGGTGCCGTTCTCCAGGATGTAGGCGCGGGTCGCGAGATCGAGCGACTGCACCACGTTCTGCTCCACCAGCATGATCGGCAGTCCTTGGCCATTGAGGGTACGGACGAGCGTGAACATCTCCTCGACGAGGAGCGGCGAGAGCCCGAGCGAGGGCTCGTCGAGGATCAGGAGGCGCGGCTCGGCCATCAGGCCGCGGCCGATGGCGAGCATCTGCTGCTCGCCGCCCGACAGCGTGCCGGCGGCCTGGCCCGCCCGCTCGCGCAGGCGCGGGAAGGTCGTGAAGACCCGCTCGATGTTCTCAGCTCTCCGGGCCCGGCCGCGGCGGTAGCTGCCGAGCACCAGATTTTCGCGCACGCTCAGGTTCGGGAAGATCTTGCGGCCTTCCGGCACGTGGATCAGCCCGGCCTCGACGATGGACGAGGCCGAGGCCTTCGCGATCGGCTGGCCGTCGAAGCGGATCTCGCCGGCCCGCGCCGACACCACCCCGGACAGGACCTTGTTGAGCGTGGTCTTGCCGACGCCGTTGGCGCCGAGCACGGCGACGATCTCGCCCTCGCGGACCGAGAGGTCGATGCCGCGCAACACTTCGGTGGCGCCGTAGCCGGCGCGCAGGCCCGTCACCTCAAGCATCGACGGCCTCGCCATTGACGGCGGTGTCGGCCTTCATGCGGGCGGCGGCGCCCTTGCCGAGATAGGCCTCGATCACGAGCGGGTCGGCGCAGACCCGCTGCGGCGGGCCCGACGCGATCATCTTGCCTTGCGCCAGGACGTAGACCTCCTCGCACAGGGTCATCACCGCCTGCATGATGTGCTCGATCATCAGGATGGTGACGCCGCCGTCGCGGATGGCGCGCACCACCGGCAGGATGTCGCGGATCTCGGAGGGGTTCAGGCCCGCCAGCACCTCGTCGAGGAGGAGGAGCCGCGGCTCGGTGGCGAGCGCCCGGGCCACCTCCAGGCGCTTGCGCCCCGCGACGGTGAGGTCGGCGGCCGGCTTGTCGAGCTGGTCACGCAAGCCCACCCTCGTCCCGACCTCGCGGGCCTTCGCCACGGCGTCCGCGCGCCGCGGGTGGCGCAGATAGGCGCCGACCGCGATGTTCTCGGCGACGGTCAGGCCGGCGAAGGGCTGGACGATCTGGAAGGTGCGGGCAATGCCGCGCCGCGCCCGCAGGTGCGGCGCCTCCGCCGTCACGTCCGCGCCATCGAACAGCACCCGTCCCTCGCTGGGGTCGAGGAAGCCCGAGATCATTCCGAACAGGGTGGTCTTGCCGGCGCCATTCGGGCCGATGAGCCCGGTGATCGACCCCGCCGGCACGGCGAGGGACGCCCGGTCGACCGCGACGAGGCCCTGGAAGCGCTTGGTGAGGGAGTCGACGGCGAGCATCGGTCAGGCCCCCACCGTTGCGGCGCCCTTGCGGCGCGCGAAGCGCCGGCGGCGCAGGCCGAGAAGCCCCTGGGGCGCGAAGGCGATGACGGCGATCAGGCAGGCGCCGAACACCACGAGGTCGACCCCCGGGATGCCGCCCGCCAGGTGCTTGGTGACCTCGCCGAGACCCTGGAGCGCGAGAGCGCCGACGAGCGGCCCGAAGGCGGTGCCGATGCCGCCGACGATCGGGGCGAGGAGCGCCTCGACGGAGATCCAGGTGCCGTAGGCCACGCCGGCGTCGAGGTAGAGGAAGTACTGCACGTAGAGCCCGCCGGCGGCGGCCGTGATCGCTGCCGAGAGGGCGATGGCGCGCAGCTTCACGGCGAGCGCGTCGACGCCGAGCGCGCGGGCCGCCTCCTCGTTCTCGCGCACGGCGATCAGGTGGGCGCCGAAGCGCGAGCGTTCGAGCCAGCGCGAGGCGAGGAGCGCCAGCCCCACGAAGGCGAGGACGAGGAGGTAGAAGACGCGCCGGTCGGCGAATTGCAGGGTCGCGACGCCCGGCTGGAGCTTGAGGAGCAGGCCGGCGGCACCCCCGGTGAGGTCGGCGGAATTCGCCAGGATGCGGAAGACCTCGGCGAAGGCCAGCGTCACCAGGGCGAAGTAGGAGCCGCGCAGGCCGGCCCGGAAGCTCAGGTAGCCGATCGCAAGGCCCACCAGGGTGCCGAGCCCGATCCCGGCGGCGAGCCCCCCCCAGGCGTTCCAGCCGAACTTCACCTGCAGCACCGCGGTGGCGTAGGCGCCGGTGCCGAAGAAGGCGGCGTGGCCGAAGGAGTACTGGCCGCCGAAGCCGCCGAGCACGTTCCAGCCGAGGCCCGCGAGCGCGATGATGAGCGTGGTGACCAGGAAGTTGAGGACGCTGCCCGACAGGCCGAGGAAGGGCAGGGCCGCCAGCACCGCCAGGGCGAGGAACAGGGGCAGGAGGTCGCGGGCGCTCATGCGCGGGCTCCGAACAGACCGGTCGGCCGCACCAGCAGCACCAGGATGAAGATGAGGAAGATGCCGATCTGCCCGAGGCTGTCGCCGAGCAGGAGCCCCGAGAAGCTCTCGACCACCCCGATGATCAGGCCGCCGACGAGGGCGCCGGTGATCGACCCCATGCCGCCGAGCACCACGATGGTGAAGGCGACGAGCACGAAGGCGGCGCCCGAGCGCGGGTTGACGTAGTAGGTCGGCATCAGGAGGCAGGCGGCGACGGCCAGGCACGCGCAGCCGAGCCCGAAGGTGACGGCGTAGACGTGGTCGACCTCGATGCCGACGAGGCGGGCCCCCAGCTTCTCCCGCGCCACCGCCCGGATCGCCCGGCCCGTATCGGTACGGTTGAGCAGCAGCCAGAGGAGCGCCGTCACGGCGAGCGAGGCGGCGAAGCCGATGAGCCGCGGCGTCGAGAGGAGGAGGGGACCGAGCTCGACCACCTGGAGCGCCGCGTCGGAGTCGAGCGCCCTCGTGTCGGAGCGAAACAGCGCCAGGAGCGCGTTCTCCAGCACGATCGACAGGCCGAGCGTCACGAGCAGCACGTTGTTGTCGCTGCCGTGGCTCGCCGGGCCGATGACGAAGCGCTGGAGCGCGTAGCCTGCGCCGAACATCAGCGGCACGATGCCGAGCATCGCCAGGTACGGATCGACGCGAAACAGCGCGAAGGCGCCCCAGACCGCGAACATCGCGACGGTGAGGAGCGCCCCATGCGCGAAGTTGATGATGTGCAGCACCCCGTAGACCAGGGTCAGCCCGAGGGCGATGAGGGCGTAGACCGCCCCGGTCATCAGGCCGTTGAGGGCCGCCTCGATCAGGATCTGGGGCGCGTACATCGTCACGCCTTCAGCGGGAAGTTCGCCTTGGCCTCGGCGTAGGAGTCGGGCGCGATCACCTTGACGTCGCCGCCCTGGACCTGGGTGTTGAGCGGCATCGCGCTGGTGTTCTGGCCGGTCGCGAACTTCGACTGGCCGTAGGGCATCACGCCGCTCGAGAAGCTCTGGGTCGACAGGGCCTCGATGATCTTGAGCCGGTCGGGCGCGCCGGCCTTCTCGATCGCCTCGGCCATCAGGCGCACGGCGGAGTAGTTCATCGGCACGTTGTAGGCGAAGGCGCGGCCGGTCGCCTCGGTGCGCTTGCGCAGCTCGGCCGAGAGCGGGTTCTTCGGGTCGGGCCAGTGGTTGCAGTCCATCACGCCCTCGGCCGCCTGCGGGAATTCCTTGACGAAGCGTAAGGAGGAGGCGCCGCCGCCGAGGATCGCGTAGATGCCCTTCGGGCGGACGCGCTGCTGCTGCAGGGTGCGGGCGAGGAGCACGAACTCGCCGTAGTAGTTCGACGGGATGACGAGGTCGGGCTGGAGCGAGCGGATGCGCAGCACGACGTTGGCCATGTCGCGGGCCGGGGTCGGGTGCGAGACGGTCTCCAGGATCTCGAAGCCGAGCTTCGGCAGCTCCGCCTGGAGCAGCTTGGCGAGGCCGGAGCCGAACAGGCCGTCCTCGTGCACGATCACCACCGTGCGGGCCGGCTTGCCGGCGGCGTCGTTCAGCGCGACGAGGCGCTCCAGCGCGCTCTTCGTCACCATGCCGAAGCTCGGCGAGAACCGGAAGGTGTTCTTGAGCCCGCGCTGGGTCAGCTGGTCGGCGACGCCGACATCGATCAGGTAGGGCAGGTCGTAGCGCGACGCCGCCTGGCTCGCCGTGGCGCAGAGCCCGCTGGCGAAGCCGCCGACGATCGCCGCCACGCCCTCGCCGTTCAGGCGCTCGGTCTCCTGCGCGGCGGTCTCGGGGTTCGAGCGGCTGTCGGCGAAGACGATCTCGAGCTTGGCGCCGCCAAGCGCTTTCAGTCCGCCGGCGGCGTTGATGTCCTGCACCGCCAGCTCCGCGCCGAGCTTGCCGAGGTCGCCGTCATTGGCGAGCGCCCCGGTGACCGGCTGGATGATGCCGAGCTTCACGGCCGCGCCTTGCGCCCGCAGGATTGCCGGCATCGCCACCAGGGAGGTCGCGGCGAGGCCGGTGCGCAGGACGGCGCGGCGGGACGGGGAGACGATCGAGGTCACGGGGCGGGCCTCCTGAGGGCGGCGGGGCGGGGACGGGTCTCGGGCTTGGCCGAGGCGGGTTTGGCCGAAAGGTGCGCGGGCTTGGTCGGGCGGGCGCTCGCCGGCGTCCAGCGCCGCTCGCCGGCATCGCCGGTGCGCACGAGGTCCATCTGGAAGGCGTAGCGGTCCGGCCTGTACAGGGCGTGCAGGTGCTCGACGCCGCGGCCGGAGGGGTCGAACACCACCCGGGTCAGGTCGATCAGCGCCGAGCCGACCTCGAGGTCGAGGGCCTCGGCCACTTCGGGGCCGGCGAGCGTCGCGCCGATCGCCTGCGTGCCCCGGTCGGCGACGATGCCGGAGCGCTCCATCAATTCGAGGAGCGGCGTCGCCGCGAGGTCGGCCTCCGAGTAGGACAGGCCGACGCGCTCCGGCACGTGGGTGGTGAGGTAGGAGAAGGGCTGGCCGTCGATCAGCCGCACCCGTACCGAGCGCTGCACCCGCTCGCCGGGCTCGAGCAGCAGCGCCTCGGCGATGGCGGCCGGGGCCGCCACGTACTCGAAGGACAGGAGCCGCACCCCGGTGGCGCGCCCCATGGCGATCAGCCCCGAGAGCAGGTTCGGCAGGTCGCCGACCACCGGCCGGGTGCCGGCCGGCCCCTGCACGAAGGTGCCCGAGCCGGGCCGGCGGTGAACCAGGCCCTCGCTGGCCAGCAGGTCGAGGGCGCGCCGCACCGTCACCCGCGCCAGCCCGTGCTCGGCGGCGAGGACGGGCTCGCCCGGCAGGCGCTCGCCGGAGGGCAGCCGCCCGCTGGTGATCTGATCGCGCAGCAGCAGGTAGAGCCGGCGCGCCTTGTGGGGCTCGATCGCGGAGGTCACGGGGCCATCCCTGGCTCGTGGCTTGCATGAGCCCGCCAACGGGACCCGTCGGCGCTCACCTGTCCGATTATGCAGACAGGTTGCTGTCCGTCAATTGGGACAGCTATGATGTGGGCATGGGAATTTTCGGGCGTCGCGCGGGGGCGGGCGCCTCGGCCCGACGTGCGGGTGGGATGCTCCCTCATACACTCCCTGCTTCATCTATTCTATTAAGAAAAATGTTCCTTTAAGAATACGGCGCGGGCCCCCCTGCCACACGGGCTACAGCATTCACACATCTCGGTCTGAGAGCCTGTTTGATTTGGTTCCCATGCTCGTCCCACCCACAACCTCATCCTGAGGTGCCGCGTAGCGGCCTCGAAGGAGGGTTCCAGGGATCCCGGCGATTTCTGGAGCCCTCCTTCGCGGTCAGTCGATCAAAGATCGACTAACACCTCAGGATGAGGTCGAGGATCGGATCGAAGAGGTGCCGGCGATACTGGCTCCATAGGTCAAACAGGCTCTGATAGTTCTACCCGTTGAAGGTAGCGCGCTTCCCCTCCCCAGGCGATCCTGGGCTTGCCCGGGATCGCCTGGGGATGGGAAAGTGCGCGCTTTTACAATGATTTGGCCTTCAACGGCGAAGTGTGACTCTGCTCGCCCACACGGGAGAGGGGAGACGCACTTGATCTGTCTTGGAACGCATCAAGCACACAACGTCTTCATCGTCATGTCCTGGCCCCCGCGCGACACCGGGAGCGACGCCGCATATCGGGCGACGTCTCGTCGGATCAGCGAGGATCCGCGACGTCACCCCAGAGCCCGACCCAGCACCATCTCCGTCACCGCCCCGACCCCGTTCGCCCCGTACATCGCCCGCTCCCGGGACAGGCGCGTCGCCGCGTAGGCCTCGGCCACCGCCGGCGGGGCGCAGGTGGCCAGCGCCGCGGCGGCGGCCAGGGTCGCGAGGCGGCCGGTGGCGAAGCGGACGCGGGCCTCGGCGTCGGGCGCGCGCAGGGCCGCGAGGATGTCGGCGGCGGCCTCCCGCGTGCCGGGCAGGTCCGCCGCCTCCTCGGCGAGGTCCGCCACCAGGCCGGCGATCTCCTCGGGGGCGCGGGCGGCGGCGCGCAGGACGTCGAGGGCCATGACGGTGCCTGAGCCCTCCCAGATCGCGTTGACCGGCGCCTCGCGGTAGAGCCGGGGCAGGGGGCTCTCCTCGACGTAGCCGTTGCCGCCGAGCGCCTCCATCGCCTCGTAGACGAAGCCCGGCGCCGCCTTGCAGACCGCGTACTTCACCGCCGGGGTGAGCAGGCGGGTGCGCGCCGTCTCGCCGCGGTCGAAGGCGGCGGCGAGGCGCATCGTCAGGGCGGTCTGGGCCTCGCTCTCGAGGGCGAGATCGGCGAGCACCCGCCGCATCGCCGGCTGGTCGAGCAGCGGCTTCCGGAACACGCGCCGGTGCCGGGCGTGGTGGAGCGCCAGCACCAGGGCCATGCGGCACAAGCCCGCCGAGGCGACCGCACAGTCGAGACGCGTCAGTTGCACCATCGCCAGGATGGCCGGGACGCCGCGGCCCTCCTCGCCGATGCGCCAACCGAAGGCTCCCGCGAACTCGACCTCGGCGGAGGCGTTCGAGCGGTTGCCGAGCTTGTCCTTGAGGCGCTGCAGCCGCAGGGCGTTCACCGCGCCGTCGGGCCGGTGACGCGGCACCAGCAGGCAGGTCAGCCCGGCCGGGGCCTGCGCCAGCACCAGGAAGGCGTCGGACATCGGGGCGGAGAAGAACCACTTGTGGCCGGTGAGCGCGTAGGCATCGCCCCCGAGGGGCGCGGCGCGCGTGGTGTTGGCGCGGACGTCCGTGCCGCCCTGCTTCTCGGTCATCCCCATGCCGAGGGTGACGCCGGCCTTCTCGTGCCAGGGCCGAAAGCGCGGGTCGTAGGTGCGGCTCGTGATCTTCGGCAGCCAGGCGGCGAGGTGGTCGGGCGCGAGGCCGAGCGCCGCGACCGCCGCGCTCGTCATGGTCATCGGGCAGAGATGCCCGCTCTCGACGCCCGCCACCATGTACTGACGCGCCGCCCGGACGAGATGGCCGCGGGCCCGCGGCGCGCGCGGATCCGCCCCGTCCCAGATCGAGGCGTGCAGCCCGTCGGCGACGCTCGCGGCCATCAGGGCGTGGTAGGCCGGGTGGAACTCGACCCGGTCGGCCCGGTGCCCGCTCGCGTCGTGGGTGCGCAAATCGGGGGGGTGCGCGTTGGCGAGGCGGCCGAGATCGAGGCGCTCGGCCGCGCCCCAGCGCCCCCCGAAGGCCGCGAGCCCCTCCGCGTCGGACGCAGGCCCGAAGGCCGCGAGCGCCCCCCGGAGCGGCAGGTCGGCGGCAAACAGGTTCGCGTCGCCGAAGGGCGGGCTCTGGTTGAGGACCTCGTGGGTGTCGTCCGACATCCGGCGATGGTGCAACCGGGCGGCGCGATCCGCAACGGCCCCCCTTTCGGCGATGATGAGGGAGGCGGCACCGGGCTGCTACGATGCCGGTCGTGGCGGGAGGAACGTGCGATGACGGGGCGGATCGTCGTTGTGGGAGGCGGCTTTGCCGGCCTGTGGGCCGCCGCCGCGGCGGCGCGGGCCCGGGATCTCCTCGGCGGCGTCGAGGCCGTCACCCTGGTGGCGCCGGGGCGCTTCCACGAGATCCGGGTGCGCTGCTACGAAGCCGACCTCGCCCCCTTGCGCGTCGCCTACGACGACGTGCTCGGCCCGATCGGCATCGCCCACGTCGACGCCACGGTCGCGGGCATCGACGCCGCCGGCCGCCAGGTCGCGCTGCGGGCGGATCGCGGCAACGGGGCGCCCGCGTCCCTCGGCTACGACCGCCTGGTCCTGGCGGCGGGCAGCGCGCTGCGCCTGCCCGACGTGCCGGGCGTGGCGGCGGGGTTCGACGTCGATACGGTGACGGGTGCCGAGCGCCTGGCCGATCACCTGGCGCGGCTCGGCGAGGGCGGGCTCGGGCGCGGCCAGGCCGGGCGCTGGACCGCCCTGGTCGTCGGCGGCGGCCTCGTCGGGCTCGAGATCGCCTGCGAGCTGCCGGCGCGCCTGGCTCGGGCCCGCGACCGCGCGGGGGAGGCCGGGCCGGTCGAGACGATCGTGATCGACCCCGCCGCCCGGGCCGGCGCGGCGATGGGGGCGGCCGCGCCGGCGATCCGCCAGGCGCTGGCGGCGGCCGGGGTGGCGTATCGCGGCGGCGCCGGCGTCGCCGAGATCGGCGCGGCCGGGGTCACGCTCTCCGACGGCACGCGGCTCCCCGCCCTGACGGTGGTGCTCGCCACCGGATTTCGGGCGAGCCCGCTCGCCGGCGACCTCGACGTGCCGCTCGATCCCCTCGGCCGGCTGCCGGTCGACGCGCTCCTGCGGGTCGAGGGCGTGCCGGACGTTTACGCCGCCGGCGACGTCGCGGTGGCACAGGCCGACGCCGCCGGCCACCGCACCGTGATGTCGTGCCAGCACGCGCGGCCGATGGGGCGGATCGCCGGCCACAACGCCGCCTGCGACCTCGCCGGGCGGCCGCAGGACCGGATCCCCTTCGCGGCGCCGGACTACGTCACGGTGCTCGACCTCGGCGCCTGGGGCGCCGCCTACACGGCGGGGTGGACGCGCGAGCACCTGGTCTCTGTCGGCGCGGCCGCGAAGGCGGTGAAGCGCACCATCAACGGCAGCCGGATCTACCCGCCCCTCGACCGCGATCCCGCCGCGATCCTCGCGGCCGCGGCGCCGGTGATCCAGGCCCGCCCGGCCGGGTCCTGATCCTTCACCACGGCCGCGGCGAGCCGGCCCCGAGCCGGTCGCGGTCCTGCGTCACCGGCGGTCGGGAGGCCGGCGGCATCAGCAGCCGGTCGCGGCTCAGGCCCTTGTGGACGTGGACCATCAGGGCGATGCCGAAGAGCGGCGTGACGAGGTTGAGGATCGGCACCAGCATCAGCCCGGCCAGCAGCGCGCCGGCCAGCATCACGGTGGCGGTGTGGTGGCGCCGCATCGCGCCGGCCTCCGGCAGCGGCCGGAACCGGGCGGCGGCGAGCTCGAAATATTCCCGCCCCAGCAGGTAGGTGTTGGCGATGAAGAACGCCGCGACGTTGATGCCCGGCACCAGGAGCAGCGCCAGGGCCGCGAGGTTGACCGCGAGCACGAGCGCGGCGAAGCGCACCGTGTAGAGCATCGCCTGGCCGAGCGGCATGGCGCGGCCCGGCACCTCGTCCGGGAAGTCGGTGCGCTCGACGATCGCCGCGGCGTCGTCCAGGAAGTAGCCCGCCACCAGGATCGAGACCGGCGGCAGGATGTAGGCGAGCCCGACGAACAGCCCGGCCCCGGCCAGGAACGACGCCACGGCGTTGACCATCGCGTAGTCGGTCGAGATCGGGTGGGCGGCGATCAGCGCCGCGATGCCCTTGGTGAGGCCGAACCACACCAGGGCGAGGAGCCCGACCGTCAGGCCCAGTGACTTCCACAGGATCTGGCGGAGCGGCGGGGAGAAGACCTGCCGCAGGGCCGCGAAGGCGGCGTTGATCAGCATCGGGAACCTCGGGGGTGGACGCGCCGCCGGTCACTTGATGTCGAACCGCGCCGGCGTCCAGAGGCGACATCGATCGGGCGAACCGTGCCGCACCTCGCGGGTTGAGGCTGGATCAATCGTCGCGTGCGCGTCAGAGGAGTTTCCCCGATGGACATCGCCGTAGAGAAGGTCTGTGAGTTCATCCTGCGGGCCCGGGCCCTCGACGTGAAGGAGGGCCTGAGCGACCCCGATTCCGGCTCGAACCCGATCGACGACGGCGCCCGCGACGTCCTGGTCGACGGCACCGACGACGCCACCGAGGAGGAGCTGCGCGAGATGGTGGCGGGCCTCAACGACGACGAGCGCGCCGAACTGGTGGCGATCCTGTTCGTCGGCCGCGGCGACATGGAGCCGGAGGAGTTTCCCGACGCCGTGCGCCTCGCCCGCGAGCGCGAGGCCGCCGGCACCCGCACCGCCGACTACCTGCTCGGGATCCCGAATGTCGGCGACCTCCTCGACGAGGGCCTGGCGGCCCTGGGCCTCAGCTGCGACATCTGACGCAGATGCTCAGGCAAGCGTGACCGTGGCGAGGTCGATGTACCAGCTCTGCGGCTGGACCACGCGGTCGACCTTGCGCGAGACCACGCGCGGGTTGACGTCGTGACAGACCCAGATCAGCAGGGCGTCGTCGACCGCGCGGGTGTGCAGCTCGGCGAGCAGCCGGTCCTGTTCCGCCTTGTCGAAGGCGAGCTGGGCTTTGGCGATCAGGGCGTCGTAGTCCGGATTCGAGAACTGGCCCCAGTTGAAGCCGTTCGGGGCCGCATAGCGGCTGCTGAAGAAGCGGATGAAGGCGTTGAACGGGTCGAAGGTGCCGGTGCTCGAATTGAGCGCCGCGATCCCCTGGTTCGCCGGGGCCTGGGCGCCCGCCCGCCACCGGCCGAGCAGCGTGCCCCACTCCATCACGTCGAACTCGATCGCGATGCCGACCGCCGCCAGGTTCTGCTGGATGAACTCGTTCATCGCCAGCGGCTGCATCTGCCCCGAGCCGGAGGTCGAGATCGCCACCTTGAAGCGTAAGGGGCGCTGTGGCCCGTAGCCGGCCTCGGCGAGCAGGCGGCGGGCCTCCTCGGGGTCGTGCCGGAGCTTGAAGGTCGGGTGCCCGAACCACGGATGGTCCGGCGGGACGCTGCCCTCGGCCGGGATCATCAGGCCGTTGAGGAGCCCCCGCAACCCCTCCCGGTCGATGGCGAGGTTCATGGCCTTGCGCACCCGCACGTCGGTGAAGGGGGAGCCCGGCAGGAAGCTCGGCTGGTAGGCCCAGTAATGCGGGTAGATGTTGGTCAGGATGCGGTGCCCCGCCGCCTTGAGGGCGTTGATCTGGTCGGGCGCCGGCGCCTCGATCCAGTCGACCTGGCCCGAGAGGAGCGCCGCCACCCGGGTGGTCGCCTCCGGCATCGGCTGGAGCACCAGGCGGTCATAGGCCGGCCGGCGCGCCGGATCCCAGTAGGCGGGGTTGGCGACGAGCTCCGCCCGCTCGCGCGGCACCAGCCGGACGAGCTTGAACGGCCCGGTGCCGGAGGGCGCGGCGGCGAATTTCTGCCAGTCGCGGCCGACCGCCTCGTACTGCGCCGGGCTCGAGACCAGCAGGAAGGTCAGCTGGTAGGGAAAGAACGCGTCGGGCGTGCGGGTGACGATGCGGATCGTCTGCGGATCGACCACCGTCCAGGATGCGACCGAGCCGAGGCGGCCGCGGACCTGCGCCGATTGCTTGGGGTCGTGGTGGGGCGCCTTGTCGTCGAGGAGCTTCGCGAGGTTCCAGGCCACCGCATCGGCGTCGAAGGCCGAGCCGTCGTGGAAGGTCACGCCGCTTCGCAGGCGCAGGGTCCAGGCGGTCCGGTCGCCCTCGTCGACGCTCCAGGATTCGGCGAGGCCGGGTTTGAGCTCGGCGGGCTTGTCGCTGCGCGACAGGTCCCAGGCGATGAGCGGGTCGTAGAGCGTGTAGCCGGTGAAGCGGAAGCCCTCGAAGCCGTTGTCGGGCCCGCCGGTGGTGAGCGGGATGTCGGCCGCCGTCATGGCGATGCGCAGCGTGCGCTCCCCGGCCGCCGCGAGGCGCGGCGCGTCGAGGGTCAGGGCGGCGCCGGCGCCGGCCAGGAGGGTGCGGCGCGTCAGGGGGGCGGGCATGCGGACGACATCCTCTGTTGGCGCCGGCGCGACGCCGGACGCGGGACGAACCGATTCGGCGCTCCTCCCTCGGGACCGGCATCGTGGCCGGAAGCGGGTTGTCCCGCCATCCCGGGTTTCGGTGAGGCTGGCCCGTCCTCGCGTCGCGACGCGAAGACACGGATCCGCTCAGGCGAGACGCGGCTCGGGCGCGGGGTCGCGCCAGGCCGAGTAGACCAGCAGGGCGGCGGCGGCCTCGACCGCGAGGACGACCGCGACGACGCCCGGCCAGCCGAGGCGCGCATAGGCGAAGCCGGGCAGGAACGCCCCCGCCGCACCGCCCGCGTAGTAGAAGCCGAGATAGAGCCCGGCCGCGGCCGAGCGGTGATGGGCGGCGCCGCGGCCGACGAAGGCCGTGGCGGCCGCCTGGCACACGAAGGCCCCGAGGCAGACCAGCACCAGGGCCGGCACGATCACCCAGAGGGTCGGTGCGAGCGTGAGGCCGCCGCCGAGGGCGGAGCCGGCGATGGCCAGGAGGATCGCCCGCCGCGGCCCGAACCGGTCGATCCACCGTCCGGAGACCGGCAGGATCAGCAGGCCGACGAGGTAGGTGCCAAACAGCCAGCTCAACTCGCCGGCCGACAGCCCGAAGGGCGCCGCCGCCAGATGATAGTTGACGTAGGTGAACACCCCCGCGAGGCAGAACAGGACCGCGAACCCGACCGCGAAGGCCGAGAGCAGGGCCGGGTTGCCGAGGTGGCGCGGCATGGCGGCGACCGCCGTGCCGAACCCGGTCGCGGCCGGGGCGCCCCGGGAGCGCGGCAGCAGCATCGCGACCGCGAGGGCGGCCAGGAGGTTGGCGAGCCCGAGGACCAGGAAGGCCGCGTGCCAGTCGCCCCATTCCGCCGCGAGGCCGCCGATGACGCGGCCGAGGAAGCCCCCGGTGATGTTCGCCGTGACGTAGAGCGTCGTCGCCCGGCCGCGCAGGGCGGGCGGCCATTCCTCGCTCGCGTAGGCCAGGCACGCCGCGAAGGCCGCCGGCATGAACAGGCCCTGGAGGAAGCGCAGGCAGATCAGCACGTCGAGGCTCGGGGCCAGCGCGCAGGCGAGGCTCGGCAGGGCGATCAGCGCCAGGGCCGCCACGATCGTGGGCTTGCGGCCGGCGGCGTCCGAGACGGCGCCGGCGACCGGCGCCACGAGCGCGACCGCCGCGGCGGTGGCCGTCACCGTCAGGGCGGCGCGGGCGGGGCTGACCCCGAAGGCCCGCTGCAGGTCGGGCAGGATCGGCTGGCAGGCGTAGAGGTTCAGCATCGCGCCGAATCCCGCGGCCGACAGCCCGGCGCGTCGCCTGAGGTCGTCGCTCACGCCGGATTCCGCCGGATGTCGAGCTCGCCGATGCGACCGGCCCGTGCCGTCCAGCCCGGCGGCACGTAGGTGGTGGCCGACATCTCCTCGATCACCGCCGGGCCCGCGACCGGCTCGCCGGGACTCAGGTCGTCCCGCTGCCAGACCGGGCATGGACGCGCCTCGCCCTCGGCCCAGACGGTGCGGCGGCCCAGGGGCCGGCCGGAGCCCGGAAGCGGTGCGGTCCAGGCCGGGCTCTCCACCGGGACGCGGCCGACCGCCCGGACATTGACGAGCACAAGGCCGCGCTCGCGGTCGAGGCGGCCGTATTCCCGCGCGAAGGCCGCCTCGAAGGCCGCCGTGAGGGCATGCGCGTCGGCGTCGGGGGTGCAAGGAACGGTCAGCTCGTGGGCCTGGCCCTCGTAGCGCAGGTCGTACTGGCACTCGAGGGTGAAGCCGTCCGGGTCGATGCCCTGCTCCGCGAACGCCTCCCGCATCGCCGGCGCGGCCGAGGCGAAGAACGCGGCTGACCGGGCCAGCGCCTCGGGCCCGAGCGGCGCGAGGATCGTCAGCGCCCGGTCGAGGGTGAGCGCCGAGCACAAAGCCCCGAAGGCCGAGAAGGTGCCGGGATCGGGCGGCGCCACGACGCGGGGAATGCCGAGCGCCTCCGCCACCAGGCAGGCATGGAGCGGCCCGGCCCCGCCGTAGCACAGGAGCGCGCACTCGGCCGGGTCGTAGCCGCGGGCGACCGAGATCTCGTGGACCGCCGCCGCCATCTTGGCGACCGCGAGGTCGAGGATCGCCTCGGCCATCGCCTCGGTGGGCAGGCCGGCCGCCTTCGCCAGGGCCGCGACGACGCGGCGGGCCGCCTCGGCGTCGAGGGAGAGCGAGCGGCCGAGCTCCTGGCCGGCCCCGAGCCGGCCGAGCACCGCGTTGGCGTCGGTCACGGTCGGGCGCGTCCCCCCGTGGCCGTAGCAGGCCGGGCCCGGCCGCGCGCCGGCGCTCTCGGGACCGAGGACGAGGTCGCCGCCGCCGTCGAGGCTGGCGATCGAGCCGCCGCCCGCTCCCACCGTGTGGATGTCGAGCTGCGGCAGGCGGATCACGTTGCCGTCGAGGACCGTCTCGCGCTTGAGCGGCAGGGCGCCGTCCGCCACCAGAGCGACGTCCGTCGAGGTGCCGCCCATGTCGCAGGCGATGATGCGGGCGATCCCGAGCGCCTCGGCGAGGCGGCGCGTGGCGGCGAGGCCCGCGGCGGGGCCCGACAGGATCGTGCGCACCGGCGCCTCGGTCACGGCCTGCGTGGTGAGGAGGCCGCCATGCGAGGCCACGGTGTAGAAGCTCGCCGCCGGGTAGCCCTCCGCCACGGCCTCGGTCAGGGCGCCGACGTAGCGCGCCATGATCGGCATCAGCACGGCGTTGAGGGCGGTGACGAAGAACCGCTCGTACTCGCGCACCTCGTTGAGCACGTCGGTCGAGACGGTCACGAAGCCGAGATGGCGCGACAGGATCTCCTTCGCGCGGCGCTCGTGCGCGGGGTTGCGGTAGGCGTTGAGGAAGCCGACCGCGACCGCCTCGACGCCGTCCGCCGCGAGCGCCCGCCCGAGGGCGTCGAGGTCCGCCTCGTCGAGGGGCTCGCTCACCGCGCCGGAGGCCTCGACGCGCCCCGCCACCTCGTGCCGGTCGCGCCGGCGGATCACCGGCGGCGGCCGGCGGAAGTAGGGATCGTAGAGGCTGCCGGGCGTGAGACGGGTGGTGCGGCCGAGCTCGATCACGTCCCGGAAGCCCCGCGTCGCCACGAGCGCGGCCCGGGCGCCGCGGCGCTCCAGGAGGGCGTTGGTGGCGACCGTGGTGCCGTGGACCACCCGGCGGATCCCGCAGGCCGGCGCCGCCGACTTCGCGATCACGGCGAGCACCGCCTGGTCGGGCGCGGCGCGGTTCGACGGCACCTTGACGGCGGAGCAGGTCCGGGCCGCGACGTCGTAGACGGTCGCGTCGGTGAAGGTGCCGCCGACATCGATGCCGACGAAGTAACCGCGGGCCACGGCGCGCTCCTTCAGGCCAGGAGCGTGCGGCAGCAGCGGTCGACCGCCGCGAAGGTCGCCGCGAGGTCGTCGTCGGTATGGGCGATCGAGACGAAGCGGCGGTTGTTCGGCAGCACGAACAGGCCGTTGCGGATCATCTCGGCCTCGAAGCGGCGCAGCTTGCCAAGGTCGCTGCGGCGGATGTCGCGGTAGTTCGCAGGCGCCGCCTCGGCGAACAGGAAGTGCCACATCGGCCCCTCGCCGAACACCACCACGCCCATCCGGTGGCGGTCGAAGATCTGCTGGAGCCCGGCGCGCAGGCGGTCGGCCAGCGCGAAGACGCGGTCGTAGACGCCGTCCTCCGACAGGATGTCGAGCATCGCGAGGCCGGCCGCGCAGCCGAGCGGGTGCCCCTGGAGGGTGCCGTTCTGGTAGACGTAGCCGGGGCTGCCCTTCTGGGCCGGGTCGGCCTGCTCCATGATGTCGGCCCGCCCCATCACGGCGCCGACCGGCAGGCCGCCGCCGATGATCTTGCCGTAGGTGGCGAGGTCCGGGACGACGTCGAAGTAATCCTGGGCGCCGCCGAGCCCGTAGCGGAAGCCCGTCACCACCTCGTCGAGGATCATCAGGACGTCGTGGTCCCAGGTCAGTTCCCGCACCGCCTGGAGGAAGCCGGGCGCCGGCGACAGGATGCGCTGGATCGGCTCCATGATCACCGCGGCGATCTCGTGCCGGTGGGCCTCCAGGATCGCCCTGAGGCTCTCGATGTCGTTCCACTGCGCCACCAGGGTCAGGTCGGCGACGTGGCCCGGGATGCCGGCCGTATCGGGCACGGGCTTCGGGAACGGCGCCTCGCGCCCCGGCGCGGTCGAGACCTGGGCGTAGTCGTGGACGCCGTGATAGGCGCCCTCGAACTTCACGATCCGGTCGCGGCCCGTGAAGGCGCGGGCGAGCCGGATGGCGTGGAAGGTCGAGTCGGAGCCGGCGGTGGTGAAGCGCATGCGCTCGGCGCAGCGCACCAGGGGCTTGAGGCGGCGGGCATAGGCCACCGCGGTCTCGTTGAGATAGGCGAAGAAATGGGTGCCGCGGGCGGCCTGCTCCGCCACCGCCGCCTGGATCCGCGGATGGGCGTGGCCGAGGAAGAGCGAGCCGGAGCCGAGCACGTAGTCGATGTATTCGTTGCCCGACGTGTCCCAGAACCGGCCGCCGGTCCCGTGCGAGACCACGAAGGCGCAGCCCTCCGGCAGGGCGTTGCCGCCGAGCACGCCGCCCGGGAAGAGGTCGCGGGCATCGGCGAGCTGGGCCGCCTCGACGTTCGAGGGCGCGGTGCGGCGGCCGAGGGGCGCGGCGGACGGGTGAGGGATCATGGCGGCGGGCCTTCTCGGAGCGGGGTTCTGTGCGCCAGCAGGCGGATCGCCCAGGTGTCGGGCAGGGGGGCGGGCGTCGGCGCGATGCGGACGCGGCCTTCCGGCCCGTCCGCGTCGACGGCGGCGACCCAGTAGCGCCGGCTCGGCCCGGTGACGAAGACGATCTCGATCAGGGATCCGGGCCCGGCCCCGAGCACGCCGGCCAGGGTCTCGCACAGGCCGCAGGCATGGGAGGCGAGATCCGGATCGGCGGCCAGCACCGGGTAGGGGCCGGGCTGGCGGTAGGGCGCGAGGCCGTCGCGCGTGACGTAGCCGTCGGCGAGATCCGCGGCGATGCGCTTGGCGTCCCGCAGGCAGGGATTGCCGTAGCCGCCCCCGCCGGAGCTCTCCACCACCACCACGTCGCCCCGCCGCAGGGAAAAGTTCGCGATCTTGCCCGGGAAGGCGCCGGGCGCGATCTCGGCGCCGTCCCGCCGCAGGCGGTAGCGGTTGGGTGCGGCGGACAGGCCGCCATTGACGCCGGCCGGCGGCACCACGTTGCGGTCGGACAGGACCGAGAGCCGCGCGTCGTCGGCCAGCACCTCGACCTCGCGGCGCAGGCCGCAGCCGCCGCGCCATCGCCCCGGCCCGCCGCTGTCCGGCCGGATCTCGTTGCGCAGGACCCGCAGCGGGAAGGTCGCCTCGACGATCTCGGCCGACTGGATCGAGACGTTCTCGCCCTCGTTGAAGGCCCGCACCGCGACCGCGCCGTCGCTGTCGGCCGAGGCGCCGGTGCCGCCCGAGGGATACTCGTAGAAGATGAAGGAGCGCGAGCCGATATAGGTGTGGTTCGAGGTGCCCCGCACGTCGCCGATCAGCCGGTTCGGCGCGATCTGCCCGAGGGCGCCCATCACGGCGGCGTCGCAGGCGAAGCGCACCTCGTTGAGGCCGCCGCAGGGCGCGGGCGGCGTCGCGTTCACGATCGTTCCCTCCGGCGCGTCGACCGCGATCGCCCGGAGCGTGCCGGAATTGATCGAGCCGGCGGGATCGAGGAACGACTTGATCACGGTCAGCACCGAGGTCGGCGCGATCGCCGGGCCGGCATTGAGCGGCGCGGCCACCTGCGGCGAGGTCCCGGCGAAGTCCGCCCGGACCCTGTCACCCTCGACCGTGAGGGCGACCTGGACCCGCAGCGGGTGGGGCGTCGCCGCGGCGCCGTCGAGGTAGCCGGTATGGTGCCAGGTCCCGTCCGGCAGGGCCGCGATGGCGCGGCGCAGGCGCTGCTCGGCCCCGTCGAGGATGTCCTGCACCGCGCCCTCGACCCGCGAGGCGCCATATTTCGCGAGCAGGCCCCGCAGCCGCGCCTCGGCGACCCGGCAGATGCCCAGGACCGTGCGGAAGTCGGATGCCGCCTCGCGGCTCGCCCGCACGTTGTCGAGGACGAGGCGCAGCACCTCGTCCGCCCCGCTGCGGGCGACCCGGACGTAGTCGAGCCGCAGGCCCTCCTGCAGGATCTCGGTCGCCGCGCCGTTGAGCGAGCCCGGCGACATGCCGCCGATATCGGCCCAGTGCGAGCGGATGACGATGTGGAAGGCGGGCGCGCCGTCGTGATGGACCGGCCAGATCACCGCGACGTCGTTGAGATGCGTGCCGCCCGTATAGGGGTCGTTGTGCAGCACGATCTCGTCCGGGCCGATCGCGCCATGCCGGCGGGTCATGCCCGCCACCGCCCCGCTGATCGGGATGATGTGGAAGGGGTGGTCCTCGCCGGATTCGGCGATCAGGTTGCCGGCCCCGTCGGTGAGCACGCAGGAGAAGTCGTAGCCCTCGTAGATGATCGAGCTGTAGGAGGAGCGCACCATCGCCCGGCGCATCTCGCGCACGACCGAGCCCAGGCTCTCGCGCAGGACCGCGCTGAAGGACAGCGCCTCGCGGCGGGGGCGACCCGGTTCAATCGTGCCCGGCTCAATCATGGAAGCAGTCCCGGATGGTGAGCCAGGATTGCTTGATCAGGGTCTCGGTCACGCTCCGGGCCCGGTCGGCATCCGTCTCCGCGATGGCGTCGACGATCTTGCGGCTGCCCTCGACCGACAGGTCCATCAGGTGCGGGAACATCGTGTAGGCGGCGTAGCGGTAGCGCTGGGCCTGCTTGCTCAGGCCGCCGAGGAGGCGCACCAGCGTGGCGTTCCGGGCCGCCGCGTGGATCGCGTCCGTGAAGGCGACGTTGGCCAGGAAGTAGTCGCGCACCCCGCCCGCCTGCTGGGCTTCGCGCATCCGGGCGTAGATGGCCTCGAGGGCCTCGACGCCGTCGGGCGAGCGGTTCACCGCCGCCTCCGCGGCGGCGATGCCCTCGAGGGGGATGCGGCAGAGATAGACCTCGTCGAGGTCGCGCCGCGAGATCGGCGCGACGTTGAGGCCCTTGGCGCCCTCGCGGGTCAGGAGCCCCTCGGCCTCCATCTTGCGCAGGACGTCGCGCACCGGCGACCGGCTGACCCCGTACTGCTCGGCGATGCTGTCCTCGACGAGCCGCGCCTCGGCCGGGAGATCGCCGAAGATCACGGCCTCGACGAGCCGGTCATGCAGGTGGTCGGCGAGCAGGGGCGCCGAGAGGCGCTCGACGGGGCGGTTGATCATATCTTCGTATACGGTACACGATCGCCGGCGTCAAAGCTTCGTATACGGTATGCGAAATGCGTCGGGTCTGCGCCACCGTGGGCGGGTCGACCCGGGGCCGGAACGGCCTGCGAGGCCCGGCCCGGAGGACACGCCTCCGGGCGCCGCATCGTGAGCGCCGGGCCCTGCCGGCGCGACCGGGCGCCAGTCAGTCGAAGCTGCGCTTGGCGCCCGAGCCGCCGAGGCTGATCTTGCGGGTCTGGGGCGCCGTCGGGGCGGCCTGCGCGGGCTTGGGCGGCGGCAGGTGGGCCTGGCCGTAGACCACGGCGCCGATCTCGCCGAGCGCCTTCACCAGATCCTCCTTCTCACAGGTGCGGGCGACGGTGAGGCCGAGGGCGTGGGTGTGGCTCTTGGCGTAGAGATAGCCCGCGAGCTTGGCGCGGGTCTGCACCGGCAGCGCGGCGAGCAGGTCGGGCAGGTCCTCCTTCTCGGCCCGGTAGATCTCCCCGAGGGTCGCGAGGGGGACCGGGCAGTCGCGCTCGGCTTCGGCGCCGCTGGTGGGGTGGCCCTGGATCATGGTGCGTCCTCCGGCTGGTGGCGAGCGGCTGAACCTAGGGCCGACCGGCGGCGGAAGAAACCGCGGGGCCTTGGCGATTCGGGGCGCTCGCGCTCGGGTGCTTCGATGCCCTATGCTCGCGCGGGAGACCAGGGGGGCATCATGGCCAAGACCGGGGCAGCGACCGCCGAGGAGGCAACGGCCGGGGGAGGGACCGCGGCGGACACGACGGCGCGGCCGCAGGGCGACCTCACGGTGCGCACCATCGCGATGCCGGCCGACACCAACGCCAACGGCGACATCTTCGGCGGCTGGGTGATGTCGCAGATGGACCAGGCCGGCGGCATCGCCGGGGTCGAGCACGCGCAGGGGCGCGTCGTCACCGTGGCGGTCGACGGCATGACCTTCCTGAGGCCGGTCCGCGTCGGCGACGTGCTCTGCGTCTACACCCAGGTCGTCGCCACCGGCCGCACCTCGATGCGGATCCAGATCGAGGCCTGGGCGCGGCGCTTCCGCACCCAGATCCGCGAGAAGGTGACGGTCGGCGTCTTCACCTTCGTGGCCATCGACGACGACGGCCGCCCGCGCCCGATCCCGCCGGCGGCGCCGGGCCCGAGCCCGTGAACCGGCCCTTGGCCGGGGTCGGCCCCGCGCCTGCGACCCCGGCCGACCCCGCTGCGTTCGACTGCCAGGCCTGCGGCGCCTGCTGCGCCTACTCGGCCGAGTGGCCCCGCTTCAGCACCGAGGACGACGCCGACATCGCGCGCATCCCGGAGGACTACGTCGACGATCCGGCCGGCCGGATGCGCTGCGAGGGCGACCGCTGCAGCGCGCTGGCCGGCCGCGTCGGGGAGGCCGTGTCCTGCCGGGTCTACGCCGTGCGGCCCGAGGTCTGCCGCGCCTGCGAGCCCGGCGACCCGGAATGCCTGATCGCCCGGCGGCATCACGGATTGCCGGTATAACGCGGTCACCCCTTGCACCGGGGGCCCTTGCACGGAGCGCGCCGGGGCGGCACATCCGCCGGATGATCGATCATCCGACCCGGGACGTCGGCTTCGGGGTCTACCTGCACTGGCCCTTCTGCGCCGCGAAGTGCCCCTATTGCGACTTCAACAGCCACGTCCGCCATAGCCGCCCCGACCAGGCGCGCTGGCGGGCCGCCTTCGCGCGGGAGATCGCGCATGCCGCGCGCCTCGCGCCGGGGCGGACCGTCACCAGCATCTTCCTCGGCGGCGGCACGCCGTCGCTGATGGAGCCCGCCACCGTGGGGGCGCTCCTCGACGCCGTGGCGGGCGCCTGGAGCGTCGCGCCGGATGCCGAGATCACCCTCGAGGCAAACCCGACCAGCGTCGAGGCGGAGCGCTTCCGCGGCTACCGGGCGGCGGGCGTCAACCGCGTCTCCCTCGGGGTGCAGGCCCTCGACGACGCCGCGCTCAAGGCGCTCGGCCGCCTCCACAGCACGGCGGAAGCGCTGCGGGCGGTCGAGACCGCCGCCTCGCATTTCGACCGGTACTCGTTCGACCTGATCTATGCCCGGCCGGACCAGACGCCGCAGGCCTGGGCGCGGGAGCTGCGCGAGGCGATCGCCCGGGCGGCCGAGCACCTGTCGCTCTACCAGCTCACCATCGAGGAGGGGACGCCCTTCCACGGCCTCGCCGCCGCCGGCAAGCTCACCGTGCCGGACGACGACACCGCCCGGGCGCTCTACGACGTGACCCAGGAGGTCTGCGCGGCCGCCGGCCTGCCGGCCTACGAGATCTCGAACCACGCCCGGCCCGGCGCCGAATCGCGCCACAACCTGCTCTACTGGCGCTACGGCGAGTATGCGGGCATCGGCCCGGGCGCCCATGGCCGCCTCGTCCTGCCGGAGGGCCGCACCGGCACCGCGACCGAGCGGAGCCCGGAGGCCTGGCTCGCCCGCGCGGAGGGCGAGGGCCACGGCATCGTCGAGACGGAAGCCCTGAGCCCCGGCGACCAGGCCGACGAGTTCCTGATGATGGGCCTGCGCCTGCGCGAGGGCATCGACCCCGCCCGCTACCATGCCCTCTCCGGCCGGCCCCTCGATCCGGGACGGGTCGCCGGGCTCGTCGCGGCGGGCCTCGTCGCCCGCACGGCCGAGGGCCGCCTCGCCGCGACCCCGAAGGGCGCGCCGGTGCTCAATGCCGTGGTGGCCGAGCTGGCGGCGTGAGGCCGCCTCAGGTCCCCGACGGCCCGAGCGCCCGGGGCGCCGGGCTGACGATCGTGGTGCCGCCGCCGCGGATCTCGAACACCGCCAGGGTCCGGTCGCTGGTGCCCTCCGGGCGGAACCGGAAGGTGCCGTCGATGCCGGCGAAGCCCGACGGATTGGTCAGCGTCGTGTCGGCGAAGCGCTGCGAGCCGTATTGCCGGTTCAGCGCCGCCGCGAGGGACACGGCGTCGTAGGCGAGCGTCGCGACCCGCGCCGGCTCCGCGCCGAAGCGGGCCCGGTAGCGCTCCTTGAAGCCGGTGAAGCCCGCCGGGTCGGCGGCCGCGAACCAGCCGCCCTGGAGCGCCGGCAGGGCGAAGACCTTGGGGTCGTTCCACACCGCGGTGCCGACCGGCTTGACCCGGGCCGGGCTGAAGCCCGCGCGGGAAAGCGCCGCGCTCGCGGCGCTCAGGCCCTCCGGCGTGTCGGGCAGGAAGAGCGCGTCGGCCTGCGGGCCTGCGCCGGCGATCAGCGGCGCCAGCCGCCCGACCGAGGCGGCCGGGTTCCCGGCGGGGTAGCGCTCGATCGCCACGACGCGCCCGCCGCGGCGGGCCACCGCCTCGCGGAACTGCGCCTCGACGACGCGGCCGTAGGTCGAATCCGGGATCAGGGCCGCGAAGGAGCGCCGCCCGGCCGCCGTGGTCTCGTCGATGACGCGGTCGACCTCGGGCTGCGGCAGGAAGCTCAGGAGGTAGACGCCGCGCGCCGCCACGCTGGCATCGGTCGAGAAGGCGATCACCGGCCGGCCGGCGGGCCGCGCGGTGGCGGCGGCGGATTGCACCGCGGCGGAGAAGAGCGGGCCGATGACCAGCTCCGCCCCGTCCGCGAGGGCCGCGGCCGCCGCCTCCCGGGCGCCGTCCGGGGTGCCGCGGTCGTCCTTGACCAGGATCTTCAGGTCGGGGCTCTGGGATTCCTGCAGGGCGAGATCGGCGGCGTTGCGCATCGCCGCGCCGACCGCGGCGCCGGGCCCGGTGAGCGGCAGGATCAGCGCCACCTTGACGCTGCCAGCGCCGAGCGTGCTGGCGTCGCCGGCCGGTCCCGCCGCCGGCGCCTCGACCGGCACCGGGCGGGTGGCGACGACCGGGCTGTCGATGCCGCCGCAGGCGCCGAGCGCGCAAGCTGCCGCCAGCGCCAGGGCAGCGCGCCACGGCCTGCTCCGTGTCAACGACGTCAGAGTGTCGAGGCCGATGCCCCCCATCGCCCGCTCCCCCGGTCCGGCCGGCCCTGCGCCCGGCGCGCAACGCGCCAGCAATAGACCTGCCCGGTGCATAAAGTCTGCCGACGAAAAGTAAACGACTGCTCCCGCGCAACGCCGCCATGGCGCCGGGGCGGCGAGCCGTGGCACTGTCCCGGCGATGACCCAGCGCAGCGACGATTCCCGCCGACGTTCCCCCCCGGACAGGGCCGCGACCGGCCGCGGCCCGGCCTTCTACACCGCCTTCGGCCTCGCCGCCGAGGCCGAGCCCCTGTCGCCCGGCCTGCACGTGGTGGCGACCCCGATCGGCAACCTGAAGGACGTGACCTTCCGGGCCCTCAGCACGCTCGCCGCCGCCGACGCGGTGCTCGCCGAGGACACCCGGGTCACCCGCACGCTGCTCGCCCATTACGGCATCACCACGCCGCTCGTCGCCTATCACGAGCATTCGGGGGAGGGGGTGCGCGAGCGGATGATCGCCCGCATGCAGGGCGGCGAGGCCCTGGCCCTGGTCTCGGATGCCGGCACGCCCCTGGTGTCGGATCCCGGCTTCAAGCTGGTCCAGGCGGCGATCGCGGCGGGCCTCTCGGTCACGCCGATCCCCGGCCCGTCCGCCGCCATCACGGCGCTCGTGGCCGCCGGCCTGCCGACCGACCGCTTCTTCTTCGAGGGCTTCCTGCCGCAGAAGACCGGGGCGCGGCGCAACCGGCTCGCGGTGCTGGCCGGCGTGCCCGGCACGCTCGTGCTGTTCGAAGCCCCCCACCGCCTGCCCGAGATGCTGGCCGACGCCGCTGAGATGCTGGGCGGCACCCGCCCGGCCGCGGTGGCGCGCGAACTGACCAAGCTGTTCGAGACCGTGCGGCGAGGCGACCTTTCGGACCTCGCCGCGGAGTACGCCGCCTCCGGCCCGCCGAAGGGCGAGGTGGTGGTGGTGATCGGCACCGCGCCCGAGGCCGCACCGGGGCCGGAACACGACGCCGACCTCGATGCGCGCCTCGAAGCGGCGCTCGCCCGTCACTCGATCAAGGACGCCGCCAGCCTCGTCGCCGACGAGACCGGCCTCAAGCGGCGCGAGGTCTATGCCCGCGCCCTGGCGCTGACCCGGCGCGCCGACGATGCCGGCGAGGCCTGACGCCGCGGCGCGCCGTCGCCGGCTCACCTTCGTCCGCGGCCGCCGCGCCGAGATCCTGGCGGCGCTCGCGCTCCTCCTCAAGGGGTACCGGCCGCTCGCCTGGCGCGTCTCGGCCGCCGGCGGCGAGATCGACCTGATCGTGCGCCGGGGCGGCACCGTCGCCTTCGTCGAGGTCAAGGCCCGGCCGACCCTGGAGGAGGCCTTCGGCGCCATCGACGCGCGCAAGCGCCGCCTGTTTTCCCGCGCCGCCCGCGCCTGGATCGCCCGGGCGCCCTGGAGCGCCGGCCTCACCCTGCGGGCCGACGCGGTGTTCGTCGCCCCCGGGCGCTGGCCCCGCCACGTCGTCTCGGCTTTCGAGCTGGAGATCGACCCGTAACGGTGATCTCGCGGGGTTCCGTTCATCTCGCGTGCAGCGCAGCATACCTAAGCTGGCAGGCGTGACGGGACCACGGATTGGGGGTTTTGCGAGATGCGCAGCGGGTTCGGATGCGAGTCCTGCGGCTCGCCGGGAGTGCGCCTGCCGGCCGACCTGACCGACGACGCCATGATCAGTTGCGACGGCTGCGGCTGCACGCTGATGGCCTGGGGCGCGTTCAAGCGCCGCGTCGAGGCGCAGGAAGCGGCCGAGCGGCGCGAGCCCTCCGAGCGGCATGCCGCCGCAGCGCAGCAGCGGGCCACGCGCTGAGGGCGCGGGCTGTCCGCCAGGCTCGCTTGCTTCTCGGCGAATCAGAGCCTGTTTGAACGGTCCAACAACTTTGTCCCACACTCAACCTCATCCTGAGGTGTCAGTCGATCGAAGATCGACTGACCTCGAAGGAGGCCTCCAGCAATCGTTGTGATATCTGGAGCCCTCCTTCGAGGCTCCTTTCAGTCGCACCTCAGGATGAGGTCGTGATTGGGATGGATCAGGTCCATGCGATACCGTTCTCGGCTGTCAAACAGGCTCTCAGACCCGAACTGCGTCTTCCCAGGGCCGCGCAGCGGAACCCGGGAGCCGTGTTGCGGAGCCGCGCGCCCCGCCCGCCGCCTCAGCCCCCGGCCGCGATCGCGGCGATCAGGGTGCGCTTGAGATCCTGCTGGCTGAACGGCTTCTGCACCACCGGGCGGTCGCGGAACGGCTCGCGGATGCCGGCACCGCCGTAGCCGGTGGAGAAGACCAGGGGGAGGCCGCGGCGCACGATCGCCTCGGCGACGGGGTAGATCGGCTCGCCGGCGACGTTGACGTCGAGGATCGCGACCACGAAGCTCTCGGTCTCGGCCATCTCGAGCGCCTTGCTCAGGCGGGCGGCCGGACCCACGACCTCGCAGCCGAAATCGAGAAGCATGTCCTCCAGCAGCATCGAGATCGCCGCTTCGTCCTCCACCACGAGGACGCGGGCACCGTTCAGGAGGTCTTCGCTTGTTTCCGTGCCCACGCCGGAGTTCTTTCCCTCAACGCCCCGTAGCGAGGCCCCACCGACCCGTCCCTGCCGCAACGGAATCCGCCGCCCGGCCAGGGGTTCCATCCGCCCGCAACCCACGCGGGACCGCGCCGGTCGGCGTGACCTGCGCCGGTGAGCCGTCGCCCGGAAAGGCAGCCATGTCAAGCGCAGGGACCTGGGACCCGATGCAGCGGCGGCGGCGCGTGGACACCCCCTTGAACCGCCGGCACGTCCTCGCGGGGGGGCTGGCGGGCCTTGGCTTGGCCAAGGCCTCGATGGCTGCCGACGAGGCCGCCCGGCCGGTCGTCGTCGCCTCGAAGGTCGACGGCGAGGGCGCCCTCCTCGGCAACCTGATCCTCCTCGTCCTGGAGCGCCTCGGCGTGCCGGTGACGGCCCGGCTCCAGCTCGGCCCGACCCGGATCGTGCGCGGGGCGCTGACCGCCGGCGAGATCGACTGCTACCCCGAATATACCGGCAACGCGGCCTTCTTCTCCGGGACAGACGCCGACCCGGTCTGGCGCCGGGCCGACAGCGCCTTCGCTGCGGCGAAGGCCTTCGACGGCGTGCGCGGCCTGGTCTGGCTCAAGCCGGCGCCGGCCAACAACACCTGGCAGATCGCCGTGCAGGGCGGGCTCGCCCGGGCCGAGCGCCTCGCCACCATGGCGGATTTCGCCGGCGCGGTCCGCCGCGACCTCATCACGCTCGCCGCCTCGGCCGAGTTCGTCGAGAGCCCGGCGGCTCTGCCCTCCTTCGAGCGCGCCTATGATTTCGTGATGCCGCGGGAGCGGATCGTGATGCTGCCGGGAGGCGACACCGCCGTTACCTTAAGGGCTGCGGCGCAGGGGATCAGCGGGGTCAATGCCGGCATGGTCTACGGCACCGACGGGGCGATCGCGGCGCTCGACGTCGCGGTGATGACCGATCCCGCCGGCGCCCAGATCGTCTACGAGCCGGCCCCGGTGATCCGCGCCCCCATCCTCGACCGCCACCCGGAGATCGGCCCGGCCCTCGAGCGCCTGTTCGCCGGTCTCGACCTCGCGACCCTGCGCCGTCTGAACGGCCAGGTGGCGGTGGACGGCGACACCCCGGCGGCCGTCGCCCGCCGCTACCTCGGGGGCCTCGCGCGATGACGCTCCGTGCCGGCTGGCTCCCGCCCGCGACGGCGGGCCTCGCGGTCGCGGCCCTGATGGGCCTGCCGTTCCTGACCCTGGCGCCGAACCGCCTGGTACCCGGCGCGCCCGTCGGCTGCGGCCTCGCCGGCGCGGCCGCGGGCGCGCTCGCGGCGGCCGCCGCCCTGCTCCTCGCCGTCTCGGCGAGGCCCTGGCGCGCCTGGGCCGCCCTCGCCGCGGCGCTCGCCGCCTGGGGCGTGCTCCTCGCCGCGGCGGGGCAGGGCGCCGCCTCCCTCGTCGCCGGGCAGCCGCCGGCCGCCCGGGCCGCCCTCGGCTCGGGGGCCTGGCTCGCCGGGCTCGCCCTCGCGGGGCTCGCCGCCGAGGCGGCCCGGGCGGCGCTGCCGCGCCGGGGCGGGCTCCTCGCCGCGGCTGTCCTCCTCGGCGTGACGGGGCTCGCCGCGCGGGACGGCCTGCTCGACGCCGTCTCCCTCGCGGTCGAGTACCGGGCGCGGGCGGGCGCCGTGACGACGGCCCTCGTCCAGCACCTCGCCCTGTCCGGGGCTTCGCTCCTCCTCGCCCTCGCGGTCGCCGTGCCCCTGTCGCTCCTGCGTCTGCGCGACGGACCCGCCGCGCGCCTCGCCGACGGGGTCTTGAGCGGGATCCAGGTCGTGCCGGCGCTGGCGCTGTTCGCCGCCCTGGTGGCGGGCCTGTCCGGCCTGCTCGCCCTGGCGCCGGCCCTGCGCGGCCTCGGCCTCTCCGCCATCGGGCCGACGCCGGCGGTGATCGGCACCGCCGCCTACCTCGCCCTGCCGCTGGTGCGCGGCTTTTCGGCTGGCCTCGCGGCGGCGGACCCCGCCGTGCTCGACGCCGCCCGTGCGATCGGCCTCACGCCCCGCGAGGTGCTGCTGCGGGTGCGCCTGCCCCTCGGCGCGCCGGTGCTGATCGGCGCCTTGCGGGTGGCGGCGGTGCAGGGCATCGGCCTTGCCACCCTCGGCGGCCTCGTCGGGGCCGGCGGGCTCGGGGCCGTAGTGTTCGAGGGCATGGCGCAGTTCGCCCAGGACCTGATCCTGCTCGGGGCGCTCCCGGTGATCGGCCTCGCCCTGGCGGTCGATGCCGGTCTCGCGCTCCTCGCCGGGGCGGCACCGGAGCGCGGGGAGGAGCCGGCATGACCCGTCGAGCCCTGACCGGCCGTATCCTGGCGCCCCTGCTCCTGGCCGTCGGCCTCGCGGTCCTGAGCCTGCCGGAGGTCGCCGGATTCGTGGTGCGGGCGCTCGGCCTGCAGGCCGGCACCCCGGTCCCGGCCGGGCGCCTCGCCTGGCTCGCCCGCCATCACCTGGCCCTCGCGCTCGCGGGCTTCGCCCTCGCGGGCGGGGCCGGGCTCGCCCTCGGCATCCTGGCGACCCGCGCCGCCGGCGCGTCCCTGCGCGCCACCCTCGACACCCTGGCGGCGGCGGCGCAGGCCGCGCCGCCGGTGGTGGTGGTGGCCCTCGCCCTCCCGGTCCTCGGCTTCGGCGCGCCGCCCATCCTGCTGGCGCTCGCCGCCTACGGGCTGATGCCGGTGATGCGCGGCACCGTCGGCGCGCTCGCCACGGTGCCGGAGGAGGTGCGCCGGGCCGCGACCGCCCTGGGGCTCACCCCGGCCCAGCGCCTGTGGCGGGTGGAGCTGCCCCTCGCGGCGGGGCCGATCCTTGAGGCCCTGCGGGTCGTGCTGGTGCTCGCGGTCGCGACCACCGCCGTGGGTGCGCTGGCCGGCGCCCAGACACTCGGGACCCCGATCGTCGTCGGTCTCCAGACCCAGAACACCCTCGCGCTGATCCAGGGGGCCGCCGCGGCTGCGGCCCTGGCGTTCCTGGCGGATGCGGTGTGGCTGGGGGTGATGCGGGTAGTGGGGCGGGTCGTCGGCGGGCGGGCGTAGTAGTTCTGCTCACGTCGACCGTCTCCGAGTGCAGTCGGAGCCGGACTGCTGCGCCGTCGGGCAGGCTCTGAAGCCTTTGTTTCCAGTAATAAAATCATGAAACTGCGTCAAAAGACTTCTGTGTATATCCTTTCATCGATTTGGCACGGGATCCCCTCTCCCGCGCCGGAGAGGGGAGACGTGCGCACCGTCATCCTGCACCATCAGAAGTCATGGTTGCCGGGTTCCCGTACGCAGCCCCGGGATGACGGTGAGACGACCGCTCCGATCG
This sequence comes from Methylobacterium nonmethylotrophicum, assembly GCF_004745635.1. GTDB lineage: Bacteria > Pseudomonadota > Alphaproteobacteria > Rhizobiales > Beijerinckiaceae > Methylobacterium > Methylobacterium nonmethylotrophicum. The sequence continues at coordinate 14,289 of NZ_SRLB01000013.1, read as the reverse complement.
CGCCCGCTCACTTCCCGAAATCCACTTTCGCCCCCTTCACGACGTGACGGGCGAGGTCACGGGCGTCCCAGTTGGTCAGGCGGACGCAGCCGTGCGACTCGGTCTTGCCGATCTTCTCCGGCTCCGGCGTGCCGTGGATGCCGTAGCCGTCATTGCCGGAAAGGTCGATCCAGACCACGCCGACCGGGTTGTTCGGACCGGGCTTGATGGTGAACGTGTGCTTTGCCTCGACACCCTTGAAGTCGTATTTCGGGTTGTAGGTGTAGGTCGGGTCGAAGGCGACGGCCTCGACCTTCAGGACGCCGGTCGGCGCCGGCTTCTCCTCGCTGCCGATCGAGGCCGGGTAGAGGTGCAGGAGCGCCCCGTCCTCGCCATAGGCGCGGACCTGGAGCGCGTCCTTGTCGACCTCGATCCGGCTGACCTTGGGCTTCTCGGGCAGCTCCTTGGCGGGGATGCGGCCGGTCTCGAGGGCGGGCACGGCCGCCACGGCGATCACCGTGCCGGGCTTGGTCAGGGGCGCGTCGGGATTCAGGGCCTCGAACAGGCCCTTGCTCATGTGGAAGCGCTCCGCCAGCATCTCGGCCGGACCGGTATAGGAGAGGGCCTTCAGGTCGGCCTGCTCCTCCATCTTCGGCGGGATCTCTTCGGCGAACGGGCCGGCGACGTCCCGCTCGGTCAGCGTGTACTGGATCACCGCCGGATCCTGGCTCGTGCCGGCGAGCGCCTGCCACAGGGCCGCGTCGAGGCGCCCGGAGGCGCTCAGGCCCCGGGCCTTGGCGAAGCCCGCGAGCGCGCCGCGCAGGTTGTCGCCGTCGCGCCCGTCGATGGCGCCGGGAGAGAAGCCGGCCCGGTCGAGCAGCACCTGCACCCGCACCAGGAGCGGGTCGGCCCGCTTCTCCGCCGACCGGGCGGGCTTCCTGGACGTCTCCTTCGTGTCCTTGGCGGCCCCGTCGGGCGAGGCCTCGGCGCCGAACTGCGCCTGGTTGATCGCCTCCGGCGTCAGCGCCGTCTCGGCGGCGCCGGCCGCGCCCGACAGCCCCATCGCCAGCAGAGCCGTCCCGAGCCTCGCCGCCATCCGCATCCGACCGCCTCCACACCGTCCCGGCCCGCACGCCGCGCCGGCAAGGCCTTAAAGCGCCGAATGCCTCCCGGCGTTCCCGCTCACTGGCACAGGCGGTGGCCGGCCGGGCGCTCGCGCTCGTCGAGGTGGAGGTGGTTGGCGTGGGCGGGATCCGAGCCGGGCCCGAGAACGGTGCGGAAGAAGCTGCAGGCCCGGGCCCGCACGGCCGCCTCGAAGGCCGCCTCCGGCGTGCCCTCCCGCCCCGCGCCGACGCTCACCGGAGCGCGTCCCTCGACCGAGAAGCCCATCACGTCGACCCCGTTGGCGTAGGCGTGCTCGCTCAGCTTCGCGGCCGGATCGTGGTTCTGCCCGCGGCACTCGTAGGAGCCGCCGATCTGGAATGTCAGGGGCGCCTTGCCGAGGGTGCGCTCGGCGATCACCCGCACCTCGGTGCTCCAGCGGCCCAAGGCCTCGGCGGCGGTGCAGGTGAGGGTGGCGGCGGGCGCGAGCGCGACGCCGTCCGGCAATTCGGTGACCCGCAGCGGCTTGGCCGCCCCGCACAAGCCGTCCGCGAGCGGCGCCACCGGCTCGGCCTTGACGCCGAGACGCGCGAGCCGGCGCAGGCAGGCGGTGTCGTCCGGCACGATCGTGGCGGGCGTGGGCGCCGGCCCGGACGGCAGGTCGGAGGGGCGCTCGGGCGGCAGCGGCGCCGGCTCGGCCATGGGCGCCGGAGGCGCCTCCTTGGAGACGGGCGCCGGAGGCGCCTCCTTGGAGATGGGCGACGGAGGCGCCTCCCGGGGGAGCGCGCCCTTGCCGGCCGGCTCCTGCCCGACGGGAGCCTTGGTCGCGGCCGGGTCCCTGGCCTCCTCCGGCCGGGGCGGCGGCAGGGGAACCTGCTCGGCCGGAACCCGGCTCAGCGGCGTCGGCCCGGCGGGCGCCTGTGCGGCGGCCGCACCGATCGCGAGGCCCGCTCCGACGAGCCCGGCGAGGATCCGCCCCGTGATCGTCCCCGGCATCGCGCGTTCTCCCTGGGCCCGCAAGGCCCGCCCCTCAACGGCCGGCCAAGCGTGACCGTTCCCGCGCGCCGTGCCGCGCTTGCGCCAGGCGCCCCAGGGTCTATCGTCGCGCGCCATTGCAGCGAGAGGACCGACATGCGCGGCGTCACGGCGGAGCACGAGCCCAACCCCTTCTCCGAGCCGGTCTGGACGACGCCCCACGGGCTGCCGCCCTTCGAGCGCATCGCGCCCGCGCATTATGAGCCGGCCTTCGAGCGGGCGCTCGCCGAGCACGTCGCCGAGATCGAGGCGATTGCCGGCAATCCCGAGCCGCCGACCTTCGCCAACACGATCGGGGCGCTGGAGCGCTCGGGCGAGGCCCTGCGGCGGGTCTCCGCCACGTTCTTCAACCTCGCGGGCAGCCACACCAATCCGGAGCTGCAGGCGGTGGAGCGGGCGGTGGCGCCGCGGCTCGCCCGCCACCGCAGCGCGCTCTTCCTCAATCCCGGCCTGTGGGCGCGGGTCTCGGCGGTGACGGAGGACGGGTTAAGCGACGAGGAGCGGCGGGTGCGCGAGCGCTACCGCGTGCTCTTCCGCCGCGCCGGGGCCGAACTCGATGCCGAGGCGAAGGAGCGGATGGCGGCCATCGCGGCGCGGCTCGCCGAGCTCGGCACGCAGTTCAGCCAGAACCTGCTCGCCGACGAGAGCGCCTTCACCCTGGAGCTCGACGGCGAGGACGATCTTGCGGGCCTGCCGCCGTTCCTGCGCGCGGCCGCGAGCCGGGCGGCGGAGGAGCGCGGCCTTCCCGGCCGCCACGTCGTCACCCTGTCGCGCTCGCTGATCGAGCCGTTCCTGGTCTTCTCGACGCGGCGCGACCTGCGCGAGCGCGCCTACGCGGCCTGGATCCGCCGGGGCGAGAACGGCGGCGACACCGACAACCGGGCGATCATCGGCGAGACCCTGCGCCTGCGCGCCGAGCGGGCGCGCCTCCTCGGCTTTTCCAGCTACGCGGCGTTCCGCCTCGACGACACCATGGCGGGCAGCCCCGAGGCGGCGGTCGGGCTCCTGCAAGAGGTCTGGGCGCCGGCCCGGCGGCGGGCGGAAGGAGAGCGCGACCGGCTCCAGGCGCTGGCGCACGAGGACGGCCACAACTTCGCGCTCGCGCCCTGGGACTGGCGCCACTACGCCGAGCGCCTGCGCCGGCGCGAGCACGACCTCGACGAGGGCGAGATCAAGCCGTACCTGCCCCTCGAGGGCATGATCCAGGCCGCCTTCGACACCGCGCACCGCCTGTTCGGCCTCTCCTTCACCGAACTGCCGGACGTGCCGCGCTACCACCCGGAGGTGCGGGCCTGGGAGGTCGCCGACCGCGACGGGCGGCTGGTCGGCCTCTTCCTCGGCGATTACTTCGCGCGGGCCAGCAAGCGCTCCGGCGCCTGGATGAGCGGCTTCCGCTCCCAGCAGCGCCTGACCGGCGAGGTCACGCCGATCATCGTCAACGTGATGAACTTCGCCAAGGGGGCCGAGGGCGAGCCGGCGCTGCTCTCCTTCGACGACGCCCGCACCCTGTTCCACGAATTCGGCCACGCCCTGCACGGCCTGTTGTCGAACGTCACCTACCCGCTCCTCTCAGGCACCGCGGTGGCGGGCGACTTCGTCGAGCTGCCGTCCCAGCTCTACGAGCACTGGCTCGAGCAGCCGGAGGTGCTGCGGGCCCATGCCCGCCACTACCGCACGGGCGAGCCGATGCCCGATAACCTGCTTCGCCGGCTGCTCGCCGCCCGCACCTTCAACCAGGGCTTCGCCACGGTGGAGTACACGTCCTCGGCCATCGTCGACCTCGACCTGCACCTGTCGCCGCAGGCCGAATCCGGCATCGAGCCCCTGGCCTTCGAGGCCGAGGCGCTCGCGCGCATCGGGATGCCTGCCGAGATCGCCATGCGGCACCGCACGCCGCATTTCCAGCACATCTTCGCCGGCGAGGGCTACGCGGCGGGCTATTACAGCTATCTCTGGTCCGAGGTTCTGGACGCCGACGCCTTCGACGCCTTCCGGGAGGCCGGTGACATCTTCGATCCCGCCACCGCCGAGCGGCTGCGCACCTACGTGTACGGCGCCGGCAACCTGCGCGACGCGCGCAGCGCCTACACGGCGTTCCGCGGCCGCCTGCCGAGCACGGGCCCGCTCCTGCGCAAGCGGGGGCTGGCGGCGGCATAGGGATCCGGTAACCATTCGGTAAGCAAACAAGGTTACCCAAAGCTTCCTGGATTTCTGGGAAGCTCGGGTCATGGTGGATCAGAACGACGTCGCCGGTGCGCCGGCCCCGGACGGTGCAACCTCGGCTCCGGCGAAGGGCGGGGTCCCGTCCGGGCGGTCCTGGTCGATGAAGGCCTGGCCGAAGCTGAAGACGACGACGGCCGCGGGCCTTCTCTGCGCCGGCTGCGTCGGCGCGCTGGCGGGCGGCGCCACCGTGGCGCTGATGAACGCCGCCCAGGGCGGCGGCGCGGGGATCCCGCAGGCCGAGTGGTCGCGGCTCAGCGGCCGGGTCGAGGCCGGGGCCGCCGAATCGGCCCGCCTCGCCACCGACCTGTCGCTCCTGCGCGACCGCACGGTCCAGGCCCACGAGGCCGCCGACAAGGGCCGCGCCGAGACCGGCGCGCGCCTCGCCCAGGTCACCGAGCGGCTGGAGCGGCTCCAGCGCCAGGACGGCGATCTCGCCGGCAAGGTCGCTTCCGTCGCCGAGCGCCTGGCCGCCATGGCCGAGCGGCAGGAGAGGGCCGAGCGCGAGCAGGCGGCCCGCCTCGCGGCTCTGTCCGACAAGATCGAGAAGCGTCAGGCCGGCAGTCCGGTCGCCGCCGCGCCGGCCGCGCCCGCGCCGGTGGCTGCGGTCGCCCCCGCACCGGCCCCGAGAACCGTCGCCGCGGCGGAGCCGGCGCTGACCGGCAGCCTGCCCGACCGACCGGTCGAGAAGGCGAAGCCGGCCACCATCGACGGCTGGGTGCTGCGCGACGTCTATGACGGGATGGCGATCCTCGAGAACCGCAACCGGCGCCTCGTCGAGGTCAGCCTGGGCGACACGCTGCCCGGCGGCGGTCGCGTCGAGGCGATCGAGCGCCGCGGCCGGAGCTGGGTCGTGATCACCAGCAAGGGACTGATCACGCCGCAGGCCTGGTAGGCGCGCGGTGACGCGCTCAGGCGGGCTGCAGGAGCGGTCCAGGCTGCCCGGCCGGCGCGGGCGCCGGGGCGGCGACGAGGCCGGCCGCCGCGCGGCGACGGCCGCGGGCCTTGGCCTCGGTCCGGGCGGCCTTGGTCGGATGAAGAAGCTCGGCGAGGCGGGCGAGGCTCTCGGCGTCGTCGAGGTTCCGTGACTCGAAATCGGGCATGGTTGTCCCCCGGGCACGTGGCCCGTGGCTGGTGGGGGGTACGCATACTCACGCTTGAGAACCAGTAACGGCCAAGGACTGTTACAGTTCCGTGTCCAGCCCTGCCGCGCAAGAGAAAGTTTCGCACCTTCGTCGAAAGACGGTAGTGCGTTCGCTTCCCCATGTCCGAAGTCCTAGTGCGCAGCCGGCCCGGGCAATGTGCGCCAGCGCACGATGCGCCATTGTGCAGCGCAGAGCGTTTGCATGTGCGTTGCAGCGTGCAGGGGCCGCGCCGGCCGCTGCGGAGTGCCCGGGGTCACCGCCCCGGTCATCCTTTCCGCCCCGCGCGACGGGGCACCCGCCCCAGCCGGCGCCGCTTCGGACGGCCCGCTCCGCCGGCCCGTCCGGCTCACCCCCGGCCTGTCCCCGGCCTGTCCCCGGCAGGGGGCCGCGCGTCGCGGCGGCACGCCAGGCCTCGGGACGCAGGCAGGGAATGCGCGGCGCGCCCGAGGGACCGGTGAGGACGTGAGCGGCTCTGCCGATCAGCCGCGGGGTTCGGTCGCGGCGCGGGCGGACTGCGCCATCCGGATCAGCTCCCGCGCGGTGAGTTCGTGATGCTCGGACTCGACCCGCACCGTCGCGGCCTCCCGGGCCACGGTCGCGCGCTGCGTGCGCCGGGTCAGCCCGGCCCGCCATGCCTGCGCCAGCGCTATCATGGGTGCCTCCCGTGATCGTGCAGGTACAGGCTAGCGAAGCTTCGCCTTACGATAAAGTCTTGACAGGAGGATTGTCCGCCCCGGCAGTTCTGCCGGATCGTCGCGCCGCGCGCCAAGCGCTTGCTGCTGCCGCATTATTGGCGGCGGGACGGCGCCAGGAGATTCGACGGAACGTCTCTGCGCTCTGCGGGCACATGCCGGCCGAGCGAATCAGCGCGTATCCTCGCGCAGGAGCTCGGTATTGACGGCGAAGGCCGCCATGGCGCCCTCGGCGGCGGCCACGATGGCGAGCTGGACCCGCCGCGAGGCGTCGCCCGCCACGTAGAGCCCCGGCACGTTCGTCTCCTCGTAGTCGCCGGTCGGCACCGTGCCCTTGCGCGACAGGTCGCAGCCGAGCCGCTCGACGAGCCGGGAGGGGATGCAGGGGCCGGTGGTGAAGAACAGCGCGCCGCACTCGAGCGCGTCCCCGTCGCGCAGGCGCACCCGGGCGAATCGCCCGTCCTCGCCCTCGAGCCGGGCGACCGTGCGCTCCTCGATCCGGATGCCCTGGCGGGCGAGGCGCTCCCGCTCTGGTTCGCCGAGATCGCAGGGCCCGTCGGTGCACAAGGTCAGGTCGCGGCTCCAGGCGGTGAGCTCGAGGGCGAGGCCCATGCCGGCCTTCTGGCCGGCCTCGCCCGCGCCGTAGACCGCGAGCGGCCGGTCGCGGTTCTCGTAGCCGTCGCAATAGGGGCAGTGGTGCACGCCGTGGCCCCAATACTCCGAGAAGCCCTCGATGGCGGGCAGGTCGGTGCGCAGGCCGGTGGCGAGGATCATCCGGCGGCCTCGCGCGCGGCGCTGGTCGTCCATGACGACCTGGAAGCCGTCCGGCGCCCGCACGGCATCGACGACCCGGCCGTCCCAGACCTCGACGGTGTCGTAGGCCGCGAGCTCGCGCCGGCCCTCCGCGCGCAGGTCGCCGGGGGCGCGGCCGTCGCGGCCGAGGAAGCCGTGCATCCGCGGCGTCACCGCGTTGCGCGGATGGCCGGCATCGATGAGCAGCACCCGGCGCCGGCAGCGCCCGAGGATGAGGGCCGCGGACAGGCCGGCCGGCCCGCCGCCCACGATGATCACGTCCCGCATGTCGCCGTCCCGAGAGCCGCCACTCGGGAATAGACGCGCCGGCCTCTGGCCCGGTTCGCCGCACGGCGACGAAAAAGGGCGCTCGCGCGCCCTCGTCCGCTCAGCGATGGTGCCTGCGGCTCAGGCCGCGGCGGTGCTGGTGGCGATGCCCTTCTCGGAGAGCAGCTGCTGCAGCTCGCCGGACTGGAACATCTCGCGGGTGATGTCGCAGCCGCCGACGAACTCGCCCTTGACGTAGACCTGCGGGATGGTCGGCCACTGCGAGTAGGCCTTGATGCCCTCGCGGATCTCCATGTCCTCGAGCACGTTCACGCCCTTGAACGGCACGCCGAGGTAATTGAGGATCTGGGCCACCTGGCCCGAGAAGCCGCACATCGGGAATTGCGGCGTGCCCTTCATGAACACCACCACGTCCTGCGACTGGATCTCGGTCTCGATGCGGCTGTTGACGTCGGTCATGGCTACGGTCCTCGTTCCGGGAGTCATTTAATGATGGCCGGCCGGAATGTCCAAGGTCGGTCGCGCAGGCGCCGGGCGCGTGCCCGGCATGGGGACCGGGCGACGGCGTCCTCCGGGGCCCGTGCGGTCCGCGAGCCGGGCGTTCCCGGGCCTCACTCCTGCGGCACGCCCGTGGTCAGGGCGAGGGCGTGCAGCACGCCGCCCATGCGCCCCTGGAGCGCGCCGTAGACCATCTGGTGCTGCTGCACCCGGGACTTGCCCTTGAACGCCGCCGACACGACGGTGGCGGCGTAGTGGTCGCCGTCGCCGGCGAGGTCGCGGATCTCGACCGTGGCGTCGGGCAGGGCTTGCCGGATCATCGCCTCGATCTCGCGGGCATCCATGGGCATCGGATCGTCTCCTTCTCAGGCCGCGTCGGCGCTCGGCCCGGCCATATAGGTCGGCAGCCAGCCCTCGTGCGCGGCGCGCAAGCTCTCGAGGGTGATGATCTCGTCGCCCGGCAGGGTCAGCGAATCGGCGCCGGTGACGCCGATCACCGCCGCGTCGATCCCTTGCGCACTGGCACTGTAGAGGAGGTCGGCGACCGCGTCGGGCTCCACCGCCAGGAGGTAGCGGCCCTGGTCCTCGCCGAACAGGTAGGCGTGGCACGGGACCGGCAGCGGGCATTCGGGCAGCACGGCGCCGATGTTGCCGGCGAGCGCCATCTCGGCCACCGCCACGGCGAGGCCACCATCCGAGAGGTCGTGCACCGTGTCGACGATCCCCGAGGTGATGAGCCCGCGCACGAAGTCGCCGTTGCGCTTCTCGGCGGCGAGGTCGACCGGCGGCGGCGCCCCCTCCTCGCGGCCGCAGATCGTGGCGAGGTAGGCCGATTGCCCGAGCCAGCCCTTGGTGGCGCCGATCAGCACCAGGGCGTCGCCGTCGCGCTTGAGCGCGATGGTGGCGATCGTCTCGACGTTGTCGACGACGCCGACGCCGCCGATCGTCGGGGTCGGCAGGATGCCGACGCCCTCGGTCTCGTTGTAGAGCGAGACGTTGCCGGACACGACCGGGAAGTCGAGGGCGCGGCAGGCCTCGCCGATGCCCTGGATGCAGCCGACGAACTGGCCCATCACCTCCGGCTTCTCGGGATTGCCGAAGTTGAGGTTGTCGGTGATGGCGAGCGGCCGGCCGCCCACCGCCGTGATGTTGCGCCAGGCCTCCGCCACCGCCTGCTTGCCGCCCTCGACCGGATCGGCCTCGCAGTAGCGCGGGGTGACGTCGGTGGTGAGCGCCAGGCCCTTCGGCCCGTCCTCGACCCGCACCACCGCGGCGTCGCCGCCGGGCTTCTGCACGGTGTTGCCGAGGATGAAGTGGTCGTACTGCTCGTAGACCCAGCGCTTCGAGGAGAGGTCCGGCGAGCCGACGAGCTTCTTCAGCGCCTCGACGTTGCGCATCGGCGCGGCCACGTCCTCGGCCTTCAGCTCCGGCTGATACGCGTTCTGCCGGTGCGGCCGGTCGTAGAGCGGCGCCTCGTCGCCGAGTTCCTTGATCGGCAGGTCGGCGACCGTCTCAGCCCCGTGCTTGATGACGAAGCGAAGCGTGTCGGTGGTGTGGCCGATGATCGCGAAGTCGAGGCCCCACTTCACGAAGATGTCTTGCGCCTCTTTCTCCATGCCGGGCTTGAGCACCATGAGCATGCGCTCCTGGCTCTCGGAGAGCATCATCTCGTACGCCGTCATGCCGGGTTCGCGGGTCGGGACCGCGTCGAGGTTCAATTCCACCCCGAGATTGCCCTTGGCGCCCATCTCGACCGCCGAGCAGGTCAGGCCCGCAGCACCCATGTCCTGGATCGCGATCACGGCGCCCGAGGCCATCAGCTCGAGGCAGGCCTCGAGCAGCAGCTTTTCCGCGAAGGGATCGCCGACCTGCACGGTCGGGCGCTTCTCCTCCGAGGAGGCATCGAAGGCGGCCGAGGCCATGGTGGCGCCGTGGATGCCGTCGCGGCCGGTCTTCGAGCCGAGATAGACGATCGGATTCCCCACGCCCGTGGCGGCGGCGTAGAAGATCGCGTCGGCCTTCGCGAGGCCGACCGCCATGGCGTTGACCAGGATGTTGCCGTCGTAGCGGCTGTGGAAGCCGACCGCGCCGCCGACCGTCGGCACGCCGAAGGAGTTGCCGTAGCCGCCGATGCCCGCGACCACGCCCGAGACGAGATGGGGCGTGCGCGGATGGTCGGGCGAGCCGAAGCGGAGGGCGTTCAGGGCCGCGATCGGCCGGGCGCCCATGGTGAAGACGTCGCGCAGGATGCCGCCGACCCCGGTCGCCGCGCCCTGGTAGGGCTCGATGAAGCTCGGGTGGTTGTGGCTCTCCATCTTGAACACGCAGGCGAGCCCGTCGCCGATGTCGATGACGCCGGCATTCTCGCCCGGGCCCTGGATCACCCACGGCGCCTTGGTCGGCAGGGTCTTCAGGTGCAGGCGGGAGGACTTGTACGAGCAGTGCTCGTTCCACATCGCCGAGACGATGCCGAGCTCGGTGATCGTCGGCTCGCGTCCGATCAGCCCGACGAAGCGCTGGTACTCGTCCTCGGTCAGGCCGTGCTGGCGCACGAGCTCGGGCGTGATGGAGACGTCGTTGCGGATCATGCGGCATCCTCTCGCCGGTCGGCGGCCCTGCTGACCGTGCGCTTAATGCCTCAGGGGACCGGAACGCAACTCGCGAAGAGCGGCGTCGGGCTGCAGGTTTCAGGCGACTTGGCTTCAGGCGACTTGGGCCGCTTCGGGCGCGTGGCGCCGCCGGCTGCGGCGCCGGCCGAGATAGAGGAGGAGCCCCGTCACCCCGAAGAGCGGCATGGCGAGCGCCGCCAGCATGAAGGCGACGGTGCCGACGGGCCCGAAGAAGCGGCCCTCGTGCAGGGCCAGCACGCTGCCGACGAGCCGCGCCCCGAGGGGCCGCTCGGCGTAGAGGTCGCGGGAGTCGAGCGTGCCGTCGGGGCGGAAGCGCCACTCGTCGCGGGCCTGGACATGGGCGGCGTCGAGGGCGACCGCCCGGATGCGGATCGTCTCGCCCGCGCGGGCCGGCGCCAGGGAGGCGGTGGCGTAAAGGCCGTTCGTCGCCGCCGTGAAGGCCGCGAAGGCGGGATCGAGGGGGGCGGGGGCGCCCTCGCGCCGGGCCATGCCGCCGGGCCGCTCCCCGCGGGGCGGGGCCGCGGCGGCCGGCTGGCCGGTGAGCAGGATTGTCACCCCGTCGCGGTACCACCCGTAGGACCACCACAGGCCGGTGAGCGCCATCACGAGGTAGAGCACCAGCACCCAGGTGCCGACGACCGCGTGCAGCGACCAGTGGAGCGCCCGGCCGCGGCGATTGAGCGCCGGCTTCAGCCAGACCCGCCAGTCGCGCCGGCCCTTCGGCCAACGCAGGTAGAGGCCCGACAAGGCGAGGTAGACCAGCGACAGCGCGGCGGCGCCGGTGATGGTCCGGCCCCAGCCGTCGCCGTTGCCGGGCAGGATCAGCCAGCGGTGCAGCCGCCGGACGAAGCCGAAGAAGTCCGCCCCCCGGGCCGCCCCGAGGATCCGGCCGTCGTACGGATCGACATAGGTCTCGACGCCCCGTCCGGGGCCGCCATCGGCCAGGCGCACCTGCGCCGCCCTGTCGGCCGCGCCGCTCATCACCAGCAGCGTGACGCGCCGCCCCGGCGCCTCGTTCGTCAGGCGGGCGATGAGCGCGTCCGGGGTCAGACGCGGCGCCTCGCGGGCCGGGACGGCGACGATGCCGGGGCTGAGGAGCGCCGTGACCTCGTCCTCGACGCTCAAGAGGCCTCCGGTGACCCCGAGCACCATCAGGACGAGGCCGGCGGTCAGGCCGAGGAACCAGTGGACCTGGAACAGGGCGGATCTCACCGGCTAAGCCCCCGCGCGGGCCGGCACGGCCGGCATCGCTGGACTGGTCGCGGGCTTGGCGGCCGCGTCGGATCGAGTCATGGTCGCGTATTCCCGCCTCGCGCGCGCCCGGCCGACCTGTCGTCGGCCGAAGACCGCGGAGACGCCGCCGCTTACGCTCCGGATGAAGAGGCTGTCAACGGTTCCGCCGCAGGATCTTGCTGGTGCTCTAATTAGACTTATTCCAAGGTTGCGCCGTCGACAAGTCGTGATTCAGTCATTTACTTGGCTAATCCGAAAGTATCACCCGTGACGTGCTGCGGGGGCGGCGGCATCGCAGTTTTCTGCTTGACGCTGGCCCGTCCGGGGCGGGACCTTCGCTGCCGGCAACGCGGTGCCGGCCCGGGCGGGCCCGAGACATCCGCGGCCCGACAGGAGAGGAAGCATGACGTCCATCCGCGAGGCGCTGCGTGGCGCCGTCGTCGTCTCGGCCCTCTGCGGCTCCGCCGCCTGGGTTCTCTGCGGCCCGGCCGCCGCGCAGGAGGCGGTGAAGGTCGCCTTCATCGATCCGCTGTCGGGCGGCGGCGCGCCGACCGGCGAGGCCGGCCTGCGCCACTTCCAGTACATGGCCGAGGTGCTGAACGGCCGCCAGAAGCAGTTCCGCTTCGAGGTGCTGGCCTACGACAACAAGGTCAACCCGCAGGAGACGCTGATCGCCGCCCAGAAGGGCATCGATGCCGGGGCCCGGGTGCTGGTGCAGGGCAACGGCTCCTCGGCGGCGGCTGCGCTCACCGACTTCGTCGCCAAGCACAACGAGCGCAATCCCGACCGCCAGGTCGTCTATATCAACTACTCGGCGGTCGATCCCTCGCTGACCAACGAGAAGTGCAACTACTGGCACTTCCGCTTCGATGCCAACTCGGACATCAAGATGGAGGCGCTGACGAGCTTCATGAAGACGCGGCCCGAGATCAAGAAGGTGTACCTCATCAACCAGGACTACTCGTTCGGACAGTCGGTGCGGCAGCAGGCCCGCGCGATGCTGAAGGCCAAGCGGCCCGACATCGAGATCGTCGGCGACGAGGTGACCCCGCTGCAGAAGGTCAACGACTTCGCCCCCTACGTCACCAAGATCCGCGCCTCGGGGGCGGATTCGGTCATCACCGGCAACTGGGCGCAGGACTTCAACCTCCTGCTCAAGGCCGCCGCCGAGGCCGGGCTGCAGGCGAGCTTCTACACCTATTATGCCGGCGGTACCGGCGGCCCCTCGGTGGTGCGCCAGACCGGGCTCGCCCACCGGGTGTTCGAGGTGTCGCAGGGCACCGCCAATGAGGGCGACGCCGCCACGCAGGACATCGAGGCCGCGTTCCGGGCCCGCACCGGCATCGCCGTGACCTATCCGCGGGTCTTCAACGCGATGAACGCCCTGCTGACCGCGATGCAGGAGGCCGGCTCGTCGGAGGCGCGCAAGGTGGCGCCCAAGCTCGAGCAGGCCCGCCTCAAGCCCTATGTCGGCAGCGACGCCTACGTGCGGCCCGACGACCACCAGTACTTCCAGACGATGTTCGTCCACTCCTTCGGTCCGATGGAGGCGGGGATGCGCTTCGACGAGGAGGGCACCGGCTGGGGCTGGAAGATGATCGGCCGGGTCGAGACCAAGGACACGCTGGTGCCGACCACCTGCCGGATGAACCGGCCGAGCTGATCCGCCCGCCGGCGGATACCCGGGACCTGGCTGCCCATTCGCTGAGCCCGGATGCCGATTCGTTCGGCGTCCGGATCCTTTATGCGCCAGCAACGCTTTGATTAATCACGACATAACGAAGACGCTCTAACACGTGGCGGCGCCTCGAATCCCGGGGCGGCATCGTCGACGGCGGGCAGTCGCACCATGAAGTTGTCAATCAAGCAGGTCCTGGTCGTGACGATCACGGCGCTGATGCTTTTCGTCGTGGCCCAGGGCGGCAACGGGATCTTCCGGCTGATGACGTTGCGGGACGAGGTCGTCGATATCGCCCGCACCCGGATCCCGGCCTCGAACCTGATCAACCAGATCTACGCCGAGACCCAGAGCTACCGCATCCATCTCTATCGCTTCGTCGTGACCTCGACGGATGACGACGCCTATGACCGCAACGAGCAGAGCCTGACGGCGAGCCGCAAGGCACTGGTCGACCTCCAGGCGCTGTACGAACCGTTGATCTCCGGGTCCGAGGAGCGGGCCACCTTCGCGCGCTTCGTGTCCAGCTGGAGCCGCTATCTCGAGGGCCAGAAGACGATCACCGGCGCGATGGCGGCGGGCGATCAGGCCTCGGCGCTCGCCACGCTGACGAGCCCGGCGATGACCAGCACGAACGCCGAGGCGACGGGCGCCCTGAAGGCGATCGTGGAGATGAACGCCCGCGCCGCCCTGGCGGGTGCCGAGCGCGGCAGCACCAGCGCCGACGGCGGCATCCTGGCGGCCGCGATCATGACCGCGCTCGCCCTGGCGGCCTCGGTCGGTGCGGTGATCTTCAGCCTCCTCGGCGTCGCCCGGCCGATCGCCCGCATGACCGACGCGATGGGACGGCTGGCGCGCCACGACCTCGCGGTCGAGGTGCCGGGCGCCGGGCGGCGCGACGAGATCGGCGCCATGGCGGCGGCCGTCCAGGTGTTCAAGGACGGGCTGATCCGCGCGAAGGCGCTCGAGGAGGAGACCGCGCTCGCCCGCGCCTCGGC
>NZ_SRLB01000012.1 GCF_004745635.1 Methylobacterium nonmethylotrophicum | reverse complement strand
TGCGGCAGTACCGGATCATCAGCGACAACGCCCGCACGATGCTGGGGACGATCTACCTGCCGGCGGGACGGCTCATCGTCGACAGCAGCAAGCCGGTCGCCGACCAGTCGGCCTATACGGTGATCGTCGCCCGGCAGATCAACCTCTACGAGGGCCCCAACCTCTACCTCAACGCGAATTACGGTGCGACCTCGGTCCCGGTGCCGGACGGCGTTGGACCGAAATCCGGGACAGCGGCCTTGCGTAGCTGAGGCGCACTTCAGGCGACGCCCGCCGTTCCTCAATCGTCCGGTGGATCCGGTGCCACGATAGACAGATAGCCCGATCTTTCCTCATCCACATCGGAACTGCTCGACCCCACAACCGTTCTTACTTACAGTCAAGCAGTTTGTTTCCCTCAGCACCGAACGCCCGCCAAGGTACTAACCCTCCGGCGGGCGTTCTGCTGCCAGAAACACTGCTCTCGACCCTGAGGAGCCAATTGATACGCCATGAACTAAGGACTGCTAGCCGAAGAGAAGCAGGCGTTCATGATCTCTGCAAGCATTACTAATTGGTTTTATGCTCTCTGGAACACGCCATTCAAATATAACAGTGAGCTTAGCACGAATTGCGACTGAAAATCCATTTACGTTTGCTGTTCCCGAAGCGAGAGGGGCTTGCGCGCCGCCAGATCGCGTGTGCGATGTCCATCCGGATCCGCAAAAGCCAGGACTGAAAAAGCTAGGCAGCCACCCTTAGGTTGGGGGACAGCTTGCCCTCGAACATGCGCACGCAGTTGCGCCCGCTCGACTTAGCCGCGTAGAGCGCTTCATCCGCACGCTCGATCGCGCGATCAATATCGTCGTCCGCCAAGTCAGCGCAGGCCACGCCTATGCTGATCGTCGCCGTGAGGCACTGACCATCCGGTTCAAATACGGTGCTGGCGACAGTCTGGCGGATCCGCTCCGCGAAGATCGCCGCACCCTGCATATCGGTCTCACGGAGCAAGACCACGAATTCCTCGCCGCCAAACCGTGCCACCTTGTCGGTGGTCCGGATCGCGTCGCTGATGATCTGGCCGACCTGGCGAATGACCTGGTCACCCGCCGCGTGGCCATACAGATCGTTGACGCGCTTGAAATGATCAATGTCGATCATCAAGACGCAGATGCCACGCTGGTAGCGCTTGAAGTAGTTCATCGCATCGTTGGCCAGGGGCATGAACGCCCGCCGGTTGAGCAGGCCCGTAAGGCCATCCGTGTCTGCCAGGACCTGCATGGCGTGGAGATCAGCGCCGAGGCGCCGAACACGGTCCTCTGCAGCATGCACAGCGTCCGATGACTCGGCCCGGATCTGCCGCACGTCTTCCTCGGCCGTGCCGATACGCCTGAGGAGTGACCGAACCGTGGTAGACAGGCGCAGAACCTCGGGAGAGCCGTGCACACGGTGCGTCATTCGCGCGTCTGGCTCCCGTCCAACGCGGTCGACTGCTTCCGTCAGCCGCGTCAGGGGCCGGCTCAACCGCCCGGCGATCAGCCCCATCCCGACCATGCCCAGCACGGCAGCGCAGAGGCCGAGCAGAAGGATCAGGAGCGTCAGGCGGTTGGCGCCCGCCAGCGCCGTGTCGACTGGCTGCAAGGCGACGACGATCCAGCCGAGGCCTACGTAATCGCCCCGACCACGGGTGGAGGCTGCCGTAGCAAGCCGATCACTGCCCACTCGACGATCTATGAAGCGACCGGAGGCAAGCTCCGCGGCAGTATAGGGTGTTGCTCCAAGGTCTGGTCCAAGCAGAACTCGGCCAGAACGATCAAGAACGATGATGTCTTCCTTCAGCTCCGGCTTGCGGGACGACAGCACTTCGCGCCGAACAACTTCGGCCCAGCGCCAGCTAAGATGGGCCCCAAGCACGCCGACGATCCGGCCCGAGCTGTCGCTGACTGGGGCCGCCACATCGACAAAGCGGAATGGCGCGCCATCGGCGTGCGGCTTGAGCAAGGACTCCAGCAGGACTGCCGCGTGAACGTCCTCGACAGCGGCTTGCCGGATGCCGTTCAGGAACCAGGGGCGGCTTCCGACGCTCGCCCCTTCAAGGATACCGCCGGTGGCCGCGCGTACCCGGCCATCACGTTCGGCAAACCCGATCCAGGCATAGTCCGGCAGCGTCCTCTGCATCGCGTCGAGCACATTGCGCAGGCTGCCGGTGTTCTCCAGCCAGTGCGGCTGCAGGGGTTCGAGAGCTGCGACGTTACGGATCTCGCGTAGGCGTTCGGCCATGTCCTGGTCGAGGCGGTCAGCTACGGACCGCGCCACCTGTTGAAGGGCGTCCTGAGCCATGACGATAGCCTGCCCGCGGGCGAGCAGGGCGGACCCGACGGTCGTCACGCCTACGATCGTGAGGCCGATGACCCCAGCCAGCAGGCTGATTTGACGTTTGAGTGGAACTCTGTCGGCAAGCCGAAGCATCTGGGGCGCTCTCATCAACGATGCTCGTATGCTGCGATGGGTGAAACAGTGTAAATTTCTTCAGTTAAAATTTTCTAAACGTTGGCCTCGATACTGATATATGGGGTTATTAGATGTATAGATTCACATATCAACGATGGTGTTTTTGTTATTAATCATAATTATATGACATATCGTACTGAAAACAGAGATCATTTGATGAAACTATTGTTTAATATGAAGATATTTATTATACATAAATTTTAAACATCACTTTGCATCAAATAAAATGCCGATTAGACGCTAAATTATTGTAACAACAAGTAATATTTTGTAGCGTATGTTAATTTACGAACATGTTTCCGCACTATTATCTAGCCAAGACGCGAATTTTGCAGTCGTTTAAATTGGAATGGCGGTGAGCAGGCATCAAGATTGCAGCCACGGATTTATGAAGACGTCATTCTGGAGCTTTCAGCCCACCGCGGGCTCCACTCAGAATGCTATTTCTCTAACCCTCAGCAGTTCTTCGCAAAATCAAGCTTACTAGGTTTCAACCGTAGCGGTCGAAGGCATTCTTCGCAGCCGCCACCTTCAGGCAGGCCCGGTGTCGGCGGCGGTCGAAGGTGCGGCGGTTCCAGCCCATCTCCCGGCAGAACGCGGCGATCGACCCGCCGATGTCGCCCTCGGTCACGATCGCCCGGGCCCAGACGAGGAGCGCGCGGCGCTCGTCCGACCGGTCGCCGAGCACCGTGCCCGTGAACGCGATCATGTCGAAGGTGGCGCTCGGGACCCTCTTCGGATCAGCCGAGGAGAGAGTGTTGCCTCGCGGCGCGTAGATGGGCGTGAACGGCATCTGCCTGAACGCGACCTTGAGCCAGCGCTCCACGTCGCGACAGGTCCAGCCGGGCGGCTCCGGACCACCCAGTGGTGCGGAAGGCTCCTCGCCCGTGCTACGCCCGGGATCGTCGTCGTCCTGGTCCAGCACGCGCGAGGAGGCCTCCCAACCCTCTACTCGGTCTTGCCTCGCCGGGCCGGCTTGCTGCTGACCGCGGTGTCCCGGCTTGCGCGGGCAGCCGCAGCGCGGGCGCGCGACTGGCCGAGGCCGCTGCTCTTGGCGAGTTCGGACCGCTGCGCCGCGTAGTTCGCCGCCACCATCGGGTAATCAACGGGCAGGCCCCATTTCCGCCGGTACTCGTCGGGCGTCATCCCACGTCCCGCCAGGTGCCGCTTCAGCGCCTTGTAGGGCTTGCCGTCCTCGAGGCTGATGATGTGGTCCGGGGTGACGGTCTTGCGGATCGGGACCGGCGGCTCGAGCTTCACCGGCTCTGGCTCAGCCGGCGAGCCGAGGTGCGTCAGCGCGGCGTACGTCGAAGCGATGAGCCCTGGCACTTCGGCGGCCGGCACGGGGTTGTTCGCCACGTAGGCGGACACGATGTCGGCGGTGAGGGCCGTAAAGTCGTGATCGCCCGTCTCGGTCATGTCGGTCATGGGAGGCCTCCGGTTAGCTGGGGGTTAAAAGGGAATATCGTCCGTGATGTCGATAAAATTTTTGCCGTCGAACTCGTGTACACGCTTGGTTGCGGTCTCGACAGCATACTCAGAGCCGAACACGTAGAATTGTACGCCTGGGTTAACCCGTGATAGCCGGTTTGCCTCGGCTCGCGCGGCTTCGACTGTGTGATGCCGCTTGGTCGGCACGCCTCGGTCCATCCCGTAGACCATCCAAAATCGGCACGGCTTTTCGGCAACCGTCATGGCTGTGCTCTCCTCACGCTGCGGGCTGGCCGCTGGTGCGGCGTGCGGGACTGGCCGGCAGGAACCGCCCGAGCGCAGCCGCCCCGAGCGCGCCGGGCTTGATCGGCGGGCCGGCGAGGATGGCCTCGCGCTCCCGCTCCTCGGCGTCGGCCGCGCGGCGCTGGTCGTGCTGCTCGCGCATCAGCTTGCCCGCGATGGCGTCGCGAGCGGCCTGCCGAGCGCGCTCTACCGCCTCGGGGTCGGGGGTCGGCAGGATCTCGGCGTCTAGGACGTCCCGGATCTGGATCTGCTGACGCCGCAGGTCAGCCAGCCCCTCGCGCACCTCGTCGGCGAACTCGGGCGGGGTCGGCCGGAAGGCCTTGTTCCAGGTCAGCAAGGTCTCGCCGGTGCGGAAACGGTCGGCCGCCTCCATGATCGCCCAGAGCGGCAGGCCTTCGAGCGCTGTCAGGTACTCGCCGTTCCGAGCTTGCGTCGCCTGCGCGTTCTGCCGGCCGTTCTCGAACCCGAGGAGGAGCTTCCCGACCGCAGCCTCGACCATGTCGGCATCCGTGCAGGGCGCCAGGGCCGCGAGGATCCGATCGCGCCACACCGCCATCGCCCTACGCTCGGCCGCCGTAGGCGCGTCGGTCTGCAATAAGCAGTACCTCAGCGCTCGGCCGGGCATCGTCGCCAGACGTCCATGGCACCGGCTGACCGCTGCCGTAAGAGCCTCGGGTGCCGTAAGCACGGCGTTGGCTCGGCTGAGAGCCGGAAGCGCCATCGGATCCTCCCTGGAAGTTCGAAGCGAGCTGGGCGAGGCGGGCGGCCTGGCCGGTGAGCGGGGGCTGTCGGCCGGGTGCGACCAGCGGCGCGGGGCGGTCCTCGTACCGGCGGTCGGCGAGGAAGGTGTCGGAGCCGAGCCAGTTGCGATCGTTCGGCTTGGCAGCGACGTACCGGGCGATTCCCTCGAGGATGTCGTCGAATCGGGTCTCGCCTTCGGCCTGGATCTGGCGAAGCAGGTTCAGCGTCGCTCGAAGCCGAACCAGGTTCGGATAGGCCCCCTGGAACCGCTCCCAGAAATCCTGCGGCCACGGGCCGGCACGCGAATCCGGTTCGTTTGACGGTTCCTGATGGAGGTTAGATGGAGGTTCAAACGTAGTGGGGGCGGAACCACGTTCCGCCTGTGAGGAATGACGTTCCGCCTGTTGGGAATACGGTTCCGCCTGTGAGGAACCACGTTCCGCCTGTTTCTCAGCCGGCGGAACCGTATTCCGCCTGTCCACCCAGGCGAAGTTCAGGAAGATGATGTCGGCTGCCTGAGTGCCGTCCTTCCGGCGCTGCTCCTCACGGGAGATGAGCCCCATCTCCTCAAGCTCCATGATCGCCTTGCGCACGCCGCGCACGGTGAACTCGGTGTCCTCGGCGAGTCGGGCCTGAGACGGCCATGCCTTGCCGTCCATGTCGGCGTACTCGGCGATCGCGCGCAGGACCGCCTTCCGGGTCGGGCTGCCGGTCTTGACCGAGCGAGCCCATTCGAGGGCCTTGAAGCTCATGCCGCCCTCGCTGCGCTGAACAGGTCCGACTGCGCCGCCGGCGGAGGCTCCGGCTGCGGGGCGATCACCGGCACCGGCGTGTCGTGGTAGGCGTCGCGCCACCACGCCTCGACCGCGGCCCGGCAGGCGGGCTTGTCGCAGGACCATCGCTGCCCCTCGGGGCGCTGCTGGCCGACGCCGGGCTGGCCGTAGCCGCGGCTGGCGCCGAAAGAGCCGCACTCGTGGCAGGTGCGCTCGAGGGC
Organism: Methylobacterium nonmethylotrophicum; assembly: GCF_004745635.1. Lineage (GTDB taxonomy): Bacteria > Pseudomonadota > Alphaproteobacteria > Rhizobiales > Beijerinckiaceae > Methylobacterium > Methylobacterium nonmethylotrophicum. The sequence continues at coordinate 251,605 of NZ_SRLB01000012.1, read as the reverse complement.
GGCGCGCGCGGCGCGCTCCTCTTCGCGCAGGTGCGGCGGGGTCTGGCCGAAGTGCAGGCCGGTCCCGGGGTGGCGGCCGGTGAAGACCGGTTGGCGGCCGGTGAGGCGCGGGCGGGCCATGGCGCTACTCCGCCGCCAGCGGCAGCGCCGCCGTGTCGAACTTCCCCGCCTCGTTGCCCCAGACCTCCCAGCCCGGCCGGCTCTCGCGCGAGAACAGCTCGAGGTGCGGGCCCGGGCAGAAGCGACGGATTCGCTCGTACGCCGCGTCCGGCTTGCGGCTGTGCTCCCGGATCGGCGAGAGGATCACCTCGTGGATGTCGGCCGCCTGGCGCTGCGGGGCGCCGCGCCGGAAGAGGAGGCAATCCTCGGCGTTCTTGCGGGTGGTGTAGCCGGTGCCGGTGTGGAGGCCGTCCCGCGGGAAGACAATCAGCGGCTCGGCCGGCGCGCGCTCCGTCTTGATCCAGACGAAGGCGCGGGCCGAGTAGCGGAAGCCCCAGGCCTCCGCTATGCGGAAGGCGACCGGGAGCTTCGGACTGGTGATCCAGAGGAACAGCCAGCAGCCGTCCGGATGCGCCAGCTCCTCGACCGGGAGGCGGGCGAGTTCGCGGTCGGTCATCCGGGCGTAGTGCTGGGGTCGGCCCTTGGTGCCACCCGAGAACGCCCAGGGCGGGTCGGCCGAGATGGCGCGGAACGAGCGGGCGGGGAGGGTGCCAAAGGGCCACGTCATGACGGCGCCCGCCAGGTCTGGGCCAGGGCGTCGGCGAACAGGCTGTCGCCACCCGGCCGGATCCGATGCTCCCGGATCGCGCGATCGGCCACATCCGCGCGCACGACGCGGTTCGAGGGATGGAGGCGGTACACCTTCGGCGCCTCCGTCTCTCCGGTGAAGGTCAGCACCAGGATCTGACCGGTCTCTTGGCGGGCCAGGAGCTTCTTCACGCCGCGCGTCATGGGCGTGGCTCGTCGCGGGGGGGGGCCGGGCATGGCGCTAAGCCATCCCGAGCGCCTGGAGGTACAGCTCCAGGATCGCCTCTTCTTCCTGCCGCTCAGAATGGTCCTTCTTGCGCAGGCGCAGGATGGTGCGCACTGCCTTGGCATCGAAGCCGCGGCCCTTCAGCTCCAGGAAGACATCCTTGATGTCGCCCTGGAGGCCGGTCTTCTCCTCTTCCAGGCGCTCGATGCGCTCGATGAACTGCTTCAGTTCTGCCGCCGCGACGCCGGACGAAGCAACGTCCGCATCCGGCATGGATGCACCTTGCGGAACGGGACCATCTGCGGGCATGATGGAGGCCTCCAAAGGTTGTCGAGATCGCGATCCGCCCGGGCTCCTGCTGCACAGGCCCGGGCGGTGTCGTTTGGGCATCAGACCGGGTGGTGCGGCACGTCGGCCGAGCTGGTGACGGAGGCGGCGCCCTCGACGCGGAAGGCGTCCTTCAGCCCCGCCACGCTCGAGAGCGTGTTGCCGCCGCTGAGGCGGTCGCGCAGCAGGAAGCCGAACATCGGCCAGAGCTTCCGGAAGGCGTTGTCGAAGGCGTAGCGCTCGCCGACGGCAGCGTCGTAGTTCGCGGGATCGGCCGGCGCGCTCATGCCGTCACTGAAGAACCCGTTCTTCAGGGTGATGACGCAGATCGTTAGGTGGCGCAGCTTGGCGTACTCGACAGTTGCGATCTGCTCCCGCATGAGGTCTTCGGTGATCCGAGGCGCCGTCTTGGTCGCCACAACCGCCTGAGCTTCCGGCAAGGTGAGCGCCGGCAGGCCGGTGGTGAGCACGGGCTCGGCCTCGATCGTGAACTGCTCGGCGATCCGGCTGGCGACGATCGGATAGAAGTCGTCCTCGGCCGACTTCGCGACCCAGTCACCCCGATTGACCGGAAGGACGCCGCTCGGTGTCTGCACCAACACCGTCAGCGCACCGCCGTCGGCCGCCTCGGTGACCTTAATGAAGCTGCCGCCGAACGAAGCCACGCGCGCAGCGCCGGCCGGCGTCCCATCGAACGGCTCGGCCTGGAGCTTCTGGGCCTTCCTCACGAGTGTGGGCATGCTCTCTCTCCTCTGCTGCTCGGCCGTCAGCGCGGCGCGGCGGGGTGCTGCCACAGCGGCAGGTCGTTCAGTTCCAGGGAGGCCTGGGCCGGGCCACGCGTGCGAGGTGACGCGAAGGCCAGTGCGGGTGCGGGAGGCCGCGCTGGACGGATCGGAGCCGCCACTTCAGCCGCGGGAGCGCTCGCCACGCGCGCAGCAGGCGCGCCAGCAACCAGAACAGCGGCATCGATCTGCTCCTGCACGAGGGCGTTGCGCGCCTCGGCGGCATCGGCCGCACGAGCGACCCGGACGCAGAGGCGGTCGTGGAGGTCGCGAAGGCGAAGGGCGACGTGGTGATCGACGCGGATGGACTCGCTACGCCCGGCGAGGCGGCGCACCCAGCGTTCAGATGCTTTGATCCGACCCCCGATCCACCGGTAGGTGGCCATCTTCGAGCCGTGCAGCGGCTTGAGAGCCTCCGTCAGCTCGCGCACGAAGCGGTTCTCCTCTTCGAACGCGTACCCTTGCGTAGTCATTGAACCGTGCGCCTCGTCTTTGGCCGCGCAAGACCGTCGCCGTGCCGCATAAGACGAACATCAGCACGGACAGGGCGCGGGAAATGGACAGGATTACGCACGATTACGCAGGCGGGATCGACTGCTTGCGGGCGACGACGATCACGCGAGAGGGAGCAGCCCGGCCGGGAGGCTTTGCGATGACGCCGGCCGGGCGCCTCAAGCCGCGATCCTACGAAGGCGCGGCGAGGGGAGGGCACATCAATCGCGAGCGCGGACCAGCACTCGCTCGGACGGCTAACCCATGTTACCGCACAAATTGGGGCACTGTGAGCATGAATGAGCATGCCATTCTTCGGAACAGCCACGCTCATGATGCCCGGACCAGAAATAACCTGTCCGTACCTTCGCGATTTGTATATCGCTATGGAGATGAGCTTCAGCGACGATGCGCTGACGCAGGCAGAGAGCCTGTTCAAACGTCTGCAGCTTCTGGAGAAGCGCGCCGAGGAGAATGGAGCCCCCAAGGAGACGCTCGCTACGATTGCCGCAGCGCGGAAGGCCGCTGGCTTCGCAGCGCAGAAGCCACGTCCGCAGAGTATCCGCTGACACTGACGGGCTACCGTGCGGGTCAGATAAATCGACTGCATCGCGTAACGCCCCGCATGCATGGCGATCGCACGGGCGACCTCAGCCGGCGCGATGGCGAGCGTCTCATTGAGGCTCCTGAAGGGCAGGCCAGCAGCGAGTGGGAGGGCGGTCGCGCTCACCGGGTGATCTCCGTGAGCATGAGGGCAACCGGCCGATCTGCCGTGCACAGATCGGCCGGTGCCGCTACCTTGGTCGATGCAAAGCGAACCAAGGAGCCAAGAGGATGTCTGACGTCGCAGTGCCGACGATCACTACCCAAGCAGTCGAGCGGGCAACTAATCCCGCTACAGGGGAGAGCGAAGTCCGACTGCGCCTCGCCGTTCGATCGCCCAATGGCTACGAGTGCGAGTGGGCAATCTGAATACCGAAAGAAGACGACTTCCGAAAAGCCGAAGAACTGGCGCGGGCGGAGCTTCATCGGATTAGCTCACACATTGCGAGCGTGTCGCTATCACAGCCCTCAACTGCTCCTGAAGAACAGCTTCCTTCCGAGCCAGAGCAAGATCGATCTCCCGGTGAAGAGCGCGAGCGGAAGTGGCAGCAGAACCAGCGCGGTCCGTGGTCGTGGGCATAGCTGGGCCTGCATCGGGAGCCCGCTCTCGCCCTGCGGCCTCGAACGCGACCGCCAGGAACAGGGCGTCACGCTGACCGTGCGTCGCGCAGACGTAGGCCGAGACCACGTCCGCGTAGGCCTGGGAGCAGGGGCCGCCGTACTCGTGAAGGGCGCGAGCGACGATCCCTTCTTCGGGCTGCTCAGACTCCACTCGACCGACCGCGCGAAGCTTCGAGGCGACGGCGTTGGCTGTCGCCTCGATCTCGCAACTGGCGCCTTCTGGCAGCGTTGCCGCCAGATCAGCGATGAGGCCGCGGACCTCGTCTCCGGTCAGAAGAACGGCAATGCCGCGCACGCGATCTGTGATGTGAGCCTCGACGGAGATCTCCGTCATGCCATCGCGGAGGGCCGCGACATGGAGGGGCGCTGTGATCGGACGCGAGATCATGCCGCGCTCTCCTCCGGGAGAGGGGCGGGGGCTGGCGACTGCGGCGGACGCACGATCTCCTCGGGCCATGCCACGGAATCGGGCCAATGATCCGAGAAGAACTGCATGGCGCGCTCGAAGCGGCCGAGGAGGAGATCTCGACCACCCGCGATGACGTCGAGCTTGTTGGTGTCCTGGAACAGGCGCCAGCTGACGGTGGTACGCTTCAGGCCGAGCGCGCCGCCGTACAGGTCCGCCAGCCTGAGGATGTTCTCTCTGCCATTCATGCGAAGGGGTCCGATCTCACTTCCGCAAGATCGGTAAAAATACCGGGCAAGTCAATGGCCTTCTTACCGGTATCCCGGCTGAACCGTAGCGGTCAGATTACCGCCATGGAGTTGGCCGACATTCTCTCCCGCATCGATCGCCGCCTGCAGGCTCTGGGCATATCCGAACATGCCGCAGGGATAGCGGCCGGGAAGCCGGACGCCATCCGCAATCTGCGCCGCGCGATCGAGAAGGATGGGCGGCAAGGCATGAGCACGGCCACGCTGAACGCGCTCGCACCCGTGCTACGCACGACGCCTGTCTGGTTGTTCGCTGGGGTCGGCAGAGAGGATTTGGACGCAACAGTAGGAAACAAGCCGTCCAGTCTCGCTCCGGTGGAGGAGATTGTCTCCGTCGACCAGAGGAGCGTTCGTGTCCTCTATGGCGGCTTCGTGGAAGCCGGATCATTCCGTGAGATTTCGGAGTTCACGGATGTTGATCCAGAAGAAATATACCTTCCTCCGAACAAGGATCATCCTCGAGTTCAGCAGGTCGCCTTTGATGTAAAAGGCGACTCCATGAACGATCTCAAGCCGCGTCCGATACTTCCTGGAGATCGGGTGATAGCTCTTGATTATGAGGGGCTCGGCGGACGCGTCGCGCTGCACACTGGAATGATCGTGGTTGTTCAGCAGTCGCTTGAGGGCGGCCACTTAGTTGAACGGTCCATCAAACAGCTTGAGGTCTACGAAGATCGATATGAATTTCACCCGAGATCATCGGTGAAGCGTTACAAGCCTATAATCGTAAAGCACGATATGGAAGCAGATGACGGGCGCGGGGTTCGGATCCTAGCTTGGGCTAGGAATGTGCTGAACTCTTTGTAGCTCTTCTTCACGACCAGCGGCAGTTTCAAAGTACGAAAGCAGACGCGAGACCTTACCAGAGCACATTTCGCACTCGAAAGGAATGTTCTTCGCCATATGTTTCACACGTTTGTCGATCTCCGAAATATTTTGGCGAATGCACCCAAGCGTAATTATAGGGTTAGCTTCTGAGAAGCATCCAACACAACGAACCCTGAGCTTGAGCCGGACTTCTGACAGGCCACCAGCATCCTGCGGTGCTCCCCACATCATCAATGCCTCAACGTTAGATGTTCCCATTACGTTCCATTTCGAGAGCGTGTGTCAAGGTGGCGTGCGCAACTTTCCCGTTCAGCCTGATCCATATCATTTTACGTCCAGTTTTTTTACCGGATCGGCTTGACGCGGTATAAATACCGAATCAATCTCCCTCCATCGCCTCCCGCGATGGAGCCGCCCCGTGCAGACCCCCACCTACACCCACGTCGTCGAGACCTCCGCCGGCCAGTTCTTCCAGGTGCGTCAGGCCGGCTCGGCCGACCTCGACCACGTCTGGAACGGCGTCGAGGTGAAGAAGGCCAAGGGCGGCTTCGTCCCCAAGGCCCGCGCTCGCGAGATCCTGGTCCGCAAGATCGGGTCCCGCGTCGTCGCCGCCCTCGCGTCCTGAGGGGAGGCGTCGATGCTGCGCCCAGCCCCACTCCCCGCGGCCTACGACCGCCGCACCCATCCCGCCCCGCGCGGGCCCTTCCTCGTCGAGATGCGCGAGATCGGCACGCCCGAGACGGCTTGGATCGAGGAGACCAGCATCACCGGCACGCTCGCCGAGACGATCCGGTTCCTGGCCGGCGACGAGCGGCCCGGCGCGGAACTCGTCGAGGTCTACGAGCTGAACGTCGCCGACCGGCTCGCCCCACAGGTCACCAACGTGACACCCCTCGTCCTCGGCATGATCGTCGATCGGATCGACCGGGACGACGAGGCGGACGGCCTGCCGGCCTCCCTCGAGGACGCCTGCCGGCGCCACCGCGTGCCTGGCCCGGCCGAGAAGGCGCCCCGCGTCGAGATCCCCTTCGACCGCCTGACGCCCGCGTGCGTCGGCATCCGGACCGGGTGGTGAGGGCGCCATGGCCGCACACGACACCACGCCCGAACCGATGGTCCGCTTCTCGACCCTGATCGAGACTCAGCAAGCCGTGCTCCGGGTCATCCGCGACATGGTCAACTTCGAGCGCGATGCGCAGGACCTGCGCCGGGCTCTCGAGACCGCAGCGGCCGACATCGCCCGCGGCGAGATCGCCTTTCGCGACGTCCTCGCTGCCCGGCCGGATCAGGTCCGGCAGATCGCCGATGAGGGCGCCCGGGCCCTGCGCGCCGCTCATCGGGCTGCCCTCGCGCGCATCGAGGAGATCGACCGCATCTCGGCTCGGCAGCGCGAGCAGTCACCCGCCGCGAACGTCGTCCCGTTCCCCGGGAGGCGCGCGTGAACGAGGCCAGCACTCCGGAGACCGGCGCCGAGCGCGTCACCCGCGAACTCGCCGAGGCCCTGGACCGGGTCACGGCCGGCGCCGCCGACGAGGCCGACGCCCACGCCCGTTTCACCGCCGACATCTCCGCCACCATCGCCCGCCTCAAGGCGCGCGAGTCCTCGACCACCGAAAGGACCGCCTGATGTCCGTCCCCGCCACCCATCACGCGCCGATGCCGGCCGAGCAGGACCGGCACGCATCGCCGGTCACCGCCGAGGCCGCTGCGATCCTGTCCCTCGTCGAGCGGGCCGCCCGCGATCCCTCCATCGACCTCGACCGCATGGAGCGGCTGATCGCGATGGGCAACGAGGCCCGGCGCCAGGCGGCCGAGCGCGAGTTCAACGCGGCCCTCAGCCGGGCGCAGGCCGCGATGCCCCAGGTCTTCCGGGCCGCCACGAACGCGCACAACAACTCGCGGTACGCCCGCCTCGAGGACATCCACGCCGCCATCACGCCGGTCATCACGGCGCACGGCTTCTCCCTCTCGTTCGACACCGAGCCGTGCGACGTCGCGGGCCACTACCGGATGGTCTGCACCGTTGCGCACGCCGGCGGGCATTCTCGCCAGCACCGGGCCGACCTGCCGTCCGATGCGGCCGGCGCCCAGGGCCGCGCCAACAAGACCGCGCTCCAGGGCTTCGGCTCCACCATGAGCTACGGTCGCCGCTACCTGACGCTGCTTATCTTCAACGTCGCGCTGACGAACGAGGACAACGACGGGCAGCCGATCAAGCCGCGTGCGCCCGCTGGCTGCGTCACCGAGGAGGAGGCGTCCTTCCTCGCCGAGCTGGCGCAGGAGGTCGGCGCCGACCTGCCGGCCTTCCTCCGCCACATGGGCGTGCCGAGCCTCGCCGACGTGCCGGCCGACCGCTACGACCAGGCCGTCGCCGCGCTCGAGGCGAAGCGCCGCCGCGCCGCCACCCCCGGCACGGGAGCGCGGTGATGGCGGAGATGATCCAGGGCACCGCCGCGTGGTTCGAGGCCCGCTGCGGCAAGGTCACGGCCTCGCGTGTCGCCGACGTGATCGGGCGGCTCAAGGGCGGCGGCTGGCGCGGCGAACGCGCCCGCTACCGCGACCAGCTCGTCGCCGAGCGGCTGACCGGCCAAGTCGCCCAGCACTACGTGACGGCCGAGATGTACTGGGGCACCGAGCAGGAGCCCCGCGCCAGAGCCGCCTACGAGTTCCTGTTCGACGCGAGCCCGGTGCAGGTCGGGTTCGTCGACCACCCGGCGATCGCGATGGCCGGCGCCAGCCCGGACGGGCTGGTGGGCGATGTCGGGCTCGTCGAGTTCAAGTGCCCGAAGACCACGACCCACCTCAGCTACTGGCTCGCCGGCACGCTGCCGGAGGAGCACCGACCCCAGATCCTCTGGCAGCAGGCCTGCCTCCCGGCGCGCGCCTGGACCGACTTCGTGTCCTACGACCCGCGGCTGCCGGCCGACCTGCAGCTGTTCCGGGTCCGCGTGCCGCGTGACGACGAGGCGGTCGCGGCGATCGAGCGCGACGTCACGGAGTTTCTGGCCGAGGTCGACGCGCAGGTCGCGCAGCTGCGGGCGCTCTGCCGCCGGGAGGCAGCGTGATGTCGGCCGCTCCCCTCTGCTGCGGGCAGCCGGCCCGCCTCACCACCGGCGCCGAGGTCTACCCGCACCGGCCGGACCTCGCCGACAAGCCGATCTGGCGCTGCGACGTGTGCCCCGACGCCTATGTCGGGTGCCACCCGGGCACCACCGACCCACTCGGCACCCCGGCGGGCCCCGATCTGCGCCGCGCCCGCCGCCTGCTCCACGAGCGGATGATCGACCCGCTTTGGCAGACGGCCGACCGGAGCGGCGCCTACGGCCCGCTCGACGAGGAAGGTCGGCGTGTCGTGCGTCAGGCTGCGCGGGGCCGCGTCTACGGCTTCCTCGCCGAGCGCATGGGGCTGACCCGCGACGAGACCCACACCGGCCTGTTCGACCTGGAGCAGTGCCGCGCCGCGTGGCGGGCGCTCTCCGGCGTGACCTACCCCGAGATCCGCCAGTGGGCGCAGAAGCGCCCCTCCAGCTCGAAGAGGAGGGCCGCGTGATGCCCGCCATCTCCGAGGCACGCAACCTCGCCCGACCCGGCTGGACCGAGGAGCACGAGGCTACCGTGCGCACCATGGCGGCCGAGGGCGCCTTCGCCAGCGAGATCGCCCGCCAGGTCACCGAGGACGGCTTCCCGGTCTCCAGGAACGCGGTGCTCGGCAAGGCCATGCGCCTCGGGGTCAGCCTCGGACGCCCGGTATCCGTTGAGCCCGAGCCGGAGCAGGTCGGGGCAGTGGCGCCGCCGGCCGCCCCGGAGCCGGATCCCGAGCCGGCCGCCGAATCGGTCCTCGCGCTCGCCTTCGTCCCTCCCGCGGGCCGGCCGCTCGTCGAACTCGGGCCGTTCACCTGCCGCTACGCCGTCGGCCAGGACGACACCGGCCGGCACCTGTTCTGCAGCGAGCGGGCCACGCGGAAGAGCTGGTGCGCGGACCACGCCGCCGTCGTCTTCGTCGCCCGTGACATCGCCGGCATGACGCTCGCCCAGGCGAGAGCGTCGGGGCGGGTCAGGTCATGACCGCCCGCGCCCCGAAGCCCCTCCCGCCCCCGACCATGCAGGAGCGCGCCGCCGCGGCGATCGCCGCCCAGGCTCTCCGCGCCGTCATCGCCGACCACACCAAGCTCGGGACCCGCAGCGTGATGCACGTCGACATGAGCCGCCCGCGCAGGGGTGTCTGGATCGAGTGGTGGTCCGGCGTCCCGGGCTTCCGCCGTGAGAACGGGCGGTACGAGCACGACCTCCTGCCGGGCTGGTCCTACACCCGGGCCGAGATCAAGGCGGAGATGATCCCCGACCTCGAGGCCCTGGCCGAGCGCGGCGAGCGGCCGACCGTGGCGACGAGCGGGGAAGGGTCTCGCTGATGGCTGACCGCAGACCTAATCGGGAGCCGCTAACCCTCAGCCTTACTGCGCTGCCCCTGCTTCGCTCCGCCATTTGGGTCGGTCGCATCCTCGCCGGCAGCTTCCGGGTTCTCGCGTCCCTGTGGGGTCAGACGGGGAGCGGAGATGTCGGCCTCAGTCGCCTGAGACTTGGGCTTACCCTTCCCAGCGTCGTAGGTGGACTCGGCCATCTTTCCATTGTCCGTGTTCATGGCGTCCCTCTTGCTGGAGGCACGCCAACGCTCTTGGCCTGTTCTAGTTCAGGTCGGGCTCAGGCCACCTTTCTCAACCCTCGCCAACATCGACAGCCTGCCGGAGCCGGTGGCGGGAGGGCGGGCGTGATGGCCGCGGCTCCCAACCTCTTCGCCGCCGGCGCCGAGCGGCTCGCCTATGGCCTGGCTCGAAACTTAACAGTTAGCCGAAATCGTCTCCTCGGCTGTCCCATTCGATCAATTCCGCTGAACATCACGGGATCCAAGCGTGGCCAAACGGCGAACGCGGCTCTCGCCGAGGCCCTGGTGGCTGCGAACTACCGCGAGGCCAATGTGCGCCCGCACCGCCGGCTCGCCCCCAACCTGCCCCTCTTCGCCGCGGAGTGAGTGCCATGCCTGAGACCGCACCCAAGCCCTTCATTTCCACCGACCTCGGCGAGTTCCGCAACATCTACCGCCGCGCCGACGGCACCGAGCGCCACGGCTGCACCTGGCGCGACCGCGCGACGGCCGAGGCCATGCGCGAGGTGCTGCCCGGCGAGACGTTCGTCGAGCTGCGCGACATGCGGTTCGCGTCGGACCTGAGCCCGACCGGGACCGCTCCGGCGGGGAGGCTTGAGCGATGAGCGGGATCGACTTCATGTTCGTTGAGCGGCGACGGGTCCACGTCTACCGCCTGCCGGATCGGCTCACCCACGGGTACTGCTTCGGCGGGGGCCATCCGATCGCATTTCAGAACGTCGATTGGTTCGATGTTCCTGCCGGCGAAGATCGGGGTCATCTCGTCAGCTTCATCAAAGAGAAGCCCTACTATCGCCCCGACGCGCGCTTCCTGGTGCTTGGCGACGTGCCGGAACTGACTTTCGTCGTCGAGCGAGAGGCCCGCGTATGACGCTCGCCCCAGACCACCCCCGCATGATCCCGCTGGCTGGAAACGACCCGGCCGCCGAGCGCGCCGCCCGCTGGGCTCGCACCAGCGTCACGGAATTGGAGAAGGAGCACGCGGACCTGAGCCGCACGTGGCCGACATGCCCGATCCTGCCGGAACTCGAAGCCGCGATCTCCGCGGCCCGCCAGCGTGCCCGCGTCTACGAGACTGAAAAGAGCCCGGAGGTGACAGCGGCGAAAGAGGGCGGGAGCGATGCTTGACCTGCACACCCCCGACCTGCTCGGCGACACCTTCGCCGCCACGATCAAGCGCTCCGCCACGCTCTCGCGCTGCGGGGCCTACCGCTTCACGCTCACCCGCACCTGGGGCGAGGGCGAGCACGTCTGCTTCATCGGTCTGAACCCCTCGACGGCCGACCACCGCAAGAACGACCCCACCGTCTGCCGCTGGATCCGCTTCGCGCGCGGCTGGGGCTACAGCGGCTTCACGGCGGTGAACCTCTACCCATTCCGCTCGTCCTCGCCGGCCGAGTGCCGGGCGTGGTCACGCTGGCAGCACAACGGGCCGGACTGGCACGCGCGCGACGTCATCCAGGAGAACCTGGGCGCGGTCGTCGAGGAGGCGAAGAGCGCCGCCGCCGTCGTCGCGTGTTGGGGCGCCGGCGCCTGGGATCCCGAATGGGTCGAGCACCTATGCGAGCAGGTCCAGACCGGGGAGGCGCCCTGGCCGGACCTGATGTGCTTCGGGATCACCGCGGACGGCAGCCCGATCCATCCGCTCGCCCGCGGCCGCGCCCGGGTGCCGGATGGGGTCGCGCTCAAGGTGTGGCGGAAGGGGGAGGGGTGACGTGGAACGGACACAGATCCCGGGCGCATGCGAGATCCTCGGCGTGTCCGCGCGGACCATCCAGCGGCTCGCCTCGTCCGGCCAGTTGCCGAGCGCCGTCAAAGTTGGTCGGGTGTGGACGTTCGACATCCAGGTGCTTCGGACCTGGCTCGTCGAACAGGAGGTGAAACCATGCCAGCGGATCGAAAGAAGCAAGCCCCGGAGGGCTGCTACTGGCGGGGCGAGGTCTTATGGGCCCGCTTCGTCGTCGGAGGGAAAGAGTACCGTTTCAGCCTCAAGACAGGCGATCCGGGCGTTGCGCGAAATCGCGCGGCAGCAGAGCACGCCAAGATAGTGGCGGCCCATAGCTACGGGGAGGACCGCAAGCTATGGGCCGACGCCGTAACTGCCTGGGGGCAGTACATGGTGGCGCAAGTCGGCAGCCGGACGTTCGATCGGTATACCAACTCACTCGACACCATAGACGATCACTTGGCCGGGCTCCACGTCGATGAGGTGTCCGACGACACGGTGGCGGAGATCATCCGTGCCCGGCGCGCGGCCGGCGTGTCTACGGCCACGATCCGACGCGACCTGACGGCGCTGTCCAGCGTGCTCGGCTTCGCGGTCGACGAGAAGTGGCGGAAGGGCAATCCGGCGCTCGACGCGATGCGCAGCCGCCGGATGAAGGAGCGCCGCGATCCGATTGTGCTGCCGGAGGATCGCGACATTGAGCGCGTGATCTCCCGCGCCCCTGGTCTGTTCAAGCACCTGATCCGGGCAGCGCTCCTGACCGGCTGTCGGCAGGACGAGTTGGTGACGCTGGAGCGGCGGCACGTCGACCTCGCCCGCCGGGCCATCAGGGTCCGAGGCAAGGGCAACAAAGCCCGGGAGGTGAGCTTGACGGACGAGGCTGTCGCCCTGTTTGCCGACATCCCAGCCAACCTCGCGACCCGGGCCGTGTTCTGGCATCCAGGCACGAAGGGGAAGCCCAGCGACCGCGCGAGGGATCAGCCCGAGCCGGGGCCGTTCCTCAACGCCGCGAGTCGTTTCGGGCTCTACTGCCGGGACGTGGTCGCGGCCGAGGCCGAGGAGATCGCCGCGGCGGTCAAGCGGGGACTGAGGATCGAGCCGACCTTCCGGCGCTTCCGGTTCCACGACCTGCGCCACCGCTTCGCGGTCGACTACCTGCGGTCCGGCCGGGGCGGGATCTACGACCTGCAGCAGGAGATGGGGCACACCAGCATCAAGGTGACCGAGGCCTACCTGGCGTTCCTGACCGCCGAGGAGAAGGGCAGGGCCAAGAATGCACCCGCACAAAACACGGCACAGGTGCATCGGTTTCCCGGCTCGACGGGAGCCTAAGATATTGCGACACCTATGGAAAAGATGAGTTAGGCTTTTGTGATCTACTGGTTTTGTAAACCGAAGGTCGGGGGTTCGATCCCCTCCGCCGGCACCATCTCAATCACTGGAGAATCGGCGGACGAGGGTGTGTCAGGGGCGCCTCCAGGCACTGGATGCCCTCTTCGTCGGCACGAAGTCCGGCACAGCCTGTTCCGCACTCGTTCCCGTCTCCCTTCGAGGAGAGCGGCAGGCTGGTTCCGGGCTCAAATCCGGGGCCGCACGCAATCCGGCACGGCACCATGCCTCGCACAACCCCAACCGTCTGACATCACATCGTTTGCTGGATAAGACGGTGAGCTCGCCACCGCGCCCGGCGAGAGCGCGAGCCGCCATGCCTCGTCGTCGGGCGGAATGTCCCGTGGACGAAGGGTGGGGCTGAGGCAGGGCCTAAGAGAACCGAAGCCAGGACAGAGGGGACCTTGCGCCGATGCTGCTTCAAGACCTCCAACGGGCCGAGTTGATCCAACCACCGAAAGGGCTGGTCGACAATTGCCAATACCTCACCATCATGGGATCGGTGTCCTATGGCGTCTCTTCGGACACGTCGGACATGGATCTTTACGGCTTCTGCGTGCCACCAAAGGACATCGCGTTCCCGCACACGACAGGCGCCATTGAAGGCTTCGGTGAGCCGCCGCAGAAGTTCAACGTGTGGCAGCAGCATCACGTCAAGCGAAAAGACTCCGCGCAGTTATATGATTTTCAGATCTATTCAATAGTATCGTATTTCCATCATTGCATGCAAAACAACCCGAACTTGATTGACTCGTTGTTTACGGCGCCAAATCTTGTGGTTCATGCAACGCCGATGGCGCAGCGCGTCCGGGAAGCCCGTCGGGAGTTCCTGCACAAGGGGGCGTGGCACAAGTTCAAGGGGTACGCCTTCGCTCAAATGCACAAGATTGAGGCCAAGACGAACTCCTCAAATCCGAAGCGCGCCGAGACTATTGCAAAGCATGGCGTTGATACGAAGTTTGCATATCACGTCGTGCGGCTCCTGGGAGAGGTGGAGCAGATCATGGTTGAGGGCGACCTTGATCTCATGCGCAACCGTGAGCAACTGAAGGCCATCCGCCGTGGCGACATGACCCTTGATGAGATCAAGGCGCACTTCGTCGCCAAGGAAAAGGAGTTCGAAGCGGTCTACCTCGCCTCGAAACTCCCGCACCGACCCGACGAGGCCCGCATCCGTTCGATCCTGCTGGAGTGCCTGGAAGCGCATTACGGCTCGCTGGACAACCTCGTCGCCCGGGACGCCTCTGCCGGAGCACTGGTGCGCGACATCGAGGTCGTTCTCGCCCGCTACCGTGACAGGGTTTGACTGCGCGAGTCGGCGGGCGTTGCGGACCGGATAGCCTGCGCTCAGAGAGAGCCTCGGCTACCGGTTTCCATAGGCGACAGCCAGATAAATTGATATTTCGAGACGAGATATAATAATTCTGATTATAAACCAATTCAATTACTTGAATATTACACTCAACCGGATGCTCCTGCTTTCTCAGAATTCTGGACGAGGCATGACGACATTGGCCTGGCCGATGAGTGGTCTGGATAGCTTGCAAGGAGTCATGCGGAGCCATTTTCGGAGAGTGGCTTGACCGGGCTGCAGTCTCTTGTGAGAGCATACGCGACAAGTCGGACGACATGGCCGAAATGCCCCGCTCGGCGGCTGCCGGCGGGGCTGAAGGTCGGGTCTCGGGTGCCGACGGAGGATGCCGATCCGCCAAGAGGTCGGCGTCGGGCGCGGGAGGTTGGCATGGTCAGGTGGGTGATCGGGGCCGTCGCCCTGTGCCTTGCGGCGTCCGTCCGGGCGGACGTCTTCCCGGTCGGGGCCGGCACCGAGGGCCGCCGATGGCTGCCGGAGGCGCCGACCGCCGAGAACCCGATCAGGCGCTACCCCATCACCCTCGAGGACGGGGTGATCGTGACCGCGCGGGACGGCGTGCGGCTCGAGGGCCGCCTGTTCCGACCCGCGCTCGCCTCGGGCGAGACGGCGACGCCCTGCGTGCTGATGACCGACGGCTACGGACGGGCGAGCAACACCGGCGCGTCCTTCGACGGTCCGCTCTTCGACATCGCCAGCCGCGGCTACGCGGTCCTTCACCTGTCGCTGCGCGGATCGGGGAAGTCCGAGGGCAAGGCGGACCTCTACGCCCATTTCGGCGAGGACGGGTACGACGCCGTCGAGTGGATGGCGGCGCAGCCCTGGTGCAACGGCCGCGTCGGCATGGTCGGCCCCTCGCTCCTCGGCATCAGCCAGTGGCTCGCCGCCAAGGAGGCGCCGCCGCACCTCAGGGCCATCGTCCCGGAGGTCGCCTGCGGCGACTGCTACGGGGCGCTGTGGTATCCGGGCGGCATGCGGCCCGGGCCGGGGCGGGAGGCGCGCAAGCTGTCGCCGGGGGCGGAGGCCGAGTACGCCACCGCCATCGCGCATCCCGATTTCGACGCCTGGTGGAAGGCCCGCACGACCCTGGCCGAGGCGGCCGCCGAGATCGGGAAGCGCGGGGTCGCGGTCTTCGTCGCGGGCGGCCAGGACGACTACATCTCGCCCGCCGCTCTGCGCCTCTACACCCAGCTCGGCGCGGGCGCGCGGAAGCGCCTGTTCTTCGGCCCCTACGCGCATGGCTGGCATATCGGGCTGATCCAGGAACTGCAGGTCCAGTGGCTCGACCGCTGGCTCAAGGACGCGGCGAACGGGGCCGACACGGGCGCGCGCGTCATGCTCTACGTCAAGGGGGCGAACCGCTGGCGCTTCGAGGCGGACTGGCCGCTGCCGGACGCCCACCCGACCCGGCTCTTCCTCTCGGGCCAGCGCAGCGGCTCCGCGCAGAGCCTGAACGACGGCTCGCTCACGACGCAGCAGGCCGCCGGCGAGCCGGTCACGGTGGCCTATTCCCCCGAGACGGGCCCGTTCCTGCCCGTGCTGCTCAGCGCCACCAAGGGCCGGTCGGTGCAGGACCAGCGCACCGTCGAGGCGAAGGTCGCGACATGGACGACGGCACCGCTCGCGGCGGCGACCGAGGTGACCGGCTATCCCCGCATCTCGCTCTGGGCGAGCGCGAGCGCGCCGGATGCCGACCTCGTCGTCAGCCTCAACGACGTGGCGCCCGACGGGACGTCGCGGCAGGTGATGCAGGGCTACCTCAACGCGCGCCACGCGCCCG
This sequence comes from Methylobacterium nonmethylotrophicum, assembly GCF_004745635.1. Taxonomy (GTDB): domain Bacteria; phylum Pseudomonadota; class Alphaproteobacteria; order Rhizobiales; family Beijerinckiaceae; genus Methylobacterium; species Methylobacterium nonmethylotrophicum. The sequence continues at coordinate 235,341 of NZ_SRLB01000012.1, read as the reverse complement.
ACCTCCAGGCCGCCCCGACGCCGCTCACCCCCGGGGAATTGAGGCGCTACGACCTCGACCTCTATCCGGTCGCCTACGTGTTCGGGGCCGGGCACCGAATGCGGCTGGCGGTCGCCGGCGGGGCGGAGCCGCCGGCCGGGCTGCCCTTCCCGCAGGGACCCGGCAAGAACCCGGTTCCCAACACCTGGTCGATCGCGATGGATGCCGAGCACGCCGCGACGCTCGACCTGCCGGTCATCGGCACCGGCTGGCAGGACCTGCGGTAGACGCCCGTGACCGGGGGAGGGATATCGGGTGACCGGGCGCACGGAAGGCCGCTCGCGGCGATGGTCTGGCCTTCATCCCCGGAAGCGGCCTCCACGTCCGCGGGCGTGGCGCCGGGCGCGCCCCGGACCTGGTGTCGAAGATCCTCGTCCACGTCACTCCACGTTGCACACTCAGAACAGGTGCCGATCATGAACAGAACAGCGCTCGCGGCCTTGATCTTCCTGTCCGGCACGGCCTCCGGACTGGCGCAATCCTGCGACGAGTTCTGGTATCAGCGAAACATGATCTACAAGGAGGCGGGTTACTGCTTCAAGACCGCGAGGGCGATCCGGAACTTCGGCAATGCCGGCTGCCGGTACGACGATGCGGCCGACCTGCCCCTGTCCGCCCGGGACAGGGCGGAGGTCGCCAGCATCCGGTCGATGGAGCGGGCCATGAACTGCCCTCCGTAAGGAGCGCCCCGGGACCGGCGCGGCGGGCGGCAGGATCGCGCCGTCCAGATGCCGGCTCAGGGGAGGCCGTCGGCCTCGTCGGAGGTCAGGCCGACCGCGGGACCCGGGCGCGTCGCGCTCTCGATGATGGCCTCCCAGGACTTTCCCTGTCCCCTCAGGAGGTCGATCGAGGGGCCGTGCGGGTTTCCGTAGACCCGGACGGTCCGCTCGACGATCCGGGTCCGGACCGGCTCGGGCGTCAGGGCCTTGAAGTGGGCGGAGAGGCGTCGGCGCTCGGCGTGCACCGCGCGCGCGATCGCCTCGGCGGGCAGGCCGGCGCGCCGCATCCCGGCGGCGCGCTCCGCGAGGGCGCGCACGGCATTCTCGTAGCGGGCACGCAGGGTCATCGCCGGGGCCACCGTGTCACGCTGGCCGGAGGATCGCGCCGGCGGCGTCACCGTCGGGGCCTACCGCGGCGCCGGCACGCTGGTCACGGCCTGGATCACGGGAGCGGGTCGCAGCGCCCGCTCCAGGCGCGCCTGGGCGTCCCGGTCCGCGATGCCGGTGATCGCCAGGGTGATCAGGCCGATGCCGATGGCAGTCAGGATCGCGGCGCGCAGATTCTGCATGGAGGAGGCCCTGGATCGGTTGAAGCGCAGCGATGGCCGGGCAGGGTGGCCGCCATATGGCCCAGTTCGGGCCGAGTCATGGCCATCCCGTCATGGCCGTCGCGTCATGGCCATCCCGTCTCCGGACCGCGCCGCCGGGCATCGCGGCCGGCTCGCGCGCGAGCCGCACCGTCACGGCCGACCCTGCGCCGGGGCGCGCAAAACCGAACGGCCCCGCTCGCGCGAGGCCGTTCGGTGATGGAGCGTCGTCCGATCGCGTCGGAGCGCCGGCCCTGATCGGCGGCCGGCACCGGCCGTGCACGGCCGGCGGCAGGCGCCTCAGAGGCCGCGCCCGCCCCGGCGCGGCGGCAGCGGCTGCGGGTTCAGGCCGCCGGAGGCCCGGGACAAGGCCGCGTCCGCGAGGGCCGGCGCGTCGGACGCCGGCTTGCGGTCGGACGATGCCTTCCTTGACGATCTTGAGCATCGCCAGTCTCCGCGGCCGCCTGTGCCGTTGACGGGGCCATCGGTACGACGGCTCCCGCCGGACGGATGTGCCGGGCCGCGCGGGGCTGCCCGCGCGGACGCGGCCCGTCGGCCGGCCCTACAGGAGCTGGCGCTCGGCGAATTGCGCGAAGACGCCGGGCGCGGCGCTGAGCTCCGCGTAGCGGCCGGACTGGACGATGCGCCCGTTGACCAGGACCACGATCCGGTCCGCCTCCCGCACGGTGCTGAGCCGGTGCGCGATGACGATCCGGGTGACGTTGAGCGCCCCGAGGGACGCGCTCACCACCGCCTGCGAGGCGTTGTCGAGGGCGCTCGTGGCCTCGTCGAGCAGGAGGATCCGCGGGCGCCGCGCGATGGCGCGGGCGATGAGGAGGCGCTGGCGCTGGCCGCCCGAGAAGGTGTTCACGCCCTCCGCCACCATCGTGTGCAGGCCCATCGGCAGGGCCTGGATGTCGGCCTCGAGCCCGGCGAGGCGGGCGGCCTCGAGCGCCTGCTCCATCGGCAGGGGCACGCCGCCGCAGATGTTCTCGTAGAGGCTGCCGGTGGTGAGCCGCCCGTTCTGGAGCACCACGCCGAGCTGCCGGCGCACCGTGCCGACGTCGAGCGTGTCGAGGGCCTTGTCGTCGTAGAAGACGGCGCCGGCCTCGGGGCGCTCGAAGCCGAGGAGCAGGCGGAACAGCGAGGACTTGCCGCCGCCCGACGGGCCGACGATCGCCACGTACTCGCCCGGCGCCACGCTGAGCGACACGTCGTCGAGGACCGGCGGGCCCGCTGCGCCGTACCGGAACGTCACCCGCGACAGCTCGACCGCCCCGGTGAGGTCGCCGGCCGGCTTGCGGTCCTCCGCCACCTCGGGCTCGGCGGCGAGCAGCGGGCGCAGGCGCGCGACGTGCGGCACCGCCACCAGGAGCTCGCTGATCCCGCTCGCCCAGGCGCCGATCCGCGCCATGGCCTGGCCGAAGGCCGCGAAGAAGGCCAGGAACGCGCCGAGATCCCGGGTCAGGCTGCTCCCGCCCTGCATCGCGGCCGCGAAGATCGCGAGCGTCGCCAGGGTCGGGAAGGCGGCCTCGACGGTGGCGAGGCGGTTGGCGACGCGCTGGGCGGCGACGTGGTGCGCCTTCTGGGCGGCAAACAGCTCCGACCAGACGGCGAGGGCCCGCGTCGCCGCGTTGGCCACCCGCAGCTTGGGGATGCCGGCGAAGAGCTGCAGGATGAAGCCCGATTCCCGCCCCTGGACCTCGAAGTGGCGCCCCTCGTGCCGCAGCCGGAACCCGGCCGCGGCCGCGATGAGAAGGCCGCGCAGGAGCGCGAGGCCCAGGCCCACGAGGGCGAGCCGCGCGTCGTAGTAGAGCATCAGCCCGATGCTGATCGCGCAGGACAGGCCGGCGAGCAGGTTGCGCAGGGTCTGGCCCGTGAGCACGCGCCGCACGGCGTCGATGCCCATGACGCGGCCGACGAGGTCGCCGGCGGTGTAGTCGCGAAACAGCTCGGCGCGCAGCCTGAGCATCCGGTCGATGAGCGCGGCCTGGAGCGTCCAGTCGATGAGGCCTTCGAGGCGCAGCATCGCCAGGGTCTCGGCCGCCTGGATGGCGGCGCTCGCGATCGCCGCGACGGCGAGGGCGGCGGCGCAGACCGCGACCTGGTCGAGCTGGCTGCGCGGGACGGCCGAGTTGACCAGCACCTCGGTGATCAGCGGCACTACCAGGGCGAGGGCGGCCAGCATCAGCGCCGCGAGGGCGATACGGGCGATGTTGCCGCGGGCGGGGCCGGCCGCGAAGGCGAGGAGGTCGGTGAGCCGCAGCACCCGGGCCGGCAGCGTCGCGTAGAAGGTCACGGCCTCGGGGGCGATCCCGGCCGCGAGGCTCGGGTCGACGCGGCGCCGGTGCCCCCTCGCGGGATCGACCATCACGTAGCCGCGGCGGTCCGGCAGCAGCGCGACCGGATCGGCGGCCTCCCCGTGCCAGGCGAGGAGCGCGCCCTGATCGCCCCGCCACCACGCCCCACGCAGTAGCGTCCGGCGCACCCGCAGGCGCGAGGCCCGGGCCAGCTCGAGCACCGCCGCGAAGGGATCCTCGGGCTCCTCGGGGCGCCGCGCCCGGCCGGCCCGCCGCGCCAGCCGGGCCGGCAGCGTCGCGGCGACGAGGTCGCAGGCGGCCAAGAGGGCGTCGCCGTGGAAGTGGGCGTCGCCGCGGGCGTCGCCGCCGTCCCGGAGCGGGCGGCCCGCGGCCCGCCGGCGCACCACCAGCCCGGCGAGCCGCTCGAGGAGGTCGGAGGCGCGCGCGGCGTCGACCTGCCGGCGGCGCGCCAGGCGAGCCCGCTCCGCGGCGAGCCGCGCCGCCTCGGCCTGCGCGAGGCCCGCGAAGGCGCAGGCGTGGAAGCGGTCGAGCGCCTGGTGCAAGGCGGGGCCCGTCGGCGGATCGGCCTGCGCGAGCGTGCAGCCCTCGTCGCCGGCCTCGAGCCAGAGGCCGGCCGCGAGCGGGATGCAGGGGTCGCCGGCCTCCGCATCGGGCCCGCACCCCATCGGCCGCGCCGTGCCGGCCGTGACCGCGACCCAGCGCACCGACCGGGCCGGGCCGCGGCGGCGCTCGCCCGGCTCCAGGCGCTCCGGCGCCCCCGCGATCTCGCGCATCTCCCAGGCCGGATGCAGGCCGACGACCAGGGCGGAGACGCGCAGGATCCAGGCCTCGAGGCGGTCCTCCGGCAGGGCGTCGGGCTCCTCCGCCAGGGTGCCGGGGACGCCGAGGGCCACGATCCGGCTCGCGCCGTCGGGCCAGGCCGGCAGCGGCGGGAGGAGGTCCCCGGCCTCGGCGCGCAGGAGGTGCCGGCGCGCCTCGCCGGAGGCCGGGACCAGGAAGACGTCGGCGTGGCCGCGGGCGATGACGAGCGGCCGGTCCCGCCCGTCGAGCCGCTCGGGCCGGCGTCCGTCGAGGGCGATCCGGGCCGTGGGCGCGGCGGAGGGCGCGGCGGGTTCGACAACCCTCTCGTTCATCGCTGTGCGACCAGGTGGGCGTAGAGGCCGGCCTGCGCGATCAGGTCCTCGTGGCGGCCGCGCTCGGCGATCCGGCCCCGGTCGAGGACGATGATCTCGTCGCAATCGCGGATCGTGCTCAGGCGGTGGGCGATGATGATGCAGGTGCAGCCGCGCCGGCGCAGGTTGTCGTCGATCCTCCGCTCGGTCACCGGGTCGAGGGCGGCCGTCGCCTCGTCGAGGACGAGGACCGCCGGGTTGCCGACCAGCGCCCGGGCGATCTCCAGCCGCTGGCGCTGGCCGCCGCTGAAATTGGCGCCGCCCTCGATCGTGGGGCAGTCGTAGTTGCCCGGCCGGGTCACGATCTCGGCGTGGATCGCCGCGTCCTTCAGCGCCTCGGAGAGGTCGGCCTCGGAGACCGTCGGGTCCCACAGCGTCAGGTTGTCCCGCACCGTGCCCTCGAACAGCACGATGTCCTGGTCGACATAGGCGACCGAGTTCGCGAACACCTCGGGCGGGATCGCCTCGAGGGGCCGGCCGTCGAGGAGCACCTGCCCGGACCAGGGCCGGTTGAGCCCGCAGATCAGCCGCCCGAGGGTCGACTTGCCGCTGCCCGAGAGGCCGACCAGCGCCACGCGGGTGCCGGGCTCGACCGTGAGCGACAGGTCGGTCAGGAGCGGCGGCTGGAGCGGCGCGTAGCCGAACGACACGCCGACGAGCTCGACGCGCCCGCCGAGCCGCGGCGCGGAGGGCTCGGCCGGCGATGCCGGGGGGGCGTCGACCGGGTAGTTGTAGACGTCCTCGAGCCGCTCGAGGCCGCCCCGCACCACCTGGATGGCGCCCGCCTGCCCGACGAGGGCGCCGATCGGCTCGGAGAAGCTCGCGGTGAGGGACTGGAACGCCACGAGGCCGCCCAGCGTCAGGGCGCCCTCGATCACCCGCACGCTGCCGAATCCGAGGATCGCCGCGGTGGTCAGGCCGGTGAGGAGCGCGGGGGCGACGTCGAGGAGCGTGGACGCGGTGCCGAGCGCCTGCTCGGCGTTGAGGGCCCGCGCCTGGATCCCGGTCCAGTGGCCGAAGGCATCGTCCTCGAGGCCGTTGGCCTTCAGGGTCTCGATGCCGCGCACCGCCGCGACGGTGCTCGCCACGAGCTTGCCGCGCTCGACCGCGAGGCGGCGGCTCAGGTCCTCGCGCCGGCGCCCGATCAGGCGCAGGACCACGAGGTTGAGGAGGGAGAGGCCGACCGCGATGCCGGCGAGCGGCAGGTCGTAGGCCGCCATCGCGGCGGCGAAGAAGGCGACGGAGACGAGGCCGAGCACCTGGCCGGCGAGCCCGCCCGAGAGCAGGCGGGCGACGTCCTCGTTGACCCCGTTGCGGCTCGCGATGTCGCCGGCATGGCGCTGGGCGAAGAACGCCATCGGCAGCCGGGTCACGTGCCACAGGAACCGGCTCGTCATCACGACCGCGAGCTTGGTCTGCAGCCGCAGCGTCAGCGAGAGCTGCAGGGCCGTCACCCCGGCGCGCAGGAGGGCCGTGAGGCCCATGCCGATCAGGAGGGGCACGAGCCAGCCCGTCGCGCCCTGGATCAGCACCTCGTCGACGAAGACCTTGGTGAGGCCCGGGATGACGATGCCGGGGACCACCAGGGCGAGGCTCACCGCCGCGACGAGGCCGAGCGCCGCGGTGGAGCCCCGCAGCTCGCGCAGGAGGAGGCGCCAGCCCTGCGGCCGGCGGCCGACCCGGCGGAACTCCGCATTCGGCTCGAAGGTGAGGACGACGCCCGTGAAGGCGAGGTCGAGCTCCTCGGCGCTGACCCGGCGGCGCCCCTCGGCCGGGTCGTTGATGAAGGCGTGGGCACCGCGCACGCCTTCGAGCACGACGAAGTGGTTGAAGTTCCAGTGCAGGATGCAGGGCATCGGCAGCTCCCGCAGGGTCGCGGGCTCGCGGCGGAACCCCTTGGCGGTGAGCCCGTAGCCGCGCGCGGCCCTGACGATGTTGCTCGCCGTGCTGCCGTCGCGCGAGACGCCGCAGGCGACGCGCAGCTCCTCGAGCGGCACCCAGGCGCCGTGGAAGGCCAGCACGATGGCCAGGGCCGCCGCGCCGCACTCGACGGCCTCCATCTGCAGCACGCCCGGCGTCGCCCGCACCGGGGTGCGGCCGAGGAGGAGCGCGTCGCGCGGGGCGCGCGCGCCGGCCGGGTGGTCGGTGGCGCCCGGCACGGCGTCAGCCGGACAGGCCGGTGAGGCGCCGGAGCATCGGCAGCGCGAGGTCGAGCGGCCGCTGCTCGCGGGTCGTGATCTCGGCCCGGGTCAGGGTGCCGCTGCTCAGGCGCTGGTCGGGGCCCTGGCCGACCGCCCAGCGGTAGCCGCTCGCGGTCGCCGGATCCGGCTGCAGGCGGATCAGGGCGGCATAGGGCGCCCCCTCGCGGGAGAAGCGCGAGACCAGCGTGTCGTTGTGGAGCACCGCCAGCATGCCCTGCGGGGTGATCGGGAAGTCGGAGATCGACATCACGGTGCCGATGAGCGTGCCGTATTCCTCGCGCTTGACGGTGCTCGGCTCGAGCCTCGCCTCCATGCCGGGCCGGATCTGCTTGCCCTTGTCGGCCGGGATGTAGACGATCGCCTCGAGGGAATGGCCCTCCGTCTCGACCGCGACGACCGGGGTCCCGACGCCCAGGACGGAGCCGGGCGAGACCTTGATCTCGAGGATGCGGCCGGCGATCGGGCTCACCACCCGGGTGTTGCGCCCGAGCTCGGCCCCGACCTGCTCCATCTGCCGGCGCGCCTCGTTGAGGCGGAACTGCGACTCCATCAGCTCGCGCTCGCGCTGCGTCTCGAGGTCGGTCTTCTGCGCCCGGAGCTTCAGGAGCTCGTTCTGGGCGTCCTCGCGGCGCTGGCGCGCGTCGATCAGCTCGCGACGGCGGTCCTCCACCGCGCGGCGGGTGGTGATGCCCTTGGCGAGCAGGCCCTCGAGGTTGCGCACCTCGGTCGACAGATAGTCGATCCGCTGGTCGGTGGCCTGCACGATCTGGTCGAAGGCCCGCTCGACCTTGACGAAGTTGGCCGCCTTGGTCTTCAGCTCGCCGGCGATTTTCGCCTTCAGGTCGGCGTGGTCGCGCTCGCGCTCGCGATACACCTCGGTTGCGCCGCGGTAGCGCTGCTCGATCTCGTTCTGGACGATCTCGGCGATGGGCTGGCCCTGCGCCACGCGGTCGCCGACCGCGACCGCGATCGCGCCGAGGCGGCCGCCGGCGCCCGAGACGGCATCGACCACCTGGCCGCCGACGCCGACCAGGATTCCCTCGCCGGCGGCGCGGGTCGGGATCCGCCCGACCAGGCTCCAGGTCACCGCGGTCGCGAGCACCAGGGCGATGACGGCGGCCAGCACCCAGTCGGCCGGCCGGGTGACGCGGACGAGATGGTCGAGCTGCTCGGGCGAGGCCATGCGCTCGAGGGCGCGGGCCCGGAAGATCGGCTGAGGGGATGAACTCATGCGATCTCCACCCGGACACGGTCGCAAGGCTCTTACGAATGGGACGACCCGACTGGCAAGCCGCGCGGCAAGTGTATTAGAAACACTCGCGAAGGCCAGCACGGTGCGCGGCCGCCGGATGCGGTCCGTGCCCGGTCCTCGACAAGTCACCGCGATGCCGATCGCACGCCGTCTCCCCCCGGTCGCCGCCCGCCTCGCAGGGCCGCCTCCGTCGTCGGTCTGGCGGCGCCTGGTCGCCGCCGCGGCGGCCGCCGCGCTGATGCTTCCCGGACCGCCGGCCTCGGCCCGCATCCTGAGCCAGGCCGACCGGGCCACCATCGCCCAGATGAAGCCCCGCTACGCGGAGGTGGTGGGCGACGTCGCGCGGACCGCCGAGCGCGCCGATCTCCCGGCCGCTGACGGCGAGTGCGTCCGCGATACCCTGCGCGCGCTCACGCAGATCTCGGACGAGCTCGGCGGCTACGAGTCGCTCATCACCATCGAGGGGCAGCTCGTCGAGACGGGCGACGACGCCGCGGTCAAGGACGCGATCCGCTTCGCGGTCGCGAACGCGCTCAAGATCCTCGACATCGAGCAGCGCCGGCTGGACGACCTCTCGACCCGCTGCGCCCGCCTGCCGCTGGCGGCCGAGAAGGTCCGGGCGGCGCTCCGCTTCATCGAGAGCACCGCCGCGATCCTGCGGGCCGTCCAGCCGCAGCTGTGAGGCGGGTTTCGCTTGGACGGGTCATGTCGGTCTCGAGCAGATCTCCGCTCTCCCGCACGGATCAGGGTCTGCAGACTAGCGGACTCACACAATCTATGCTTAGCGCGATTAAATAAATATTGAGCGCGTCTCTCCTCTCCAGGCGATCCCGCGTTCTATCTTTATCGAATTAGATCGAGCGGAACGCGTATCAGAGCGTGTTTGACGCGCCCGACAGGAACGACACCCACTGCGTCGTTCCGGGGCCGCGCAGCGGAGCCCGGAATAACCCGGTCGGCATGATATCGTCGGGCACCAATCGAACAGGCCGCCAACCTGAACGACAGCCCGCCCCGACGGCGATCGCCCGGCGTGTGACCACGCACATCACCGCGATGTCCATGCGTCTATACAGAGCATGCCCATCGCGGGCGTTCCTCCTCGACTTCGGCCGCTCGCAAGAGCGGCCTTTTTGTTGTCCGGGAGGGCAGGGACGGCGCCTCACACCTTCTCGAGCGCCATCTCCAGGAAGCCGAGCGCGTCCTCGACGGCGCAGCGCCGGACCTCGGAGCGGCCGAGGTCGCCGTAGCGGCGCTCGATGTGCCGGGTCGCCCGGCCGGCGGCGACGAGGCCGAAATGCACGAGGCCCACGGGCTTCGCCGGCGTGGCGCCGCCCGGCCCGGCGATGCCGGTGATGGCGAGCGCCACGTCGGCGCGGGAATGCGCGAGCGCCCCCTCGGCCATGGCACGGGCTACCGGCTCGCTCACCGCGCCGTGGGCCGAGATCAGGTTGAAGTCGACGCCGAGGATCTCGGCCTTGGCCTCGTTGGAATAGGTGACGAAGCCGCGCTCCACCACCGCCGAGGAGCCCGCCACCTCGGTGAGCAGGGCCGCAACCAGGCCGCCGGTGCAGGATTCGGCGGTGACGAGGCGGCGCTTGCGCTCGCGATAGGCGGCGATCAGCACGCTTGCGCGGGTGATGAGGGCGGTGTCACCGATCATGGGGCGCCTCCGCGGGCAGCCGGACGGTCGCGGCGGCCTGGGCCGCCAGGCCCTCGGCCCGGCCGACGAAGCCGAGTTTCTCCGTCGTGGTCGCCTTGATCGATACCGCCGAGAGCGGCACGCCGGCGATCGCGGCGATCCGGGCCCGGATCGCCTCCCGGTGGGCGCCGATGCGGGGCGCCTCGGCCAGGACCGTGATGTCGAGATGGTCGATGACGCCGCCGCGCTCGGCGACCCGCCGCACCGCGTCGGCGAGGAACCGGTCGGAGGAGGCGCCGCGCCAGCGCGGGTCGCTCGGCGGGAAGTGCACGCCGATGTCGCCGTCGGCGAGCGCGCCCAGGATCGCGTCGGTGAGCGCGTGCAGCACCACGTCGCCGTCCGAATGGGCGAGCACGCCGCGATCGGCCGGGATGCGCACGCCGCCGAGCCAGACGTGGTCGCCCTCCGTGAAGGCGTGCACGTCGAAGCCGGTGCCGAGACGGGTCAGAAGGGTCATGGTGTCGTCCTGGGCGCCGGAATCGGGCGAGAAGGCGCGGTCCGCCTCGACGAGGTCGGCGGCCTGGGTGATCTTGCGGTTGCGAGGATCGCCGGGGAAGACCGCCACGGGCAGGCCGGCCCATTCGGCGAGCGCCCCGTCGTCGGTGAAGCCGTCGAGCCCTTCCGCGGCGGCCCGCCCGTGCGCCTCGCGCAGGAGCGCGAAGCGGAAGGCCTGCGGGGTCTGCACCGCGCGCAGATCCTCGCGCTTGGGGGTCTCGCGCACCCGCCCGTCCGGCTCCACCACCTTGATCGTGTCGCTCACCGGAACGCCGGGCACGGCGGCGCCGTGGCTCTGCGCCGCCGCGATCGCCCGGTCGATCAGGCCGGCATCGACGAAGGGGCGGGCGGCGTCGTGGACCAGCACCAGGTCGGGCTCGCGTCCGCCCCCCAGCGCCTCGAGGCCGGCCCGCACCGACGCCTGGCGGGTAGCCCCACCCTCCGTCGGCCGGGCGAGCTTGACCCGCGCCTCGGGCGCGAGGTCACCGAGGCACTCGTCGTAGAAGGCGGCGGCGTCCGCCGCGATCACCACCTGGATCCGGGTGATGCCCGGATGGGCCGCGAGCGCCGCCAGGGTCCGGGTCAGGACCGCCTGGCCGCCGACGCGGCGATACTGCTTGGGCGTGTCGCCGCCGACGCGGATGCCGCGCCCCGCGGCGACGACCACCGCGGCGATCTGGGGAAAGGTCAAAGAGGTCGCTCCCGGGGTTGCCCGCTCCTTAGCGGCGGCGGACCGGGGAGGCAAATGCACCGGGAGAGGGGCGGTGCCGCGTGGGAAGGACGGAGCCATGGTCGTGGGGGAAGGTCGGTGCCTGCTCCAGCGGCAGCCGGGATCCGGGGTTGCGCGCGGCGCATGACGCGGCCTCATCTGATCTTCGCAAAACCAGGATGTCGCGGGATCCCTTCTTCCGTCCGGGAGAGAGGCAGGGGTGAGGGCGATACGGTTCTAATCCAAGCTTTAAACGGACCGTTGCCAGCACGACGGTTTGCACTTGAATCAGAACCGTATCACCCTCAACCCCCAGCCTCTCTCCCACACGGGAAAGGGGAGGTGATATATCTACTCAATTCAGTGCGACCCGAATCGATTGTTTTGCTGATTATCGATTCGAACCAAGCCCTGATCACTCGGGCGCTCTGAGAGAGCGCCCACCCGGGCAATCTCGGCCCACGACCATCCCGCAGGGCAGCAAGACACGATCCCCGCCGCTTCCATTCCGTCGCAACGCCCCGCTATCCTGCCTGGACAGGCCGTAACCGGCGCGGGACGTCACCGCGCGCGAGAGACCGCCGGCGCCGCCCGGGCGCCCATCGGCCCGGGGCAGGGCCCGACGCACCGGTCATTCGTGGGCAATTCGGGGATCAAAGGCCGAACGGCGCTTGCGTATGACGGCGTTTTGGCTATTTGCTGTGCACAATGACGACTGACCATTATTTGAGCGCCGAGGCGCCGGGGGCCGAGCCGGCAGCGCTGCCAACAGCACGGGCACCGGGCACGCCCCTGCACGTGCAGGGTGCGCTGCTCGCGCCGCTCTCGGGCGTGCACGGGGCACTGCTCGCGCCCCTTTCGGGCGTCACCGACCTGCACATGCGCCGCATCGCCCGCCGGCTCGGCGCCACCGCGACCGTGTCGGAGATGGTGGCGGCGGAGGATTTCGCCCGCGGCACCGAGGAGGCTCGCTTGAGGGCCGAGGGCGAGGGGGTGCTGCCCCACGTGGTGCAGCTCGCCGGCTGCGACCCGCGCTGGATGGCGGAGGGCGCGCGCCTCGCCGAAGCGAACGGCGCCGACGTGATCGACGTCAACATGGGCTGCCCGGCCAAGGCCGTCACCGGCGGCCAGGCCGGCTCGGCGCTGATGCGCGACCTCGACCACGCCGAGCGCCTGCTCGCCGCGGTGCGCGCGGCCGTGTCGGTGCCGGTCACCGTCAAGATGCGGCTCGGCTGGGACGACGCCACCCGCAACGCCCCGGACCTCGCCCGGCGCGCCGAGCGGCTCGGCTACGCCGCCGTCACGGTGCACGGCCGCACGCGGCAGCAATTCTACACCGGCCGCGCCGACTGGGCGGCGATCCGCGCCGTCTCGGAGGCCGTGGCGATCCCGGTCGTCGCCAACGGCGACGTCGCCGGCCTCGACGACGCCCGGGCCTGCCTGCGGGAGTCCGGCGCCGACGCGGTGATGATCGGGCGCGCCGCGGTCGGGCGGCCCTGGCTCGTCGGGGCGGTCGCGGCGGGGCTCGCCGGCGCGGCGATCGCGGAGCCGGATGCGGCCGCGCGGGCCGAGCTCGCCGCCGAGCATTACGAGGGCCTGATCGCCCTCTACGGCGCCCGGATGGGCGTGCGCCACGCCCGCAAGCACCTGGCGGCCTATGCCGACCATGCCGGCGGGCTCGACCCGTCCGAGCGGGCCCGGCTCGTCACCACCACCGACCCGGCCGAGGCCGCGCGGCTCCTGCGGCGCGCCTTCGAGGCACCGGTCGCCCGGTCTGCGCAGCAGGCCGCACGGCCTGAGTCTCAGGCCGCACGGCCCGCAACGCGGGCCGCATGAGGATGAGCGATGCGCCCGCACCCCCTGCCTCCCGCGCCCGTCCCGGGAGAGCGCCGGCCAGAAGCCCGAGCAAGAGCCCGAGCCCGATGAGCGCGCCGACGAGCGAGATGATCATCAACGCCCTGCCGCTGCCCGTCCTGACCATCGGCCCGGACGAGCGCATCCTCCAGGTCAACATGGCGGCGGAGCACTTCTTCGACTACTCGCGCCGGATGATGCAGCGCCAGCGCCTGCGCGACATCATCCCGTTCTCCTCGCCGATCATCGCCCTCGTCAACGAGGTGCGGCGGCGCCGGGCCAGCGTCAGCGAGTACCGGGTCGAGCTGGCCTCGCCCCGCACCGGCATCGAGCGCAGCGTCGACGTGTTCGCGACCCATCTCGACGACGACCTCGTGGTGCTGATGCTCCAGGAGCGCACCATCGCCGACAAGATGAACCGCCAGCTCACCCATCGCGGGGCCGCGCGCTCGATGGTGGCGCTCGGCGCCATGCTCGCCCACGAGATCAAGAACCCGCTCGCCGGCATCCGGGGCGCCGCCCAGCTCCTCGAGCAGTCCGGCACCGAGGACGACCGGCTGCTGACCCGGCTGATCTGCGACGAATCCGACCGCATCGTGCGCATCGTCGAGCGGATGGAGCTGTTCGGCGACGAGCGCCCGGTCGAGCGCGGGCCCGTCAACGTCCACGGCGTCCTCGATCAGGTGAAGCGCTCGGCCCAGTCGGGCTTCGCCCGCCACATCCGCTTCGTCGAGAACTACGACCCGTCCCTGCCGCCGGTGCTCGGCAACCGCGACCAGCTGATCCAGGTCATCCTGAATCTCGTCAAGAACGCCGCCGAGGCGATCGGCGCCGACGCGGTCGACGGCGAGATCACCCTCTCGACCGCCTTCCGCACGGGGCTTCGCCTCCAGGTGCCGGGCTCGCGCGAGCGGGTCAGCCTGCCGATCGAGGTCGCGGTGCGCGACAACGGCCCGGGCGTCTCGGCCGAGCTGCTGCCGGACCTGTTCGACCCCTTCGTCACCACCAAGGCGCAAGGGTCGGGCCTCGGCCTCGCCCTCGTCGCCAAGATCGTCGGCGACCACGGCGGCATCGTCGAATGCGACCCCGCCCCCCGCCGCACCACCTTCCGGGTCCTCCTGCCGATGTCGCATGCCCGCGACGGCCGCGAATCCTCCGCCGACGCCGAGTAGCCCCCGCCAAGTGAGCCTCGCACCAATCCAGCCTCGTACCGAGTGAGCACATGCCGAACGGACACATCATCGTGGCGGACGACGACGCCGCCATCCGCACCGTGCTCAACCAGGCGCTGTCGCGCGCCGGCTACGAGGTGCGCTCGACCGGCAACGCCGCCACCCTGTGGCGCTGGGTGGCGCAAGGGGAGGGCGACCTCGTCATCACCGACGTGGTGATGCCGGACGAGAACGCCTTCGACCTCCTGCCGCGGATCAAGCGGGTGCGGCCAGACCTGCCGATCATCGTGATGAGCGCGCAGAACACCTTCATGACGGCGATCCGCGCCTCCGAGCGCGGCGCCTACGAGTACCTGCCGAAACCCTTCGACCTGAAGGAGCTGACCGCGATCGTCGGACGCGCCCTGTCGCGCCCGCGCGGCCACGCGGCCCCGGGCGCGGCGCCCGAGAACGAGGACATCCCCCTCGTCGGCCGCTCGCCGGCGATGCAGGAGATCTACCGCTCGCTCGCGCGCCTGATGCCGACCGACCTCACGGTGATGATCACCGGCGAATCCGGCACCGGCAAGGAGCTGGTGGCGCGCGCGCTGCACGATTACGGACGGCGCCGGGCGGGTCCCTTCGTGCCGGTCAACATGGCGGCGATCCCCCGCGACCTGATCGAGTCCGAGCTGTTCGGCCACGAGAAGGGGGCCTTCACCGGCGCCACCGCGCGCTCGGCCGGCCGGTTCGAGCAGGCCGAGGGAGGCACGCTGTTCCTCGACGAGATCGGCGACATGCCGATGGAGGCCCAGACCCGGCTCCTGCGCGTGCTGCAGCAGGGCGAGTACACCACCGTCGGCGGCCGCGTGCCGATCAAGACCAACGTCCGGATCATCGCGGCGACGAACAAGGACCTTCGGGTCTCGATCCAGCAGGGCATCTTCCGCGAGGACCTGTTCTTCCGCCTCAACGTCGTGCCCTTGCGCCTGCCGGCCCTGCGCGAGCGGGCCGAGGACGTGCCGGACCTGGTGCGCCACTTCTTCGTGCTGGTCGAGCGCGAGGGCCTGACGCGCAAGCAGCTCGACGGCGACGCGATGGAGAAGCTCAAGCGCTACCGCTGGCCCGGCAACGTGCGCGAGCTCGAGAACCTGGTCCGGCGCCTCGCGGCGCTCTACCCCCAGGAGACGATCACCGGCCCGGTGATCGAGGCCGAGCTCGACACCCTGCCTCTGGCCGCGCCGGCGCAGGGCGGCGCCCGCAAGGGCGGGGGGGAGGCCGAGGGGCTGTCGGCGGCGGTGGAGCGGCACCTGTCGGAGTACTTTTCCGGCTACCGGGACACCCTGCCGCCGCCCGGCCTCTACCACCGGGTGTTGCGCGAGATCGAGGGCCCGCTGATCGGCGCGGCGCTCGCGGCGACCCGCGGCAACCAGATCCGGGCCGCGGAGCTCCTGGGGGTGAACCGCAACACCCTGCGCAAGAAGGTGCGCGACCTCGACCTCCAGGTCTTCCGTACCCCCCGCTGAGCATCGCGCCCCGGGCCGGGCGGTGCCGGCTGGAGCGTGGACAACCGATCCCGGCACGTGCGGCATTTCCGCACATCCGTGCGTGCCGCCCTCCTGCCGGCGGCGTTCTGCGGGATACTCACAGGACAATTCGGCAAGGACGACGCGGCAGCGGGCCGGACTGGTCCGTTTTTGGCCTGCCGGACGGCGCGGCCGCGCGACCCGGCGCGCCCCCTTCCTGCGCCGCACCGGTGCCCGAACGCGGTCCCGGGCGACAGCATCCCCGATGTTGCAGGGAATTCGCAGCCAACCAGGATGTTCTTCCGGCGTCCAATCCATTTGAATCATAGTCATACCGAGCGTATTTTTGCGTTAAATATTTCGCATTACGCTGATAAACTGCTGAACGTCTCTGCACGGCGTGCCGCGCCGATCCGATCGCTGCGCCGCAAGAAGCTTACTGACGGTCAAGGCCGGTCGCGCCGGGTGGCACGCGGATGCCTGGATTGGTTGTCTGCGGGCCGGACAGCAAGGGGGGAACGTATTGGATCGCAGTTTTTAGTCATTATTAAGTGATGATCGACGGGGCACCCCGCGCCCCGGCGGGCGGCCCGAAATCCGGGCCGACGGCGCGCCCCGCAGCGCCGGCTTCCGGCGCAAGGTCTTGTCGTGAAAAGATCTTTTCGGCAGCATGGCGGTGCCGCGGTCCGGCCCGGCGCCGGCGGCCGGCCGCCACGGCGCGCCGAACCGCCCAGAAACAATGACGTTACGGAACCAGGGCCGCCTAAAGCAGATCCGTCTCTTATGTTAATCCGGACACCTTGCGGTTGACGGGAACTGGCGTAACATCCATCACCTCGGACGGGGGCCCGCACTTATCGAGGACCGCAATGAGTTCAGCTGACCACGTCGAAACGCCTCAGATGATTGGCTTGGTGTCCGACATTGTGTCGGCCTACGTGTCGAACAACAGCGTGCCGGTCGGCGAGCTGTCGAGCCTGATCCGCAGCGTCCACGAGGCGGTGGCCCGCCTCGGCACGGCCGCTCCGGCGGAGCCGGAGCGGCTGACCCCGCCCGTGCCGATCAAGAAGACCGTCACGCCCGATTACCTGATCAGCCTGGAGGACGGGCGCCGGTACCGGACGCTCAAGCGCCACCTCGCCGGGCGCGGGCTCACCCCGGAGGCCTACCGCCAGAAATGGGGCCTGCCGCCGGACTACCCGATGGTGGCGGCCAACTACGCCGCCCAGCGCTCCGAGCTCGCCAAGAGCATCGGGCTCGGCCAGAAGCCCGTGATCCGCCGTCCGCGCTCGACGCAGGCGGCCTGAGGGCGCGCCGCGCGCGGGGCTCCCGGCCGACCGGCCGGGGGGCGACGCGGCGAGCCGGAGCGGGCCCGCTCGCCGCCGGCGACCCTGCGCGCGGCCGGCGACACTGATTGCCGCCGCGCCGGCATCCGTATTAATTTCGCCACACTGTAGTGGCCTTGCACCACGGATGCTGTTCACACGACGCCCCCGGGATTCGGCGCTTCCCTCCGGCGCGGCCGGCCCAGGTTCCGGATCGGTCCCGCCCGGATCGACCCGGCCGGGGCCGGTCCCGGACGCCCCGCCGCGGGGTCCGGGCTGGTTCGGCGCCCTGACGGTCATCGTCGCCCTGGCGCTGGCGCTCGCCACCTTCCTGATCCTGGTCGGCGCCACCGCGATCGCGCCGACCCACACGGTGGTGGTGGCGCTGCTGCTCAGCAACGTCGCCCTGGTGCTGCTGCTCGTCGTGGTCATCGCCTGGGAGGCGCGCGTCTTCCTGCGGGCGCGCCGCACCAACGCGGCCGTCGCCCGGCTGCACACCCGCATCGTCGGCCTGTTCAGCCTGATCGCCACCCTGCCGACGGTGCTGCTCGCCGTGGTGGCGTCGATCACCCTGGAGCGCGGCCTGTCGCCCTGGTTCTCGGACCGGATGCGCAACGTCGTGCTGATGTCGGTCGACGTTGCCGACGCCTACCTGACCAACCAGTGCCAGAGCCTGGCCCGCGAGGCCCGCATCCTCTCCGACGACCTCACCCGGGCGCGCCCCGCCTTCGACGTCGAGCGGGCCTGGTTCGAGAGCTTCCTCACCGCCCGGGCCGCCTCGCTCGGCCTGCCGATCGCCCGGATCATGCGCTCGCCGACCGAGACGGTGGCGCGGGCCAATATCGACGTGCTGAAGGACCCGCCGCTGCCCTCGGCCAGCGACTTCGAGGAGGCGGCGAAATCCGCCGACGCCACCTGCCTGCTGCCGCGGGAGGGGCGGGTCTTCGGCACGCTGATGCGGCTGCCGGCCTACGACGACGCCTTCCTGCTGGTCGAGCGCGAGGTGACGCGGCTCGCGGTCGAGTTCCCGGGCGTGTCGCGGGCCGCCGCGACCGAGTTCCTGACCATCGATGCCGGGCGGCGCAGCGTGCAGATCGCCTTCGCGACGATGTTCGCGCTGATCGCGCTGATCGCGCTCCTCTCGGCGGTGTGGTTCGGGCTCAACTTCGCCAACCGCTTCGTGGCGCCGATCCGCCGGCTGATCAACGCCGCCGACCAGGTGGCCTCCGGCAACTACTACGCCCAGGTGCCGTTCCGGAAGACCGAGGGCGACCTGCAGCACCTCGGCGAGAGCTTCAACAAGATGACGCAGGAGCTCAGCCGCCAGCGCGCCACGCTGATCGAGCAGAGCGAGCAGATCGACAGCCGCCGCCGCTTCACCGAGGCGGTGCTGGCCGGGGTGCCGGCCGGCGTCATCGGCGTCGACGGGCGCGGGGTCATCACCATCGCCAATCCGTCCGCCGAGCGCGTGCTCGGGCGCGCCGCGGCGGACCTCGTCGGCAGGCCCCTCGAGGCGGTGATGCCGGAGCTCGGCGCCCTGCCGGGGGATTCCCGCGCGCGCCCGACCCAGCAGCAGATCCAGATCGCCCGCAACGGCCGCGAGCGCACCATCGACGTGCGCACGACGAGCGAGCAGTCGCCGGACGGCGACCGCGGCTACGTCGTCACCCTCGACGACATCACCGACCTTGTCACGGCCCAGCGCACCTCGGCCTGGGCCGACATCGCCCGCCGCATCGCCCACGAGATCAAGAACCCGCTGACCCCGATCCAGCTCTCGGCCGAGCGCATCCGCCGCAAGTACGGGAAGGTGATCACCGCCGACAAGGAGGTGTTCGAGCAGTGCGTCGCCACGATCGTGCGCCAGGTCGACGACATCAAGCGGATGGTGGACGAGTTCTCGTCCTTCGCCCGGATGCCCAAGCCGGCGATCGCCCGCAACGACCTGACCGAGATCGTGAAGCAGAACCTGTTCATGATGCGGGTGGCCCATCCCGACGTGACCTTCACGCTGGAGGAGGGCGACGCCCGCGTCAGCGCCGCCTTCGACACCAGGCTCCTGTCGCAGGCGGTCACCAACATCCTCAAGAACGCCGTCGAGGCGGTGCAGGCGGTGCCGGAAGACACGCGCGGCGAGAGCCTGGTGGCGGTGCGCCTCTACGAGGAGGGCGAGGCCGCCGTGATCGAGATCACCGATACCGGCAAGGGATTTCCGGCCGAAGGGCGCCAGCGGCTGCTCGAACCCTATATGACGACCCGCGAGGGGGGCACCGGCCTCGGATTGGCGATCGTGAGCAAGGTCTTGGAAGAGCACGGCGGCGGCATCGAGCTGAACGACAACCCGCGCGGGCGCGGCGGGCAGGTGCGGATGCGGGTCCTGAGGGAGGTGCGCCGCGACGAGCCGGCGGGCGGCGGCTCGGCCCGGCCGGTGCGGCCGGCGCCCGCGCCGGAGCCCGCCGCGTGAGGGGCCCGGCCCGCCGCCGGGACCGGCACCCGCGACGCCGCCACACGCGTCACCGCCCGATTCGACACAGCCACATGCGACACAGCACGGGGTGCGGGGCCGTCAGGCCTGCCACCCGCATCGCGGGGAGGCCCTGAGCCATGAGCGCCGACATTCTCATCGTCGATGACGAGGCCGACATCCGCGAGCTCGTCGCCGGCATCCTGGACGACGAGGGCCACCGCACCCGCACCGCCGGCTCCTCCGACGAAGCCCTGGCGGCGATCGAGGCGCGCCGTCCCCACCTCGTCTTCCTCGACATCTGGCTCCAGGGCTCGCGCCTCGACGGGCTGCAGGTGCTCGACGTCATCAAGGCCCAGGCGCCCGACCTGCCGGTGGTGATGATCTCGGGCCACGGCAACATCGAGACCGCGGTCTCGGCGATCAAGGCGGGCGCCTACGACTTCATCGAGAAGCCGTTCAAGGCCGACCGGCTGATCCTGGTGGCCGAGCGGGCGCTCGAGGCCTCGCGGCTCAAGCGCGAGGTGCGCGACCTCAAGGCCCGCTCCGGCCAGGCGAGCCGGATCGTCGGCGCGTCCGTCGCCGCCAACCAGCTGCGCCAGACCGTCGAGCGGGTGGCGCCCACCAACGCCCGGGTGATGATCTCGGGGGCGCCCGGCTCCGGCAAGGAGCTCTCGGCCCGCACCATCCACGCCGCCTCCTCGCGGGCGAGCGGGCCCTTCGTGGTGATCAACGCCGCCACGATCACGCCCGAGACGATGGAGGCCGAGCTGTTCGGGGTCGAGGCCCAGGACGGCCGCCCGCGCCGGGTCGGGGCGCTGGAGGAGGCCCATGGCGGCAGCCTCTACATCGACGAGGTCGCGGACATGCCGCGCGAGACCCAGAACCGCATCCTGCGGGTCCTCGTCGACCAGAACTTCCAGCGCGTCGGCGGCACCACCCGGGTCCATGTCGACGTGCGGATCATCTCGTCCTCGTCCCGCGACCTCGCCGAGGAGATCGCCGGCGGCCGCTTCCGCGAGGACCTCTTCCACCGCCTGAGCGTGGTGCCGATCCGGGTGCCGTCGCTCGCCGAGCGGCGCGAGGACGTGCCGGAGCTGATTTCGTTCTTCATGGAGCAGATCTCGGCCGCCACCGGCCTGCCGCAGCGGCGCATCGCCGCCGACGCCATGGCGGTGCTGCAGTCGCACGACTGGCCCGGCAACGTCCGGCAGCTGCGCAACAACGTCGAGCGGCTGATGATCCTGACGCAGGGCGACCCCGAGACCGAGGTCACGACCGAGATGCTGCCGAGCGAGGTCGGCGCGCTCGTGCCCACCACCCCGAGCGGCGCCGGCGGCGAGAAGCTGATGAGCCTGGCGCTCCGCGAGGCCCGCGAGATCTTCGAGCGCGAGTACCTGGTGGCGCAGATCGCCCGCTTCTCCGGCAACATCTCCCGCACCGCCGAGTTCATCGGCATGGAGCGCTCGGCCCTGCACCGCAAGCTCAAGTCGCTCGGCATCGGCGCGTGAGGCGGGTCGTCGCGGGCAGGAGACCGGGGCCCGGCATTTGAGGGTGCCAAGCGCGGGGCTCGTCTGCTAGACGGGGCTGTGGCCGGGACGCGACAGGATCGCGGGCACGGCCGGACGCGGCAGGTTTCGCGGCCCGGGGATCCCCCCGCGGCCAGTCTGCCCTTGCGCCCGGGCGAGCTTCACCGTGTAATGGGGCGGCCGGTTCCCGGGGCGGCGCGCCGCGCCTCCCGCAGCACAACAACACGGACCGACCCGTCAACAGGACTGGCAGCGGGTTCAAAGGACAAGAAGAATGGCGGGCGAACGCGCTCAGAATCTGCAGGACACCTTCCTCAATCACGTTCGCAAGAACAAGATTCCGTTGACGATCTTCCTGGTCAACGGCGTGAAGTTGCAGGGTGTCGTGACCTGGTTCGACAACTTCTGCGTGCTTCTGCGGCGCGACGGGCACTCGCAGCTCGTCTACAAGCACGCGATCTCGACGATCATGCCGGGCCATCCCGTGCAATTGTTCGAGCAGGGCGAGGAGGGGGCCGAGAAGGCCTGATTCGGCCGAACGCGCGACGCATCCGCCCGCGCGGCTCCCAGACCTGCGGGATCCAGGCCCGCACCCATGCCAGTGTCCAGGCCGCCCAGAGCGGCCTGTTTTTCCAGCGGCCTGCTTTTGGCGGCCTGCTGCTGAGCCTGTCTTTTGACGGCCGGGACCGCGATTCCCGGGCCGGGCGCGCGTCCCGCCGCTTGATTCTCGCACACCCTCATCCAACCTCTGTCCGATGGACTCCCGGATCTGCGGGAGCAGCCGGAGACACGATGGAACCGCGGACACCGGGCGAGATCCGCCTGCAGCGCCAGGCCGAGCCGGAGGCCGCGATCGCGGCCGAGACCCGCACGCTGGTGATCGGCCCCTACCAGACCCGGCGCGATGCCGGCGAGCCCCGCCCGCCGGTCGCCCGCCTCGACGAGGCGGTGGGCCTGGCCGCCGCGATCGAGCTCGACGTGGCCGACAGGCTCCTCGTCGCCATCCAGCAGATCCGGCCCTCGACCTATCTCGGCAAGGGCCGGGTCGAGGAGATCGGCGGGCGCATCGAGGCGGAAGGGATCCGCCTCGTGGTGATGGATTGCGCGCTCTCGCCGGTGCAGCAGCGCAACCTGGAAAAGGCGTGGGGCGTCAAGGTCATCGACCGCACCGGCCTGATCCTGGAGATCTTCGGGCGCCGCGCCTCGACCCGCGAGGGCACGCTGCAGGTCGAGCACGCGCATCTCGCCTACCAGCGCAGCCGGCTCGTGCGCTCCTGGACCCACCTCGAGCGCCAGCGCGGCGGCTTCGGCTTCCTCGGCGGCCCGGGCGAGACCCAGATCGAGGCCGACCGGCGGATGATCCAGGAGCGGATGACCCGGATCGAGCGCGAGCTCGAGACCGTCACCCGCACCCGCGGCCTGCACCGCCGCTCCCGGCGCCGGGTGCCGTACCCGATCGTGGCGCTCGTCGGCTACACCAATGCCGGCAAGTCGACCCTGTTCAACCGCCTGACCCAGGCCGAGGTGCTGGCGGAGAACATGCTGTTCGCCACCCTCGACCCGACCGCCCGGGCGATCAAGCTGCCGCACGGCGAGACCGCGATCCTGTCCGACACCGTCGGCTTCATCTCGGACCTGCCCACCATGCTGATCGCCGCCTTCCGGGCGACGCTCGAGGACGTGATCGAGGCCGACATCCTGCTCCACGTCCGGGACATCGCCCACGAGGACGCGGAGGCGCAGGGCGCCGACGTCGCGCAGGTGCTCGCCGAGCTCGGCATCGCGCCCGATGCCGGCCGCATCATCGAGGTCTGGAACAAGGCCGACCTCCTCGACGAGGCGGAGCGCGAGCGCCTGCTCAACCTGAGCCGGCCGAACGGCGACGGGACGAAGGCGGCGCCCAAGCCGGTCCTGATCTCGGCGCTGACCGGCGAGGGCATGGACCGCCTGATGGCCCGGATCGAGGCCCGCATCGCCGAGAGCCGCACGAGCTTCGCGGTGATCCTGGAGCCGGCGCAGGGCGCGGAGCTGCACTGGCTCTACGAGAACGCGGAGGTCCTCGACCGCCGCGAGGACGCCGCCGGCGCGCTGCATCTGGTGGTCCGGGTCGCGCCCGAGAAGGAGCCGCGCTTCCTCAACCGGTTCGGGGCGGCGCGGCGGTTGCGGGGGAGCGCGTAGGCCTCCCGGGCGGTCGCGATGGGTCGCCCTCTAGCCTGCCGGACGACGTTCGAGTGTCGGACGGCGAACGAAATTCCTGTTTTGTGAACGTGACGCGCGTAAGCTCGCGATCGTACGGTGGCGATGTCCATCGCCACCGATTCGGGGAACGAGCACCGCGCATGACCATCCTCGGCCAATGGCCGCTCATGATCGTCACGGCGGGACTGTGCGTGAGTGCCGGCGCCTGCAGCTTCCTCACGAGGATGGAAGGCATCTCCGCGAGCGGCCGGCCGCTCTCGGGCTGCCTCGATGGCTCGTGGATCACGTTCAAGGCGAAAGACGGCCTCGAATGTCGCGGTTCGTACAAGCATGGATTCTCTGGCGGCGAAGGCAGCGTGCGCTGCTCCGACGGCAGGACCGGGACCTTCTCGATGGCATCAACCCAATCGCTTCTCGGCCCGGGTCACAGCAAAGGACGCGGCGAAGGGATGATCGGCGATGAAAGGTTCGCATTCACCTACTGATCCGATGTCCTGTGCGCGACGCGGTGAAGGAGAGTCGCAGTTCCGCGATCTCGACGGCGTCCTGGTGACCATCCCCGTCACGACCGGCGACGGCGACGCGATCCCCGCCGGAACCGAGGGCACGATCGTCGGCATCTGGCGCGACGGCGCCGCCTGCGAGGTCGAATTCGCTCAGCCGCCCGGCGCCCTGGCCACGGTGGCGGCGGACGGTCTCACCCTCGTCGTGCCCTGAGGCGACGGCGAGCGCCCGTGCCCATCCACCGCCTCGCCGTCTCCGGCTACCGCTCCCTGCGCGACCTCGTCCTCGGCCTCGACCGGCTGACGGTGGTGACGGGGGCGAACGGCAGCGGCAAGTCGAGCCTCTACCGTGCGCTTCGGCTCCTCGCCGAGGTTGCGCAGGGGCGGGCAATCCCGTCGCTCGCGCACGAAGGCGGCTTCTCCTCGGCCCTGTGGGCGGGGCCGGAGACGTTCGGGCGCCAGGTCCTGTCCGGCGCCCGGCGGGTCGAGGGCACGGTGCGGCGCAATCCCGTAGAGCTGAAGCTCGGCTTCTCGGACGACGATTACGGCTACGCCATCGCGCTCGGCCTGCCGGCGCCGTCCGACGCGGGTACGTTCTTCTCGCACGATCCCGAGATCAAGGCGGAGTCCGTCTGGACCGGGCCGCTCATCGGGCGAGCGAACGTCTTCGCCGAGCGCCGCGGGCCCCTGCTGCGCCTGCGCGACGGTACCGGCACCTGGACCGAGGCCCTGCGCGATCTGCCCGCCTTCGACAGCCTGATGACCCACGGCGCCGATCCCCGCGACGCCCTCGAGGTGCTGGTGCTCCGCGAGCGGATGCGGGCCTGGCGCTTCTACGACCATTTCCGCACCGACCGGGACGCGCCGGCCCGCCGGCCGCAGATCGGCACCCGCACGCCGGTGCTGGCCGGTGACGGCGCCGACGTCGCGGCGGCGATCCGGACCATCATCGAGATCGGCGACCGCGACGCCCTCGAGGAGACCATCGCGGAGGCCTTCCCGGGCTCGACCCTGTCGGCCGCGAGCAGCGACGGCAGCTTCTCCCTCGAACTGCGCCAGCACGGGCTCCTGCGCCCGTTGCGCGGGGCCGAGCTCTCGGACGGGACCCTGCGCTACATCCTGCTGGCGGCAGCGCTCCTGTCGCCGCGCCCGCCCGACCTGATGGTCCTCAACGAGCCCGAGACCAGCCTGCACGCCGACCTCTTGGCGCCGCTCGCCGGCCTGATCGCGCGGGCCTCGGAGACGACGCAGGTCCTGGTGGTGTCGCACGCCGCGGCCCTGGTGGCGGCCTTGGAGCGGCAGGGCGCCGCCCGCGTCACCCTCGAGAAGCGGCTGGGCGAGACCCTGGCCCCCGACCACGACCCGCCGTCCTGGTCTTGGCCGAAGCGGTAGAGTTCTTCCGAAGCCGGCTCGACTGGTTTCCTTCTCCCACCCTCGACCTCATCCTGAGGTGGAGCGTGGGAGGCAGAGGATGCTCCCGATGCCAGGCCCCGACGTCACGCCGCCAGGGCCTCGAATCGACGCTCCCGCAGATGCGCGGTCATCCGGCGCCGGACCAGGCAGAACGCGCCCGAGACACCTAAGCAGTAGACGCCCATCCCGGTCACGATCCCGGTGAAGGGCACGCCGGCATCGATGAGCAGGCCCGACAGGCCGGGGCCCAGCGCCGTGCCGAGCACCATGATCGCCACGATGGCGCCGCGGATCGCCCCGAGATGGCGGGTGCCGTAGACCTCCGGCCAGAGGGCGCCGAACAGGGTGAGCGAGATCCCGTCGGTGACGCCGTAGAGCAGCATGAAGGCGAAGGCGGCCCACGGCGCCCCGACCCCGCCGAGGATCAGGCAGGCGAGCCCGAACGGCACCAGGTAGACAGGCAGCAGCGCCAGAGCCGAGAACCGGTCGACGAGGCGGCCGGCCACCAGCAGGAAAACGAGGGTCGCGGCCGCGTAGGGCGGGAAGGCGGCGGCCAGCACCTCCGGCGGCCAGCCCCGGCTCTCGGCGAGGTGCACCTGGTGGAAGAAGATCGTGTTGCTGATGAAGGAGGGCGGCAGCATCGCCAGCAGCAGCCCGTAGAGATACGGGTCGGCGAGGGCCTGGGCGCGCGTCGCCGACCGCCCGCTCTCGCCCGGGCCTGCGGGATCCGTCGCCGCCGGCACGCGTTCGCGCCGCACGAGGTGCCGGGCCAGCGGCAGGGCGACGAGGACGAGGAGCATGGCGATCCCGAGCCAGGCGCCGCGCCAGCCGAGGAGTGAGGTCGCCGCCACGAAGGCGAGGGGCAGGCAGGCCTGGCCGGCATTGAGCCCGGTCGCCGCGAGCGACACCGCCCGCCCGCGCTCGGCCGAGAACCAGCGCCCGAGGAGCGTGTAGGCGGTCTGGAGCATCAGCCCCTGGCCGGCGAGGCGGAGCAGGAAGAGGCTCGGGGCGAGGACCAGGAGGTTCTGGCTTACGCCGAGTCCGGCGGCGCCGGCCGCCAGGAGGCCGGCCGCGAGGCTCACCACCCGCGACGCCGGCCAGCGGTCGAGCAGGCCGCCGAGCCCCGCCAGCGCCGCCGCCGAGGCCAGGGTGACGCCGGCATAGAGCGTCCCGAACGCCCCGTCCGACAGCCCGAATTCCCGCCGGATCGCCCCGCCCGACAGCGCGACCACGAAGGTCTGGCCGAAGCAGCCACAGAACAGGAGCAGGAACCCCGCCGCGAGCCAGCGGGCATTGGCCTTGAGGAAGGGGGTCATGGCGGTGGAGTAGCGGTGTGAGGTGAGCACGGCAACGGCGGTCTCCCGGGCCGGGAGAGATCGTGCGATCCTGTCAAACTCACCGGGTCCGCGCCTCCGCTGCGCGGCCCCGGAATGACGCTGCGGATGTCAGTTCTGTCGAGCCTGTCGAGCGATCGACATCAATCGTGACGGGAGCGCCCCATGGCGATCGAACTGGAAACCGACGACCTGCTCCCGCCGCTCCATCCAGGGGAGATCTTACGCCAGGAATTCACGGTGCCGCTCGCGCTCACCGCTTACGCCGTCGCCAAGGCCTGCGGCGTGCCGCGTACGCGGATCGAGCGGATCGTGCGGGAGGAGACACCGGTGACGGCCGACACGGCGCTTCGGCTCGGGCGCTGTTTCGGCATGAACCCGCAGGTGTGGATCAACCTCCAGGGCGATCACGACCTGCGGTGTGCGCAGCGGCGGATCGGGGCCGCGATCGATCGCATCCGGCCCCCGGCGCGGGAGGCGGCGTAGAGGAAACGCGCGGCCCGGGCGAACCCGGGCCGCGCTCCCGCTCACTGCGAGCGGCGCCCGAACGAGATCGCGTAGGCCTGCACCCGAGCGTCGATCAGCGGGTCGTCCGAGACCTCGACGCCGTCCGGCAGGTTGTTGGGCATGAACAGGAGCGCCTTCTCGGCGCTCTCGCTGTCGGGCACCGCCTGGGTCAGGGTCAGGGTGCCGAGATCGACGAGGCGGCGGTCCTCCGGCCAGGGGATCGTCGAGTCCTTGGTCGCGTCGCCGGCCTGCGCGATCTGGGCGAGCACCCGGAACGCGACCGGGCCCTGGGCGAGGCGGGCCGGCATCTCCTCGAGGAGGTAGTTCGGGCCCTTGGCCTTGGCGTCCTCGGCGCTCAGGAGCTCCTCGCCGGCCACCGGCACGATGCGGTAGCGGAAGGGATTGCGCTTTCCGGCGGCGTCCACCAGCACGAAGGCGTTGACGCCGTTGTAGGTCTGGCGGCCGAAGCTCGACGGGGTCTTGGCGGTGGCCAGCGCCTTCGGGGCCGCCGGGTGCGCCGCCATGAACTGCTCGACCGGGGTGGGCTTCTGTGCGTCCGGGCCGCTCCGGGTGATCGCCACCAGGAGATCGCGGAATTCCTCGCCGGTCGCCACGGGGAAGAACTTCAGGGAGTTCGTGACGACGTCCATCTCGGAGCCGTCGGCGGGCTTGAACTTGATCGCCAGGCCGTGCGGGTTGGCGTCGGGCGCGCCGTCCGGGATCTGCGGCACGCCGGTCGAGTCGGAGAAGCGCGCCGTCACCGGCACCGCGGCGCCGGAGAAGACGCTCGCCTTGCTCAAGGAAGCGGCCTCCTTCGAGGCGGTGAAGCGGCCCTCCACCACCACGCCCTTGGCGTGGTTCGAGCGCTTGCCCGGGTGGTCGCCGAAGATCTTGGTCATCGTGGCGATGGTCTGCTCGGCCGTGGACGCGGCGTCCTGGGGCGGGGCGCCCTGCGCCGAAGCGGGCGCGGCGGCGGCGAGCAGCGCGGCGCCGAGGAGCGCGCACCCGCTCAGGGAGCGCCGGACCTTGGTCTGGACCTGGGTCTGGATTCTGGCGTGGGTCATCGTCGGTCATCCCCTGGTACGAGATCCGATCGACCGCTGTTCCGGCGATCACGGCGTGATCGCTGTTCCGGCGATCACACGGTGATCGCTGGTCGGCGATCACGCGGCGATCGCTCTTGCGATGCGGATTTCGGCTTCGCTCACACGCCGCGCCGGCCCGTGACACCGATTCGGCCGACACGAGGGTGACACCGGAATTCGATTGCGCGCAAGCGATCTGCCGTTCAAACTTTTGTCAGGGCACGGTCCGCCGGTCGGCTCACGGTCGCTTGTGCATGAAGGTGCAAGGCTCCGGCACGCCCCCGGCGAGCAGGCAGAGCCCGGAACCCCGCCGGTGACGGCGTAGCCGAGGGGTTTCGACGTCGACGGCCGGGTCGGATCGGCCGCCCCCTCATCGGTGCGCCGCCCTCAGCCCTCGCGCCGCTTCACCGCGGCCCAGGCCGCCTCCATGGCGGCGAGCCCGGCTTCCGGCAGGGTGCGGCCGTCCTTCGTCACCTCCGCCTCCATCGCGGAGAAGCGGCGCTGGAACTTCCGGTTCGCCCGCCGCAGGGCCTCCTCCGGATCGACGCCCGCGTGGCGGGCGAGGTTGGCGACCGAGAACAAGAGGTCGCCGATCTCCTCGGCCACCGCCTCCGGGCCCTCGCCGGCCAGCGCCTGCGCCACCTCGTCGGTCTCCTCCCGCACCTTGGCGATCACCTCCGCGGCGTCCGGCCAGTCGAAGCCGACCGAGGCCGCCTTGCGGGAGATTTTTTCCGCCCGGGAGAGGGCGGGGAGCGCGAGCGGCACGCCGGACAGAGTGCCCTGCGGCGCGCTCCGGCCGGTCCCGGCCTGCGCGGCGCGCCTCGCCTTCTCGGCGCGCTCCTGCGCCTTGATCGCCGCCCATTGCGCGTTCACCGCGGCCTGATCCAGGTCGCGGGCGTCGCCGAAGATGTGGGGATGGCGGCGCACCATCTTGTCGGCGATGGCGGTGGCCACGTCGTCGAACCCGAAGGCGCCGGCCTCCTCGGCGATCCGGGCCTGGAACACGACCTGGAACAGCAGGTCGCCGAGCTCGTCGCGCAGGTCCTCGGGGTCGCCGCGCTCGACCGCGTCGGCGACCTCGTAAGCCTCCTCGATCGTGTAGGGGACGATGCTGGCATGGCTCTGCGCCAGATCCCAGGGACAGCCGTCTTGCGGGTCGCGCAGGCGCGCCATGATCCCGAGGAGCCGCGCGATCGGGGTGGTGCTCATGTCCGGCCGTTCCGCCCGCGCCGCGTCCGCCGGCGCCTCAGGCCCGCTCATAGGCGCCGCCACGGTCGCGGGAAAGCTCCCGTCCTGGCAGGGCAGGGGCCTGATATTCCTCGTTTATTCCCTATATTCCAGAACTCTGGCGATTGTATCCAATCCGCCCCGGATGTGCGGCCCTTCGTTCTTCAAAACGAACGTCCTCTCGGCCTATAGGTGACTTATCAGTCATGGATTCTCAGAGAGTCAGTTATGTGGATTATATGGAGAGGCGAGTTCCCTCGTTCTGACAAGGGTTTGCGGGGTGCTTGCGCATACGGTTCTGCGTGGACCGGCATACGACTCTGCGGGGACGCGCATCGGATTCTGCGGGGATTCCGGGGGTTCGCGCATCGGATTCGGCGTGGCCGCGCATCGGATTCGGCGATCATGCGCCGCCAAGCCCTCGGAATCCGGCCGGTTTCGGATCGCCCCGGCGTATCGGACTCTGCGCGGCCGGCCGGCCCGCGAAACGGCCCCGTATCGAACTCTGCGCCGATCCGCCCACCGGCTTTCCCCCGGCCCGTCCGCGCCTCGCCCACAGGCCCGGTCCCGGACCGGCCACAGGCCTGTCGCCGGGCGGCCCACAGGGCCGTGCACAGGCCGCCCACAGCCGCGAGCGGGGGAGGGCGGTCCCGTGGCGGGCGCTGGCTCTGGCGGTCCTCCTGGCGCTCCGTGCCGGCCTCGCGCCGGTGGCAGGCCCGGACACCGGCGCGGGATAACCGGCGGGATAACGGGCGGGAAAACGGGGATGAGTCGTGGGAATCTTGGGATAACCCGCCCCGGCCCCGGAATCCCGGGAGCGGAATCGTGCATGAAGGCTTGAGGCATCATCCGGGCCCGCCGCGGGCGGGGCGCGTCACCGCCTCAAGCGTCAGGCAAGTTCTTCGGGCATGAGCATCGAGGCCAAGATCGCGGCGATCCACGACGAGGACCTCCTGGCCGAGCTGGAGGCGGCCCGGGGCGGCTTCCTGTTCGGGGTCATCGTCGAGCACATCGCCCACCGCCAGGCCCTGCGCGACGCCGAGCGGGCGGAGGCCGGCCGCCGGCAGGAGACCCGCGCCGCGATGGGGCGCGACCAGCGCCGGCGCGACGCGGTCCGGATGGTGATCGAGGCCGAGCCGGTCACGCCCGACACGATCCAGCACATCCATTCCGTGCTGGCGCTCTGCGGGCTGCCCTACCGCGACCCCGGCGAGGAGCGGGAATTCTTCCGGGAATACGGCCGCAACACGCTCAGCATCCTGGCCGGGCGGCTCAAGAACCCGGCGACCGGCCAGATGGAGCTGCAGGGCCTGCCCTACGGCCCCAAGGCCCGGCTGGTGCTGCTGCATCTCTGCACCGAGGCGGTGCGCCAGCGCAGCCCGACGATCGAGGTCGCCGACAGCCTGTCGGGCTTCATGCGCGAGATGGGCTTCGCCGTCACCGGCGGCGAGCGCGGCACCATCCGCCAGTTCAAGGAGCAGCTGCATCGCCTGGCCGCCTGCACGATGCAGATCGGCCTCTGGGACGGGCAGTCGCGCTCCTCGACCCTCACCATGCCGCCGTTCCGCCAGCTCGACCTCTGGCGCGGCGGCGGCCAGGACGGCCTCGCCTGGTCGAAGACGGTGCAGTTCCACCAGGATTTCTACGACAACCTGGTCCAGCACGCCCTGCCGGTCGACATCCGGGCCGCCCGCGCCTTCTCGGGCTCGGCGCGCAAGCTCGACCTGCTGTTCTGGATCGGCTACCGCCTGCGCAGCCTGCAGCGCCCCTTGCGCCTGAGCTGGGACACGGTCCATCGGCAGTTCGGCGCCGACAATGCCTCCCTGCGGAGCTTCCGCCAGGCGTTCAAGGCCGACGTCGCCCACGTCAAGGAGGTCTTCCCGAAGCTGCCGATCAGCCTCGACGAGGCCGGCCTGCAGCTGATGCCGACCGACCCCGGCGCCCTCCTGGTGCCGCCGAAGCCCGCCCGCCGCAAGGCGGCCGCCGGGGCCGGGGCGGCCTGAGGGGAGGGCGCCCGCACCGCCGACCGGCCGCGCCGTCCAGGGTTCTCCGCCCCCGCGCCCCGGAACCAGGAGGGTCGTCGAGAATGGCATGTTTTACCGATGGAATGTTTCGCATTCATTCCATGGCCGCCGAAAGTGGGCCCGGGGCGCCGCATCCGTTTTCCCGACAAAATTGAAGCCTCAGGCGCATTCCGGGGTGGCGCACCGGGGCGCGGAGTGCCGCAGGCAGGCCCGGACAGCGGGTGAGAGGCGGATGAGGCGACACGAGGTTCGACCGATCCCTGTGAGGCCGTCGTTCTGGATCCCGGGCTCCGCTGCGCGGCCTTGGGATGACCGGGAGGGTACGGGAGCCGTCGGACACCGCGAACGGACCGGCACCGACCCGCCACAGGTGAGGGACGATCACCCGACGGCCGCCGCGCGGTGGAATGCGCACGGAATGGACGAGATCGGGCTTGCACTCTGACGGAGCATTCCTATTCTCGACAATCCGGCGTCAACGGAATGGATGCCGGGAATATGGACTATTCCAAGGGGGCGGCATGTTCCTGTCGGAAGCGGAGACGGAGGCCCGGCTGGACGACCTGCGGCGCCAGCGCGCCGCCCTCGACCGGGCCATCGCCGAGCACGAGCTCTACCTCGATCTCGGCCGGCGCCTCGCCCGGCCGGGTCAGGCCCCCGTCGCCGAACCGGCCCGGACCGCCCCGGGGGAGCCGCCGCGCCCGGATCCGGCGTCGCGGGCCTGGTCCGAGCCTCCGCAGGAGGAGCCCGCCGCGGAGCCCGTGCCGGTCCGGCCCCGGGTCGATCCGCCCGCGCCCGCCGGCGCCGCCGCGCGCCGGGAGGGCCGCCGGCTGATCGCGGCGGCCGAGGAGATCCTGGCCGGGGCCGGGCGGCCGATGCACGCCGCCGAGATCTGGGAGCGGCTCGCCGCCCGCGGCCTGACCCTGCCGGGCCACGATCCCGTCGCCGCCCTCAACACCCGGCTGTGGAAGCGGGCGCAAGGCAGCGGCAGCGTGTTTCGCCGCCTCGGCGACGCGGTCTACGGGCTCGCCTCCTGATCCCGGCACCGATGCGAACAGCCGATCTGTCAGGTTCTGGGCGATGCTGCTTGCGCATCGACCCATTCAGCCTTTGACTTGGACCTCCCGCGCCGCGTTCCCCAGGCTCCCGTCCCGAAAGGCTCTTGCCCAGAGACCCCTGCCTGAACATCGCCCGCGGGAGGGCTGGGCGCGGACGAGAACGCCGTCGCGGCCCATCGCGGTCCGCCCGGGAGGGAGCACGATGAGCGCAGACCTCGGCCTCGCGGCCGCGAAGCGGGTCCCGATCGTGTCGGGCGTGCCGCTCCCGATGGCGACCGCCGCTCTCCGCAGGGTCACCAGGGGCAGGGGCATCGGGGCGCTCGGCCGGGCGGTGGTCTCGGACACCGCGCCGAGGGAGGCGGGGGGTCGGGGCGGCGGGCTGTCCGACACCGTCGGCGACCTCGCCTGCATCGCCGCGCCGCTCGCCGTCGGGGCGACCGTGCAGCAGACCGGCGCGAACGGTGGCGCCCCGGTCTTTGCCGGCCTCGACGCCCCGGCGGGCCTGTGCGACCTCGTGGCGGTCGGCGAGAGCCGCCGGGTCGCGCTGCGGCCCTGACCGCCATGCCGGGCCGCGGCCTGATCCGCCTCCTCGTCGGTCTCGTCCTCGCCCTCGCGGTCCTCCGCGGGGGCATCGCCGTGCTGTCGCGCGCGCAAGCCCTGCAGGCGAAGCCCAGAGCCCTGCGGGCAAAATCCCACGGGTTCCTTATGCCGGCGCCGCACCGGCCGCCTCGATCCTTGACGGCGCCCGGGACACCTTGAGGGGGCGGCCACGGGATGGCCGCGCGAACCCCATTCCCCCGATGTCCCACCTGGACGCCACCCGGCCGGCCCCGGCCCGTCTCCCCCTCGCCTTCCTGGTCGGCCAGAGCCCCGAGGGCCACTGGCTCGCCGTCGAGACCCACGGCCTCGGCGGCGGGATCTTCCGCACCTGCCGCGACGCCCTGCATTACGCCGCCGGCGAGACCGGCCGCCGGCCCGACGCGGTGCGCCTCGCCAGCGCGCCCCTCTCCCTGGCCCTCGTCCGGTGACCGGGGCGCAATCCCGCCGCCTCGGCGGCGCGCTCACCGCCCTCGTCACGCCGTTCGCGGCGGGCGGGACCCGCCTCGACGAGCGGGCCCTGGGCGACCTCGTCGCCTGGCAGGTCGGGCAGGGCACCGAAGGCCTGGTGGTCGGCGGCCCCACCGGCGAGGGGCCGACCCTGACGGAGCAGGAGCGCGACCGCGCTCTCCGGGTCGTCCTCGAGGCGGCAGGGGGCCGGGTGCCGGTGATCGCCGCGGCCGGCAGCAACTGCACCCGCACGGCCATCGGCCTGACCCGGGCGGCGGCCCTCGCCGGGGCCGACGCCGCCCTGATGGTCACGCCCTCCTACAACCGGCCGATGCAGGAGGGCCTCTACCGGCATTGCGCGGCGATCGCCGGGGCGGTCGCCCTGCCGCTCCTCCTCCACGCGGACCCGGCCCGCACCGGGATCGAGTGCCGGCCCGAGACCCTCGCGCGCCTCGCCGCCCTGCCGGGGATCGTCGGCCTCGTGGACGCGACCGGCGACCTCGCCCGGCTCGGGCTCGCCGAGCAGGCGGCGGGCCCCGGCTTCCGGCTCCTCTCCGGCGACGACGCCACCGCTGCGGCCCATGCGGCGATGGGCGGGCAGGGCTGCGTCTCGGTCGTCGCCAACCTGGCCCCGGGGCCCTGCGCCGCCCTGCAGCGCGCCGCCCGGGCCGGCGACCACGCCGGCGCCCGGGCGATCCAGGCCCGGCTGAGGCCGCTCGTCGCGGCGCTCGCCCGCGAGAGCGATCCGGGCCCGGTCAAGCTCGCCCTCGCGCTCCTGCGCCCCGGCTGCGCCCCGGACCTGCGCCTGCCCCTGGTGCGGCCGCGGCCGGAGACCGAGGCGGCGATCGCGGCGGCTCTGGCGCTCCTCGATCCCCGCGCGGTGGCCGCATGACCGAGGCGCGCGTGATGGCCCTCGGCCGCGCCCTCGCCGCTTCGCGCCGCGCCGGCACGGCGGTCGAGCCGGGCCTCCTCGACCCGCTGCCCG
Source organism: Methylobacterium nonmethylotrophicum (assembly GCF_004745635.1). Taxonomy (GTDB): domain Bacteria; phylum Pseudomonadota; class Alphaproteobacteria; order Rhizobiales; family Beijerinckiaceae; genus Methylobacterium; species Methylobacterium nonmethylotrophicum. Next base: position 200,913 of record NZ_SRLB01000012.1, on the reverse strand, counting down.
AGGGCCTGCGCGACGACCCGGCGGCGGCCGAGGCGGTGCAGGCCGAGGCCGTGCTCGCCTGCGGCGAGGCGGTTCGGGGCACGGTGCTCTGCGCCACCGCGCGGCGCACCGCCCGCCTGCTCGCCTGCCCGGGCCCGGTCCACGCCCCGCTCCTGGCCTCCTCGCTCCGCGAGGACGGTGCCGTTGTCCGGACCTCCCGCTTCGTGCTCGGGGTCGGGGCGCAGTACCTGGCCGTGCTCGGGCGTCCCTTCCCGGGGGAGAACGAGGATCCGGGCGACCCCGCGGCGCTCGCCGGGGCGATCCTGTCCTGGCGTATCGGCCTGCAGGTGCTGGCCCGGCGCCTGCCCGATTGCGTGCCGCTCGGCCCCTGGAGCGCGACGGCGGATTTCGGGCTCGACGCGGCGGAGCTGCGCGGGGCCGCGATCCCGGCCCGGGCCGAGGCCGACCTCGCCGACGCCCCCGTGACCCTGCGCCTCGACGGCCACGCGGTGGCGCGAGGGTCCGGGGCCGAGATCCTGGAGGCCCACCCCCTCGCCGCCGTCGCCTGGCTCGCCCGCGCCCTCGACCGCGTGGGCCGCGGCCTCGAGGCCGGCGACGTGGTCGCCACGGGCAGCTGCACCGGGCTGATCCGGATCCGGCCGGGGCAGCGGGTCGAGGCGGAGTTCGGGGCCTTCGGGCAGGTGGGGCTGGAGGTGGCGTGAGGGCCGTCGGCGATCGGCGTCGCCGCGGATCAGCCGGGCGCGTCCGTCCCCGGGGCACCGGCCGCGTCGTCGCGCCGCCAGCCGCGGACGTCCGGCGGCCCGCCCGGTCCACCGCCGTGCCGCACCCCCCGCATGCGGCCGGAGGATGCCGCCGGACCGGCCCTCGTCAATCCGCCGCCCGCATCCGGTAGCCCACCCCGGTCTCGGTCAGGATGTAGCGCGGGCGCTCGGGCTCCGGCTCGAGCTTCTGGCGCAGCTGGCGGACATAGACGCGCAGGTATTGCGGGTCGGCCGCCGTGCCCCAGACCTCGCGCAGCAGGTGGGCGTGGGTGAGCACCTTGCCGGCATGGTGCACGAGGAGCCGCAGCACGTCGTATTCCTTGGGCGAGAGCTTCACCTCGCGCTCGCCCACCCGCACGATCCGGCGCACGAGATCGACCGAGAGGTCGCCGGCCCGGAAGACCGGGCGCTCGCCGCCGACCGCGAGCTGGTGGCGCAGGGCGTTGCGCATCCGGGCCAGGAGTTCGTTCATGCCGAAGGGCTTCGTCACGTAGTCGTCCGCCCCGAGATCGAGGGCCTCGACCTTGCCGGCCTCGTCGTCGCGGCTCGACAGCACGATCACCGGCAGGTCGGGCTTCAGCCCGCGGATCTGCGCCAGGAGGTCGTGCCCCTTGATGTCCGGCAGGCCGAGATCGAGGATCGCCAGGGCGACCTCCTCCCGGGCGAGGAGGTCGAGGGCGGTGCGGCCGCTCGGGGCCTCGATCACGGCGTAGCCCTGGCTGGTCAGGCCGACGCGCAGCAGCCGGCGGATCGGCGGCTCGTCGTCGATGACCAGGATGCGGGGCTCGTTGCTCACGCGGCGTCCTCCAGGGCGGCGCGGGGCACCGGCAGGGTCAGGGTGAAGGCGGCACCCGGGAAAGCGGGATCGTGCCGGTCGCCCCGGTTGCGGGCGGCGATCCGCCCGCCCATCGCCTCGACGAAGCCGCGGGAGATCGCGAGCCCCAGGCCGGTCCCGGCCCGGACCCGGTCGCTCTTCCTCACCCGGTAGAAGGTGTCGAAGATCCGCTCCTCGTCGCCCGCCGGGATGCCCTCGCCCTCGTCGAGGATGGCGAGGCACACCGCGTCGCCCTCGCGCCGGCTCTCCCGCCATCCCTCGATCCGCACCAGGGAGCCCTCGGGGGCATACTTGGCGGCGTTGTCGAGGAGGTTGAACAGCACCTGCTCCATCAGCACCGCGTCGAGGCGCAAGGGCGGCAGGCCGGGGCCGAGGGCCAGCGCGATCCGGTGGCCGGAGAGGATCTTTCGAGCCCGCTCCAGGGCCGTCCCGACGATCTCCGCGAGGTCGTGCGGCGCGAGGTTCGGCGCCACCGCGCCGGATTCGAGCTTCGTCATGTCGAGCAGGTTGGCGATGAAGCGGTTCAGGCGCTCGGCCTCGTCGATGACGGTGGCCAGGAGCTCTCCTTGCGCCTCCGGCGGGAGCGAGGCTCCGAGGTCGCGCAGCGTCGTCGCCGAGCCCAGCACCGCGGCGAGCGGGGTCTTGAGGTCGTGCGAGAGCGAGGAGAGCAGGGCCTGGCGCAGCCGGTCGGTCTCGGCCGAGCGGCGGGCCCGGTCGAGATCCTCGACGAGGTGGACCCGCTCGATGGCGAGCGCCCCCTGGTCGGCGAGCGCGTCGAGGAGCCGGCGCTGGTCGGGGGTGAGGAGCGGCCCCGGCTTGTCGCCGTCGAGACCCACCACCCCGACCATGCCGCGGCCGGTGCGCAAGGGGAGGAAGAGGCGCTTGGCCCCCGGCAGGGTGTCGGCGCCCCGTCCCGCCGGGCGGCCGTGGTCGAAGGTCCACTTGGCGGCCGCGAGGTCGGCCTCGTCGAGCGCGTCCTCCGGGGGATAGCCCGCCATCACCGTGACGGTGCCGTCGTTCGCGCCTCCCTTCTGCGGCAGCAGCAGCACCACCCGCAGGCGCAGCATCAGGGCGATCTGGTAGGCGGTGGCCCACAGCACGTCGTCGAGGGTGCCGCAGCCCGCGAGCTTGCGCGAGAAGCCGTAGAGCGCCTCGGTCGCCTTGCTGCGCGCCCGCGAGATCGTCGCCTCGGCGCGCACCCGGGCCGCCAGGTTCGAGACCACCACCGCCACCAGGGTGAAGAAGAACAAAGCGACGACGTTGGTCGGGTCGGCGATGGTGAAGGTGTAGAGCGGCGGCAGGAAGAAGAAGTTGTAGGCGAGCGAGGACGCCACCACCGCGGCCAGCGACGGAGTGAGCCCGAAGCGCACCGCCACCGCCACCACCGCGGTGAGGAAGACGAGGTCGGTGCTCTCGTGGCCGAGGGAGGGTTGCAGCGCGAGCCCGAGGCCCAGCGCGCCCGCGACCGCCGCGAGCGCGGCGGCGTAGGGCAGGGCGCTCGGCCGCGGCGGAGGTGCGGTGCGCACCCCCTTGTGGGGCGAGGGCGCGCCCGGGATCTCCTCGCCCGCCACGACGTGGACGCTGATCGGGCCGGAGCGGCGCACGAGGTCGTGCACCACCGAGCCGTGCAGGAGCTCGAACCAGCGCGAGCGGGTCGACTTGCCGATCACCACGTGGGTGACGTTGTGCTCGCGGGCAAAGCCCACCACGTCGTCGGCGATCCGGCCCTGGCTCGGCAGGGTCGCGGTCTCGGCCCCTAAGCGCTCGGCGAGCCGCAGGGTGTCGGCGATGCGGTCGCGCTCGGCCTCGCTCAATTGGGCGCTGCGCCGGCCCTCGATGGTGAGCGCGGTCCAGGGCGCCCGCAGCCGGTCGGCCAGCCGCTTGGCGTAGCGCACCAGGCCCGCGGAGCGCGGATCCTCGCTGACGCAGACCAGCACCCGCTCCCCCGCCGCCCAGGGGCCGGGGATCGCGTGGGCCCGCATGTGGGTGACGAGCTGGTCGTCGACCTGCTGGGCGGTGCGGCGAAGCGCGAGCTCGCGGAGCGCCGTGAGGTTGCCGGGGGAGAAGTAGTGCCTGAGCGCCCGCTCGGCCTGACGCGGCAGATAGACCTTGCCCTCGCGCAGGCGCTGGATCAGGTCGCCGGGGGAGAGGTCGATCACCTCGATGTCGTCGGCCCGGTCGAGGATCGAATCCGGCACCGTCTCGCGCACCCGGATCCGGGTGATCTGCGCCACCACGTCGTTCAGGCTCTCGACGTGCTGGATGTTGAGGGTGGTGTGGACGTCGATGCCGGCCTGGAGCAGCTCCTCGACGTCGAGGTAGCGCTTGGGGTGGCGCGAGCCCGGGGCGTTGGTGTGGGCGAGCTCGTCGACCAGCGCCAGCTTCGGCTTTCGCGCCAGCAGCCCGTCGAGGTCCATCTCGTCGAACGTGCCGCCGCCATACGGGACGCTCTTGCGCGCCAGCACCTCGAGCCCGGCGACCAGCGCCTCGGTCTCGGGCCGGCCGTGGGTCTCGACCACGCCCACCACCACGTCGACGCCCTCGCGCCTGCGGGCATGGGCGCTCGTCAGCATCTCGTAGGTCTTGCCGACCCCCGGCGCCGCCCCGAGGAAGATTTTCAGGCGCCCGCGCCCGGGCGCCTCCCGGCGCGCCTGCGCCAGGAGGGCGTCGGGCGAGGGCCGCAGGTCCTCGCGCGAGGGCCTGCCGTCCCTCATCGACCCTGCGCGTCGAGGGCGCGGTTGAGGGCGAGCACGTTGACCCGCCGCTCGCCGAGGACACCGAGGCTCGGCTCCTGCACCTGCCCGGCGACGAGGGCGCGCACCGCATCCTCGGACAGCCCGCGGGCCCGCGCGACCCGGGGCACCTGGAACAGGGCGGCCTCGGGCGAGACGTCGGGGTCGAGGCCCGACCCCGAGGTGGTGACGAGGTCCTGCGGCACCGGGTCGGAGGGGTTCTCGGCCTTGAGGGCGGCCACGTCCGCCTTCACCCGGTCGATCAGGGCCGGGTTGGTGGGCCCGAGATTGGCGCCGCCGGAATTGGCGGCGTTGTAGGGCGCCGCCACCGTCTTCGAGGCATCGGCCGGATCCGGCGCCACGGTGGCCGAGGGGCGGCCGTGGAAGTAGCGCTCGCTGGTGAACGCCTGGCCGATCAGGGCCGAGCCGACGAGCGTGCCGTCCGGGTTGCGGACCAGGCTGCCTTGCGCCTGGGCCGGGAAGAGCGCGCCGGCGATCCCGGTCATCGCGAGGGGGTAGGCGAGGCCGGTGACGAGCGTCAGGGCGGCGAGGAGCACGAGGGTGGGGCGGAGGTGCCGGAGCATGGCGATGGTCCCGTTCAAGCCAGGTGGAGGGCGCTCACGGCGAGGTCGATCAGCTTGATGCCGACGAACGGCACCAGGATCCCGCCGAGACCATAGATCAGGAGGTTGCGCCGCAGCAACGCGGCGGCGCCGACGGCGCGGTAGCTCACCCCGCGCAAGGCGAGCGGGATCAGCGCCACGATGATCAGCGCGTTGAAGATGATCGCCGACAGGATGGCGCTCTGGGGCGAAGCGAGCCGCATCACGTTGAGCGCCTGGAGCTGCGGATAGAGCCCGACGAACATCGCCGGGATGATGGCGAAGTACTTCGCCACGTCGTTGGCGATCGAGAAGGTGGTGAGCGCGCCGCGGGTCATCAGCAGCTGCTTGCCGATCTCGACGATCTCGATGAGCTTGGTCGGGTCGGAATCGAGGTCGACCATGTTGCCGGCCTCGCGGGCCGCCACCGTCCCGGTGTTCATCGCCACGCCGACATCGGCTTGGGCCAAAGCCGGGGCGTCGTTGGTGCCGTCGCCGCACATCGCCACGAGCTTGCCTTGCGCCTGCTCGCGCCGGATCAGCGCCAGCTTGTCCTCGGGCGTGGCCTGGGCGAGGAAGTCGTCGACGCCAGCCTCGGCCGCGATCGCCGCCGCGGTCATCGGGTTGTCGCCGGTGATCATCACCGTGCGGATGCCCATCCGGCGGAGTTCCGCGAAGCGCTCGCTGATGCCGCCCTTGACGATGTCCTTGAGGTGGACGACGCCGAGCAGCTGGCCGTCGCGGGCCACCGCCAGCGGCGTGCCGCCGGCCTTGGCGATCTCCTCGGCGATGGCCCGCACCTCCTGCGCGGTGGCGGGATCGAGGCGGGGCTGCAGCACCCGGGCCGCGGCGCCCGCGCCGACGAGGGCCGGGGCGGAGTCCAGGCTCGCGATCACCGCCTCGACCGCCCCTTTGCGGATCGACGACCCGTCGAGGTCGATCCCCGACATCCGCGACTGCGCGGTGAAGGGGACGAAGGTGGCGTTGAGGCTCCCCATGTCGCGGCCGCGGATGCCGTAGGTCTCCTTGGCCAGCACCACGATCGAGCGGCCTTCCGGGGTCTCGTCGGCGAGCGAGGCGAGCTGGGCCGCGTCGGCGAGCGCCTCGGCGGTGACGCCGTGCACCGGGCGGAACGCCGTCGCCTGGCGGTTGCCGAGCGTGATGGTGCCGGTCTTGTCGAGGAGCAGCGTGTCGACGTCGCCCGCCGCCTCGACGGCCCGGCCCGACATGGCGAGCACGTTGAAGCGCACCAGCCGGTCCATGCCGGCGATGCCGATCGCCGAGAGCAGCGCCCCGATCGTGGTCGGGATGAGCGTCACGAACAAGGCCACCAGCACCGCGAGCGGGATCGCGCCGCCGGCATACGCGGCGAAGCTCGGGATCGAGCCCACCGCGAACACGAACACGATGGTGAGGCCGGCGAGCAGGATGTTGAGGGCGATCTCGTTGGGGGTCTTCTGCCGGGCCGCGCCCTCGACCAGCGCGATCATCCGGTCGATGAAGGTCGAGCCGGCGGCGGCGGTGATCCGCACCCGGATCCAGTCGGAGAGCACCTGCGTGCCGCCGGTCACCGCCGAGCGGTCGCCGCCGGATTCGCGGATGACGGGGGCGGATTCGCCGGTGATCGCCGCCTCGTTGACCGAGGCGATGCCCTCGATCACCTCGCCGTCCGACGGGATCACGTCGCCGGCCTCGACCAGCACCACGTCGCCGACCTTGAGGCTCGCCCCCGGCACGGTCCCGTAGTCCTCGCGCGGACCGCCGATCGCGGCGGCGGGGCCGGCCAGCCGCTTCGCCGTCGTCTCGGTGCGGGTGCGGCGCAGGGAATCGGCTTGCGCCTTGCCGCGCCCCTCCGCCACCGCCTCGGCGAAGTTGGCGAACAGCACGGTGAACCACAGCCAGAGGATGATCTGGCCGGTGAAGGCGAGGTCCTGGCCGCCCGAGACGAGGTCGCGGACGAACAGCAGGGTGGTGAAGGCCGCCACGACCTCGACCACGAACATCACGGGGTTCTTCACCATCTGGCGCGGGTCGAGCTTCGTGACCGCGCCCAGGCAGGCCGGCCCGATCAGGGCGGCGCTGAACAGGGAGGATTTTTGGGTCTGGGCCATGATCCTGGGATCCGGATGAGGCGAGAGATCGGAGTGGGCGGCTTTGGCAGCCGCACCAAGAAGTTACGTGTCGAATTTCGAGCGGAGAGGGCCGTCTTTTCTGCGATCAAGCAGATCGATATCAGGCCCATCATCTCCCACTCGCGACGTCATCCTGAGGTGTTGGCGATCGGAGATCGCACACGATCGAAGATCGACTGACCTCGAAGGAGGCTTCCAGGAGTCCTTGTGATTCCTGGAGGCCTCCTTCGAGGCTCGCTGACGCTCGCACCTCAGGATGAGGTCGCGAACGGGAGGAGTTCTCTTCGCTCGAGCGAGTCCTCAGGGCGCCAGCGCCGCGCCGCCGAGCATGATCGCCGCCCAGATCGCGCCGGTGCCCAGCAGCGCGAGGCCGGTGAGCGCCAGGACGATGTCGCAGGGCCGCAAGGCGGAGCGGTCGCGCGGCGGGCCGGAGCGCGGCCGGTGCCGGGAGAGCCCGCGGCGGATGCGGGCCGCGTGGGTGGCGCTCATGGTCAGCCCCCCGCCGCCGCGAAGGTCTGGCCGGCGGCGCCCGCCAGGTGCTCGACGATGGGTCCCAGCGCCAGCGACGGGAAGAAGGTCAGGCCGCCGACGATCAGGATCACCCCGACCAGCAGGCCGACGAACAGGCCGCCATCCGTCGGGAAGGTCCCGGCGGAGGCCGGCACCGTCTTCTTCGCCGCGAGCGCGCCCGCGATGGCGAGGGCCGGGATGATGACGAAGAACCGGCCGACCAGCATGCCGGTCCCGAGCGTCAGGTTGTAGAACGGGGTGTTGCCCGAGAGGCCCGCGAAGGCCGAGCCGTTGTTGGCCGCCGCCGAGGTGAAGGCGTAGAGGATCTCCGAGAAGCCGTGCGGGCCGGCATTGGCGGGACCGCTAAGGCCCGCCGGCAGCACGGTGGCGAGGGCGGTGAAGCCGAGCATCATCAGGGGCAGGCAGAGGATCGCGAGCATCGCCATCTTGACCTCCCGGGCCTCGATCTTCTTGCCGAGATATTCCGGGGTGCGCCCGACCATCAGGCCGGCGACGAAGATCGCCACCACGACGAAGACCAGCATGCCGTAGAGGCCCGCGCCGACGCCGCCGACGATGATCTCGCCGAGCTGCATGTTGACGAGCGGGATCAGGCCGCCCAGCGCCGTGAAGGCGTCGTGCATGGCGTTGACCGCGCCGCAGGAGGCGGCGGTGGTCACCACCGCGAACAAAGCCGAGCCGGGGATGCCGAAGCGGATTTCCTTGCCCTCGAGGTTGCCGCCCTGGAGCCCGAGGGCGTTCAGCAGCGGGTTGCCCGAGCCCTCGGCCCAGTAGGTGACGACGGTGCCGGCCAGGAACAGCACCCCCATGGCGGCGAGGATCGCCCAGCCCTGGCGCTCGTCCCCGACCATGCGGCCGAACACGTTGGTGAGCGCCGCGCCCAGCGCGAAGATCGACACCATCTGGACGAAGTTCGACACAGCGGTCGGGTTCTCGAACGGGTGCGCGGCGTTGGCGTTGAAGAAGCCGCCGCCGTTGGTGCCGAGCATCTTGATCGCCACCTGGCTCGCCACGGGGCCGAGGGCGATGGTCTGCTTCGCGCCCTCCAGTGTGGTGGCCTCGGCGTAGGGCGCGAGCGTCTGCGGCACGCCCTGCCAGACCAGGAACAGCGTGTAGACGACGCAGAGCGGCAGCAGCACGTAGAGGGTGCAGCGGGTGAGATCGACCCAGAACGAGCCCACCGTGCGGGCCGAGGCGCGGGAAAAGCCCCGGATCAGCGCCACGGCGAGCGCGATGCCGGTCGCCGCCGAGAGGAAGTTCTGGTGCGTCAGCCCCAGCATCTGCGACAGGTAGGAGAGGGTGCTCTCGCCGCCGTAGTTCTGCCAGTTGGTGTTGGTGACGAAGCTCGCCGCCGTGTTGAAGGCGAGGTCCGGCGCCACCGCGCCCTGGTCGGCGGGGTTGAACGGCAGGAGGCCCTGCAGCCGCAGGATCGCGTAGAGCAGGACGAAGCCGGCGGCGTGGAAGACCAGCATGGCGCCCGCGTAAGCGAGCCAGTGCTGCTCGTGCGCCTCGTCGATGCCGGCGAGGCGGTAGAGGCCGCGCTCGACCGGGCGCAGCAGGGGGGAGAGGGGGGTGCGCGCGCCGGAGAAGACCCGGGTCATGTAGAGACCGAGGGGCTTCACCAGGGCGAGGACAGCGGCGCAGAACAGCGCGATCTGGATCCAGCCTGCGAGGGTCATCGGAGCGCTCCTCAGAACTGCTCGGGGCGCACGAGGGCGTAGGCGAGGTAGGCGAGCAGCCCGAGGGTCATCAGGCCGCCGAGCCCGTAATCGAGGGTCATCGCGGGCCTCCTCACAGGCGTTCGCACAAGGAGACGTAGCCGAGCGACAGGGCGAAGAAGCCCAGGCCGGCCGCCAGCATCAGAAGATCGAACATGGGTGTCCCCATCGGGCGGCGCGCCACGCGCCGCATCGGGCCGCCGAGCCGCGGCCCCGCCCTGCCAGATCCTCCCGATCGCGTAGGGATTCGAGAGGGCCGCGGGGGCCGCGATGTTAAGGCGGCATAAAGACGGGCGGGTTTCAGGGCCGCATTCAGGGCCGTCTCGCGGCCCGGACCGCCTCCTGCAGGCCGGCGCAGGCCCGGGCGACGCCACAAGCCCCGGGGGTGCCGGCCTCGCGGCAGGCCGCGCGCAGCGCCCGGCCTTCGACCTGCAGCACGCAGGTGGTGCCGTTGAGAAAGCCGCGGATTGAGAAGCCGCAGAGCCGGCAGGCGGCGCGCACCCGGCGGAGCGCCAGCTGCCCGCCCCGCGTCGCCGTCGCCCCGCCGACGCAGCGGACGACGTCGGCCGACGCGCGCCGGCCGTGACCCCCATCCATCGCGCTTCACTCCCCGGGCGACGCCACGCACCCAGGGTCTTTGCGTCCGGCGACAGGGGGAAACGATGCGGCTGGCCGGGCCGCGATATCAGGATTCCATCAACGCGAGCGGGAGGCAGGGCCGGGCGGCCGGGCTTCGCCTCGAGCGGAGCCTCGCGAGAGACCCGGTCAGGGGGCCAGGATCAGGGCGCCAAAATCAGGGGGCCAAGATCAGGGGGCCAAGATCAGGGGGCCAGGAGCTGCCCGCCCTTCTCGACGATGACGTCCCGCACCTTGCCGGAGAAGATCCCGAGCAGCAGCGGCAGGTTCACCTCGGCGCGGACGGCCTCGTCCTCGACCGCGATGGTGCCGCTGACCGTCTGGCCCAGGGCGCCGACCAGGAACGAGAGGGTGTCCCCGTCCCAGACCGGGTCGTCCATCGAGAGGCCGGCCTTCTGCACCATGTCCCGGCCCTGCCCGATGCGGGCGTCGATGCGCCGGCGGGCCTCGGCCCGGCCGAGCTGGTGGGGAATCACGACGACCAGGGGCTTCGCCATCACCGTCTCCGCGCCCCGCCGCGCCCCCTCCGGGCCGGCTCCGGGCATGATGGTCCGGCCTTGCCGAATCATCCGTGGTTGAAATTCACCATGACGCGGTGGAATTCAATCGGTGGTGGGCGCGGAGGGTTAACGTCCCGGTCGCGGCTCCCCGGACCGACCGTTGCAGCGAGGGGCTGTCCAAGAGCCGCTGTCCAAGAGCCGCTGTCCAAGCCGGCCGGTCTGGCGTAGAGGGACGTCGGGGCGCGCGACGCGCCCTGCGAGCGGAGGCCGGTCTTCAGCGTGATCGAGCGGGGAATCCTCGGCGCCGTCGCCGTGTGCATCGCGGCCACGGCCGCCCTGTGGCTGCTGGCGATGCCGGACGAGCCGGTGCGGGCGCTGCAGGACGGCCTGGGCGCGGCGGCGCTCGCCACCATCATCGCGGGCGCGGCCGCCCGGCGCTCGGCGGAGTGAGGGCGGGACGCGTGCCGCCGGTCCTCCCGCGCCTGCTGCGCTGGCTCGTCGCCGGCCTCGTCGCCGTCGCGGTGCTCTGGATCGCCGTCCACCTGCGCTGATTGATATTTCGAATCATCTCATCTGTGCAGTGCCAGTTTCACGTCTGGTAATAGAAATGCAGCTATAGCCAAGGAAGATAGTAGATATCCTAAATCTCTAATCAGTAGACCTCTTTTTGTTCTCTGTCTCAAAATTTCTACCGCAACTATTAATAGTACAAAATAAAAAAACAAGAATAAAAACTCTTCAATTTTTGAGTTATAGCGGTAGCTATTGCTTGTATATAAGACGAAAATTACATAAGGTAAAAATACGAATATGAGACATTGTATTTGTACTCGAAGCAAATCAAGCATAGTATGATTCATGCGACCAACTCTTTCCGATAGTATAATATATGAAATCTTCAAGTTTTTACTTTCCCTAAAAATCAATATATTAAATACTGAAATAACATTAAATCCAAGGAATATGCTAAAATATATTATAATTATCAATAGTATATTATCGCTTATCTTGTTCTTGATAAAGTCGTTTCGAAATATATCGGCAAAAGAATATATAGCTCCCAAAGTCACGACTGGAATCGAAAATAGTTCGTACAAATTCGCTAAATTTTTTAAAAAGGGCCTTATTTTTGGATATTTAATTCCAATAAATCCTTGATCAGATATTGAATGTTTTACCTTGCCTGCTCCAGTCAATAGTACTACAAGCGCAAAAAATGAAAATGTCAGACCATAAACTATAAGCTTGTAAGTATGAATTACAAAGTCCATCTCAGCGCCTATTTCAAATATAATTCCTTAGCCGTCAGGATACAATGGACAAACACCCAGTCAATACCGAAATTTCTTACTGTATAAATATTTGTGTTGGGCACTCGCGAGGTGAATATGAACAATGAAAGAAACTATTGTAGATTTGCATTCTTCAATATATGCTGCTTAAAAAATAATATATTTAAACTTTAATTTACAATAAAACCTATGTGCCGATCTAAATATTATTCCATATAACAAAGATCTCTTCCCTAAACATCACCCCTCACACCGCGAGCGGCGCGGGCCGCCGGAGCCGCGCCGCCCGGTGCCGCCGCAGCACCGCGCAGGCGCCGCCGAGGACGAACCACATGTACCAGGTCGGCACCAGGTAGTAGAGCATGTTGTCCGAATAGGCCATCGACAGGTAGCCGGCGGTCATCGCCAGCGGCATCCACGCCCAGGACGCGCCCCGGGCGATCAGCCCCCACACAGCGGCGACGGCCCGCGCGTAGAGCCAGAGATAGGCCAGGAGGCCGATCAGCCCGGTCTCGAACAGGAGCTGCACGTAGACGCTGTGCGACTCGATGCTGTCGTTCTCGAGCGGCAGCGGGAAGAACTGCGCCACGTAATGCGGGAAGCTCGACAGGCCCCAGCCGAAGAGCGGGCGCTCCCAGAACCAGGTCATGGCGCCCTGCCACAGCAGCATCCGGAAGGCGTAGGAGTTCATCCGCTCGTAGGCGTCCGTGGTGTTGCCCTGCTGCAGGTCGGCGAGGCGCTCGGTGATGTCCGGCATCGCCAGGAGGACCAGCGGCAGGCCCAGGAAGGCGAGCAGGACGCGCCGGTCGAAGCGCAGGCCGTAGACGAGCAGGATCAGGCCGGTGCCGGCCCAGGCGCTGCGGGTCTTGGTCAGCACGATCAGGGCGAGCAGGACCGGCCCGTAGAGCGTCAGCGCCCGGCGCAGGCGCGGCGTCAGGCAGAAGCCGTCGCCCGCCAGCAGCGTCAGGACCACCGCCAGCACCGTCATCAGGTAGAAGGCGTAGATGTTGGGATGCGTGAAGCTGCTCTGCACCCGGATGCCGTCGTCGCCGAACACCGCCCAGCCCATGGCGAGCTGCAGGCCGGCATAGAGCGTCGGCACGACCGAGCCGGCGACGATGAGCAGCAGGAAATGGCGCAGGTCGGCGAGGTCGCGCACGAAGGTGAAGGCCAGCAGGCAGAAGGCGGCGTGGGTCGCAAGCAGCATCATCAGCCGGATCGCGGCCCCGGGATCGGGCGCCACCAGCCGCGACGAGACCAGGCAGACCAGGAGGAGCGGCAGCCAGAGCGCGAGCGCCGGCGCCGGGCTCATCCGCGGCCGGGTCACCACGCAGGCCCCCACCACCACCAGCACCGCGAGGTTGACCGCCGCGCCGACGCCCATGTCGTCGAGGCCGTTGATCTTGGTCAGGGTGAAGAGCGGGTCGCAGGCCGAGCGGGTCAGGATCACGCCCTCGACGAAGCGGCGCGGCCCGACGAACCAGGCCAGGAGGATCAGCAGGGCGCTCGCGGCGATCAGCATCGGCGTCACAGGCTCCTGGCCCGGCCCCGACGGGCAACCGGGCCGGTGCCGGCCGGCCCGACAGCCCGGCCCTGGCGGGAAACCGGCCCGGTGCGCCCGGGCCGCAAGCGCCCTGCTTAGCCGCCCCCCGTGCCGGAGGGAGCGCCGCAAAAGGGAGAGGCCTTGCGCCGCAAGGCGTAGGGCCGTGCCGGCTTCCTCGTGCGTCAGGTGTCGCCCCGGCCCGGCGGTGCTGCTAAGCTCGGGCCGCCCGAATCCGGACATCCTCGATGCGCCTCTCCCTCGCCTCCCTGCTGCTCCTCGGCGCGCTCGCCGCCCCGGCCCACGCCCAGACCTCCGCCCCGAACCCGTTCGGCCCCGGCGCCCCGAAGCCGGCCCAGGCCCCGCCGCCCAACCCGCCCGCCATCCCGGCCAAGCCCGCGGCTCCGGCCCCCGCCGGCCATTCCACCACCGGCCCGTCGGCGGCCCCGGCCGCCGGCGCGATCTACCCCACCGCGATCGCGCCGAAATACGCCAAGGAGCCGGCCGGCACCGCCCGCCAGAACACCTGCCTCGACCAGTACAATGCCAACAAGGCGGCCGGCGGCGCCGGCAACGGCGGCATGAACTGGATCGAGAAGGGCGGCGGCTACTACTCGGAGTGCAACAAGCGGCTGAAGGGCTGACGCCCGCGGGGCATCGCCCCCGTCAGGCGCGCGCCGGCCCCGGGGCCGGCCGCGCCGTCAGCGCCAGCGCCACGCCCAGTCCCGCGGCGGCGAGGCCCGCCAGCACCGCCCAGGCCGGCCAGGCCGCGGCCGCGCCCTCGGCGAGCGCCGCCTGGTAGGCCTCGATCGCCCAGGCATTGGGGGTGAGCCAGCCGAGGCTCTGGAGCCAGGGCGGCATCAGGAAGCGCGGCACCATGCTGCCGCCGACCGCCGAGAGCAGCAGCACCCCGAAGGTCGAGACGAGGTGGGCCTGCTGGCGGCTGCGCGAGGCCGCGCAGGCGGCGAGCCCCAGGCCCGCCGCCATGGCGGCGACCAGCACCCCGGTGACGAGCCAGGCGCCGAAATACGGCCCGACCGAGACGCCGTAGACGAGGGCCGCGGCCCCGAAGATCAGCGCCCCCTGGGCGATGCCCTGGAGCACCAGGAACAGGAACTTGCCCAGCACCACCACCGGCAGGCCGCCCGGCGCCGCGGCGAGGCGGTCGGCGATGCCGGACTGGCGCTCCTCGACCAGGGACAGGGCGCCCTGCATGGCGGCGAACATCAGGAACACCGCGGCGATCGCCCCGGCATAATAGGCGACGCGGGCATTGCCCCCGTCATGACCATGGCCCTCCGCCGTCGAGGTCCGGGCCACCAGGGCCGCGAAGGAGAAGGCCTCGCGCTTCTCCCGGCTCTCCGCGAAGGCGCGGTCCAGGAAGGCGCGCTCGTCCGGCCCGATCCTGCCGGTGCGCTCGACGTCGGCGACGACCCGCGACAGCACCACGTCGGGCAGGGCCTCGTTGAGCACCCGCTGCACCTGGCCGAGGGCGATCGGGGTGGCCAGCGCCCGGGCCGGGCTCTCGACGACGAGGATCGGCGCGTCGGCGGCGCTGCTGCCGGCCGCGAGGTCGCCGCGCAGCACGAGCGCCACGTCGACCTCGCCCCGGCGCACCGCCGTCACGGGGTCGTCGTGCAGGAGCGTGGTGCGCAGGGCCGGGTCGGCCTGGAGCGCCGCCACGAGGCGCGCCGTGGTGGCGGTGCGGGCCTGGTCGAGGAGCCCGACCTGGATGCGGATCCGCTCGCCGACGGCGCCGGAGAAGATCGCCGCGAAGACGCAGAAGATCACGGTCGGCAGCACGAAGGCCATCACCAGGGCGGCCCGGTCGCGCCAGAGGGTGAGCAGCATCACCCGGAACGCCGCGACGATCATGCCGGGACCCCCGCGGGGAGGCGGGCGGGACCGGCCGGAGGTTCCTCCGCCGTCACGTCGCGGTAGAGCACGTCGAGCCCCGGCTCGCGCACCCGGATCTCCCGCACCGGCACGCCGTGGCGGCGCAGATGGGCGAGGAGCGCGGCGCCGTCGCGCCCGCCCGCCATGGCATGCCCGGCCCGCCACATCAGGGGCGAGGCCGGGTGGAAGCCCGCCTGGCGCAGGGCGGCGGACGCCGCCGGGCCGGCGGCCTCGGCGAGCGCCACCTCGTGCTCGGGGGGACCGGCCCGCAGGCCGGCGAGGAGATCGGAAAGGCGCCCGTCGAGGCGCAAGGATCCGCCCTGCAGCAGCACCACCCGGTCGGCCAGGCGCTCGGCCTCGGCGAAGTCGTGGGTGGCGATCAGCACGGCGGCCCCGGCCTCGGGCAGGCGCTCGAGCACCCCGTGGATCGCCGCCCGGGCGGCCTGGTCGACCCCTTGCGTCGGCTCGTCGAGGAGGACCAGGGCGGGCTCGGCGAGGAGCGCGGCCGCGATGTTGGCCCGGCGCTGGTAGCCGCCGGAGAGCACGCCGACGAGGCGGGACGCCACCTCCTCGAGGCCCGCCCGCCCGAGGGCGCGGGCCACCGCCGGCCCCCGCGCCGCCCGGTTCAGTCCCATCAGGCGGGCGAAGACCTCGAGGTTCTCCCGCACGGTCAGGCGCGGGTAGAGGGCGATCTCCTGCGGCACCCAGGCGATGGCGCGCCGGACCGCCGCCTCGCGCGCCGGATCGCCCCCCGCCACCCGCACGCTGCCCCGCGACGGGACGAGGCGCCCGGCCAGGAGCCGCATCAGCGAGGTCTTGCCCGCCCCGTTCGGGCCGAGCAGCGCCACGGTCTCGGCCCGCGCCAGGGCGAGGTCGATCCCGTCGAGGACGGGCTGGTTCCGGTACGAGAAGGCGAGGTCGCGGACGACCGCCGCTTGGTCTGGCATCATGCCGTCACGACAGCACGGCTTTGCGGCATTCCGAGGAACGGTCCCTGTCCCGGAGGGCGAGCATGGGCCGGCACGCGCTACCGGGCCGGCAGCGCGCGGGTGAGCCGCACCCGCACGCTCGTTCCGGGCTCCGCGAGGCGGAAGGCGGCGGCGGAAAAGTCCGGGCGGCCGCGGCGGCCGGCGCCGTTCGAGAAGCCGTAGGGCTCTGTCGGCAGGCCGAGCGGCGTGCGGCCGAGGCGGCCGTCGCCGTCGAGGTCCTGGAACGCCGCCACCGCGTAGGTGCCGGGCGGCACGTCGGCGAAGCCGAAGCCGAGGACCGGGCCGGCGGCCGGGCCGCTCTGGCCGATGCGGCAGGCCTCCTCGGCCAGCGACCCGATGCAGAGCGCGACGAAGACCCGGCCGGCGCCGGGCTCGACCCCGTCGACCTCGACCGAGAGGCCGGCCGCCGCCGCCGGGCCCGCCAGGGCCGCGCCCGTCGCGAGGACCAGGAGCGCGCGTCTCACGACGAGGTCGCGCCTCACGAGGCCTCCCCGAGGCTCGGGGCGGCGCTGAGCGGCAGCCCGCGGGCGGGGACCCTCTGCACGGCCAGGTCCTCGGCCATCAGCCGCGCGGTGATGCGGGCGCCCTCGTAGATCACCGGCAGGCCGGAGCCCGGATGGGTGCCGCCGCCGACGAGGTAGAGCCCGGGCCCGAAGCGGTTATGGGGCCGGAAGTACAGCATCTGCCCGAGGTCGTGCGACAGGTTGAACGTCGCGCCCTCGTGCACCGCGAAGTCGTCGCGCCACTGGGTCGGGTCGACCACGCGCTCGTAGCGGATGCGCGACTCGATGTCGTGGAGGCCGAGCTTCTCCAGGCGCTTGAGCACCAGCGCCCGGTAGGACGGGCCGACGCTCGCCCAGTCGATCCCGGCGCGCAGGTTCGGCACCGGCACCAGCACGTAGAGGCTGGTCTGGCCCGGGGGCGCCATGCCGCCGTCGGTGTAGCCGGCATGCTGGACGTAGATCGAGGGCTGCATCGGCAGCACCCCGTCGGAGACCTCGCGGATGTTGCGGGCGTAATCCTCCGACAAAAGGATGGTGTGGTGGCCGAGACTCTCCGGCATCCGGCCCTCGATGCCGAGATAGAGCATGTAGGTCGAGCAGGAGAGGCGGGCCTTGGCCACCTTGGCGTTCCGCCAGCGCGGCCGGCGAACTTCCGGCACCAGTTCGGGCACCACCTTGGCGAAGTCGCCGTTGATCACCACCGCGTCGGCCGCGAGGCGCTCGCCTCCGGCCTCGACCCCCACCGCCCGCTTGCCTTCGAACAGCACCCGGTCGACGGAGGTGCCGAGCTTGATCTCGACGCCGAGGCGGCGGGCGAGCCCGGCCATCGCCTCGGAGACCGCGCCGCAGCCGCCCACCGGGTGGTACACCCCGTGCTCGTATTCGAGGAAGCTCAGGATGGTGAACAGGCTCGGGCACCGGAACGGCGACATCCCGAGGTACTTCGTCTGGAACGAGAAGGCGAGGCGGACCCGCGGGTCCTTGAAGTAGCGCTTCAGGTCGCGGTCGACGGTGGCGTGCGGGCGCAGGAGCGGCAGGGCCGCCAGCATCGCCGGCGAGACGAAGCTGCGGATCGAGTCGCAGGCCTGCTGCAGTACCGGGATGAAGGCCGCGAGCTTGTTGCGGTTGTCGTCGAGGAAGCGGCGCACGTTCCTCGCGTCGTCCGGCGCGATGCGGGCGATCTCGGCCTCGAGGCGTTCGACGTCCGGCGTCGCCCGGATCTCGCCGCCGCCCTCGAAGACGAGATGGTACTGCGGATCGAGCCGCTCGAGGGTGAGGTGGTCCTCCAGCCGCTCGCCGCAGGATTCGAAGATGTCGGCGAGGATGCGCGGATAGAGGAAGAAGGTCGGCCCGATGTCGAACCTGTAGCCGCCCGGCGCCGTCACCGTGCGGGTGCGCCCGCCGACGCTCTCCTCCTTCTCGATCACCGTCACCTGCACGCCGTCGCGGGCGAGCATCAGCGCCACCGCGAGGCCCCCCGGCCCGGCACCGACCACGATCGCCCGCCGCCCCGACAGGGTGCGGTACCCATCCCGCGGCTGCAACAACGCTCCACCTCCTGCCTGACGAGAGACACACCTTCCCGTACGCCTTCCCGTGCGTACAGCCTAGTTGTGGTGCACAGCGGTGAGCCGGCAATGGCTGCGCATTGTCGCGGTGGGGTGGGTGGGGGCTTTTTCAGCGGAGTGTGGCGGGTTGGACCGTCGCGTTGTCGTTGGGCCGGATCCGGCCCCATTCGTTGTGGCGAGAGGACGTGGGCGCGACGTGTCGGGCAGCCCTTCGAACCGGGCGAGCCGGCGCGACGAAGGGCCGGCGACGGCCTTGAGCTGATGAGGGGTTTAGGGTTTGATCGTGCTCTCCAGGGTATCACCGGGTCGAAGGACGCGCGCTATGCGGACCACCCGGCCCCTCAGCATCACCCTGCCCCACGAGATGGCGCAGATGGTCAAGGACAAGGTTGCGGCGGGAGAATACGCAACGGAAAGCGAGGTCATACGTGATGGCCTGCGCGCCCTCCTAGCTCGCGACGCGGCGATGGAGCGCTGGCTGCGCGAGGAGGTGGTTCCGGTGTTCGATCGAGTGGCCGCCGGAACGGAGCCGCTGGTGCCCGCCGACGAAGTCCTGAGCGGGGCAGCTCGCCGTTACCAGGCGCGCAAGGCAGAGACCGCCAAAGGCTGATGCCGCCCGGGATCCTGTTCTCGACCCAGGCGCAGGCGGATTTCGACGACCTCTATGCCGAATCGCCGACAGCGCGGGGCATGCGACCGCGTATGCTTGCACCGCTCGGCTCGACCGCAACCTGCGCTCGTTCGGCGAGTTTCCGGAACGGGGTACCCGCCACGATCACGTCCGACACGGCCTGCGCATCACGGGCTTCGCGCGCCGTGTGACGATCGCGTTCACGGTGCGCGAGGACGCGGTCGTCATCCTGCGGCTGCTTTATGCCGGGCGCTCCCTGGTGTTGCCGCCGGAATAGAGCCCCGCCAGCCGCCCCCCGCCGAGCCGGTGCAAAGCCACGGCGCCCGCCACCGCGACGTTGAGCGAATCGACTCCCGGCGCCATCGGGATCGCCACCCGGCGGGCGCGGGCCATCAGGGCCTCGGGCAGGCCGGGGCCCTCGGTGCCGAGCAGCAGCAGGGCGCGGGGCAGGGGCGGCAGCGCCGCGATGTCCTCGCCGCGGGGCGAGAGGGCCAGGGGCACGAGCGCCTGGCGCTCGCAGAGATCGAGGAGGGCGTCGCCGGTCGGCACCCGGGCGAAGGGGACGGTGAGGCTCGCCCCGGCCGAGACCCGGATCGCCTTGCGGTAGAGCGGATCGCAGGTCGCCGCATCGAGCAGCACCGCGTCGGCCCCGAAGGCGGCGGCGTTGCGCAAGAGGCCCCCGACATTGTCGTGGTTGGCCAGGCCCACGAGGCCGAGGAGCAGGGCCGGGCCCGCCGGCACCAGGGCGTCGGGGGCGGGATCGGGCCCGCGCCGGCCCAAAGCCAGCACGCCGCGATGGATCGGGAAGCCCGTCACCGCCCCCATCACGCCCTTGGCGGCGAGGTAGACCGGCGCGTCGAGCCCGGCCAGCGCCGGCGCGAGACCAGGCAGGCGCTCGGGGGAGAGCAGCACCGACTCGACCCGGAACCGGGCGGCGCTGGAGAGCAGCACGCGCAGCACCACCTCGCCCTCGGCGACGAACCGGCCCTCCCGCCCGACGAGGTCGCGCTCGCGCATCCGCGTATAGGCGTGAAGGCGCGGGTCCGCGGGGTCGTCGATCGGGATGGGCGTCATCTCAGCCCTTGCGGGCGGCGAGCGGGTCGGATTCGGCCTTGGTCGGCACCTTCACCAGGGCCTCGCCGTCGAGCACCGTCTCGCCGTTGACGGCGCAGATGCAGGTCAGGCGGGCGCGGCGGCGCTCCGGCACCAGCTCGGCCACCTCGACGGTGACGTCGACGGTGTCGCCGATGCGGACGGGGGCGCGGAAGTTGAGGCTCTGGCTGATATAGACCGCGCCAGGGCCGGGCAGGCGGGTGCCGAGCACCGCCGAGATCAGCCCGGCAGTGTAGAGGCCGTGGGCGATGCGGGTGCCGAACGGCGTGCGGGCGGCGAAGTGCTCCGAGAGGTGGATCGGGTTGCGGTCGCCGGTGATCTCCGCGAAGCCGACCACGTCGGAGGCCGCGATGGTCTTCGACAGCGTCTCGGACAGGCCGACGCTCAGGTCCTCGAAGTACAGCACGCGCAGTTCGGGCATCATCGGCGTCTCTCCCGGTCAGGTGGGTGCCGCGACCGACGGACGGCCGAGGGCGCGCGGCTCCGCCCCGGCCCGGATCCCCGGGGTCGCACGGGACGGGGGCGGAAATCCAGTGGCGAAAGGTCGGGGGCGGCGCCCGTCGCCGATTGCCGGACCGGCGCCGTGGGTAGACCGGCTCTGTCGATGCGTCTCGTCCGCGTCCGGGAGTATGTCCGGCTGGACATCGCCCTGTTCCCTGGCGCAAACGACCCACCGGTCGCGCATGTTCGTTCAGTCCGCCCCGCGCAGTCGGACGCGGCCAGATCCGTCAGGTCGGCGCTGCGCAACTCCAGCGTTGTGGCGACAGGCAGGGCCGGATTCTCGCGCTGGGTCTTGCGTCGGTGCAGCAGATGACGCTCGAGCCTGTCCGCCAGGCCGCTCCGATCCCGCTCACGACTCCACAAGCCTCCCCGCCGATCAGGAACGCCTGAAGCCAGCCCTTCGTCGCTCGCCAACAAGACGCTTTCAAGGAGACAGATGGCGATGGCTGAGCCGTGATAAAAAATTTTCATTCAATATATGATTCTGGTTAGTTTCTAGAAAAATTACCAAAATCTGTCCATTCCTGCCAATCTTACCATGGGTCACTTTTAAAGGAATGATTTACTAGCGACTGATATCCATCCGGGAGACCTCGAAACGAAAGGGATTTCCATGTTGTTCGGCAAGAGGATCGTCGTTGACAAAATGGGCGCGGTCGATCGGTCTCAGGCAGTCGTCGAGTTCGACCTTTCGGGAAACGTCACGGCAGCGAATGAGAATTTCCTTCGGATCTTTGGCTACACGCTCGACGATATTCGGGGCAAGCCTCACGCGATGTTCGTCGATCCGGCGGAGCAGGGGGCCGAGTACGAGCGCTTCTGGGCCTCCCTGCGCCGGGGCGAGTTCCAGCAGGCCGAGTACAGGCGCATCGCCAAAGGCGGACGCGAGGTCTGGATCCAGGCCACCTACAACCCGGTCCTCGATGCCTGCGGGCGCCTGACCAGGGTGGTGAAGTTCTCCACCGACATCACGGCCCGGAAGCTGCGTAACGCGGATGTCGAGGGCAAGCAGGCGGCCCTCGACCGCTCGCAGGCCATCATCGAGTTCAACCTCGACGGCACCGTCCTGACGGCCAACGAGAACTTCCTGGCGGTGCTCGGCTACCGGCTGGAAGAGATCCGCGGCCAGCACCACCGGCTCTTCGTCGACCCGGCGGAGCAGGGGGCCGAGTACGAGCGCTTCTGGGCCTCCCTGCGCCGGGGCGAGTTCCAGCAGGCCGAGTACAGGCGCATCGCCAAAGGCGGACGCGAGGTCTGGATCCAGGCCACCTACAACCCGGTCCTCGATGCCTGCGGGCGCCTGACCAGGGTGGTGAAGTTCTCCACCGACATCACGGCCCGGAAGCTGCGTAACGCGGATGTCGAGGGCAAGCAGGCGGCCCTCGACCGCTCGCAGGCCATCATCGAGTTCAACCTCGACGGCACCGTCCTGACGGCCAACGAGAACTTCCTGGCGGTGCTCGGCTACCGGCTGGAAGAGATCCGCGGCCAGCACCACCGGCTCTTCGTCGACCCGGCGGAGCAGGGGGCCGAGTACGAGCGCTTCTGGGCCTCCCTGCGCCGGGGCGAGTTCCAGCAGGCCGAGTACAGGCGCATCGCCAAAGGCGGACGCGAGGTCTGGATCCAGGCCACCTACAACCCGGTCCTCGTTGCCTGCGGGCGCCTGACCAAGGTGGTGAAGTTCTCCACCGACGTGACGAAGGCCGTGATGGAACGGCTCGAGCGCGCGCGCATTCAGCGGGGCATCGACGACGATTTCGGGGGCATCGCGCTCTCGATCTCCCAGGCGTCGAAGCAGGCGATCAGCGCTGCCACCGCGTCGGAGGAAGCCGCCAGCACCGTCCAGAGCGTCGCAGCGGGTTCGGAGGAACTGGCGACGTCCGTGGGCGAGATCAGCCAGCAGGTCCAGCGCGCCATGCGCGTCATCGAACGGGCGGTCGACCAGGCCAATGCGACCTCGGCGGTCGTCGGCGGTCTCGCGGCCGCGGCGCAGCGCATCGGCGAGGTGGTCGACATGATCGACAAGATCGCCGGGCAGACCAACCTGCTCGCCCTCAACGCCACGATCGAGGCGGCGCGGGCGGGCGAGGCCGGCAAGGGCTTCGCGGTCGTCGCGGCGGAAGTGAAGAGCCTGGCCGCGCAGACTGCCAAGGCGACGGAGAGCATCAGCGCGCAGATCGCCCAGACCCGGGTCGCGGCGAACGAAGCCGCCGCCGCGATCGCTGGGATCGGCTCGACCATCGAACAGGTCAACGAGATCTCGTCGGCCATCTCCGCGGCCGTCGAGCAGCAGGCCGCCGTGGCACAGGAGATGTCGACCAACATGCATGCGATGACGGCCGCAGTCAGCGAGATCAGCCACAGCATCGGGGTGATCGCGAGTTCGACCCAGGAGGTCGACCAATCGACGCAGCATGTCCGCGAGGCCTCCCGGCGCATGGTCGGCTAAACGAAAATTCGCGATCCGGGGCAAGACCAACGGCCCAAGGTGCCGACGCACCAGGCCATCGACCCATCTCGGATCATCGACGGTCGTCCTCCATGACCGTCGGTGTCATACCGCCGCGCCGTCGAACGGATTCGTTCGAAGGCGCGAGGCAAGCCCGAATGGGTGCCGGCGCTGATGCGCCGGATGCCTTCGTATCGACGTGTCGATGCGAAGGCGCGAGGATGTAGGTCCTTGACGCGGTCCGCCGCGACGCAAGTGTGTGCACGCGGGGCCGCGGAAGCCGGTGAAGGACGCGAGCGATCACCCGGAGATGGAGACGACGGCCTGAGCCGGAACGTCCGGGAGACGGGCACTGGACAGCCAGGCCGTCGTCGGCCGCCCCGTTGCGGCCGCGACGGAGCATCCTCGCGGCGCGGCCTGCCCCGGCCGGCGACCGGGCGGTCCTCGGCTCGTCTGGCCAGGCGCACCCGACCGGGGCATAGACGCTCTGTTCTCCGCTCCGCGAGGTTCCGTGACCGCCTCCCACACCGATCCGACCCTGCGCGCCACCGTGCGGCGCGTCGCCCTGCTCAATCTCGGCTATTTCGGGGTCGAGGCCGCGGTGGCGGTGGCGATCGGCTCGGTGGCGCTCGTGGCCGACAGCGTCGATTTCCTGGAGGACGCGGCGCTCAACCTCCTGATCGTCGCCGGCCTCGGCTGGGCGGCGGCGGCGCGGGCGCGGCTCGGCACCGCCATGGCCTTCATCCTGCTGCTGCCGGGGCTCGCCGCCCTGTGGACCGCCTGGCAGAAGTTCGGCGCCTTCGCGGCCCCGGCGCCGGTGCCGCTGACCCTCACGGGGCTCGGCGCGCTCGCGGTCAACCTCACCTGCGCCCTGATGCTGGCCCGCCACCGCGAGGGGCGCGGCAGCCTGACCCGGGCGGCCTTCCTGTCCGCCCGCAACGACGCGGTCTCCAACGTCGCCATCGTGGCGGCCGGGCTCGTCACCGCCGCCCTGCTGCCGGTCCGGCCCGATCTCGCCCCCTGGCCCGACCTCGTGGTCGGCCTCGGCATCGCGGCGATGAACGCCGACGCCGCCCGGGAGATCTGGCAGGCCGCCGCCGCCGAGCGCCGGGCGGCCCGCGAGGCGGCCTGACCGCACGGCCGGCGCTACGGGAACGTGTCCGCCGGGTCGTCCGGCACGGTGTCAGTCGTCCGGCGGGCGCTCGGCCTCGCGCCGGATCAGCGCCCGCAGGGTCGCCCCGGTGGGGCCGGCGAGCACGTCCGCCAGGGTGTAGCGGTCGAGCTCGCGCACGAAGCTCCGCTCGGCCGCGTCCAGGGCGTGCTTCAGGATGCAGCGCCCGGCGAGCGGGCAGGGGCCGCGGGCGCACGCGACGAGGCAGCCGATCCCCTCGAGCTCCGCCACCACGGCGCCGAGCCGCACCTCCTCCGGGCGCCGCGCCAGGCGCACGCCGCCGGAGCGGCCCTGGCGGGCCTCGATGTAGCCCGCACCGGTGAGCCCGCGCGCGACCTTCTGGAGGTGGTTGAGCGACACCCCGAAGGTGCGGGCGACGGCGGGCGTCGTCGTCCAGGCCTCGCCCTCCGCCGCCCCGAGATAGAGCAGCAGGCGCAGCGACAGGTCGGTGTAGAGCGAGAGCCTCAGGGCGTCGTCCTTCCTCAGGGAAAATCCGCCCGGGTCGCACGCCCCGGCCTTCGTGGTCACGCGGCCGCCCGTCCGCCCGGTCGCGGCACGGTCGTCGCCCGGACCCTACAGCATGTCGGGACGCGGAAGAACATCGCGCGCGCGATCGGATCGCAATCCGCCGGATCCGGCCGGCCCGCAGGCCAGCGCGTCGCACCACGCGCAGTTCCGCTGCGCATGCCAGTAAATGGCGGGTGGATACGTGGTAATTGTAGTGCGTGTTTGCTGCGTCCTCAAATCGGCGTCGAATAAACATTTGCGAGAGCGACCTCTGCCGCAGCGTCGTAGACACCCTCACCGCGGCCCCGATCAGCAGGGCCGATCGGGGGGCTGGATGCCCGGTCCGGACGCCCTCGCAAACTTTTGGGGCAACCCGTGCCGCGCTACTTCTTCGACATCAACGATCACGACCTGTCGCATCGCGACGACGAGGGCAGCGAGTGGCCGACCCGCGACGCCGCCCGGGCGCATGCGATGCGGGTCCTGGCCGACATCGCCCGCGACGAGGCCCGCCGCCAGGACCGGCTGCACCTGTTCGTCACCATCCGCGACCAGAGCCGGGCCGTCCTCGCCATCGCCTCCCTGGCCGTCGCCTGCACGTGGCTCGACTGAGCTCCGCCGGCTCGACTGAGCTCCGCCGGCTCGACCGGGACCCGGTCGGCCGTGGTCCGGTGCGGCGCAAACCGTCGCGCCCCGAAACCGGGATTCTGACGGCACGTTACCCTCGCGCTTTAACGTGTGTTGCAGCGAGGCGACGTGACGGACCGGCCGATCGAGGATTATGCCGTCATCGGCGATACCTGCACGACGGCGCTCGTCGCCCGGGACGGTTCGATCGACTGGCTGTGCTGGCCCTGCCACGACAGCCCGGCCGTGTTCCTGCGCCTCCTCGACGGGGACAGGGGGGGCTTCTGCGACCTCGTCCTCGATTCCTTGCGCGAGACGCAGCGCCGCTACCGCCCCGGCACCACCATCCTGGAGACCACCTTCGTCACCGCGACCGGCCGCGTGACGCTCACCGACTTCATGCCGCTGCACCCCCTCGCCGCGGTGCCGGACGAGGGGCCGGACGGCGACCCGCGCGGCCGGATCGTGCGCCTCGTCTCCTGCGAGGCCGGCGCGGTGGCGGGGCGCTTCCGGGTGCGCCCGACCTTCGACTACGCCCGCGACGGGGCCTCCCTCGAGGCGCAGGACGACGGGACGGTGCTGTGCCGGCGCCTCGGCGAGGCGGAGGGCGTGCGCGTCGCCGCCTCGGTGCCGCTCGCGGTCGCCGGCGACCGGGTCGAGGCGGCGTTCCGCTTGAGGGCCGGGGAGGGGGCGTCGCTGGTCCTCGCCCACCGGGAGGACGACGACGGCGACGTGGAGAATGCCGCTGCGAGCCTCACGGCGACGGAAACCTACTGGGAGGAATGGTCCGGGCGCTGCACCTATGACGGCCCCCACCGGGACAGCGTGCTGCGCAGCGCCCTGGTGCTCAAGCTCCTGACCCATGCGCCGTCCGGCGGGATCATCGCGGCGGCCACCACCAGCCTGCCGGAGGCGGTGCCGGGCACCCGCAACTTCGACTACCGCTACGTCTGGATGCGGGACGCGAGCTTCACCGTCACGGCCTTCGTCAACCTCGGCTACGTCCGCGAGGCGGCGGAGTTCCTGCGCTTCCTGCGCGACGCCGACGGGACCCGCGGCCGCGACCTCAAGCTCATGTACGGCATCAACGGCCGGGTGCCGGCGGAGGAGATCCTCGATCACCTGCGCGGCTGGCGCGGGGTCTCCCCGGTGCGGATCGGCAACGCGGCCTCCGGCCAGCACCAGTACGACATCTACGGCGAGTTCCTGGTGGCGCTCCACGCCTTCCTGGACGCGGTCGACTACGACCCGCCGGTCAAGGTCAACGACCACCTGGCCGAGGTGCTCGGCCACCTCACCGACCACGTCATCCGCTGCCGCCACGAGCCCGACCACGGCATCTGGGAACTGCGCGGCGGGACGCGCCAGATCCTGCACACCAAGGGCATGCTCTGGGTCGCCCTCGACCGGGCGGTGCAGATCGCCGAGGCCGTCCCGGTGGCGAGCCCGGAGCGGGTCGAGGAATGGCGCCGGATCGCCGCCGAGATCCGGGCCGAGTACCACGAGACGGGCTGGAACAGCCAAGTCGGCGCCTATACCCAGGCCTACGGCTCGGACGACCTCGACGCCGCGGTCCTGCGCACGGTCCTGTTCGGCGCCTTCGATCCCCGCTCGCCCCGGGTCGCCGCCACCCTCGCGGCGGTGAGCGCCGGGCTCGGCGACGGCGACCTGATCTACCGCTACCGCAACGCCGACGGGTTCGCGCATCCGGAGGCGACCTTTTCGGCCTGCGCCTTCTGGCGCGTCGGCTGCCTGGCGCTCGCCGGGCGGACGCACGAGGCCGAGCCGCTCTTCGCGCGCCTGCTGGCGCGGGGCAACGACCTCGGGCTGTTCGCCGAGGAGATCGACGCGAGGTCGGGCGAGCAGCGCGGCAACGTCCCGCAGGGCTTCACCCACATGGCGATCATCAACCACGCGGTGCGCCTCGACCGGGCGGCGCGGCACGCGCAAGCCCGCACGGACGAGCCGTGCCGATGGGCGGCGGGGGCCTGAAGCGGGGCGGGAACCGCACTGGAGGGGTGGGCACCGCCGCCCGAATTTGCTCTAAGGCTCGGACGGGCGCCGCCCTGCCGGCGGCCCGGCCGTTCCGAAGCCTTCATACCGGGAACCCAGTCGTGGCGGGCGAGCCGTACTTCATCAGCACCGCGATCTCGTACCCCAACGGGGTGCCGCATATCGGGCACGCCTACGAGGTGATCGCCGCCGACGCCATCGCGCGCTTCAAGCGCCTCGACGGCTACGACGTGTTCTTCACCACCGGCACCGACGAGCACGGCCTCAAGATCCAGCAGACCGCCGCCAAGGCCGGGATCAGCCCGCGCGCCTTCGTGGACGACATGGCGCCGCGCTTCCGCGCCATGGCCGAGCGGCTCGACTGCTCGTTCGACCGCTTCATCCGCACCACCGACGCCGACCACATCGCCGCCTCGCAGGCGCTGTGGCGCCGGATGGAGCAGAACGGCGACATCTACCTCGCCAAGTATGCCGGCTGGTACTCGGTCCGCGACGAGGCCTATTACGACGAATCCGAGCTGGTCACGGCGCCGGACGGCAGCCGCCGGGCGGAGAAGACCGGCACGCCGGTCGAGTGGGTCGAGGAGGAGAGCTACTTCTTCCGGCTCTCGGCCTATGCCGAGCGCCTGCTCGCCCATTACGAGGCGCATCCGGACTTCATCGGGCCGGAGACCCGGCGCAACGAGGTGGTGAGCTTCGTGCGCTCGGGCCTGCAGGATCTCTCGGTCAGCCGCACCACCTTCGACTGGGGCGTGCCGGTGCCGGGCAACCCGGCCCACGTGATGTATGTCTGGGTCGACGCGCTGACGAACTACATCACGTCGTGCGGCTTCCCGGACGAGGCCGACCCGCGCTGGCGCCACTGGCCGGCCGACCTCCACGTCATCGGCAAGGACATCATCCGCTTCCACGCGGTGTACTGGCCGGCCTTCCTGCTGTCGGCCGGGCTGCCGGTGCCCGAGCGCGTCTTCGGCCACGGCTTCCTGCTCAACAAGGGCGAGAAGATGTCGAAGTCGGTCGGCAACGTCGTCGACCCGGTGAGCCTCGCCGACACCTACGGCGTCGACCCTTTGCGCTACTTCGTGCTGCGCGAGGTGCCGTTCGGCCAGGACGGCAGCTACTCGCACGAGGCGATCGTCAACCGGCTCAACGCCGACCTCGCCAACGACCTCGGCAACCTCGCCCAGCGCTCGCTGACCATGATCGCCCGCAATTGCGGCGGCCAGGTTCCGAGACCCGGCGAGCCGTCGGCCGCCGACCGGGCGCTGCTGGCGCTGGCCGACGCGCTGCCCGGGAAGGCGAGGGCGCTGATGCAGGACCTCGCCCTGCACGCGGTCCTGGCCGAGATCTGGGCCGTGGTGGCGGAGGCCAACCGCTACTTCGCCGGCCAGGAGCCCTGGTCCCTGCGCAAGACCGACCCGGCCCGGATGGAGGCGGTCCTGTACACCACCGCCGAGGTGCTGCGGGCGGTCGGCATCCTGGTCCAGCCCTTCATCCCGGGGGCCGCCGCCCGGCTCCTCGACCTGCTGGCGGTCCCGGTCGAGGCCCGCAGCCTCGCCGCCATCGGCCCCGGCGACCGGCTGGCCCCCGGCACCGCGCTTCCGGCCCCGAGCCCGATCTTCCCGCGCTACGTGGAGCCGGAGGCGTGAGCCTGGTCGACAGCCACTGCCACCTCGACTCGCCCGGCCTCGCCGAGCGGCTGCCCGAGGTGCTGGCGCGCGCGAAGGCCGCCGGGATCGACCGGATGGTGACGATCTCGACCCGGGTCTCCCGGTTCGAGACCTACCGGGCCCTGAGCGAGGCGCATCCGGAGGTGCTGTTCACGGTCGGCACCCACCCGCACCAGGCGGGCGAGGAGCCGGACGTGCCGGCGGAGGAGATCGTCGCCCTGTCGCGCCACCCGCGCTGCATCGGCATCGGTGAGGCCGGGCTCGACTACCACTACGATCACGCGCCCCGGGACGTGCAGCGGCGGGTCTTCCGCACCCACATCGCGGCGGCGCGGGAGAGCGGGCTGCCGCTCGTCATCCACGCCCGCGAGGCCGACGACGACGTGGCGCAGATCCTCACCGAGGAGATGGCGCACGGGGCATTCCGCGCGGTGCTGCACTGCTTCTCCTCGGGGCGGCGCCTCGCCGAGGTGGGCGTGGCGCTCGGCCTGTTCGTCTCGTTCTCCGGCATCGTCACGTTCCGGAACTCCGACGAGAACCGGGCGATCGCGGCCGCCGTGCCGCGCGAGCGCCTGCTCGTCGAGACCGACGCACCCTACCTGGCGCCGGTGCCGCACCGGGGCCGGCCGAACGAGCCGGCCTTCGTCGCCGACACCGCCCGGGTGCTGGCTGAGACCGTCGGCCTGAGCACCGAAGACCTGGCCGCGCTCACCACCGCCAACTTCTACCGCCTGTTCGACAAGGCCGCCGCCCACCGCTGAGGGTTTACGAACGCATGCCGACCCTGACCCTTCGCATCCTGGGCTGCGGCTCCTCGGGCGGCGTGCCGCGGGTCGGCTACGGCTGGGGCGCCTGCGACCCGGCCGATTCCCGCAACCGGCGCCGGCGCTGCTCGCTGCTGGTGCAGCGCCGGGAACCGGAGGGCGAGGCCACCACCGTGCTGGTCGACACCTCGCCGGACTTGCGCGAGCAGCTCCTCGACGCGGCCGTGACGCGCCTCGACGGGATCCTGTTCACGCATTCCCACGCCGACCACACCCACGGCATCGACGACGTGCGCCCGCTGGTGATCCACATGCGCCGGCGCATCGCGGTCCATGCCGACGCCGAGACCTCCGAGCTGCTCAAGGCCCGCTTCGCCTACTGCTTCACGGCGCTTCCGGGCAGCCTCTACCCGCCGATCCTCGACCTGCACGCGCTGGAGACCGGGGCGCCGGTGACGGTCGCGGGGCCGGGCGGGCCGGTGACCGCCACCGCCTTCGCGATGGAGCACGGGCCCGAGCGGGCGCTCGGCTTCCGCTTCGCCGACGCGGCCTACGCGCCGGACGTCAGCACCATGCCGGAGGCCGCCAAGGCGAACTTGCGCAACCTCGACCTCCTGATCATCGACGCGCTGCGCGACACGCCGCACCCGACCCACTTCTCGGTCTCGGACGCCCTGGCGCTGATCGAGGAGGTCGGGCCCCGCCGCGCCATCCTGACCAACCTCCACACCGACCTCGACTACGAGACCTTGCGGCGGCGCCTGCCGCCCGGGGTGGTGCCGGCCTATGACGGGCTGTCGGTCGAGGTCGACGGCTGATCCGGGGGCCGAAGGTGGACCGCGAGCCAGACCGTCGGTTCGTCGGGGCTCGTCCACGCGACCCGGTGGCGCAGCCGCGCCGGGATCAGCAGGTAATCGCCGGGCGCGAGGCGCCGCGGCTCGGGCTCGCCGTCGAGGCGCAGGTCGGCGCGGCCTGCGAGCAGCACGACCCACTCGTCCCAGGGCTGGTCGTACCAGAAGCCCGGCGGGCTGGCCTGGCCGGTGGAGACGATCCGCTCGATGCGGGCCCCTGGGCCTTGCGCCAGGAGGTCGACGATCTCGTCGGCCTGGGGCATGGCGGGCAGGCCGGCGAAGAGGGTGGCGGTCCGCGGGAATGCGCGCGGCGCGTCGCTCGTCATGGCGCGTCGCTCGTCATGGCGCGTATGGTCGGGTCGTCCGTCGGCCGCCCGATCCTGGGATGCGCCTTCAGCGTCTCGATCGCCGCCCTGATCCGTTCGCGGACACGCTCGTCGGTCGCGAAATCGCCCCGGGCTGCTGCTGCCTTCGACATCGCGATGCCGATCCGTTCGCTCTCGATCAGGGCGACAGGTGTCGTGGCATCGCCCGCGAGATGCGGCAGGACGCGGGCGAAGTCGTCTTGCGCCGCGGGGGGAACGCGCGGACGCGCGATGGCTCGTTCGAGAAGGTCGGTCATGCGGCGATGATGCCCCGGATCAGTGCCGGCCAGAAGGGAGTTCGCAGCGCCCGGTCCGGGCGCGGCAGGCCTGCCGGACGCCGCCTCCGGACCGTCTCGCCC
Source organism: Methylobacterium nonmethylotrophicum (assembly GCF_004745635.1). Taxonomy (GTDB): domain Bacteria; phylum Pseudomonadota; class Alphaproteobacteria; order Rhizobiales; family Beijerinckiaceae; genus Methylobacterium; species Methylobacterium nonmethylotrophicum. The sequence continues at coordinate 169,657 of NZ_SRLB01000012.1, read as the reverse complement.
GGCTCCCTGGTTCCATAAGATCCCTTATGCGAATCGTGTCCGTCGGCGCGAAGTCGGAATGTCCCACCTGAGCCAAGAAGGAATGGCGGCAGGCCCACCGGCTCATCCGCGCCTGCCGGCAGGACGGCGCGGCGGTGCGCCACAAGGGGCACGGACGGCGTTCGCCCGGCCACGGCCAAGATCGCGCAGCATGGTCGGCGTGACGGCCGGGTCCAGTCAGGCTTGATGGACAGGACTGTGGCGGCGAGGATGGAGCGTCCCGGAGGTCGCTGATGATCCGCTCCGTTGTCCCCGCGCTCACGCTGCTCCTCGCTGGCCCGGTCCTCGCCCAGACCGCGCCGCAACCCTACGCGGCCCTGAAGGACCGCCCCGTGAAGGCCCTCTCCGAACAGCAGCTATCGGACCTCCGGGCCGGGCGCGGCATGGGCCTCGCGCTGCCCGCAGAACTGAACGGCTACCCTGGTCCCTCCCATGCGCTGGAGAGCGCCGATGCGCTTTCTCTCACGCCGGATCAGCGGGCGCGAACCAAGGCCCTGTTCGAGGCCATGAAGGCTGAGGCCGTGCCGCTGGGCGAGCGCCTGATCCGCGAGGAGATGGAGTTGGAGCGCCTGTTCGCCACCAAGGCCGTGCAGCCGGCCAGCTTGGATGCGGCCACGACCGCCATCGGCGCGACGCAAGGCCAGCTTCGGGCCGCACACCTGCGCTACCACCTCGCCATGATGGACGTTCTCACGCCGGCGCAGGTGCGCCGCTATGGCGAGGTGCGTGGCTACGGCGGTGCGGACGGGCATCGGCAGCACGGGCACGGAGCGCACCGGCCCTGAAGAACCGGAACGCGATCACTTGGGGCAGCAAACGGCGACACATCTCCCTTGCAGGCCGGTGTGACCTTTCAGAGTCGACGCCATCGCTGCGCGATCGCGACGGTCACCGGCCGAGGTCGTCGCCGACGCTCTGGAACACGGCCATTCGCCCACGTCGCAGGAGCAGTTTCTGGACAAGGTGGCTGCCGGGATCGCCGCGGCCGATGCGGGTCAGTTCGCCAGCACGACCGATGTCGCCAGGATGCTGAACACCTACCGCCCGACCTGATGCGCGTCGTCTGGACGACCTCCGCCCTGGCGGACGTGGACGCCCATTCAGGATGTCATCGCGCAACATAGCCCGGCGCCGCCCATGCGCTGGCCACCGACATCCTCGAACGGACGGGTCGTCTCCTGTCGAACGATCCCATGACCGGCCGAGCCGGGCGGATTGCCGGGACCCGTGAACTGGTCGTGTCGGGCGCGCGCTCCCTCGTGGCATGCCGGCTGCGGGATCAGAGCGAGGTGCTGGCCGTGGTGCATGGCGCCCGCGAATGGCCCGACACGATCGACTGATCTCCAGCGTCACGGGCGATGGATCGGGCCCTGCCGCGCCAAGTCGGCGCGACAGGACATCCAGGTCAGTCGGGTCCGGCCTCCGCGGCCTGTCGCCCGCCGGCGAGCCCGTCGAGGGCCCGCATCGCATCGTCCGGCAGCGCCAGGTCCGCCGCCGCCAGGTTCTCCCGCAGGTGTCCGCGCGAGGACGTGCCGGGGATGAGCAGGAGGTTGGGAGACCGGCGCAGGAGCCAGGCCAGGGCCACCTGCATCGGCGTCGCGTCGAGGCTCCGGGCGACCGCCGACAGGTCCTGCGACTGGATCGGGCTGAAGCCGCCGAGCGGGAAGAACGGCACGTAGGCGGTCCCGGCGGCCGCGAGGTCGTCGATCAGCGGATCGTCGGCGCGGTGGACGAGGTTGTAGTGGTTCTGCACGCAGGCGATCTCGGCGATCCTGCGCCCCTCGGCGACCTGGGCGGCGGTGACGTTGCTGAGCCCGATCCGGCGGATCAGACCCCGGCGCTGCAGGTCGGCGAGCACGGAGAGCGGTTCCGCGAGCGAGCCCTCGGCCGGCCCGTGCACGGCGAACATCGCCCGCAGGTTGACCACCTCGAGCACGTCGAGGCCGAGGTTGCGCAGGTTGTCGTGCACCGCGGCGATCAGCGCCTCGGCCGAGAAGGCCGGGTTCCACGACGCATCCGCGCCGCGCCTGGCGCCGACCTTGGTGACGATCACGAGGCCGTCCGGGTACGGGTGCAGGGCCTCGCGGATGATCTGGTTGGTGACGTGGGGGCCGTAGAAGTCGCTGGTGTCGATGTGGGTGACGCCCTGCGCCACCGCCTCGCGCAGCACCGCGATGGCCTCCTCGCGGTCCTTCGGCGGCCCGAGCACGCCCGGGCCGGCGAGCTGCATCGCGCCGTAGCCGAGCCGCCGCACCGTCCGGTCACCAAGGCGGAAGGTCCCCGCCGTCTCGATCCCGCTCATGATCCGTCTCCTCGGTCGATGACGCGCCGGATCTAGCCGCCGCTCCGCTGCGTGATAAGACGGTGCGATCCGGACGGGCTGTGCGGGATCGCGAACAATGGCGGCGGATCTGAGCGACTTGTCGGCCCTCCTGGCGGTGGCGGAGGCCGGCGGCTTCCGGGAGGCCGCGCGGGCCGGCAACACCAGCGCCTCGTCCCTGAGCGAGGCGGTGCGCCGGCTCGAGGCGGGGTTCGGCGTCCGGCTCCTCCACCGCACGACCCGCAGCGTCGCGCCGACCGAGGCCGGGGCGCGCCTGATCGAGCGGCTCAAGCCCGCGCTCGGCGAGGTCGCGGCGGCCCTCGACGTGGTCAACGGCTTTCGCGACCGGCCGGCCGGGACGCTTCGCCTCAACGTGCCGGTGAGCGCGGTCCGCCTCGTGCTGCCGGGAATCGTCCCGCCCTTCCTCGCCGCCTATCCGGACATCCACCTCGACGTCGTCGCCGAGGACGGGTTCGTCGACGTGCTGGCGGCGGGCTGCGACGCCGGCATCCGCTACGAGGAGCGGCTGGAGCCCGACATGATCGCGGTGCCGATCGGCCCGCGCGCGCAGCGTTACGCCACCGCCGCGGCGCCGGCCTATCTCGACCGGCGCGGGCGCCCGCGTCACCCGCGCGACCTCCTGGACCATGCCTGCCTGCGCGGCCGCTTCGCCAGCGGCGCGATGACCGAGTGGGCGTTCGAGCGCGACGGCGAGACGGTGCGGGTCGAGCCGAATGGCCCGCTCACCGTGCGGGTCGGCACCGCGACGGATCTCGCCGTCGAGGCGGCGCTCGCCGGGGTCGGCATCGTCAGCCTGTTCGAGGACTGGCTGCGGCCGCATCTCGACAGCGGGGCGCTGGAGCCCGTCCTCGAGCCGTGGTGGCCGCGGTTCTCGGGGCCGTTCCTGTACTATCCGGGCCGGCGCTACCTGCCGGCGCCGCTGCGCGCCTTCGTGGATTTCATCGGGGCGAGGCGGGAGTGAGACGACGACCCCCGACCACCCTGCCCTACGCCGCCCGCCCCTCGGTCTCCCGCGCCAGGGCGTCCACCACCGCGGCGATGCCGGCCTGGTCGGCCGCCTCGTCCTCGCCCGCCTCGCCCCGGGCCGCGGCGTAAGCCGCGCGCTGGCGGTCGGCGCTGGTGCCCTCCCGGGCGATGCGGCGGGCCGCGTCGAGGGCGCCCGCGCAGCCCAGGTCCGCCGCGTCCTCGGCCACCAGCGCCAGCAGCCCCTCCAGGGCCTCGCCGAACGGCACCGCGCGGCCGGCCTGCGGGTCGATCGGGGCGGCGCGCACGCCGTCGCGCTGGGCCCGCCACAGGTTCTCGCGCAGCACCGCCCGGGCGACCCCGTCGAGGCCGGCATTCAGGTCCGGCCGGCGCTCGGCGGCGCGCACGAGGCTGCGGTAGAGGCCGGCGATCGCCACCGCGTCGTCGACCCGGGTGCAGCTGTCGGCGATGCGCAGCTCCAGGGTCGGGTAGCGGATCGAGGGGCGCAGGTGCCACCACAGGAAGCTCGCATCGGCGATCGCCCCGGCGGCCGTCATCACCGCGACGTAGCGCTCGAACTCCGCGGTCGAGGAGAACAGGTCGGGCAGGCCGGTGCGCGGCATCTCGCCGAACACGCTGAGGCGATAGCCGCACAGGCCGGTGTCGCGCCCCTGCCAGAACGGCGAGGAGACCGAGAGGGCGAGCAGCACCGGCAGGAACGGCAGCAGCCGGTTCATCAGGTCGACCCGGTCCTCGGGCCGCGCCACCTCGACATGGACGTGCATGCCGCTGACCAGGGTGCGCTGCCCGACCATCCGCACCGCGTCGAGGATGCCGTGGTAGCGCGCCCCGTCGGTCGGGGCTTGCGCGTCCCAGGCCGCGCCCGGATGGGTGCCGGCGCCGAAGACCAGGATCCCGTGCGCCCGCCCGATCTCGGCGAGCCCCCGGCGCAAGGCCCCGAGACCCGCCCTCGCCTCCTCGGGCGTCGTCGCCGGCGGCGTCGCGATCTCGATCTGGCTCTGCAGGAGTTCGCGCTCGGCCGCCGGCAGCAGGGCCTTGGCGGCGGCGTGGAAGCCCTGCACGCCGCGACGCGGCGTCCCGCGGGTCGCGGCATCCGCCAGGAAGAACTCCTCCTCGATGCCGAAGCGGTAGGCGGTCATGGCTGCAGGATTCTCCGGGAGCGCGAGGATATAGGAGCCGGCCGCCGGCCGGCCACGCGGTCAGCCCCGCGCCGCCCAGAGCGAGAGGGCGAGGAGCGCGAGGGCGAGCGCGGCGAGGCCGGCCCACACCACCGCCCGGTGCGCGCCGCCCCGGGGGGCCGGGGGCGCGGCGGGACGGGGGCCCGGGGCCGGGGCCGCCGCGACGGCCGGCGGTGATTCCGGTGCGGGCGCGGCCGGCGCGGAGGCCGGCGGCTCCGGCAGCCGGATCGCGCCGGCGGGGGGCAGCGGGCGGCCGGGCCGCAGCAGGGCCTCGTCGGGATCGACCGGGATCCCGGCCTCCTCCAGCTCGATCAGCACCATCGCGATGTCCTCGGCGCTCATCCGGTCGACCGGGAGCGCCCGGCGCAGGTCGTCCGGGGTCAGCCCGCCCTGGCTGCGCCCGAGGGCGACCAGGCGGTCGAGGGTGGTGCGGTCGAAGGCGGCCTGCATCGCACGGCTCCGTCGTGAAGTCCGTGCCAACGCACGAGGGACCGCCCGCGTTTCCGGTCACGCTCGCGCCCAGATGGGGGCGGACAAGGGACGGGCTCCCGGTCTCCGTCGGGACCGAACCCAGGCGAGCCATGAACGCGCATCCGTCCCATTTCCGTCCGGCCCCCGAGGGGCCGCGGCCGGTCCTCGCCCGGATCACCCCGCCGGCGCAGCCGCTCGGGCCGTGGCGCTTCCTGCGCACCGTGGTGCGCAACCCGCTCGAGGCCTGGCCGGAGACGATCTACCGCGAGCCGCTCTACACCTCCGAGTTCCTCGGCACGTCCAGCCTGTTCGTGATGGCGCCGAACCTGATCCGCCAGGTGATGGTCGACGAGGCCGACGCGTTCGAGAAGTCGGAGGTGCTGCGCCGCTCCCTCTCTCCGGCGCTGGGCGACGCGATCCTGACCGCCGACGGGGCGCGCTGGCGCTGGCAGCGCCGGGCGGCGGCGCCGATTTTCCGGGCCGAGCGCATCCGCAGCTACGTGCCGGCGATGATCGCCGCCGCCGAGCGCACCCGCGACGCCCTCGTGGCCGAGGCGGGCCACGGGGCCGAGATCGACGTCGCCCAGACGATGATGCGCACCACCTTCGAGATCATCGCCGAGACGATGCTCTCGGGGTCCGGCACCATCGACGCCGCCCGGGTCGAGCGCGGCATCACCGACTACCTCGAATCGACCAGCTGGGTCTTCGCGCTGACGCTGCTGCGGGCCCCGGCCTGGGTGCCCTATCCGGGCCGGTCCAAAGCCGAGCGGGCCAAGATGTACCTGCGCGACGAGCTCCTGCGCCTCGCCGCGGAAGGCCGCCGCACCGGCACCGAGGGGCGCAACGACCTCCTGAGCCTGCTGCTCGCCGCCCGCGACCCGGAGACGGGCCAGGCGATGGACGACCGCGACGTCGCCGACAACCTGCTCACCTTCGTGACCGCCGGGCACGAGACCACGGCGCTCGCCCTCACCTGGGCGTTCTACCTGCTCTCGCACCACCCGGAGAGCGAGGCGCGGGTCGCCGCCGAGGTCGAGGCGGTGACGGCGGGCGGTCCCCTGCTGCCCGAGCACGTCGACGCCCTGCCCTACACCCGCCAGGTCGTCCTCGAGGCGATGCGGCTCTATCCCCCGGCACCGGTGGTGGTGCGGGCGGCGATCCGCGACGTCGACCTCGACGGCATCGCGGTGCGTGCCGGCACGCCGGTCACCATCCCGATCTACGCCGTGCACCGCCACGCCGCCCTGTGGGACGAGCCGGAGCGCTTCGACCCCGACCGCTTCGCCCCCGAGGCCGCCAAGGCCCGCGACCGCTACGCCTACCTGCCCTTCGCGGCCGGCCCGCGCATCTGCATCGGCATGGGCTTCGCGCTCTCCGAGGCGGTGGCGATCCTGGCGGTGCTGGTGCGCTCCTTGCGATTCTCGCTGCGCCCCGGCTACCTGCCGGTGCTCAAGCAGCGCATCACCCTGCGCCCCGCCGACGGGATGCCGATGCGGGTCAGCTTGCGCTGAGGGAGCCCTCCGCGCTCCCGCCCTGCGGCGGGAACCGGCGCGCGAAGACCTCCTTGGCCGCGAACAGGCCGTTGAGGGCGGCCGGAAACCCGGCATAGACCGCCATCTGCATGATGGTCTCGGTGATCTCCTGACGGGTGAGGCCGACATTCAGGCCGGCCTCGATATGGACCCGCAGCTGCGGCGCGGCATTGCCCATCGCGGTCAGCGCCGCGATGGTGGCGATCTCGCGGGCGCGCAGGTCCAGGCCGGGCCGGGAATAGATGTCGCCGAAGGGGAACTCGAACAGGTAGGTGGCGAAGTCCGGCGCGATGTCGGCGAGCGCCGCCACCACGGCGTGCCCGGCCTCGCCGTCGATCTCAGCGAGCGCGCGCCTGCCGCGCGCGAGCCGGCTCTCTCCCTCGCCCGGAATGTGCTGCGTCATCGATCCTCTCCTGACAGGTCTGTTGGCTGGTCTCTTGAGGTGCCGCGTAGCCGGCGATCTTCGCGTCGAGGGCGAGGAGGCTGGCCTGCAGCTCCGTGACCTGGGCCCGGACGCGGTCGCGATGCGCCTTCAGCAGGGCGCGCCGCTCGGCCTCCGTGCCGCTGCCGCGCTCCCGCAGGGCCGCGTAGCGAAGCATGTCCCGGATCGGCATGCCGGTCGTCTTGAGCCGCCTCAGGAACGCGATCCAGGACAGGATGGACGCGTCGTAGTCGCGCTGGCTCGACAGGTCCCTGCTGGCATAGGGCAGCAATCCGATCTTCTCGTAGTAGCGGATGGTGTGGACCGACAGTCCGGATTGCCGTGCGAGCTCGCCGATCTTCATGAGGCGACCGCCCCCCGTCCTGGATGATCGCGACGCTACAGGTTCGAGCGCACTCGAAGTCAAGGCCGAAAGCGGGCGAGGCGGCGCAGGGTGCCGGTGCAGGTCGCGAGGCGCCGGGGTGCGGTCCCGCTGCGGGGGCAGGCCGATCTCGCGGGCAGAACTTGCAAGCCGAATTCGCGCACCCGCTCCCACCTCTCAGGGTCATCCCGGGGCCGCGCAGCGGAGCCCGGGGTGCCAGAGGCACGCCCAGAACCGCAGTTCGCTCAGGACGAAGCGGACGATATTCCGCTTTGATCTGCATCACCTGTAGTTCTGGATTCCGGGCTCCGCTTTCGCGGCCCCGGAATGACGATGGAGTGTATCAGAGCCTGTTTGACTGCCGAGAACGATATCGCATGAGCCTGATCTATCCCATCCGAGACCTCATCCTGAGGTGCTGGCGATCGAAGATCGCACGTGAAAGAAGCCTCGAAGGTGGGCTCCAGATACCACAGTGACTGCTGGAGGTCTCCTTCGAGATCAGTCGATATTCAATCGTGCGCGATCTCCGATCGCCGACACCTCAGGATGAGGTTGAGGGTGGGATAATTTTGCAAGGCACGTCAAACAGGCTCTCCGACCCGCCGATCGAATCGCGGGGCCTTTGCGAGCAGCGTCACACCACCCTCGCCTTCCGCCGCCCCGCCGGCTTCACCCGGTCGGCGCCTTCCGCCGCCGCGCAGGCGCGGCGCGCCCATAGCAGAAACTCCTCCGGATCGTCGTTGAGCCGCTCCGGCGCCCGCCAGTAGCTGGCGATGGTCGTCGTCCGGCCGTCCCTGGTCGCGTAGGAGAACGGGGCGCCGCCCTCGGCCGCGAAGGCGGCGGTCTCGTCGGGGGCGGCCTTGAAGTAGAGGACGTCACGCGCGACGAGCCCGAACATCAGGCCATCGCGAAACAGCCCGAGCCCGCCGAACATCCGCCGGAGCGCGACGCCGCCGAGAGGGGCCAGCATCTCCTCCAGGAAGGCGCGGTCTCCGTGCCCGGTCATGGCCCGTCTCCCGTGCCCGTGCGCCAGCCGAGGGATCCGCGGGCACGGCCGGGCGCCCTCACGACGTCAGCCCTGGTCCGATCGCAGGTCCAGGTGCAGGAACTGGCTGAACGCATTCTCCCTGTAATCCGAGAAGGCCTCGCCGTCGGCGAATCCACGCCTGCGGTAGAGAGTCAGGGCCGGCTCGAAGGCCGGGCCGCGTCCCGTCTCGAGGCTCAGCCGCCGCAGGCCGCGCCGCCTCGCCTCGGTGACGACCCTCTCCAGCAGCAGCGCGGCCACGCCGCGGCGCAGGTAGTCGGGGTGGGTCCGCATCGACTTCACCTCGCCGGTTCCGTCGCCCAGGACCTTCAGAGCGCCGATCCCGGCGATGTCGGCCCCGTCCCAGGCCGACCAGACCGTGACCGCCGGGTCCTTCAGCCCCGACAGGTCGAGGGCGAACACGCTGCCGGGCGGGGAGTTGGCGTGCATGCCGGCGAGGTGGAGGGCGAGCAGCTGCCGGGTCGGCTCGCTCGAGAGATCATCCGCGCGAACCTCGAACATGCCCACCTCCGCTGGTCCCGGCGCAGCTTACCCGACACGGTTCGCGGAGGTCCACCGCCGCGCGTCGCGCGGACCGGGCGCGGATTTCATCCACCTGTCACGAAATCGCCCGATGACGCGCAGGTCCCGACACGTCCGGCTGACCCTTTGACCCACGCCCTCCCCACGACGCAAGCCGCCCTCGCGGCCGAGCCTCCCGCCGCGCAGGTGCGCCGGCGGCCCGGCGCCCGCCTCCTGCTGCCGCTCGCGCTGCTTTGCCCCTCCCTCGTCTTCCTCGCCCTGTTCACCTACTGGCCGGTGGTGGAGGTGCTGTGGGACGCCACCCATCAGGTCACGCGCCGGGGCACCCGCTTCGTCGGGCTCGACAACTTCGCAAGCCTCTTCGCCGATCCGACCTTCCGGCGCGCGCTCCTCAACAACGCCCTCTACGCGATCGGGACGGTGGGGCCGAGCCTGGTCCTGGCGCTCGCCTTCGCGCTGGCGCTCAACGGCGCCGGCCGGGTGCGGGCGCTGCTACGGGCGGTGTTCTTCCTGCCGGTGATGATCCCGCTCGTCGCGGCCGCCGCCCTGTTCCTGTTCCTGTTCCTGCCGGGGATCGGCCTCATCGACCACCACCTCGCCCGGCTCGGGCTCTCCGGCGCCAACTGGCTCGGCGATCCCGATCTCGCGCTCGCCGCCATCACGGTGCTGACGGTCTGGAAGAATGCCGGCTACTACATGCTGTTCATCCTGGCCGGGCTCCAGGCGATCCCCGACGAGGCCCGGGAGGCCGCGCTCCTCGACGGCGCCGGCCCGTGGCAGCGCCTGCGCTACGTGACGCTGCCGGCATTGCGCCCGACCTTCGCCTTCGTCGGGGTGATCGCGCTTCTCAACGCGGTGACGCAGGTCGACCACGTCTTCGTGCTGACCAAGGGCGGGCCCTCGGACGCGACGAAGCTCCTGCTATTCTACATCTACGAGCAGGCCGCCGAGCGCTACGATGCCGGCCGGGCGGCCGCCGCGACCGTGGTGACGCTCGGCCTGCTGGCCGCCCTCACCGCGCTCTCGCTCGGCCGCAGCCAGGGCCCGGAGGCGGCCCGATGAGCGCGCCGACGAGCCCCCTTGCCGGTCCCGTCACCCGGGAGGTCACGCCCCGCCTCGCCCGTCTGCTCGTCGCCGGCCTGGCGCTGGTCTGGGCGGTGCCGTTCTGGTGGATGCTGGTGGCGGCGTTCCGGCCGGCGGGCTCCGGCGCGGATGCCTCGCTGCTGCCCTCGCTGGCGCCCAGCCTCGCCAACTTCGCAGAGGCCTGGGCCTCGGCCGACTTCCCGCTCTACTTCGTCAATTCGCTCGTGATCTGCGCCGGCATCCTGGCGGTGCAGCTCGTCACCGCCTCGCTCGCCGGCTACGTCTTCGCCCGGCTGGAGTTTCCCGGCCGCGGGTTCCTGTTCGGCCTGTTCCTGGTCCAGCTGATGCTGGTGCCGGTGGTGCTGCTGGTGCCGAACCTGAAGACGATCGCGGCCCTCGGGCTCTACGACACCCTGCCGGGCGTGATGGCGCCCTATTGCGCTACCGCCTTCGGCACCTTCCTGATGCGCCAGAGCTTTCGCGAGGTGCCGCGCGAGCTCGAGGACGCCGCCTTGATCGACGGCGCCGGCTGGTGGGCGCGCATCCGCCTCATCTACCTGCCGCTGACGAAGCCCGCGCTGGTCGCCTTCTCGATCGTCTCGGTCACCAGCCACTGGAACGAGTTCCTGTGGCCGCTGATGGTCATCAACTCCCCCGACAGGCGGCCCCTGACCCTGGGTCTCGCGAGCTTCACGCTCAGCGCCGAGGGCATGCAGGCCTGGGGTCTGATCGCGGCCGGCACCTTCCTGGTCAGCCTGCCGCTGCTCGCCGCCTTCCTGATCTTCCAGCGCCGGTTCGTGAACAGCTTCCTCGCCTCCGGCATCAAGTAGAGGACGACCACATGATCTCCTGGTGGAAGGGCGCCGCCCTCGCGCTCGCAGCCGTGGCGGGCCTCGCGGCGCCTCCGGCATCCGCGACCGACATCGAGCTGTTCTTCCCCGTGCCGGTGGACGGGGCGCTCGCCCGCAACATGGCCGGGCTGATCAAGGAGTTCAACGACTCCCACCCGGACATCAAGACGACCCCGGTCTTCACCGGCTCCTACGACGACACGCTGCTCAAGACCCGCGCGGCGATCAAGGCCGGCAAGCCGCCGGCCGCGGTCATCATGTCGGCGAACTTCCTCACGGACCTCGCCATCGAGCGCGAGATCACCCCGATGGACGACCTGATCGCCAAGGAGGGCAAGAGCCAGGACGCCTTCATGGGCCGGTTCTTCCCGGCGCTCCTCCCCAACGCCGTGATCGATCGCAAGGTCTACGGCGTGCCGTTCCACAACTCGACGCCGCTGCTCTACATCAACGCCGACCACTTCAAGGAAGCGGGCCTCGATCCCGACAAGCCGCCGCGGAGCTGGGCCGAGCTCCATGACGCCGCCCGCAAGCTGACCAGGCGCGAGGGCGACCGCACCACCCGCTGGGGCCTGATGATGCCCTCGAACTACGATTACGGCGGCTGGATCCTCGAAGCCCTGACGATGTCGAATGGCGGGCGCTACTACAACGAGGAGTATGGCGGCGAGGTCTATTACGACACCCCGACCATGCTCGGCGCCCTCACCTTCTGGTCCGACCTCGTCCACAAGGCCAAGGTGCACCCGGCCGGCGAGCAGAAGGGCCCGGCGGTGACCGGCGCCTTCCTGGCCGGCCAGGCCTCGATGATGATCATCTCGACGGGCTCGCTCACCTTCATCCGCGACACCGCCAAGTTCCCGTTCCGGGTCGCCTTCGTGCCGATGAACGTGCGCCAGGCGGTGCCGATCGGCGGCGCCTCGCTGGTGCAGCCGGCCGGCCTCTCGGAGGAGAAGCGCGCCGCCGGCTGGACCCTGATCCAGTGGCTGACCTCGCCCGAGACGTCGGGCTGGTGGAGCCGCGCCACGGGCTATTTCGCCCCCAACAAGGCGGCCTACGACCTGCCCGAGATGAAGGCCTTCCTGGAGAAGAACCCGGACGCGAAGATCGCGGTCGACCAGCTCGCCAACGCCAAGCCGTGGTTCGCCACCTACCGCACCGTGCCGGTGCGCAAGGCGATCGAGGACGAGCTGCAGGCCGTGCTCGCCGGCAAGCGCCAGCCCAAGGAGGCGCTCGCCGCCGCCCAGAAGGCCGCCGACGCCCTGATGCGCCCCTACGTCGAGGACACCGCCCTGCGCCTGCCCGGCGCGGAATAAGGCTCCCTCAGACCGATGTGCCCGCCGCTCCGGCGGCGGGTGCTTCCCACCATCGGATCCCCGCCATGCTCATCGCCCAGATCACCGACCTGCACGTGCGCCCCCGCGGGCTGCCGGCCTACCGGGTCTCCGAGACCAACAGGATGGTCGCCCGCGCGGTGGCCCACCTCCTCGCCCTCGATCCCCGGCCCGACCTCGTGCTGATCTCCGGCGACCTCACCGATTGCGGCCTCGCGGAAGAATACGAGGAGCTGCGCGGGCTCGTCGCCCGCCTGCCGATGCCGGTCTACGTCGTGCCCGGCAACCACGACCGCCGCGAGACGTTGCGCGAGGTGCTGCCGGCGGCCTGGATGCCCGGCGCGACCGGGAATTTCGTCCAGTACACGGTCGAGGATCATCCCGTCCGCCTGATCGCCCTCGACACGCTCGTGGCGGGCGCAAGCCACGGCGCCCTGTGCACGGAGCGCCTCGGCTTCCTGGAGCGGGCGCTCGCCACGGGCGACGGCCGTCCGACCCTGGTGTTCCTGCACCACCCGCCCTTCGCGTGCGGCCTCATCCACATGGACGAGATCCGGCTCCTCGACGGCGAGGCGGCGTTCCGGCGGCTGATCGCGGGCCAGACCTGCATCGAGCGGATCCTGTGCGGCCATCACCACCGGCCGATCGTGACCCGCTATGCCGGCACGATCGCGCAGATCGCCCCGAGCGTGACCCACCAGGTGGCGTTCGATCTGACGCCGGAGCACGAGGGCGCCCTGGTCTTCGAGCCGCCGGCCTACCTGCTGCACCGCTTCACGCCGGAGACGGGAATCGTGAGCCACATGGTCTATGTCGAGACGTTCGACGGGCCGTACCCGTTCGTGCTGGATGCGGCGTATCCGGGGCAGCACTGATATCGATAAAAAAATCTAGGAATATTGCGCGGGATCCCCTCTCCAGGCGATCCCGGGCTTGCCCGGCATCGCTGCAAGGTGTGGGAGAGGGGTAGGGGCGATCGAAGATCCCCTAACCCCTCTCCCACACGGGAGAGGGGCAGCGTGCCTTATCTTGAGAATTCAGCTCCAGGACACTCCATCCTCAGCTGTTCTTCAGCGCCACCCGATACTGCGCCTGGGTCTTGGCCCGCACCTCGTCCTCGGTGACGCCGTCGGCGAGCTCGACCAGGCTCATGCCGCCGTCGCCCTTCTTGTCGATGGTGAAGACGCCGAGATCGGTGATCACCATGTCGACCACGTGGGTGCCGGTGAGCGGCAGGTCGCAGGCCTCGAGGAGCTTCGGCGATTCCGAGCCGTCCTTGGCCTTGGCGACGTGCTCCATCACCACGACGACCTTCTTGACGCCGGCGACGAGGTCCATCGCGCCGCCCATCCCCTTCACCATCTTGCCGGGGATCATCCAGTTGGCGAGATCACCGTTCTGGGCCACCTGCATGGCGCCGAGGATGGAGAGGTCGATGTGGCCGCCGCGGATCATCCCGAAGGAATCCGCCGACGAGAAGTAGCTCGTGGTCGGCAATTCGGTGATGGTCTGCTTGCCGGCGTTGATCAGGTCGGGATCCTCCTCGCCCTCGTACGGGAACGGGCCCATGCCCAGCATCCCGTTCTCGGACTGGAGCTGCACCGACATGCCGTCGGGGATGTAGTTCGACACCAGCGTCGGGATGCCGATGCCGAGATTGACGTAGAAGCCGTCCTCGAGCTCGCGGGCGGCGCGGGCCGCCATCTGGTCGCGGGTCCAGGCCATGGTCGTCTCCTCTCTCGCTCGTCAGATGGCGCCGCCGCCCGTCGGGGCGGGCGCGGGCTCGGCGTTCGGGGCGGCTTCCGCCCGCTTGCGGGTGGTGCGCTGCTCGATGCGCTTCTGGGCGTTCGGCACGTGGATCATCCGCTTCACGAACACGCCGGGCGTGATGATGTGGTCCGGGTCGATCTCGCCGGGGCGCACCAGGTGCTCGACCTGCGCGATGGTCATGCGCGAGGCCGAGGCCATCATCGGGTTGAAGTTGCGGGCGGTCTTCCGGTAGACGAGGTTGCCCTCGCTGTCGCCCTTCCAGGCGTGGACCAGCGAGACGTCGGCGAACAGGCCGCGCTCCATCACGTAGGTCTCGCCGTCGAACTCCCGGGTCTCCTTGCCCTCGGCGATCAGGGTGCCGACGCCGGTCTTGGTGAAGAAGGCCGGGACGCCGGCGCCGCCGGCGCGGATGCGCTCGGCCAGCGTGCCCTGCGGGTTGAACTCGATCTCGAGCTCGCCCGCGAGGTACTGCTTGGCGAAGGTCTTGTTCTCGCCGACATAGGACGAGATCATCTTCTTGATCTGGCGCGTCTCGAGCAGCACGCCGAGGCCGACGCCGTCGATGCCGGCATTGTTCGAGATGACCGTGAGGTCCTTGGCGCCGCTCTCGCGCACCGCGTCGATGAGGACGTCGGGAATGCCGCACAGGCCGAAGCCGCCGGCCATGATCGTCATGCCGTCCCGCAGGACGCCCGCCAGGGCGGCCGTGGCGTCGGGGTATACCTTCTTCATCCCTCGTTTCCCCAAATTCCGGTGCCGCCGGGGCTCGTCGCCCTCGTGTCCCGCACGGATGCGGCGCCTCGCCGCCCTGTTTAGCATCGTTGCGGCGCGGCACCACCGGCCCTGGCGGGGAAAATGTCCCGCTGCGGGATGAGCGGCAAAGCCTGCCGGGGAGACAAGGCGGGCGCGAGGGACTATAGGGGAATCTGGGGATGGCGTATGCCTCCGGCGGGCCCGACGAGGCCGGCCGGGCGGCGGCCCGGGGGGGCACCTCGTCTCGTCCATGCCGGCAGCCGGAGAGCGATGTCGCGCCGAACCATCCTGGCCTTGAGCGGCGGTGCGGCCACGGCCCTCGCCCTCACGGCCGCCTCCCTGCCCTGGACGATCGCCGCCCCGCAGGCCGCTTCCTTCGCCGGGCGGGACCTGGCGCGGCGCTACGGCCTCGGCCTCGCGGTCGCGGGGCCCGCCACCCTGACCCTGCTGCCGGCCCCCTCCTTGCGCTTCTCCGGGGTGCGGCTGCACCGTGGCGGCCACGACCTCGTGGCGAGCGAGGGCCTGCAGGTGCAGCTCGGCCTCGCCGGGCTCCTCGCCGGGCGGGCGGAGGTCACCGGCCTCGTCCTCGAGCGGGCCAGGATCACCCTGCCGGAGGGGGGAGAGGCGGACTGGGCCGAGCCGGCGGCGCGGCTGGCCGCCCGCGTCGCCGCCGGACGGGGCCGGCACCTGCGCCGCCTCGTCCTCGTCGACGCGACGCTCACCGCGCGGGATCCCCGCACCGGCCTCCTCGAGCGGGCCACCGGCGTGAACCTGGTGGCGAGCTGGCCGCGCCCGAGCGCCGGCCTCGACCTCTCCGCCGCCTTCACCTGGCGCGGCGTGCCGGCGGCGCTGACGCTGACGGGCCTGCGCCCGCGCGAGCTCGCGGCCGGCGCCGCGACCCCGCTCGCCGCCGCCCTCACCTGGAAGGCCGGCACCGCCGAGGGCAGCGCCGAGATCGACGGCAGCCTGGTCTGGCCCGGCGAGGCCGACGGCCAGACGAACAGCCGATCGGGCGAGCCGGCCGGGGGCCCGCGCCTGTCCGGCCAGGGCCGCTTCGCCACCCCGGCCCTGCCCGGCACCCTGGCCTGGCTCGGGATCGCGCCCGGCCCCGCGACGCCGGCCGGCCCGGTGAGCTTCGAGGGCCGGCTGGTCGCCCGCCCCGGCGCCGTGGAATGGCCCGAGATCCGGGTGCAGGTCGGGGACAACCGGCTCGAGGGCGCCGCCGCCGCGTCGCTCGTGCGGGGGCGGCTCGCCGTCTCCGGGACGCTCGCGGCCGAGCGGCTCGACCTCTCGGGCCTGGTGCCCGGGGCGGAGCCCGGCGGCGGCTGGAGCCGGGCGCCGCTCACCCTCGACGGGCTCACCCGCGGCGACCTCGACCTGCGCCTCTCCGCGGCCTCCGCCCGCCTCGGCCCGGTGGAGGCGCAGGACGTCGCCGCCGGCCTGCTCGTCCGCGAGGGCACCCTGGAGGCGACGCTGGGGCGCGCCACCGTGCAGGGCGGCACCGTCAAGGGGCGGGCGGCCCTCGCGGCTCTGCCGGCCGGCCTCGACGCGAGGCTCCAGGGCAGCGCCGACCGGGTCGATCTCGGCGGCCTGTTCGCCGATCTCGGCTGGCCGCGCTGGATCCTCGGCCGGGCGCAAGGGACGGTCGCCCTCGACAGCGCCGGCTCCAGCCTCGCCGACCTCATGGGCCGCCTCGCCGGGCGGGCCGCCGCCACGGTCGAGGGCGGGGAGATCCTGGGCCTGAGCCTCATCGACCTCGCGCAACGGCCCGAGACCGCCGCCACTGCCCTGCGCCGGGGCGGGCGCACCCATTTCGAGCGCGCCCGGGTCAGCCTCACGGTGAGCGACGGCGTCGCCGAGATCGGCCAGGGCCAGGTCCGCGGCGCCTCCCTGAGCGCGAGCCTCGGCGGCCGGGTCTTCCTGGCCGAGCGGCGCCTCGGCGCCGAGGCCCGGATCGAGCCCCTGTCCGAGGGGCGGGCCGGCGGCGGCTTCGCCATCGAGGGGCCGTGGCTGCGCCCGGTCATCCGGCCTCTCGCGGTCCGCGCGATCACGTCCCCGGCCCTGCCGGCCGCGGCCAGCGCCTACGCGCCCTGACGCCAGCTTGACGCCAGGCCCGGACCTGCCCCGCGCCCCCGTCGTCGGTGCCGCGGCGGTGAGGCACGGACGGCCGCGCGATGGGCTTCGGGACGCTGCGCTCTATGATCGGGACGGTCCGTACGCCCCGACGTCGAGGAGCCGCGATGGAACACCCGATGCGACCGCGCCGCCGCGCCGGCCTGTGGGCCGGGGCAGTCGGCGGCCTTGCCGCCCTGCCCTGCGCCGCTGCACCGGCCCAGATTCCCCCGCCTCAGATCCCCCCGCCCCCGACCCAAAGCCCGCTGCCGCCGGTGCCCACGCCCCCGGCTCAGCCGGAGGCACCGCCGGGCGGGTTCCCGACCCTCAACACGACACCCTACTTCCGGATCGTGCCGATGAACGAGGCCCGGACCATCGGGTTCTTCACCAGCCTGTTTCCGGACTGCGCGTCGCAGGGGCCGGTGGTGGCCCGCCTCCTCGACGCCCCGAAGCACGGCAGCGTGCGCTTCGCGGCCGAGGCCTCCTTCCCCCGCTACGCCCCCGGCTCGCCGCTGGCGTCGTGCAACGCCCGCAAGGTCGAGGGCCTGAAGATGACCTTCGAGGCCGCCGAGGGCTACGAGGGGCTCGACGCCTACCGGGTCCTGGTCATCTATCCCGACGGCTCGGCCACCCAGCTCGACGTCAAGGTCTCGATCCGCTGAATCCCCCCAGGAGGCCCGCCACGAAGTCCGGCACCGCCCGGGTGGCCGGTCCGTAGGTGGCGGCGTCGAACAGGCCGGCGGTGTCGGAGGGCGCGAGGTTGATCTCGTGGGTCGGGATCCCGGCGCCCCGCGCCCGCGCCACGAAGCCCGCCGCCGGGTAGACCGAGCCGGAGGTGCCGATCGCCACGAACAGGTCCGACGCGTCGAGGACCGCCGCGATCGCCTCGAGGTGGAACGGCATCTCGCCGAACCAGACCACGTCCGGGCGCATCCCGCCCCTTCGCGCGCAGGCGGGGCAGGCCGTGTCGACCGAGAGGTCCTCGGCCCAGGCGCGGGACTCGCCGCAGGCGGTGCAGCGCGCCCGCATCAGCTCGCCGTGCATGTGGGTGACCGCCCGCGCGCCGGCGCGCTCGTGCAGGTCGTCGACGTTCTGGGTGCAGAGGAAGAGCCGGTCGCCGCGGGCGGCAAGCCCCGCCTCCAGGCGCGCGAGGGCCGCGTGGGCGGCGTTGGGGGAGGCCTCCCGCACGCCCTGCCGGCGCAGGTTGTAGAAGGCGTGGACCTCCTCGGGCTCGCGGGCGAAGGCCTCCGGGGTGGCGAGCCGCGTCGGGTCGAACCGGTGCCACAGGCCGCCCGGATCCCGGAAGGTGCCGAGCCCGCTCTCGGCCGAGATCCCGGCCCCGGTGAGCACGAAGACGGTCACGCGCGCGCCTCCCGCCGGGCTCGCGACGCGAGCGACGACTGCGACACGATTGGGTCAAAGCTCGCACCCGCATTGTTCTGCCGGGCGCGAGACCATCCGAATGCCGTCACTGTGACCTCCGTTGAGACTTTATCAATTCTTGGCATGGACAATCCCGTCCACGCATCCTAAGTGAGGATCGTGCCCGCGCGCCTGGCCGCGGGCGGCTGATTCCGAACAGATCGCTTCAGGACAATCAATGACGCGCCACCGCGCGAGACCGTCTTTCACGGTCGAGATCAAGCGCAGCCGCACCTCCCCCCTGACCGCCCCGGCCGACAGCGAGCGGCCCCAGAGCGAGCGCCTCACGACCGCGCCCTCGGGGAACGCACCGTCGGCCAAGGCCGCACTCGTCAAGCCCTCCGCGGCGAAGCTGCTGGCGAACAAGCCCGCGCCGGCGGGCAGGCCGGCGGCGATGGACGAGCCCGAGCGCCGGCCCTCCGGCCGCGACCTCTGGGCCGGCACGGGCCTCCTGGAGGAGGCCGCCGCCGCCACCCAGTCCGGCCGCTTCGATCCGCCCGAAGCGTCGGTCTTCGCCAAACCCGCCGCGGCCGATCCTGCCGCCGCGAAGGCGCAGGCCGCCCCCGCCAAGCGCGTGCTGCCGAGCCTGATCGCCCCGCCCGAGCCCGAGCCGGAGCCTGCACCGGCCCCCGAGCCCGAACCCAAGCTGCCCCGCGTGCGGCGCTACCGCGCCGCCGAGCCGGCACCCCGGCGCGCCGGGCCGCGCCCCGCCTTCGTGTGGCCCGAGGACTGGCCCGACGAGGATCCGATCCAGGCCCCCGCCCCGATCGCCCTGCCGGCCGCGCACAAGATCAAGGCCCCCACAATCCAGGTCCCCAAGATCCAGGCGCCACGGGTCGAGGCCGCGCAGGCCCCTGACGCCGGCGAGATCCGCGCGCGGGCCAAGCGCCGCACCGCGGACGAGGACCTGCGCGTCGGCCAGCGCTGGAAGCGCCGACTGCCCCGCGTGTGCTGGTAGGAGGCCCGGCCGGCCTGCAGGCGGGCCAAGTCAACCCGCTCGGCAGCCCGCTCGTCAGCTCGCTCACGGGCCAGGATGGCCCGCCCTACCGGCTCGTCATCCTCGACTTCGACGGCACCCTCGCCGACACCTTCCCGTGGTTCGCCCGCGTGCTGCCCGGCGTCGCCGACCGCTACGGCTTCCGCCGGCCGGCCGCGCACGAGGTCGAGGGCCTGCGGGCGCTGGACGCCCGGGCGGTGCTGCGGCGCCTGGACGTGCCGGGCTGGAAGCTGCCGCTGATCGCCCGCCACATGCGCGTCTTGGCCGCCCGCGACGCCGGGGACCTTGGCCTCTTCCCGGGCATCCCCGCCCTGCTCGCCCGCCTGCGGGTCGGCGGGGTCGCGCTCGCCCTCGTCAGCTCGAACCGCGAGGACGTGGTGCGCCGGGTGCTCGGGCCGGAGAGCGCCGGCCTGATCGACCGCTACGCCTGCGGCGCGGCGGTGTTCGGGAAGGCGCGGCGGTTCCGTGCGGTGGCGCGGGGAAGCGGCCTGCCGCCCGCGCGGGTGCTGTGCCTCGGCGACGAGTTGCGCGACCACGACGCCGCGACGAGGGCCGGCCTCGCCTTCGGGGCGGTCACCTGGGGCTATACCCGGGCCGAGGCCCTGGCGGCCGCGGGTCCGGCCCACCTGTTTCCCACCCCCGAGGCGGTGGCCGCCGCGCTCCTGCCCGCCGCCCGGGCGGCGTGATCCCGGTCACCCGCATTCCGCCAGGCGCTCGGCCACCCGCGCCTGCATCGCCCAGAGGTGACGGTCGCGGATGCCCATCGCCTCGCAGGCCGCCACCGTGTTGAGGAGGTACTCGGCGCTCGGGCCGATGGGGCCGCAGGCCGCCGCGATCCGCTCGGCGATCTCGGCATCCGTGAGCCGGCCGGCGTAGCGCGGGCCGGCCCGGTCGGCCACGAAGGCGAGGGCCGGCACCGGGCCCTCCGCCGTCTCGGCGGTGAGCCAGCGCGCCGCGTAGCCGCGCCCGCGCATCTCCCGCCGCCAGACCGGGCGCAGGGCCGCCCGCAGGTCGTCGCCGGCGAGCCGGTAGGCGAGGCCGCGGCACTGCCCGCCCCGGTCGAGGGCCAGCATCACGCCGGGACAGTCCGGCGTGCCGCGAAACCCCTGCTGCCACAGGCAGAAGCGGCGGTGCCAGCCCCGCACCCGGGCCTCGCGCCGCTCCCCGAACGGGAATTCCGGCCGCCACATCAGGGCGCCGTACGCGAACAGCCACAGGGCGTCCGGGTCGCCGGGCTTCTCCGCCAAGGCCGCGTCGAGGCGCGCGTCGGCCTCCGCCTCGCCCATCAGCGGCATGGCGCGGCCGTCGTCGGTGACCGGGCGCGGATGGGCCCGGGCGATCAGCGCGGCGTTGAGGGCGAGGGAGCGTTTGGGCATCGCAACCGTTAGTCCCTTGGATGCGGCAGCGTGGCGGTAAGCCTTTCGGCTTTCCTCCCAAGCGTGGCCGGTCCATGGTAGTGCCGCGCTTGACCGCGCGGGTCCAGGTTGTCCGGGAATGGAGGGCGCGTCATGGCCATCACGGGTCGCTTCAATTTCCGCAAGACCCTGACCGGTAAGCTCGTCCTCCAGGTCGAGACCCAGCGTCGGTCCTGGTGGCCCTTCGCCCGCGCGGCCTCCCCGGGCCATGTCTGGCGCGACGCCACGCCCAAGGACCTGACCGCGGTGGAGCTGCAGCCGCTCCTCAACCTGCGCCGCAATCCCGGCTACATGCCGCGCAACCCGGTGATCTTCATGATGGGCCAGACCCCGAAGGGCGAGGCGCCCAAAGCCGAGGTCGTGACCCTCGCGGCCCACCGCGCCGCCGGCCAGCAGCAGGCCGGCTGATCCGGGCTACGGCACCGCTCGGCCCCGGCCGCGTTGGTCCTGTTCCAGGGGCATGGCCCCGCCGAACGGGAGAGCGCAGCATGGGCATGACCTCCGTGAACCAGGCCGTGATCGACGCCCTGTCGGAGCAGATCGTCACGGCCTATTGCGACGCCGCTGGTCCCGCCGAGGGCGCGGCGCGCTCGCGGCTGAGGGACGAGATCCGGCACGCCATCGAGGAGCCGGTCGGCAGCCGCACCCTGGCCGAGGACGGGCCGGAGCGGGTCAACGCCGTCCTGGCCGACTGGGAGGCGCAGGAGGGCCGCAGCTTCGGCCTGCGGCTGATCGAGATCGATCCCGGCCGCACCCTGGTGACGATGGCCTGACGCCCTCGTGACGATGACCAAGGCCATCGTGACGATGACCAAGGCCCTCGACGATGGCCTGACCGACCGCCATCCTGAGGACGACCCGAGGCTCAGCCGCCGCCGAGCTCGACCAGGAGGCGGGCGAGCGGGCCGGGGGCGCTCACCATGGCGTCGTGGCCGGTGGCGAGGTCGCGCCAGCCCCAGCCGGGCTGGCGCCGCACCCAGTCCTTGACGCGGTCGAGGGTGGCGTAGGACGGCGCGGTGCAGTCGACATAGGTGCGCGGCAGGCCGTTGCCGACCGGGCCGCGGATCGGCAGCGGGCTCTCGTAGGTGCTCAGGGGATGCGGGGTCAGGCGCCGCGCCACCCAGGCGGCGTCCGCCGGGTCGAGGACCCCGAAGGCCTCGGCCGAGGGCGGCGGCAGGCTCAGGCCCCCGCTCGATTCGGCGGCGGCGCGGCGGCGGGCCGCCACGACCTCGGGCGGCAGCCCGTCGAAGGGCGCGCGGCCGGCTTCCGCGATCAGCGCGTCGAGATAGACGAGGTGGCGCAGCCGCTCCGGCATGCGCTCCGCGACGCCGCTGATCGCCAGGCCCCCGAAGGAATGCCCGACCAGCACGACGTCGGTCAGCTCCTCCGCCGCGATCACCCCGGCGACGTCGTGCACGAAGGTGTCGAGGGTGATATCGCGGGAGAGGAGATGGGCCCGCTCGCCGAGGCCGGTGCAGGTCGGGGCGAAGACCCGGTGGCCCTGCGCCCGAAGGAGCTCGGCGACCCGCACCCAGCACCAGCCGCCATGCCAGGCACCGTGCACCAGCACGAAGGTCAGCCCGTCGCTCATCTCGAAGCCCTTCTCGTCGTCGCCGGCGGAGCCAAGCGCGAACGGCGGCGTGGCGCAAGAGAGTCACGCGGCAAGAGACCTACGCGGCAAGAGACTCACGACGCCCGGGATCGGGCGTCCCGGGCTTCAGCTCCCGCGCTCGTCCCGGTCCTCGCGGTTCGCCTCGAAGCCGGCGATCATCCGCTCGAGGGCCTGGAAGCTGCGGACCGCCTCCTGGGTGCGCCCGGCGGCGCATTTGCCCTCGGCCGCGCGGTACCACAGCAGCATGCTGTTGAAGGCGTGCTGGTGGGGTGACGCGGCGACCCGGGCGCGGCGCGCGGTCTCGGCGTCGAACCAGACCCGCACCGTGTGGCCGGCATTGGTGCAGACGTCGGCGGAAGGCGGCAGCGCGGCGCGGGAGATCGTGGGGTCGCACAGGACGGCGAACCAGACCGCCGCCGCGGCGAGGCCGGACGCGCCGACCATGCCGGCGGCGCCGCGCAGGCGGCGGCGCCAGTCGAGTCTCGGGTGGCCGGAGGCCGGCAGGGCCTCGACCGTCTCGGGCCAGCAATGGGTGTAGTGGACCGAGCCGTCGGTGTGGTGATGGGGCCACGGATGGGTCATTCGAGCACCCCCTTCGGGCAGGGTGGGACTCCGGAGCCTCGCGGAGGCGGCCGAGGGGGGCCGGGTCGCGAAGGGGCGGGTCGTTGGGGAGGGTCGCGGCAGGACGAAAACGCCGCGGCCGATCGCCGGACGATCTGCGGCGGCATCGGGACCTCGCGAGGTGGCCCGACGGTAGGCGCGGGCTGCGGTCTCCGGCGTGCTCCAGCGCACATTGCGCGCGCACGGACTGGCGATTTTCCGGTCGGCATGCTCTCCCTGTCGCCAGGGGCGCGGCAACGGCGCCCGTGAGTCGGGGAGGAGTGTCGATGCGCTGGCGCGATGCGGCCGTGGCCGCGATCTGTCTCGGGATCCTGTGGGCCGCGCCGGCCCGGGCGCAGGAGGTTCGGGCACAGGAGGCTCGCCGCTGGGCGACCGCCTGGACCGGCTCGGTCCAGGGCCCCTATCCGGTCGGCAACCCCTCAGCCCAGCCCGACCAGAGCTTCGCCTTCCCGAACCCGGCCGAGGGCGCCCGCGACCAGACCCTGCGGCTGGTGCTGCGGCCGGACGTGTGGGGCCGCGAGGCGCGCCTCAGGATCTCCAACGCCTTCGGGACGCAACCCCTCACCCTCGACGGCGTCCATGCCGGGCTGCAGCTCGGCGGCGCGGCCCTGGTGCCGGGGACGAACCGGCCGGTGCGGTTCTCCGGCCAGGACAAGGTGACGGTCCCGCCCGGGGGCGAGGCGTGGTCGGACCCGGTCGCCCTGCCCTTCGCGGCCGACCCGGACAATCCGCTGCTCGCCGGGCGCAAGCTCGCGGTCTCGCTCCACGTCGTGGGGCCAAGCGGGCCGATGACCTGGCACGCCAAGGCGCTGCAGACCTCCTACGCCACGGCGCCTGGCGCCGGCGCCCGCGGCAGCGAGGAGGGCGAGGCGGCTTTCCCGTACTCCACCGCCTCGTGGTTCTTCCTCGACGCCGTCGACATGGCGGTGAGCGCGCCAACCCCGGTCGTGGTCGCCTTCGGCGATTCGATCACCGACGGCACCGCCTCGACGATGAACGGCGACGACCGCTGGCCCGACGTGCTGTCGCGCCGCCTGCACGCGACGCTCGGCAACCGGGTCGCGGTGGTCAATGCCGGCATCGGCGGCAACCAGGTGGTCGGCCCGTCGGAGTACGGCCCCCGGAAGCCCTTCCCGGGCGGTCCCTCGGCCTTGTCCCGGCTCGACCGCGACGTGATCGGGCTGTCGGGCATCGCCAGCGTGATCTGGCTCGAAGGCGTCAACGACTTCAGCCGCAACGGCGAGGCCTCGCTCGAAGCGGTGCAGGCCGGGATGCGCGAGGGCGTCGCCCGCCTGCGCGCCCGCATCCCGGGCGTGCGGGTGATCGGCGCCACCCTCACCTCGGCCAAGGGCAGCTCCAGCCCCGCCCACGGCCATCCCGAGCAGGACGAGAAGCGCCGCGGCCTCAACGCCTTCATCCGCGACTCAGGGCTGTTCGACGCCGTGGTCGATTTCGATGCCGCGACCCTCGACCCGGCGACCGGGGGATTGCGCCCCGAGATGGTTCCGGAGAGCACGACCGGCGGCAAGGGCGACCGGCTGCACCCGAACCGGGCGGGCTACGTGGCGATGGGGAGCGGGATCGATCCCGGGGTGGTGCTGCCGGGGCGGTAGAAGGGCTCGCCTTGGATAATCGGGCGGGGCATCAGCGCTTCGCAGCGTGATGCTCCTCGCCCGGAGCCCGGCTCGCTCCGCGAAGCTGGGCGTTGGCCGCTCGGACGAGCCAGCCCGAGCGGGTCTCGTGCGCCGCCGCCGCCGCGCGGTCGATCCGGCGCAGGTCGCTCTCGTTCATCGTCAGATTGACCCGCACGGTCTTTCCCGGGAGGTCGACGTCGAGGATGCCCACCATGCCGTCGGCGGCGTCCTCCCGGAACAGAGGATCGTCCCGCAGGGCATCGAGCGAGCGGACCAGCGGCACCTCGAGACCGTCCTCGATCATCCCGCCGACGTGGAAAGCCAGCATCTCGGCGGCCTTGTCGTAGAGCGTATCGAGGTCGTCGGCGCCGGTCGTTGCGCCGGGGAAGTCCGGAAACGAGGCGCCGTAATTGCCGGGCTCGCCGTGGATCAGCATGACCACCTTCGTCATGACGGCGTCTCCTGTTCGATAGGCGGGTTGCTCACCACGTCCAGCCCGCCTGCCGGTAGATGTTGCGCAGCGTGCCGGTCGGCAGTTCGCGACGGCCGGTATCGACGGAAACGCGTCCCGGTTTCGTCGGATGCTTGAACTGCACGTGATCGCCCGGGCCCGTCCGTGCCTCAACCCACCCATCATCTGCGAGAGCCCTGAGCAGATCCCGCACCCGATGGGAGTGATGGACGCGCGGCATCGTCGAACCTCAGTCGATGCGCATTGATACGCACGAAGGCCGATCTCCGCAAGCGTTTGCAGCGTGGCGCGACCTTCTCACGAAGGCCGCATCGACTTCTCCGCCCGGTTCTGAAAGTTGAGCCTCACGCCCTGGCGTACAACCGGTCCGCCCGGCTCTCGAACGCGTCGGTGAACTTGCGGAACGCCCGGTCGAACATCTTGCCCATGAGGAGCCCCAGCGCCAGGCTCTTGAACTCGTAGGTGATGAAGAACTCGACCGTGCAGCCGCCGTTCGGGGCCTCGCGAAACGTCCAGCGGTTCTCGAGGTGGCGGAACGGGCCGTCGATGTACTCGGCCAGGATCTTCAGGTTCGGGCGGTCGAGGCGGACCCGGGTGGTGAAGTGCTCCGAGATCGCCTTGTAGCCGACGCCCATGTCGGCGACCAGGGTCTCGGTGCCGTCCTCGCCCTCCTGCCGGCGCAGCACCCGGAGCGAGTCGCAGAGCGGCAGGAACTCCGGGTAGCGCTCGACATCGGCGACGAGGTCGAACATCTCCGTCGGGCTGTGGCGGACGGTGCGGGTGGTGCGGAAGCTCGGCATCGGGTCAGACGGTCCCCAGCCGGTCGAGCCGGGCCTGCTTGAGCCGGGCGAAATCCTCGCCGGCATGGTGGGAGGAGCGGGTGAGCGGCGTCGCCGAGACGAGCAGGAAGCCCTTGGCGTAGGCCGTGGTCTCGTAGGCCTTGAACGCGTCCGGCGTCACGAAGGCCAGCACCGGGTGGTGCTTCTTGGTCGGCTGCAGGTACTGGCCGATGGTCAGGAAGTCGACCTCGGCCGAGCGCAGGTCGTCCATCAGCTGGAGCACCTCGTTGCGCTCCTCGCCGAGGCCCACCATGATCCCGGACTTGGTGAAGATGGTCGGATCGAGTTCCTTGACCCGCTGCAGCAGGCGGATCGAGTGGAAGTAGCGGGCGCCCGGGCGCACCGTCAGGTATTTCGACGGCACGGTCTCGAGGTTGTGGTTGAACACGTCGGGGCGCGCCGCCACCACGACCTCCAGGGCGCCGTCCTTGCGCAGGAAGTCGGGGGTCAGGATCTCGACGGTGGTCGCGGGGCTCAGGCGCCGGATCGCCCCGATCACCGCCGCGAAATGGCCTGCGCCCCCGTCCTTGAGGTCGTCGCGGTCGACGGACGTGATGACGACGTGGTGCAGGCCGAGCTTGGCCACGGCCTCGGCCACCCGCTCGGGCTCGGCCGTATCGAGGGCCTCCGGCATCCCGGTGCGCACGTTGCAGAACGCGCAGGCCCGGGTGCAGGTGTCCCCCATGATCATGAAGGTGGCGTGCTTCTTCTCCCAGCACTCGCCGATATTGGGGCAGCCCGCCTCCTCGCACACCGTGACGAGCTTGTTCTCGCGCACGATGGCGTTCGTCTCGGCCCATTTCGGCGAGCCCGGCGCCTTGACGCGGATCCAGTCCGGCTTGCGCAGGATCGGCTGGTCGGGCCGGTGCGCCTTCTCCGGGTGGCGCGGGCGCTGGTCGTTGCGCAGAAGATCGAGGACGACGGCCATGGGATCCGAGGCGGCAGGGGGTCTCGAGACGCGGAGGCGGCCGCGAACCTTCTCGCGGCGCAGAGGTGACTTAAGATGTCCGGGCCGCGGGGGCAAATGGGGCGTGACGCGCCGCCGCGCGGCGCGCCGTGCATGACGCGAGGGCCCGATTCGCCCGGACGTCGCGATCCCGGAGCGTCAGTAGCTCCGCTCGCCCCGGACCGCCCGCACCACCGCGATGATCAGGACCGCCCCGATGGTGGCGGAGAAGAGGTTGCGCCAGAACCCGAAGATCGGGATGTGGAACTGCGCCGCCAGGAAGTTGCCGACCACGCCGCCGATGATCCCGAGCACGATGTTGCCGAGAAGGCCCATGTTGGAGTTCATGAAGCGCTCCGCCAGCCAGCCCGCCAGCGCCCCGATGACGATGGCCATCAGGAAGCCGACGCCCGGCTGCCCGAGCGCTCCGTACACGTGACCGTCCATGTGGTTCCCCTGTGATGGCTGCCGCCGCGGCCGTTGCGCGGCGCATAGCATAGATGGGGAGGCGTCGCCGCGTTGCACCAGGCCGGCGCGGCGCAGCCCCTGACCAAGCGGAAAGCCCGCCGGTACGCTCTCAGTAGTGCGGCACCGTCCGGTGCTCCACCAGCGGCGCCTCCATGCGGAAGTGCAGGCCGGTCGGCTTGAAGTCGAAGCGGATGTCGGCCCCGCACTGCATGGTCAGCACCCGCTGCAGCAGGGTCGAGCCGAAGCCCTTGCGGGTCGGGGTCGTGGTGCGGGGGCCGCCGCGCTCGGTCCAGTCCAGGCGCAGGCGGCGCCCGGTCTCGCCCTGGTCGACGTCCCAGGCCACGGTGATCCGCCCCTCGGGCACCGAGAGGGCGCCGTGCTTGGCGGCGTTGGTGGTCAGTTCGTGGATCGCCATGCCGGTCGGCACCGCGAGGTCGGCGGTGAGCTCGACCGTCGGCCCCTTGAGCGCGATGCGCCGGCCGGCCTCGTCGTTGTAGGGGCCGAGCTCGTTCTCCAGCATCTCCTGGAGCGAGGCCATCTGCCAGTAATCCTCGGTCAGGAGGTTGTGGGTCTTGGCGAGCGAGATCACCCGGGCGGAAAAACCCTGGTAGAACTCGTCGACGCTGGTGGCGCCGCGGGCCGAGGCGCCGAGCAGCGCCTGCACGGTGGCGAGCGTGTTCTTCACCCGGTGGTGCAGCTCGCGGATCAGCAGGGCCTGGCGCTCGGCCGTCTGCTGGCGCTCGTTCAGGAAGGACGCGGCCTCGCGCTGGCGCCGCCGAGCCCGCACGGCGAAGCGGGTGGCGGTGACCAGGGTGGCGGGGTGGAACGGCCGCTCGAGCAGGGTGACGTTGCCGAGGGATTCCATCAGCCGCGGGTCCGGCGGGGTGCCCCGCAGGGTGAGCAGCACGAAGGGATAGTCCGACCACGGCTCCTGCCCGGCGAGATAGGCGGCGAGCCCGTGCCGGTCCGAGGCGCGCAGGGCCTCCTCGGTCAGGACCGCGCAGCTGCCGGCGTCGAGCCGCGCGACGAGGCCCGGCAGGTCGCCGCAGACCTCCGCCCGCAGGCCCGCCTCCGACAGGATGCTGCTCGCCACCGCGGCGTCGCGCCCGGCGGGGGCGAGGATCAGGACCGGGGGATCGCTCTCTCTCATGGCTGTCCCGATTCGGCAGATCCCGCCGGCCCCCCCTCCTCGACCAGCTCGTGGCCGCGGTAGCTCGGCACGCCCGTCAGGATGCCCCGGAACCCGGTGAGCGGCGCGCCGACACGCAAACCGTCGCCGTCGATCCGAAGTTCCCGGATTGTGTCCTCGTGCGGGCCCACCCGCTTCTTCACCACCGACACCGCCCGGCGCAAGTGCCCGTCTGCCTCGAAGAAGCGAAACAGCATCACGGTGTCGCTGAGGTAGGTCAGATCGACCGCCGCCGACATCTGGCCGACCAGCCCGTGCTGGGCCAGGACGAGCAGCGTCGTCACGCCCTGCTGGTTCAGGTAGGTCAGGATTTCGTGCATCTGCAGCAGCAGGTACTGCTCGCCCGGCATGGCGTTGTGGTAGCCGGTGAGCGAGTCGATCAGCACCAGCCGCACATCGTCGTGCTCCACGGCGTGGCGCACCATCGCGGCGAGCTCCCCGGGCGAGACCTCCGCCGGGTCGATCTGCTCGACCCGCAGGCGGCCCTCCGCCATCGCCGCCGCGATGTCCATGCCGAGGCCGGCGGCCCGCCGCGTCAGGATCCCGATCGGCTCGTCGAAGCTCAGGATCAGGCCGCGCTCGCCGCGCGCGAGCGCGGCCGTCACGTAGGCGAGCGCCGTCGAGGACTTGCCGACGCCGGAGGGGCCGAGCAGCATCGTGCTGGTGCCCCGGTCGAGCCCGCCGCCGAGCAGCGCGTCGAGACCGTGGTTGCCGCTGCCGAGCCGGTCGGCGGGATAGGCGTGGCCGTGCTCGGCCGCGATCAGGCGCGGGAAGACCGTGAGGCCGCCGCGGCGGATCACGAAGTCGTGATAGCCGCCGCGGAAGCGCGTGCCGCGCATCTTGATCACCCGCAGGCGCCGGCGCTCGCCGCCGTAGAGGGGGGCCAGCTGCTCGAGCTGGATCACCGCGTGGCAGAGGCTGTGGAGGTTGAGGTCGTCCTGCTCGGCGGTGAGGTCGTCGAGGAGGAGCGCGGTGGTGTCGTGGATGAGCAGGTAGCTGCGGAGCGCCAGCACCTGGCGGCGGTAGCGCAGCGACCCCTGGGACAGGAGGCGGATCTCCGACAGGCTGTCGAACACCACGCGCTGCGGCTTGACCCGGTCGATCTCCGCGATGGCCAGCCGCACCGTCTCGCCGAGCTCGAGGTCGGAGGAGTGGACGAGGCTCTGCTGCTGGCGCGGGTCGAGGCTGAGCTCGGGCGGCACGAGCTCGAAGATCTCGACGCCGTCGAGGGACCAGCCGTGGCGGGCGGCGACCGAAGCGAGCTCGCGCCGGCTCTCCGAGAGGGTGATGTAGAGGCAGCGCTCGCCCAGCCGCGCCCCGTCGAGGAGGAACTGCAGCGCGAGCGTCGTCTTGCCGGAGCCCGGCCGCCCTTCGACCAGGTGGGCGCGGTTGGCGGCGAAGCCCCCCTCCAGGATGTAGTCGAGGCCCGGCACGCCGGTCGGGACCGGGGCGGCGTCGTCGGGGGGCGGAAGCACGGGATCGGGCACGGTGTCGGGCATGTGATCGGACTTCGGAAGCGGACTCGGGCGGCGGGCGGGTCGCGGAGCGGCGGCGCCGGCCCCTCTGGGCCGCCGACGATCCGGCTTGTGGCAAAGAAATGCGTCGAGAACAAAGGGGTAAGGCGCGGGGCAGGGTCGTGTTCCGGCCGCCGCAGCAGGGGAAAAAGCGCGTCGCCATCTTGACGCGGCGGGGGTTCGCGCGCATCTCGCCCTGGTCTGTGCGCGTCCGACGAGTCGGCCGCGCGCGGCATCACCGGAAGCCTTCATCCCCCATGCCCAGCGACAGTAGTCGACGGACCGCGCCGCCTCGGTGCCGCCCCGCGTGACCCGCGCCTGATCGCTGATCGGGCTCGCCCGCGACCGGCGCCGATGCGGCCGGTCGAACGAGGTGAGCCATGACCCTGATGACGACGCGCGCCCGCCGCGCCGCCGCCACCCGCGACCGCAGCGTCGTGATCGTGCTGCTTCTCATGCTGGCCCTGGTCTTCGGACCGGCCATCGGCCTGCACGTGGCCGTGAACCTGCTCGGCCCCGGGCCTGCGCCGGACGGCCTCGCGGCGGCGGCCACCGCCGCCGATGCGCCCCGGGGCGTCCGGGGCTGACGGGGCGCTACGCCGGCCCCCGCCCCCGGAGGATCAGGACCGCGCCGGCGAGCAGCAGCGCGGCCCCGAGCCAGGTTTCCCAGCCGAGGGACGAGTCCGGGTTCACCCCGACCCGCCGGCCGGTCAGCCCGGCCGCGTCGCCGGCGATCCCCGCCGCGAGCTGGCCCGCCACCACCAGCGCCACCGTGACGGTGGCGCCCTGCTGGCGGTAGCCGTAGAGGCTCGCCGCCACGAACAGCGTGCCGAGCAGCCCCGGCAGCAGGAACCACGGCTCCGCCCGCTCGATCAGGCGCAGCGGGAAGCCGGGACCGCTGCGCCAGGCCTCGACGAGGCCGAGCAGCGACAGCCCGACCAGGGAGTTGCACAGGAGCGCCCCCGTCAGGCCGGCCCCCCGCGCCGCCATGGCGCCCATCAGGGCGTTCTGCACCACGAGCGCCGCGCCCGCGACGAGGCAGAGGAGAGCCGCGCCGGTCATCGGGCGGGGCCCGCGAGGCCGGGCGAGCTGTCGGAACGGTCTGGCATGGTGCGGCTCCTGTCGGGCCACGATCATCCCTCATGATGGACGATTGTCAAATATTTGAAACACCGTATCTGTGAAACCAAGCGGAGGTTCTCGGCCATCGTTTCACGCGTGACCGGAAACCCGCTCCGCCGGCATCGTGAGCGGCGAGCCGGGTCGGCGGCGTCCCGGGATGGTCCCCACGGGCGCGGGACAGCGACGGCGCAACCCCCACACCTTCCCGCGCCCGCCGAAACCCGCTACGGCTCGGAGCGCCATGCCGACTCACTCCCCCTCGCCCGCCCCCGTCACCGTCGCGGCCGGCTCCGTCCGCTTCGGCAACCACCTGCCGCTGAGCCTGATCGCCGGCCCCTGCGCCTTGGAGGGCCGCGGCCACGCCCTCGAGGTCGCCGCCGCCCTCAAGGAGATGACGGGCGCACTGGGCCTCGGCCTCGTGTTCAAGTCCTCGTTCGACAAGGCCAACCGCACCTCCGCCGGGTCGAGCCGCGGCATCGGTCTCGCCCAGGCCCTGCCGATCTTCGCGGAGATCCGCGAGAGCCTGGGGCTCCCGGTCGTCACCGACGTGCACGAGGCCGCGCACTGCGCCGAGGCGGCCCAGGCCGTCGACATCCTGCAGATCCCGGCCTTCCTGTGCCGGCAGACCGACCTGCTGCTGGCGGCGGCCGCGACCGGCCGGGTGGTCAACGTCAAGAAGGGGCAGTTCCTCGCCCCCTGGGACATGGCCCACGTGGCCGCCAAGATCACCGGGGCCGGCAACCCCAACGTGCTGCTGACCGAGCGCGGCGCCTCCTTCGGCTACAACACGCTCGTGTCGGACATGCGCGCCCTGCCGATCATGGCGCAGGTGAGCGGCGGCCTGCCGGTGGTGTTCGACGCCACCCACTCGGTGCAGCAGCCCGGCGGCCAGGGCGCCACCTCCGGCGGCCAGCGCGAATTCGTGCCGGTGCTGGCCCGGGCCGCGGTGGCGGTGGGCGTCGCGGGCGTGTTCATCGAGACCCATGAGGATCCCGACCGGGCGCCCTCCGACGGGCCGAACATGGTGCCGTTGCGCCGGATGCCGGCGCTCCTGGCCGAGCTCCAGGCCTTCGACCGGCTGGCCAAGGGGTCGATGGCCAAGGACTCCCTCGCCAAGGCGCGATCATCGGACGAGGCCGGCGGCTGACGGGGCGGCGACGATGCGGGCCGCCAGCGACTCGCCCTCCCGCCTGATCGCCGTCCTGGCCACCGGGGGCTTCGCCAGCACCTTCGCGGGCCGCGTGGTCGAGCCGCTGGTCGGCGTGCTCGCCCGGGACCTGGCGAGCCCGCCCGCCACCGTCGCGCTCCTCTCCACCGCCTTCGCGCTGCCCTACGCGCTGATCCAGCCGGTGCTCGGGCCGGTCGGCGACGCGCTCGGCAAGGAGCGGGTGGTGGTGGCCTGCCTGGTCGTGCTGACCCTGGCGCTCGGGGCCTGCGCGGTCGCCGGCGACATCGGCACCCTGTTCGGCCTGCGCATGCTCGCGGGCGCGGCGGCCGGCGGGGTGATCCCGCTCTCGCTCGCCATGATGGGCGACCGCATCCCGCTGGAGCGGCGGCAGGTGGCGATCGGCCGCTTCCTCGTGGCGGTGATCCTCGGCCAGCTCTCCGGCTCCACCATCGCCGGGCTGATCGAGGGCCTGATCGGCTGGCGCGGGGTGTTCTGCCTCGCCGCGGGGGTCGGGGCGGTGGGCCTCGCCGGCGTCGTCCTGGGCTTCGCCCGGCGCCTGCGCGCCGCCGGCGGCCGCTTCGCCTTCGCGCCGGCGCTGGCGCGCTACCGCACCATCCTGCGCACCCCCCGGGCCCGGGTGCTGTTCTGTGCGGTCTTCGTCGAGGGGATCGCGGTGTTCGGCATCTTCCCGCACCTCGCCCACCTGATCGAGGCCCGCGGCGAAGGGGGCCCCAGGGAGGCGGGGCTCGCGCTCGCGGGCTTCGCCGCCGGGGGGCTCGCCTACTCCCTCGCCGTCGGGCTGCTCCTGCGCTTCCTCGGCCAGACCCGGATGCTGGTGGCGGGCGGCGCCGTCTCTGCGGGCGCCCTCCTGGTCGTCGGCCTGGCGGGGGCCTGGCAGACCGACGCGGCCGCCCTCGCGGCTTTGGGCCTCGGCTTCTACATGCTGCACAACACCTACCAGGTGCAGGTGACCGAGGTCGCGCCGCAGGCCCGGGCCTCGGCGGTGGCGTTGCACGCCTTCTCGTTCTTCTGCGGCCAGGCCCTCGGCGTCGCGGTGCTGGGCGCCGGCCTTGAGGCCCTGGGCCAGCTGCCGGCCCTGGGCGTCTGCGCCGCCGCGACCCTCGCGCTGGGCCTCGTCACCGCCCGGCGCCTCGCCCGTCAGGGCTGACGGCCGGTCTTCCGAAGTTCAGCCGGAGTTCAGGCGCCAGCCGCCAGGAACAGCGCCAGTCACGCCGCGGCGCTCCGGCCGCCGGGGCCCTGCCCCGCGCCGTGCAAGGCGGCGGACCCGGGCGGAACGATTGCGGGAACCTTGACGGCCCGCGCCCGTTGCCTGGGTCACTTGGCTTGACTCAAGCAGGAGATCAACGATGCGCAAGCTCGCCCTCATCCCGGCCCTCGCCGTCGCCCTCGGCACCCTGTCGACCGTCGCCCCCTCCCAGGCCCAGGCCCAGGGCTGGCGCGGCGGCCATTACGGCCACGGCCACGGCCACGGCTATGGCCGCGGCTATGCCGGCCGGCCCTACGCCTACGGCGCCCGCCGCCGCGGCATCTCCCCCGGCGCGGCGGTCGGCCTCGGCATCGCGGGTGCCGCCGTGGGCGCGATCGGCGCTGCGGCGGCGGCCGACGCGGCCCGCCGCAACGGCTACGGCTATGGCTATGGCTATTACGGCGCTCCGGCCCCGGCCTACGGCTACGGCTACTGAGATCGACCGGACCCGGGTTCCGGGAGGGCGGCCGGGGCGACCCGGCCGCCCTTCTCGTATCCGTCAGCCCCTGCCGTCAGCCTCTTGCGCGGTAGGGCGGCACGCCCTGGTCCGGAAGCCAGACCGAGGCCGGCGGCGTCCCGGTCTGCCAGAAGACGTCGATCGGGATGCCGCCGCGCGGGTACCAGTAGCCGCCGATGCGGAGATACCGCGGTTCGAGCAGCGCGGTCAGCCGGCGTCCGATCCCGACGGTGCAGTCCTCGTGGAAGGCGCCGTGATCGCGGAAGCTGTGCAGGTACAGCTTCAGCGACTTCGACTCGACGAGCCACCGGTCCGGCACGTAGTCGATCACCAGGATGGCGAAGTCGGGCTGGCCGGTCACCGGGCAGAGCGAGGTGAATTCCGGCGCGGTGAAGCGGGCGCAGTAATCGGTGTCCGGGTGCGGGTTCGGCACGCGGTCGAGCTGGGCCTCGTCGGGCGAGCGCGGCTGGGCGCTCGGCTGCCCGAGCTGCCGGGCATGCTGGGTCAGGTCCTGAGTCATGGCCGCCCTATAGCCCCGCGCGGGCCCGCGCGAAACCTGCGCAGGGCAACCCGCGGGCGCCTTCCCCGGTACCACCCTCGGGCGGCTTGCCGCAGGCGGCGACTTGGCCGATAAGCCGCGCGACCCTCAAAGCCTGCCCGAGAGATCCCTCTCATGACCGCGATCACCAACATCGCCGCCCGCCAGATCCTCGACAGCCGGGGCAATCCCACCGTCGAGGTCGACGTCCTCCTGGAGGACGGCTCCTTCGGCCGCGCCGCCGTCCCGTCGGGCGCCTCGACCGGCGCGCACGAGGCGGTGGAGCTGCGCGACGGCGACAAGACCCGCTACGGCGGCAAGGGCGTGCTGAAGGCCGTCGAGGCCGTCAACGGCGAGATCCTGGACGCCGTCGGGGGGATGGACGCCGAGGAGCAGGCCGCCATCGACGAGGCGATGATCGAGCTCGACGGCACGCCGAACAAGGCGCGGCTCGGCGCCAACGCGATCCTGGGCGTCTCGCTCGCCGTCGCCAAGGCCGCCGCCGAGGCCTCGGGCCTGCCGCTCTACCGCTACGTCGGCGGCACGCCAGCACGGATCCTGCCGGTGCCGATGATGAACATCATCAACGGCGGGGCGCACGCCGACAACCCGATCGACTTCCAGGAATTCATGATCATGCCGGTGGGCGCCGACTCGCTCGCCGAGGCGGTGCGCTGGGGCGCCGAGGTCTTCCACACCCTTAAGGGCGCCCTGAAGAAGGCCGGCCACAACACCAATGTCGGCGACGAGGGCGGCTTCGCCCCCAACCTCCCCTCGGCCGAGGCGGCGCTCGACTTCGTGATGGACTCGATCCGCGCCGCCGGCTTCGAGCCGGGCCGCGACATCGTGATCGCGCTCGACTGCGCCGCCACCGAGTTCTTCAAGAACGGTGCTTACGTCTACGAGGGCGAGGGCCAGACCCGCGACCCGGAGGCCCAGGCCGCCTACCTCGCCAAGCTCGTCGATTCCTACCCGATCCTGTCGATCGAGGACGGCATGGCCGAGGACGACTGGGCCGGCTGGAAGGCGCTCACCGACACGGTCGGCGACCGCTGCCAGCTCGTCGGCGACGACCTGTTCGTGACCAACGTCGCGCGCCTGTCGGAGGGGATCGCCAAGGGCACGGCGAACTCGATCCTGGTGAAGGTCAACCAGATCGGCTCGCTGACCGAGACCCTGGCCGCCGTCGACATGGCCCACCGCGCCGGCTACACCGCCGTGATGTCGCACCGCTCCGGCGAGACCGAGGACGCCACCATCGCGGACCTCGCCGTCGCGACGAATTGCGGGCAGATCAAGACCGGCTCCCTCGCCCGTTCGGACAGACTGGCGAAGTACAACCAGCTGATCCGCATCGAGGAGGGCCTCGGAAGCCAGGCCCGCTACCTCGGGCGCGGCGCGCTGAAGGTCGGCTGATCCGCCGCCGGTGACCAGCCCGTGCGGGATCGCGCCCGCACGGGCGTGGAGCGGCCTGACCGAGACCGCAGCGACCGATCCTGTCCCGTCGCCCCCTGCCCGATCGGTCCGTCGCAAGGCCGGCCGCGTCGGCGTCGCCCGGCGGGAGAACTCCTGCCCGGGCCGGGAGCCTCGCCGGTCCGCGCGGCGACGACGGGTGCGGGGACGGGTGTTCCCGGCCGGACCTCCGGCGACAGGAGACCGACCATCGTCCACCTCATCTTCGCGACGCCCTGCGCGTACGTGATCCTCCGCTGGCTCGCTCCTCTCGCGCTGCCGCTCTGGGGCAAGGCCGCCCTCGCGGTGCTGCTGCTCGCCGCCTCGCAGTTCCACCTCTGGAACCGGCTCTCCTCCGGCTCGGTCTTCGCGCCCGAGTTCCCGCGCCCGGTCGTCCTCGCGCTCAACGGGGCGTTCGGGGCGATCCTGCTCCTCGCCGCGCTGCAGGCCGCGCTCGACCTCGGCGCCCTGGCCGCCGCCCTGGTCCAGGGCGGCGCGGTCGCGATCCCGGACACCCTGCGCCTCGCGGCGGCCGGGCTCGCGGTGCTGCTCGCCGCGCTCGGCGTCGCCAATGCCGTGCGCGTGCCGCCGGTCCGGGACGTGGAGGTCGCGATCCCGGGCCTGCCGCCGGCCTTCGACGGCTACCGGCTGCTCCAGCTCACCGACCTCCACCTCGGCCGCCTCTTCCCGGCATCCTGGGCCCGGGCCGTGGTCGCGCGCGCCAACGCGGCCGGCGCCGCGCTGATCGTCGTCACCGGCGACTTCATCGACGGCTCGGTGGCGATGCGCCGGGACGACGTCGCGCCGCTGCGCGACCTGCGGGCGCCGGACGGGGTCTGGGCGATCCCCGGCAACCACGAGTACTTCTTCGACTATCGGGCCTGGATGCGCCACCTCGCCGGCCTCGGCCTGCGGATGCTGCCGAACGCCCACGCGGTGATCGCCCGGGCCGAGGCCCGCCTCGTGCTCGCCGGCGTCACCGACGCCTCGGCGCCGGGCGCCGGCGAGGCCGGGCCCGACCTCGCGGCGGCGCTCGCGGGTGCCCCGACCGGCGCGCCGGTCGTGCTCCTCGACCACCAGCCGAGGGCCGCGAAGCGGGCGGCGTCCCGCGGCGTCGCGCTCCAGCTCTCCGGCCACACCCACGGCGGCATGATCCTCGGCCTCGACCGGCTGGTGGCGCGGGGCAACAACGGCTTCGTGTCGGGGCGCTACGAGGTCGGCGGCATGACCCTCTACGTCGGCAACGGGACCGGGATCTGGCCCGGCTTCGCGCTCCGGCTCGGGCGTCCGTCCGAGATGACGCGCTTCACCCTGCGGGCGGCGCCCCGGGCGTGACGCCCGTCCGTCGAGGCGGCGCGGCGCGAGGCCGGCGCGCCTTACGCCTTCCTTAACCCTCCCGCCCCATGCTCCCCCGCATGGTAGTCCGTCGCCGCGCCCGTGCCATCCTGTTGCCGCTCGGCCTTTACGCCGTGTCGATCCTCGTGGTCGGCTACTTCCTGCACGAGGCCGAGAACGGCAGCCGCGGGCTCCAGGCCAAGCGGGCGCTGAAGATCCAGGCCTACACCCTGCAGCAGGAGCTCGACGCCACCAAGGCCGACCGGGTCGAGTGGGAGCGGCGCGTGGCGCTTCTGCGCAGCGACCAGATCGACCGCGACCTCCTGGAGGAGCGGGCCCGGGTCGTGCTCGGCCGCGTCCACCCGAACGACGTCGTCATCATCACCCCCTGACGCCGTCGGTCCCTTGGGGCCAAGCCCGCCGCCGCGGCGGCTTTTGCGCCCAAGGCGCTCGATTTGCACCCCCGCCTGCCCTAAGAACTCTCCCACAAGGGTAGCAGCCGGGAGGGTGCCGATGGATGCCGCGAAAGAGGCGCGCCGCGGGAGCGACAAGGCCCGCGAGAAGGCGGTCCCGCCGCCCTCTGCCTCGAACGTGCCGGCCTTCAGCCGCGACGAGGACCTGCACGCCTACCGCGAGATGCTGCTGATCCGCCGCTTCGAGGAGAAGGCCGGCCAGCTCTACGGCATGGGCCTGATCGGCGGGTTCTGCCACCTCTATATCGGCCAGGAGGCGGTGGTGGTCGGGGTCCAGATGGCCTCGAAGGACGGCGACCAGGTCATCACCGGCTACCGCGACCACGGCCACATGCTGGCCTGCGGCATGGAGCCGAAGGGCGTGATGGCGGAGCTCACCGGCCGCCGGGGGGGCTATTCCCGCGGCAAGGGCGGCTCGATGCACATGTTCTCCCGCGAGAAGAATTTCTATGGCGGCCACGGCATCGTCGGCGCCCAGGTGTCGCTCGGCACCGGCATCGGCTTCGCCAACAAGTACCGCGGCGACGGCGCCGTCAGCCTGACCTACATGGGCGACGGTGCGGCCAACCAGGGCCAGGTCTACGAGAGCTTCAACA
Source organism: Methylobacterium nonmethylotrophicum (assembly GCF_004745635.1). Taxonomy (GTDB): domain Bacteria; phylum Pseudomonadota; class Alphaproteobacteria; order Rhizobiales; family Beijerinckiaceae; genus Methylobacterium; species Methylobacterium nonmethylotrophicum. The sequence continues at coordinate 131,293 of NZ_SRLB01000012.1, read as the reverse complement.
TGGCGCAGCTGTGGAAGCTGCCCGTGGTCTACGTGATCGAGAACAACCGCTACGCCATGGGCACCTCGGTCTCGCGGGCCTCGGCCCAGACCGACTTCTCGAAGCGCGGCGTCTCCTTCGGCATCCCGGGCGAGCAGGTCGACGGCATGGACGTGCGCGCCGTGCGCGAGGCGGCGCGGCGGGCCATCGCGCATGCCCGCGACGGCGAGGGCCCCTACATCCTCGAGATGCAGACCTACCGCTACCGCGGCCACTCGATGTCGGACCCGGCCAAGTACCGGACGAAGGACGAGGTCGCCCGGATGCGCGAGGAATCCGATCCCATCGAGCAGGTCCGCAAGCGTCTCCTCGGGCCCCACAAGGTGCCGGAGGACGAGATCAAGGCGGTCGACGCCAAGGTGCGGGAGATCGTGAACGAATCGGCCGACTTCGCCACCAGCGACCCCGAGCCGGATCCCTCCGAGCTCTGGACCGACATCCTGCTTGAGCCTTCACGTTGACCCGCGAAGATCTTGTTCCAATCGTTGAGGCCGCCGTGCATCACTACGGCGGCAAGGCCAACCTTATTCAGGTGGCAAAGTTCATCTGGGATAATCACGAGGGAAGTCTTCGATCGGCCGGAGACTTCTTCTATAAATGGCAATATGAAGCTCGGTGGGCAGCTAACGAACTCCGACAGCAAGGAGTTCTGAAGCCGACCACGATATCCGGCCGCGGCATCCTCGAATTGGCGTAGCGACAGATCATGGCGACCGACATCCTGATGCCCGCCCTCTCGCCCACCATGGAGCAGGGCAAGCTCGCGAAGTGGCTCAAGAAGGAGGGCGACCCGGTCAAGGCCGGCGACATCCTGGCCGAGATCGAGACCGACAAGGCGACGATGGAGGTCGAGGCGGTCGACGAGGGCGTGCTCGCCAAGATCCTGGTCGCCGACGGCACCGACAACGTCGCGGTCAACACCCCGATCGCGGTGCTCGCCGAGGAGGGCGAGGATCCGAAGGGCGTCCAGGCCGGGGGGGCGAAGCCCAACGGCAAGGGCGACGGCGAGGCGGGCCAGAAGGCGCCCGCCCCCGACATGCAGGCCGAAGGCCAGGCCGAGCGCCCCGCCCCGGCCGCCAAGACCGGGGACGACCAGCCGGTGGCGACGCCCGCCGCGCCCGCGGTGGTCGCCAGCCGCGGCCAGGATCCGGCGATGGCCGAGATCCCCGAGGGCACCGAGATGGTGACCCAGACCGTCCGCGAGGCCCTGCGCGACGCGATGGCCGAGGAGATGCGCCGGGACGGCAGCGTCTTCGTGATGGGCGAGGAGGTCGCCGAGTACCAGGGCGCCTACAAGATCACGCAAGGCCTGTTGCAGGAATTCGGTGCGAAGCGCGTCGTCGACACCCCGATCACCGAGCATGGATTCGCCGGCGTCGGCGTCGGCGCGGCGTTCACGGGCCTCAAGCCCATCGTCGAGTTCATGACCTTCAACTTCGCCATGCAGGCGATCGACCAGATCATCAACTCGGCGGCCAAGACCCTCTACATGTCGGGCGGCCAGCTCGGCTGCCCGATCGTCTTTCGCGGCCCGAACGGCGCGGCGGCACGCGTCGCCGCCCAGCACAGCCACGACTACGCCGCCTGGTACTCCAACGTGCCGGGCCTGAAGGTCGTGATGCCCTACACCGCCTCCGACGCGAAGGGCCTGCTCAAGAGCGCCATCCGCGACCCGAACCCGGTGGTCTTCCTCGAGAACGAGATCCTGTACGGCCAGTCCTTCCCGGTGCCGAAGCTCGACGACTTCACGGTGCCGATCGGCAAGGCGAAGGTCCACCGCGAGGGGCGTGACGTGACGATCGTGTCGTTCGGCATCGGCATGACCTACGCCCTCAAGGCCGCCCAGGAGCTCGCCGAGGCCGGGATCAGCGCCGAGGTGATCGATTTGCGCACCATCCGGCCGATGGACTCGCAGACCGTGGTGGAGTCGGTGAAGAAGACCGGCCGCTGCGTCACCGTCGAGGAAGGTTTTCCGCAATCGGGCGTCGGCGCCGAGATCGCCGCGCGGCTGATGGTCGACGCCTTCGACTACCTCGACGCGCCGGTCCTGCGCATCACCGGCAAGGACGTGCCGATGCCCTACGCGGCGAACCTGGAGAAGCTCGCGCTGCCGAACGTCGCCGAGGTGATCGAGGCCGCCAAGGCGGTCTGCTACCGGTGAGCGGCAAGCCGGAGGACTCCATGCCGGAGGACGAGACCCGTTTCGAGGCGCTGGGCGTCCCGCCGGACGCCCTGGAGCATGGCGGCATCGAGGTGCTGCGCGCCGCCGTGGTCGACGGCGCGGTGAGCTTCGCGCTGCGCCGCTCCTTCGAGGACCCGGCCACCTGGGGGCGGCTCCTCGTCGACCTCGCCCGCCAGGCGGCGCGGGTCTATGCCCGCGAGACCGAGCTGTCCGAGGAGGAGGCCTTCGCGCGCATCCGCGCCGGGATGGAGGCCGAGAGCCTCGATCCCGACAGCTTCAACTGAGGCCGGCGATGGCCGAGGCGGCGCCGCGTTGGGCCACCTATGCCGACCTCGAGGCGGTGCCGGACCACCTCGTGGCCGAGATCGTCGAGGGCAGGCTGGAGACCCATTCGCATACGCTGCCGCGGCTCGGGGCGGCCCTCGCGTCGTTGGCCGGCGAGCTGGGACCGCCCTTCTCCCGCGGGCGCGGCGGTCCCGGCGGCTGGATCTTCATGCCCCGGACCGAATTCCATTTCGGGCGGCAGGTCCTGGTGCCCGACCTCGCCGGCTGGCGCCGGGCGCGCCTGTCCGTCGATCCGGACGCCGCCTTCATCGAGACCCCGCCGGACTGGGTCTGCGAGATCCTGTCGCCCTCCACGACCCGCATCGACCGCGGGCCGAAGCGGCGGATCTACGCCGAGGCTGGCGTCGGTCATCTCTGGCTGCTCGATCCCACCGACGGCGTGCTGGAAGGCTTCGCGCTTACCGGCGGCCACTGGCTGCTCCTCGGCACCGCGGCGCGCGGCGAGGCTGTGGTGCTGCCGCCCTTCGACGCCGTCCCGTTTCCACTCGACGACCTGTTCCCCATCGAACCTTCGCCTCCTGACGATCCGGCCGCCCCTCCTCCCGCCGAGACCTGAATCCATGCCGATCAACGTCCTGATGCCCGCTCTCTCGCCCACCATGGAGAAGGGCAACCTCGCCAAGTGGCTCAAGAAGGAGGGCGACGCGATCAAGTCGGGCGACGTGCTCGCCGAGATCGAGACCGACAAGGCGACCATGGAGGTCGAGGCGGTCGACGAGGGCGTGCTCGCCAAGATCGTGGTGCCGGAGGGCACCGCCGACGTGCCGGTCAACGACCTGATCGCCCTCATCGCCGAGGAGGGCGAGGACCCGAAGAGCGTGCAGGCCGGCGGCAACGGGCAAGCGAAGGCCGAGGCGCCCGCGAAGCCCGAGGGTGGCAAGGCTGAGGGTGGAAAACCCCAGGCGCCCGCCGGCAACGAGACGCCCGGCGGCGGCACGATGTCGTACGAGCGGGTCGACACCGCGCCGGAGGGCGCCCGGCCTGCGGCCGGCCAGCCGAACGGCGCTGCTCCGCACTCATCCGGCGGGCGCCTGTTCGCCTCGCCCCTCGCCCGCCGCATCGCCAAGCAGGAAGGCCTCGACCTCGCGGCCGTGACCGGCTCGGGCCCGCACGGGCGCATCATCGAGCGCGACGTGCGCGCGGCGCTGGAGGGCGGCGCGGCCAGGCCGGCGGCCCAGCCCGCCAAGGCCGCCCACGCGTCTGGCGCCACCCTCGACACGGCCTCGCCCGCGAAGCCCGCTCCCGCGGCCGGCGCCGCCCTGCCGCCCGGCCTCTCGGCCAAGCAGGTGATGGGGATGTTCGAGCCGGGCTCCTACGAGGAGGTGCCCCTCGACGGCATGCGCAAGACCATCGCCAAGCGCCTGGTCGAGTCGAAGCAGACCGTCCCGCACTTCTACCTCTCCCTCGACGTCGAGCTCGACGCGCTGCTCAGCCTTCGCGAGCAGGTCAATGCGGGGGCCACGAAGGGCAAGGACGGCAAGCCGGCCTTCAAGCTCTCGGTCAACGACTTCGTCATCAAGGCGCTGGCGCTCGCCCTGCAGCGGGTCCCGGCGGCGAATGCCGTCTGGGCCGAGGACCGGATCCTGCGCTTCCGCCACTCGGATGTCGGCGTCGCGGTGGCGATCGAGGGCGGGCTGTTCACCCCGGTGATCCGCAAGGCGGAGCAGAAGACCCTCTCGACCATCTCGGCCGAGATGAAGGATCTGGCCGCCCGCGCCCGGACGAAGAAGCTCAAGCCCGAGGAATACCAGGGCGGCACCACGGCGGTGTCGAATCTCGGCATGTTCGGCATCAAGTCGTTCGGCGCCGTCATCAACCCGCCCCACGGCACCATCCTGGCGGTCGGCGCCGGCGAGGCCCGGGTGGTGGCGAAGAACGGCGCCCCCGCGGTGGTCCAGGCGATGACGGTGACCCTCTCCTGCGACCACCGGGTGGTCGACGGGGCCCTCGGCGCCGAGCTGCTCGCGGCCTTCAAGGGCCTGATCGAGAGCCCGATGGGCATGCTGGTGTAAGTATGGCTCTTCCCCTCCCCCTTGTGGGGAGGGCTAGGGGTGGGGGTGGTGCCGCGTAGAGCGCGAGCTTCGTTCGGCACCACCCCCACCCCTGACCCCTCCCCACAAGGGGGAGGGGAAGGTGCCCTGCTTTCGTGCCGGTCGACGGAAGGGATCGCGGATGCCCTGGAATGGATCGCCCGAGCAGTCGGCATCACCGCGAGCCAGGGCGCACGCCAAGGTCATGCGGCACGCCCTTACCCCGGCGGAGAAGCGCCTGTGGTGGCACCTGCGCCGCCGGCTGCCAGTCGAGGGCTCGCATTTCCGCCGGCAGGTCGCGCTCGGCCCCTACGTCGCCGATTTCTGCTGCCTCGGCGCACGATTGATCATCGAGGTCGATGGCGGCCAGCACGGCTTTCCCGATCAGCAAGCTTACGACGCGTCGCGAACTGCCGCTCTCGAAGCGCGAGGCTTCCGTATCCTGCGCTTCTCCAACACCGACGTGATGCACGCGATCGACGGCACGCTCGACACGATCATCGCGGCCCTCGCCGCCCCGCCCTCCCCGGAGACCTGAATGTCCGACACCTACGACGTCCTCATCATCGGCGCCGGCCCCGGCGGCTACGTGGCGGCGATCCGGGCCGCGCAGCTCGGCTTCAAGACGGCGGTGGTGGACCGCGAGCACTTGGGCGGAATCTGCCTCAACTGGGGCTGCATCCCCACCAAGGCGCTGCTGCGCTCGGCCGAGATCTACCAGTACATGCAGCATGCCAAGGATTACGGCCTCTCGGCGGACAATGTCCGGTTCGACGTAGGCGCCATCGTCAAGCGCTCCCGCGGCGTCTCCGGCCGGCTCAACGGCGGCGTCGGCATGCTGCTCAAGAAGAACAAGGTCGACGTGATCTGGGGCGAGGCCGCGATCGAGGCGGCGCCCAAAGGCAACGAGGCCGGCCGGGTCACGGTCCGGGAGACGAAGCGTGCCGAGGCGCCGAAGGGGGCCAAGGGGGCCGGCACCTACGGGGCCAAGCACATCGTCGTGGCGACCGGCGCCCGCCCGCGGGCAATCCCGGGCATCGAGCCCGATAGGAAGCAGATCTGGACCTACTACGAGGCCATGGTCCCGGACAAAATGCCCAGGAGCCTGCTGGTGATGGGCTCGGGCGCGATCGGCATCGAGTTCGCCTCGTTCTACCGCACCATGGGGGCCGAGGTGACGGTGGTGGAGCTCCTGCCGCAGATCCTGCCGGTGGAGGACCCCGAGATCGCCGCGCATGCCCGCAAGCGCTTCGAGAAGCAGGGCATCCGGATCCTCACCGGCGCCAAGGTGACCAGGGTCGCCAAGGGCCAGGACGCGGTGACGGCCACCGTCGAGACCGAAGGCGGCAAGACGCAGGAGATCACGGCGGAGAAGCTGATCTCGGCGGTCGGCGTCGTCGGCAACATCGAGAATCTCGGCCTGGAAAAGCTCGGCGTCACCATCGAGCGCGGCATCGTCGCCACCGACGGGCTCGGGCGCACCAGCGTGCCGGGGATCTACGCCATCGGCGACGTCGCCGGCCCGCCGATGCTCGCCCACAAGGCCGAGCACGAGGGGGTGATCTGCGTCGAGACGATCAAGGGCCTGCACACCCACCCGATGGACAAGGGCAAGATCCCGGGCTGCACCTATTGCCAGCCGCAGGTGGCCTCGGTCGGCCTCACCGAGGCGAAGGCCAAGGAGCAGGGCTTCGACGTGCGGGTCGGCCGCTTCCCCTTCGCGGGCAACGGCAAGGCGATCGCGCTCGGCGAGCCCGACGGGCTCGTGAAGACGGTCTTCGACCGCAGGACCGGCCAGCTCCTCGGCGCCCACATGGTCGGGGCCGAGGTGACCGAGCTGATCCAGGGCTACGTCGTGGCGATGACTCTCGAGACCACCGAGGAAGAGCTGATGCACACGGTCTTCCCGCACCCGACCCTGTCGGAGATGATGCACGAGAGCGTGCTCGACGCCTATGGGCGGGTGATCCACACCTAGGGCCGGACAGAGACCTGAAAGCTCCGGCGGAACAGGCCGTGAGGCGGTTGATGCTGGCCGGGGCTCGACCGTGCGGTCGAGCCCCGGGACGGGCCTGAAGCGTGCCCGCGGTCTCCGTCGGCGCAGCCGAAACGCGTCGACCGTGTGGCCTCGGGCGTCGGCGCCTTCGCCCTGATCCCTCGAACGGCCGCGCCGCTCCGACCTCCGTCGCAGCCGGATCTGACATCCCCGTCTCGATCTCGATCACCGCCCGGGATCATCGGGACGGTCGTCGTCGGCGCGCCTCGACCGTGGTGCCGTCGCCGTTCCCGAACGCGATCTCGCCCCGGTCGGCGTCGACCCGCGCTCCAGACACGGGGGCCCTTCCCGGGCTCACTGGTGCGACAGGAAGGCCGCCAGATCCGCGATGTCCGCCTCGTTCAGGCCCTGGGCGACCTCGTTCATCGCCGGATCGTAGCCCGGCCGCGCATTGGTCCGGTAGCCGGTCAAGGCCGCCGCGAGATACTCCTCGCGCTGGCCGCGCAGGCGCGGGATCGCATCGCGCCCCGCCAGATCCGCCCCGTGGCAGGAATTGCACTGATGCCGGCCGACGAGGGCGCGCGCCCGCGCGACGAGCCCGGGATCGAGCGCATCGCCCCGCGGTGACGGCGCAGGCAGGGCCGAGAGCGCCTCGGCGAAGGCCCGCAGGTCGTCGTCCGACAGGTCCTTCGCCATCGCGTTCATCGGGGGCGCCGTTCGCTGGTCCTCGCGGAACTGGTAGAGCTGCGTGACGAGGTAATCGGCCGGCTGGCCGCCGAGCGAGGGCACGCCCGGCGTCTCGGAGCGCCCGCCCTCGCCGTGGCAGCCAAGGCAGGGCTCCAGGCGCTCTCCCAAGGGGCCAGCGCGTGCCGGGCCAGCGAGGCCCGCCAGCACCATCAGGCCGAACGGAAATCGTCGCATCGTCCCATCCCGGGTCGTCAGGACCGGCGCACGGGTGACGCGGCGCCGGTCCCGGGGTTACGGCTGGTGGCTGATCCGGTAGATCGCCCCGTTGAAGTCGTCCGAGACCAGCAGCGACCCGTCCTTCGCGACCAGCACGTCGACGGGCCGCCCGAGGTAGCGGTTGTCCTCGATGAAGCCGGTCAGGAACGGTTCGACCGACGCGACCTTGCCGTCCGGTCCGAGCTTCACCGCCACGACGTCCCCGCCGAGCTTCTTCGTGCGGTTCCACGACCCGTGCCGGGCGATGAAGATCGCGTTGCGGTAGCTCTCCGGGAACTGCGTGCCGGTGTAGAAGCGCATCCCGAGCGAGGCCGTATGGGCACCGAGCCGCGCGGCGGGCGGCGTGAACTCGGAGCAGGACCGGCCCCAGCCGTATTCGGGATCCGTGAAGGTGCCCTGATGGCAGAACGGGAAGCCGAAATGCTGCTTGCCGGGCTCGGTCAGCACGTTGAGCTCATCCTCGGGAATGTCCTCGGAGACCCAGTCCCGGCCGTTGTCGGTGAACCAGAGCTGCTTGGTCGCCGGGTTCCAGTCGAAGCCGACCGTGTTGCGCACGCCGCGCGCCACGACCTCGGCCCCGCTGCCGTCGAGGTTCATGCGGCGGATCTGCGCGTAGGTGTCGGGCGGCACGAGGATGTTGCCGGGCGAGCCGACCGGCACGTAGAGCTTGTCGTCGGGACCGATGGCGATGAACTTCCAGCCATGCGCCTCGTCCTTCGGCAGGTCGTCATAGACCAGGACCGGCTTCGGCGGATCGTCGAGACGGGCCTCGATGTCGTCGAAGCGCCAGATCTTCGACAGCTCGGCCACGTAGAGCGCGCCCTTGTGGAAGGCGAGGCCGTTCGGCCGGTGCAGCTTGGAGGCGATGACCTTCACCTCCCGGTTCCCGTCCCGCTCGCGGATCGCGTAGACGCGGTCGAGCAGGCGCGTGCCGGCGAAGACGGTGCCCTGGTCGCCCTGCCGGAGGGAGCGCGCATTCGCAACGCCGCTCGCGTAGACCTCGACCTTGAAGCCGGGCGGCACCTTGAGGCGATCGGTGGGCAGCTTCGCCGCCGGGGTCGGCAGCGGCGGACCCGCGACGGGCGCGAGCTTCGCGGCCTCGCCCGAGTCCGGGCGCCCGTAGAGGGCCGAGCCGCGATCCTGCGTCGCGGCGGGCCCCACGGTCGCGGCGGGCGCGGCGGGCGCGCTCCCGGGCGTCGGCGCCCCGGTCGGCTGCTGCTGCGCGGACGCGCCCTGCAGCGCGGCGACGATGAGCACGGAGCCCGCGAGCACGGCGCGCCGACGGCGCGATCGATGGGCCGACATCTCTCCTCCCGGATCGTTTCTCATGCCAAATCCTTCTCCTCCCAAGTCTTGCGGCACCGCTGAGACGCGGCTTGCTCGAGGTTGTCGCGCGGAAGCGCGCTGTCAGCGGGAGGCGTGGCGGACGCGCCACGCCCCCCGCTGACGCGGGGACGGCCTGAACCGGAGCCGGGCCCGCCGCGGCACGCGCTGCCTGCGCCGCCCTGCAGAACGAGGGGCTGAGCAGAGGCGCGCCACGCAGGTCTGCTCAGGCAAGACCGCGCCGGATCGTGCGGGCCGGCTCATCGAGCGGTCCGCCGACGTCGCGCGGCTTCATCTCCTCCAGGCTCTGCTGGCGCGGTTCGACGCCGAGCGTGAGCACGGCGACGATCTGCAGGGCGAGAAGGCCGATCATCAGCATCATCACGCCGCTGATCCCGTAATTCTGGAAGAGGGAGACGACGATGAACGGCGTGACGATCGTCGCTCCGCGCCCGAAGGTGTTGCACAGCCCCGAGGCGCGCAGGCGCACCTCGGTCGGGAAGAGTTCGGGAATGTAGATCCCGAACAGCAGGGCGACGAGGACGTAGATCGGCACCGTGAGGCAGAAGCCGGCCAGCGGCAGGAGCACGGGGTCCCTCGTGAGCGGGTAGAGGATCCCGAACAGGATGGCGGTCGCCGAGGCGCCGGCGATGGTCGGCTTCCGGCCCCAGCGGTCGGCGGTGAACGCGCCGATCGCGCTGCCGACCGGGGCGCCGAGCCCCATCAGCAGCGAGTAGCCGAACGACGTCGCGACGCTCAGGCCCTGCTTGATGAAGAAGGTCGGGAGCCAGGTCACGAAGCCGTAGAGCAGGGTGTTGATGACGATCAGGCACAGGCACCCGACGATCACGCGCCCAAGGAGCGGCGCCCGGAACAGCGTCGCGAAGGCGACCTTGGGCAGGGCCGGGCCGACCGGCGCCGGGGGCGGCAGGGTTCCGCCGCGGGCTGCGTCCCGCTCGATCTCGCGCAGGAGCGCTTCGGCCTCCTCGGTCCGCCCCACGGCCTCGAGCCAGCGGGGCGATTCCGGCAGGCCCTTGCGGAGATGCCAGACGCCCAGGGCGCCGATCCCGCCGAGGACGAACATGGCCCGCCAGCCGAACAGCGGGATCACCACGTAGCCGACGAGCGAGGCGACCGGCAGCCCGGTCACCACGAAGACCGCCATCAGCCCGAGCCACCGCCCCCGCGAGCGCGCCGGCACGAATTCCGTCATGGTCGAGTAGCCGACGACGTTCTCGGCTCCCAGTCCGACGCCCATGACGAAGCGCAGCGCGATCAGCACGGTCATGGTCGGCGCGAACGCCGCCGCGATGGCGGCGAGGCCGAAGATCAGCAGGTTCGCCTGGTAGGTGAAGCGCCGGCCGTAGCGGTCGCCGAGGAAGCCGGTCAGGAACGAGCCGACCATCATGCCGACGAAGGTCGACGAGACGAAGAGCGCGTTCTCCGGCAAGATCGAGAAGCCGCTCTTCAAGGTCGCGCCGAGCACCGTCCCGGCGATGTAGATGTCGAAACCGTCGAAGAACATCCCGATTCCGATCAGCCACATGATCCGGTAGTGGAACGGGCCGATCGGCAGCCGGTCGAGCCGGCCTCCCGCATTGACGATGGATGTCATGGCGTTTCCTCCGCGTGACGTGCCGTGGCGCGGAGGGATCCCCGTCTGATGCGGGGTGTTGGCGTCCCTCCGGGCGGGTCCTCGGTTCAGTTCAGGCGGCGCTGTCCCGCCGTGTCGCGATACCAGTCGAACGCCGCGTCGTGGGTCGCGACCATGATGCTCTTCACGTTGAAGTGGTCGTCGAAGCTCTCGCTGCCGCACTCGCGGCCGAGCCCGCTGTCGTCGACGCCGCCCCACGGCGAGGCCGGGTCGAGGCGGTGGTGGTCGTTGATCCAGACGATTCCGGCCTTGACGGCGGCGGCGACCCGGTGGGCGCGGGCGATGTCGCGGGTGCGCAAAGCCGCGGCGAGGCCGAAGGGTGAATCGTTGGCGAGCCGCAGCGCGTCGGCCTCGTCCCGGAACGGGGTCACGCTGGTGAACGGGCCGAAGACCTCCTCCTGGAAGATCCGCATCGTCGAACGGACGTCCGCGAACACCGTCGGCTCGACGAAGTAGCCCTCCTCGCCGCCCGGCACGAGCGCCGCACGGCCGCCCGCGACGGCCCGGGCACCCTCGTCGCGGCCGCAGGCCGCGTAGGCGAGCACCCGGTCGCGCTGCCTGGCCGAGATCACCGGCCCGAGCTGCGTCGCCGGATCGAAGGGATCCCCGATGCGGATGCTCTTCGCCTTGGCGGCGAGCTTCTCCACGAACGCGTCGTAGATCGTCTCCTGGACGAGATGCCGGCTGGCGCAGACGCAGGTCTGCCCGGCGCCGATGAACGCCCCGAAGGCCGCGTAGTTGACCGCCTGCTCGAGATCGAAGTCGTCGAAGACCATGACGGGCGTCTTGCCGCCGAGCTCCATGGTCTGGTGGGCGAAGACCCGGGCGGCGGCGCTGCCGGCGATCCGGCCCGCCTCGGTGCCGCCGGTCAGGACGAGCTTGTCGATGTCGGGGTGTTCGGCCAGCGCGCGGCCGGTCGTCGGGCCGAGGCCGAGCACGATGTTGAACACGCCCTTGGGCAGGCCGGCCTGCGTGAAGATCTCGGCGAGCTTCAGCGTCGTGAGCGGGGTGTATTCGGACGGTTTGACGACCGTGGTGCAGCCTGTCGCCAGCACGGCCGCGAGCGACTTGCACAGGATCATCAGCGGGTGGTTGAAGGGCGTGCAGTTCGCCACCACGCCGATCGGCGTGCGCCGGGTGTAGTTGAGGTAGCTGCCCTCGACCGGGATCACCGCGTCGCGGCGCGACAGGGCGAGCCCGGCGAAGTAGCGGAAGAAGTCGGGCAGCCGCGCCAGTTGCGCCCGCGTCTCGTTCACCGGACGGCCGTTGTTGAGCGTCTCCAGCCGGTAGAGGGTGTCGAGATTGGCCTCGAAGGCGTCGGCGAGGCTGTTCACCAGCCTGGCGCGGGCGCGGACGTCCATGCCGCCCCACTCGCGCGACGCGAAGGCCGCGCGGGCGCTCTGCATCGCCCGGTCGACGTCTCCTTGCGTCGAGTTCGGGATCCGGGCGATGACGGCCCCGGTGGCGGGATTGCGCACGTCGATCAGCGTCCCGTCGCCGGCCTCGATCTCGCGGCCATCGACGAAATTGCCCCGCGTCTCGACGGCGAGGTCGGGTCTCGGCACCATGTTCAAGATGCGTCTCTCCCTCAGAGGATGACGGCGCTCCGCTCGAGCGCCGGGATGATGCGCCGCTCCGCCCGGGCGACGTGGTCGCGCACCAGCCGCCGCGCCGCGCGCGCGTCGCGCCGCTGCACGGCGTCGATGATGCCGGCATGCTCGGCGACGAGCCGCGCCGGATCGCGGCCCTTGATGGTGGCGAGGCTCACCCGCACGAGCCGGTCGGCCTGCTCGATCAGGTCGCGGGTCACCGCCGCCATGCGCCGGTTGCCGGACGCCTCGGCCAGCGCGGTGTGGAACGCCCGGTTGTAGACGATGAAGTCGCCGTCCTCCGGCAGGTCCCGGAAGGCGTCGAGGCCCGCCAGCGCGCCGGCGGGCGCGCGCTCGGCCGCCTCCCCCGCGCAGGCCGGCTCGACCACGAGGCGGAACTGCAGCAGATCGCGGGCATCGGCGATCGAAATCGGATTGACCTGATATCCCTGGCGAGGGTGAACGGTGACGAGCCGCTCCCGCTCCAGGCGGAGCAGCGCCTCGCGGACGGGCTGCCGGCTGACCTCGTAGCGCTCCGCCAGCTCCTGCTCTCGCACCTCCGCGCCCGGCGGCATGCGGCAGGCCAGGATCTCGGCCCGGATGGCCTCGTAGATGTTGTCGCGGAGCAGCACGTCTGTGACCTGTTCACGTTGCCTCAGCATCGCATTCGTGAAATATCACGTCAACCGGTTTTGAGCCGTGTTGGACGAGCTGGCGCGGTTACGGGAGGACGGGCGATGCGGATGACGTTGGCGGGCGGCAGGGTCTCGGCGGAGGTTTTCGGGGGCGGACGGCCCCTCGTCCTGTTCCACTCCCTCCTGTCGGATCGGGCGAGCTTCGAGCGCGTGCGCGAGCCGCTCGCCGCCCGGTTCCGGGTCGTCGTTCCCGACCTGCCGGGCTTCGGCGGATCGGAACCGGTGCCCGGCGGCCTTGAGCCTGTGGCCGACCGCATGGCCGAGGCCCTGCGCGACCTCGGCGGTCAGGACAGGCCGGTCGTGCTCGGCAACGGCTACGGCGGCTTCGTCGCCCTGCAGATGGCGATCCGGCACCCGGACCTCGCGGAACGCCTGGTGCTCGCCGATTGCGGCGCCTGCTTCTCCGAACCGGGTCGCCAGGCCTTCCGGACGATGGCGGCCGTCGCGGCCGAGAAGGAGCTCGCCGCGGTCACCGACACGGCGATGCGCCGCCTGTTCGCGCCCACCTTCCAGGCTGCGAACGAGGCCCTGATGGCGGACCGGCGCGCCGCCTTCCTGCGCACGGACCCGGCGGTGTTCCGCGCCGCCTGCGAGGCCCTCGCAGGCCTCGACTTGCGGCCGGACCTGGCGGGCGTGACCGTGCCCACCCTGGTGGTGGTCGGCGAGGAGGACGAGGCGACACCGCCCGCGATGTCGCGCGCGCTCGCCGCGGGGCTGCCGGACGCGCGGCTGGCGCTCCTGCCGGGCTGCGCGCACGTCCCGCAGCTGCAGGACCCCGCGCTCTTCCTGGCGACGGTGATGCCGTTCCTGTCCGAAACCGGCGCGGCGGGGATCCGGGCGGCCTGACGACCGCGCCCTGGGCGCGTGGCGCGCCGGATCCCCGGCGCGCCGGCCCGGTCGTCGACGGGGGTGACCACCGGCGATGTCTTCGCTTTCACCGGAAGCCCCAGGCTGGCATTCTGAAGCTTGAGGACGTGGTCGATCACCTCGCGGCTTCGGAGAGCGACCGCCTTGGAGGCGGACATGGACAGACACATTCGCCGTGCGCCTGCTTGTGCGCTCGTCCTCGGTACGATCTTCGGTCTCAACGGCGTGGCGGCTCACGCCCGCTGCGACAGCGACGGCTTCCGTTCGATTAATTCAGATAGGTCAACAAAAATTAAATTCGTTAATCAATCGAGGTCTTATCGAGCGATCTATTGGATCGACTTTAACGGAAAGACAAAAAGCTATGGAGGTCTTAATTCCGGTGAAAGCAAGACGATCAACACATTCCTGACGCATCCATGGATGATTACGAACGGTCCGGGAGATTGCATTCAGATCGTCATGCCAAAGCCGGCCGGTTCTGTCGTGCGGATCATAGCTGAGGATGCCCGCGGTCGGGGCGAGTGACACTCAATCATCGAATGAGACAATCCCTGGCTTTGCCAGGAGGTATCTGCCGACGTCGCGCAGGCCCATGAGCCTGTCGTGGTCTCCAGGCCCGGAGGCAAGGAACGCGCGCGCCGCGCAGGCAGCCAAGCAGAACGGCATGGCGCAATTCTGCTGAGGCTCTTGGTTTTGCATCATTGTCGCTGGCGCGGTCCTTCGGTTCGCCGCCGAACCGGTGACCGCTTCGGCACTGGCCGTTGGCGGCCGGCGGAACGACGCTCGGGTCAAGGCAGGCTGATGCGGCGCCGGGCGCTCGCCCGTTCTCGGTTCGCGGCGCTCAGCGCACCGAGCTGCCCGGGCCGCCGGCCCCGCCGACGCCGCCGGCGATGCTCGGCCCATCGGGGGCCCGGCCACCCGATCCGGCCGATTCGCGGCGCGGGCTGCCCGAGTCGAGGGCCGCCACGTAGGACATGCACGCCTCCGGATCCGCCGGCCGAGGCGTCGCGCCCGGGTTTCGCAGCAGCCTCGCGCAGGCGCGGGCGATCGTGCGGGTCGGCGCCGCTTCCTCGTCGTCGTCGCGGGACCGCTCCGGCCGGACCGCAGCCGCGAACAGGGCGATGCATCGGGTGGGGCGGAAGGTTGCGGCATCCGGGCGCCCGCCGTCGAGCAGGGCGATGCAGTCGCCGCGCAGGCCCTCGGGCTCCGCCGCTCCCGCCGCCGACCCGGCCGGGCGCACCGGCCCGGCCGCCGGGCGCGCCCGGGAGGCCGGCGTCGTCGCCGGATCCGGAGAGTTCCCCCGCGGACCAGGGGCCGGCGACGGCGACGGTGCCGGCGAGCGCGGCACCAGTCGCGGCAAGCAGCATGGAGACGGTCCTCATGGGATCTGCCTCACGTCCGGTGTCTCGGTCGCCGGTCCTGCGCCGCCCGGACCGCGAGGATCCGGGCGGCAAGCCTTCCGCAGGGCTGCGGCCCTCGTGGCGAAAGGGGCTCGGGGCCTCAGTAGACGTTGCCGCCCTGGCCGCCGGCGCCGCCGACGCCGCCGTAGCTGCCGTTGCCGCCGGCCCCGCCCTTGCCGCCCTTGCTGCCGTAGCCCGCGGCCGAGCCGCCACCCCCACCCTGGCCGCCCTGGCCGCCATACGCGCCCATGCCGCCCTTGCCGCCGCCGCCGCCCTGGCCGCCATAGGCACCCGAGCCGCCACCACCGCCGCCGCCGCCGGCGCCGCCGTAGTAGCCGCTGCCGCCCTTGCCGCCCTTGCCGCCGCGCCCGCCCTTCCAGGCGTCGCCGCCGCCGCCGCCCTGGCCGCCATAGCCGCCGTAATGGCCTCCGCCGCCCATTCCGCCGCCGCCGGCGATGCCCTGCGCGAAGGCCTGGGGCGCGGCCGCCGTCAGGGCGACGGCCGCCACGATTGCGACGAGGGTCTTCTTGAGCATGGCACGATCTCCTGTCTGGGTGAGGAAGGCGGTGCTTGTCCGAGCGTCCCGCCGTCTGGTGGCCGGCTCGCTCTCTCGCCGGCCGATGACCAAGGGATACCGGCCACCCGGGACCTCTTCCGTGAGGCGGATCACACAAGCTCGGATACGAAAGCGTGGCGTTCGCCCACGCGGGTGATCTACAGTACGGGTGCAGTCTCCGCCGCGAACCTCGGTCCTCGCCGACGCTCGAAACGTGTCGAGATCCGACTTGTCCGATCCCCAGCAGCTGGCCCGCTTCCTCTCGGCAAACCCGTTCTTCGCCTCCCTCGGCGAGAGCGCCCTCCAGGCGGTCGCACGCCTGTGCGTGACGCGCAGCCTCGCTGCGCGGGAGGTGCTGTTTCAGAAGAACGACCCGGCCGACGCGCTCTACGCCGTGCGCCGCGGCGCCATCAGGATCGCGACCGGCACCGCCGAGGGACGCCAGCTCACACTCAACATGCTCGGACCCGGGGACGTCTTCGGCGAGGTCGCCCTCTTCGATGGCTGCCCGCGCACCGCCGACGCCATCGCAAGCGAACCGACCGAGCTGTTCGTGATCCGGCGCCGCGACATGCTCGGCCTTCTCACGCAGCAACCCTCCATCGCCATCGCGATCATCGAACTCCTGTGCAAGCGCGTGCGCTGGATGAGCGAACGCATGGAGGAGACGACCTTCCTGCCGGTGCCGGCCCGTCTCGGCCGCCGGCTCGTCGCCCTGGCCGACGATTACGGCGACGACATCCAGATCACGCAGGAGGAGCTGGCGGTCTTCGCCAACACGAGCCGCGAGACGATCAACCGGCAGCTCCAGGCCTGGAAACGCGACGGCCTGGTCGCCCTGGGTCGCAGCCGCGTCCGCCTGCTCGACCGGGCGGCGCTCGATGCCATCGCCGGAACGGGAGGAGACGCGGAATGAGCGTGAGGTGGCTGCGCGGCATGCGGATCGGCCTGGCGCTGGCGCCAGGCCTGGTCGGCAGCCTGACCGGGCCGGCGGCCGCGCAAGGAGCCGGGTGCACCCTGGCGCCGCGCACCGATCCGCCTCCGCCGCGGCAGGTCCTGACCTGCGGTGACGGGCTGACGATCGCGGCCGAGACCGGGGCAGCCCTGACGGTGATCGACCGCAACCGCGACGGCCGACCCGATGCGGTCACGCTCGACGCGAAGGCGGTTCTCGTCGATCGGCCACCTGGAGCGGGCCGCTTCCAGATCCTCACCCCCCACGCCGTCGCCTCCGTCAGGGGCACGATCTGGGCCGTCGATGTCTCCGCCGACCAGACGTCCGTCTTCGTCGAGCAGGGCCGCGTCGCGGTGAGCCGGCCTCGCGGCCGTCCGGTGGTGCTCGGGGCGGGGGACGGCGTCGACGTCAGGCCAGGAACCGATCCGCTCACGGTCACCCGCTGGGGCGCGGCCCGCGTGGCGGCGCTTCTCGGCCGCCTCGGCCGCTGAGATGAAGGCGCGGTGGCCCATCACGAGGGTCGTCCATGCCGTCCTCCTCCTGGTCCTCGCAACGCTCTGGTCCGGCCTGCTCGCCGCCTGGCACCTGGAGGGGCGCGAGACGCTGCTCGACCGCCTCGAGTTCCAGCTGCTCGACCTGCGCCATCTCGCGATCGGACCACGGCCCGCACCCGACGCCGTGGTCATCGTCGCCATCGACGAGGCGGCGATCCGTGAGGCCGGCGCCTATCCGCTGCCCCGTGCCGCGCTCGCCCGGCTCGTGCACGGCATCGCGGACCGGCAGGCGCGCGCGATCGGCCTCGACATGCTCCTGCTCGACCGGACTCAGGAGGATGCGGATGCCAGCCTGGAGGCCGCCCTCGGCCGGGCGCGGGCCGTTCTGGCCGGTGCGGCCGTGTTCGCGCCGTCGCACGGCGCGCAGATCCACGATGGGGCGGGTCTTCCTGTCGCGGAGCACGTGCTGCGGCCGCTCCAACGCTTCCGCGCCGGAACCGGCCTCGGCCTCGTCAACGTGTCGAGCGACCGCAACGGGACGCCCCGCCACCTGCCGCTGCTGATCGCCGAGGCGTCCGGTGTCCTGCCCGCCTTCTCGCTGCGCGTGGCGGCCGCCGCGGCGGCCGCGGACCCTGTGCTCGACGCCGACAGCCTGACCCTGGGACCGGTGTCATCCCGGCTCGATCTCGGCTTCAGCCTTCCCCTGCGCTTCTACGGGCCGAAAGGGACGGTGCGGACGCTCAGCGCCGCCGCGGTCCTGCGCAACGAGGGCGTCGCCGCCCTGCTGCGCGACCGCATCGTCCTGATCGGTGCCGCAGCCCTCGGCATCGCCGACACGTTCGCCACGCCCTACGATCCGGTGCTGCCCGGCGTCGAGGTGCTCGCGACCGGCGTGGCGCATCTCGTCGCCGGCGACGCCCTGGTACGGGACCGGACCGTGCGGCGCCTCGATGCGGGTGCCGCGGTCGGCCTCGCCGTGCTGGCTGCGGGGCTCCTCGTGGTCGCGCCGTCCGGTCTCGCGGCCGGGCTGATCGTGCTGGCGGTCCTCGGATGGCTGGCCGCCACGACGCTCGGCTTTGCGAGCCAGGTCTGGCTCAACGCCGTCCTGCCGCTCGCCGCGCTGGCGCCGGTGGTCGCCTTCGGCCTCGGCGGGCGCCTCGTCCTCGACCGGAGCGATGCACGGCGCGTCGCCGCCGCCGAGCAGGCCCTGCGCGCCTTCCACCCCCCGCGGCTTGCCGCGCGCATCGCGCAGGACCCGGGCTTCCTGGCCGAACCCTCGGCGCAGGCCGCGGCGATCCTGTTCCTCGACCTGTCCGGGTTCACCGGGGTCAGCGAGCGGCTCGGCCCACAGGCGACGCGAGGGTTGCTCAAGGGCTTCCACACCCTCGTCGAGGAGCATGTGAGCCGCCATGGCGGGATCGTCGTCAGCTTCATGGGCGACGGCGCGATGTGCGTGTTCGGCCTGGCGGAGCCCGACCCGGGCGACGCCCGCCGGGCGCTCGGCGCCGCGCTCGAACTCGTCCCGGCCATCCGCGCCTGGCTCGCCGGCACCGGCGCGTTCGACGGAGCAGGCGATGTGCGCATCGGCATCCATCACGGCGAGGTCGTCGTCTCGCGGCTCGGCTCGGCGGAGCATCAGCACATCGCGGCGACCGGCGACAGCGTCAACCTCACCAGCCGCCTGATGGAGGTCGGCAAGACCCTCGGCTTTGCCCTGGTGGCGAGCGAGAGCCTCCTGACCGCCGCCGGTGAAGCGGCCGCGGCGCAGGCCGCCTTCGAGGGCCGATGCACCGTGGCGATCCGCGGCCGCGCGCAGCCGCTCGCGGTCGCGTATCGCTGGGCGCGCGAGGAGGTGGCCGACGGTTAGCAGGCGGGGACGCGGCGGAAGCCGATGCGGTTGCCGTCCTCGTCGAAGACCGGGCTGTTGCGGAAGCCGCACCCGCCCTCGTCGCTGCGGACCTGGCGGAAGCCGGGCTCGTCGCCGCCGCGGGAGCGCTCGGCGTTCTCCTGAGCCCGGGCGCTGGCCGCCCCGGCGATGGCGCCGACCGCCGTGCCGAGGATGCCGATCGCGATGACCTTGCCGAGGCCGCCGGCCTGGGCCTGCGAGGTCGGAGCGAGGGTGGCGCTCGAGAGGGTGAGGGCGGCGACGGCGATGGTGAGGGTCTTCTTGAGCATGGCACGATCTCCTGTCGGGGTCTGAGGAGGCGGTGCTTTCGCGCGCCACGCCGTCCGGTTGGCCGGCCCGCTCTCTCGCCGGCCGATGACCAAGGCGTATCGCCACCTGATCAGGAGAACTGTGAAGTGGATCACACGCGCCTGGACGGCAAGCCGCGCATGGCTCGTGCCGCACACACACCGAAGATCACACCGAATGACGGCAGCCGTGCGGGCGATCAGGGCGGGACTCGCTCGGGACCACGGGCCGCGCTGTCGGGCAGAGCCTGCTTGACTGCGGAGACCTGTCCTTGTGTCGCTGGCAGGCCTGCATGAGCCCGTGGCACTTGGCGATGCGGATGGGTTCCGGCCCCCTCCGCGGCACGATCGAGCAGCCCGCCCGCCGCTTGCGTGTCGTGAACATGGGGTGGGGACCGCATCAAGAGCCGTACTGCCTCGGCCGCGCGTGGTTCCCCGTTGGCGCATGCCGCCGGAGACCGGCTGCGCCGCAGCTTCAAGGCCGCGGCTCGTCGCAGGTGCGCTGCGACGACAGCCGTGACGCCGCGCGCACGCGACGATGACGGGTTGCCTACCGTGGGAGATCCGGGAGTCGATGCGGGGTGCGCCACCGCGGCGCTGACCGCCCTCCCCGTTATCAGCCGTCGACGCGCCCCGGGCTCCGGGTCGGGGCGCTGTTCCGGATCTGCCCTCGCCCTCTGGCCACGGCACATCCTGCTCCACGACCAAGCCCAGGCTTCCGGGTCCCGCCTCGGCCAAGGCTCGGGCTCCCTCTTCCACCCTTCCTCAGCGGTGAGGCGGGCGCAGCGCGGCCTCACCCTCGGCCCGGGCGTCGCCCATGGTCGGCGGCGCGATCTCCCGGCCTCTTCCGTGACGGCGATCGGGCTCGCGCTGCGAGACCATGCACCCGGACGTCGCTGCGCGGGAAAATGTGGGTGCTTCGGTGAACCCCGGCGCGCCGATTCGCGCTTCGTTCCCGCTGCCCGCACCCTGACCGTCGCTGGGACCAGGGTAAAAAGTCTTTGTTTTCAAAGGCTTTAATGGTCGGAGCGAGAGGATTCGAACCTCCGACCCCTAGTCCCCCAGACTAGTGCGCTAACCGGGCTGCGCTACGCTCCGACGCCCCTCGAGGCCCGTGCGATCTAGCTTTTCGGCCCCGGCCACGCAACCCCCTTTTTCGCGCCCGGCGCAACGGGTGGCGAACAGGCGCGGCCTTCCGAGCGGCGACTCCCAGGGACGTCCCGATGGGCCCGGTCCCTGTCGTTCCCCGCGGTTGGCGCCGATCAGATGGTGCGGATCATGCGGCGCGCGCAGGTGGCTCGAAGCTTGCCGGAGCGCCCCTGGGTCCCTCCCCCGCCCGAGCCGGGTTCCGGACGATGGGCGAGACGGGAACGCGTGCGGGCGTCCTGCCGGCCCTGCGCGACGTCGGGTGCGCGCGTCCGGTCAGCCCGCCACCTCCGCCACGAGGCCGGGATCGAAGGTGCGGCCCTCGACGGGGTTGGCCAGGCAGCGGGTGGCGTGGAGCACGAGGTCGTGGCCGGCGTGGAAGTGGCCCGAGATCCAGAGGTGCGGCCGGTGGGCGGCCGGCAGGTCGGCGAGCAGCGTGGTGGCGTAGAAGGCCGGCACCCACCAGGGCACGCCGGGGGCGTCGCGATAGCGGTCGGCGGTCTCCGGGATCGGCGGGTGGTGGGTGACCGCGACGGTCGGGCCCGGATGCGGGCGGGCGAGCGCGGCCATCATGCTCGCCCGGTCGGCGGCGTGGGCCGCCATGGCGGCCTGCGGCGTCCAGGGCGTGCCGTCGCCGAGGCGGATCGCCCGGTACTCCCGCGAGCCGGTCGCCGGGTCGGTCATGCGGGCGGCGGCATGGGCGACCGGGTCCGCGGGCCGGTCCGGCGCATCGGCGGAGAGCCAGCGCCCGGCGAGCCGCCAGTCGCTCCAGAGGGTGGCGCCGACGAAGCGCACGCCGCCGATCACGCAGGCTCCGCCCCCTTCGAGCAGCACCACCCGCTGGCGGCCGGCCGCGCGGTTGACCGCCGCCACCCCGGCCGCCAGCGCCGCCAGCAGCGCCGGGGCGGTGCGGGGATCGCCCGCCGGCGCGTAGCGCTCGTGGTTGCCCGGCACCAGCACCACCGGCCGGTCGCCGGCGAGCTGCAGGAGTGCGGCGAGGCCCCGCTCCGGCTCGCCCTCCCAGACGTCGCCGGCGCAGACCAGGAGGTCGAAGGCGCGCGTCGGCACCGGCAAAGCCGCCAGCGGCCGGCGCTCGAGGTGCAGGTCGGAGAGGGGGAAGATCCGCATGAAGGCTCAGGCGCCGAACAGCGACAGCACCACCGGCCGCCGGTCGAGGTTGTAGACCTGCGCCTCCCGGGCGGCCCGGGCGGCGCGCTCGGCGGCGTCCGCCAGGGCGGCGAGGCGGGCCGGCGGCTCGCCCTGGCGGCGCTCGATCTCGGCGGCCAGCCGCCGCTGCACCGTGTCGAGGGCGGCGGCGTAGAGCCCGTCGGCGTCGCGGCCGGCGAGGCGCTCGGCGAGCCGCAGGGCCCGGCGCCAGTCCGGCCGGTCGCCCTGCGCCAGCAGCGCCTCGACCTCGTCGACCACCCCGAGGGTGTCGGGATCGAGGAGGTCGAGGGCGCGGGCGACCGAGCCCTCGCTCAGGGCCGCCGCCCGCGCGATCAGATCCGGCGGGTGCGGAGCCTCGAGGCCGCGCAGCACGCGGGCCACCTCCCCGGCCGGGAGCGGCTTGAGGGCAAGGCGCCGGCAGCGCGAGCGGATCGTCGGCAGGAGGCGGCCGGGGGCGTGGCTGACGATCAGGAACAGCGAGCGCGGCGGCGGCTCCTCGATCACCTTCAGGAGCGCGTTGGCGCTGGCGAGGTTGAGCTCGTCGGCGCAGTCGACGATGCAGATCCGGTAGCCCGCATCGGCCGCGGTCGACCCGAACAGGTGCATCGCGCGCCGGGCGGCGTCGACGCCGATCTGGGTCGGCACCGTCTTGGCGCCGGGCGCCTTCTGGCGGCGCAGCAGGACCAGGTTGGGATGGGCGAGGCCCGCGACCTGGCGCGCCACCGGGTGGCCGGGGGGCAGCGCCAGGCTGTCGGGCACGCCATGCCCATCGCCGCGGGCCAGCAGGTGGCGGGCGACCCGGAAGGCGAGGGTCGCCTTGCCGATGCCCTTCGGCCCGCCGAGGAGCCAGGCATGGTGCAGCCGCCCGGCGCCGATCGCCTCGCGGAACGCCCGCTCGGCCGCCTCCTGGCCGAACAGGTCCGGCCGCTCCCGCGGGCGCGGCACCCCCGGGATCTCGCCGGGCTCGACCTCGTCCTCGCCCCGCTCAGGCGGCATCGGGTTTCCCCTCGGCGAGATGCGGCAGGCGGGCCGCCACGGCGGCGCGGATCGCCTGCGCGACGGCCTCCGGCGCCCCTTGCGCGTCGATGACGGCGCAGCGCGCCGGCTCGGCCTCGGCGATCGCCCGGTAGGCCGCCCGCAGGCGCTCGTGGAACCCCAAGGCCTCGGCCTCGAACCGGTCGGGGCCGCGGGCGGCGGCGCGGTCGCGCTGGCGGGCGCGGGCAAGCCCGATCTCCGGCGGCAGGTCGAGGATCAGGGTCAGGTCCGGCCGGGTCGGGCCGACCACCACCCGCTCGAGGGCCGCGAGCGTCCCGGGCTCCACCCCGCCGGCCGCACCCTGATAGGCCCGCGTCGAATCGCTGAAGCGGTCGCACAGCACGACGGCGCCGCGGGCGAGGCTCGGGCGGATCAGGGTCGCGAGGTGGTCGAGGCGGGCGGCGGCGAAGAGCAGGGCCTCGGCGAAGGGGCCGTAGGGCTTGGCGACGCCCGCCAGCACCGCGGCGCGGATCCGCTCGGCCCGGGGCGAGCCGCCGGGCTCGCGGGTGGTCACCACCTCGCGGGGGGCGGGCACACCCTCGGTGCCGGCGCGCAGCCAGGCGGCCAGGCGGGCGATCTGCGTCGACTTGCCGGCGCCCTCGCCGCCCTCGAAGGTGATGAAGCAGCCGGGAGGCCGGGACCCGGCCGCCTCCGCTGGCGATGCGCCGGTCACGACTTGCTGGTGATCCGGCTGAGGGCCTGGCGGAACCAGCCGGTGCCGACCTCGAGCGCCGCGTCGAGGGCGCGCTGGGTCATGCTGCCGGCGGGCACGGCCTCGGCGGTGTAGAGCGGCATGTCGAGCACCACCTGCTCGCCGCGGGTGACCTTGAGCCGGCCGACCTCGCGCCCGCTCTGCACCGGCGCGGTCAGCGGGCCCTGGTAGGTGGCGCGCGCCACCAGGCGGTCGCTGTTGCCCCGCGGCAGCAGCAGCCGCACCGGCTTCTTCGTCACCAGCGGCACCCGGCCCTTCTCGCCCCCGAAGGTCTCGGCCTCCGCCACGGTCTCGCCGGCGTTGAAGACCTGGCGCGCCTCGAAGGCGCGAAAGCCCCAGTCGAGGAGCTTGCGCGCTTCCGCGGCGCGGTCGCGGGCGGTCTTGAGGCCGCTCACCACCAGGACCAGGCGCTGGCCGTTCTGCACCGCCGAGCCGGTCAGGCCGTAGCCGGATTCCTCGAGGTAGCCGGTCTTCAGCCCGTCGGCGCCGACCTCGAGGGTCAGCAGCGGGTTGCGGTTCTGCTGGCGGATCTTGTTCCAGGTGAACTCGCGCTCGGCGAACAGCTTGTATTGTTCCGGATAGGCCTCGATCAGGTGAATGGCGAGCTTGGCGAGATCGCGGGCCGTCACCTTCTGGTCCGGCGCCGAGTAGCCGGTGGCGTTGCGGAAGGTCGAGCGCTCGAGCCCGATCTCACGCGCGTGCCGGTTCATGATCTGGGAAAAATTGTCCTCGGTGCCGGCGACGCCCTCGGCCGCCGCGATCGCCGCGTCGTTGCCGGACTGCACGATGATGCCGCGCAGGAGGTCGGGCAGCTTCACCTTGCTGTTGAGCTGGGCGAACATCGAGGAGCCGCCGCCCCCGGCGCCGCCGCGGCGCCAGGCATTCTCGCTGATCGTGAACTCGGTGTCGGGGGTGAGCTTGCCCTTGCGCATCTCGTCGAAGAGCACCTCGACGGTCATCAGCTTGGCCATGCTGGCGGGCGAGAACGGCTCGTCGGCGCCCTTCTCGAACAGGACCGCGCCGGTATCGGCGTCGATCAGGATCGCGTGCGGCGCGAGCGTCTGGAAGGCTTGCGCGCGCACCTCCTGGATGCCGAGGAAGGCCGCCAGGGCCAGGCCGAGGCCCACGCCCGGGGCCACGCCCCGGCCAAACCGCGCGGCGCGGCGCGCGAGCGCCCTGCCGGCTCCGGTGGTCGCTCTCACACGCATACCCCTGCCACTCGAATCCCCGGTCGTCCGGAGAACTGCCGCACTCTGCCGCCACACTCCGGCCCGCGCAACCGCGCCTGTGCCGCAGTGCGGGATGAGGAACCTTTGCCGGGGCGGACGATCCGCCGGCGACCACGGTTTATCCCGCCCGCCGCTCGGGATCAGGCCGCGGGCGGGCGAGCGCGACGCCCGCGATCCCGGCCGAGGCGCCGGGCGGCCCTCAATACATCCCTGCCACCTTGGATCGCGGCGGCTGGCCGGGCCTGTGGCCCTGCTCCTTCGCGTCGTCCCTGGCCCTCTGGGCGCTGGCGAGGCGCAGCGGCGGGGCGATCGGCAGCGGACCGCTCCTCGTTCCGTCCTTGGCCCCGCCCCTGGCGCCGGCGGGCTGCGCGGCGGCCTGCATCACCTGGGCCAGGGAGGCGCGGTCCGGCGCCTGCGGGCGATGGGCCGCGAAGGCGAGGGCCTGGCTCGGCGGGGCCGGCCGGTGGGCCGCGGCGGGGGCCGGCGCGGGCCTGGCGGCGCGCGGCGCGGCGAGCGCCGGGTTGAGGCCCTCGATTGCGGCCATGCGGGTCGGGGCCTGAGCCTGCAGGCGGGCCGGCGCGCGGGGCGCCTCGGCCAGGCGGGCTTGCATGCGTGCCGGCGCGGGAGCGACGTCCCGGCGCAGGACCTCCGGCTCGACCTCGGCGATCCGCACCGGGGCGGCCACCCGCGGCCGCTCGACGATCGGGCGGACCGGCTCCGGCTCGGGCCGGCGGAACGCGAAGGCCCTGGGCTCCTCCCTCGCCTCCTCGCTGGCCTCCGCCACCATGATGTTGGCGCCGGCGGGCGAGCCCGCCGGGGTGCCGTCGGTGCGTAAGGTGGCCATCAGCTTGCGGTCGTCGCTGCCGCCGACCGAGGCCTTGCCGACATATTCGACGCGGACCCGGGTGGTGCCGCGGCGGCGGAAATCCAGCGCCTCGGCCACCGCCTGCGACACGTCCATCAGCCGGTCGGCATGGTACGGGCCGCGGTCGTTGACGCGCACCACCATCGAGTGGCCGTTCGCCAGGTTGGTGACCCGGGCGTAGCTCGGCAGCGGCAGGGTCGGGTGCGCGGCTGCGACCGAGAAGCGGTCGAACACCTCGCCGTTGGCGGTCTGGCGGCCGTGGAAGGCGGTGCCGTACCAGGAGGCCAGGCCCTCGCGCACGTACCCCCGGGCGTCCTGGCGCGGCACGTAGGTGCGGCCTGCGACCACGTAGGGCTTGCCGGTCATCTGCCGGCCGCCGCCCTTCGGGATCTTGTCGTTCTCGCCGTAGAGCCGCGGGCTCGCGGCGACGCCGTATTTCGGGTCGATCTCGCGGACGGTGCTCCGCACCGCCAGCTGCTTCGGCGTCGGTCCGGCGCAATTGGCCGCCGCCAGCGCGATCCCCGCCACCGCCGCCCACCGTACGACCGGCATCGGCCGGAGGGCCCCCCGCTCCGTCTCCGGACGCGAGGAACCGCTCTTCCAAGATCCCGCCATCGACCCCTCGGATCCCGCGCCGCCCGCGGCCGCCGTCTCCCCGCCCGTGGGCTCGAGGAGGGTCGGAAAGCCGGGGCCGCCCAGGGTTACGCTGCCTATGGGAGGACCCTGCCGGCCCGGCGTAAATGAAAGCTCAACGGGAGTACCGGCGCGAGTCCCCTCCACCGCCGTCCACAGGCCGGAGCGGCGCCCTACTCCGCCGGCTGCGGCGCGGGCTCCGGCTCCTGCGCGCCCTTGCGCCCGGGCCGCGCCGCCAGGCGCTCGGCCGCGACGTAGAAGACCGGGGTGACGAACAGGGTGAGCAAAGTCGCGACGAGGAGGCCCCCGATCACCACCGTCCCCATCGAGATCCGGGCATTGGCGCTGGCCCCCGTGGCGACGGCGAGCGGCACCGAGCCGAGGATGAAGGCGAAGGAGGTCATCAGGATCGGCCGCAGGCGCAGCCGCACCGCGCCTTTCGCAGCTGTCACGGCGTCCTCGCCTTTCTCCCGCAGGTCGCGCGCGAAGGAGACGAGCAGGATCGCGTTCTTGGCGGCGAGGCCCACGAGGAGGAGCAGGCCGATCTGCCCGAAGATGTCGAGGGGCAGGTCGCGCAGGGCGAGCGCCCCGACGGCGCCGAAGAGCGCGAGCGGGGTCACCAGGATCACCACGAAGGGCAGCCTCAGGCTCTCGTACTGGCCGGCGAGCAGCAGCACGATCGTCACCACGCCCAGCCCGAAGATCAGCGGCGCCCAGCCGCCGGCGATCTTCTCCTGGTAGGCGACCTCGGTCCATTCCACCGCGTAGTCGCCCGGCAAAGCCGTGCCGGCCAGGCGCTCGACGGCGGCGATCGCCGCGCCCGAGCTCGCGCTCTCGGCGGTGTCGAGGGAGATCTCGATCGCCGGGTAGGTGTTGTAGGACAGGACCGCGGTCGGACCGCTGACGAAGCGGGGCGTGACGAGCGCGCCGATCTGCACCGGCTCGCCGCGGTTGTTCGGCACCGTGAGGCGCGACAGGTCCTCGAACGTGCGCCGCCCCTGCGACTCGCTCTGGACGTAGACCTGGTAGACGAAGCCGAACTTGTTGAACAGGTTGACGAAGGACGAGCCGACATAGGTGCCGAGCGCGTCGAACAGCGATGGCAGGCTCACCCCGAGCTGCTCGGCCTTGGCCCGGTCGATGTCGAGGCGCAGTTGCGGCACGCCGTAGCTCGTGGTGGCGGTGGCGCCGCCGATCTCGGGCAGCGTCTTGAGTTCCGCGATGAAGCTCTCGGCGGTCCGGGCGAGCGTGAGCCCGCCCTCGCCGCTGCGGTCCTGCAATTCCAGCGTCAGGCCGCCGCGGGAGCCGAGGCCCGGCAGCGGCGAGGGATCGACGATGCGCAGGACCCCGTCCGGGTGGTTCCTGAACTGCCGGCGCAATTTTCCGATCACGTCGTTGACCGTCTCGGTGCGCTGGTCCCAGGGCTTGAGGGTCGGGATCTGGAAGCCGTAGAACGGCGCCGTGACGTCGGCCAGGATGCCGCGCCCGGCGACCCCGATCGTGCCGGCGGCCGAAGGCTCCGCCAGGACGGCTCGGCCTACCTCCGCCACCATCGCGGCGGTGCGGCTGACCGCGGCGCCCTTCGGCATCGCGATGTCGGCGAAGAAGT
This sequence comes from Methylobacterium nonmethylotrophicum, assembly GCF_004745635.1. Lineage (GTDB taxonomy): Bacteria > Pseudomonadota > Alphaproteobacteria > Rhizobiales > Beijerinckiaceae > Methylobacterium > Methylobacterium nonmethylotrophicum. The sequence continues at coordinate 103,613 of NZ_SRLB01000012.1, read as the reverse complement.
AGCCCTGGTCCTCCTGCGGCACGAAGGCGCTCGGGCGGCTCATGACCATCCAGGCGGTGAGCCCCCCGAAGGCGAGGAAGACGAGCCCCGTGGCGACGAGGTGGCGCGAGAGGCGGCCCGCCGAGCCGACCGCGAACCCGGTCGCCCGGTCGAGGGCGGCGTTGAACCAGCGCAGGGGGGCCCGCCAGCGGCTCGTCTGCGCCGCCTCGCCGTGGGGCTTGAGCAGCAGGGCGCAGAGCGCCGGCGTGAGGGTGAGCGACACGACCGCCGAGATCAGCACCGAGATCGCGATGGTCAGCGCGAACTGGTTGTAGAGCTGGCCGGTGAGCCCCGGGATGAAGGCGACCGGCACGAACAGGGCGGCGAGCACCAGGGTGGTGGCGATGACCGGGCCCGCCACCTCGTTCACCGCCGCGCGGGCGGCCTCGCGGGGGTCCTGCCCCTCCTCCATCAGCCGCTCGGTGTTCTCGACCACGATGATCGCGTCGTCGACGACCAGCCCCACCGCCAGCACCAGGCCGAGCAGGCTCAGGGTGTTGAACGAGAAGCCGAGCAGCGCCATCGGCCCGAAGGTGCCGATCAGCGCCACCGGCACGGCAATGGCCGGGATCAGGGTCGCGCGCCAGGATTGCAGGAACAGGTAGGTGATGACGACGACCAGGACGATCGCCTCGATCAGGGTCTTGATCACCTCGTGGATCGAGGCGTTGACGAACTCGGTGCGGTCGAGGGCGATCCTGTACTGCAGGCCCGGCGGGAAGCGCTTGGCCAGATCCTTCATCGTGGCGCGGACGCCCTTCATCACCTCGACGGCGTTGGCCTCCGGGTTCTGGTACAGGCCGAGCGAGGCGGCGGGCTTGTTGTCGTAGGTCGAGCGGCTGCCGTACTGCTCCGAGCCCAGCTCGACCCGGCCGACGTCGCGGATGCGCACCACCGAGCCGTCGGGATTGGCCCGGATCACGATGTCGGCGAATTCCCTGACTTCCGTCAGGCGGCCCTTGGTGACGATCTGCAGCTCGAAGGCGGGCGCGTCGCGCACCGGCTCCTTGCCCAGCGAGCCGACGGTGATCTGGGCGTTCTGCTGCTCGACCGCCTGGACGATCTGGCTCGGACCGATTCCGAGCGACTCCATCCGGGCCGGGTCGAGCCAGACCCGCATCGCGTAGCGCTGGTTGGAGAAGTTGACGATGCGGCCCATGCCGGCGACCCGGCGCAGGGGCTTGATCACCTGGGTCTCGGCCCAGTTCGACAGGAAGAGCTCGTCGTAGCGGTTGTCGTCGCTGTAGAGCACGACGTTGCCGAGGCGCTGGCGCGACGACTTGACGATCTCGAGGCCCTGGTCGCGCACCGCCTGCGGCAGGCGCGACTCGGCGCGCTGGGCCCGGGTCAGCACGTCGGCGGCGGCGGCGTTGAGGTCGGAGCCGACCTCGAAGGTCGCGTCCATGGTGACGCTGCCGTCGGCGTTGCTGGTCGAGCTGATGTAGATCAGGTTCTGCGCGCCGTTGACCTCCTGCTCGAGGGGGATCGCGATCGCCTCGTAGGCCTGCTGCGCGGTGGCGCCCGGATAGGTCGCCTGGATGTTGATGATCGGCGGCGCGATCTCGGGGAACTGGGCGATCGGCAGGGAGACGCCCGCCACGGCCCCGATCAGGGTGATGAGCACCGAGATCACGCCCGCCAGGACGGGCCGGTCGACGAAGGTGGCGAACATCCCGCGTCCCGATGGGCCGCCGGACGGCACTGCCGGGACGTCCGCCGCGAGCCGAAGGCCCGGGTGCGGGCCGCGGGGCCTGCGACGGTAGGGTGAAAGCTCCTGTGCAACGCAATCGCGCCCGAGAGAGTTCCCCCTGGGAGTTCCCCCGCGGGAGGCCGGTGCCTCCGCTCAAGCCGGACCCCGCCCGCCGCGGGTCTTCCGGGACGAGCCGCGGGTCCGTCCCCGATCTTGCGTCATCGTCGAGGAGATCATCATCGTGCGCGCAGGGTTTCGCTACGGCCTCATCGGCCTCGCCGCCGTCGCGGCCGGGACCGGCCTGTGGTGGGGTCTCGGCCACCCGCTCCCCGAAGGCGCCGCCGGCGCCCTGCCCGGCCCGGTGGCGCAGCTCCTGGCGCCGCAAGCACCGCCGAAGACCCGCGCGAAGACCCGCGCGCCCGAGGCGCCCGACTTCGACGTCGCGGTGGCGCGGGCCGCCCCCGAGACCGTGCCGGTCGCCTTCGCGTATACCGGCACGGTGATCTCGCCGAAGGACGCCGCGCTCCAGCCCCGGGTCACCGGGGTCGTGGTGGAGCGCCCGTTCGAGCCGGGCGGCCACGTCAAGCAGGGCCAGGTGCTGTTCCGCATCGACCCGCGGCCGTTCGAGGTGGCCCTGCGGACCGCCGAGGCGCAGCGCGAGCAGGCAGTGGCGCAACTGGCCTTCGCGGATGCCGAGGTCGATCGCACCCAGCCGCTGGCCGACAAGGGCTACGCCTCCGAGCAGCGCTTCCAGCAGCTCGAGAGCAACCGCCAGGTCGCCCGCAGCCGGGTGCAGGAGGCCGAGGCCGCGATCGCGCGCCAGAGGCTCAACCTCGACTACGCGGTGATCCGCGCGCCCTTCGACGGGCGCTCCAGCCTCTCCGACGTCAATGTCGGCGACCACGTCAACGAGAACGCGACCCAGCTCGTCAGCGTGGTCCAGGTCGACCCGATCGAGATCCAGGTCGCGCTCTCGGCCGAGGATTCGGAGGCCGTGCGCGCGGCGCTGAAGGAGAACCGCGCCTTCCTCCAGGCGCTCGACGTCCAGGGCAAGCCGGAGCGCAAGGCGACGATCTATAAGCTCGACAATCGCTTCGACCCCCGCACCGCCCGCCGCCTGGTCCGGGCCTGGCTGCCCAACGCCGACGAGCGCTACCTGCCGGGCGAGTTCGTGCGCACGCAGGTGCAGGTAGGGACCGAGGAGCGCCTGCTGGTGCCGACGGTCGCCCTCTCGGCCCAGCTCGACCAGCGCATCGTCTGGCGCGTGGGCGAGGACGGCACGGTGGCGATGGCCCCGGTCGAGACCGGCGAGGAGTTCGGCGACCGCACGGCGATCCTCAAGGGCCTGAAGGCCGGCGACCGGATCGCCACCGACCACCTCCAGCTCCTGCGCCAGGGCCAGAGGGTCGGGATCAGGCAGGACGGCAAGGACGCCCGGCAGGCCGCGAACGAGCCCGGCGAGGCCGTGCGCTGAGACCGGGATCGGGCCGCCGCCTAAGCGGACGACGTGTCGGCGTGCCGAGCTTCATCCGCTCAGGCTGTTGTTTCGTCGCTGATTTTCGCCGCGAAACCGGCAACCGCTCTCGCGGGATCCGCTCAGGGCGCATCGGCCCCTGCATGCCGGGCCAGATCCAGGGCGAGGCCCCGCGGCAGGGTGTCGAGGAGCGGCGTGACCGGGAGGCCCGCGGCGTTCAGGAGCCCGGCGCTCCAGTGGTTGCAGACGGTGAGCAGGCTGAACCGCCCCTCCGCCGCGTAGAACAGGCTCGGGCCGTAGAGGCCGGGGCCCGCCTCGACCGGGTGGCCGTCCCGCAGGGCGAAGGAGCGCCCGAGCGCGGCGGCGAGGCGCCGGAACCCCTCGGGCGACAGCCTGAGCCTCACGATCCTGGCCCCCGGAAACGCGGCCTCCGGCTCGGCCGCGACCCCGACGACGTGCAGCACCGCCGGGCGGCCGCCGGGGGTGAACAGGGCCCGGAGGGCCAGGCGCCAGTCGAGGGCATCCAGGGTGGGTACGGAGCGGTAGAAGCCGGCATCGCCCCAGCCGATCTCGAGGGCCGGATAGGCGCCGAAGCGCTCGGTCACCGCGATGAGCGCCCCGGCCCCGGCCTCGGCTGCCGCCCGGGCGAGATCGTCCCGGGGCAGGAGCAGGCCGGAATGCCAGGCATTCGCCACGAGCCGCACCGTGACCGTCGCGGTGCCGGGAGCCGGCGGGTAGAGGGCCGGGTCGCCCGGCCGGGCGGTGAGCCAGCCCGCCAGAAGAATGCTGGCGGCCAGTGAGAGGAGGAGCGCCGCGGCAAGCCGGGCGAGGCGCAGGCCGCGGCGCAAGGGTTCAGGCTACCCCGGCGAGCCGCCGCAGGTCCTGGTCGGCGGCCAGGTTCTCCGAGGAAGCCCCGAGGATCTCCATCGCCGCGACGGCGCCGGCGGCATCGTACGCGACGACGATCCCGGGCCGGATCGCCCGGCTCTCCACCACCTCGGCGTCGGTGAAGCGGACCGACAGCACGTCGGTCTCGGTGTCGTATCGGCCCTGAACGGGCCGAGGCAGCGCGGGACGAGGCTTCGGGCTCATGCCTGTTCGGGTATCCGGGCAACGGTTGATGAATCGCCCCTCGCATGCGGGCCGCCCGATTACCCCGAATCGGACGGCGCACGGGCGCCTCTCTCCCCGAAATGCTTGGTCTTGGTCCCGCGGTCCGGTGCGGGCGGCATCGCCCGCACCGGATCCGGCCTCAGCCCTGCAGCCGCGCCAGCGCCTCGCGCACCTTCTCGCGCCGCGCGACCGCCGCCTCGCGGCGCTCGCGCTGCTCCTCCACCACCTCCTCGGGGGCGCGGGCCAGGAAGTCGGCATTGCCGAGCTTGGCGTCGATCTTGGCCACCTCGCCGCCGAGCTTGCCGTCCTCCTTGGTCAGCCGCGCCACCTCGGCGGCAAGGTCGACCACGCCCTCGAGCGGCAGCGCCGCGACCTCGCCGCGCACGATCAGCTGCACGGCGTTGCGCGGGCTGCCTTCCGCGATCTCGATCGCGGCGATGCGGCCGAGCCGCCGCACGGTGTCGCCCCAGCGCGCGACGCGCGCGCGCACCGCCTCGCTGGGAGAGACCAGCACAAGCGGGATCTGGGCGCCGGCCGGCACGTTCGTCTCCGAGCGGGCCGAGCGGATCTCCGAGACGAGGTCGACGACCCAGCCGATCTCGGCCTCGGCCTCGGGATCCGCGAGCGTCCCGAGATCCGGCCAGGACGCGAGCGCCAGGAGCCCGCGGGTGATCCCGGCCTCGCGCGCCGTCGTGGCCCACAATTCCTCGGTGAGGAACGGCATGAACGGGTGCAGCAGCACGCAGATCTGGTCGATCAGGGTGGCGATCGTCCGGCGGGTCTCCTCCTTGGCCGGGCCGTCCTCGCCCTGGAGCACGGGCTTGGCCAGCTCCAGGTACCAGTCGCAGAAGACGTTCCAGACGAAGCGGTAGGCGGCGCTGGCGGCGTCGTTGAAGCGGTAGGCCTCGATCGCCCCCGTCACCTCGGCGACCGCGCGGGCGGCTTCCCCGAGCGCCCACGCGTTGAGGGTTTGGGTCACGCTCTCGGGCGCGAAGGCCGGATCGAGCCGGCAGCCATTCATCTCGGCGAAGCGGGCGGCGTTCCAGAGCTTCGTGGCGAAGTTCCTATAGCCTTCAACGCGTTGCACCGAGAGCTTGATGTCGCGTCCCTGCGCCGCCATGGCCGCGAGGGTGAAGCGCAGGGCGTCGGCGCCGTAGCGGTCGACGAGGTCGAGGGGGTCGACCACGTTGCCCTTCGACTTCGACATCTTCGCCCCCTTCTCGTCGCGGACGAGAGCGTGGATGTAGACGGTCCGGAACGGCACCTCGTCCAACGCGTGAAGGCCCAGCATCATCATCCTGGCAACCCAGAAGAAAATGATGTCGAAGCCCGTCACCAGGGCGCTGGTCGGGTAGTAGCGGGCGAGCTCCGGCGTGGCTTCCGGCCAGCCGAGGGTCGAGAACGGCCACAGGCCCGAGGAGAACCAGGTGTCGAGCACGTCCTCGTCGCGCCGCAGGGTCACGGGGCGGCCGTGCTGCGCGGCCGCCTTCGCCAGGGCCTCCTCCTCGCTCTGGGCGACGAAGCAGGTGCCGTCCGGGTCGTACCAGGCCGGGATCTGGTGGCCCCACCACAGCTGGCGCGAGATGCACCACGGCTCGATGTTCTCGAGCCACTGGAAGTAGGTCTTCTCGTAGGTCTCGGGCACGAAGCGGGTGCGGCCGTCGCGCACCGCCTGCAGGGCCCGCTCGGCCAGGGGCTTGACGTTCACGTACCACTGGTCGGTGAGGTAGGGCTCGATCACCACGCCCGAGCGGTCGCCATGCGGCACCGCGTGGGTGTTGGGCTCGATCGCGACGAGCCGGCCGCGCTCCTCCATCAGGGCGACGACCCTGGCGCGGGCCTCGAACCGGTCGAGGCCGTGCAGCGCGAGCGCCTCGGGCTCCGGGTTTGCCCCTTCGAGGAAATCGGCGTTGCCGTCGAGGCTTATGCGGGCTTCCTCATCCAAGATATTGATCTGGGCAAGCCCGTGCCGGCGCCCGACCTCGAAGTCGTTGAAGTCGTGCGCCGGGGTGATCTTGACCGCGCCGGTGCCCTTCTCGGGATCGGAATATTCGTCTGCCACGACCGGGATCAGGCGGCCGACGAGGGGCAGGCGCAGGCGCTGGCCGACCAGCGCCCGGTAGCGCCCGTCCTCCGGGTGCACCGCGACCGCGGTGTCGCCCAGCATGGTCTCGGGCCGGGTCGTCGCGACCGTGATCGTCTCGCCCGTCTCGGTCCCGGCCTCGTCGACGACCGGGTAGGCGAAGTGCCAGAGATGGCCCTTCACCTCGACCTGCTGCACCTCGAGGTCGGAGATCGCGGTCTGGAACTTCGGGTCCCAGTTCACCAGGCGCTTGTCGCGGTAGATCAGGCCCTGCGCGTGGAGGTCGACGAAGACCTTCAGGACGGCCTTCGACAGGCCCTCGTCCATGGTGAAGCGCTCCCGCGACCAGTCGCAGGAGGCGCCCAGGCGCTTGAGCTGGTTGACGATGGTGCCGCCCGATTCCGCCTTCCACTCCCAGACCCGGCGGACGAACTCGGCCCGGCCGAGGCTGCGCCGGTCGGGCTGCTGCTGCTCGGCGAGGCGGCGCTCCACCACCATCTGGGTGGCGATGCCGGCATGGTCGGTGCCGGGCTGCCACAGCACGTCCTTGCCGCGCAGGCGCTCGAAGCGGGCGAGCACGTCCTGCAGCGTGTTGTTGAGGGCGTGGCCCATATGCAGCGAGCCCGTCACGTTCGGCGGCGGGATCATGATGCTGTAGGGCTCGGCCCCGGCCCGGTCCGGGCGCCCGGCCCGGAAGGCCTGCGCCTCCTCCCACTCGGCGGCGATGCGCGCCTCGACGGCGGCGGGGTCGAAGGTCTTGTCCATCATCGCGGAAAACAGCCACTCGCACGGCGCCGCCCGGGGCGCGTCCCGCCGGCGGATCGGGCTCCCGGGGCGCCGGAACCGGAAACGAAAAAGGCCGGCCGCGCGAGCGGCCGGCCCCCGAGACCGCTTTCAAGCGGACCCGCGCCGTTCCGTCAACTGCAAGGAGCCCGGATCCCGGCTCCCTGCGCCGTCAGCGTCCTCGGGCGACGCGCTCGATCTCGGCCCGGACCAGCCGCTCGACCAGGACCGGGAGGTTGTCGTCGAGCCAAGCCTTCAGCATCGGGCGCAGCATGTCCTGCACCAGGTCCTCGATGGTGCGGGCGTTGCGGGTCAGCACCGTGCTGGCGAGCAGGTCGAAGGCCTGGCTGACGCTGGCATCGGTGGTCTGCGACAGGAGCCGGTCGTCGGCCGCCGGGCGGGGCTCCGGAGGCGGCGCCGCGGCCTTCGGGGGCTCCGGCGGGGGCGGCGGCGGGGCGGGCTCCGGCTCGATCTCGATCGCGTCGAAATCCATCGGCTCGTCCCGGAACGCGATCTCCGACATCGGGTCGAACGGCGTGTCGAACACGGGCTCGGGCGCCGGGGGCTTCGGCGGGGGCGCCTTGGCCGCCGGCTCGGGCTTCGGGGCGGGGGCCGGCTTGGGGGCGGGGGACGGCTTGGGGGCGGGTGCCGCCACCATCGCGAGGTCGAGGACGTCGTCCTCCTCCGGCTCGGGATCCGGCACCGCGACGGGGCGCGAGCCCGCGGCGGGCGGCTCGGCCGGCTTCTGGTCGTCGGCGATGATGCGCCGGATGGAGGCCAGGATCTCCTCCATCGAGGGTTCCTGCGTCTTGTCCTGCGTCTTGGGGCTCGCGGCGCTCATCCGGCTCAACGCTTGAGTGCAGAGATGGAAGGATCAGGTGACGGATACGCAGTATTCCACAGTGACGGCGCCGCACAAGCACGGCGTCCCGCGACCACAGGACGATGCGGGCAAAAAAGGTCCGGAGCGGGCGCGGCCGCCACGGTCAGCGGCCGTCCGGCGTGCGCACGCCGTACCAGAGGTCCTTGACCTGGTCGTAGTGCTGCTTGGCGCTGTACTGCGCCACCGGCACCGCGATGAAGCGGGTGGTGAGGCGGCCGATGGTCTGCACCACCTGGTAGGAGCTGACCACCCGGTCGCGCTGGGCCGAGATCAGGTTGACGCGGGCGCTCAGGAGCTCCTGCTGGGCGTTCAGCACGTCGAGGGTGGTGCGCTGGCCGACCCGGGCCTCCTCGCGCACGCCGTTGAGCGCCACCTCGTTGGCCTGGACCTGGGCCTGCGAGGCGATCACCCGGGCCTTGGACGCCTCGAGGCCGCCCCAAGCGGTGACGATGGCGGCGCGGACCTGGTCGCGGGTGAGCTCGGCCTGGAGCCGGGCCTGGCCGACCTGCTCCTTGGACTGGCGGATCTGGGCGTACTCGGCGCCGCCCTGGTAGAGCGGGACGTTGATCTGGCCGATGATCGAGCCCTGGAAGTACCGGGTGCCGGCGACCTGCTGGTCCAGGGTCTGTGCGGCGCTGCCGCTCACGCTGACCGTCGGGTAGAGGGCGCCCTCGTTGATCTTCACCTGCGCTTCCGCGGCGTCGACGGCGTGGAGGGCGGAGAGGATCGCCGGGTGCTCGGCAAGGCCGATATCGACCGCCGCCGTCAGGGTGGCGGGCACGTAGCGGTCGATCGGCCGGCCGGGGGCGAGCTGGCGCGGCTCGACGCCGATCACCTGCCGGAAGGTCGCGATGCTGGTACGCAGGTTCGACTCGGCCACGCTGACCTGCGCCCGGGCGCCGGCGAGGCGCGCCTCCGCCTGGGCGACGTCGGTGCGGGTGACCTCGCCGACGTTGAAGCGGTCGCGGGTCTGGCGGAGCTGCTCCTCCAGCACCTCGACGTTGTTGCGGTTGAGCTCGAGCGTGGCGGTATCCGCCAGCACGTTCATGTAGGCCTGCGCCGCCGAGAACAGCGTCTGCATCTCGATGTTGCGCAGGGATTCGCGGCCGCCGAGCACCTGCGATTCGGCCTGGCGGGTGCGGTTGTCGGTCCGGAAGCCGTTGAACAGGGTCTGGGTGACGCTGAGGCCGGCGGAGCGCGGATACAGCGTCTCCTCTCCGCCGCCGCCGCCCGCGGCCGCCGCGGAGCTGCCGAGCTTGCCCGAGAGGTAGGTGACGCCCGCGCTCAGGGAGCCGCTGACCTGCGGGCGGTAGCCCGCCAGCGCCTGCGGCACGCTCTCGTCGGTGGCGCGCTGGCCGGCCCGCTGCGCGTTGAGCGTCGGGTTGCCGGCATAGGCCCGCGCGAGGGCGCTCTCCAGGGATTCCGCGGCCGCGGCCTGGGCCGCCATGGCGAGCGCCACGGCGGCGAACCCGCCCAGCCGAAGCCCGCGGAACGCCCGAGTTCCTGTGTCAGTCACGCCTGTCTACCCTGTGCGGCTAGCCCACAATCGACCGGCTCTGCGCCGCGGGCGGCGGAACCGGTTCGTCATATCGCTGTGCCCACCTCGAGCGTGACCTTAGCCGAGGGCGCGTCCCGGGGCACGGCCCCTGCGCGGTGGATGACGGTGTTTGGCCATCAGTGCCGCAAAAAAGCGACAGGTCCCTGGCGGGCGGCGAGGAGGTGCGATCCGGCCTGCGGGCGCGATTCGCGCCCGCCCCGGCGTCCGGCCGCGGTGGAGTGCCGGGACCCTGCAACGTCCTGGTAAACGAAGTCTTTCCGGGGGTGTGGCGCGGCCCGGGCCCGCGGCCGCCGCGCTGGTCGGTCCCGGACCGAAGCCGGCGCCGGCCCGGCCGCCGGGGACGGCCGGCCAAGCGAATTCCGCCCGCCGGCCGCGGGCCGGGTGCGCTGCCGCACCCGGCCGGTCAGAACGCGAAGCCGGCCTCGACCGCGAAGGCGCGCAGGGGCGGCAGGGTGGCGTCGAAGAGCGGGCGCGACCCGAAGGCGTCGCCGGAGCGCACCCAGAGGGTCGCCTTGGCGGGGCGGCCCTGCCCCTGGACGCAGGCCAGCCGCCCGCCATCCGCGAGCTGCGCGAGGAGGGCTTGCGGGCGCTGCTCGACCTGGCCGTTGACCAGGATCGCGTCGTAGGGGCCGTGGCCGGCCGCGCCCTTCTCCAGCGGGCCGGCCTCGACGGTGACGCCGGCACCCAGCCGTGCGCGCGCGGCGGCCGCGAGGCCGGGAAGCGATTCGAGGGCGACGACCTCGACGCCGAGGCGGCGCAGGATCGCGGCGCCGTAGCCGAGGCCGGCGGCCACCTCGAGGACGCGGTTGCCGGGCTTGAGCGCCAGGGCCTGGATCAGGCGCGCCAGCACCATCGGGGCCGGCATGTACCGGGTCTCGCCGTCCTCGCTCCCGACCGCCTGGGACTGGTCGATATAGGCGAAGGCCTGCCGGTCCTCCGGGAGGAACCGCTCGCGCGGGACGGCGTCGAACGCGTCGAGGAGCGCGATGTCGGTCACGTCGAAGGTCCGGAGCTGGCAATCGACCATGAGGCGGCGCGCTTGCGCGTAGTCGAGCATGAACGTCTCTGGAGAGCTTGAGCGACGGCCAAGCCGCGACGGCCAAGCCGCCGGGCGACGCGGTTGTGGTGGATCGCCGGCCAAAAGGCAAGGATCCGGGCAGGACCGGGTTGCGGCCCGAACGCCGGGCTGCTGCGCGGTCGCGACGTCGACGAGCCGAGCGACCTCGCCTGTTCTTGTCGATCGCGCCCGATCAACCGCGCACGCGGCGGAAAAACCTGCCCGGCCGGTGCCCGAACGGCCTCCGGGACGGTCGCGCCGGCCGGCCCCGGCGATCCCGCCCGCCGGAAAGCCGGCGCGCGCTCCCCCGAAGGCCCGGCCGCGCCGGCGGCGCCTCCGGTGACCGCCCAGGCGAACGCCCTCTCCCGGCGCGAGACGCCGCGCGGGGCTGCGGTGCCTCGCCCCGGCGGCGCTTGCGCGAGGGCTCACGTATCCATACGAACCGGTTGGCAGAGACGAGCCTGTCTTGTGTTCGTGCCGGAGTGCGTGCAGTGGATCGCGACGATTTCATCCCTGAATTGCACACCGGCAAGGACTACAAAGACGTCCTGGGCGAACTCTCGCGACTGGTCAGTTGCAGAAGATATCTTGAGATCGGAGTGTCGGGAGGAGACAATTTCCAGGCCATCACCTGCCTGGAAGGCATAGGGGTTGACCCCTATTTTGCCCTATCGTGCAATGTCGCTGCCGGCAAGCGCAGGATTTATCTGTATCAGACGTCGAGCGATAAGTTTTTCGCGAAAAATAAATTCAAGTTGATGTTTTCAAGGATCGATCTCGCGTTTCTCGACGGCATGCATCTGTACGAATTTCTACTTCGCGATTTCATGAATACGGAAGCCGTTTGCCGGAAGGACTCGATCATCGCGATGCATGATTGCCTCCCGCTGAACGACATCATGATCTCTCGCGACATGCAGCAGGCCGCCGTCGAGAGCGAGGCGCTTCCATTCCGCCATTGGTGGACCGGCGATGTCTGGAAGCTGATCCCCATCCTGAAGAAGTATCGCCCGGATCTGGAGCTGGACTTCCTGAACTGCTACCCCACGGGCCTCGTCGTCGTGCGCGGATTGAATCCGCGGTCGAGGATCCTCAGGCGGAACTACACATCCATCATCAGCGAGTTCGATGCCGTTCCGAACGATCTGGACAGCATACGCACGCTATACCGGGATATGAAGCTCGGCGACGCGGCCGATTTCCTGGAGGCGATCCGCGGAGCGAGGCCGAACCGTCGCTGACGGGGCGCAGTCCTGCGCCGCCGGGCTGCTCGCGACGACCGGCCGCGCCACGGATCGACGGGATGGCGGGCCGGATCGGCGCCACCGCCCGGCCCTGACCGGGCACGGACACGGCTCTGAGGCGGATCCGCTCGGTCGCTCGGAGAAGGAGATGGAGGCCTCGCCCGGAATCGAACCGGGGTGCAAGGATTTGCAGTCCTCTGCGTAACCACTCCGCCACGAGGCCATCCGGGCCGGCCATGCGGGCCGACGATCGGGCGGGCCGGGCTCGAAGGGCCGGCCGCGCCGTCTCCCCGGCATCGGGCGGACAACCCGGGGACGACGGCTCATTAGCAGAGCCCGCCCCGGCTCCGCAACAGGGATCCGGCCGCAAAAGCGGGCGACGTGCGACGCTGATGAGCCGGCTCGCGAAAAACCCGGGCGTGCCCAAAAACCCCTTGCGCCCCCTGCCTGCCTTGGGTAGAGGTCCCGCCGCGATCCCCGATAGCTCAGTTGGTAGAGCAGGCGACTGTTAATCGCCTTGTCGCAGGTTCGAGTCCTGCTCGGGGAGCCAACCCTCCCGCCCATCGCCGCCCGCTGCCGCCGCTCGCCACGGCCGCGTTGCCCTGTGCGCCGCCCGGCCGCCATGCAGCACGGATGGTTGCCGCGTTTCATCCGAAAAAATCGTCGGAACCTGTCGGCCTGTCCGGCTGTTTCTCGTTCAACTTGCTGCAACGCTTCTCTGCACGTCGCCGCGAAGCAATCCAGCAGCCTTCGATACGGGAGTCTCCAATGATCGGCTGGGCTATCACCTTCCTCGTCGTCGCCCTCGTCGCTGCTCTGCTGGGTTTCGGCGGCATCGCCGGCACCGCCATGGAGGCGGCCAAGATCGTGTTCTTCGTGGCGATCGTGCTGTTCGCCGTCTCGGCGATCTTCGGCCTGATGCGCGGCCGCTCGCCCCGGATCTGACGCGCGCCGTTCGGCGGGCCCGGCCCGCCCCGGTGCAGGGCGGCCCAATCAGGGCCGCCCTTTTCGTATGGGACGCCCTCAGGCCTCGGCCGCGCGCCGCATCCCGTCGGCCGGCGCGAAGGCGGGCCTCGGCCGTGCCCGGCGCGGCACCAGCCGGTGCACGGTCGCCGATCGCGGAGCGTCCTGTGCCGCGCGGGCGGCCCGCAGGTCGGCGCAGAGGATCGCCGCGGCGAGGTAGCCGATGGACGAGACCTCGATCCTGTCGGGACGGATCGGCCACTCGAAGCGAGCCGTGGGCTTCATCGCAATCCTCCCTGTCACGCGCGTGGGGCCGAGGCGGCAGCGGGGCGACGTCCGGAGGCGCGCGACGGTATCGCCGCGCGGATCCTCGCTTCGGTGCATCGCCGGGGACGGGCGGGCCAGGCAGCCCTCGGAGTCTTACTGCCTGGCCCGTCGACCACGCCCGGCCGTGCAAGGGAGAGTGGACACGGCGGGTGCAGTGCGGCGAGCCTCGCAAGGGGTGTGCCAGATGCGGCGCGGGGTCGGCGCGGGTCGTGGAATACGCGGCGGAGCATCTGTCCGGCCTCTCGCGGGGTGGCGACGCTCCTTTCTAGGCGGGCGCAGCCGCCCCCTCGTTATCATGCGTTAGGATGGCCGGTCCCGGCCGGGCCGGCGACGATGGTCGCTGCCTGCGGGACGCTGCTTTCGCGCCCGGCAGGGTGGCGGCGGCGCCCGGAAATCGGGCAGAATGCACCGGATGGGCCCCGGATCCCCTTTCCCGACGGCCCCTTCCTCGGAGACAGACAGGCATGTCGATCGGCCCCTTCGTCACGGCGGACTGGCTCGCAGAGCGGCTCGCGGCCCCCGACATCGTCGTGCTCGACGGCTCCTGGTACCTGCCGGCCATGGGCCGCGATGCCGAGGCCGAGTTCCTGGCCGGCCACATCCCGGGGGCCGTCCGCTTCGACATCGACGCGGTGCGCGACGAGGGAAGCGCCCTGCCCCACATGCTGCCCTCAGCCCAAGCCTTCGCCTCGCGGATGCGCCAGATGGGCATCGGCGACGGCATGACGGTGGTGGTCTATGACGGGATGGGCCTCTTCTCCGCCCCCCGCGTGCGCTGGACACTGAAGGCGTTCGGCGCCCGCGACGTCGCGGTGCTCGAGGGCGGCTTCCCGGCCTGGGTCGCGGGCGGGCACCCGGTCGAGGAGGGCGAGGCGCGCCCGCGCGACCGGCGCCACTTCACCGCCCGGCTCGACCACTCGGCGGTCGCCAACCTGGGCGACGTGCAGCGGGCGCTCTCCGGCCAGGCCCAGGTGGTCGATGCCCGCTCGCCCGCCCGCTTCGCCGGCGAGGAGCCCGAGCCCCGGCCCGGCGTGCGCCCCGGCCACATGCCGGGGGCCCTGAACCTGCACTATGCGGCGCTCCAGGAGAACGGCCGGCTGAAGGACGAGGCGGCCTTGCGGGAGGCGGTGGCCCGGGCCGGCATCGACCTCGACCGGCCGGTGGTCACCACCTGCGGCTCCGGCGTCACCGCGGCGATCGTCGGCATCGCCCTCGAGACCCTCGGCCGCCCGCCGCGGGCCCTCTACGACGGCTCATGGTCGGAATGGGGCGCGCGGGAGGATTTGCCGGTCGCGACCGGGCGGTCGTAGCGCCGTCTTCACCCCCCTCCCACCTGGGAGAGGGGATCCCGCATCCTATTCTGACGAGTGCGGGGAATCGCCGACCCCAACGCCAGCGCCCCGCCCTCACCCTCAATGCAGGATCTGGCTCAGGAACAGCCGCGTCCGCTCGTGCTGGGGCGAGCGGAAGAACGTCTCGGGGGTGTTCGACTCGACGATCTGGCCCTCGTCCATGAAGATCACCCGGTCGGCGACCTGGCGGGCGAAGCCCATCTCGTGGGTGACGCAGAGCATGGTCATGCCCTCGTCGGCCAGCCCCACCATCGTGTCGAGCACCTCCTTGACCATCTCGGGGTCGAGGGCCGAGGTCGGCTCGTCGAACAGCATGATCTTGGGCGCCATGCACAGCGAGCGGGCGATCGCCACGCGCTGCTGCTGGCCGCCGGAGAGCTGGCCCGGATACTTGTGCGCCTGGTTCGGGATCTTCACCCGGGTCAGGTACTGCATGGCGATCGCCTCGGCCTCGGCCTTCGGCATCTTCTTCACCCAGATCGGCGCCAGCGTGCAGTTCTCGAGCACGGTCAGGTGCGGAAACAGGTTGAAGTGCTGGAACACCATGCCGACCTCGCGGCGGATCTCGTCGATCCGCTTGAGGTCGTTGGTGAGTTCGATCCCGTCGACGACGATGCGGCCGGCCTGGTGCTCCTCCAGGCGGTTGATGCAGCGGATCAGCGTCGACTTGCCGGAGCCCGAGGGGCCGCAGATCACGATCCGCTCGCCCTTGCGCACGCTGAGGTCGACGTCGCGCAGGACGTGGAAGGCGCCGTACCACTTGTTGACCCGCTCCAGCGACACGGCGGTCGGCGCGCTGGCGAGCCGGGCCGCCGAGGTGTTGCGGGGCGCGAGGTCCGGATCGGCCTCCGGCAGCGGCGAGGGGGAGGCGGTCATGGGAGAGGCGGTCATGGGGATCACCGTGTCTGGCCCGCCGCGAGCCGGTGCTCGACGAAGCGGGCATAGCGCGACATGCCGAAGCAGAAGACGAAGTAGAACAGGGCCGCGAAGGCGTAGCCGGTCATCACCACGGTCGGCGCCGCCCAGGCGGGATCGACCCGGGCCGACTCGATCGTGCGGATGAAGTCGAAGATGCCGACGATCGACACGAGGCTCGTGTCCTTGAACAGCGCGATGAAGCTGTTGACGATGCCCGGGATCACGATGCGCAGGGCCTGCGGCAGGATGATCAGGCGCATCCGGTGCCAGGGGCTGAGGCCCAGCGACATCGCCCCTTCCGTCTGGCCGCGGGGGATCGCCTGCAGGCCGCCGCGCACCGTCTCGGCCATGTAGGCGGCGGAGAACAGCGCGATGCCGACGAGCGGCCGCACCAGCCGGTCGACCGTGACGTCGCCGGGCAGGAACAGCGGCAGCATCACGTTGGCCATGAACAGCACGGTGATGAGCGGCACCCCGCGCCAGAACTCGATGAAGATGACGCAGAACAGCCGCACGATCGGCAGCCGCGAGCGCCGCCCGAGCGCCAGCAGGATGCCGAGCGGCAGCGACGCCACGATGCCGACCAGCGACACGATCAGGGTCACCAGCATCCCGCCCCAGAGCGCGGTCGGCACGTAGGGCAGGCCGAGCGCCGGCACCCCGGAGAGCAGCAGGTAGGAGGCGACCGGGAAGACCACGAAGAAGTAGAGCGCGCCGAGTGCGCGCTTGGGCGCGTCGAGCCACAGCATCCACCCGACCCCGATCGCCATCAGGGCGAAGACGACGTTCGGCCGCCAGCGCTCCTCGATCGGGTACGAGCCGTAGATGAAGTAGTTGATCTTAGCTCCCACGAAGGCCCAGCAGGCACCGACCGGGCGGCCGACCACCTCGGGCCGGCAGGCATCGCGGTTCTCGCCGGTGAACACCGCGTCGAGCACCAGGAAGCGCAGGAGCGGCGGCACCACCAGCGCGATGACCGCGAGCGCCGCCAGCGTCATCACGGCGTTGGCGGGGCTGGAGAAGAGGTTCTGGCGCAGCCAGGCGAGCGGCCCGCTGACCAGGGCCGGGGCCGGGGCGGCGGGCACCGCCTCGCGGCGGACGAAGGAGAGCGGCAGGGGCTGGGAGCCGGCAGTCATCTCGGGCCTCACCGCTCGATCAGCGCGACGCGCCGGTTGTAGAGGTTCATCGCGAAGGCCGTGACGAGGCTGATGGTCAGGTAGACCGCCATGGTGATCGCCACCACCTCGACCGCCTGGCCGGTCTGGTTCAGCACCGTGCCCATGAAGACCTGGACCAGGTCCGGGTAGCCGATGGCCACGGCGAGCGACGAGTTCTTGGTCAGGTTGAGGTACTGGCTGGTCAGCGGCGGCACGATCACCCGCATCGCCTGCGGGATCACCACCAGCCGCATCGTCGGGCCGGGCTGCAGGCCGAGCGCCCGGGCCGCCTCGGTCTGGCCCTTGTTGACCGCCTGGATGCCGGCCCGCACCACCTCGGCGATGAAGGCGGCGGTGTAGACGGTGAGCCCGACCACCAGCGCGACGAATTCCGGATAGAGCTGCATCCCGCCGCGCAGGTTGAACGTGCCCTTGACGGGGAAGTCGAGCGCGACCGGGGCGATGCCGATGAGCGCCAGCACCCCGTAGGCGAGGAGCGGCAGGCCGAGGATGAGGGCGAGACCGACGGCGAGAACCGGCAGGCGCCGGCCGGTCCTGGCCTGCTCGCGCCTGGCGTGGGCGCGGAACGCGAGGGTCCCGACGATGCCGATGACGAGGGCGAGCGGCAGCGCCCAGGCATCCGCCGCGAGGAGGGGCTTCGGCAGGTACAGGCCGCGCTGGTTGAGGAAGACGGAGGTGCCGAGCGCGTAGGAATCGCGCGCCGCCGGCAGGCTCGCCAGCACCGCCACGTACCAGAACAGCAATTGCAGCAGCAGCGGGATGTTGCGCAGCACCTCGACGTAGACGGTGGCGAGGGTGCGCACGATCCAGTTCGGCGACAGCCGCGCCACGCCGACCGTGAAGCCCAGGATCGTCGCCAGCACGATGCCGATCACCGCGACCATCAGGGTGTTGGTGAGCCCGACCAGAAAGGCGGTGCCGTAGGTCGAGGTCGCGGCGGCGAAGGGGATCACCGTCTGGTTGACGTCGAAGCCTGCGGTGTTGCCGAGGAAGCCGAAGCCCGAGGCGACGCGGGCGTTGCGCAGGTTCTCGGCGGCGTTGCCGATCGCGATCCAGGCCACCACCCCCACCGCCAGCAGCAGCAGGATCTGGTAGGCCGCCCCGCGGATGCGGGGATCGTAGAGGGGCGAGACCCGGGGCGGGCCGGAGGGCGCGTCGGCCGGAAGCTGCGTCGGCAAGGGGGGCTGCTCGCGTCTGTGGTGGAGGGACGGCGCCCGGGGCATCCCCGGGCGCCGCGTCGTCAGGAGATCAGCGGATCGGTGGGCCGTATTGCAGGCCGCCCTTCGACCACAGGGCGTTGACGCCGCGCTGGATCTTCAGCGGCGAGCCCTGGCCGACGTTCCTCTCGAACACCTCGGCGTAGTTGCCCACGAGCTTGATGATCCGGTACGCCCAGTCGTTGGTCAGGCCGAGATCGGCGCCGTACTTGCCCTCGGTGCCGAGGATGCGCTTGACGTCAGGGTTGTCGGACGACTTCACCATCTGGTCGACATTGGCCTGCGTGATGCCGGCCTCCTCGGCGTTGAGCATCGCGTAGTGGGTCCAGCGGACGATGTCCGCCCATTGGGCGTCGCCCTGGCGGACCGCCGGGCCGAGCGGCTCCTTCGAGATGATCTCGGGGAGCACGATGTTGTCGTCCGGCGCCGAGGCGCGCAGGCGCTCGGCATAGAGGCCTGAGGCATCGGTGGTGAAGGCGTCGCAGCGGCCGGAATCGTAGGCCTTGAAGGTCTCGTCGGCGCTGGCGAAGGCCACGACCTCGTACTTGAGCTTGTTGGCCCGGAAGTAGTCGGCCAGGTTCAGCTCGGTCGTGGTGCCCTGCTGGGTGCAGACCGAGGCGCCGTCGAGCTGCTTGGCCGAGGTGACGCCGAGCTTCTTCTTCACCATGAAGCCCTGGCCGTCGTAGAAGTTGACGGCCGGGAAGTCGAGGCCGAGCGTGGTGTCGCGCGACATCGACCAGGTGGTGTTGCGCGACAGGATGTCGACCTCGCCCGACTGGAGCGCCGTGAAGCGGTCCTTGGCCGAAAGCGGGATGAAGCGGACCTTGGTGACGTCGTTGAAGATCGCCGCGGCCAGCGCCCGGCAGAAATCGACGTCGAGACCGGTCCAGCGTCCCTGCGCGTCCGGCACGCCGAAGCCGGCCAGGCCCGGATTCGAGCCGCAGGAGAGGTAGCCCTTCTGCTTGATGCTGTTCAGCGTCCCTTGCGCCTGGGCGGCGCCCGCCAGCAGGGTGGCACCGAGCCCGAAGGCCAGGGCCGCGACGATCGTCTTCATGCGGTATGCGTCTCCCGTTCCGGTTGCGGCCCTCGGCCGCTGCCCGTTTGTCCAAGCACAGATGCTGCCTAAGCAAGAGGCATTCCAAGCGAAGCGGATTGCCCGGTCAAGGGGTTGGCTCTGTAGACGAACAGCGTAGGCGGGGCAGCGCCGGGGTTGTGGCCGATGCAACGGTGTCGCGGCTTGAGGCTTGACGGCGCCGGGCGGGCCGGGATGTGGTCGCCCCGGCATCCTTCACGATCCTGGCACGCCAGAGGCCCGATGAGCATCACCCCGCCCCGCGACAAGAGCCGCCTCGGCACCCGCACCCGCCTGGTCCATGCCGGCCGCGACCCGTCGCAGCAGCACGGCTTCGTCAACACCCCGATCTATCGCGGCTCGACCGTGCTGTTCGAGAGCTACGACGCGCTCCAGAACCGGCGGGCGGAATACACCTACGGCACCGCCGGCACGCCGACGATCCGCGCCCTCGAGAGCGCCTGGACCGAGCTGGCGGGGGCTGCCGGCACGGTGCTGACCCCGTCCGGCCTCGCCGCCGTCACGGTCGGGCTGCTCTCCTGCCTCAAGGCCGGTGACCACCTGCTGGTGACCGATTCCGCCTACCGCCCGACCCGGGTCTTCTGCGACGGATTCCTCAAGCGCTTCGGGGTCGAGACCACCTATTACGAGCCCACCATCGGCGCCGGCATCGCGGAGCTGATGCGCGACAACACGACCGCGGTGCTCACCGAGGCGCCGGGCTCGCAGAGCTTCGAGATGCAGGACATCCCGGCCATCGCCGAGGTCGCCCACGCCCGCGGCGCCTGCGTGCTGATGGACAATACCTGGGCGACGCCGCTCCTCTTCCCGCCCCACGCGCGCGGCGTCGACATCGCCATCGAGGCCGGCACCAAGTACCTGTCGGGCGGCTCCGACCTGCTGCTCGGCCTGACCTCGGCCAATGCCAAATACTGGCCGGCCCTGCGGCGGACCTTCGACCAGTTCGCGATGTGTGCCGGCGCCGAGGACGTCTTCCTGGCGCTGCGCGGCCTGCGCACCCTGCCCTTGCGCCTGCGCGAGCACGGCGAGCAGGCGCTCACGCTCGCCCGCTGGTTCCAGGGCCGGCCGGAGGTCGCCCGGGTGCTCCACCCGGCCCTGCCGGAGGATCCCGGCCACGCGATCTGGGCCCGCGACTTCCTGGGATCCTCGGGCCTGTTCTCGATCATCCTCAAGCCCTGCCCCGAACCCGCGGTGGCGGCGATGCTCGACGGGCTGGAGCTGTTCGGGATGGGCTTCTCCTGGGGCGGCTTCGAGAGCCTGGTGATCCCGTTCAACTGCGCGCCCTACCGCACCGCCACCCCCTGGGCCCCGGGCGGGCCGGGCCTGCGGTTCCAGGTCGGGCTGGAGGATCTCGACGACCTGACGCGGGACCTCGAGGCGGGGTTCGCGCGGCTGCGGGCGGCGAGCTGAGGTATCTTGATTGATCCGTGAACAGTAAAGCGCGCCTCCCCTCTCCCATATGGGAGAGGGGTCGTGGCGATCGAAGATCCCGCACGGGCCTGCGGCCCGCGTGAGGGTGACACGCTTCAGTCTAAAGCGTTGAGCTTGGTGCTGGCAGCGGAACGGTCTGAGCTCCATCCGGCACCGTCTCCGGCACAGGCGCAGATGCAGACCCTGCCGATCCAGGAAAGCTCCTGGAGCTGAAGATCCGCGAGATGGACGCGCAGAGCCGCCAGACCCTGGCCGCGCGCTGGAACGGCTCGGCCGCCAACGTGCTGCCGGCGTTGCCGAACTGGCTCGTCGTGCCGGAGCGCCGGCCGGCGTTGAGGCCGCGACGCGTGGCGGGCGAGCGCGTCAAGGGGCCAGCCACGTCGCTGAGGCCCCCGCCCCGTCCCAGGTGAACGAGGCCCGCCGGTGACCCTGGCGGGCGAGATACAGGAACTCGAGCCGGGCCGCCGTCAGGACGACGACGCGAAACTCCGAGAAGCCCGCCTCCGCCGCCGCCTCGTCCTGCGGCAGCGCGTAGGCGCCGCCGGCCGGCAGGGGCGTGCCGGGACCGGGGATGGTGCCGTAGCAGATCCGGCTCATCGGCCGCGACGCGGTCCAGGCGGCGCGGGCCACCGCGTCCTGGCCGTGCAGGCGGGCCGCGCCCTCGATCCGGACCTGGAGCTTGGCCTTCGCGTCGTAGGCGTGGAGCGCCACCCGGGGATCGGCGGCGATCTCGGCCGCCTTGTCGGAGCGGGCGTCGCAATGGACCCGCAGGGTGCGGGCGGCCCGGTCGACCCCGCGCAGCACCACCGTGCGCAGGCGCGGGGCGCCGTCGCGGCCGATCGTGGCCAGCGCCGGGGCGTGGAAGCCGCTCTGGTGGGCGGCGCCCTCCTCCAGCCGGCGCCAGGCCTCGGCGAGGCAGCCCTCGAGGTCGTCGTAGAACGCAGGCAGCTCGGTCATGGGCGGTCCGCCGGTCCGGAGGCCGCGCGGCCTCCGGTTCGTTCACCAATCTAGGTCAGGATGCGGGGAACCGGGATGCCCCGGCAAAGCTTGTCAGTGTGACGATCCGCCCCGAGGTTCTGCCCCCATGACGCTCCGCCTCCTGCCGGCCTGGCTGCCCGTGCTGGCTGCCCTCGCCGCCGCGCCGGCCGTGGCCGCCGACATGCCGCCAGGCATCGCGGTGCGCGGCGGGGCCGGCGTCTCGGCCGGCTGGGCACCGCCGCCTCCCCCGCCGCCGGCCGTCGCGCTCGAGGCGGAGGTGATCCTGGCCGGGCCCCCGCCCCGCCCGCTCCTCGGCTTCGGCTACGCGCCGGTGCTGCCCTATTACGGCGTCTCGACCGGCCCCTACGGCTACCCGCCGCGGCGCGAGCCCGGGATCGGCGCCGGGCTGTTCTGACCGATTTGCCGGCCTACTTGCCGGCCGCGCGCCGCTCGCGGAACACGAGGGCGAGGTTGCGCAGGTAGATCACCGTGCCGAGGCTCTGGCCGAGGATGAAGACCGGGTCGCGCCGGTAGAGCGCGTAGCCGAGCAGCACCGCCGAGCCGCCGAGGGACAGGAACCAGAACGAGAGCGGGATCACGCTGCGCCCCGCCTTCTCGCTGGCGATCCACTGCACGAGGAAGCGGGCGGTGAACAGCCCCTGGCCGACGAGGCCGACCAGCAGCACGAGGTCGAGCGGGCCGGTGAACAGCGACCAGAAATAGGCGCCGAGCCCGTGCATGATGTCCGCGACCATCGGGCTACTCCGTCTCCGCCGTCACGACCTCCGGGACCCGGCGCCGGCGGCGGATCAGCCACCACACCCCGGCGAGGTCGAGGATGCCGACCCAGAGCCGGTCGAACAGGCCGTAATTCGACCGGCCGGTGAGCCGCGGCCGGTCGATCACGTCGGCGTGGACGACGGAAAAGCCCTCGCGGGCGACGAGGGCCGGCATGAAGCGGTGGAGCGCGTCGAAATAGGGCAGGCGCAGGTACACCGCCCGGCGAAACACCTTGAGGCCGCAGCCGGTGTCCCGGGTGGCGTCCTTGAGGATGCGCCCGCGCACCCCGTTGGCGATGCGCGACTGGATCATCTTCCGCCGCCCGTCCTTGCGGCCGACCCGCTGGCCCTGCGCCAGCCCCGCCCCCGGCCCCGCCGCCGCGAGGGCCGCCGCCAGCGCCGGGATGAAGGCCGGGTCGTTCTGGCCGTCGCCGTCGAGGGTGGCGACCAGCTCGCCGCGCGCCGCCAGAACGCCGGTGCGCACCGCCGCGCTCTGGCCGCAGCTCTGGCGGTGGCGCAGCACCCGCAATTCCGGGTGCCGGGCCCGCGCGGCCGCGAGCGCCGCCGGGGTGGCGTCGGTCGAGCCGTCGTCGACGTAGAGAATCTCGAACGGGCGCAGGGGCGCGCAGGCCGCCGCGATCTCGGCGACGAGGGGGGCGATGTTGCCGGCCTCGTTCTTCACCGGCACCACGACGCTGAGGCGGACCGCCCCGGATTCCGCCCTGGTCTCGTCCGGCATGGCGTGGGCGTTCTCGTGCGGATCTCGAATCACGGCGTCACCGCGTAAGCCGACAGGCCGACCGGCTTGCCGCCGTTGATGTTGAAGCCCGTCACCCGGCCGGCGGGCCGTGGCGCCGCGCCGGCGGCCGTCGCGCCGGCGGCCGTCGCCGCCGCGAAGGCCGGGGCGTAGCGGTCCTCGACATAGACGAGGCGGCAGCCGCCCCGGCCGAGGAAGGAGGCGGCCTCCTCGGCGGAATCGAGCATCGCGAGGTCGGTGCCGATCAGGAAGACCAGGCTCGGCTCGCGGTAGCCGAGGGTCGCGACCTTCGGCCCCGGGCAGGGCAGCGCGTCGCGCAAGGCCGCAAGCCGCGGCGAGACCTTGAGGGCGGCGAGCGCCGGCTGGGTGAGCCCGAACACCGCGGGCCCCAGCAGCGCGCCGGAGAGCACCGCGACCGCGAGCGCCCGCTCCGGCAAGCCGTCCACGAAGGCGCGCCAGGCCAGGACCGCCACCGCGGTGGCGGCGAGGAGCAGCGGCAGCCCCGCCCACGGGATCACCCCGTCGAGCCGCCAGGCGGCGACGCAGAGGCCGACGGTGAGGCCGGCCGGGATGAACGGCACCAGGAGCGCCACGAGCCGCGCCCCCGGCCGGTCGCGGTGGACCGCCCCGCGGGCGACCGCCGTGACGGCGAGGATCGCCAGGGCCGGGCAGAGCGGCAGCACGTAATGCGGCAGCTTGGTCGGCACCGCCTCGAAGACCAGCCAGGACGGCAGCACCCAGGCGATCAGGAAGGCGATCCCGTCCTCCCGGCGCCGGGCCCAGGCGAATGGGACCGCCATCGCCGCGAAGGCCGCCGCGGGCCAGAAGGTGGCGAAGATCACCAGCAGGTAGGTGCCGGGCGGCGCCCAGTGCTGGGTCTGGGCGGTGCCGACCTTGCCGAGCATGTCGTGGCCGACCGCCTCGCCGTAGAAGGCGCCGCCGCTCTTGAGGGTGATGGCGACGAACCAGGGCGCCACCAGCATCAGCACCAGGACGAGGCCGAGGCCCGGCCGCAGGGCCTTCAGCCAGGCGCCGGAGCGCGCGAGGACCGAGAGGCAGAGGGCCGCGAGCCCGGCGAAGAGCGGGACCATCGGCCCCTTGACCAGGATGCCGGCCGCGACCGCGAGCCAGAAGGTCAGGACCGTGGCATTCGGCAGCCGGGCCGCGCCCGCCCGCCCCAGCCACGCGCGGGCGAGCGCCCCCATGGCGGCGACCGCGCAGGCGGTGAGCAGCGCGTCGGTCTTGGCGAGCCGCGCCTCGGCCGACAGCATGACGGAGGCGCCGACGAGGGCGGCGGCGAGGAAAGCCTGGCGCCGCGGCAGGAAGGCGAGCGCCGCCCAGTAGCCGAGCAGCACCGTGGCGACCGCGCCGGCGAGGGACGGAAGCCGGTAGAGCCAGATCGCCGTGCGGGCGCCCGGAACGCCCAGCGCCTCGCCGGCGGCGACGACCGCGCTCTGGGCCCAGTAGATCCCGACCGGCTTCTTGTGCCGGGCCTCGCCCTGGAAGCGGATGTCGACGAGGTCGCCGGTCTCGAGCATCTGCTTCGAGGCCTGGGCGAAGCGCGGCTCGTCCCGGTCCATCGGCTGGAGCGAGGAAAAGCCCGGCAGGAAGCAGACGAGAGCGAGGACGACGAGCAGCGCGCAGGCCGCCCCGTGGCTGCGCGCCCCGAGATCGAGGAGGCGCTCCGCGAGACGACCCACTCGGGCGCCCATGGAGGCGGCGCGGCCGGGGCGGCGCCCGGCGGCAAGGCTCGTCAATGCACTGCTCCGAACCGGGGATTCCGACGCCCGCGGCGCCGGCCCACCCGACCGGCACCGGTCGCGGCGGGCGCCCGTGTCGGTGATCCGGGTCGGAAAGTCAATTTTCGCGGGGGGCGTGGAGGCGTGCGCGGCCAGATCTCGGTGCCGGTCCCGGCAAGGTGCACCGGCGGTCCCGCGAGCAGCCGGCTTCCGGTTGCGTTGGAGAATTCCCTCGGAGGGGGCGGCGGGCTTGCCGGGCACCTCGGACGCGGTTCACCCCGCCTCCCGGCGGAGTCAACGGTCTTTGCGGCATCCCGGGTTCCGCTCCGCGGCCCCGCGACGACACACAGGGTGTCGGATCCGGCGCGCGGGCCCGGCCATTGGCGTTAACCCTGATCAGACTCACGCCATCTCGAACAGGAACCCGTCCACCGCCGGGATCGGCACCGAGAGGCTGACCCCGCGCGAGGCCCGCGACAGGCGCCAGGGGCGCTCGCGGCCGGCGCGGACCGCCTCGGAGGGGCGCAGGCGGCGGGTGGCGCCGTCCTCGCCGACCTCGTCGATGGTGAGGAAGCCGTAGACGAGCAGGCGCGAGGCGATGAGCTTGGTCTCGCGGTCGCCCGCCGCCACCGGCAGGGTGCCGGCCTCGTAGACCGTGTCCATCAGGCTGCGCTGGTCGCGCCGCGCGGCGGCGACCCGCGGGCTCGGCGCGAGCTCGTGCTCCACCGGCGCGGGCCGCTCCCGGCGCCGGAACGCCACCACGGTCCCGCCCGCGGCGGTTCTCCCCTTGGTGGCGCCTGCTTGGTTGATGGCGTCCTCTTGGCCCGACAGGTTACGCATACGCCACACATCCCCGCGACACGCCGCCGGCGGCCGATTGAGGCCGCGGCGATGCGCGAGGATTCGACGAATCCGCTTAACGCCCGATTGACCGTCCGGCGAGGCGCGCCGTGCCGGATCGGCGCAAGGCCCTGCGGGCCGGCCCTCGCCCGGCGTGGCCGGCCCGTGTATGAGCGCGACGCTCCGACCCGCGAGGATCCCCGCATGACCGATCCGGCCCCGTCCCGCCCGGCCCCCGCGCTCGCGGTGGAGGACGTGGCCTGCCGCTTCGGCCGGGTGCAGGCCCTCGACGGGGTCTCGCTCAGCGTCCGCCCCGGCGAGGTGATGGCGCTGCTGGGCGATTCCGGCTGCGGCAAGAGCACGCTCCTGCGGGTGGTGGCCGGGCTCGAGACGCCGGATGCCGGCACCGTGCGGCTCGACGGGCGCCTCGTCGCCGGCGCCGGTGCGGACGTGCCGCCCGAGGCCCGCGGCGTCGGCCTGATGTTCCAGGACTACGCCCTCTTTCCCCACCTCACGGTGGCGGAGAACATCCGCTTCGGCCTGAAGGGCCAGCCGCCCGCGGCCCGCGAGGCGGCCTCCGAGCTCCTCGCGCAGGTCGGCCTCTCGGCCCATGCCGCGAGCTACCCCCAGACCCTGTCGGGCGGCGAGCAGCAGCGCGTGGCGCTGGTGCGGGCGCTCGCGCCGGGGCCGCGGCTCCTGCTCCTCGACGAGCCGTTCTCCAACCTCGACCGGCGCATGCGCGACCGGGTGCGGGAGGACACGGTGGCGCTCCTGCGCCGCACCGGCACCACCGCCCTGATGGTGACCCACGACCCCGAGGAGGCGCTGGCGGTCGCGACCCGCATCGCCCTGATGCACCGCGGCCGCATCGTCCAGGTCGCCACCGGCGAGGCGCTCTACCGCCGCCCCGGGAGCCTGTTCGCCGCCCGCTTCCTGGCGGATGCGGCCGAGATCCCGGCCCGCGTCGCGGGGGGCCGGGCCGGGACGCCCCTCGGGCCGGTCCCCGCCCCTCACCTGCCCGAGGGCGCGGCGGTGCGGGTCTGCCTGCGGCCCGAGGCCCTGCGGGTCGGCGAGCCGGGCGACGGTACGGCCGCGCAGGTGACGCGCCGCACCTTCCTGGGCGCGGCGAGCCTGCTCCACCTCGCGGTGCCGGGCGTCTCCGTGCCGCTGCGGGCCCGCCTCCCCGGGCCGGGCCCTTACGGGCCGGGGGACGCCGTCGGTCTGACGCTGGTGCCGGACGCGGTCCTGGTCCTGCCCGACGAGGAGGCGGCGTAGTCGGCAGACTTGCGCCGTCTTACATTGAAACAACTAAAATCTAACGCGCTTGCTTTTGTTTCAGGTTTGCTTCTCAAGGGGGCGCCACAATCGGGAGGCGCCCTCTTGTCCCTGTCACGCACCGTGCTCAGCGTCATCGCCCTGACCGCCCTCGCGGCCCCCGCCCGGGCTCAAGGCGCTCTTGCACAAGGGGCTCTTGCACAAGGCGCCCCGGAGGGCGCCCGCGAGGTGAATCTCTACACCACCCGCGAGCCCGGCCTGATCCGCCCGCTCCTCGACGCCTTCACCACCGCGAGCGGCGTCAAGGTCAACACGGTGTTCGTCGACAAGGGCCTGGCCGAGCGCGTCGCCGCCGAGGGCGCCCGCTCCGCCGCCGACGTCGTGATGACGGTCGATATCGGCAACCTGATCGAGCTCGTCGACCGCGACCTCGCCCAGCCTGTGCGCTCGGAGACGCTCGAGGCGGCGATCCCCGCGAACTTGCGCGACCCGGAGGGCCGCTGGTTCGCCCTCTCGACCCGCGCCCGGGTGGCCTATGCCGATCCGGACCTGCGCGACGTGAGCGGGCTGACCTACGAGGACCTCGCCGACCCGAAATGGAAGGGCAAGGTCTGCCTGCGGGCCGGCCAGCACCCCTACAACACCGCCCTGATCGCGGCCTTCCTGGTCAAGCACGGCGAGGCGAAGACCGAGGCCTGGCTGCGCGGGCTCAAGGACAACCTCGCCCGCAAGGCCGCCGGCGGCGACCGCGACGTCGCCCGCGACATCGTCGCCGACCTCTGCGACCTCGGCCTCGGCAATTCCTACTATGTCGGCCTGATGCGCAGCGGCCGCGGCGGGCCCGAGCAGAAGAAGTGGGGCGACGGCATCCAGGTGGTGCTGCCGACCTTCCAGGGTGGCGGCACCCACGTCAACGTCTCGGGCGCGGTGGTGGCCAAGTCGGCGCCCAACCGCGACAACGCCGTCAAGCTGCTCGAATACCTCGCCTCCGACGACGCGCAGGCGCTCTACGCCAAGGCCGATTACGAGTACCCGGTGAAGCCCGGCGTTACGGTCGACCCGCTCCTCGCCGCCCTCGGGCCGCTGAAGGTCGACGGCACCGCGCTGGTCGAGATCGCCCGCAACCGCAAGGCGGCAAGCCTGCTCGTCGACAAGGTCGGGTTCGACCGGTAGGGCTTCCGGCCCCCGCGGGGGCCGTCGTCGCGTGGCGTCACGACCGGAGCAGGCGAGCACCGTGGAGGGAGGAGCATTCGTGCCGGCGGGGCCGGCGACCCGGTCGCGGGGTCCTTGGCTGCGCGGTCCTTGGCTGCCGGCTTGGCGCCGGACCTCCCGGCCCGGTCCGGCCGCCCGGTCGCGGGGCCCGTGGCTGCGGGCCTGGAGCCTCGCCGCCGGCCTGACCGCCCTCCTGGTCCTGGCCCCGGTCGCGGCGCTCGGGCTCGAGGCGCTGCAGGGCTCCGGCGGGCTGTGGCCCCACCTCCTCGCCCATGTCCTGCCCCCGGCGCTCCGGGAGACCGGCCTGCTCCTCGCCGGGGTCGGGCTCGTCGTGGTGCTCGTCGGCACCGGGGCGGCCTGGCTCGTCGCGGCCTACGAGTTCCCGGGACGGCGCCTGCTCGACTGGGCGCTGCTGCTGCCGCTGGCCGTGCCGACCTACATCGCGGCCTACGCCTATCTCGACCTGCTGCACCCGGTCGGCCCGGTGCAGAGCGCGCTGCGCGCCGCCCTCGGCTATGCCCGCCCGCGCGACCTGATGCTGCCGGACCTGCGCTCGCTGCCGGGCTGCATCCTGCTCCTCGGCTTCGTGCTCTATCCCTACGTCTACCTGCCGACCCGGGCGCTGTTCCTGATGCAGTCGGCGACCCTGGTCGAGGCCGGGCGCAGCCTCGGGGCGGGGCCTTCGGCGGTGTTTTTTCGGGTAGCCCTGCCGCTCGCCCGCCCCGCCATCGCGCTGGGCGCCAGCCTGGCGCTGCTGGAAGCCCTCAACGACATCGGGGCGGCGGAATTCCTGGGGGTCCGCACCCTCACGGTCTCGATCTACGACACCTGGGTCAACCGCTCGGACCTGCCGGGGGCCGCCGGCCTGGCGCTCGTCATGCTCGGGGCCTGCCTCGGGCTGATCGCGGTCGAGCGCGCCGCCCGGCGCGGGCGCGGCTACGCGGCGGCGGCGCAGCGCCCGCGGCGGATGAGCCGTACGGTCCTCGCCGGACCGGCGGCGCTGGCCGCGCCCGCCCTCGGCCTCGTGCCGGTCGCGCTGGGCTTCCTGGCGCCGGCGAGCTACCTCGCGGTCGAGGCGGGGCGGCGCCTGCACTTCGCCGGCCTGTCCGGGGCGATCCTGGCGGAGGGGCTCAACACCCTCCTGTATGCCGGCCTCGCGACCCTCGTGGCGACCGCCCTCGGCCTCGTGGTGGCGGCCGGCCCGCGGCTGCTCGGCGGGCGCTGGCGCGGGTTCCTGCTGCGCTGCGCCACCTTCGGCTACGCGGTGCCGGGCGCGATCCTGGCGATCGGCCTCCTGCCGCCGCTCGCCGCCCTCGACGGCCTGCTCGACGGGGCGAGCCGGGCGCTCACAGGCTTTCCGCTCGCCGCGATGGGCCTCGGCACCGGGGCGGCGCTGGTCTACGCCTACGTGGTGCGCTTCCTCGCCGTCACCGCGGGCAGCAGCGAGGCCGGCCTCGCCCGGGTGCCGCGCTCGCTCGGCGACGCCGCCCGGATCCTCGGCCGCGGCCCGGCCGGCGCCCTGGCGCAGGTCCACCTGCCGCTGACCTGGCCGGCGGTGCTGGGCGGCGCCCTCCTGGTCTTCGTCGACTGCGTCAAGGAGCTGCCCGCGACCCTGATCCTGCGGCCGCTCAACGTCGAGACCCTGGCGACCCACCTCTACGGCGAGGCCGCCCGCGGCACCTACGAGGACGGCGCCGTCGCCGCCCTGCTGATCGTCGCGGTCGGCCTCCTGCCGGTGGCCCTGCTCCTGCGGGTCTCGACCCCGAAGGCGCGCTGAGCCTCATACCCTCGTGCCTTCGCATCGACATGTCGATGCGAAGATGTCCGGCGCATCAGCGCCTGGCGCCTGCGGCGCGGACCCGTTCGGGCTTGCCTTGCGCCTTCGAACGAATCCGTTCGAAGGCGCGGCGGTATCACCCCAGCATCTCGCGCACCAGCGGCGCCACCTTGGTGCCGTAGAGTGCGATCGAGCGCATCAGGCGGTCGTGCGGCAGCGGGCCGGCGCTGTACTTGAGCTGGAAGCGCCCCAGGCTGAGCCCCTTCACCGTCGCGGCGATCTTCCGCGCCACCGTCTCCGGGCTGCCGATGTAGAGCGAGCCGTGATCGGCCTCGCGGTCGAATTCCTGGCGCGTCATCGGCGGCCAGCCGCGCTCGGCGCCGATGCGGTCGCGCATGCGCTTGTAATCGGCGAAGAACTCTTCGCGGGCGCCGGCGTCGGTCTCGCCGACATAGCCCGGGGAATGCACGCCGATCGGCCGCACGGTGCGGCCGAGCTGGGCGCAGGCCCGGTGGTAGAGGTCGACGTAGGGGCGGAACCGCTGCGGCTCGCCCCCGATGATGGCGAGCATCAGGGGCAGGTCGTAATGGACCGCCCGCACCACCGAGTTCGGGCTGCCGCCGACCCCGATCCAGGTGGTGAGCGGCGTCTCCGGCGTCGGGAAGACGCTCTGGTTTGCGAGCGGCGCCCGGGTGGTGCCCTGCCAGGTCACCGGCCCGCCGGCGATCAGGGCCGCGAACAGGTCGAGCTTCTCCTCGAACAGGGTCTCGTACTGGTCCAGCGCGTAGCCGAAGAGCGGGAACGACTCGGTGAACGAGCCGCGGCCGAGGATCACCTCGGCGCGGCCGTTCGAGAGGCCCTGCAGGGTCGAGAAGCGCTGGAAGACCCGGACCGGATCGTCGGAGCTCAGCACCGTCACGGCCGAGCCGAGGCGGATGCGCTCCGTGCGCGCGGCGATCGCCGCCAGCACCATCTCGGGCGAGGAGACGGAAAAATCCTCGCGGTGGTGCTCGCCGATGCCGAAGAAGTCGAGCCCGACCTCCTCGGCCAGGATCCCCTCCGCGACCACGTCGCGGATGACCTGGCCGTGGGCCACGGGCTCGCCGTTCCGGGCGGTGACATCCCCGAACGTGTCGAGGCCGAATTGCAGGGCGTGTGTCATGCCGGCCAAGATGGAGGCGGAGGGTCGCGTTTGAAATGCGCAGCGGTGCAAGGGTGGGCTTGCATCCTTGCACGAACCCCGCGCCCGGCGGGCCGGCGGCGTCACCGTCCCGCGAGCGCCCCCATCTCCTCCGCCAGTTCCTCCACCCCGACCCACAGGTTCCAGGCCGGCGCCAGGCTCCAGCCGGCCAGGCCGATATGCGCCTGGGGCAGCCGGTAATGCAGCACCGGGCGGGGGCTCACCTTCTCGTCCGGCGGCAGCGCCGCCCGCACGCCGGCCTCGTCGCGGTGGGCGAGGATCGGCAGCAGGTCGAGGCCGCGGTGGCGGGTCGGGTTGGCGGCGAGGTAGTCGCGGGCGAGGCCGTCGAGGTCGGGCCGGTAGCCGGGGTCGAGCACCTGGGCGACGTAAGCTGCGGGAAACGGCGGCGGCAGCCCGCGGGCGGCCAGGAAGCCTCCCGCGGCGGTCGCCTTGCGCAGGGCCGGCTCGGACCGGAGATAGGCCTGCAGCAGGCCTGTGAGCGTCGCGGCCTCACAATCCGGCGGCTCGACGTTGAAGTGCAGGCCGAGCGAGCCGAGCAGCACCGCCCCGCGTCCCCGCCCGCCGGCGCCCTGCAGCAGGGCGGCCAGCCGGTCGACCTCCGGCAGCTGCGCGAGGGGAAGCGGGCCGGTGATCACCTCGCGCGGCACCACCGGGCTCAGGAGCGCGGCCAGGGAGCGGCCGGCGGCGCGGACCGGCAGGCCGGGCACCACGCCGGGGACCTGCGCCCGGCGCTGCGGATGGGCGGCGCGCAGGTCGAGCTCGACCCGGATGTCGCCGAGCGCCGTGCCCTCGAGCCGGAAGGCGTGCGGGTCCTCCTCGGCGAGGCGCCCGCCGAGGCCGGCGGCGAGCGCCGTCGCGGCGAGCCGGGCCGAGGGGCCGATGAACTCGATCTCGACGCCGACCCGGCGCGGCCTCCCGTCGGCCTGCAGGGGCCGGGGCGGGAGGCGGAATTCGGGCGAGGGGGATTTGGGCAAAGGAGACTCGGACACGGAGGACTCGGGCATACGGAACTCGCTCGTGCGGAGGTCGGTCACGACGCGACCGCCGTCAGGGGGTCGAGGCCGAACAGGTCCGGGCAATCCTCCTCGCCCGGGCGGCGCGGCAGCCGTCGGGCCGGCGGCGCCGCGGGGCCGAGGAGCCGCAGGACGCGCTTCGAGACCGCGACCGGCAGGTTCTCGCGCTTGGCCCGGGCCTCGATCCGGGCGAGCGCGTTCATGGCGGGTCCCAGCACCGTGAACTCGGCCCGGGCCCCGTCGTCGAGCACCCCGACCAGCACCTCGCCGGCATGCAGGGAGGCGGTGAGCGCGAGGGGCGGCAGCCCCTCCCGCCGGCGGGTCTCGTTCATCTGCTCCATCCGCTCCGCGATCTCCCGCACGCAGGCGAGCGCCGCCGCCGCCTGCTCGGCCGGCGCCCCGTCGACGAACTGCGCCAGCACCCCGTCGCCGACATACTTGTCGACGAGGCCGCCGTGCTCGGTCACGGCGGCGTGCACGAGCGCCCGCACCGCCAGGAGCCAGCCCACCACCCGGTCCTCGCCCCAGCGCCGGGTCAGGGCCGAGAAGCCGCGGATGTCGAGGGCGAGCAGGCAGGCGTGGCGGGGCTGGAGCGCCGTCGGCCCGTCGCGGTGCACGAGGTCGATGCCCGCCGGCACGAAGCGCGCGAGGCTCGCCCGCTCGTGCTCCAGGCGCAGCATCGCGGCGACGCCCCGGTGCAGGCGCGTCACCCCCTCGATCACGAAGGCGCTCGCCACCAGGAAGGACAGGAGCCCGAAGAGCTGCGGCCCCGCCGGCGGCAGGCCGAGGCCGGGGTCCAGCAGGCCGAGGCCGAGCGCCCCGGACCACACCCCCGCGACCACGGCCGCGAACACCGCCGTGTGGCGCGGCCGCAGGGTCAGGCCGGATTCGAGCAGCAGCAGGAAGGCCGGCAGCCGGCTCGCCATCGTGCCGTGCTCGTCGGCGGTGTCGGCCGCCGCCATCATGTATTCGAGCACGATGTAGGCCGCGAGCGCCGCGTCGAGGAGCGTGGCGATCCAGGCGAGCCGCGCGCTGTTGCGCCGCCGCGCCGTGACCGCGAGCCAGAGCGAGGACGCCGCGTAGCCGCCGAGGATGAACCAGTGGCTCCCGGCATGCAGCACGCCGTCGCTCAAGGCGGCCGAGACCAGCAGCACGAGCAGCATCGCCACGCGCATCGCCAGCAGGCGCGCGGCCGTGTCAGCGGCGAGGCCGGCGGCCAGGTCGGGCCTGTCCTCCGAGAGGCGCGGCGCCGCCCTGCCCGGCGGGCTCGGATGTCGTGCGGTCATGATGGGGCAAGCCTTACGCGCGGGACGGGGACGCGTCGAGGCCGGGCGGCCCGGCCGGGGCTCGGGGCTGATTCCGCGCAGGCGGCCCCTTGCGGTGCCGGGCGGGCCTCTCCATCTCTAGACCATCCAACCGGATGGCGACGGGATGGTCAGGAGATGGCAGACAACGTCCACGAGCTGCGGCCGAAGATGCCGGACAGCGAGAAGGTCACGGTCAACCTGGGCTTCGTCGACCTCGGCCGCATCGACCTGATGGTGCGGGACGGCTTCTACGCCAACCGCGCCGACTTCATCCGCACGGCGGTGCGCAACCAGCTCGACCGGCAGGACGAGGCGCTGCGCCAGTCGGTGGCGCGCCGCCAGCTCAGCCTCGGCCTGACGCACATCACCAAGGCGGAGCTCGAGGCGGCGCGGGATGCGGGGCGCCCGCTCAGCATCCAGGTGCTCGGGCTGGCCAGCATCGCCGACGACGTCACGCCGGACCTCGCCCGCGCCGCCATCGCGTCGATCCAGGTGCTCGGCGCCTTCCACGCCAGCGCCGCCGTGAAGGCGGCGCTGGCCGACCGCATCGCCTGACCGGCAATCTCGAACAGGACCCCGATCATGAACGCATTCAATCCCTTCCCCGCGGGCGGCACGGTCGACATGGCCGAGGTGACCCGCCTCACCCGGGCCGGGCGCCTGATGGAGGCTGTGGCGCTGATCCAGGGCCACGCCGCCCCGCCCGAGGCCGCCCGCCCGCCGGGCCCGGCGCCGCACGCGGCCGGGACGATCACCGACCTTGTGGCCCCCACCGAGCCGGGCGGCGCCTGGACGGCGCCCGCGGAGGCTCAGGATCCGCCCGAGGCGGTGCGGGCCTCCGCCCACACCCCCCGGCCGGGGGGCCTGACCGGGCTGTTGCGCGAGGGCGTCCTCGACGGCCTCGGGCTCGACGGCTTCGGGCCGGATCTGGGGAAAGGCCTGAAGACGGGCCTGGGAGCCGGACTGGGGGCAGGCTTGGGGGCGGGTCTCGGCGAAGGGCTCAAGCCCCGCCGGCCGGTGCCGGTGCCGGAGGGCGCCCGGTTCGAGGAGCGGAGCTTTACGGGCGCGGCGGGCCGCCGGACCTACAAGGTCTTCGTGCCGAGCGGCCGGCACGGCCCGTCCCAGGGCCAGCCCCTGCCGGTCGTGGTGATGCTGCACGGCTGCACCCAGGACCCGGACGATTTCGCGCTGGGCACGCGGATGAACGACCTCGCGGAGGCGCAGGGCGCGATCGTGGTCTATCCGCGCCAGGACCGGTCCGCCAACGCGCAGAAGTGCTGGAACTGGTTCCAGGCCGGCGACCAGGGCCGCGGCGCCGGCGAGCCGGCGCTGATCGCCGGCATCGCGGGGGCGGTGGTGGAGGAGTTCGGGGCGGATCCGGCCCGGGTCTACGTCGCCGGGCTCTCGGCCGGGGGCGCTGCCGCGGCGATCCTGGCGTCGACCTACCCGGACGTGTTCGCGGCGGCCGGCATCCATTCGGGCCTGGCCTGCGGCGCGGCCCGGGACCTGCCCTCCGCCTTCGCGGCGATGGGCCAGGGCGGCGCGGGCCCGAAGCGGGAAGGCCCGACCGTGCCGACCATCGTCTTCCACGGCGACGGCGACCGCACGGTCCACCCCCTCAACGGCGAGCGCGTCGTCGCCCAGGCGCTGCCGGGGGCGCCGCTCGCCGAGACCGTGACGCGGGGCGAGGCGCTGGGCGGGATCGCCTATACCCGCACGGTCCACGCCGACGCGGACGGCCGGGGAATCGTCGAGCAATGGGTGCTGCACGGCGCCGGCCACGCCTGGTCCGGCGGCAGTCCCGACGGCTCCTACACCGAGCCGCGCGGCCCCGATGCCAGCGCCGAGATGCTGCGGTTCTTCCTCGGGCACGCCCGCGGGGAGCGTGGTCCGGCGCGCCCGTGAGGCGTGCTTCCGCTTTCTCGCTAGATAGGACTATTTTGTGAAAGAGGAGGCGCGTCTCCCCTCTCCCGTGTGGGAGAGGGGCCGGGGGTGAGGGTGCTACGGTTCTGAGTCATGCTCGAACCGTCGTGCTGGCAGCGTGATGGTCCAGCTACATCCTGAAGCGTGTCACCCTCACGTGCGATCTTCGATCGCCATACCCCTCTCCCACACGGGAGAGGGGATCCCGCGCCTGAGCTTCAATGAATCATTCTTTGTACTTAGGGGACCCCCGCTCTACGCCCCCAGATACGCCGCGATGTTGCGGCGGATGCGGTCGAGCGGCGGCTCGGCCGTGTCCGGCAGGGCGAAGGGCTGGCCCGTGATGGTCTCGAAGGCGCTGACATAGGTGGCGGCGGTCTGCAGCACGACCTCGGGCGGGATCGCCGGCACCGGATCGCGGTAGGGGTCGCAGCGGGCCGCGACCCAGTTGCGGACCACGTCCTTGTCGAAGCTCTCCGGCAGGGTGCCGGCGTCCAGGCGCTCGGGGTAGCTCTGCGCGAACCAGTAGCGGCTGCTGTCGGGGGTGTGGATCTCGTCGGCGAGCACGATCCGCCCCTGGGCGTCCGTGCCGAACTCGTACTTGGTGTCGGCGAGGATCAGGCCGCGCTCGGCCGCCATCGCCTGGCCGCGGGCGAACAGGGCGAGCGCCGCTTCCGACAGCGTCCGCCACTGCTCGTCCGTCAGCAGTTCCCGCTCCAGGATCTCGGCACGCGAGAGCGGCGCGTCGTGGTCGCCGTGGCCGGCCTTGGTGGTGGGGGTGATGATCGGCTGCGGCAGCTTCTCGTGCGGGCGCATCCCGTCCGGCAGGCGGTGGCCGTACATCTCGCGCTGGCCGGCCTTGTAGAGCGTCAGGATCGAGGTCCCGGTGCTGCCGGCGAGGTAGCCGCGCACCACGATCTCGACCGGCAGGATAGTGAGGCGCCGGCCCACCACCACGTTCGGGTCCGGATAGGCCAGCACGTGGTTGTCGCAGATGTCCCGCGTCGCCTCGAACCAGTAGCGGGCGGTCTGGGTCAGGACCTGGCCCTTGAGCGGGATCGCGGCGAGTTCCCGGTCGAAGGCGCTCAAGCGGTCGCTGGTGATCAGGATGCGCCGCCCGTCGGCCAGATCGTAATTGTCCCGCACCTTGCCGCGGTAATGCCCCGGCAGCTCCGGAAGCGTCGCCTCGGGCAGGACGTAGTCGGAAAAGGGCGCGAGCTCGGCCGCCTGCATGATCACCACTCCGCGTTCGCGCCCCGGAACCCTGCGCGCGCTGCGGCCCTGCCTATCGCCGGTGCCGGCCCGCGATCAAGCGGCGGGCGACTATCCCACGTGCCGGTTCGCTCCCACCCACGACCTCATCCTGAGGTGCGACTGCAAGGAGCCTCGAAGGAGGATTCCAGATGTCTCCGTGGTCCCTGGAGCCCTCCTTCGAGGCTGAGCGATCTCCGACCGCGTGCGATCTTCGATCGCCAGCACCTCAGGATGAGGTCGTGAGTGGGATGAGAGATGCGACCTGAGCCAATCTGCCTGTTCCCATAAGCGCTTTCTCAGCGCTCTTGAAAAATATGAGGAATTTTGGAGTTTTAACCTATATCCTATCGGGAGGCTATACCCGATTGCGTCGGGAACTTTGCCGTTTTTCACCCAAATCGGTGAGGAGCCTGTCGGCGCCGAAGCGCCATGACGTCGAACCAATCACTTGAGCGGACGCTTAGGACGCCGTTTTCGTCGAGCCCTATGGTCCCGCGCCTCCTGCGAACCGGTCAGGGCAGCCTCGACGTCGCGGAACCGATACACCTCAACGAAGTGCCCTGGCGGAACCGGAGCATGTTTCAGGCCGAGCTTGTCGATGATGGCGCGCGTCACGATGCGCGATAGATCGTATCGTTCGGCGAGATGGCGAACGGTGCCGTATTCATCACAGAAGCGTTCGAAATCAGCCCTTCGCACCCACCAGCGCTTATTCGTTCGGCCGAGAGCCTGTCGTCCGGGGATCAGTCCGGATCGGACCAACCCGCGGAAACCCCAGTAGTTGACGCCGAACCGCTTCGCGGCTTCCTCCAGCAGCATGCTGTCGGAGCGATGCCCGTGCAGGGCGACGACCTCCCCCACGGATACGAGGATACCCTGCAGTCCCGGGGCGGACGGCAACCTTCCCCTGGGCCTCACGCGGCCGTCGAGGACGGCCGGGAGCAGACGGTCCAATCCGACCCGTCCCTTGAACGATGCCGCCGGCAATCCTGCCAGGTCCCCCACCAGGTCATGGCATTCGGGGACATCGCCGGATAGCCGGCCAAGCAGGTGCTCAAGCTCCTGCGGTGAGTAGGTCCTGTCGCGGCGGCCAGTCACGACCGGATCGTGGGTGGCGACTACGCCGGCATCGACCAAGCGCTGGAAGGCCGGGACGCTGATCCCGAGGAACCTGGCGGCGTGCCGTTGCCCCAATGTTCGTGTTAACAGGTCGCGAACCTTGGAAACCGCCTCCTCGTCGATCACGATCCTGGACCGAAGATCGGTGCCCGAAGGGAGAAGACCAAGTTGCTCGGCGACCGCGACGAGCGTTTTGCGCGTCACCCCCAACTGGTTGGCGGCTTCGGTAAAGGTCACTCCGGACGGAGCGGACCGCCTCGACTTCTCGGCATGGTTGCGGACGGCTGCCCGCAGAGGCTCAAGCGACCCTTCCGGAGACCGGGCCAGCCACATCGAGAGGGCGCCATACGCGGTCCGTGGCGATAGGCTCTGCATGTCGCGTGACGGCACGTCCTCGACCATGGCATCGAGAAGCGCCTCGAACGACAGCGGCCAATCCGCGAGAAGCTCCAATCCGCGCCGGCGCGCCGCCGCCTTGGTGGCGTGGTCGGCCCGGCGCATGTCGAGCGCTCGGCCGTGGTCCGCAATCCAGCCGACGTAAAAGGCCGCCCAGATAGCCGCCTCCAGCGTGACGCCGTCCAGGATACGCGACGGGAGCGGCTCGCATCCGCCGAGACGCCCGACCACGTATCGGTCCAACGAGCACTCGTTCGGCGAACGCGGGATGGCGGCCGCGTTCGTCAGGTCCCCCCCGCACCGGCATCGCCAGGGCCAAGCGCAGTCGGCGTCGATGGGCTCGGCGCACGCGGGACAGGCGCGCAGGAGCTCGCAACAATGGATCGGACAATTGTCGACATGGACCACGTCCCACCAAGCGCGGCGATATGGGCGGAAGGGTCGCGGGCCGTCATTCTCGACCGTTCCCCGCAGGTCGCCTCCCAGGCAGCGCGGGCAATACCGTCGCTTCTTCGGCGCCCAGGACCTCGCCAGGAGCGTCTCACCGTTCAGGACCACCACCTGACGTGGCCCCGAGCTCACGGCGGTGTAGCGGGCGATGTCCGATCCGGCCAGACCCGCGAGGTTCTCGACCGCCTCGACCCTCCGGCCGGCCAGGACCTCCCCGAAATACCGAAGCCCGACCTCGGCGGCGAAGGCGCGGCAGGATGTCTCGCCGTTCCTGGCGGCCAGCCGACCGAACAACGAGTATGCCGGCTCGGGCCGGAAGCGCACGCGCAACGCGCGCGGTTCGAACTCCTCATCCCTCTTGCGTCGGTCGCGAGCGGGCTTCGGCAACTCCTCGGGCAAGCGGCACGTCCGTCGCGGCGGACCCGGGGACCGCGTGGAATGCCGTCTCCACGTCGGCCCGCCGGAAGATGACCTGCCTGCACGCCGGCGGGGCGGCGACAGGGACGACGGAGAGCCGCCCGAGCCGCGAGACGACGGCTTTCGGCGAGGTGCCGAACATGGCAGCTGCCTCGCTTCCGGTCACGTATGCATCACGGAACCGGGCCAGTCCAGCGCGGTCGACCCGCGTCGCCGAACCGCATCGCCGCCCCAGCAGCCCCACGCGCGCAAGATGGCGCGCGGCCTGGTGGTGCAGGCGCAGTTCCGCCGCCGCCTGCTCGATGCTTACATTGCCGTCGGGGCGCCCCGGCTTGAGCGCCTTCGGATCGACGAGGACTTGCGCCAGCGTACGGCCGTCGCCGACCACGCCGGCGGGCGACACGTCACCCGCGAGGATGCGACGGCAGGCGTGGTCGAGCGGGACCCCGGCGGCCTGGCAGGCCGCCGGGAGCGGGAGGATGCCGCCCGGTCGCGCTTCGAGCCGGTTCGCGCCGGCCGCGAGGCGACGAACCAGATCCTCGCACGCCTCCCGGCGGATGCGAGTGGGCTTGGCCTCGAACGGGCCGAGCAGACCGGCCGCGGCGATCCTGCCCGCCTGCGACTTGCCGATGCCGAGCAGGCGGGATGCCTCGTCGATGCCGACGAGCTCGGCTTGCTCCCTCAGGATGGTAGAGACCTCTTGCGAGGAGATCCGGATGCCGACGCCCCGACGCGCACCGCGCGGGACCAAGCCACGTCGGGATGCCTCCCGCTTGACGCGCGCGAAGCCCCACCCCATCGAGCGCGCGGCTCCTGAGATCCCGGGATCGCGCGGCGACGGCGTCGAGAGCAGCGCGCCCTCCCGGTCGGAGATCACCCCGTGCTTGATTGCGTGGCCACGCATCGCCGACCGCACCGCGGACCCGAAAACCGAGGCATGTTCGAGCTTCGCCGCCCAGTGCTCGTAAGCCCAGCCGTACGTCCCCGTCAGTCCGGTCCCGGTCCGTCCACCCCGCGACCGGGTGAGCCCACGGTCGAGCGCCGCCTCGAACTGCGTCGGCCAGGACGCCAGCGCGCGAAACGCGACTTCCCGGATCTCCGCGGCGGCCGCGGTGTCCCGGCGTGGCTTGAGGGCGGATAGAGGCCCCGTGATGACCAGGCCGAGCCGTTCCATCTGAGGAACCGCTTCCTTAAGGTCCATTTCGTCCAAGAGGGGAACGTCGGTAGGCCAACCCGCGAGCCGTGCAGCCGCGTATTCGGAAAAGCCCGCGGTCCCCCGAGGGTCCGGCGGACGGGGTGCCGCCAGGCTGCAGCCACAGATCCTGCACCGACCGGGAGCGCCTCCCCAAGCCGGACGGGCGCCGCAGCGCGGGCAGCCGGCGCCAAATCCGGTCCCGTGCGTCGGGCAGCGCGTCACCGACAGGACATCCCACCAGAGGCGACGATGGACATCGACGGCAGCGTCGCGCCCGGCGGCTCGCGCGAGCAGGGCATCCTCGCGCACGCAATGCGGGCAATATCGGCCGCCGTCCTTGGACCAGTCCGCAAGTCCGACGACGGTGTGGCCGATTCGGACCGACCGCGTGCGAGCATCGACCTTCGGGGAAGACAGCAGCAAGTCGGTTGCGTCCACGCGCGCGAGCATCGCCAGGCGTTCGACCCCTCGGCCGAAACCGAGCTGCCGAAGGCTCAGCCCATGCTCGTGACAGAAGGCGGCCAAGTCCCCGTCCCGATGGCGCGCTGCCAGCCGTCCGAGGAGGCTCGCACCTCCCTCGTACGGCTTCGGACGGACACGTAGCGCGAGAGGCTCGACGGTCTGCCGGCTCACGCGGCGAGCCTCTCCTCGACGTCGTCCCTGACCGGCCGGTAGGCCAATTGCCTCGGACGACGGCGGTTCGCGCGCTCGGACATCGTCGCGTGCTCCCTTGCCATCCGCGCCCAGAGCTTCAGGAACGCGTCCTTGCCGGCGAGGTAGGGATTGCGAGCGGTTCCCCGGGCCAGTTCGCGTGCCGGCATCGGTCGTGCGTCGGGGTCGGCCGACAGTTGCGGCGCGCCGGCGGGCTCGAACCGCTCCCAGACCTGCCCGAGCAAGGCGAGATCGATCCGCCTTGCCTTCCTCTCCAGGGCGACGCTCAGCGCCTCGCTCAGGGTCTTCGAGACGAGGCCCGGATAACCGCCCGTCGCGCAGTACAACCGCTTGGCCGTCTCGTGCTCGAAGAGGAACGACGGCTCGGGCAGGCCGAGCTGAGCCTCGAACAGCCCGAGCATGGCCATGAAGGCGGCGCGCCCCTCGATGGAGGACCAGGAATAGGGATGGA
Organism: Methylobacterium nonmethylotrophicum; assembly: GCF_004745635.1. GTDB lineage: Bacteria > Pseudomonadota > Alphaproteobacteria > Rhizobiales > Beijerinckiaceae > Methylobacterium > Methylobacterium nonmethylotrophicum. The sequence goes on along the minus strand of NZ_SRLB01000012.1, from coordinate 62,455 downwards.
GCACGACCGGCGGCTGCATGCGACGCCGCAGCTGCGGATAGTCCCGCAGGTGGAGGAGGCTCGGCAGGCCGGCCAACACGATCTGCGTGCCGAGCCGGTTGAGCAGGCTCTTGAGGAATTCAGAGACGTCCTCCTCGTTGTCCTGGCTGATGTGCTCGCAGAGGTGGTGCGCCTCGTCGATGAGGATCAGCTCGACCTTGAGCTCGTCGCAGAGCCAGCCGATCTTCGCGATGATCTCGTCGGTGTTCCAGGTGTCCCGCGCCTTCGACCCGAGCGCGCGCATGATGGCCGCGACGAACGATCTCTGCGTCGGGCGCTTCGGGGCCTCGACGAGGATCACGCGTCGGACGTCGCCGTCGGGGCTATCCGTCAGGTGCGGATGGTCCTCGGCGTAACTTTCGAGGATGGTGGATTTCCCCGCCCCAGAGGGTCCGGCGATGACCAGTGCCCGTGCCTTCAGGCGGCGGCGCCTCTCGGGCCTGTACCGGGCCTGCAGCTTCGCGATTTCCGCCTTGCCGTCGAGCAGGGCTTGGTGAGGCACCGTCCGGGTCTCGAAGTCGACGACGACGTCCCCGCCGCCAGCCGCCTCGGGCCCCGGTCCAATCGCTTGCTCCGTCGCCACCTTCACGCCGACCTCCTGGTCCATTGTGCCATCATCGCGAGCATCGCCGCTTGAACGTCCGGGTCGGCGCCGCCTCCGGCCGGCTCCGGGTTACCGGCCCGGTCATTGCCGCCCTCATGACCCTCGGCCTCGCCCCCGACGGGAACCGGCGCGGGATCGTTCGCGGGCGTCGGCTGTCCGACGAGCGGCGTGAAGAAGCAGCCGTTGTCCAGCCCGTACCGTGCCGCCCGTGCGGCGGTGGTCTTAGCCTCGGTGTCATCCAGCGCCACGGCCGCCTCCTCCGCTTCGAGGCGCTGCCCTTCGGCCCGGTGCAGATCGGTCACCGGTCCGCCTTCCGCGAGCCTCCGCGCCCGCTTGTCGTTGGTCCTGGCCTGGTGGAGCGACACCCCGGCCGCGAGTTCGGGTCGGTCGCAAGGCACCACGATCCACCGGCCCGTCTCCTCGTCGAGCACCTCGACCTCCCCTAGGTCGAACGGATCGGCGCGGACTTGGAACCGCTTGGTCGTGCCTCCGCGCCGGCGGCGCAGCTCCTTGAGGTCGTCGTGGTAGTAGACGAGCCCGAAGATCTTGATGCCGACGTTCGTGATCGGCTTCAGGAAGGTGGCGCCCATCAGGCGCCGGATGTCCTCGTAGGAGCGCACGCCCTCGACCCGGTCCACCTCGGCGTGGCGTTGCCACTCCTCAAGGGGGGTTCCCTTAAGCCCGTCATGGAAAGTCACATGGTAATCGTCCACGAAGTATTTGAGCAACTTCTCCTTCACCTCCGGGAGAGTCAGCTTGGCGCTAGCGACTGATTTATATTCACCTCTTTTTGCCGGGTTGCTGAATGTTTTACCTTCCATGAGGTCGAAGACTTGAATTCCTATCCTGCCGAAAATTCGTTCGACCTTACCCTTCAGCCAGGGTTGACGCGGAGGCAAGTTGACGACCGTGAAGCCCATCGACAGCTCGGCGAGCTTCAGGGACCGACTGTGGAATTCCTTGCCGTTGTCACAGAAGACCAGCCGGGGGATGCCCTCGGCAGGCCATGGATTGCTCAGCCCCAACCCGGTGAGGTCCTTGGGCCAGAATGCGTGGGCCAAGCACCGCTGCAGCGAAGCGAAGCTCGGGGGCTCGAAACTCACGTGCACCCCGAGTACCATCCGAGTGCATCTGTCCAAGGCCAAGGTAATCCACGGCCTACCCAGGGGTCTTCCGGACTTCTCGTTGACGACGATGATGTCCAGAAGGCTGTGATCGACCTCGATCTCTTCGAGGGGCTTCGCGGGCGGGCGCTTGCGTTTGAATACGCCGGTTTCGAGGTGCGCTTTACGCCAATTGAAACGCCTCTTAACCTCCTCATGTTCAGAGTAGTTTTTCAAAAGATACGCTTGAAAGCATTTATAGCTTACCTTTAAGCCTTTCGATTTTAGCTCCTTGTTAAGAAGCTTGTGGACTTCGTTCAGCGATGCCCGGCGGTCGTTGAGAAACATCGTTTCGATGTAGATCTTCATCCTCTCAGGGATGAAGGCCCTTTCATCCTTGAACCGCGAGGTTCGGTTCCCGCGCTTCTCGATCAACGGGACCAGGATGCGAATGTCGCGGCTCACCGCCATCCAGGGATGATACCAGCTCTCGATCGTGCTGGGCTTGGGCGCGGCCAGGGGCTTCCGGGGCTTGTTCGGGCTCTTCAGCAACTCGGGGGGCACGCGGCGGCGCTCGGCGCGCGCCGTTTCGCGGACGGCGGCCGCCTCGTCGTCCTCTTTCTGCCACGTCGGTCCTTTCTCGGCGAAAATCTCCGACGCGGCGCGCTCGAAAGCCGCGTTCAGAGGAATGCCTTCCTTGTGCAGTCGGTACGCATGCCAGAGATACTCCGCACGTCGCATCGCCTCGATGCACGACTCCGCCTTGTTGCTCTCGAACGTCCTGTTGAGGAGCTCCTCCTGGTCCGCCGTCAAACCGGCCCGGCCTTGGGGATAGTGCTCGATCTGCTGGCGCATGCGGGTGATGTCACGGTCCGTCACGGTGCGTGTGTCGCCGCCGCCGACCGGTTCCAGGCGCCAGCCCCGGACGACGCGTTTCCGCACGACCCAGAGATGCGGGGTACCGTCCGCCTCCGTGATCCGGAGATGGTCGCCCTCCACGTACCGTTGCGGGCTGCCGCTCATCGTGATGCACCTCCTGCCAGTATCCGCGTGGACGCCCCGAGCGCGAGGTCCAGGTCCAGGCCGACCTCGCCGCGCGCGGCGAGGCGCATGGCCGCCCGAAGGGCACGGACCGGCGGCAGGCCGCCTGCCCAGGCCGCCTCCCCGACCGTCGCGCAGTGCGGCAGCACGGCACGGACGCGCTGCTCCGCCCATGCGTCGCCGACACGGCGCCCCTCGGAGAGGACCGCCCGGGAGTTCGAGAGGCGCGGCTCGCGCTTGATGTCCTTGTCGGTCCAGACCTCGAAATCGGCCCCGAGCGCCGCGCACTCCGCCTCGATGCGCTCCCTCCGACCCCGCAGGGTGGGATCTCGGGCTAGCCGGCGTGCAGGCTTGACCTCCCGAAACGTGCGGCTGAGAGCCGTGACGACGAGGAGATCGGGCGTGTAACGGCGGGCACGGCCGGCATCGCGCCACTGGAAGGTGACCGGTTGGGTCGCGAACTGCACGACTTTCCAGTCCACCTCCAGCAACACGAGGGCGTCGAGTTCGAGCAGGCTCTCGAACGGGACGGACGCCCCCATCTTGCGGCTCGGGTGATAACCGGTCAGGGCCCCCGTCCGGCGGCCGGTGACCACCTTCCTGGCCGGCGGTCGCATGGGCCTCATACGCGGCGCCCCTGAGGCTCGCATGAGACCGCTACCCCCAAGACGGACTTGCCGGACGAATGCATGCCCCTGAGCATGCGGCGTCGCACCGGCGGCTCGCCGCAGCGGTCGACGACGAGCGCGCTCAACCAACGACGGTCGAGAATGGCCGTCTCTTGCGCGCCGCACCCCTCATACCCGGCCTGCCAGCAAGGGACTTGGCAGGGGGACGAAGCGGCTTCCGCATGGCGATGGGCGACCGCCGCAAGCGCGGCAAGCGCCGGCTGGTTCCCGCGAACGGCATCGTCGAGGGCAGCCACGCAGCGCGGCCGTCGGGCGGCCTCGTCCGTTTGCATCGATGCATCATGTGCGACGACAGCGTCGCGCGATTTGCGGGATTGTGGCATGGGCGCGTCCGTTCGCATGACGGGAATTCGGTGGTGGGAGGGACGCCGCGGCGGGCGGCCCTCATTAAGGGGGCCGCGCTTCTCAGGCGCCCACAGGGTCGCCGGGCCTGGGCTCCGCCACGGCCTTGTCCGACTTCGTACCGACAGCCGGCTTCTTGAGAGGAGCGGGCCGTCGAGGCGCGCGGTGGACGGGTAGGACGATGCCGACGACGCTGAAAAGGGTGCGGTCGGCCGGTCGGGGGGTGTCCTCGCACATGGAAAAATCTCCCACGGCCCGGCGGCAAGTGCCGGAGCCTGCTCGTTGTGGTGAGGGGGTGCGGGACCCACGACCCGTTGCGGGGTCGTGGGTCCCATGCTAGGAAAAGGCGTCCGGTAGAACGTCAGCTCTCCGAGGCGCCGAACGACTTGGCCGAGAAGTGGACTTCGTCCGTCGGCTGGTAATCGAAGTCCGCGTCGAGCAGGCCGACTGCATCGGCCAGCCCCATGTCTGGTGCGTCGTCGAGCGCCTTGATGTCGTCGTCGATCAACTGCAGTCCTCCTCGCTGTGGAAAACCACGGCGCGGCCCGCAGAAATCCGCCCTCCCCGCTTGCGATGGGCGCGTGGAGCGGGCATAAAGAGGATTCCTCGTCGGGTTTTTGACCCTGCGAGTCCGGCCGGTACGAAGCTCCGTAAAGGGAATGGCCGAGCGGTCGCTTGGCGTGGTTGGACACGCCGAGCGATCAAGGCCTCCCCGGCGCGATGACAACATCGCGCCGGGGAGCTGCCTTGTGGATCGGCCAAGGGAACGCTCCCGATTGCCAGGGCGGGCCGCGTGCCGTTGCCGGCAATGATCTAATCCGCGCGGTGCGCTCCCGCTGGGTGAGCGATAGCTTCATCCAAAGTCCTTTCATGTTTCGTCCGGGAGTCGTTCAAGCATTCTGGTTGCCGTGGTATGACATCAAGAAGTCATTAGCGCTCTCTTAGACATAGTTTTAGCTTACAGTCAGGCGCGTCCTTACTTCATAGTTGAATTTGCATTTGTTTTAGGCTTGCTTCTAACGCGGCCTAGGTTTTCAGGAATTGCACGCTTCCGATCATTCTGCTCGCCGGCAATATTCTTGGGACCTTTTCCGATTGAATACCAATGCATTGCTTGCTTATCATGGCGAGCCAAGCCGTTTCGCTTCAAGAAAAGTTTGGCTTTTTCGCTCGCATCTTTGGTGTATTGAGCATTGACAACAATCTCATTGATGGCCTGACCTGATAATCCTGTATCACCAGCTTCAGCCAAGGCATTAACGATGAGTTGGGCCACGCGGGAGCGTAGGCGCGGGATTGGCTGCGCCTGGCCGTCCAGGCCAGCGCGCTCGGCCGCTTGAGCGCCGTCGAGACCTGGACCCGACGGCGGTTCGGCAGCTACGCGAACGGCAACTTCGGCGAGCCGGCCGGCCAACCTCGCGCGTCCGGCGGCAGTGCCGGCCTGAAGTTCCAGTAGCGCGTTCTGCGCTCCGACCAACATCGTCATCAGCGCGTGCACCTTCGCGGCCAGCTCTTCGTAGGCCCTGAGCTCCTCGGTCAGTATGTCGGCGTTCGTCCGCATGATGGCTCCGGCATTCCCCTCCCGCCAATCTGGGGCGCTCGCGCTCCGGAGTCAACTCGGAAAGACAGGGATCAGGCACCAAGGATTACCGAGCTACAGGAAAGACGTCCATGCCTAGGTGCCCTGCCGCGTTCCGGTGTCGTCAGGTCCAGGTCCGGTCCGCCGTCGCACCCACGGCGCAACCGTTTCGGTGGCACGGCCCGCGAGGGACCGTAACTCGATGGCGCCGCCGGATCCGCGTTCGCGATGAGTCCATCAATCGTATGGGCTTGTACCTAGGAATATTAGCAGGGAAACCCCCGAATTTGCAACGCTCTAGTAAAAATGGCAAGATCCCTGTCGAAACCATGGTTAACAGACCGTTGCGCCCACCGGCCCACCGCTTGGCTTTTTCCAGCAGGTAGCAGACCCAGTATCCGGTCTCGGGCACCATAGTTCCGCACCTGAGCAACCACGCGTATCGTACGGTCGCCCCCGACAGCGGCTCTTCGACCTATCTGGCGACGCGGACAACCCGCTCCTCAGGTATGACTGGGCGTAGCGATGGGTGCCGCCCGCTTCCGGCCGCGTAGCCCATTAGGCGCGCGCCCGGCCAACATTCGCCAGCGCGTGCGCCGCCGGGAAAGCATGGTCCATGTCGAGACACCGTCTGTGGGTGCCTTGGCGCCTACCGACGGAACGAGGGCCTGGGCGCCCAGGCCCGGTTGAGCCAGGCGGCCCACCGGGACCGGTTAGCGCCCCGCCAAGGCGGGCGGCACCGTGCCTCTGGCAACTGAGAAGGTCCCGTTGCGCGCCCCGCAGGGCACCAAGGCGATGCCGGCCACAGGGATGCCGACAGCCGGGATGGCTGGTCCGAGCGCCACGAGGCCACGACGGCAGTCAGCGTCCGGGGCGGGGGATGCCGGACCTTGTTGGCCATCTCGACGATACGGGCTCCGATTTGGGACGGCCTGACCAATGCGCCGTAGGACACGGCTGCGGCGAGCGCCACGCCGCGCAGGCTAACGCGTCATCAGGTGCATCGAGACCGGCGTCGCCACCGTGCCGATCGGCGCAAGCATGGTGCCGGCAGGGCGGCTCCCGGCACCACCGGCACCACCGCCATCTCCTCACCCATGCGGAGCGCGTGGACGTCCGGTGGGTCCCGATCCAGCGTCGGTGAAGCGCCTCGCGGTCGTAGCCGACCATGGCGGCCGGGGTGGTACCGGTCGGGATGGAGATGCGGACCGCGTTTGCTCTGAATGCCAGCCAGGCTGAAGGCAGCCCTGCCCGAGGCCGCCTCCTTCCTGACCCGCTGACACCGGCGATCCGCAGCCCGCCGGGGGCGACCGGAATCCTGTGGACAACCAGCGGAGAGGCGCGCGTGCTCAGCCCAGGTCGGTCCGGTCGGCCGACCTGGGCTCGCCGCCTGGTCGCGATGACCCTTGGAAAGCCCTGCGCGGTGGCCGGGAAGCGCCTCGGCTCGGCTTCCCGGAGCGCGAAGCCGGCCGGGCAAGCCGGTGGGCCGGTCCACCGTGGCCCGGCCGTGTGCCCGGCCTCGACCCGGTCGCGCACCGGGAAGCTGCCTCAGGACCCGTTCCGTCCAGGCCGTCGTCTGGACCATCCTTCCTCGGGCGACCGGGTTCCCTTCCACCCGGCACTATGGCCCTGATCGACGGGCGGATGAGGAGGCGGGAATGCTGCACGATGCCCGGACCATCGACCTGGAAGCGCTGATCGAGGCGGAGTACGCCGCGCTGCGCAGGCATTTCGAGGAGAGGCTTGCTCCCCTCCTGGTGAAGCGCGCCCTGCGCGACGCGGCCGGCACGGTGCCTGTCCGGGGCGGCGACATCCCCGGGCCCGCGCCCGCGGCACGCGTCGAGGCTTCGCGCGCCGGCTCCCCGGTCACTAGGCTGGTCATCGAGACGCTTCTGAGGGCTCCCGCGCACCGCATGTACGGCCCGGACCTGACCCGCATCATCCGCGACGCGGGCTACACCCTCGACTGTGCGGAGAAGGTGAGGACACGGCTGAAGAAGCAGGGGGTCCTGGTCAAGGAGCGCGCGACGTCCTCGTGGTCGCTGGCGCCGCGCTTCCTTGAGACGGGAGCGGTAATCCCCGGGCGCACCACCCCGCACGTCGCCCGACCACGGGAAACCCCGGTGGGCCGGATCATCCTTGAAGCCCTGACGGCGGCCGGCGAAGCCGGGCTCGCGGGCGATGATCTCGTCGAGGCGGTGCGGTCTCGCGGCTACCCCACGTCCCGAGCGGTCGCGGTGCGGGGGAGCCTGCGCGCCGAGGGACACATCGCGTGCGGCCTGGGCCAAAACGCGCGTTGGCGGCTCGCGCGGCCGCACCGAGCGGAGCCCGGCGAGCCGTCCGCGACCGCCTCCGCGCAAGCGTAGGCATCCGACGTGATTACGGCCGGGCTGCCGGCCCAGGGCGCCCGCGCCCGAGACCGGTCAAGCCCCGACGCGTCGGCTCAAGCCGCCGTCAGGGCCGCCCCCCACCGGCCGCCGGATGGCCGGCGGGCACGCCGGCGATGCGGGCGCTCGCCGGCTCGGGCTGGCCGAGCGCCTTCGCGACCTCCTCGAAACTGGCCCGCGCGTCGGACCAGTCCTGCGCGAAATCGAACACCTTGCCGCTGCTCGATCTGGACTACCCCCTGTACCGGTGCGCCGTGGTCCTCGTCCCCGTTGGCGAAGGCGGCGGTGCCGAGGATGGCGCGGGCGGCGAGCGCGGCGTTCCCGGCATGGAGCGTCTCGACCATGCCGATCAGGTGCTCGCGGTCCTGCTTGTCGTCGGAAGCCATGGAAGCGGCGGCCTCGCGCTTGGCCTGCTTCCAGAGGGCCATGGCGAGCGCCTGGCCGGCCTCCTTCATGGCCTTGGACATGTCGGTCGGTTCGAGCTTGGGGTTGTAGCCGCGCTTCTTCCGCCAGGCGCGCAGGTGCCTGCAGACCTCGCGGGGCGAGCCGCCGGTCGGGATGGCCTCGCGGACCCTGCGCAGGTTGGGCCGCTCGCCCTTGGCGGACGGCATGGGCCCTCCCCGGGGGCGGCGGGGAGCATGCCTGGACGAGGTTAAGCGGGCGCTGAGGCGGGCTCCGCGGGGGCGCGGATTCGCAACTCCGCGGTCGTGTACCGGGTGGCGGCACCCGATACCCCGTGCGCCAACGGTCACTTGCCGCTCGCCTGGCTGGCCCGTGATGGTGTCAAGGCGGATTTGGGGATGTCCGACGGGGTGTGCCGTTTGCCCTGGATGCGGAAGAGGACGACCGCGGTCTCGACTGAGCTATCCGCCACGGTCCGGTGATGAACACCGATCTGGTCGCGTATATCGGGCTGGGCCCCGGAGCGGTCGAAGAGGTCGAGGACCATCAGCATGGAGAGGGCGACGTTGGTACCCTGGTACGAGATGGCCTGCGGGCCGTACCTGTCGACCAACTCGCCCGACGTGAGCTTCGGGAAGGAGCGCTTCAGTTCGGATGTCGTCCTCATCCACCTGTAGCTGAAGAGGACATCGACGCGACCACCGCCTAGGTCCCGGGCCTCGGGACGGCAGATCTCGGCAAGCCGCGAGCCCATGAGGGAATTCACGAAGTCATATTGGAGATCGGCCTCCAGCGGCGGGTTTTTCGCGTCCCTGTTGAAGAGATAGGCGACCCCGGGGAACGTGGCCGTGCTGAGGTTGTATCGTGAGACCACAAACCGGGTGACGTCGAGGAGCAGGATGTCGAAGAACCGCCGGGCATCGGCCCGCTCCCGGTAGTCGACGTTTGTCATCAGGGCGGCTGTGGCCCTTGCGAGTACGTCGTCGACGGTCCTGGAGACGGTCTCGTCGAGCAGCGAGATGGCGTCGGCCTCGATACGGGCCGAGACGGTGTCGCGGACTGTTGCCGGCAGGTGCTCAATGATGGCGGCGGTCGGTGAGCTCCCGTCCGCCGCCCCGGAAGGGCGGTGGGTGACAAGGTCTTCTCGGGCCTGCCTGACGAGGTCGCCGAGGGACTTGGCATCCGCCAGGTAAGCGGACCCTGCATTCTCCTCGATCCAGTGCTCCAGGATGTCCAGGGAACGAAGCTCGCGCTGCATCGCGCCCACGATCCTCGGGCGCACGACCTGCTCAAGCCCGCCGTCCGAGCCGCGCCGGAACATGGTGCGGCTCGCTGCATAGACGGACAGGAGCTCCTCCTCCATGACCGCGGCGACCTTGAGCCACGCCGAACGGGAGACCTTTTCCGCGACCGCCCCGAGACGGAGCGCGAGCGATGTCCAGTGGACGCGTTCGAGGTCCTTCGCCGCGAGCCAGGACGCCGTCTCGGGCTCGCGGTCGTTCAGCGTCAGGAAGGCGGTGTACTCGAAGGCCGACCGGGTGACGGTGTCGATCCGGTCCGGGAGGTCCTCGCCGGTACGGCCTTCCTGGAAGGCCACCAGCATGTCGAGGCAGTTCACGTACAGCCGGGCATCGAGGCGCGTCTCGGTCGCGTCCTCGGCACGCGCGAACCAGTACCGGGCCTGCCCGAAGGCGTCGAGCGCCGTCTCCGGCTTGGTGGCGCCGAGCCCCGTCCTCAAGGCATCGAGGCCGAGCTCGACCGCGGCCTCGTCCTCCGCTTCCTCCACATCCGCGAGTTCCGTCAATTTGTGGCGCAGGTCGTCCGCGGGCTCGTGGGCCAGCACGGCCCCGGCAACCCTGGCCGCATGGCGGAGGTAGATGCCGTCGTCCGACGGGTCGAGATCGAGGATGTCGGCCTGGAGGCGCCGGAGCAGCGACCGCTCCGACTGGGCCATGATCATCGCCGCCTTCAGCGCCTGGGAGCGCGTGCCGTAGTCGACGGATCTGTCGGCAGCGCGTCCGAGGAAAGCCTTGCCGAGCCCCTGGCGGTGCGACGACGGGACCTGCCCGCCGCGTCCGAGCCAGGACGCGATCTCCATCATGGCGAGGACATCGGCGTTCCCCGCCAACGCGACCAGCGCCTTCGTGGTCGCCTCGGTCCGCGGATGCTCGGCAAGGACAACGAAGAGGCGCGCGCCCTCGACCTCCGTCGAATGGTCAGCGACCGCCGCGGCAAGCTCGTCCGACGACAGGCAGCCGAGGTCTCGCGCGTCGCCCTCTTCGAGAAGGCGCCTGATCAAGTCGGACGTCGCCACGGCGCTAGGCTCAGAAAAGGAATCGCTCGCCCTGAGCGTGGGTCACGTGATCGCAAGGGACAACATCGAGGAGCGCCGGCTCCGCGCGGGCGCCGACGATGATCTGGATGTCTCCCGCGCTCTCGATAGCCCCGTGCACGCGCGACAGCAACGCGGCGAAGTCGGCGGGCGCCATCTCCTGCGCGCCAGGGCTGTCCAGCACCAGCAGTCCCGGGTGCCGGCCGTACATGCGTTGCCGGGCCACCTCGATCACGGCGAGCGCCGCCGCGATGCGCACGCGGAGGTTCTCGCCCGGCGACAGCTTCCCGAAGCTGGTCTGGGCCCTTCCCTGCACGATCCGCATCGCGCCCCCGGTGCCCCAGTCCATGCTCTCGATGTTCTGGACGCCAAAGGAACGCGACAGTTGCGTGATCTCCTTCGATACGTCGGCGAGGATCTCCCGCGCGAGTCCGTCGTAGAGGTCCTTGGTCACCTCCTCGGCGGCCTTCAGCACCGCCTCGTCATGGGCGCCGGCCGCGTCGGCGGCCTCGTCCTCGGCCTCCTCTTCCTCGGCCGCGATCAGGGCCAGGAGTTGCTCGCGTTGCGCCTCAAGACCCCGGATCTCCAATTCCAGGTCGGCCGAACCCTCGGTTCTCAACGCGGCTTCGAGGGCGCGCGACGATGCGATTGCACGGGACAGCTCCGCCTCGGCCCCGCGTTGCGACGCCTGCGCCTCGGTCGCCTGGGCGCGCAGTTCGGCGACGTTCGCCGCAACGTCGTCGGCGTCGCGCTGGAGCTCTTCCAACCTGAGGCCGTCCTCGTCCTCGGCCGGCGTCTGGCGGGTGCCGCACAGGGCGCAGGTCGAGCCGTCCGTCGCCCTGGCGTGCCGGTCGTGGTCGATCCCGGTGTCGCATGACGGGCAGCAGACGGGACGCAAGGTGCGGAGCACCACGCCCGCCGCGCGGTCGTCCTTGAGCTGCTGCAGGGCCCTGCGCGTGTCGAGGAGCACGGTCGTCGCTCCCTGCAGCTGCCTCTCCAGCCTGAACGTCTCCCGCCGGGTCGCCTCCACTCTTTCGCGCAGGGCGAGAAGCCGCCCGTCCATCTCCAGCATCCGGGCTCGCAGGACGCCGCGGTCCGGGCCGGGGCGGACCCGGCCACGGGCGGCAGCCAGGGCGTCCTCCACCGTCCCGAGCCTGGCCTGGAGGCGGTCCTTGAGGCCCTTGGACGGGCTGAGCCTCTCGGCCTTCGTTGTCCTCAGCCGCTTCAGCGCCGTGGATGCCGCCGTGTAGGTGCTGACCCACGGCAGGCCCATGAACATCTGCAGCAGCCTGAGGGGGATGGCGTCGACGAGCAACTCGCCGAACACCGCCTCGCCCGGGCCGTTGACGAACAGCGCCGAGGCGATGACCTGCCAGCCGTGGGTGTGACTGCCGTCCTTCTTGTTGTGGGCGTGGAACCTCGCGAAGCCGAACTCCGCCAGCATGGCGTCCTCGACCGCCCGTTCGAGGGGTTTTCCGACCGTACCTTCGTACAGGACGAACCAGCCCCCTTCCTGCTCGCGGGCGAAGGTGGCGGCTGCGTCCTTGTCGGGATCGCCCGCCTCCTTCGTGACGAGGACGCGGTGGCCGATGCCGTTGGCCTCGAAGACGATCTCGGCCTTGCTGAGCCACCGCCACACGTCCGGCTTCACGCGCTCGTGGATGTCCCCGCGGATGCCTCCCTGGATCATGTTCAGGAGCGTCGACTTCCCGCGGAAGTTCTCGTCCGACACGATGGCCCAGAGCCCGGGACCGAAGGTGAAGGTTTGGTCGAACGGGCCGTCGGCGGCGGTGCCCTCCTTCACGCCCTCCAGCGTGACGGAGCGGACGCGCAGGCTCTTCCTGCGGGGCAGCGTGGATTGCGGCTCGACGGCGTGCCTGTCGAGCGCCTCCTGCACGACGGCCACCGGCAGGGATGCCTTGCCGGCGATGGCCTCGATCCACTCCGCGGCCGTGGCTTGCGTCATCATCGTCCCCTGAGGCTCTGGAGCCGAGCCAGGACGCGCTCCTTGATGGACGGGATCTCGGTCCCGTGGCGAGCGTCGCGGTACTCGGGATGGAGGTACTGGTCGCCCTTGAGGTCGGAGCCGCTCCGGAAGCCGGCCAGCGTCATCACCAGCTCGACGCGAGACCTGTACCAGCGAAGGCTCGGCTGCTCCCGCTCGATCCGTTCGATGAACGAGAAAGCGGCCGGAAGGACCATGAAGTCGTGCCGGCGCTGTCCGGCGGTCTGCTTCAGCGGACGCACCAGGCCATGCGCCGCGAGGATCGAGAGCGGCATCTCGATGTTCTGGAAGGCACCGCGGCGCCAGCGGACCATCGCGACCGTGCGAAGGTCCGGCTCGTCGGCGTCGAAGATGTCGGAAGCGGCTTCCAGGGCGGCAGGATCGCCCTCGGCCTCGAAGCGGGTCAGCAATTCGTCGGCTAGGTAATCCGGGTAGCGGACGAGGAAGTCGATGGCCATGGCCCGCTTCTCGCCCTTGAAGATGCGGCCGTCATGTACGGCTTCCTCGCTCCCGAGCGCCAGGATGTACAGCAGGCGCACCGCGTCGCGATGGTGGAACCCGACCTGCGGCCTGGCCGGTCCGCCCTGCGCAGGACGGGCGGCGCCGGGGCTCGTGGTGGTCTCGGGCTGCCCGTCCATCGTGGTCGCTCAGGGTCGTGGAGGCCAGGTCACGTCGGTGACGAGGCGTGCGCCGGCCGGCGCCGAATTCCCGTATCGCCGGAAAGCTAGCCCGCCGAGTCACCGGCTTCCAGACCGCCTCGCGGCCATCGACGCTCGACGGGACCAGGCCGGACAGGTGACACAACGGCCCGGCAGTGGTTCCGGTTCGTTCGCGCGTAGGGTATCGGGTAGCGCTACCCGATACCTCGCCGACGAGTCGCGTTTCCGAGGCGTCTGCCCGGCGGGTCCGAACGGCCTCCGGCACCGTCCCGGCGGCGCACCTTCGCGAATCCCGGCGCCCCGGGGTTGCTTCGCCATCACGCGCGGGACGCGGCCGCCACCCTCCAGGACGCACCGTCATGAAACCCGCGCCTGAGCACCCATCTGCCTGACCGCCGGAGTGCCGCCGCGTGCCGAGCCTCCGCACCCGCGAGGCTCGATGCCATCCAGGGTCCCGTGGTCGAGCGACCACCGCTTCGACCCGTCAAGCCATTCTCGACGAGCGGATTCCCAACCGCCGCCCGTTCGCCTCCATAGAGGAGCACGACGAGACGCTGATTGCGAACCGGAATGCCGCTGTGGGCACCGATGACACCGTCCGGCACCTCGGCGACTTCTGCTACCGCCGCGGCGAGGATCACGCTGGTAGCCAACTCAGTGTTGCGCTGCGCGAGATCAAAGTTCCGCACTGTCACAACCTAGAGCACACGTGGCCGGCGTCGAAAGTCGGCGGCCACGTTCGTTCTTTGAGGGGGTGATTCGGCCCGTCAGCCCGGAAGCCGGGCGCTCGTCCGACGGAAAGATACGCGACGCCGAGGGCGCCTGTGACGGCGATGGCGATGTGCGCCCGGATGGATGCACCGCACCCTCAAGGCAGCGCGCCGCGCATCACCGGTCAGCCGATGGACCGACCGAGGCTCGCCGCTTGATGGCCGTGCGCGATACCCTCCCAGCCGAGCCAGCCGGTGTAGAGGCCGACCAGCACGATGAGCGCGGCCGAGGCGTAGGGGCCCGCCGGGCGAAGGCGCCGAACCCGGACCAGCGGCTCGCCACGTGCTTCACGCTGAGCGCCGCGAGCACACCCTTAGGCTTGCAAACTCTCGTTGAGCGGACGTCATTAAGGCAGTCTCACGCGCAGCAGCCGCAGCGCGTTCGCCGTCACCAGCACGGTGGCGCCCGTGTCAGCCAGGATGGCCGGCCAGAGACCGGTGATACCGGCGATGGTGGTGACCAGGAACACCAGCTTCAGGCCGAGCGCGATGGCGATGTTCGCCCGGATGTTGGCCAGCGTCCGGCGCGCGAGCTCGACCATGCGCGCGACGTCGGCAACGCGGCCATGCAGGACCGCGGCGTCGGCCGTCTCCAGAGCCACGTCGGTGCCGCCGCCCATCGCGATGCCGACGTCGGCGGCCGCGAGCGCGGGCGCGTCGTTGATGCCGTCGCCGACCTTTGCCACGACCGCGCCGCCGGCCTGGAGCTCGCGCACGATCCCCTGCTTGTCCTCCGGCAGGAGCTCCGCCCGCGCCTCGATGCCGAGGGCGCCGGCCACGGCCCGGGCCGTGCGCGCGTTGTCGCCGGTCAGCATGAGGGCGCCGATGCCCACCGACGCGAGGCGGTCGACGGCCGCCTTCGCGTCGGTTCGAGGCTCGTCCCGCATCGCGAGCAGGCCGGCCACCGCCCCGTTCGCGAGGAGCACGGACACCGTCTTGCCCTCGCCCTGAAGGGCGGAGATCCGCGCCTCCTGTCCGGCCGCCAACACCGTCCGCGTGTCGGCCTCCCGGGGAGAACCCAGGAACAGGTCGATGCCCCCGACCTTGCCGGTGACACCTTTGCCGCCGAGGGCCTGCGCTCCGAAGGCCGGGGGCACCGGCGCGCCGACCTCAGCGGCCTTAGCCAGAACGGCCTTGGCGAGCGGATGCGAGGAACCGCCCTCCAGCGCGCCGGCCAGCGAAAGCACGTCCCGCTCGGAGCGCCCGAACGCCACCACGTCCGTCACGACCGGCTTGCCCTCGGTCAGGGTGCCGGTCTTGTCGAACGCAACCGTCGTCACCGCGGCGAGCCGCTCCAGGACCGCGCCGCCCTTGATGAGGAGGCCCCGTCGCGCCCCGGCCGAGAGTCCGGCGGCGATGGCGGCCGGCGTCGAGATGACCAAGGCGCAGGGACAGCCGATCAGCAGGATGGCCAGCCCCTTGTAGACCCACTCGCCCCAGGAGGCCCCGGCGAGGAGCGGCGGCGCCACGGCCACGAGGGCCGCCACCGCAACCACGGCCGGCGTATAAATCGTTGCGAACCGGTCGATCAGCCGCTCGGTCGGCGCCTTCGCCTCCTGCGCCTCCTCCACGAGCCGGACGACACGGGCGATGGTGTTGTCGCGCGCGGCCGCGGTCACCCGCACCCGGATCGCGCCGTCCCCGTTGACCGTGCCGGCGAAGACCGCGTCGCCCGCCGCCTTGGGCCTTGGCACGCTCTCCCCGGTGACGGGCGCCTCGTCGACCGCGGTCTCGCCGTCGAGGACGGTTCCGTCCGCCGGGACCCGGTCGCCCGGGCGAACCAGCACGGTCGCCCCGACGCGGAGGCTCGCCGCCGCGACCCGCTCGGTCGTGCCGTCCCGCTCCAGCAGGGCGGTGTCCGGCACCAGGCCGGTGAGCCCGCGGATGCTCGCCCGCGCGCGGCCGGCGGCCACGCCCTCCAGCACCTCGCCGACCAGGAACAGGAAGACGACGGTGGCCGCTTCCTCGGTCGCCCCGATGGCGGTGGCGCCGACCGCGGCAATCGTCATCAGCGTCTCGATGGAGAACGGCGTGCCGTGGCGGGCCGCCGCCAGGGCCCGCCGGGCGACCGGCACCAGGCCGACCGTCATGGCGGCGAGGAAGGCCCAGCGCTCGGCCCCCGGCACGACGTGCCCGACGGCGTATGCCACCACAAGGGCCGCGCCGCAGGCGAACGCCAGCAGGGCCTTGGGCGCCCGCCACCAGGGAAGATCCGCGACCTGTTCCCCCGACGCGGCCGCATCCGGGTCCTCCGCGCCGTAGCCGAGGCCGCGCACCGTCGCGGCGATGGCCCCGGCGCTCGTCCCGGGCCCATGCCGGACCGTGAGGGTTTCCGTCGCGACCGACACGTCCACGGACTCGATGCCGGGAAGCCGCCGCACCGCCGTCTCGACCTTGGCCGCGCAGGAGGCGCAGTCCATGCCCGAGACCCGCAGGCACGTCGAGCTCGCGTCGGTCAGGTCCAGGGTCGCGGCGTCGCTCATGACAGGTGCCTTCCTTATCGTTCGGGAGACCCTACTTCCTCCAGCGACTAGAGGAGCAAGCGGCATGAGGCCCATCGCCATCGGGGAGTTGTCGCGCCGCACGGCGGTGAAGGTCACGACGATCCGGTTCTACGAGGAGCGGGGCCTGCTCCCGACCCCGGAGCGCACGGAGGGCAACCGGCGCAGCTACGGCGAGGCCGACGTGCGCCGCCTGCGGTTCATCCGGCATGCACGTGAGCTCGGTTTCGAGATCGAGGACATCCAGGCCCTGCTCGACCTCGCCGGCCAGCCCGACCGCCCATGCGGCGAGGCCGACGCCATCGCGCGCAAGCACCTCGCCGACATCGACGACCGGATCGCGCGGCTCACCGGGCTCAGGCAGGAGGTCCAGGCCATGGTCGAGCAGTGCTCGGGCGGGCACGTCCGGGAATGCCGCATCATCGAAGTGCTGGCCGACCACGGCGAATGCCTGCACGAGCGGCACTGAACGGCAGGGTGCGGCATTCCACCCCGCGACGGCGCCTTGCTCCTCCAGCGGCTAGAGGAGTTAGGCGCCCCGGATGCATCGGGGCCGGATGGGGCCCGGGGCAAGAGGGTCGGCGATGACGGGAAACCACGACCACCACGGTCACGATCATGAGCATGGCGAGCACGGGCACGACCACCACGGCCACGGTCACGGCGGCCTCGGCCACGTCCATGCGCCCGCGAACTTCGGTAAGGCTTTCGTCATCGGCATCGGCCTGAACCTCGCGTTCGTGGTCGCGGAGGTGGTCTTCGGCTTGCTGGGCCACTCGGTCGCCCTGCTCGCCGACGCGGGGCACAACATGTCCGACGTGCTCGGCCTCGGCGTGGCCTGGGCGGCCACCGTGCTCGCGAGGCGCGCGCCGACCGCGCGGTTCACCTACGGGCTCGGCAGCTCGTCAATCCTGGCGGCCCTGTTCAACGCGGTGTTCCTGCTGGTCGTCGTCGGCGGCCTGTCCTGGGAGGCCATCCAGCGCCTGGTCGAGCCGGAGCCGGTCGCCGGGAAGACGGTCATGGCCGTCGCGGCCATCGGCATCGTGCTCAACGGCGTCTGCGCCTGGCTGTTCGCGTCCGGCCGCAAGGGCGACCTGAACGTGCGCGGCGCGTTCATGCACATGGCCGCCGACGCGCTGGTCTCCGCCGGCGTGGTGGTGGCCGGCCTCGTCATTCTGCTGACCGGCTGGACCTGGCTCGACCCCGCCGTGACCCTGGCCATCAACGCGGTGATCGTCTGGGGGACCTGGGGCCTGCTCACGGGCTCGCTGAGCATGTCGCTCGACGCGGTGCCGCCGGGCATCGAGCTGGCGCGGGTCCGGTCGTTCCTGGAGGGTCAGCCCGGCGTCGCCGGCCTGCACGACCTCCACGTCTGGTCAATCAGCACGACCGACGTCGCGATGACCGCCCACGTCCTGATGCCGGGCGGCCACCCGGGCGACGCGTTCCTGCTCCGGACCGCCGCGGACCTGAAGGAGCGCTTCGGGATCGGGCACGCCACCCTGCAGGTGGAGACCGACGCCTCCACCCCCTGTGTGCTGGCGCCCGACCACGTAGTCTGAGGCCGGTCGGCTCAGTCGTCGTCGTGGTGATGGTGGTGGGGCCTGTCCCAGTAGGGGCGGCGTTCATCGTAGCGGCGCTGATGGTAGTGCCGGACGACGACGTCGTCATGGTCGCCGTGGCGGTAAACGTCGACGTGGTCGTGCGGGCGCCGATACCCGTAGCCGCCCTCGTAGTATTGGGCGGAGGCCGCGGCCGGCGCGAGGATCAGGGCCGCCGCAAGGCCGGCGAGGATCGTCCTCATGTGTCGCTCCGAAGGTGTCTCAGGTCACGGTCACCTTGCGACGCCCCGATTGAACGCACCCTGAGATAGCCGTTCAGGGAGCGGTAACCTTCGAGGGTCCGGGAAACCGAAGGGGCCGCGGACCGGGCTTCCCTGGTCCGCAACCCCTTCGGCGGCCTCAGTGGCGATGCTCTTCGACGACCGTGTGCTCGTGGACGTCGTGATGGTGCTCGTGCACGACCGGGCGTTCGTGGTGCTCCCGCACGACGGTGCCGTGGGTGTGCTCGACGTCGTGACGATGGTGGTCGCCGTGGACCGACACGCCGCCCGGACCGACGTCCACGTGCTGGGCGAACGCGCCGACCGGCGCGAGGGCCAGGGCGGCGGAGGCGGCCAGGGCGGCAATCGTGATCTTCATCGAAGGTCTCCTGGTTTCGAGGTTGGGCAGAGAATGCGCGAGCCGAAAAAAACCGTTCCGGGATTTTTTCGGCTCGGTATCCGTGCTGGTCCGACCAGCAACGGATCGCGGGCTAGCCTGCCTGCCAACTGCGCGACGAGCCACGAATGCCCTTGCGTCATGAGATTTACTTCCGTGCATCGCCATGTACCGGCCTTGCCGAGGGATGACCTTTCCGGACCTGGGAAGCTTTCGTTCAGGCCGTGTTCAACGCGCCACGGCGATGGCTTGTGTTATCCGGAGGGAATCGCACATAAGGCCGGAGATGGGTTCAGGACACGGGCATAGCCGCCGACGGGCGGCACGCGCATGGTGGGCGGCTGCCGCCCGCCTGCTCGCGCTCGTCCTCGCCCTGTCCCTGGTCGCGCCGGTCACCGGATACGCGGACGACATCGCGTTCCACCAAGGCCATCGCTCCGTGACCGAGGTTTCGATGGCGGACGCCGCGCCGGGCGCGGACGCGACCGATCCGGGGCTGGCTTGCCACCTCCATTGCGGCTGCCACCAGGTCGCCCCGGCAGTGGCGGGCAGTCCCGTCGTGCCCTGCCTCGAAGCCATGTCGCCTGTCTACGCCCGGGTCAGCGAGACGGCCTCCTCCATCGCCCCCGACCGCCTGCCCGAACCTCCCAGGACGTGAGGCGACGGCGCCCTCGCGGCGCATGTCCCGGCCCTGCGCCATATCCGGCGCCGGCTTCCCCACGTGAACCACGGGTCCGACCGCGAGCGCCCTCGGCGCCGACCGGAAGCCCGTCCGAGTAGGTCCCATGCGCATCCTCCTCCCCGCGGTCCTCCTGGCCGCCGGCATCGCCATCGGTGCCGCCGTGCCCGCCGTCTCCGACTTCGTCCGTGGCACCCTCGTCACCGCGGGCGTGCCGCCGACCCTGCTCGCGTTCACCGGCCCGCCCGCCAAGGCTCCCGAGGCCAGGCACGCGGATGGCGACGGCCACGATCACGACAAGGGGGCGGGAAAGGCCGGGCACGACCATGCGAGCCACGCCCCCGCCGCGGAGCCCGGGAAAGCCGCGGCGGCTCCCGCGCAGGGTCATGCCCATGGCGGCCACGGGCACGAGGAGGGCGAGGGACACGCCGAGGAGGGCGTGATCAAGATGCGGCCCGAGCAGGTAGCCGGACAGGACATCAAGGTCGCGCCCGTCGAGGGCGGGACGCTTGCCCGGCACCTGCTGGTTCCCGGCACCATCACCCCGGACATGGACCGGATCGCCCGGGTGCCGGCCAAGGTCGTCGGCACCGTGGCGGAGATGCGCAAGCGCCTCGGCGACGCCGTGCGGAAGGGCGAGGTCGTCGCCGTCCTCGACAGCCGCGAGGTCGCCGACGCCAAGAGCGAGTACCTCACGGCCGTCGTCCGCGCCGACCTGGAGAAGACCAACTTCGACCGGCAGCAGGCCCTCTGGGACAAGCGCGTCTCGGCCGAGTCCGCCTACCTGAACGCCAAGGCCGTCTACACCGAGGCCACCCTGCGCCAGGACCTCGCCCGCCAGAAGCTCTCGGCGCTCGGCCTGAACGCCGCCGAGGTGGCCAGGCTCGCCAAGCAGGACGAGGCCACGCCCAACGCCTCCACCCTGCGCCAGTACGAGCTGCGCTCGCCTCTCTCGGGCCGGGTCGTCGAGCGCAAGGTCGACGTCGGCACGGCGGTGGGCAAGGAGGGCGACCCGTCCGACGTCTACACCGTCGCCGACCTCTCCGCGGTCTGGATCGAGCTCTCCGTCCCCACGGTCGAGCTTGGCCAGGTGAAGGAGGGCGCCCGCGTCGTCGTCACGCCGAGCCGGGAGGGCGGCGGCCGGAACGAGGAGGGCAAGGTCATCTTCGTCAGCCCGTTCCTGAACCAGGAAACCCGCTCGGCCCGGGTCATCGTCGCCCTGCCGAACAAGGACATGGCCTGGCGGCCCGGCACGTTCGTCACCGCCGAGGTCGAGATCGCGCGCGACGAGGTGCCGGTGCGCATCCCCAAGTCGGCGCTGCAGACCGTCGAGGGCAAGCGCGTGGTCTTCGTGCGCACCGAGGAGGGCTTCGAGAAGCGCGAGGTCGAGCTCGGACGATCGGACGACGATTCCCACGAAGTCACCGCCGGCCTGAGGGCCGGCGAGGAGATCGCGGTCGCCAACTCCTTCCTCCTCAAGGCCGAGCTCGGGAAGAGCGAAGCCGACCACGACCATTGAGGGAGGGCGACATGATCAGCCGCATCCTCGATTTCTCCGTCCACCAGCGCTGGCTGGTGCTGCTGCTGTCGCTGCTCGCCGCCGGCTTCGGCGGCTACGCGGTGACCAGGCTGCCCATCGACGCGGTGCCCGACATCACCAACAACCAGGTGCAGATCAACACCACCGCGCCGTCGCTATCGCCGGTCGACATCGAGAAGCAGGTCACCTACCCGGTCGAGACCGCGCTCGCCGGGATCAAGGGACTCGAATACACCCGCTCGCTGTCGCGCAACGGCTTCTCGCAGGTCACGGCGGTGTTCGCGGAGAAGCTCGACATCTACTTCGCCCGCCAGCAGGTCGCCGAGCGCCTCGCCGAGGCGAGGCGGGACCTGCCGCCGGGCGCCGAGCCCGCGATGGGCCCGATCTCGACCGGGCTGGGCGAGATCTACATGTGGTCGATCCACTACGCCAAGCCCGGCGAGCGCCGGGCCTCGAAGGCGGACGCGCCGGGCTGGCAGCCGGACGGCAGCTACCTGACCCCCGAGGGCCAGCGCCTGAGGACGGAGCTGGAGCAGACCGCCTACCTGCGCACGGTCCAGGATTGGATCATCCGGCCCCAGGTCAAGACGGTGCCCGGGGTGGCCGGCGTCGACGGCATCGGCGGCTTCGAGAAGCAGTACCACGTCCAGCCCGACCCCAATAAGCTCGCCTCCCTCGACCTATCCTTCACGGACGTCGCCCGCGCCCTGGAGACCAACAACGCCAACCAGGGCGCCCGCTACCTGGAGGACAACGGCGAGGGCTACGTGGTGCGGGCGGCCGGCCGCCTGGAGGACATGGACGACATCGGCAAAGTCGTCGTCGCGACGAGGGGCGGCGTCCCGGTCCGGATCAAGGACATCGCCGAGGTCCGCATCGGGCGCGACCTGCGCACCGGCTCCGGGAGCGAGGACGGGCAGGAGGTCGTGGTCGGCACGGCGCTGATGCTCATCGGCGAGAACAGCCGCACCGTGGCGGCCGCCGTCGACGCGCGCATGGACCAGATCCGCAAGAGCCTGCCGCCCGGGGTCGAGGTCCAGACGGTCCTCGATCGCACCCGCCTCGTCGAGGCGACGGTCAAGACGGTCGTGAAGAACCTGTCCGAGGGGGCGGCCCTCGTCATCGTCATCCTGTTCCTGCTGCTCGGCAACATCCGGGCGGCGGTCATCACGGCGCTGGTCATCCCGGTCGCCATGCTGATGACCATGTCCGGCATGGTCGAGGCGCGGATCTCGGCCAACCTGATGAGCCTGGGCGCGCTCGACTTCGGCCTCATCGTCGACGGGGCCGTCATCATCACCGAGAACGCCCTGCGCCACCTTGCCGAGAGGCAGCACGCGCTCGGGCGAAGGCTCGACCCGGAGGAGCGCCTTGAGACGGTCCGGGCGTCGGCCGAGGAGATGATCAAGCCGTCGCTCTACGGGCAGGCGATCATCATCCTCGTCTACGTCCCGCTCCTGACCTTCACCGGGGTCGAGGGCAAGATGTTCGAGCCGATGGCCCTCACCGTGATCATCGCCCTGGTCTCGGCCTTCGTCCTGTCTCTGACCTTCGTGCCGGCGCTCATCGCCATCGTCATCACCGGCAAGGTCACGGAGAAGGACAACCTCATCATCCGGGCGTTGAAGGGCGCCTACCGTCCGGTGCTCGGGGCTGCGGTGCGCGGTCCCCTCGCCTTCATCGGCGCGGCACTGCTGCTGCTCGTCGGCGCGGGCGTCCTGTTCACGCGGCTCGGGACGGAGTTCATCCCGCAGCTCGACGAGAAGAGCATCGCGCTCAACGCGACCCGCATCCCGTCGACCTCGCTGAGCCAGTCCCAGGCGATGCAGCTCAAGGTCGAGAAGGAGGTCTCGAAGTTCCCCGAGGTCGCCTACGTGTTCTCGAAGACCGGCACCGCCGAGGTCGCCTCGGACCCGATGCCGCCGAACTCCTCCGACACCTTCGTCATGCTCAAGCCGCAGGAGGAGTGGCCGGACCCGGGCCTGTCGAAGGCCGACCTGCAGGGGCGGATCGAGAAGGCGGTGGGGGCGCTCGCGGGGAACGTCTACGAGTTCTCGCAGCCCATCCAGCTGCGCTTCAACGAGCTCCTGGCCGGCACCCGGGGCGACCTCGCCGTGAAGGTGTTCGGCGAGGAGTTCGAGCCGATGCTCAAGGCGGCCAACCAGGTCGCCGCGGCCTTGAAGGGCATCGACGGCGCCGAGGACGTCAAGGTCGAGCAGACGGCGGGCCTGCCGTTCCTGGAGATCAGGATCGACAAGGCCGAGGCCGGCCGCTACGGCCTGAGCACCGGGGCGATCCAGGAGGTCATCGGCGCGGCCATCGGCGGCAAGGAGGCCGGCGTCGTCTTCGAGGGCGACCGGCGCTTTCCCATCGTGGTGCGGCTGACCGACAAGGTGCGCGAGGACCGCGAGGCGCTGGAGAACATCCCGGTGCCGCTGCCGCCGGGCGCGAACGGCCGGGCGAGCTCGGTCCTGCTCAAGCAGGTGGCGGGCTTCTCGGTCACGGAGGGACCGAACCAGATCTCGCGCGAGAACGGCAAGCGCCGCGTCGTCGTCACCGCCAACGTCCGCGGGCGGGACATCGGCTCGCTCGTCGCGGAGGCGCAGGCCAAGGTCGGGAGCCAGGTGCAGCTGCCGCCCGGGTACTTCGTGACCTGGGGCGGGCAGTTCGAGAACCTCGCCTCGGCCAAGCGACGGCTGATGGTCGTGGTGCCGGTTTGCTTCTTCCTGATCTTCCTGCTGCTGTACTCGGCCCTGGGCTCGCCGCGGGACGCGCTCCTTGTGTTCAGCGCGGTGCCGCTGGCGCTGACCGGCGGAATCGCGGCGCTCTGGCTTCGCGGGATGCCGGTCTCGGTTCCGGCCGCCGTCGGCTTCATCGCATTGTCCGGCGTGGCGGTCCTCAACGGGCTGGTGATGCTGACCTTCATCAAGCAACTCGTGGCGGAGGGGCGGCCGAAGCGTGAGGCGATCCTGGAGGGTGCCATGACCCGGCTGCGCCCGGTGGCGATGACGGCGCTGGTTGCCTCGCTCGGCTTCGTGCCCATGGCCATCGCCACCGAGACCGGGGCCGAGATCCAGCGCCCGCTCGCCACCGTGGTCATCGGCGGCCTGATCAGCGCGACCCTGTTGACGCTGGTCGTGCTGCCGGCGCTCTACGCCCGCTTCGGCCGGGTCGCGCCGGCGAAGGCGGCGCCGGGCGCTCGGGAGCCGGAGCGCCGCCAACTCAAGGCGGCGGAGTAGCCCGATGCGGACCGTCCGGTGCTGGGCGGCGGTGACGGCCGTCATCGCCCCGTCCTGCGCGGCCCTTGCCGGCGAGGCGCCGTTCGGCCTCGCCTGGGGACCGGTCGCGACGGTGCCGCGGCCGCTCAAGGTGGGCCGGGAGGCGAACCTGACCGCGCTGCACTACCCGCGGGGCTGGCGGCCGGCCGTCGGCCCGGAAACCGCCGAGGTCGTGCTGGTGGTCTGCCGGGAGGAGGGACTGCAGCAGGTCGTGTGGGTCGGCCTGCCCCTGGCCGGCGATGCGTTCGCGCGGGCGCGCCAGGCCATCCGCGACGAGGGCGTCCGTCGTTACGGCGAGCCCGACCCGGGGCCGTCGCCCGGTTCCGAGGTTTGGCCTGGCGGCGGGGCGCTCCTGGCCACCCGCGAGGTCGGGGACGGTCGGCGCGAGCTCGTCATGACGACGTTCGGGCCCGGTTACGCGGCCTGTTCGGCGGCCCACCGCGCCGCGACCGGACACCCGGCCGGCGCGCACGTCGCCGACCTCATCGGACATGACGGCCCTTGAGCCTGCGGCAGGGCGGAAACGAGGATACGGGAGCGACATGGGACACGGACATTCGCATGGGGGCGGCATTCCGTCAGGCTCGGCGGCGGGCCGGAACAAGGGACGCCTCGCGTGGGCGCTCGCCCTGACCTTAACCTACATGGCCGCCGAGGTAGTGGGCGGGCTGCTCACCGGCAGCCTCGCGCTGCTGGCCGACGCCGCCCACATGGTCACGGACGCCGGCGGCCTGGCCTTGTCGCTGCTCGCCATCCATTACGCGGCCAAGGCGCCGACGCCAGGCAAGAGCTTCGGCTACATGCGCTTCGAGATCCTGGCGGCACTGGCGAACGCCGTCGTGCTGCTCGGGGTGACGGCCTACATCCTCTACGAGGCGTACCGCCGCTTCGTCGAGCCGACCGAGATCCTCGGCTGGCCGATGATGGCGGTGGCGTTCGTCGGGCTCGGCGTGAACCTCGCCAGCATGCGGCTGCTGGCCGGGGGCTCGTCCGAGAGCCTCAACGTCAAGGGCGCCTACTTCGAGGTGTTCTCGGACATGCTGGGCTCGGTCGGCGTCATCGCCGCCGCCCTGGTCGTGATGGCGACGGGCTGGCGCTGGGTCGACCCGCTCGTCGGCGCCGGCATCGGCCTGTTCATCGTGCCCCGAACCTGGCGCCTCCTGGGCGAGGCGCTCCACGTCCTGCTGGAAGGCACGCCGCCGGGCGTCGACCTGGGCGCGCTGAAGGCCGGGATCGAGGGTATGCCGGGCGTGCGGCGCGCCTACGACCTGCATGCCTGGACGTTGACCTCGGGCTTCGACGCGATGAGCGGACACGTGGTCGTGGATGACGTCGCGGCGGGCCCGGGCGTGATCCGGGCGATCCGGCGCTTGGTGAAGGACCGCCACGGCATCGAGCACGTCACCATCCAGGTCGAAAACGAGGCACTCGCGTCCGAGGCTCCCAGTCTTGCGGTCTAGGAGGCCTCGATGGTCGGTCCCCCGTCGGGCATGCCCGACGGGGCGGGCCGGCATGCGGAACGGCTTCGCTTGCCGGGTTGTTGCTCGGTTGCCGGCCCGTCCATGGTCGGCATGGAGCCGCCGGCGACGACCAGCGCGCCGATACCCGGAGAGGAACACCCTGCTCGTTGCCGCCGTCCTGGCCGCCTTCGGCGGCGCGACCTCGGCCTCCCCCGCGCCCGGCCTGCCCGGCGCCGTGGTCGCGCCGCCGGACGTGGTTTCCGTCCGTATGGAGCGGATGCACGGCGACCATCACCACCGAATGATGCGGCACCACCGCCAAGGCCACATGATGCGGCATATGCACCGCCACCGCCGCATGTGAGACGGTCGGGACCCATCAGGGGCCCGTTTCTCGCGGGGGCTCACGGCGGCGCCCTACGGCCGGCGGGGGAAAGGGGACGCCTTTCGGCCCCGGCTCGTCGGGCGGACGAGGTCGGGCGTCGGGGCGCGCCTACCGTGCGCCCCATGAGGCTACGGCCAGCCCGACGTTGGCCAACGCGAGCGCCAGCAGCAGGCCGTAGGTCGCGTCCGCGCCGCCGTAGGTCAGCGCCACCGCCCCGAGCGAGGGGGCGAGCGCCTGTGCGATCAGGCCCCCGGCCGGGCGAGGCGGCCCACCAGGATTGGGTAGCGCTCCGGCCCGAACAAGGCGAGCGGCACAGTGCCTCCGGCGATGGAGTAGATCCCGTTGCCAGCCCCGTAGAGCATCAGGGCAACGGCGACGGCCGGAATGCCCGCCGCCAGGATGGCAAGCCCGAGCGCCACGAGGACCATGGCGACCGTCAGCGTCCATAGCGGGTGGTGGCGCCCCTCGTTGGCCATCTCAACGACGCGGGCGCCGACCTGGGCCGGCTCGATCAGCGCACCGTAGGATACGGCGGCGAGCGCCACGCCGCGCGCCTGCAGCAGCGCGATCAGGTGCACCGAGACCAGCGCCATCACGGCGCCGCCCAGGACCAGCACGCCGGTCATCAGCAGGAAGGCGCGCCGCTCGCGCGGCGTCAGGGGCTCGTTGCGTCCGCGTGCGCCATCCGCGCCGGGCGCGGTCGCGGGAGCCTGCTGGATCAGGCCGAGCACCAGCGGCAGCGTCACGGCGAGATGCAGCCCGGCATAGGCGAGGCACGCACCCCGCCAGCCGACCTGCTCGACGAGGAAGGCGGAAAGCGGCCAGCAGACGGTGCTGGCAAACCCGCCCCAGAGGGTCAGCGTGGTGATGGCCGGGCGCGCCTCGGCGCTGTAGAGCCGACCGAGGGTGGCGAAGGCCGGGTCGTACAGGCCGCAGCCCATGCCGAGCCCGAGGAGGAGCCAGCCGGCGAGGAATACCGGCAGGCTCGGTGCCAGGCCGATCACCAGGTAGCCACCCGCCAGCAGCAAGGCCGCCGATGCGAGGACCGGCCGGCCGCCATGCCGATGGATGGCGATTCCGACCCGGGGCGAGGCGAATGCCGCCACCAGCAAGGCCGATGGATAGGCCGCCGGCCACCCAGGCCAGCGGGCAACCCGTGTCGCCGGCGACGGGACCGGCGAGCACCGCCGGCAGGTAGAAGGACGACCCCCAGGCGAGGATCTCCACCACCCCCAGGGCGGAGATGACGACGAGGCGGCTGCGGTTCTCAGACCTCACGGGAGGTGGGCTTCAGGGCCGCTCCCTTGGCCGCGGCGCCGCGCTCGTACCACCCTGGGAGCGGTTCACGATCCACAGTCTGGGCCCGCGTCGCCGCGCTCACGTTCGGTGGGCTTGCCGGGCAGATCGCGGTGATGCACCGCATCCTGGTCGAGGAGAGGCGCTGGATCTCCGAGAACCGCTTCCTGCACGCGCTGAACTTCTGCACGCTCCTCCCGGCCCCCGAGGCGCAGCAGCTCGCCACCTACGGGGCTGGCTGATGCATGGCACGCGCGGCGGGCTCGTCGCGGGCGGGCTGTTCGTCCTGCCAGGCGTCGTCGCCATCATGGGCTTAAGCTGGGTCTACGCGCTCTACGGCAACGTCGGGTTCGTCGCGGGCCTGTTCTTCGGCCTGAAGGCGGCGGTGCTCGCCATCGTGCTCCAGGCGGTGATCCGCATCGGCAAGCGAGCGCTCAAGGGCTCGGTGATGGTCGGCCTCGCCGCGGCGGCGTTCGTGGCCATCTTCTTCCTCGACGTGCCCTTCCCGGTGATCGTGCTGACGGCCGGCGTGATCGGCTACCTCGGCGGTCGCGCCGGCCTACCGCAGTTCAAGGTCGGCGGGCACGGGGCGGCGGCAAGGTCGTCGAGGGTCCCTTCCTACTGGACGACCACGAGCTCCCCCAGGAGCGGGCCGCGACCTGGCACACGCTGGGGATGCTGTTGACCTGGGGCGCGATCTTGCTGCTGCCCGTCGCCGCCATCCTGATCGCCGTCGGGCCGAACGACGTCTTCAGCCACGTCGCGGTGTTCTTCTCGAAGATGGCGATGGTGACGTTCGGCGGGGCGTACGCGGTGCTCTCCTACGTCGCCCAGCAGGCGGTGGAGCACTACGGCTGGCTCAAGCCCGGCGAGATGCTGGATCTTGTCGCGACCCGGGTCCGGGGGCCGTGCACCGGTGGTGCCCGGCCTCGCGGTGTCGCGCCTCGGCCACCGTCGGCGACCGGGGCTCGTGCTCCGGGTCCTGCCGACGGCGAAAGGTTCGGGTCAACCCGGGCCGGCCGCCGCGACAGTTAGTCGGGGAACGGGCTTATCACCCCAAGTTTCCCGATAGCCGAAATTGCCGCCCCAGTGCTGCGCTGCGCTGCACCGAAGTCCCGAACCGGCGAAACTTGGAGCAGACGTGGCCGCCCCCTCTCGATGGCGGCCACGTTGCGAGGTGCGGACCTGCCGATGACACGGACCTCGTCCCGCTTTCCCGGACCGGCGTACGGACAGGGAGGTGGCGCAACCGCGTCCAAGGCCGCAACGCTTCGTTAACCATCCCCGCTCCAAACCTCTAGCGTTTGGAGATTTCGATGGCGGGATAATATTCCTGCCTCTATAATTCCAACATCAGAAGTGAAGCGGGCCGCCAACGGAGGTCTCCCGTGATCATCGCGTTCTTCTCTGACGACACGTCGGCTCTCCATGCCGCCCTCTTGGCGGGAGCCGCCCTCGCACGCCTGGCAGGCTCCGCGGAGGCGGGGCCGGACCTCGCGCCCGCCGCCGCCGCCGTCTCGAAGGCCCTGGGCGCCGCGCGCGCGGAGAACCGCCATCTCGCGGTCGCCCTGCCGCTGGCGCGCCTTGCCGACCGCGCCGTACGCGGCAGCGTCGACCTCTCGGTTGTCTGCCACGGGCCGACGCCCCTCGCCACGGCAGTCGCCCGGTACGCGATGGCCTGCGTGAGCGCCTCCCCCGACCCCGCCCTTGAGCCTCCATGGATGCTCTCCTGCTGCGCCCGTGCGCGTCCCTACGGGCTGCGCGTGCTGCCCGTCGCCTCGCCGCCTCTGCGTTGCGACGAGGCGGCACACCTCCGCCGCGGGTGGCCAGGCCCTTCCCTGGCGGCCCGCGCGGCCGGCCTCGCCGCGGCCCTATGCCTGGCGGCCGAGGATCCCCGCGCGGCCTCCATCGAACCGGCCGACCTCGCCGCGCTCCTGGCCGGGCCGGCCACGGCCTCGGAGGTCGAGCTCCGGTCCAGGCTCCTGGACCTCGCCCGCGACCTCGACGGTGGCGACGCCGATCCGGCAGGGCCGTCGCGCCCCGCGGGCGCCGAGCGCGCGAGGCGAGCCCGCCACCTCGCGCCACGGCGCAGGCCCGTCGCGCCCCGCCACGAAGGCTTCGCGTTCCGCCCCCCCGCCCGCTGCACCTGCACCATCGCCGGTTGAAGGAGGAAAGACATGACCGCTCGCGCCACGCCCGTCCCGCACCCCGTCGCCGCGCTCGACCTGCCCGGGAACGCCCGCCGCCGCGGGCGCCCCGCCCGGCGCCAAGCCCTGGACCGGACCCGTTCCCCGCTCGCACCGCACCTCCTCGCCGATGCCCTCCTCGTCGACGAGCGGGAGCACCTGGACCTGGAGGCGCTGACGGCAGACCTCCTGGACGGTGATTTCGACCGGCAGGACGACGACTACGCGCTCGCCCCCGCCAGGCGCATGCACCGCGCCGTCCGCGACGAGGAGGACGCTTGGTTCGCGAACGGGTGACGGGCGGCCCCTAGCCTCACCGCCTTCCGACATTTCTCCCCCTAGGACAGGGGGAGAGGTGCCGAAGCGAACGCGGCAAGTCGTCGACAAGACGGGAATACGTGGGCCGCGCTTCACCTCGCGTATCCACGACCTCTCAGGCTGCGCTGGATTGAGGCCAGTGCTTGATACCTGCTTGCAACCTCGGCCCATCACCCGAACCGCTCGACGCCCTGACCGGCTCGACGGTCGGGCTGCGCCCCCCTTCACGGAGGCTTCCTTGATCGCTGCCATCTTCGGCTGCCCCGGGCGCACGGACGCCGCGCATGCCGCCCTCATCCTCGCCGACGCTCACGCCGTGGCAGGCGATGCCGCGACCCTCGTGCGCGTCACGCTCCCCGGCGAGCCGCGCCTTCCCACCCTCGCCATCCGGCCCGATGCGGTGCGGCTGGTGGAACACGAAGCATCGACCCTGCGGGCCGCCGGCGTCCTCGTCGAACGGGAAACTGCTCAAGCGGTCCGAGCGGGGCGTCACGTCGTGCTCGACCTTCCGCCGCGGTGCCTTGCCGACCGGGCCTTCCGGACGCGGGCCGACGTATCGGTCGTCGCCGTCGGCCCGACCCCGTTCGACGAGAATGCCGCCGCGTGCGCCCTGGCCGCCGATCCGCACGGGGAACGGGACGCCGGCCGCCAGGTGTCCGATGCTCTTGCCGAGGTCGCTCCGCCCTGGCTCCTGGGATGCGGGCGAGGCGGGGGCGCCCCGGCCGCACGGGCCTTCGAGGACGCGGTGGGGCGCCTCCTCGGCGGCATGGCAGCCGGACGCCATGCACGCGTGCTTCCCGTGGTCCTTCCGGCGCTGAGCCGCAAGGAGGCGCTCCGCGTCGTCGAGGGGGACCGGACGGCGAGGACCCTCGTTGCCGGGCTGACCCTCCTCGCCGCCCTGCGAGCCGTGGCCGGGAACCCCCATGCGGAATCCATCGACGGGAGCTCGCTCGCCGACGAACTCCGCGCCGTCCTCCCGAACGCCGGCCGGCCGGACGAGCGGGGGGCCGGGGATAGGCTCCGCGACCTCGCCGACGAGCTCCAGGGCATCCGCGACGGCGTGAAGCCGACCGGGGAGGACCTGGCATCGGCTCCCCGCCTGGAGGACTGGAGCGAGGCGACGCGCCAGGTCCGTGTCGTCACCGGCCGCGTCTACGGACATCCGAACATCCGGGATGGCCAGCGGATCCTGACGTCCGACCTCTACGCGTCCGACGGCGCGACCTGGGCGCGGACGCTGTCGCGGTACTACCTGCTCGGCAAGCCTGCCCGCCCCTCCGACGGCGGCGGCCTGCACTAGCAGGTTCTACCCATCCGAAGACATCCACCCGCGCCGCCCGGCCGTCCGCCGGGATGGCGGAGCCATGCCCGACCCGGAGGTCCCATGCCCCACAGCCGCCCGGCCGACGCCGACGAGCCCTGCAACGCGGTCCTCAGGGACCGTCGGGGGCCTCTCCCCACCCGTCCCGCGTGCCATCCGCTTGCCGCGTGGCGCGTGCTCGGCCCGGGCGCCGTCGACGCCGCGACGCTAGACGAGATCCGCCGGGCGCTCGCCGGCCCCGTCCTGCTGCACCATCGGCTGTGGCGCAAAGCCGTAAGCGGCGACGCTGCCGCCATGGTCGCCGTGGCCGTGGACGTCGTGCACGGCCGAGGGTCGGACGAGTTCGCAGGCGACCTCGCGATGAGTTGCCTGCTCGTCCACGCGCGGGCCGGTTGCGACGTCGCCGCCCTGGTCCTCGCCCACAACCTCGCCGTTCTGTCACGCCGCGGCGCCCTCGACGGCAACCCCGCGGACGTCGGCGGCCGCTAGCGGGCACGGCCGCACGCGGCCGGTGCCGTCCCCTCGGTCTCGCCCGCCCGGCGCCTGCCACCATCCCCCCGCATCGAGGCCACACCCCCAACAACGCCCGCGCCGTCCCTCCCGGACGGTGCCGACTCCCATGCGCGAGACCTCACATGCATGACCTTGCCTTCCTGCGCGAAGACCTCGACGACATGGAGGCCGCCTCCTCCCCGGCCGACCGACGGGGCCGGCGCATGCCTGCCACGGAAACCCTCGCCCGCCTCGCCGTGGAGGACGCGCTCGGCGACCGCCCGCGGCGACGCGTGGGGCGCGCCGAAGCGCTCGCCATGGTCGTCGAGGTCCCATCGGCCGAGTGGGTCGAGCCGGTCCTGGAAGCGTGCCGGGTGCTGGGCGAATGGTCGGCCACCTTCGCCCGGACCGGCTCCTCCCGGACCGAGGACCGGCCCGACAAGGGCAACGACAAGGTCGCCAAGGTCCTCGCGCAAGGTGGCCGGGTGCTCGGGGTGTCGCACGCCTGCGAGCGCCACCTCCCGGCGGCGCTCATCGCCGCCGTCGACGTGCGCATCCGCGTGTCGGTCCCCTCGAACGACGTCGTCGCGCGTGTCATCCGGTCGGCGACCGGCCAACGACCGCCCGCGATGCCGGCCCGCGTGGCGGCCGGGCTGGGCTACTGGGAGCTGTGCAGCGCGATCCGCGGAACGTCGGCCCGGGCGTGCGTCCAGCGGCTGGTCGCGGCGAAGGAGGCGAAATCGGTGGCCGACGCCTCCGGCGCGGAAGCGCCCGCCTTCGAAACCCTGTGCGGCTACGGCGCCGCCCACGACTGGGGCAAGAGGCTGCTTCGCGACCTCGACCTCTGGAAGCGGGGGGAAATCCCCTTCCGCTGCATCGACAGGAACGTGGTGCTGGCATCCGACCCTGGCCTCGGGAAATCTACTTACGTTAGGTCGCTTGCAAGAGCCTCGGGTTTGCCACTCATCGTTACATCTGTGTCAGCTTGGTTTTCATCCTCCAGTGGTTATCTCGACGCGGTTATTAAGCAGATAGATACAGAATTCTCGCATGCTGCATCGTTGGCTCCGTCGATAATCTTCCTTGACGAAATCGATAGTATACCGAACAGGGCAACGATGACCGAGCGAGCCAGAGAATATTGGAACTCTATAGTAACGCATATGCTTTTGACGATTGACAACTACACAGCAAACAATGCGGCCGATATTTGCATAATCGGCGCCACCAACCATGCGGACAAGCTCGACGCCGCGCTGGTCCGGCCGGGACGGCTCAACCGGGTGATCCGGATCGAGCCGCCGCGGGCACCCGACCTGGCCGTGATCTTCCGCCAGCACCTCGGCGCCGAACTCGCGGACGTGGACTTGGCCACGCTAGGCGAACTCGCCCTCGGCGCCACCGGCGCGCAGGTGGCCGCCTGGGTCCTGGAGGCCCGGGCCCGTGCCCGTGCCGAGGAGCGGCCGCTGCGGGCCGAGGACCTCTTCGGCGTGGTGGCGCCTGAGGACGGGCGCTCGGACCAGGAGCGGGCGCGCAGCGCCCTCCACGAGGCCGCCCACGCCGTGGGAGCGGAGATCCTGCGGGTCGGGCGCGTCGCGCAGGTCGACCTCGTCCTGCGTGGCGCCTCCGCCGGCGCGACCAGCATCAAGCCGCTCCTCGGCTCCTCCCCCACCCGGGACGAGTTGGAGCGCATGGTCATCTTCCTGCTGTGCGGCCGCGCGGCCGAGGCCGTCTTCCTCGGGGAGGCCAGCGCGGGCGCGGGCGGGGACGCCGCGTCGGACCTCGCCCGGGCGACGGCCTTCGTCGCCGGCATCCACGCCTCGCTGGGCCTCGGCGACGCCCTCGCCTACCGCGGCACCATGGAGGAGGTCGCGCGCTCGATCCGGGACGACCCCGGTCTGCGCGGCGCCGTCGAGGCCGACCTCGCCCGGCTCCAGGCCGAGGCCGAGAAGCTCGTCTGGCGGTTCGGCGAGGCCGTGCAGGCGGTCGCCAAGGCACTCCTCGACCGCCGCGTCGTCGGCGGCGACGCCCTGCGCGCGTTGATGGCCGGCCACGGGGCGGGCGGGCGTGCGACGGAGGGAAAGCGGAAATGACGCGCCACGTCCCGCCGCCGGCCGGGCATGCCGCGCCAGCGCCGGTCCCGCAGCGGGTTCCCGCGAGCCTCCCGGCCGCCAAGCTGCGCGTCTGGGTCATGTCGGACCTCAGGGTCGACTTGGCGCCCCTCCGGCTGCCGGATCCCCTGCCCGCGTTCGATGCGCTCCTGGTGGCCGGGAACGTGTCGAACGACCTGGGCTCCTCCCTGTCCTGGTTGGCCGACAACCTCGCGGGGCGCCAGGGCGAGCGGCCCGTCGTGCTCGTTCCCGGGAACGCGGAGTTCTGGAACGGCCGGGGCAAGGCGGACACCCTGCGCGAAGGCCGGATCCTCGCCTCCCGCCTCGGGATCACCCTGCTCTCCGACGAGGCGGTCCGGATCCCGGACGCGGGCGGGACGGGCGTCCAGGTCCTGGGCAGCACGCTTTGGACGGACTGGGGCATCGAGGGACGGGACAGGGCGACCCTTGCCCGCGGGTACGCCCGCCGGTTCCACCCGGACTGCCGGCGCATCCGGCTCGGCCCGCGCACCCGCTACCTGCCGCACGATGCCGCCGGGGCGCACGCCCGGAGCCGCGCCTTCATCGAGGACGCGCTCGTCAGCATCAAGGTCCAGTCGGGAAGCTTCGGGACTTCCCCGGTCGCGCTCGTGCACGGCACGCGGCCCGGGGACCGAGCCATCGTCCTGACCCACCACGCGCCCAGCCGCCGCTCGCTGGCGCCCAGGCCCCCGCACGGGCTCCCGGTCGATTGGGGCGCGGCCGCGCAGGCTTCCGACCTGGAGCATCTCATGACGGCATGGGGCGCCCCCGTCCTCTGGGTCCACGGCCACGTGCCCCGATCCGTGGACCTCCGGATCGGGCGGACCCGCGTCGTCGCCAACCCGCGGGGCCGCCGCGGCGACCTCGAAGCCTTCCATCCGGCCCTCGTACTGGAGACCTGACACGATGCCGTTCCCTGCCCAGGGCGTCCTGCCCTTCCCCGCGTCGGCACCCCAGGGCCGCCCCGTCCCGGCGCGGCCGGCTCCAGGCCGGTCGGCCGCGTCCGGGCGCCCCGCGCCGGCGGCTCGGCCGACGACGCTGCTGTGCCTCGACATCGAGACCGTCCCGGACGCGGAGCTCGTGCCGGCGGACTGGCCCGCGGACAAGTTCCCGAAGCCCGCTTGGCACCGCGTCGTGGCCGTGTCCTACGCCCGGGCGCGCATCGTGACCGATCCCGCGACGAGCTTGGAGACCTACGTCGTGGAGCACTGCCGGAGCGGAGGCGAGGCGACCTGGGGCGAGGAGCGCCTGCTGCGCGGGTTCTGGCGGCTCTTCGACGCCGGCGCGCACCGGCTCGTCACCTGGAACGGCAGGTCGTTCGACGTGCCCGTCCTGCAGTTGCGCGCCTTCGTCCATGGCATCCCGGCCAGTGCCTGGTACCGGCGGGGCGACAGGTGGTCGGGGTACTCCGCGAGGTACTCGCAGGAGTACCACGCCGATCTGCTGGAGCTGCTCTCGGCCCACGGCGCCTCGACGCGCATGGGCCTCGACGAGATGGCGACCGCGATGGGCCTGCCCGGGAAGGCGGGCGAGCACGGCTCGATCGTCGGGCACCATATCGCCGAGGGCGACATCGAGCGCGTCCGGAACTACTGCGAGTGCGACGTCCTGAACACCCTGGGGCTGTACATCAGGTGGTCCTATCTCTGCGGGCAGTCCGACGAGGCAGGGCACGACGCGTCCATGCGCAGCCTCGTCGACTACCTCCGGCGCGAGGGCGTGCAGCGTCCCCACCTCAAGGCCTTCCTGGACCGGTGGGCCGCCTCGGCGCGGCCCGCCCCCATGCATGTCGCGCGCGGCGGTCGCGCCACCGAGCCGGCCGCTCGGTGACCGACGGCGTCCGATGCCGGGCCACGCTCCCGGTCAGCGTGAGCCCGGCGGGAGACGCGTGTCTCGCACGCGGCGCGGACGGTCGGGATGAGCTCGCCGGTCGAGAGCGAAAGCGGCGCCTCCACGCCCACGCCGCCGCGGAGCGGCGAGCCGAGTAGCCGTGAAACGGACGGGGTACGATGGCCCGCTCGACGATCGTCCGCGAAGGAGCCACCTCGGCCCCACCCGAGGTCCTGCGGGTTCCTCGGGTGGCACCTCACCCCGGCGGAGCCGACACGACCTTCCTGGTCCGCCTGCCCTCCCGAAGCGTCCGGGCGCCGAAGCGGAGCCCCGGCGCGGGCGATGCCGCGGCCACGTCGCCGCCCGCGCCCGCGAGATCGTCGAGTATCGGGCAGTCTGGGCGGTGATCGCCGCCGCAGTGCTCGGCAAGGTCCGACAGCGTGCGCACCATCGCCTGCAGTTCCCCGATCTTCCTGTTCAATGCCGCCACGTGTTCCAGCGCCATGGCCTTGACCTGCGCGCTCGCCCGGTCCCGGTCGCGCCAGAGGGCCAGCAGCCCGGAGATCTGCTCCACGGAGAAGCCGAGGTCGCGGGCACGGCGGATGAACCGAAGCGCGTGCACGTCCGCCTCGCCGTAGTGCCGATAGCCGGAAGCCGAGCGCCCGGCCTTGGCGATCAAGCCTATGCTCTCGTAGTACCGGATCATCTTGGCCGAGACGCCCGACGCCTCGGCGGCCTGCCCGATGTTCAGCATGGCAACGCTCCGCTCACTCCGCAGGGGCCACCCGTCCCGGCACTGGGGCGTGCCCGGCCGTCCCGCCGCCGGCCGGGCCCGGGATGGCCGGCGGCGAGAAGCGCCTCAGGCGCAGGGCGTTCGTGACCACGAACACGCTGGACAAAGCCATCGCGCTGGCGGCCAGGACGGGTGACAGCATCATCCCGTTCAGGGGATACAGCACGCCCGCCGCGACCGGGACGAGGGCGACGTTGTAGGCGAAGGCCCAGAACAGGTTCTGACGGATGTTGCGCATCACCGCCCGCGACACCGCGACCGCGTTCACGACCCCGCGCAGGTCACCCGACATCAGGACGACGCCGGCGCTCTCGACGGCAACGTCCGTCCCGGTCCCCACCGCAAGGCCGACGTCCGCCTCGGCGAGGGCGGGAGCATCGTTGATGCCGTCCCCGACGAAGGCGACCTTGCCGCCCGCGGCCGAGCGAAGCCCCTTCACGGCCGCGACCTTGCCGTCGGGCAGCACCTCCGCCACGACCTCGTCGATCCCGACCTTGCGAGCGATGGCCTCGGCGGTCCGGCGGTTGTCGCCCGTGACCATCGCCACCCTCAGCCCAAGCGCCCGGAGGGCCCTGACCGCGGCCGGCGAGTTCTCCCGCACCGGGTCGGCGACGGCGAGGATGGCGACCGGCCGGCCGTCGACCGCGGCGTAGAGAGGACTCTTGCCCTCCCCGCCGAGCCGGACCGCCTCGGGCGCGAAGCCGGAGACGTCGTAGCCGAGGCGGGCCATGAACCGGTCGGCGCCCACCTCCACCTTTCGGCCCGCCACGCGGCCGGAGACGCCGAAGCCCGGCACAGCCTCGAACTCCTGGACGGGGCCGACGGCCAGCCCGCGGCGCTTCGCCGCCTCCACCACGGCGGTGCCGACCGGGTGCTCCGAGCGGGCCTCGACCGCGGCGACCAGGGCCAGCACCTCGTTACCGTCTGCCCCTGCAGCCGGCGCGAGGTCGGTCAGCTCCGGGCGCCCCTCCGTCAGCGTCCCGGTCTTGTCGAATGCCACCGTGCCCACGTCGCGGAGGGCCTGGAGCGCATCGCCGTGGCGGAAGAGGACGCCGAGTTCGGCGGCGCGGCCCGTGCCCACCATGATCGAGGTCGGCGTGGCGAGGCCCATCGCGCAGGGGCAGGCGATGATCAGGACGGCGACGGCGTTCACCAGGGCGAGGCCGAGGGCGGGCGCCGGGCCGAACGCGACCCAGGCGACGAACGTCGCGGCGGCCGTCGCCATGACGGCGGGAACGAACCAGCCGGTCACCCGGTCGACGGCGGCCTGGATCGGGAGCTTCGAGCCCTGCGCCTCCTCTACCATGCGCACGATGCGCGCGAGAACCGTGTCGCCGCCCACGCGCGTGACCCGGAAGTCGAAACCGCCGGTCGCGTTCACGGTGCCTCCGACGACCATGTCGCCCGTGTTCTTGGCGACTGGGACGGGTTCGCCGGTGATCATCGCCTCGTCCACGTGGCTGGATCCGGCGACGACCTCGCCGTCGACCGCGACCCTCTCGCCTGGACGCACCCGGACGACGTCCCCGACGCGCAGGGCCGCGACCTCCACCTCGGCCTCGCCACCGTCCCGGACCACGCGCGCCGTCGTCGGAGCGAGCGACATCAGCCGCTCGATGGCGGCGCCCGTGCGTCCCTTCGCACGCGCTTCGAGGTAGCGCCCGAGCAGGACGAGGAAGACGATGACGGCTGCCGCCTCGTAGTAGACGTTCCCCGTGCCCGCCGGCAGCAGCCCGGGAAGGAAGGTCGCCACAAGCGAGTAGCCATAGGCCGCGCTCGTGCCGAGCGCCACGAGGGAGTTCATGTCCGGGTGCCCTCGCAGCAGCGCCGGGACGCCCTTCCTGAGGAAGCGCAAGCCTGGGCCGAACAGGACGAGGCCAGCGAGCGCCGCCTCGGCCGTCCAGGTCGCACGCATGCCGACGGTATGCGTCACCCACGCGTGCAGCGCGGGGACGAGGTGCGACCCCATCTCGACGGCGAACAGCGGGAGCGCGAGGGCGAGCGCGAGCAGGAGGTCGCGGCGCAGGCCGGCCGCCTCGGCCTCGCGTGCCTCGCGCGCCTGGTCGGTGCCCCGGTCCTCCCCGACCGTGCGCGCCTCGTAGCCCGTCCCTTCCACGGCCTCCAGGAGGTCCGCCTCCCTCACGGCGCCCGCCGGGTGACGCACCGTCGCGCGTCCCGTTGCCAAGTTCACGGCGGCGCCTGTCACCCCTGGTATGCGGGCAAGGGCCTGCTCGACGCGCGAGACGCAGGACGCACAGGTCATGCCGTCGACCGCGATCTCGGTCCGGGCCTCCGGCACGGCGTAGCCCGCCTCCTCGATGGCGTGGACGGCGGCCGCCGGGTCTGCGGCGCCGGAGAACCGCACACGCGCGCGGGCCGTCGCCAGGTTCACCGCCGCTTCGGCGACGCCGGGAAGCCGACCGAGCGCGGCCTCGACCCGACCGACGCAGGATGCGCAGCTCATGCCCTCCACCGGTAGGCTGAGCTGCCGTCCCGGGGCGGCATGGTCAGTGGAAGCTTGGACGACGTCCTGGCCCATGGTCGGTGCCCTCCTCTGTCTCGACTTCCACGGACAGATAAGGCTTCCAACGATGGGAAGGTCAACGGGATCCCGGCGATCCCACCGGCCTGGACCACGGAACCGATAGGAACGGGATCGCGCCTTCCGCACGAATGGCCGCCGGCCCTTGACCTTCCCATCGTTGGAAGGACCATGTGGGTGGGGAACGCGCTACAGAGGAGATGGTCATGCTGCGTTTCCACGTGTCGAACATGAACTGCGGCGGCTGCGCCAAGGGCGTCACCCGTGCCGTCCAGGGTCTTGACGGCGACGTGAGGGTCGACGTCGACCTGTCCAGCCGGGAGATCACCGTCCGCGGCGCCGTCGACCCGTCGCGAGTGGTGGCGGCCCTCAAGCAAGCCGGGTACGAAGCCCGGGCGCTGGGCGCCTGAATCACGCGCCCGCGGGATCCACCGGCTAGAGTGCCGGGATCCCGCGGCCCCTGGCTTGCATTGTCCGGCACAGCCGTGAGACAGTTCAGGCGGGCGTGTTTCGAAGCGGACGAACCTTGCTTTCGTTGAGGACCCTCCTCGTCGCGATGGTCGCGGCGTGCCTGGCGGCCTTCCCGGCCGGCATCTGGCGCGCATCCGCACCCATCGGCGTGACTGCGTCCCGCGCCGCGGACAGCTTGCGGTACGCGCATGGCGGGGCGCGCCACCACCATGGCGTGACCGGGCCGCACGAGGACGCCCCGGTTTCGTTCACGGCCGAGCCCGATGACGACGGCTGCATGCATCACG
Organism: Methylobacterium nonmethylotrophicum; assembly: GCF_004745635.1. Classification (GTDB taxonomy): domain Bacteria; phylum Pseudomonadota; class Alphaproteobacteria; order Rhizobiales; family Beijerinckiaceae; genus Methylobacterium; species Methylobacterium nonmethylotrophicum. The sequence continues at coordinate 22,773 of NZ_SRLB01000012.1, read as the reverse complement.
CGTCCGGCGGCAAGCGCTGTGCCCCAACCTGCTGCGGCTTCGCCTGCCATGCCTTCGAGTCCTCGCTCGCGCCCGGGCTGACGGACCCGCCCAGCCGCACCTCCGATTGCCATGTGACGAACGACGAGCAAGTCGAGGGCGGCACGCCTTTCCGCATCGAGCGCCCACCCAGGGCAGCCTGAACCGGGGCGGACCCGCGTCCGCCTCGCGCGAGGCTTCCGTCAGCGGAACTCATCGCGTCGCTCGACTGACCGGTTCGCGTCCTTGCCCGCGGGCAAGGCCATGTCCCGTGCCTGCCCCCTTCGGCCGCTTGCCTGACGCCAACCCGGCGGCGGGCCGGGAACCGCTGCCTCGTCGAGGCGGAGGGCGAGGCGGCGTGACCACCGACCGGTCGTCCATTCGCGTGTCCCGAACGGCACCACCCGCGCCGCGTCCTGCCTGGCCTATGGCGAGGCTCGCGCAGGCCGGTCGTGCCGAGGGACCGACCAGGCCATCGTACCAGGATCGACTAGTGACAACGAACTTGTTCCGGGCATTCGCCGCGGCTGGGGCGCTTGCCCTCGTGGCCGGGCCCGCCCTATCGCATGACGAGGGCGCCACGGCGGGCGGGATCCACATCGAGGGGATCGCCGCCACCCCGGCGAGACCAGGCGAGACGAGCCGGGTCACGTTCACCATCGAGAACGACGGGCCGGACCGGGCCGTGCTGGTGGGACTGCTCCTGCCCACCGGCGAGCCGTCGCAGGTGCGCGGGTTCCTGGGTGGGGGCCACAGCGCCGCGATGGCCGGCGTGCGCGTCGGGGCGGGTGACGTCTACGGGCTCGGCGACCGCACGGCCTGGATCGACATCGGCCCCCTTCGGAACGAGCTGCCAGACGGCGCGACGGTCCCGGCCGTCATCCGGTTCGACAGCTTCGATGTTCCGGTCACGCTGCATGTGGGCGGCATGCCTGCGGCCGGCACACCTGCGGCCCGGGCATCCCGGTGAGCGGCATGCCACCACCTCCGATATCGCTGGCCGACCCCGCCGGGCTTTTCTCGGCGGAGCTACCCGCCCGGATCGAGCAGGGCTTCGAGCGGCGGGCGCTGGCCCCCCGGATCGGGGTCGTCCTCATCCTCCTGCTGGGTGCCCTCGCCGACTACGGCCACGGCGAACGCACGGGTCATTGGGTCGTGCTCGGGGCCTACGTCCTCGTCACGCTGCTGGCAACGGCCGGCGCCCGGGCGCGGTCCGAACGCGTCCGCTCCTGGCTCCCGCTCGCGGCGACATGCGCCGACGCGGCCATCGCGGTCTACGTGGTCGCCGACCACGTGCCTCGTTACAGCGGCGAGGCCCACCTCGCGACCGACGCGGTCAGCCTATTGCCGGCGTACCTGTTCCTGCTGCAGACCGGCATGCGTCTCAGGCCCCGGCTCGCCGCGCTCTTCGCGGCGCTCGTGGCCGCCGGGTGGGCGACGGCGCTGGCCTTGCTCCTCGACCCCGCGCGCCTCGGTCCGGACGGCGCGCACGTCCTGGTCCGCCAGGGGATGGGCCTCGCTGCGTTCGCTGTCGCGTCGGGCTTCGTCGTGTCGACGACGGCGTGGATGCGTGCCGCGGCCGCCGCGGCGTTGCGCGCCGGGGAGGAGCGGCTGATGCTGTCCAGGTTCCTGCCGGACGGCGTGGCCACCGAGGTCGTCCGCACGGGCGGCACGGCTTCCGTGGCCGAGCGCCACGCGACCCTGCTCAGCGTGGACCTGCGGGGTTCCTCGGCTCTCGCCAGGGCGTACCCGCCTGCGCTCTCCATCGCTTGGCTGCTGGAATTCCGGCGGCTCGTCCATGACGCGGTGACGACCCATGGCGGCGTAGTCGACAAGTACGTCGGCGACGGGGTGCTGGCGCTGTTCCTCGACGGCGATGCCGGCGAGCAGGCTGGCCGGGCACTGGCCGCAGCGGAGGCGATGCTCGACACCCTGACCGCGCTGAACCGCGAGCGGTCCAGGGCGGGGCGCCCGACGCTGCGGGTCATCGCCGCACTGCACTGCGGCCCGGTCCTGGCCGGCGTGTTCGACGACGGCCGGCGCGCCGAGTTCACGGTGCTCGGGACGGTCATGAACGACCTGTCGCGGATCGAGCGGCGCGCCAAGGAGGAAGACCTGGATGTGGTCGCCAGCGCCGACGTCCTGCGCCGGTTCGGCGCCGACGCGCCCGAACGGCTGGCTCCCCGCTCTTTGCCGCCCTCGGGGGAAACAACCCTGCCGCGCCTCTTCGCACTCCGCCTCGGCGCAGCCGAGCGGCCGGCGGAGAAAGGCGGGCGCGGCCTCCCGTCAGCCTCCCCCTCCATTGTCACCGACCCGGGAAGCGTGCCGTGAAAGCCACCCCGTCGTCCGGCACAGCGCCTTCCCCCGCCGAAGGCAGCGGCACGCCCGGCTTTGCAGGCCCCCACGGAAGGAACGTCGCCGCGCCCGACGACGCGACGTGGCGACGTTCCGTCCGCTCCCCGCGAGTGATGAACGGAAGGAGGCCGCGACCATGACACGCCCCGTAAAGCGCTGTCCGAAAGGAATTCCGCTGCTGCGCTCGTCCTGGTCCGCCCTGACGCCAGTGGATCCAGGGGCGGCCGAGGCCGCGCAGGCCTACCTCGCCCTCGCCGACGCCGCCCTGCCCGGCCTCGTCCGGTCCCTCCACCTCGTGGGCTCCGCCGTGCTGGGCGACTTCCGGTCCGGGTCGAGCGACGTGAACTTCGTTGCCGGGACGCACGGTCCGGCCCCGACTCAGGCGCTCGAAGCCGTTCACCAGGACATCGCGCCCGGGCATCCGCTCTCGCGACTCGACGGGATCTACGTCACGGAAGACGAGTTGCGCCTCGGGACGTGGGAGGTGACCGGACCGCAAGTTCGACGCGGGCGGTTCATCCCCACCGGACCGCACGGGCGCCGGGCACTGGATCGGTACGCGTTCGCGACCGGCGCCGTCGCCGCCCGAGGGACGACGCCGACGGGGCTGGAGCATCGCATCTCGTCGCGGGACATCAACCGCGACCTCGTGCTGCTGGCGGGGAAGGCGGTCACGGCCGCCCGTCGCGCGGCGCCGAGCGCCTGGGAGGCGTCCTCCCTCGTCCTCGGCACCGCGCGCTTGCACTACACCCTGCTCACCGGGCGGGTGACGACGAAGACCGACGCCGGCCTGTACGGGCTGGTTACGTTCTCGCCGTGCTGGGCGTCGGTCCTCGACCGGGCCTTAGCCGTCCGACGGGACGGCGCGGGTTCCGCGGCGGTACTCCAGGCCGGGGAGGTCGAGGCTTTTGCCGCCATGGTCGCCGCCGACATGGAGGAACTCGCCCCGGAGGCGCGCGGATGACGTTCACGTCGGCGCGGGTTCCGTTCGGCGTCGCGGCGTTGCTCCGCCTACGCGGGTCGCGACGTGGACATCCCGGGCGCGGCAGCCACGCGTCCGAGCGCGCCACGGGGTCGCCGCGTGCCGTCGCTCGAAGGGCGCTTATGGCGCGCTTCGGGCATCGCGCCCTTGTGGGGGCTAAACGGCTTCTCAAGCGGCTTTGAGCTCGTCACAGGGGGCGGGATCAGAAGATCAGGTACACCGCCACAACAGTGGCAACGAGGGTCAGGGCACATCCCAGAATGGAAATCGGTTCTTCGCCGTTTCCTCCGTCTCGGAATCGTACCACAGCGCCTCATCGTCATGTGTCACGGCGGTCTTCCTCGCTTGTCCCCTGCCGGGATTGGGCGCTCCCAGAGGGTTCAGGCCTGAGCGTTAAATCGCAGCCAACGGCATGCCGGGGGTGCCGCGACGGATCGTCGCGTGCCTGCAACGCGGGACCAACCGAAAGGGGCGTTGCCGCAAGGTGGATCGTGCCTGCCGGCACGCCGGCCCGGAAGGCGAAGCGAGGGCAAGTGGGCCGCGACTGCCCCGAAGCGATGCTTGGTTCGGATCGGATCCAGGCGGACGTGCTCGGGCGTCAGGCTAGGTCGAGGCCGAGCCGAATGTCTGCAGGACCATTCCCGGACGAGGGCGGACCGACATTTCGGTCATTCGTCATTTGGGGTTGATGGCCCCGCGTGACTTTCTCTAGCGCCGCCCTCAGACGGCGAGGAGCGTCCCGGGACGACGCACGGCCCGACGGCCCGCGTTGGCGCCCCCGAGGGGCTGCCCCCCTCGCTCGCGGCCTTGGCCGCGAGACCTCGGTCGCGGATCACCCCGGCCGAGTTCACGTCACGATGCTCGTCCAGCCCGCACGGGCAGACGTGCTGGCGCAGCGATAGCGGCTTTGGCACAACCGCCCCGCATCGCCGGCACTCCTGCGACGTCCCCCTGGCATCGACGCAGATCAACTCGCCACCGGCCCTGGCAGCCTTGTAGCGGACGAACTGCACGAGCTTGCCTCATCCCGCATCGAGGATGGACCTGTTCAACCCCCTCTTCTGGGCGACGTGCGTGCCCGGCTCCTCGACAGTCCCCGCAATCGAGCGGGTCATGTTCCGGATGCGCAGATCCTCCAGCACGACGAGCGCATGCTCGCGCGCCAGCCGCGCCGAGACGCGGTGGAGATGCTGGTCCCGCGTGTTCGCCACCGCCCGGAGTTGGCGCGCCAGCCGTGCCTTGACCTTGCGCCGGCGGTTCGAGCCCTTGCGGCATCGTGCGAGCGCCCGGCGGGACACCCGGATCTCGCGCTCGCGACGCGAGGCTGGTCGGACGTTCGGGATGCGGCAGCGCCTCGACGCCAAGGTCGCCGCCCACCGCCTCGCCGGCGGGTGGCGTAGCCGCCACCACCTCATTGGTCTCGACGGTGAAGCCGACGTACCGGTGCCGGCCCTTGCGGGTGAACGTCACGCCCAGGATCTTGGCGTCGGACGGAAGCGCCCGGTCGTGGTTAAGGCGGATCGGGCGGTCAAAACCCTTGAGCCGGATGCGGTCGCCCTCGTGCCGCAGGCCTGCGGCCTCAAGCAGGCCGAAGGTGTTCCAGCGCGAGACTGGCTTGAAGCGTGGGAATCCAGGCTTGAGCCCGCGCTTGATCCGTCCGAAGAACCCGGTGAAGCCGTCCTCGACGCGCTTGAGCGTCCAGCGACCCATGTTGGCCGGAGCGGCCAGCCTGGTCGTCGCGCTGGGGGGGGCTGCGGGAGAACCGGGCCCGGCTGTCGGCCAAGACGCCGATGGCCGGGGTGATGGACTTCCTGTTCAAGCGCTGGGCGGCGTTCATGCGCTTCCTTGAGGACGGGCGGGTCTACCTGAGCAACGCCGCCGCCGCCGAGCGGGCGCTGCGCGGGATCGCGGTGGGCCGCCGCAACTGGACGTTCGCTGGCTCGGACGCGGGCGGACGGGCGGCGCGCGGCGGCGCTGTACACGCTGACCGAGACCGCCAAGCTCAACGCGGTCGATCCCCGGGCCTGGCTGGCCGACGTGCTGGCCCGACTGCCGGCCCATCCCGCGCGCCGGATCGACGAACTCCTCCCCTGGAACTGGACACCGCCCCAGCAATCCCAGAGTGCCGCCTGACCTCGCGAGCGCGCAATGATGCTCGCCGCGCGGCCGTCGCCGAACGCGTACGGTGACTGACGTGCACCATCCTCTCAGGATGCATCGGCGACCTCCATCGTCGGGACGAGCGTTCGTTCGCGATGCCTCGAACGGATGCCGGCGGGGCCGACCGGTGGCGGCGGGGCAGGACGCATGGCCGGACGGTGACCCGGATGGGCTGGCGTCCGGCCGAAGCCCGATGCGGCCCCTCCCACGCGTGGAGGGAGGCCCCCGCAGGGCGCTCCCACCCTTGGACGGCGCCGGGGAATCGGACGCGGGCCCAATTTCGGGGGCCGCCCGGAAAGCCACAAACGGCACCATCGGCACGCGGGCGCCGCTCCGCCGGCTTCGCGCCCTGACCGCCCGGCCCGGGCGGCGTCTTTCACCCGGGCCGGACGCCGCGGAGGCGTCGGGGCAAGCGTTCCTTCGCGACCCGGACCGCGCCTACCGAACGGGACTCCACCCAACGCACCTCTCCAGCAGGCGGGTCGGGTGCCTCGCATAGTCGATGCCCGTTCCCTGCTCGTCCTCCGCGGCGGCGAAGGCGGCATAGTGAATGGATTGCAGGAAGGCGTTCCCGGGCAACCGGTCGGCGAGGAGCAGTATCGGCCCGACGCCGCCGCCGTGGGCGAGAGCGAGCCGGCCTGCGGCGAGGGCTCCCGCCAGGTCGGCGAGCAGGCGCCTGTCGTCGGGCCGGAACGCGGCGAGCGCCGCGCTCGCCTCGTCGTAGGCGGTCGCGAGGGCGTCGTCCTCCTGCCAGGCGTCGTGAAAACCCTCGCCGTCGCGCAGGTGCTTCCGGCGCACCCCCTGCCGCTTGGCGGCCCAGTCCCGGGCGTAGGCGTCGTTGAGGACGAGCAGCGTGGCCAGCTTCGGGTCGTCGTGCTGCACGAACGCCCAGTCGGGTCCGGCCGGTTTCGGCCGGCACAGGGCATCCTCGACCGTGATGGCGTCCTCCGCCACGCCGAGCCACGCGCGGAGCCCGGCGCAGCCGTGCTCGTGCTCCGCCTTGCAGTCGTGTCCCAGGGCCACGCCCCATGGGCTGCCGCCTTCCCCGAGCAGGACGACGCGGTTCTGGTTTCCGGCCTTCATGTCAGCCTCCGGGATGACGCGGCGGGAGCGCCTGACAGGGGAGACGATCGCCGCTTTCGCAGGAATGGCAAGGGCGCGCCCGTACCGGGTCGAGCCGGAGGGGCGCGCGCCGGCCGGCCCGGCCCCGGAACCTGTCGTCGGCGCGTTCGTGCGCCCGGTGTCCGCCGACGGAGCCGACCGTCCGTCGAGGCGTCGCGTCGTCAGCGATGGCGCCCGGGTTGTGGATTGCCCGGTCCTTCCCAAACTGGGCACGAGGCGGCCGCGCGCGTCGCGTCGGAGTGAAGGAATTGAGCGGGTCGGGGTCCTGGTTCGCGGACGCGATGCGCGGGAGCGCCGCCGGTCTTGGGGGCACGCACCTCAAGGTCCACGACCTGCTGCGCGCGCTCCCCCTGCAGGCGGTGCGCAACAACCTCGTCGCCGGGCTCGGGCACGCCGGCTCCCGCGGCCGACCGCTCTGGGACCACCAGGCCGAGACCCTGGCGGCGTTGGCGGCCCACCTCGCCGACCCGGCGTGCGACCCGCGGGCCCTGGCGGTGATCCCCACCGCGGGCGGCAAGACCGAGATCATCGTCAGGCTGGTGGAGGCGACCGGTCTCGACGCGGGCGGCGCGCGCCTGGCGGTCCCGACCATCGTGCTGGAGCCCTCGCGCCACCTCATCCGGCAGACAGTCGAGACGTTCCGCGAGCGCTTCCCGGCCCTGCAGGTGTCCGGGCTCCTCGCGCCGGACGACCGGCCGCGCAACGTGACGGTGATGAGCTACGATCTCTTCGTCAACATGCTCCGCGACGGCAGGCTGCTCCCCGGCGACGTCGGGGCGGTCGTCATGGACGAGGCCCACCGCGGGCTCTCGGACCTGCGGCAGGACCTGATCCGCCGGTTCCTCGACCACGCCGTGGTCACGGCGTTCAGCGCCACGCCCGCCTTCGACGCGAACAAGACCGTGCACGCGCTGCTCGGCTCGGAGAACGAGGTCATCAAGGTCGCGGACGAGCGCCTACGGCGCGAGGGGATCATCTCCCCCGTGGCCAACTACGTCCTGCGCGTCGACGTCGTCGGCGCCCTGCCGGACGACCCCGCCCTCAGGCGCGCCATCCTCAGGAAGGCCGGACACGAAGCCCTGGTCGGCTTCCTCGCCACCTACGAGGAGCCGGCCACGGGCCTGCGCCTGCGCGACAAGGCCTTCTTCGGCTACGCCAACGGCATCCGGCAGGCCGAGGGGCTCGCCGCCGCGATGACGGCGGCGGGCATGCCGGCCCGCGGGGTCAAGGGCAGCGACGGCCTGGAGGCGTTGAAGGCCAACCTTCTAGACCTGCGGGACGGGCACCTGCGGGCGCTGGTCAACGACAAGGTGCTCGTGGAGGGGGTGAACCTGCCGCAGGCGCGCGGCGTGGTCGCCTTTGATGCGACCTCGTCCCTGGTCAAGCACGTCCAGCGCTGCGGGCGCGCCAGGCGCCTCGACCCCGCGCTCGACCGATCCGACCCGCGGCAGATGTCCTCCGTGGTCGAGGCGATGGTCTGCATCGACGGGATGCCGCTCGACACGCAGCGCATCTACGCCGAGGCCATCGGCGACCTGTCGGTGGCCCGGGTCTACGACACGCCCCGCCAGGACGCGGCGGCGCTCGCGCGCGAGATCGTGCGGGACCGGCCGGCGGAGGCGGGCGGGGAGGAGGACCGGGAGGAGGCGTCCGAGATGGACGAGGCCATCGGTCGCCTGGAGGAGGGCCGACGGTCGGGCGCCAGAGGGGCGGGGCCCCGCGCGCCCGTCGACGCGGAGCGGTGGGCGGACGCCTTCTCGGTCATGGGTAGCCTGGATGGCATCCACTACCTGCTCGCCGAGCGCGAGGGCCCGCGGCGCCTGGAAGGCATGCTGCACCGCGTCCAGGTGGCCCGCGCCATCGGCATCCGGACGGACGACCCCCACCTCAAGGACCTGTTCGGCGAGTTGGAGGAGGCGGCGCGGGCTGGCCTGACCCCTGAGGTCGCGGGCGTCGCCGTCCATGCGGGCTTCCACAGGTTCGAGCGCCAGCGCGCGTTCTACGTCCACGTCGACGACGTGCCACGCGTCGGCGTCGAGGTCTTCAGGCGATCCGGGCGGATGCTGGCGGCCGGGACCATGCCGGACAACTTCGGCGCCGAGCGCCAGGCCGGATGGCTGACGCGCACCGAGGCCGCCTTCGCCTGCAACCTGAACCCCTACCACCCCGCCTTCACGGCCGTCTGGGACGCGGCGCTGGCCGGCACGCTCGGCGCGTTCGAGGGCGGCCCCCTGATCCGGCTGCTGCGCGACGGCGGCAAGCCCAAGCTCCACGTGCACGAGCGGGGATTGGAGGTGTTCCGCCGGCACCTGGGCGTCCAGGGTCCCACGCTGCCCGCCAAGCGCGCCGACCAGGCGTCGGTGTGGGAGGTGATGCGCGCGCTGGGCGTCAGCAAGCGCCTGACCCGGTTCCGGGAGCAATGGGACCGGATGGTCGAGGACTGCATGCGGGACGGGCAGGTCGTCCGGGACGGGCGCCGGGTTGGGTTCGGGTTCGTCCGCGGGGCGAACGGCAGCCCCGTCCCCGCGCTGGACAGGGCCGAGATCGCGTGGTTCGCGCAGCTCACCGGCGTCGCCGGCCTGATCGAGCCGTCCGAGGAGTGGCTCACCATCAACGAGGCGGGGCGCGCCATCTCGACGTCGCCCTACGCCACGCCGGCGCTCAAGGATCTCTGGATGGAGATCCGGCGCTCCTACGAGGAGACCGGCGTCGGCAGGGCGGCGGGCCGGGAGTGGCACAGCGCGATGGCCAAGGGGACGGAGGTCGGCGCCTTCCGGCTGCACCGGTCCGAGATGGACGCGCTCGCCGCCGCCATCGGGCGCGGCAGGGACCGGCTCATGACCGACGAGTGGCTGAGCGCGAAGAAGGTCGCCGCCCTCCTGAACCAGAACCCGGACAGGGGGAGGTTCCGCGAGGTGTGGGACGGCCTCCTCGAATGCCTGGAGGCGGGGGAGCCCCCCGTCCTGGATGGCGTGGCGTTGCGTATGGAGGCCCGCCTACTGGGCGGCAAGCCCGTCCCTTGCCTGCACGTCTCGGAGGTCGACGCGCTCGGGCGCATGACGGGCGGGCGCAGGTCCGCCGGACCCAAGGGCGACGCGTGGCAGGGGATGGCCGACGCCGCCGGCCATTTCGGGAAGCATCCGACGGACCCGACCTTCCGGCGGTCCTGGCAGGCCCTGGTGGTGGCGGCCGAGGACGGGCCGGTGCTGGACGGCGCACGCGCCGTGAGGTTCGAGTACCGGACGGCGACGAAGGCCGTCTGGTGCCTTCACCGGGACGAGCTCGAATGGTTCGGCAAGCGAACCTGGCCGAAGCGGCGTCCCCCCGTGCCGAGGCCCTACGTCCCCCTCGCGGACCTGCGCGCGGGCGAGGCCGTCGAGGGGGCGCTGGACGCCTTCGACCTCGTGGCCGAGGAAGTGGACGGGCTGCTCGCCGACGCTTCGCCGCTGTCGCTCCTCGGGCGGGAGGGGTTGCGCTTCGAGCGGCTTCCGGAAGGCGGGCTGGCCGTCCATCCGGACGACGTCGCCGGGTTTCTCGATTCCGTAAGGGAACTCTCCGAGACCGCCCCTTCGCCGTAAGTGGTTGAGGGGTCCGGCACCGCCATGAGGTGGGATGCGGCGCAGACCTGACGGCGCAGTCCCCCTTCCCATAGGCCGGGCCGCGCGCGGGGGGAGCCGCCCCGGGATATGGCCACCTAAGTCCGGGTGCGTTCAGATGTGGTGGCAATGCCTCGGAGTAGCATCCGCGCCGCGGCGCGAACCCTGTGAGGTCTCGAACATGTCCCTGAGGTCCATCGCGAACGTGACCGCGCGCCGTGGCACCCCAACATCGGGCGGCACGGTCGGCCCCGCTGCGGGCGCGACGTCGCTCGACGGCCAAGCCCCCGCGACCCCGCGGAGACACCGTCCGGCCTGGCCGGAGGCGTGGGCCGGCGCCGCGGAGCCTGTCGGCCTCCACCAGGCGTTGCTCGTCCTCGATATCGAGACGGTGCCCGACGAGGAGAAGGTCCCGGCGGATTGGCCGTCCGACAGGTTCCCGAAGGCGGCCTGGCACAAGGTGATCGCGGTCTCCTTCGTCGAGGCGGCCATCGCCCGCGACGCGGCGACCGGGACCGAGGCATACCAGATCCGGTCGTGCCGGAGCGGGGGCGAGCCAGGATGGGACGAGGAGCGCCTGCTGCGGGCCTTCTGGAAGTTCTTCGCGGCCGGCCGCTACAGGGTCGTGACCTGGAACGGCCGCAGCTTCGACCTCCCCACGCTCCTGCTGCGCTCGTTGATGCACGGTATCGCGGTGCCCTCCTGGTACAGGAGGGGGACCAAGTGAGACGGCTACGGCCGCCGCTACGCCGTGGACTGGCATGCGGACTTGATGGAGGCGATGGCCGAGTACGGGGCCTGCGCGCGCCTGACCCTGGAGGAGGCCGCCGGGCTCGTGGCCCTGCCCGGGAAGCTGGGCGAGCACGGCTCGCAGGTCGCCGCCATGGTCGCCCGCGGCGAGATCGGGCGCGTGCGGGCCTACTGCGAGACCGACTGCCTGAACCTCTTCGTGCTGTACCTGCGCTGGGCGCACCTCACCGGAAAGACCAGCCCGGAGGCCCACGACGCGGCCGTGGACGGCCTGATCTGGTACCTGGGAGCCGAACGCTTGGCGCGCCCGCATCTCGGTGTCTTCGTGGACGCATGGCGGCGGGCGACCGAATCCCGGCCCGCCTTCGTCTCCCGGCCGCCGCGGTCTTGGCCCGACGTCGCGGGTTGAGATCGGCCGGCCCGGACGCTCCCGCGCACGGCCGGGACGGGCTCGCCGGCGCCGCGGGCTTGGTCGGACGGGGGCAACCATCGTGAGCCGAGCCCCCTGGGAAGGGATAGAACACGCCGTCCTGTCCCGCCGGACGTCCTCGACGCCGTTGGGCCGAGGCGAGCACGCCCCGGCAAGATAGGCCGCGACGCTCTGGCTGACACCCGCGCCGATTCAGCCAGCCGCACTCAGGTCCCTGGTCCTCCCGAGCACGCCCGCCATCGCCGGTGCAATGTCCGTCGAGCGCGTGACCGAGGCCCCGCCCCCGGAAACCAGATCCAGGTCGTGACGCCGGCCGGGGGCCATGGGCTCGCTGATCAGGCGCCGGCACAGCAACTCGGCCAGCGAGGGGTCCTCGACGGCACAGACGATCTGCCGACCCGACCGCTGCAGGGCGGAGAGCACCTCGACGAGGTGCAGGGCCCGGAAATCGTCGATGTGCTGAACCGGGTCGTCGAGCATGAGCGTCCGCCAGGTGCACCACGGTCGGGACAGGTGCACGGAGAGGAGGAAGGCTAGGCCGGCTGCGCGCCTCTGCCCGCTGCTGAAGACGAATTGCGGGTTCAGCCCGTTGCCGACCCTCAGGCTCAGGAAGCGCTTCACGTCGCCGCGGATGCCGTAATCGATGGTGCGCCACTCGGAATGCGGGCGTAGCCGTTGGTACAGCTCGTTCAGCAGCGGGCTGATGACCGCGAGGCGCTCGTCGATGATCTCGGCATTCGTCCTGCGGACGGTACGGTCCAGCGTCCGGGCGGTGGTCACGGCCGTCCGGACCCGCGCGAGCCGGTCCCCCGCGGCGTCGGCCTCCACCCGGAGCGCTTCGACGTGCGCTTCGAGATCCGTCACGCGTTCCACCGCTTGCGAGGCCTCCAAGGTGAGGATGCTCCGCTCCAGGTCGATCAACCGACTCCGTTCGGCCTGCACGGCCGCGTCGAGGGCGCCGGCGTCGTGCGCGAGCTTCCCGTCCAGCGAGCGTCGCACGAGCTCGGCCGACAGCGCCTCTTCGCGGGCCGACAGCTCGGCCTCGGCGGACGCGAACCGGAGGACCGCTGCCTCGGTCTCCCGCAGGATCTCGGCCGCGGCCTCGTGCCGGGTCCGGGCCGCCGCGAGTTCGGCGCGCGCCTCCGGCACCCCCGAGTGCCGGGCGGCGAGCCGCTCACGCGCAGCCGCGAGCCCTGTCTCGAATTCGGAGGCGCCTTGCGGCGCGCGACAGAGCGGGCAGCGGTCGTCATGAAGCCCGACCCGGCTGCCATGGTCGACCAGGATGGCCAGCGACGCGGCGAGCGCGTCGGTCTCCTGCTCCCGGCGAAGGCGCGCCTCGGCGGCCTCCAGCGCGTGGCGGGCCTCCCGGACCGCGGCCTCGGCCTCGGCCGCCGCCACCGCCGCCGCGTCCCGGCCCGCCCGAAAGTCGGGGCCCGCGACCGTGTCGCGCAACGCGGTCACCGCGCGAACCTCGTCCGCGACCCGGCCCATCTCGCCGAGGCCCAGCCGGCGGCCGGCCAGCGCCTGCCGCGCCGCCGAGACCCGGCTCCCCAAGTCCTGGCCGCCGGCCGCCGTCAGCCCATCCAGGCTGGACAGGGCCGCGGCGATGTCGCCGGCCTTCAGGGCGACGTCCCGGGTTTCCTCCAGGTCGGTCAACGCCGCCGTCAGGCGCGCGCGCGCCTCCTCGTAGGCGTGCGCGGCGGCATTGTGCGTGCCCTCGGCGGCGGACAGGACCTCTCGCGCCTTGGCGGCGTAATCCGGACCTTCGATGGCGCCCAGCGCCGCGCGTACGAGCTCGAAGCGCTGCGTTTCCGTCAGGTCGAGGCTGAGCGCCGCGATCCATTCGTCGCGGATGATAGAGGTCCTGCAAACCTGCTGCAGCGCCCGCTCCGGCTTCGCGCCCGGAACGCAGAGCATCGCCTCGATGCGCGCCGCGTCCCGGTCGGCGCCGGTCTCGCGCGAGCGCGTCACGGCAAAGGCGCTCCCGTCATCGGCACGGAATCCCACCGTGACGAAATGCGCCTCTGGCTGCCCTTCGCCGCGCCACCAGACATAGTCGTCGAGGCTTTCCTTCGCCGCCTTGTCGACGAGGTACTTGTCGATCTGGCCCGTGAGGGCGAACTCGACCGCGTCGCACAGCGTGCTCTTCCCGACGCCGTTGCGTCCGCAGATCACGGTGAAGCCGGGCCCGAAATCCACGCGTTGGCGCTCCCGGAAGCCCCGGAAGCCGCACAGTTCAAGGTAATCGAGCCTCATGGCGCATCCACCAGGATGCGCGCCACGTCGGAAGCGCTCGCGGCGCCCAGGAAGGCGGCCACCGCGGCGTCCGGAACGTCGCTCAACCGCGCCCGCAACCGCGCCTGGTAGTCGGCGCCGCCGATCGTGGGTGCGCTGAGGACCGGCAGGAGGGGCAACAGGGTCCTGCGCAGGTCGGCGGCCGTGCGCAGGTCGCCGCGCGCGATCTTGCGGGTCATGGAGAAGTCCTCCTCGATCCGCTCGATCTGCCGCGCGAGGACGGGGTCGGAACCGCTGGCCAGGAACAAGGCGTAGACGTTCCAGGCCTTCGCGCCCGCGGAGCGCAGCGCGGCCGCATGTCGGCCGAGCGTGGCCTGCTGGACTTGCCGCCAGTCGGCGAGCAGGCCCTCGCCGCTCCCGAAGACGTGCAGGAACCCGGCGACGGAGGCGTTCTCGAAGCAGACGACCGGCACGCTGCCGCCCGGCCAGGTCCATGTCTCGTAGCCGGCCGAGCGGAGCAGCACTTCGGATTGGGTCGCGATGTCCATCACACACCGAGCTCCTGGCGTGCGGCGGGAAGGTCGAGCCACGCCGCTGATGCGCCCGGCCGGATGATGTCGCCCGGACGGCCCTCCCGCACGAGGTTCACAGGCAGGCCGACGTCGATGGCTCCGGCGCAGACCACGACGTCGGCGACGTCGAACGGCGTTTCCCTGAACCGGTCCTGCGTCGTCTGGAGCAGCGTGCCCGAACCGTTCACGACCCTGACACGACGGCCCGCGAGATCATAGCCTATGGATGTCTGGACGGCGCCGGCGCGGCGCAGCAACAGGTGCGCGTAGCCCAAGACCTCGGAGTGGCCGGGGTTGCGCAAGGTTGCGGCGGCGGTGGCCGGCACCCCCTCGGCGTCCCGGCGAAGGCCGTAGAGGTCCTCGCTGCCCAGATCGGGCGGATCAAGCCAGGTCGGCTCGCACGCCGCTCCCGTTTCCCTCTCCAACGCGGCGCGTCCGGCGTGCAGCACCTTGCGGAGGTAACCCTGGGAGAACGCCCTGCGAAGTTCGTCCAGGACCTCGGCCCCCGAGCGCCTGACATGCGCGAAGCGGACGTTCCCCGAATTGGCCAACGTCCAGAGTTCGGGGGCCTTGGCCTGCAGGACGTCCTCGCCCGCGAGGTCGACCAAGGTCACCGACAGCGGCGCGACGCCCGTCATCGCCTCGGCGAGAACGGCATTGAGGTAGGACCAGTCCGACCAGAAGCCGACGACGAGCAGGTCCTTCTCGCGCAGGTTCGCCGCCATCCAGGTCTTGGTCTTGGCGATGCGCGCGGCGACCACGCCGTCCTCGGTGAGCTGGGAGGCCGTCCAGACCGTGGCGCGGCGCTCGCGCACCGAGCAGCCATGGAACTTGAGCAAGGGCGCGTGCTTACGGGCCCGCACGGTCGCCTCGTCGCCGTCGAGCGAGGCGGCGAGGTCGAACCCGTAATCCTGCGCGCGACGCTCGATCAGGTTGTCGTAATTTGCCGAGACGGCGCCGGCAGCCATGCGCGTGATCAGGAAGTCCGCCACCGCCGCGTGGCCGGCGTTCGGCGGCCTGACGAAGCTCTCCCAGGGAACGAGGGCCTCGATGAAGACCGAGCCGAGGGTGTCGTCCCTCGCGAAGATCTCCGCCAAGGCTTCCAGGTCGCCGCGCAACTCCGGCGGGCACGCGGGGTCGATGCTCATAACGTACCGGTCGTAGCAACTGGCGGCCACGGACCATGCCGACGGTAGCGAACTCGGCGGCGCCATCGACAGGCCGGCACCGCAGAGTATGACGAGGCGCCCCGCCTCCATGGAGGCGAGCAATCGCGCACGAACCGCTGCGTCCAAGCCGCCCCCCCTTTGCCGCGCAAACCTTCGCGATGGCGATAGACCGAGATCACACTCAAGTTGACATCCTCCCCGCCCTGAAGGACGGGGATTCCTACCGCGTGTCAGGCCGCCAGGGCCGGGCCCGCCTCGGTGGGTTCCTGGGCCGACGCCCGAACGGGCGAAGCATCTCCGCAGGCTAACCGGGCGTGCCCCGCCCTTGCGATGTTGATCGACGCCACGTCGTCCGCATTCCCCGCATGGCCGCACGCCACGCACCGGAACACGGCCTGGCTCGGGCGGTTCCCCGCCGCCACGTGCCCGCACTCGGGGCACGTCCGGCTCGTGTTCGGAGCCGGCACCGGCAGCAACCAGCCGCCGAGCCACTCCTGCTTGTACCCGACCTGCCGGCGGAACTCGCCCCAGCCCTGGTCCAGAATGGCCTTGTTCAGTTCCGCCTTCTGCCGGACGTTCACGCCCGGCTCCTCGACCGTCCCGGCCGCGCTCGCCGTCATCGCCCGCACGTCCAGGTCCTCGACGCAGACCACCGCGTGGTTCTTGCTGACGGTCGTCGAGGCCTTGTGCAGGAAGTCGGAGCGGATGCGGGCGATGCGTGCCTGGACCCGTTGTACCTTCGCCTTCGCCTTCCTCCAGTTGCGGCTGAACTTGGTCTTGCGGCCCATCGGCCGCTGCGCCTTGGCGAGCGACGCCTCGGCCTTGCGGAACGCGTTCGCCGGCTCGATGACGGTGCCGTCGGACAGCGTGGCGAAGCGCGTCACGCCGACGTCGATGCCGACAAGCGTCGTCGACGGGTGGACCGGCCGCTCGACCTCGCGCTCGGTCTGGACCGAGACGTGCCACTTGCCGGCCTTCAGCGAGACGGTGACCTGCCCGACCCCGCCCTCGACGGCGCGGGAGGCGCGGCAGCGCATCCAGCCGAGCTTGGGCAGGCGGATGCGCCCGTTCGGCTGGTCGAGCTCGACCTTCTGCGGGTGGCGGAAGGCGTCGTTCTTGCCCTTCCTCTTGAACTTGGGGAACTCGGCCCGTCCCTCGAAGAAGTTGCGGTAGGCGCGGTCGAGGTCCTTGAGCGCCTGCTGCAGAACCTGGCTGTGCACCTCCTTGAGCCAGGAAGTGTCGGGTTCGGCCTTCCAGCCGGTGAGGTGCTTGCAGAGGTTGGCGCAGGAGAGGTGCTTCCCGCCGGCGGCGTACCTTTCCTTCCGCAGGGCGAGGGCCCTGTTGAAGACGTAGCGGCGCGCGCCGCAGGAGCGGCGCATGAGCCGTTCCTGCGCGCCGTCGGGCCGGAGGACGAACCGGTATGCTTGGACGCGAAGCACAGGCCAAGGATAGAACGAATGCGGAACGAAGGCAAGGGGATTGGATCGGTGCCCGGGCAGGCTTCTGTCGCGGCCGGCGATATCCATCCCCGCCCTGAAGGACGGGGCCTTCCGCGCTTCTACGGTCACCGGAACCAATTCGCACCCGACCGGGTGGACGCTTTCGTGGCATGGCTTCGCGGCATGCCGGGCCGCGGCTTCCTGGGACGGCCGGCGAACTGGCCCGCCTGACAAGCGAGCCGCGGCGCCGACCGTCACCGTCCCGGCCGCCGGTTCGTGAACCCGGCCGCTCAAGCCTTGTTCGTGAACCGCGCGGAGGCGGCCTTGCCGCCGACCTTGAGCGACACCGTGGCCACGACCTGGCCGGTCGCCGCGACGGGCAGCTTGCCCTGCACGCTGTTGGCCCCGGCCGGGCTGAGGGCGACCTTGTAGCTCTTGCCGCCGACGAGCACCGTTGCGGTGCCTGAGACCTGCGCTGCCGGAACGGGCTTGCGCATCTCGTCCAGGATGTAGACCGTCACGTCGGTGTCCTTCACCACGAGTTCCAGCCAGAGCTCCTGGGCCTCCTGCACGAGGCCGCCGTGCACGGCCTGGGGCGGCTCGCCATGGGCGAGGGCAGAACCGGATGCGAGGCTGAGGGCGAGAATCAACGGTATCGCGTGGGTCTTCATTGCAAGTCTCCGTGCGGTCTTGTGTTCATCTGGCCGCGTGCCATTCCGCGCGACCTTCGCCGCCGAAGGCCGCAGGGTCGGAGCGGCTGACGGCAAGCGTCCGATCCTGCCGCCCATGCCGTCTGGACGCGTATGCCGCGACGGCTTGGTTCGGGGGACGACGGACGGGCCTCCAATGCGCCGCCGGGCCGGTGTGAAGGCCCTGTCGGCGACCGCGTCGCGGGCCGCGGCCTTCAATGGCTGTGCTTGTGGCCTGGGCCCCCGTCCGGCTGCGACGCAGTCGAGGGTAGGTCAGCCGGCTTCGTGCCGTCCATGCCGGCGGTACCATGATTCATGCTGCCGTGGTCGCCGGCTGCCTGCGCCTGCATCCACAGGTCGTTGTAGTCGTCGTCGGACAGGTCCGGCAGCTTCCGCAGCAGCGCGACCGTCGACCAGAGCATCTCGTCCCCGTCGCTCGCCATCGACGGCATGCCGCTCATCTTGATCCCGTTCTTCAGGATCCAGAACAGCTCGCCCGGGCTGTAGCGCCCCGCCGCACCCTTGAGGTTGGGCGGTTCGGGATACATGCCCTCGGCCACCTCGCTGCGCTTGGCGCCCGGTCCGCCATGGCACGTGGCGCAGTGCTCGGCGAAGTGTCCGACGGCCGGCACCAACCTGGTCTGCTCGTCGTAGCCCGGCGGAGGCAGCAGGCCGGCCGCATGGGCTCGGATCGAGCGCACCCGTGCCGTGTCCAACACCCACGTGGTCAGGGCCCAGTGAGGCTCCGTGGCGGCGACGTTGAAGACGCCCGCGTAGACCACGGCCGCGGCGGCGACCGTCGCCAGGATGCCGGCCGAGAGCAACGTGAGGAAGACGATCTTGGCGGTTCGCATGGAGGTGTCCTGAGTGACCGGTTTCGAGCCGGGCCGCCCACGCGTCAGGTGCGGGGGCGCCGTCGGCCGACCTGGGATGAGCGCGCTCTCGTCGGATTGGTCTTCTCACCGCGCCTTCTGGATGCGCGTGATGGCAAGCTGCCCGTTCACCCGGTCGGCGGAGAACCGGACCCGGTCACCGGCCTTCACCCCCTTCAGGATGGCGGGGTCGGCGACCCGGTAGGCCATGGTCATGGCGTCCATGTCGATGTTCGGGATGCGCTCGTGGTCCAGCGTGACCTTGCCAGAGGCCTCGTCGACCTTCTGGACGGTCCCGCTCACGAGAGGCGTGTTGGCGACGGGCTTGGCGGGGGACGCCGGAGCGGGCGACGGCGACGCGGGCTGGGCCGAGCCCCCCGCCTGGGCCTGGCGGTCCAACGGACCCTGGCCGGACGGCGTCTGGTTCGGCTGCGGCCGGTAGTCCGACTGTCGGTTCCGGACCTGCCATTCCTTAAGGGCGTCGATCTTCTGCTGCTGCTCGTCCTGGATCTTCTGCGCGGTCTCGCGCAGCTGCCGGTCGCCGCCGTAGTCGAGCTGCGCCTTGGCAAGGAAGAGGGACTGCTCGTAGCTCGCGATCAGGAGCTCGGCGAAGTCCCGGTCGGGGTCGCCGGTCAGCTTGAGGTTCCTGAAGCGGTCGGCCATGACCTCGCGCACGCGCTCCAGGGCGGCCGGGGCACCCTTGGCAGGTTGCGCCCAAGCCGCCCCCGATACCGGGCCGGCGAGCGCCACGGCCATGGCGGCGGCGAACAGGGATAAACGTCGCATGTGACTTCCTCCGCGGCATGGGGCCGCCGCGCGGGATCGGGCGTGTCCGCGCGGCGGGCCCGTTCGAGGCGCTACTTGGCTTTTTGGATCTTGGTGACGGTGTACTGGCCGCCGGCTTCGTCGACGTCGAACTCGACCTTGTCCCCGGACTTCAGGTCCTTGATCATCGCCGGGTCCTTGACCTTGTAGGCCATGGTCATGGCGTCCATGTCGAGCTTCGGGATGCGCTCGTGGTCCAGCGTGACCTTGCCGGACGCCTCGTCGACCTTCGTGACCGTGGCCTTGACCGATTGCGCCCAGGCCGGACTCGCCAGGGCCAGCAGCGCGGCGAGGGCGAAGGGAGGTACCTTCCTCATCGTATTCTCCTGATGGTCGCTGTGCCGCTGCACGGGCACTTGTTCAGGGGGCGATGGTGCCCGCGCAGCGGCTTTCGGGCGGACTAGGTCCACCCGAATTCGTCCGCCGGTCCGCGCCCGCATCGGGGCGCCGTTCCGGCGGAAGCTCGGATGACATCCGGCATCGCCGGGTCAGTGGTTTCCGTGACCGCCCGAGTTGGAGGCCGTCCGGCGCTTGCGCGGGTCGACCACGCGCAGGTCCGTCTCGCGGGCGCGCTTGCCCCGGGGGGTGTTCGGATCGCGGCTGGGTTCGGGTAGGGGCTCGCCCGTCCACTCGTAGGCCAGCGTGCCCTCCGGGTGCTGGTACCAACCGGGGTCCCTGTAGTCGCCGGGCGCCACGTCGGGGCGGACCTTCAGCACGGTGAACATGCCGCCCATCTCGACCGATCCGAACGGGCCGGCGCCGGTCATCATCGGCAGCGTGTTCTCGGGGAGCGGCATCTCCATCTCGGCCATGGAGCCCATGCCGGTCGAGCCCATCGGCATGTAGCCGGGCGCGATCCTCTGGATGCGCTTCGCCGTGCTCTTCAGGTTCACGCCGATGTAGGTGCGCACCGAGTGGCCCATGGCGTTCATGGTGTGGTGCGACTTGTGGCAGTGGACCGCCCAGTCCCCCAGGTTGTCGGCGTTGAACTCGATGGCCCGCATCTGGCCGACCGCGACGTCCGCGGAGACCTCGAACCACTGGCGCTCGGGCGGGATCCAGCCGCCGTCGGTGCCCGTGACCTTGAAGTCGACGCCGTGGACGTGGATCGGGTGGTTGGTCATGGTCAGGTTGCCGAAGCGCATCCGCACCTTGTCGCCCTGGCGCGCGACCATGGGTTCGATGCCCGGCCAGACCCGGCTGTTGAAGCACCACATGTTCATGTCGAGCATCGTGTTGACCTTGGGCACGTAGGACCCGGCCTCGATGTCGTAGGCGTTCAGGAGCCAGACGAAGTCGCGGTCGACCCGCCGCTCGGCGGGATCGCGCGGATGCACGACGAAGAAGCCCATCATGCCCATCGCCATCTGGACCATCTCGTCCGAGTGCGGGTGGTACATGAAGGTGCCCGAGCGCCTCAGGATGAACTCGTAGACGAACGTCTTGCCCGGCGGAATGCCGGGCTGGTTCAGGCCCGCCACCCCGTCCATCCCGTTGGGCAGGGTCTGGCCGTGCCAGTGGACGGCGGTCGCCTCCGGCAGCTTGTTGGTGACGAAGATGCGCACCTTGTCGCCCTCTACCGCCTCGATGGTCGGCCCGGGAGACTGCCCGTTATAGCCCCAGAGATGCGCCTTCATCCCGGGGGCCATCTCGCGCACGACCGGCTCGGCCACGAGATGGAACTCCTTCCAGTCCCCGCGCATGCGCCAGGGCAGCGTCCAGCCGTTGAGCGTCACCACCGGCTGGTAGTCCACCCCAGTGGTCGGCACGAGCGGCGGCTGCGTCGTCGCCTTGTCCATCGAGGGAGCCTCGGGCAGGCCGGCGGCCTGCGTGCGGCCGCTGATCATGGACGTTCCTGCGAGGACGAGCCCCCCGGCGCCCAGCAGTCCCCTTCGCGAGATGTCAGTCATCGGTTTCTCCATGGGTCTCGTGGGGGAGCGGCATCAGCCGCCGGGCGTGGCGGCCGCGAGGGTTTCGCCTCCGCCGCCGGCCACCGCCTCGGCTCCGGCCGACTCGCCCCCGAAGCCTTCGCCGGTGAAGCCGCCGCCGATGACGGCCGCCCTGAGGTCGGTCGCCGCGATCCAGAAGTCGCGTTGGGCCTCGATGGCCTGGATATTGCTCAGGATCCGCGAGCGGGCGTCGATGATCAGCGTGGTGACGTCGATCAGCATGCCGCTGTACTGCAGCAACGCCTGGTCCTGGATCGTCTTGCGCAGCGGCAGCACGCTGCCCTGGTAGTGCCGGGTGATGTCGTATTGGCCGCGGTAGCGCTGGTAGGCCTCGCGGACCTCCGAACGGGCGTTGACCGCCTTCTCCGCGAGGCGATGGGCGGCGCCGAGATAAGCCTCCCGCGCTCCGCGCACCACCGTCGTCCCGAAGTCGTAGATCGGGATGACCAAGTCGACGGTGTAGCCGCGGCCGAAGCTCTTGTCGCGCGTGACGTTGAAGCCGCCCTGCTCGTTCAGCTCGAACGCCTTCGAGCGCTCGTAACGGTCGGAGTAGCCGATATCGAGCACGTTGATGAAGCCGCTGACTTGGTTGAGGCCGTACTGGCCCGCGAGCGACTGGAGTTCGAAGCGCGCCGTCTGGATGTCCGCGCGCTTCTTGATCGCCTCGGCCTCGATCTGGGTGCCGCTCACCAGCCGACCGGGCAGCGACGGCAAGCCGTTCGGCAGCTTGAAGTCGATCTCGCGCCCCCACAGGCCGAGCAGGCGGATCAGCTTCTCGCGCTCGACCCGCTGCAGGACGCGCGCCTTGGCGAGCTGCGCCCCGAGCTCGCTGTAGAAGGCGTGCTCGCGCGCCTGCTCCAGCTTGTTCAACGCGCCCGTCTCGCCGAGCTGCTTGGCCAGGGTGGAGGCGGAGCCGGCGCTCGCGAGCGCCTGCTCCAGGTAGGCGACGGACTGGTTCGCCGACACCGTGCGATAGAACTGGCGCCGCGCCTCGCCGGCGAGGCGCAGGACCTGCCCGACCGCGCGGTACTGCTCCGCCCTGAAACGGTTCCGCGCGATGGGGATGCGGACCGGCAGCGTCAGGAGCTCGATGAGGCTCGCGGTGAGCGAGCGCTCGACCTCCAGGGTGAAGTCGCCCCCGGTCCGGCTGAGGGAGAGCCGCGGGACCGGCGGCAACGTCGCCTGGACGAACTCGGCTTCCGACACGCCGAGGTCGTTGAAGGACGCCTGCAGGGCGCGGTTCTTCAGGAGGGCGACCTGTACCGCGCTGTCGGGCGTGAGCGGGCGCCGCAGCAATTGCTCCGCACGGGCCGCGGCGCCGATTGCCGCTGTCTCGTCGGACACCTTCACGATGTCCTTCCGCAGCTCCAGGGCGGCGTAGCCGTGCGCCGGGCCAAGACCACCGTCGGCCGAGAAGCCCACGCAGCCGCCAAGCGTCACCCCGACCGTTACCAGGAGGGCGGCGGTCCGGGCGCGACGGCCGGGCGACGCTGCGGCGACCCGGCACGCACCGGACCCGCGAGACTGAGGCGAGGTCATCCGTGGGTTCCCTTTGGGGGTGAGTCCGTGGGCGGGCGGGGTTTGGTTACAGGGCTCGCGCATCACCGCCC